>NZ_BAAAYU010000005.1:289370-895964 GCF_039536545.1 Microbacterium awajiense | reverse complement strand
GGTGCACCGCTGGTCGCATTGGCGGGCGTCGCGGCGGGATCGAGACGGAACGGACCGGTGACGGTGAACGCGTCGCGCCCCCACAGGCTGTGGAACGGCAGGTAGGCGTGCCGGGCGGCGCCGACCGCGACGCTCGCGGGACCGGTGATCAGACGCACGGTCATACGCGGACTCCTTCGGTCAGGATCAGCTCGGGCACCACGGCGCCTGGCAACGGACGGCGGAGCGGCCGCAGGAAGCCGAACACCAATGCCACCGGCACGAAGCCCGCCAGCGCGACGCCCACGACGAGCGCGGCAGACGTCGGCACGAGCGACAGGACCAGCGGCGCGAGCACCAGAACGGCGGCGACGACCGCGGTCGCCCCGGGCCGGAAGACCATGAGGAGCACCGCACGTCGGAGCACCGGACCCGCGGGGCGATCGTCCACCCCGAGCACCAGCGCGACGACGAACGTGGCCGTGCCGACCGCGACGGCGATCGCGAACAGCATCCCTCGCGCCATTCCCGCCGTCGTCGTCGCCGCCCAGGCGATGAGCATCGTCGTGGCCATGCCGGCCGCGACGGGGATGCTCCGGCGGAAGCCTCCCCGCACGTCGGCGCTGAAGGCGCTGAAGGTGACGGCTTCGCCCTCCTGCAGCATCCGACGCGCTGCGGCGACCGCGGCGACGGTGGCGGGGGCGAGCCCCACGAGCGTGATGGCCCACACCGCCCACGAGAGGAACAGCGTCACCAACGAGGCGTAGACGGTGAGGATGCGGAACCACCGGGGGTCGGTCATCCTTTCACCCCTCCCTCGACGAGCCCGCGGATGAAGTACCGCTGCAGGCACAGGAAGATGATGACGATCGGGACGACGATCACCATCGCCCCGGCGAGCATGAGGTCGTACGCCTGCAGGCCCTCGTCGGTCGCCCGAAGTGCGTACACCCCGACCACGAGCGTCCGCTGCGCGGCGTCGCCCAAGGTGAACACGTAGGGGATCTGGAAGTTGTTCCACGCCATCTGGAACGACAGGATCAGGATGGTCACGACGATCGGCCGAAGCAGGGGGAACACGATGCCCCAGAACGTGCGCCACAGCCCGGCGCCATCGACCTTCGCGGCGTCTTCGATCTCTTGCGGGAGGGTCTGCGCGAACGCGCGCACCAGGAACGTGTGGATCACGGCGATGCCCGACACCTCGACGAGGATGACGCCCCACAGGTTGTCGAGGCCGAGCTGCTGGGCGATGATGAACCGCGGATAGAGCGTGGCGGTTCCCACCCCAAGGAACAGGACGGCGCCGAAGGTGATCTCGATCGCCCGCGACCCGATGACGAGTCTGCGAGCGAGCAGGTACCCGAGCATCGCAGACCCGAGCACGTTGAGGATCACCACGCCGACGGCGACGAGCACCGAGTTCGCGAAGTACTGGGCGAAGTCGCCGACCTCCCACACGCGCTCGTAGTTCTCGAAGGTCCACTGCTCGGGAAGAAGCTGGGATCCCGAGCTCAGCAGTTCACGCTGCGACTTGAACGATGCGAAGAACGCGTAGGCCAGCGGTGTGAGCGTCAGCAGTGCGGCGCCGATGAGGATGACGTAGCTGACCGTGACGCGGCCCGCACGGCGCAGGCGATAGTTCGGAGCCATCAACGACCTGCCTTCGGGTTCGCGTCGCGATTGCGGCTCAGCCAGAGATAGGCGACGGAGATGATGGCGATGATGATGCTCGACACGACCGCCAGCGCCGAGCCGTAGCCGTACTGCGGCGCTCGGGTGGTGCCGAAGTAGTACTCGAAGAGATAGGTGAACATCACCTCGGTCTGTCCGGCGGGGCCGCCGTTGGTCAGGGTCTTGACGAGGTCGAACGAGCGCATGGTGAAGACGATCGACAGCATCATGACCACGCGCATGATCGGCGCGAGCATCGGAAGGGTGATGAGGCGGAATCGCTGCCAGGGGCCTGCCCCGTCCATCTCGGCGCTCTCGTACAGCTCGCCCGGGATGGTCTGAAGCCCGACGATGAAGAAGACGGTGTTGATGCCGAACCCCGACCAGACGCCGACCATGATCAGCGCGATCATCGCCGTGGTGCCGTTGCCGAGCCAGTCGACGTCGGACTGGAGGATTCCGATGCCCTGGAGCAGTTCGTTGATGACGCCGTTGTTGGGGCGGAAGAGGAAGTAGAAGATGACGCCGACGACGGCCAGCGAGATGACCTCGGGGATGAAGTAGACCGTGCGGAACGCCCCCGCGCCGCGGATGCGACCGCTCACGACCACGGCCAGCAGCAGGGCCAGCGGGATCTGGATCGCGATGATGCCCACTGCGAGCACCAGGGTGTTGATGACGGACTGCCACCATGAGGCGTCGCCCATGAGGTCTTCGTAGTTCTCGAGGCCGATCCACTCGGGCGGACGGAAGCCGTTGAACGAGGTGAAGCTCAGGAAGACGACGTAGACGATCGGGACGAGCGAGAAGACGATGAACGGCAGCAGCACCGGCAGCGACATCGCCGTGGCGAGCAGGCGCTCTCGCAGGGGTGCGGTGCCGGCGCGGCGTCGAGCCCGTTTGGGTGGGCTCTGCCGGACGCGCTCGGCGGGCCGGGTGAGCTCGGTGACCATGGTTCTCCTCGGTGCTGGTGCCTGGCACGGCTGCGGGTTCCGCCGTCGGGTGCGACGGAACCCGCAGCCGATGATCAGTCGATGATCAGCCGGTGAAGTACTCGCCGTCGAGGTCGCCGTCGGCGACGGCCTCGTCGTACGCCTCCTGGTACTTCACCTGGATCTCGGCGAGCGCGCCCTCGATGTCCTCGTCGCCCAGGATGAGCCGCTGGATCACCTGGATGTACGTCTCGCCCTGGATCTCGAGATCGGGCGCCGGCGACAGCGGCCACTGCGTGTCGGCCTCGGTCGGCCAGTACGAGCGCGTGAAGTCGGAGATGTCGGTGATGGCACCGGCGTCGAAGTCGCTGCGCATGGGCAGGGCGAGTCCTGCCTGCACGAGCTCGGCGGCGAGTTCGTTCGACGCCAGCTCTTCGATCACGGCCGCGGCCGCAGCCGGGTACTCGGTGCCGGCGAACGCGCCGAACGGACCACCCGAGTTGAACGTGCCTCGCACGCTGGTCGCGCCGTCGGGCACCGGCACGGACGCCGCGCCCCAGTTCTCGACCGCCTCGGGGTAATCGGCCACGATGCTCGACTGGTAGCCGGCGATGTACATGGCGATCTGTCCTTCGCCGAAGGCGCTGAGCATGGGCCCGCCGTCGAGCGAGCTCGCACCGGGGAACGCCCACTCCTTCTCGATCATCTCGCGGGCCAGTTCGACGACCGGCGTGTACTCGGTGAACACGAATTCGCCGGCCTCACGGTCGAACAGACCCGGCGAGGCGAGCACGTCGGAGGTGGTCGAAATCGTGGGCTCGAGGATCCAGGTCGTCAGGGCGACCCACGCGAGCGGCAGTCCGAAGCACGAGATGCCGTCCAGCTCGGAGATCGCCTCGCAGGCGTCCCGCAGCTCATCGAACGTGGTGGGGGGCGCTTCGGGGTCGAGGCCGGCCTGCTCGAAGATCTCCTTGTTGTACGTCAGCCGCACGGGGTTCGCGGTGGTCGGCACGCCGTAGAGGTGTCCGTCGATCGAGATCGGGCCGTTCTCGACGAACTCCGAGCCGTAGACGTCGAGCAGCTCCTGGCTGAGCAGGCCCTCGAGTTCGAGCAGGTATCCGGCCTGCATGAGGTTGCGCGGGGAGCTCAGCTGGAAGACGTCCGGGGCGTTGCCGGTGGTCATCGCCAGCTGGACGGTGTTCTGGTACTGGTCCTGCGGATGGATCTCGATGTCGAGAGCGATGCCCTCTTCCTCGGCCCAGTCGAGCATGTACTCCTGGATGGGCTCGGCGGCGCCACTGGAGCTGATCCAGAGCGTGAGTTCGGCGCCCTCCTCGGGAGCCTCCGCTTCAGGTGCCGCGCTGCTGCAGCCGGCGAGGATGATCGCCGTGCTCGCCGCCGCTGCACCCGCCGCGAGCATGCGTCGGCTTCGAAGCGCTCGCCGCGGGGAGCGTGAACCGGTGGTGCCCGATGACTTCATTGTCTGTCCTCTCACTGACATCGCTGTGTGTGAATTCCAGCACTCCTCGGTGGGTGCCTTCACACATGATGCGACTCCTCGACGAATTAGTCAAACTCTACCGATAATTTATTTTCGTCCGTCCACTACTGTGGCATCGAGGAGGAGTACGAAGCCGTGAGGGAACCCCGGACTGCGCTGACCCCGCTGATGCGGTCGGTGCGCGATCGCCACGTCGAGAGCATCCTCCGCGTGCTGCTGCAAGGCGACTGCGGGCGAAAAGAGCTCGGGCGACGCACCGGCATCAGCTTCACCACCATCACTCGGCTGACGACGCTGCTGCTCGATGCGGGGATCATCGCCGAACGTCCCCGCACGACCGCGACACGTGCGGGTCGCGGTCGCCCCGAGGTCCCTCTCGGCATCCCCGATGACGGGAAGGTCGTGATCGGGTGCCACATCGCACGCGACGTCGTCCACGCCGGCGCATTCAGCCTGCGCGGGGAGCCGCTGTTCGCGCTCACCGCGCCGACGCCCGAGGGCTCTGCGGACGACACGCTCGCGGCCGCCCGCGACCTGGTGAGCGCGGTGCAGTCGGAGTACGACCCCGAACGGGTGCTGGCCGTCGGCGTCAGCACCGGTGGCGTGATCGACCACGAGTCGGGCCGGCTCATCCGCAGCCCGCTGTTCCCGTGGAGCGACGTCGACATGCGCACGCCATTGGCGCAGACCACCGGGATGCCGATCATCGTCGACTCGACCGTCCGCTCGTTCGCGCTCGAACGCCTCTGGTGGGCCGACGAGGCGCCGGATTCGCTGCTCGTCGTGTTCGTCGGCGGCGTCATCGCTTCGGCGATGATCGTCGACCGCCACCTGCACCGGGGTCCGGGCGCGATGGCCGGCGACGTCTCGCACCTGCCGGTGCCGGGTGGCCCCGGGTTCCGCTGCCCGTGCGGCGCGCTGGACTGCGCCGGCGTCGCCGTCACGGCCGATGCGATCCTTCGACAGGCGAAGGCTCGCGGCATCCTGCCCGCCGACGCCGACCTCACGGCGCTGACGCCGGAAGACCCGGACGCACCCGCCGGGATCCGTGAGCTGTTCCGGGTGCGCGCCGAGCGTCTCGGCGACCTCGTCGCTCGACTCATCGCGGTCATCGGTCCCGACGTGACCGTCATCGCCGGAAACATCGGCACCGACGACGACGCCCGCCTGTGCCTCGCCACAGCGCGGCAGCGCAGCATCGCGACGACGGGGGCTGATCCCGACATCGAGCTGTCGCGGCTCACGCCGGCGGAGTGGCTGAGAGGTGCTGCGGCGATGGCACTGGACGCGTTCCTGCGCAGCCCCACATCGTTCTCGAGAGATCTGCTGGAGTAGTCCTCACCGATTTAGTCGTGCTCTTGACACTAATACCCGCCGTGCGACACCATGCCACAGGACGGCGCAGGACGGCGTCGTCCTGTCAGTCGCAAAGGAGCAGCATGACCAAGGACACTCCATCGATCCCTGCCGGCGTCGGAATCAGCCGTCGCGGCATCCTCGCGCTGGGAGGCGGGCTCGCCGGAGCCGCCGCGCTGGCCGCCCTCGACCCGCGGCAGGCTCGTGCCGCGATGACACCCGCCGCCGCATCCTTCGTCAACACGGGTGCCCGCGCGGCGGCGACCGCAAGCCACTATCCGGCAGCGGCGTTCATGCACGTGAACCCGGGGGCGAAGTTCATCGACATCACCAAGGTCGAGGAGTCGTTGGGTGCTCCTGCCGGCACGAACGCGGTCGCGGGGGACCCCAGTGTGGACTGCGCCGTCGCCTTCAACTACATCCTCGACTGGTACGCCGCGAAGCTTCGCGCCCTGCCGGATGTGCGAGACGCGCAGAACCGCGTCGACCTGAGCTACGCGATCTATGTGCCGGAGGGAACCTTCCATGTGCACAGCACGATCCAGTACTCCGGCCCCGTCATCACCATCCCCAACAGCGCCGTGCTCTCGGCGTGGATCCACATGCGCATCCTCGGCGCGCACCGCGATCGCAGCGTCATCCGACTGGTCGACGGCGCGACGGGGTTCGGCGCCGGCGAGCAGCGGGCGGTCATCGACTACTCGCAGGCCGCGACATTCGACAACTGGTCGGCGCAGAACATCCTGCGCGATGTCACGGTGCACACCGGCAGTGGGAACCCCGGGGCGATCGCCGTCGACTTCTTCGGGGCGAACAACGCGGCGATCGACCGCGTTGCGATCGTCAGCGGGGACGGGCAGGGCGTCGCGGGCCTGCAGTTCCCGATCGGCATCACGTCGGGCTACTACAGCGACATCCTCGTCGACGGGTTCGACTACGGCATCGAGATGCGCGAGTACCACTTCATCAGTCCGACGATGGAGCACATCACGGTGCGCAACCAGCGCGTCGCCGGGGTCCTCGTGGGCGATTGCCTGCCCACACTGCGCGACCTGGTCAGCGAGAACTCCGTCCCCGCCGTGCAGATCGTCGGCGCCGGCGCCCACGTCGTCCTCATCGACAGCGCACTGCGCGGCGGATCTGCCACGACACCGGCGATCGACTTCCAGACCGGACACCTGTTCGCCCGCAACGTCGAGTCCCAGGGCTACCGTTCGACGATCGAGCAGGGTTCGACGACGCTGGTGCGCGGCGCCGTCGACGAGTACGTGTCGGGGCCGGTCTTCCGCTTCGACGAACACGGCGAGTCGCGATCGATGGGCCTGAAGATCGAAGAGATCCCGGATGCCCCGTGGCCCGCCCACCGCGATTGGGCGAATGTCGACGACTACGGCGCCGCCGGCGCCGAGGGCACCGACGACACCGCCGCGATCCAGGCCGCCCTCAATTCGGGGCGCACCGTCGTCTATTTCCCGAAGCAGGCGTATTGGGTGTCGGGCACCCTCCAGGTGCCCCCGCAGGTCGAGCGCATCGAAGGCACCTTCTCGTCGATCCTGAGCACGAGCGGCGAGCCGATCTTCCGTGTGGCCAGCGGGGGGCGCGGCAAGCCGCTCACCATCATCGACCTGCACCGCTCGGGCGGCCCCAATTCGGCCGTGGACGGCACCGCGGTGCCGCTCGTCGACCACGCGATGCCCCGCACGCTGTCGTTGCGCAACATCCGCACCGGCGGCGCTCTCGGCGGCCAGCTCTATCGGGGTCGAGCCCAGGGTCGCGGTGGAGACCTCTTCTTCACCAACACCAACGGCCACAAGGCCCCGACGGGCGAACTGCGCAACCAGAAGGTCTGGATGCGGTGGGAGAACACCGAGGCCAAGGACGTCGCCAACCACCCCATCGGCGCCGGGGCCGAGGTGTGGGTGCTCGGCTACAAGGTCGAGGGCGGCACGCAGAACTTCACCGTGGCACCGGGCGCCAAGCTCGAGGTGCTGGGCGGGGTCTGCAACAGCTACGCGCCGACGTCGTTCGGCTCGGGCGCAGAGGATGTGGCGTTCATCGGCACAGGTGGCGAGATGACGCTGGTGCTCGCGAGCAACGGGCAGGATGCTCCGCACCCCGAGCCTGCCAACGCACCGCAGTTCCACACGGTGCTGCGCGACACCGACGGCACCACGACCAAGGAGATCATGTGGGATGAGCTTCCCGAGCGAACGGGACGCCGTCACCAGTGGGTGATCCCGCTCTACGTGCACCGCACCGCGTAGTCGTCCTCTGACCGAGGACGTCAGGACGATGGGCACGGGCCCCCGGCAGCACTGTGCGCCGGGGGCCCGTGCCCGTCGCGCGAACCCGTCACGCAGTCGCCGCCGCGACCGGTCGCGCGTGCGCGAGCGCCCAGGCGAGCGCGTGGTCGGCGACGGCCTCCCACCCGGGCGCGCCACACGTCCAATGGTCGCGGCCTTCGAACTCGTAGTACTCGGTGAGCGCGGGCGACTTGCCCCAGTGCTTCGCGTTCGACTTGTTCACCGCCGGCGGCATGATGTGATCCTCGCTCCCACCGATGAACAGCAGCGGCGCTCGGTCGACCGAGTAGTCGACCCATGTCTCCTGGTGCCCGGGCTGGAAGTTGGCGAGGAGCCCGTACGCCCACACCCAGTTTCCGGGCGCCGGGATCGCGTAGCGCGTGTGGACGGCATCCGACTGTTCACGCGTGAGCGTGTTGGTGAACGCGTAGTGCCACTCGTCGGGCGTGAAGCCGACCGCGCGGTGGTAGTTGGCGGGATTCTTGAGGGCCGGGAACAGCGACCGCGCTTGCGAGAGCGGCGTGACCCGCACTCCCTCGGTGGGCGCGGAGTCGATGACCACGCCGGCCGCGCCGAGCCCGCGTGCAAGCAGCATCTGTGTCAGCAGGCCGCCGAACGAGTGGCCCATGATGATCGGCGGCTTCGGCAGCGCCTCGACGACGCCGGCGAGATGGGCGATCGTCTCGGGAACGGTCAGGTTCGCGATGATGTCGGTGTTCTCGCGCAGGGCTTCGACCTCGATCTCGAGTCCTGGGTAGCCAGGGGTGATCACCCGGTACCCCTGCGACTCGTATCGAGCCTTCCACTCCTCCCAGCTGCGCGGAGTGACCCACAGCCCGTGGATCAGCACGATGGTGTCGGGTGCGTCGGTGGTGCTCATGGCATTCGCCTTTCGTTCGGTGGATGGATGCGGGGACTCAGACGTCGAGGAAGTCGAGCAGGTCGCGATGCAGGCGCTCGCGGGCGGTGTCGGGCAGGCCGTGCGCGCCGCCCTCGTAGACGAGCAGGCGCGCGTCGGGTATGAGGTCGGCCGAGAGCCGGCCGCTGATCTCGAAGGGCACGATCTGGTCGTCGTCGCCGTGGATGACGAGCGTCGGCACGTCGATGGCCGCGAGGTCGGGGCGGAAGTCGGTCGCACTGAATGCGGCGATGCACTCGTAGGCGTTGCGGGTGCCCGAGGCGAGGCCCTGCAGCCAGAACGCGTCGCGCGTGCCCTGCGGCACGTCGGCGGTGCGGTTGTGGCCGAAGAAGGGTCCGTCTGCGAGGTCGCGGTACAGCTGCGATCGGTTCGCGGCTTCACCGGCGCGGAGGTCGTCGAAGACGTCGATCGGCAGCCCGCCCGGGTTGTCGTCGGTGCGCAGCATGAGCGGGGGCACGGCCGACACCAGCACGACCTTCGCGACGCGTCCGCTGCCGTGGCGGCCGACGTAGTGGGCGATCTCACCTCCGCCGGTGGAGTGGCCGATGAGGGCGAGCCCGGTGAGATCGAGTCGGTCGATGAGGCACGCGAGGTCGTCCGCGTACGTGTCCATCTCGTTGCCGTGCCACGTCTGGGTCGACCGGCCATGCCCTCGGCGGTCGTGCGCGATCACCCGATGACCGTGGTCGGCGAGGAACAGCGCCGTGGCCTCCCAGGCGTCCGAGTTCAGGGGCCAGCCATGGCTCAGCAGCACGGGGGATCCCCCGGCGCCCCAGTCCTTGTAGAAGATCCGGGCGCCGTCGTCGGCGGTCACGAAGGGCATGGCATCCTCCTGCGGTCGTACGGATGAGTGAAGGATGCTCCCCGCCCCGCGGGTCGCGCACCACGTGAAGCTCGTAGTCCGCCGCGCGTTCCCGCGACCACGTGGAGGCGCGCAGAGGCGGCTCTGTTGCGGATCGGCGCGCAGCAGTACCGTGATCGCATCGACGACACCCGGATGCTGGGGCGCGCCGCGGAACTCGATCGCCTCCGCGCGCTCTTCTCGGGTGCCCGCAACGGCGTGGGCGGCGCCCTCCTCGTCGAAGGCGACCCGGGGATCGGCAAGACCACATTGATCGACGAGGCACTGGCCGACCAGAGTTGGCTGCGGGTGATCCGCGCGCAGGGCGTCGATGTCGAGGCCGCGATCCCGTATGGCGCGCTGCAGCGTCTCGGCCGCGCGCTCTCGGGATACGCGGAAGACATCCCCGAGACACAGCGGGCGGCGCTTCGGGTCGCGGTAGGGCTCGACGACGGCAACCCGCCGCAGACCCCGCTCGTCGGGCTCGGCACGCTCTCGGTGCTCGCACGTGCCGCAGACGACAAGCCGACGGTCTGCATCGTCGACGATGCCCAGCAGGTCGACGCCGAGTCGCTGCTGGTCATCGGCTTCGTCGCGCGGCGGCTGTCGGCCGAGTCGGCGTGCGTCGTGGTCGCCAGTCGACCGGACGAGCGGGTCGCGAGACTGCTGGCGGGTGTGCCCCGGCTCGAGCTCGGAGGGCTCGACGGCGAGGACGCCGCCGTGCTGCTGCGCGGTGCGGTCGACGGCGAGCTCGACCCGACGATCGCGGCCGACTACGTCCAGTACACCGGCGGCAACCCGCTCGCCCTGCGAGAGCTCGCCGCAGAGTGGTCGGCGGACGAGCTCACCGCGTCGGCACTGGCGCACTCCCCGGTTCCGATTGGCCGCCGCCTGGACCAGATCTACTCCGCACGGCTGTCGGAGCTGCCCGAGCAGACGCGCGCCTGGCTGCTCCTGGCGGCGACCGAGTCGACCGGCGACCTCGAGGCCGTGGGCCATGCCGCTGCCGAGGTCGGCGTCGACCCCGCCTCGTACCGGCCGGCCGAGGCCATCGACTTCGTGACCGTGAGGGACCAGGTCACGTTCCGGCATCCACTGATCCGGTCGGCCGTCTATGCGGCCGCCGGCTCTGACGAGCGCCGTCGCGCCCACCGTGCGCTCAGCCTGCACGCGCGCGAAAACGACCGGATCGAGCTCGCGGCGTGGCACGCGGCGGCGGCTGTCGACGGCCTCGATCCTCAGGTCGCCGATGAGGTCGCCGCGGCCGCCGATCTGGCCGCATCCCGTGGCGGCGTCCTCTCGCGCGCGCATCTGATGGCCCGTGCCGCTGAACTCACGCCCGACCGCAGGCTGCGCAGTGAGCGCGCCCTCGCCGCCGCCGAGGCGGCACTCAGCGCCGGGGCCGGAACCCTTGCGCTGCGATTGGTCGCGAACGCCGAGGTCGACGTGCTCGGTGCGGTCGGCCGCGGTCGGCGCCTCATCGTCGAGGCGATGTGCGGCCTGTACCTCGCCGATCCGACGATCCTGCGCGGCGGGCTCTCGATGCTGCTGCAAGCAGCCGCGTTGCTGCGCGACTCGGCCCCCGAGGTGGCGCGGCGCGCACTGCTGCTCGCTGTCAACAACGCCACCGTGACCGAGGACCGGGCGACGGATGCCGAGATCGGCGACCTGGCCCGGGCGATCCGCTCGCTTCCGTCGGCCGACGATCCGGCGTCGCTCGTGCTGCATGGCGTCAGCGCGTTCATCCTCGATCCGTACCCCGATGCGGTTCCGTCGTTGCGCGCGGCACTGGCCGCGCTGGAGACCCTCGGCGACGAGCAGGTACTCGAGTTCGCCTTCTCGGTCACGGTGCCGAGTATCGCGCTGTGGGACTGGGATGCGGCATCCCGCCTGCTGCGCCGCGTCGCCGACGTCGGCCGACGCATCGGCGCGCTGCGTGAGGCCGATGGTGCGTTGTGGACCCTCAGCGCCGTCGAGCTGTCGCGCACGAACCCGGCGCTCGCGGCCACGTACATCGATCAGTCGCAGGAGCTGCGTCGGGCGCTCGGTTCGGTCGACGACCAGGCGGTCAATGCCGCCCTCATGGCCTGGCAGGGTGTTCCGCTGCCGATCGTCGAGCAGGTGACGCACGCGATCAACGAAGCCGGCTGGGGAGGCATCGCGCGGATGGCGCACGCCGCCATCGCGATCCAGGAGATCGCCGCCGGCGAGTACGCTCAGGCGTTCGAGCGCCTCACCCCGCTCGTGCGTCATCCCTTCATGCAGGCCGGCTTTTTCTACCGTGCCGATTACGTCGAAGCGGCGGCGCGCAGCGGCAACCTCGCCGCGGCGCGTGCGGCCACCGACCAGATCTCGCAGTTCGCCGAGACGAGCGGGTCACCCGCCGCGCTCGGTCACCTCGAACGTGCCCGCGCCCTGCTCGCCGACGACAGCGGCGCCGAGGCCCATTATGTCGAGTCGGTGAGGCTGCTCGACACTCCGGGGCACCGGGGGGATGCCGCGCGCACCCGGCTGCTTCATGGCGAGTGGCTGCGACGTCAGCGGCGCCGCAGCGACGCGCGGATCGAGCTGCGGAGTGCGCTCGACACGTTCGAGTTGCAGGGTGCGACCGCCTTCGCCGAGCGCGCTCGGCGCGAGCTGCTCGCGGCCGGTGCCACAGCCGTTCAGGGTGCCGTCAGCGAGCCGCTTCTCACCGCGCAGGAGACCGAGGTCGCGCGCCTGGCGGCGGCCGGCGCGACCAACGCCGAGATCGGGGCGACACTGTTCATCAGTGCGAACACGGTCGACTATCACCTGCGCAAGGTGTTCCGGAAGCTCGGAGTGGCGTCGCGCCGCCAGCTCGCCGACCGGCTCGCAGACGACGCCTGATGTCCCGGCCACATGCCACAATCGCCCCGTGAGCACCCCCCTCGAAGAACTCCTGACACGCGCCGTCGACGACGGCATGATCCCGGGCGCTGTCGCGGCGGTCGGGCGCCCCGATGCCGACCCCGAGTTCGTCGCCGTGGGCGCGGCGTGGGTCGGTGGGCCGCCGATGCGCCCCGACGCGATCTTCCGCATCCAGTCCATGACGAAGGCGGTCACCGCGGTGGCGACCCTACGCCTCGTCGAAGCGAAGCGATTGCGTCTCGACGACCCCGTCGAGCGGTGGCTGCCGGAGCTCGCCGACCGGCGGGTGCTGATCACGCCCGACGCCGATCTCGCCGACACGGTGCCGGCGGTCCGCCCGATCACTGTGCGCCACCTGCTCACCAACATGAGCGGCTACGGGATGGTGGTCGAGTCCCCCCTGATGCACGCGATGCAGGCGAACGGAACCTATGCCGGCCCCGAGCCCGTCTCACTCGGGGCCGACGAATGGCTTGCACGGCTCGCCGAGCTTCCGCTCGCCTTCCAGCCCGGCGACGGCTGGCGGTACCACCAGTCGTTCGGGATCCTCGGCATTCTGCTCTCACGCATCACCGGCATGCCCCTCGGCCGGCACCTGCGCGAGGAGCTGTTCGAGCCTCTCGGCATGATCGACACGGACTTCACGGTGCCCCCCGACCGCGCGGATCGACTTCCTGCCGCCTATTCGCATTCCGCCGACGGCATGGTCGAGACGGAACCGGCCGTCGGCGGTTTCTACGTGGGTGATCCGCCGTTCGACGTCAGCCATGCCGAGCTCGTCTCGACCGCCGCCGACTACCTGCGCCTCCTGCGAATGCTGGCGCGCGGCGGCGAGACCGACGGAGTGAGGATGCTGACACCCGAACACGTCAGGATGATGACCACCGATCAGGTTCCGGCCGCGGCGAAGACACCCGACAGCTTCTTTCCCGGATTCTGGGAGGGAATGGGGTGGGGGTTCGGTGTCGGCGTGCAGACGAACGGCGCCCACGCGGGGCGCTGGGGCTGGTCCGGAGGTCTCGGCACCGACTTCCGGGTCGATCCGGACGGTACCGCGGCCGTTCTGCTCACGCAGGTCGAACTCGGCGAGCGGACGATGCCCCTGCTGGCTTCCTTCCAGCAGGTCTCGCCCGGGTGAGGTGCTGCGCGGGAGTCAGGCCGCTGCGGGTCGAGTGCGCGCCCAGCGGCTCATCTCGCGGGTGAACAGCACGGCGAAGACCGTCCAGACGCCGAGGTCGTCGACGAAGCCGAGGGGACCGAGCACGAGTTCGGGGATGAGGTCGATGGGGGCCACGGTGTAGACCACAGCGGCGATCGCAGCGACCCACGTGGTCGGCGCCACGCGGTGCTCACGGTTCTTGACCGCCTTGAGGAAGTTCAACCACATGCATCCCAGTGTGCGCGACGATCCGCCGATCAGCCCTCGTTTCCGGCGGATCCCCAGGTTGTCGCAGATATCCGCCAGCCTGCGCGACGCGCGTCAGGGCTCGTGCAGCGCCCTGACAAGCCGTGCGGGCGCGGTGACGCGACGCACCCGGCCTGCAGACCCGCCGGGCATCGTCAGTCGAACCGGGTCGTCGCGAGGCGGTGGAGCATCAGGGCGACATCGAGGCGGGTACGGCCCGACGGTGTGAGCGGGTCGAAGCCGAGGGATCCCGGCAGATCTTGCAGACGTGCGCCCAGGGTCGAATGGTGAACTCCCGCCCGCGCTGCGAGGCTGCGCTGGCTCTCGCCGTCGGCGAGCGCCCGCAGAAGGGGGAGGGTCCAGTGACCCGCGGCGAGCGTCTCCACGACCGCGACGTCGGGGTGCGGTTCGGCCCGCTCGTCCTCGATCTCGGCGAGGACGAGCAGGGGTCCGAGCTCCGCCGCGTCGACCACCGTGCAGCCGGCATGGGCGAGGCGCAGGGCGACGAGCGCCGAACGCCACGACGCATGAACATCCGCGGGAGACCGCGCGACTGTGCCGATGCCGCACGGCGCAGTCCCGCGGACGGGCTCCCTGCTCAACACCGCGCGCACCGTCCCGAACCGCGAGGTCACGATCGCCGAAGCCGCCGGCGCCCTCACGGGCGCCGTCACCGGAACCGCCAGCGCGTACACGCCCGCGTGAGCCGCCAACGACAGCCGATGCGCGGCCTCGTCGCGCTCGGCGTCCGACGTGTCGCCCGACACCAGCACCTCGACCGCCCGGCGGGAGGGGGCCGAGGTGTCGACCCGGGTGGAGAGGATCGACAGCCCGATGGCCAGGCGCTCGAGCACCATCGCGTCGTTCGCGTGCTCCGGGCCCTCGCGCTCGAGCCACACGACGTCGCCGGCTCCCGTTGTCGCGAAGGCCCAGTCGTCGGACGGTCCCGGGTGAAGGTCCTCGCCCTGCGAGCCGAATCGGCGGCCTGCGGCATCCGACCCCTTGCGGTATCCGATGGGCGCGCCCGAGAGGACCGCCGCGCCGCGCAGCATCACGTCCGCGCTGACACGACCGTCGACGAGACGATCGAAGTAGGCGATCACCTTGAGCGTCTCACTCGCTTCGGGGTCGAGTGCACTCAGGCGTCCCACGAGTTCTTTCATCGGGTCTCCCCTGACACCGTGTGCGTCCCACCCTAGGACGAGCGGGACGCACACGCAGGGCGATCAGGCGTCGAGCATGCGCGCGAGCCAGCGGTTGCGGACGTCGTTCGCCACCTGGCTGACGCGGGCGTGAGGCGCCATGATGTCGAATCCGTGGAAGCCACCCGCCCACACGTGCAGTTCGGCCGTGCCGCCCGCCGCCCATACCCGCGAGGCGAACGCGACGTCCTCGTCGCGGAACACTTCGGCGCTGCCGACGTCGATGAACAGCGGAGGCAGCCCCGAGAGGTCCTCGGCGCGGGCCGGTGCGGCGTAGATCGACACGTGCTCAGTGCCACGGCGGTCACCGAGAAGGGCCGTCCAACCGGTCTCGTTGGCCGTGCGATCCCACACACCGCACCCGTCGATCTGGCGAGCGGAGATCGAGTCGTTGCGGTCATCGATCATGGGGCAGATCAGCGCAGCCGCGTGGAGCTTCGGCCCCTGGCGGTCGCGCGCGAGCAACGTCGTTCCGGCGGCGAGGCCGCCCCCGGCACTGCCGCCGGCGATGATCATCCGCTCGGGATCGATGCCGAGTTCGGCAGCGTTCTCGGCGGTCCAGACGAGCCCGGCGTAGCAGTCCTCGACGGGCACCGGGTCGGGGAACTCTGGCGCGAGACGGTAGTCGACCGACACGATCACCGCACCATGACTCACGAGATAGGGCAGGAACATGCCGACCCCGGCGAGCTGGTCGCCGACGATCATGCCGCCGCCGTGCGTGTGATAGATGCCGGGGCCGACTCCGGTGTTGTCAGGATGCCGGAAGATCGAGATCAGAATCTCGGCGCCGTCGTAGCCGGGGATAGTGCGGTCTTCACGCACGGCCCCGATCGCGCCCATCTGCTCGTCGAGACCGAGGTCCAAGGGCGTCTCGCGCATCGCCGGGATCATCTCGGGGGTGATGCTCGACGGCATCGTCGCTGAGATCAGTTCGAGCGCGGCACCGAGTTCGGCGTCGAACGGCGGTGCGGGCGGGGTCGTGACTGCGGGGGTGGACATGTGACCTCCTTTGGTCGGGATGCCGCTTCCGTGCGGCGTGCATCGATCCTTCGCCGTACGCCGGGTTGCCGCGACCGACGCGTGCGGCGCATTCGCGGCTCGAGATCCGCCAACCGGCGGATCGGTTCGCAGGGCGTCGCACGTGCCGTCACACTACGGGACTGCGGCGGTCCGAGCCGTGGCGCCCTGCGCCCGACGATGCCATGATCGGCGTATGGACTCCGCACAGGAGTACTTCGACCTGGGCGCGCATCGACGACCGGTGGGCACCGCATCCGAGACCGCCCAACTCTGGTTCGACCGCGGGCTGAATTGGACCTACGGGTTCAACCACGAAGAGGCGGCCGCGTGCTTCCGTGCCGCGATCGAGGCCGACCCCGGCTGCGTGATGGCGTATTGGGGCCTCGCGTACACGCTCGGTCCGAACTACAACAAGCCGTGGGAGGCGTTCGATCCCGACGAACTCGGCGATGTCGTGCATCTCACGCACGAGGCCGTCGACACCGCGCTGGGTCTGATCGAGGCACCGGGTGTCGTCGACATCGACCCCATCGAAGCGTCGCTCGTGCGCGCCCTGCGGCACCGGTATCCGCAGGATGTGCCGGCCGAGGATTGCGCGATCTGGAACCCGCCCTACGCCGAGGCGATGGCCGAGGTCTACGCGCAGTGTCCGGACGACCTGGACGTCGCGACACTGTATGCCGATGCGCTCATGAACCTCACACCGTGGGAGCTGTGGGATCTGCGCACGGGTGAGCCTGCTCCCGGCTCGAGGGCCCTCGACGCCCGTCAGGTCCTCGACCGCGCGCTCTCGCTGCCGGGAGGCACGGAGCATCCCGGAGTCCTGCACCTCTATATCCACCTCATGGAGATGTCCTCGGTGCCGGAGGAGGCTCTCGTCGTGGCCGACCGCCTGCGCGGACTCGTGCCCGACGCCGGTCATCTGCAGCACATGCCCACGCACCTCGACGTGCTGTGCGGCGACTACCGCCGCGTGGTCGAGGGCAACACCGAGGCGATCCGCGCGGACGATCGCTTCGTCGCGCGTCGCGGGGCGATGAACTTCTACACGCTCTACCGTGCGCACGACCACCACTTCCGCATCTACGGCGCGATGTTCCTCGGACAGTCGCAGGTCGCGCTCGAGGCCGCAGACGCGTTGGAGCGCGCGATCCCCGACGACCTGCTCCGCGTGGAGTCGCCCCCGATGGCGGACTGGCTCGAGGGCTTCCTCGCGATGCGGGTGCATGTGCTCATCCGGTTCGGTCGGTGGCACGACATCCTGGCGCTGGAGCTTCCGGAGGATGCCACGCTCTACGCGACGACCACCGCGATGATCCGCTACGCCAGGGGCGTGGCCGCCGCTGCGCTCGGGCTGATCGAGGACGCCGACCGCGAGCGCGCATCCTTCCTGACGGCGAAGTCCGCCGTGCCCGAGACGCGCATGCTCTTCAACAACACCTGCCGCGACATACTCGAGGTCGCCGACGCCATGCAGGCGGGCGAGATCGCCTACCGCAAGGGTGACATCGATGACGCCTTCGGCGAGCTGCGCCGTGCGATCGACCTCGACGACGATCTGCCCTACGACGAGCCGTGGGGTTGGATGCAGCCGACACGGCATGCCTACGGTGCGCTGCTGCTCGAGCAGGGCCGTATCGGCGAGGCCGCCCGCGTGTACGAGGCGGACCTGGGCATTTCGGACGAGCTGCCGCGGGCGCTGCAGCATCCCGGCAACGTCTGGGCCCTGCACGGCTACCACGAGAGCCTTTGCGCGCTCGGTCGTCACGACGAATCGCGCATCATCGAGCGGCAGCTGACCCTCGCGCGGGCATTGGCCGACGTCGAGATCGAGGCCTCGTGCTTCTGCCGGCTGGAGGTCGGCGAAGACCGCACCGCGCATCAGCACCACCACGGTCACGACGCCCACCACCACGGGCACCACCACAACGGTCACGAACCGCACCTCGGCTGAGCCGTCGCGCCCGGCGCGCCCCGTGGTCACCGGACGTTCACGCGGACTTCCCCAGCGCGTTCACCCTCCACCGGCAGGCCGGTCGTCCGCCCCTCCTAGCGTCGGAAACCCACCCCGACTGCACGGCGGACCCGCCGCCGTGCGCCGACGAGAGGATTCCCCCCATGAGCAGACGCCGATCGCGAGCCACCACGGCCGCCCTGGGCGCCGTACTCTGCACCGCGCTGGCCTTGCCGCTCGCGCCCGCCGTCGCCGCCGAGCCGGTGACGACGTCGGTCACCGACGCCGTCGGTGACCTCCCCCTGCTGTCCGACCCCTTCCTCCAGCTCCCCACCGCCGATGGGGTCCGGGTGGTCTGGACGACCGAGTACGCCGGCTCGAAGAACGTCGCTCTCGTGGGCGAGGCCGTGGCCGAGCTGACCGTCGACGAGGCGCGCGCAGCGGCATCCGGCAAGAAGTTCCGTGGCGTCAGCGTGTTCGTCGCCGAGACGACGCAATTCTCGCGGCTGGCCGAGGACGCGTCCTCGCGCATCCCCGACGCAGAGCGCCCCGCTGCGGCCGACGGCATCGTCGCGCGCGACGTCTGGCGCCACGAGTCGACCGTGAGCGGCCTCACCGCGGGCACGCGTACGCCGTACCGCGTCGTGTCGATCGACGGAGAGGGTACCGCCGTGTCGGGCACGTTCTCGCTGGCTCCGACGCCGCGGCTCGGCGACGACGTGCGCGTGCTCATCACCAGCGACCACCAGGCGATGGCGAACACTCCCGCGAATCTGCAGAAGGCCGCCGAGACCATCGGCGACATCGACGCCGTGTTCCTCGCCGGCGACCTGGTCAACCACCCCGACCGCGCGTCGGAGTGGTTCGACGACACGCGTGGCAGCTCGTTCTTCGCAGCGCTCCAGGGCAACGGCGGCCGTGTCGACAACAACGGCGTGCAGGAGTACGTCGGCGGAGAGATCGTGCAGAACGCGCCGCTGTTCCCGGCGGTGGGCAACCACGAAGTGCAGGGTCGCGTCGACGGCGTGACCTCGATCGGCTCGTCGTTCGGCGCCCCCGTGCCCGTCGAGGTCGCCGAAGCGCAGTACGAGCTGGTCGCCGCGCAGGTGAACCCGACCGGGAGCGCCGCGGTCAAGGCGCAGTGGATCGAGGACAACTCGTTCAGCACCACCACCTACGAGGAGATGTTCACGCTGCCCGACGACTCGCCCGGCGGCGAGACGTACTACGCGGTGACGTTCGGCGACATCCGCCTCGTCTCGCTGTATTCCACCCGCATCTGGCGCGGCACGGGGGCGCAGGCCGACCCCGCCGTCCGCACCGTCAACACCCGCTACCAGGAGGCCGCCCGCACCCTCGATGCTCCGCTCGAACAGGGATACGGCGAATTCGTGTTCGAGTCGCTCGAAGCGGGCACTCCCCAGTACGAGTGGCTGAAGGACGAGCTGGCGAGCGACGAGTTCCAGGATGCTCGCTTCCAGATCGTGATGCTGCACGAGGGGCCGCAGGGCCTCGGCGACAACGTCATGCCGCACTTCGCGAACCCCGTGCGCATCGAAGAGACCGATGCCGCGGGCAACGTGATCGGCGTGCGCTACGAGTACCCGGCCGAGGACAACATGCTGCTCGGCGACCTGTCGCCGCTCCTGGAAGAGGCGGGCGTCGATCTCGTCCACAACGGCCACTCGCACCTGTGGAACCGGTTCGAGTCCGAGAACGGCGTCAACTACCTCGAGACGTCGAACACCGGCAACAGCTATGGCGCGTACCACCCGCTGAGCGGGCGTTCGCGGCCGATCCCGCCGGCGCCGTGGGATGCCTCGAACTATCTCGCCCAGGGCAACCCCGGTGGGCTCGAGGCGATCGTGCCGAACGTCTCGCCGTTCCTCGCCGCCGATGGCACGCCGCAGCCGTTCGTCCAGTCGAACGACCTCGCGGTGTTCGCCATGCTCGACACGGGTGCGAACGAACTCGTCTCGTACGCGTACGACGTGCGCACGCCTGACGTCGATCCCTGGATCATCGACCGGTTCTCGCTCGGTGAGCCCGAGCCCGACCTCGTCGACGTGTCGATCGACGCGGTCTGCGCCGGTCCGAACACGCGCCTGACGGTCGAGGTCGCGAACACGTTCGACGTTCGCGTGTCGGCCGAGATCGAGTCGGTCTACGGCGACGCGCGCGTTGCGTCGGTCAAGCCCGGCGCCTCGAAGTCGGCGAACATCGTGACGCGCGAGGGTGCGACCGCGGGCGAACTGACGGTCGTGGCCAGCGCGACGGTCGACGGCGAGACGATCACCGAGATCGAGACGGTGCCGTTCGACGGCATCACCTGCGGCCGCTGACGCGCACCGCGTGACGGAGGGGGCGGCTTCCGCCTCCTCCGTCACTACGTCGGCCGTGGCGTCACCCGCCCGCGTCGCGCAGAGCGGCCGCCAAGTCGGCGACGCGAGCGTGCTCCGCGGCCATGCCGGCATTGCGGATGCGTGGGTCGTCGGAGGCTCCGGTGCGGATCATGTCGTCGAGGTATCGCCGGTCACGGTCGACCCGCTCGAGGCGTCGGAGCCGACCGTCCCGTGGCCGGGGATGACGACGGATGCCTGAGCCGCGAACGGCGCGAGCGCATCCAGCGCACTGAGGTAGGCGGGCAGGTCGTCGGGATCGAACGGCAACGGCAGCTCGATGTCGCTGAGCATGTCGCCGGCGATGAGCACACGCTGGTCGGTCAACCAGACCGCGGTGTGTCCGGGAGCGTGGCCGTCGTGCACGATAAGCGTCGCCTCCACTCCGGCAGGCAGGGATTCGTCGGGGATGGCATCTCCGCAGCCGGCCACCCGGCCCGTGAGGTCGACCAGTTCGGCGGGAACCTCCGCCCCGAGCTCGTCGACCAGCGCCTCGCGCTCCTCGACCGCGAGCGCGGCGGTCGTGTCGGACGCCCATCGGGGAGCGTCGCCGAAGCCCGGGTGCCACAGCAGGTGGTCGTGGTGCGCGTGGGTGGCGAAGCCTCCGATCACCTCCAGCCGGCGTTGCCGCAGCTCGGTGGCGAGCGCGCCGAGCTCGTCGGGCATCCACGCGGGATCGACGAGCAGCGCACGGTCGTCGCCGAGGATCGCCGTCGACGTCGTGGACATGATGCGGCTCGTCGCGACCAGCACCCGTGACGCAACCTCGACCAGCATGCTTCGACCGTCTCCTCGCGTCGCTGACGTCAGTCTGCCCAGCCGGCCGACCGTCGACAAGGGCGGCCTTCAATCGGCGGTGTCGGTCCACGCCGCGATGTCGACACCGTGGTTGTCGGGCGACGCGAGCGACCAGAAGGCGGGTGCGTGCGCGTCGCTGACCAGTCGACCGCCCGCCGCGAGCGCGGCATCCACTCGCGCCCGAGCCTGATCGGCCGGTACGAAGACGTCGAAGTGCGTGCGACCGCGTCGGGCCGCGTCGCCGGTGATGGGGTTGAACGCGAGCTGAGGTCCGCACCGCAGCGGATCGACGGCATCCGTCTCGCCGAGCGGTTCGTAGCCGAGCGCGGCGAGGAAGAACGGTCGTACGTCGGCTTCCGAGTGCTGGGCGACGTAGACGCCGACCGACTGCGCACGTGTCGGGTCGGCGCGAAGGCCGAGCAGAGCGGCCGCATGCGATACAGCGGCGGCGAACCGAGGAGCGGCCGCCGGGATGCCGTCGAACGTGCGCAGCGGCACGCGCACGACCACACCCTCGGCGCGGACGTCGACGTCGGGCTCGACGGCGAAGCGATCGGCCGCGGTCACGACGGGAGCGACGAGTTCTGCTGCGTCCGCGAATGAGTTCGCAGCGAACACGGCCTGCGGTCCGGTGCCCGTCACGCGCCAGTCCGACACCCCGGGCGCTCGATGGAACTCCGCCGCCGTGATCCAGCCCGTCGTGTCGGCCGATTCGTCCATGCGTGCCCCCTCGACGTCACCATAGGGCCGTGCCGCCTTCGGCGAGCGTACCGACGGCGCCCGACATCGGCCCGGGTCGGCGGTGGGGGCTCTACAGCGCCGGCCGACCGAGCCGGTTCGAGATCGCCGAGCCGGCGAGCACGCCGAGCGCGATCGCGACCATCGTCGACAGCGTCGCCAGAAGCGATGCGGATGCCGCACTGTCCTGATCGAGCAGGTCGGTGACACCGATGAGGCCGAGCGCACCGGGAACCAGAAGCCAGTACCCGGCGGTGAAGGTGACCAGCGCGGCCGGCCCGGTCGGCTGACGGGCGACGAGCGAGGTGACCGGCGTCAAGACGAGCGCGCCGATGAACGCCGAGATGACGCCGCCGACGATCTGATCGGCGAGCACCTGTGCGGCATAGGCGACGTACAGCACCAGCAGCATCCACGGCAGGGCGCGCCGAGGTGCGCTCGCGTGCACCGAGATGCCGACGCCGAGCACCGCGACGGCGATCCACGGCGCGATCGGCCCGAGCAGACTGGCGTCGACGTCGAAGTCGATGTCGGGCACGCCGACGACCGCGGCAGCACTCAGGATGCCCGCTCCCAGAAGCAGCAGGCGGGTGGCGCCGCCGGCGAGACGCCCGGCACCCGAGATGAGGTGGCCGGTCGTCAGTTCGAGCATCGCCGTACTGAGCAGCGTTCCGGGCAGCAGAAGGACCAGGGGCGCCACGAGGGCGGGGAGGATGCTGTAACCGAAGCCTGCGCGCAGCAGCAGGAACACGGCGAGCGACACGAAGAAGGCCAGTGCGACCGTGTTGAGTGCGCCGTAGCGACGCGGCATCCGCTCGCTGATCATGAGTGCCGCGCCCGCGACGAGCCCCAGACCCGCGGCGATCGCGACGCCGTTCCAGGAGGCGCCCAGCAGCACCGAGAGCGCGCCGCTGAGGAACCCGTAGGCCACGACGCGGATCACGGGCCCGTATTCGGGCTTCATGTCGCGGATCCGTGCGATCTTCTCCACGACCGAGAGTGGTCCGAGAACGCCGGTGCGCGCGGCATCGACCGTGCGCTGCAGCTCGTCGATCTGCGACAGCAGCAGTTTCCCGTCATCGCTCGAGACCGCGCCCGTCTGGTGCTGCCCGGCTCCGCGCGCCGACATGAGCACGGCGTTGGGGAAGACCAGCGCCTCACTCTCGACCAGTCCGTTCGCGTGCGCGATGTCGCGGAGCGCGCGCTGCACGGTCTCGACCGAGTACCCCGCCTGGGTCATCGCCTGGCCGACCGCCTGAGTGGCATCGAGGATCGCCTGCGCGTCGGGTTCGTCGTCCGGTGAGATCGGCAGACTGCCGGTGATGGCCGCGGCGCGCGCGTCGACCTCGACGTCGCGGACCGCCCGCGGCCGCACGGCGACCAGGATGATCGCGGCCGCGACGAGGACGCCGGCCGCGATGAGGATCGAGAGGAGGTAGGAGGGGATCATGATCGGGATGGCCCGATTGTCGCAGGCGGCTCGGCGCATCCACCGGGGTTGACAGGCGCATGAATCATGCCGAGCAGAAAAGGAGAAGCACCGCGCGGCGAGCCCGCGTACCGTGGTCGCGAGCACACGGAACGCGGCGGGTGTCGGCACCCGCACCGGCAGGAAGGACGACACGATGGCGGGCAAGAAGAGCGAAGGGGTCGGCTTCTCGGACGAAGAGAAGGCCGCGATGAAGCAGCGCGCCGATGAGCTGCGTTCGACGAAGGGGCTCAAGGGGGCGGCCAAGCTCGCCCGAGAGCTCGAGGCGTGCGTCGACGCGATCGAGGGGCTCGACGGCATCGACGGCGAGGTCGCCCGCATGGTGCACCGGGTCGTCTCGGAAGAAGCCCCGCACCTCGACCCCAAGACGTTCTACGGGTTCCCCGCCTATGCGTCCGACGGCAAGGTCGTCATCTTCGTGCAGCCGAAGTCGAAGTTCGACACGCGGTATCCGACGGTCAACTTCGACGAAGCGGCCACGCTCGACGACGGCGACATGTGGGCGACGTCGTTCGCCGTGGTCAACGTGACCTCAGACGTCGAGAAGCGGGTGCGGGCGCTGGTGAAGAGGGCGGTCTGACGGACGCTTATGCTGTGCTCATGAGCGGCATTCCCGAGGCATCCGGCTCGGTCACCGAGCCTGGAGCGCACGCCATGATCCCCGTCGTGGTGTCGTACGCGAGCGAGACTACGCGTCACGACGCGGCCTTCACGCGAGAGCTGCGCGAGCTGGCCGAGAATGCCTCGATCTTCCTGCGCCGTGCGGGCCTCGAGGCGCGCTGGGTGAACGCCGCTGCGCCGGATGCCGGCACGCGCGAGTTGGTCGAGCGGGCCGCCGGCGTGATCGTGCTCGGCGGCGCGGACGTGGACCCGGCGCTGTACGACGCGACGCCCGACGGCACGTGGATGGACTCATCGGATGCCTCCGCCGACGCGTTCGAGGCGGCGCTGATGCGCGAGGCGATCGCGCGTGACATGCCGCTGTTCACGATCTGCCGAGGCACCCAGCTGCTCAACGTCGTGCGGGGCGGCACGCTCGTGCAAGACCTCGGCAGCGGCATCCACCGCGAACCGAACGACGACATGGTGACGCACGCCGTGGCCGTGCACCCCGACACCCGCCTCGCCGGTGTGCTCGGGGCCGGAGCCCATGACGTGCGCTCGGGACACCACCAGGCGATCGATCGTCTCGGCGACGGGGTCGTCGTCAGTGCGGTCGCGCCCGACGGGGTCGTCGAGGCCATCGAGCTGCCGGATGCCCGCTGGGCGATCGGCGTGCAGTGGCATCCCGAAGAGGTCGCCAGCGACCCGTCGCAGCTTCGGCGGCTGCTCGCCGACTTCGCGCGCGCAGCGGCTCGACCGGCCGCGGCGATCGTGACCGAGGCCGCCGAGACGAAGACTCGCACCCTGGTCGACGAGGCGGTGTAGCCGGCCGGTCAGACCTGGTCGAGCACCTCGCGGAGTCTCGCGGCGAACGCCTCGGGCTGGCCGGCCTGGCCGAACTCGCCGCCCATGAAGCCACCGTGGTGGCTCGGGAACACCGTCGCCTGCTGGCCGAGCCGGTCGGCCAGCGCGATCGCGGAGCGACCGGTGTAGACCTTCATCGACTCTTCGCCGACGCCGATCACGATCCGGGTCGGCGACGCCTTCAGGGCCTCGATGTCGGGCTGGTAGTCGGTCACCGCCGAGGAGCGGTCCGACAGCAGCGGGTCATCTCGCGCGCCGTCGTCCTCGGTGGGCAGCCCGAATGCGGCGGGATCCGGCGCGGGCTGCGCGAGGAACTCCTCTGTGATCTCGCCCTCCCACGAGATCAGGGCGATGAACGCGGCCATGCCGGCGCCCCAGCCGTTGTCTTGGTACGCCTTGTTGTAGGCCGCGCGGGCCCTGCGGGCGGCATCCGCGTCTGGCAGCACGCAGTCGATCGGCGGCTCGTGCGCGACGAGCGTCGACACGTCGTCGGGGTGCGCCGTCACCAGGGCGAGCGCTGTCACCGCCCCGCCGCTGCTCGCGAACAGGTCGACGGGGCCGGCGCCGAGCGCCTCGATGATCGCGTGGACGTCTTCAGCCTGGGTCACGGGCTCGTTCGTGACCCCGCTGTCTTTGCGCGTGCTGCGCCCGAGCCCCCGCGGGTCGTAGGTCACGACGGTGCGGTCGCCGAACAGCCGCACCTGAGCCTGGAAGCCGCTCGCCTCCATCGGCTGGCCGATCATCATGAGCGGCGCGCGACCATCCGCCGGGGGCAACGGCCCGTGCACGTCGTAGACCAGGTCGACATCGGGCAACTCGAGCGTGTGCTGCGTCATGGCGCCTCCTCGGTGGGAACGAACTCACTGGATCGTAGGGCCGCGGGCATGCCGGCGGGAATGGTTCGCGCGAGAATGCCGTTGAGTCAGCTCGACCGCTCGCGAGAGGTGCCCATGAGCGCTGCCACCGCCACCCCGGCTTCCACACCCGATATCGACGCACAGATCGAGCGTCTCATCGACCTGGGAGTCGCGTCACTGGCGAGCCTGTCGGACGACGAGTTCCGCGCTCTCGCGTCGGCGCTGGATCGCGACGCCGAAGGAATCGTCGTCGTCCACGACTCGCTGGTGCCTCCGTCGCGACTGGCCCCGCTGCTCGACCACGAGGGCAAGCGCGGCTTCGTCGTCGAAGACATGGTCGATCTCGACGCATTCGCCCCCATCGCCGACGTCGACATCCCGGCACGACCGCTCTACGTCATCACGCACGTCGAACGCGGCGACGACATGCGCAATTGGAGCCCCGAAGAGGCGCTGGCGAAGATCACCGCCGACGGTCGGCGCCCGCTCACGATCGGCGAGGGCATATCCTGGCTGTTGCAGCATCCGGAGCAGCTCGAGCCGAATCACTGTTTCATGACGATCGCGTCGCGTCTGCACAAGAAGGCCGGATTGGATGCGCGCACGCCGGCGATCTGGATCAGCGGAGGAACCGGTCGCGACGGCCGCGCCAACCGCGGGGCCCCGAAGGTCGGATGGTGCTGGAACCGGAACCGTCACACCTGGCTCGGGTTCGCTTCGACTCGACCGTGATGGCGGACCAGCGTGGGCGCGAAAGTCCTGAGCGTCAATCCAACGGGCGGGATCGCATGAGCGGCATGACGGCGGCCTTCGCCCACCGTGGCATGCGGAACATCGGATGGGACTTGCCGAGCGCGTTGATGCTGTCCATCTCGGCGTCGCTGAGTTCGAAGTCGAACACGTCCAGGTTCGCTTTGATGTGAGCCGGGTTCGTCGATTTGGGGATCGCGACGAACCCGCGCTGCACGTGCCACCGCAGGATCGCCTGGACGGCGGACTTCCCGTGCGCGGCGGCTGCGGCAACGATCGCGGGCTCGGCGAGGAGCGCCTTCGACCCGTGGCCGAGCGGGTACCACGCCTCGGCCACGATCCCGTGCTTGGCGAGCGTCGGAAGCAGATCGGCCTGCTGCCAGTACGGATGCAGCTCGACCTGATTCACGACCGGCGCGACGCGGGCGTAGCCGAGGAGCTTCTCGAGATCCGCCGCGGTGAAGTTGCTGACGCCGATGGCCCGGACGGTTCCCTCAGCGACGGCCTCCTCGAGGGCCTTCCAGGCTCCGCGCACGTCACCCACGGGCTGGTGCAGGAGCATCAGGTCGATGTAGCCGGCGTCGATGCGTTCCAGGCAGCCCGCGATCGCTGCGCGGGCCTTGTCGTATCCGTAGTCGTTCGGCCAGATCTTCGTCGTGAGAAGGATCTCGTCACGGGGCACGCCGGACGCCCGGATGCCGCGACCGACGGCGCGCTCGTTGCGGTACAGGATCGCCGTGTCGATCAGCCGGTATCCCTCCTGAAGCGCCGTCTTCACGCTCGCCTCGCAGACCGCGACGTCTGACATGAGATACACGCCGAAACCGATCTGAGGCATCCCTCGGCCATTCGATAGCTGGACACTCGTCGTCATCGGCTCTCCTCTCGCCCCGCTCCGGCGCGGCGTGATCGATCCGGCCGGGTCAGCACCTCGTCGAGGAAGGCGTGGATCGTGGCGTGCAGCGCCGCGGTCGCGGCGTTGTCGACGGCGCCGGCGTGGCCGCCCTCGCTCGGCTCGAGGTAGTGCACCTCGGCGTCCGTCTCGTCGGCGAGTCGCGCCGCCATCTTGCGGGCCTGCACCGGGCCGACCCGGTCGTCGCTGGCGGCGGCGTAGATCAGCGACGGCGGGTAGTCGCGGCTCGGGTCGATGAGATGGTACGGCGAGAAGGTGCGCACGAACTCCCAGTCGGCGGGGTCGTCGGGGTCGCCGTACTCGGCGATCCAGCTCGCCCCGGCCGACAGCCGCGTGTATCGACGCATGTCGAGCAGCGGCACACCGCACACGATCGCGCCGAAGTCGTCGGGGTACTGGGTCAGCATGTTGCCGACCAGCAGTCCGCCGTTGCTGCGGCCGTGGCATCCGATGCGCTCAGGCGTCGTCACCCCGCGGGCGACGAGGTCGCGGGCGATGGCTGCGAAGTCTTCGTAGGCGCGGTGGCGGTTCTCGCGCAGGGCGGCGAGGTGCCAGGCGGGCCCGAACTCGCCGCCGCCGCGGATGTTGGCGACGACGAAGACGCGTCCGGCCTCGAGCCACGCCGGCCCCACGATCGACGGATACTCGGGCGTCAGGGCGTGCTCGAAGCCGCCGTATCCGCTCATCAGCACCGGCAGGGGCCCCGATCGCTGCGCCGGACCGACCTCGAAGTAGGGAACGCGCGTGCCGTCTTCCGACGTGGCGAAGTGCTGCGTCGCCGTCAGGCCCGTCGGGTCGAACGCGGCGCGGCTCGCCCGCAGCACGCGCGGCGCGGGGGATGCGGCATCCGTCGCGACGAGCGTCGGCGGGGTCAGGAACCCGCGGGTCACCAGGAAGAGCGCGTCGTCCTCGTCGGCGTCGGTCGACGCGACGCTCGTCGAGTAGAGGTCGTCGGCACCGAGACCGGAGTGCAGCGGCGTGCTCGCCCATCCGTCGGCCGGGTCGAGCGAGCGGATGCTGCCGCAGACCGAGTCGAGCAGGGTCAGCACGAGGCGGGTGCGCGTCCACCGCCACCCTTCGAGGATCGTCGACTCGGTCGGCGCGAAAACCACCTCGAGCGCGGAGGTGTCGCCCCCGGCGACGGCGTCGAGCGAGCCGACGAGAAGCGCGCCGGACGGATACTCGGTTCCGCCCACCGTCCACGGGGTCTTGGTGCGCACGGCGACATGACCGCCGTGCACGTCGACGTCGGCATCCTGCGGCACGGCGATGAGCGTGGGCGCAGCTGGATCTGTTGCGGTGTTGGCGGCATCCCACACCCAGACCTCGGCGTGGAAGAAGTCGTGCGCGACGTGCACCACCGCCGTCGACCGGGCGTCGCTGTGGTCGACGTGGGCGAAGACGCCGACATCGGATGCCACGCCCTCGAGCACCGTCTTTGCGTCGCCCAGCGCGGTGCCGCGTCGCCAGGTGCGGGCCGAGATCGGGTAGCCCGAGTCGGTCGTGTCGCCGCCGTCGAGCGCGGTGGCGACGAGCAGGGTGTCGCGGTCGAGCCAGTCGACCCGGTGCTTGCCGACCGCGAGCGCGAACGGCTCGTCGTCGACGAAGGCGACGGCGTCGAGGTCGAATTCGCGCACCACGGTCGCATCGCCGCCGTCGGGGCTGAGCTGCACGAGCGCGCGGCCGGTTCCTCGCGGGCCGTGCACGGCGCCCGCGAAGGTCCATGCGGTGCCTTCGGCGCGTCCGAGGGCGTCGACGTCGAGCAGCACCTGCCACTCGAGGGTTCCGGCGAGGAAGGATTCCCGCGAGGTGCGCCGCCAGAGTCCGCGCGGGTTCTCGGCGTCACGCCACAGGTTGTAGAGCAGGTCGCCGTGGCGCGACGGCACGATGAGGCGGTCGGGGTCGTCGAGGATCCGCAGCAGCCGTGCCTCGAGCGCGCTGCGCTCGGCGGAGGCGTAGGTCGCCTCGGTCTCGGCGGTGCGCTCGGCGGCCCACGCGAGCGCGTCGGCCCCGTGGATGTCTTCGAGCCAGAGGAAGGGATCGTCGGGGGTCGGGGCGGTCTCGCTCATCGCGGTTCAGCCTATGGCCAGTCGACGAGAGGCGAGTCGCCCTTGACGTAGAGCGGGTGCTGCGGGTGGCCGTCCTTCGTGATCTTGAGCGCCTTCAGCGGAGGCAGAAGCCTGAGAACGTGAGCAACTCGCGCCGGGCTCGCGTTCGTTCCCCATCCCGCCACCACGGTCCCGATCGCGCTGGCCAGCACACGGTCGTTCTCCGGGCCGATAGGGTCGGTCGCCGCGAGCATGACCGCTGGGCTCGGTGTGCGGTACGCGTACAGGTTGAGGATCACCATGCTTCCGAACCCATCGCGCTTGGAGAAGCCAACGCATCGACGCAGTGTCGGGTCGAGGTCGACCGCGTCGGCTGTGCTCGGGTTCCGCAACACGAACGTGATCGTCGGCAGCGACGCATCCCAGACTCGCGTCAGGCTGTACCGGTAGGCGCCGCGGATGTCAGCGGTCGCAGAGACGAAGTCAGTCACTATCCGCAACCGTAGAGTCCGAGCCCCTCCTTGCCGAGGACGAGGCTCGTCACCACTCCCTGGCCGGTGACTGCAGTCAGAACGACACCATCGAGCGTCGTGAACCAGAACTCACTGTCCACGTTGGAGTAGTAGCCGGCCGCTTTCAGGTCTGCGACGGTGGAGCCAAGAGTGATTCCATCCGCCGTTCGTGGCGCGGGAACGTCGCCTTGGACGTCGCCCACACGGCTCACCTGGATCCAGGGGCCGCGCTCACCGCCGCCGATGTCGTCGTCGGCCGATCCGCCAACCCCCCACGCCACCTGGTCCCCCGAACAGATGTAGCGCCGTTCTCGGATCTGTGAGAAGTCCTCCTCGACGTGAGCGAGTCTGATCGGGCCGACACCGTCCGCGGTGATCGGCCAAGACTCGTCCGTTGTCGCTTCGATGCTGTCGATGGAAATGGTTAGTGCGCGAGCGTTTCGCGGCAGTCCCACCTCCTGCGTGAAGTCGGCGATGTTGATTGCCGTCGGCAGAAGCGCCAGCGCAACGCTTGCCCGTCCGACCAGCTTGCCCGCAAGCTTCCCGGCCGCGTTCTCCTGCATGCCGCCCGCGAGAAGCACCAGTCCGACCATCTGTGCGATCTCCTCGTCCCCCTCGCGCACACAGCTGAGCGCAGCACCCGCGGCCGAGCCGACCTCCGTCACGGCGGACAAGGCGGAGCCGCAGCTGGCGATGGCAAGCGCGGCAGCCAATGTCCCCTCGACCTTCGAAGCCCCCCACGCGACGATCTGCCCAGCGATCGTGGACATCACGAACTGGGCAGCGGACGGCGCAGGGAGCTCGAGGAGGTACGTCGAAGTGAAGCCCTCCAGAGAGGAGGACGGGATACCGAAGCTGATCTCCTCGCCGGCGCCGACGTACCGCCCTTCGTTGAGAAGCTCAGCGGTCTTGCTCCCTACTGCCTGATCGAGGTTGCCGATCTGCTCGATGAGATTTCCGAGACCGTTCTCGGACGTGGAGTTGTATTCCCACGACGGCTGAGCGTCGAGGGCGACGGGGAACCCGAAGCCTCGGTTCGCTCGCGCCTTCAGGACGAGTAGCTTCGGGTTCGCTGCGTCGTGACCGGCACAGAAGCGGACCGAATCGTTGACGCCTGTCCCGGTCGGCAGATCGATCACCCAGTTCGGCGTAGGCAGTTCGCATTCGGGAAGCTCGACACGCTCGGTGAAGATGTTGCCGATCGACCAATGCAGCGCCTCGCTCGCCGTGGTCACAGCGTTCGTCGTCCACTCGGCGACGGCCTGGCCCGCCTCGGCGGCGCGGTCGCGGATCGCAGTCAGCGCCTGCTGTGAACCCGAGACGAAGTCGGTCCATATCGAGAAGTGATCGACGGTCGCGCTGACGGTGAGTCGGTCGTTCGAGATGGTTGTCGGAACCGCCTGCCAGGTCTCGTGATCCTCGTCCCAGTACGCGAACGTCGCAGCTACATCCTGGGGCAGCGGGGTCGCATAGGAGCGAGTGAGCGTCGCGCCCCCGACCGGGAAGCCTCCCTCATGTGCGATGTCCATGGGGGTGCCCATGATGAAGTCGGTGACTTTCTCCAACCCGTCGATCTCGGCGGCCGCCGGCGCCGAGAGCATCGCTGGTTCGATGGCAGGCTGCGTTCCTCCGGCCATGTCGACGGTGAGTTCGCCAGGACCGGCCGACGTCGGCGTCTCAGGCGAGCAAGCCACCAAAGCCCCCGCGGCTATCGCCACTGCCACTGCCGCGGCCGTGAGCCGCACCCCCGCACGTCTCATTGATCTCCCCAGAACGCGTATACGCCAAGCATGGCGCACACCGAAGCTGGTCTCGTGCCGCAATGACGTTCCGCCGCCTGCGCAGGCCTGCTGAACCTCGGGTACCAGCATCACCAAGTTGGAGTCGCGTGTACCCTGACCGACTCCGCGCTACACCACCGCCATGTCGGTGAAGCGCGAGAAGTGGCCCTGGAAGGCGACGGTCACAGTGTCGGTCGGGCCGTTGCGGTGCTTGGCGACGATGAAGTCGGCCTCGCCGGCGCGGGGGTTCTCTTTCTCGTAGGCCGATTCGCGGTGCAGCAGGATCACCATGTCGGCATCCTGCTCGAGCGAGCCCGACTCACGCAGATCCGACAGGGCGGGCTTCTTGTCGGCGCGCTGCTCGGGCCCACGGTTCAGCTGCGAGAGCGCGACGACGGGAACCTGCAGCTCCTTCGCGAGCAGCTTGAGCGCACGCGAGAACTCGCTGACCTCCTGCTGGCGCGACTCGACGCGCTTGCCGCTGGTCATGAGCTGCAGGTAGTCGATCACGACCATCTTCAGTCCGCTGCGCTGTTTGAGCCGCCGGCACTTGGCGCGGATCTCGACGAGCGTCATGTTCGGGCTGTCGTCGATATAGAGGGGTGCGTCGTTGATGCGGCCGCGGGTCGCCGCGATCGTCGTCCAGTCGCGCGAGTCGAGCGTGCCCTTGCGCATGTTCTGCAGGGGCACGGATGCCTCGGCGCTCATCAGGCGCATCGCGATCTCGCTGCGCCCCATCTCGAGCGAGAAGAAGATCGTGGGTAGGTCGTGCTTGATCGCCGCCGACCGCGCGAAGTCGAGCGCGACCGTCGACTTGCCGAGCGCGGGTCGCGCGGCGATGATCACGAGCTGGCCGGCGTGCAGACCGTTGGTGAGCTGATCGAGCTGCTGGAACCCGGTCGGCACACCGGTCATCTGGCCGTCGCGCCCGCGGGCGGCCTCGATCTCTTCGACGGCGGCGTCGACCGCCGTCGTCAGCGGCACGTAGTCGTCGGCGGTCTCGTGACCGGCGACGCCGTAGATCTCGGCCTGCGCGTTGTTGACCAGGTCGACCGCGTCGCCCTGACCCGAATACCCCATCTGCACGATGCGGGTGCCGGCGTCGACGAGCCGGCGCAGCAGCGCACGCTCGGCGACGATCGACGCGTAGTAGGCCGCGTTGGCGGCGGTCGGCACGATCGAGGTCAGCGAGTGCAGGTAGTCGGCGCCGCCGGCACGCTGCAGCTCGCCGGTCTTGATGAGCTCGTCGGTGACGGTGATCACATCGGTGGGCTCACCGTGCGAATAGAGGCTGAGGATGGCCTCGAAGATCAGCTCGTGCTTCGGGATGTAGAAGTCAGCGCCCCGCAGCGTCTCGAGCACGTCCGCCACCGCGTCCTTCGACAGCAGCATGCCGCCCAGTGCGCTCTGCTCGGCCAGCAGGTCGTGGGGCGGCGTGCGCTCCGGTTCGCGAGGGCCCCCCAGCCGGTCCTCGGAGATATCGGCGATCGACATCCGCGTCCTCTCTCGTCACTTCCTCAGGCACGCTCGCGCACACCGGCCCTGGGCCCGGGCGAATCCCCAGCACCGCGGATGCCGCAGCATCCGTGTACGCATGCTCGAGCAGAGCATGAACCCCCGACATCGGGCTTCGAGACGTGCCCCCTGCGCGCCTCCCGATGGGCCGCACCCCACGCTAGGGATGCCGTTTCGGTGCCGCAACACACCCTGTGGATAACTGTGTGGAAAGCCTGCGTGAAACGCCGGGATGCCTGTGCACAACACCTGTGGAGAACGTGGCCGTGATCAGTCCGCGGCGCTCAGGAAAAAGCCTTTGATCTGGGCTTCTCTGATTCACACCCTGTGGATCGAGATGTGATTGAAGTCGGCATTGAAGGTTGGGTTGCCGAGGGGGAAGTTGTGCACAACCTGCGGGATTCCGCAAGTCGGGCCAGACGCCGGGCGTGGCATCTCGGCGCGGGGGCTTTACAACGGCGCGCCGACCGGAGTAGCTTGGCGAGTCCAGGCACCCCTCGCACGTGATTCCGCTCGGAAACACGTGACGTCTAGTTCGTCGTGGGAGGTGAACGTGGAATCCGCATCCGCCAGGCAGACGCCGAGGCTGGTCCAGCTGGCCCTCATCGGGCTCGGATTGGCGTTCGCCTGGATCGCGCTCTCGCTGCTGATCGGCGGCGATGGGGCCCGCGCGTCCGACGACGACTCGGGCGGCCTGCTCGGCGGCGTGACCAAGACCGTGGCATCGACCACGTCGGCGGTCACCGACGTCGTCGCAGACGTGGGGGGTGCCGTCTCGAACACCGCTGCGGCCGTGACCGAGACCGCGACGACGGTCGTCGCCGAGACCACCCAGCCGGTCGTCGAAGCGGCGCCCGCGCCGGTTCAGAAGGTGGTCGCGAAGACCACCGCGACGGTGAAGAAGGTCGCGACATCGGCGACCGCGAAGGTCGTCGAACCGGTCGTCGATAAGGTCGCTGAAGTCGTCACCGACGACCTGGTCTCGGGGGTCGTCGCGCCGGTCGTGACGGTCGTCGAGGCGGTCGAGAAAGCCCCGGTCCTCGGAGAGATCGTCGCCCCGATCGGCCTGTCCGATGCGGTCGAGAGCCTCGCCGGCACGGTCGACTCCACGGTCGGCGGCGTCGTCACCGTCGTCGCCGACACGGCGACGGACGCCGTGACCCAGATCCCGGGCGTTCTGCCCGGTGACACGACACCCGGGGGAGTGCTGCCGGGTGATCTGCTTCCGGGCGGCGTCGAGCTTCCCGCAGTCCTCACCGGATCCCCGCTCGCCGCCGACGCAACGGACGGCGCCATGGTGCGCGCATCCAGCCTCTTCGCCTCGACTTTCGCCGCCGCCCACGTGCGTGCGGGGACGGCCGCACACCTCGTCGTCGCCTCGAACTCGGCGACGACGACCACATCTTCTCTTGCTCTCGGTGTCGGAGTGTGTCCACTCGCGACATCCCCGCCAGGTTCCGCCTCTGCGAGCCTGGGCGCCCTGGGGCTTCTCGCCCTCTTCCCGCTTGCCGCACACCGTGCCTGGGCGCGGCGGGCTGGGCAGCAGGACGACCGCATCCCGCGGGCGCCGTACTACGGCACCGACGTCTCCCCTGACTGACGGGGACCGCGCCGCCTTCTGAGCGGCACGAGTCTTCCGCGCGCTCGCGCGCACCCAACCGTCAACTCAAGGGAGTTTCACCATGAACGCGTTTCTCACGCGTGCCCTGCTGGGCACCGTGCTCGCCGGCGGCATCACGCTGCTGGGCGCCACGGTCGCGAACGCGACCGAACTCACGACCGACGGCGAGGACGGGCTGCTCTCGGGCACCCAGGCCCTCATCGAGGTCGACCTCCCGATCACGGTCGGCGGCAACGCCGTCAGCGTGATCGGTGATTCCACCAGCGAAGGTGCCGCGACGTCGGCGCCCGCTGCGGCCCCCGCCCCGGTGACGGCGACGACATCGGGTGAGGATGCCGCAGCATCCGGCTCGCAGGCGGTGGTCACCGTCAACGCGCCGGTGACCGTCGGCGGCAACGCCGTCTCGGTCGTCGGCGGCAGCTCGTCGTCGAACGCCGAGACGTCGGGGGGTACCGCCCCTGCCGGCAGTGAGCCGTCGGGCGGCGCCTCAGCCGAGCCCGTGGTCGCGCAGACCTCGGGTGAGGACGGGTTGCTCTCGGGCACCCAGGGCATCGTGTCGGTGAACGTGCCGATCACCATCGGCGGCAACGCCGTCAGCGTGATCGGCGACAGCCACACGGACGGCGCCACCACCACCGGCGGCAGCAGCGGCACGAACGGCACGACCGCGGGCGTCACCAACGGCGAGGACTCCATCCTCGGCGGCACCCAGGTGCTCGCACCGATCACCGCGCCCATCACCGTCGGCGGCAACGCCGTCAGCGTGATCGGCGACTCCACCTCCGAGAACGCCACCACCACCGGCGGAACCTCAGGCGGCGGCGTCATCGGGATCACCAACGGCGAGGACTCCATCCTCGGCGGCACCCAGATCCTGGCACCGATCACCCTGCCGATCACGATCGGCGGCAATGCCGTCTCGGTGATCGGCGACTCCACCACGACGGGCTCGACGACGGGTCCGGGTGGCCCGGGCGACCCCGGCGACCCCGGTGACCCGGGCGACCCCGGCGACCCGGGCGACCCCGGCGACCCGGGCGACCCCGGCGACCCGGGCGACCCCGGCGACCCGGGCGACCCCGGCGAGCCCGGCACGCCCGGTACGCCCGGCACTCCGGGTGGCACCAGCGGCACCGGCTCGGCCGTCACGATGACGGCCGGCATGCTGCCCGACACCGGCAGCGCAGGCATCCTGCCCGTGCTGCTGTTCGGAATGCTGCTCGTGGCGGCCGGCCTGGCCGGGCGCCTCGTGCGGCGGCGCACCGCGTAGGGTCTCGCGGGCGGTCGGTACCGTGCCTGGACCGGTCGCCCGCGTGACCTGCACGCGTCGCTGAGAACGACGGATGCCGCGACCCCGGGGGGAGTCGCGGCATCCGTTGCGCGTTCGCGTGCGTGCGCGTCTACTTCGCGGCGACCACCTGAAGGGTGATCACAGCGGTCACGTCGTCACGCAGGCGAACCGTCGCCTCGTGCTCGCCGGTCGACTTGATCGGCGACGTGATGTGGATCTTGCGCTTGTCGAGGTCGCCGAGGCCCGCGGCCTTGACGGCGTCCGCGACATCCGCGGTCTTGACCGAGCCGAACAGGCGACCCTCCGAGCCGGCTTTCACGGCCAGGCGGACGGTGTTCGTCTCGAGGGCGTTCTTGAGCGCCACGGCGTCTTCGTGGTCGTGGATCGCGCGCGCTTCACGGGCGGCGCGGATCGACGCCACCTGCTTCTCGCCGCCGCGGGTCCACGCCACTGCGAACCCCTGGGGGATGAGGTAGTTGCGGGCGTACCCGTTCTTGACCTCGACCACGTCACCGGCGCCGCCGAGCCCGGCGACCTCGTTCGTGAGAATGAGCTTTGCCATCGGTACTCCTTAGCGGCCAGCGCCGGCGTAGGGCAGGAGCGCCATTTCGCGCGCGTTCTTGATCGCGCGAGCGATCAGACGCTGCTCCTGCACCGAGACACCGGTGATACGACGGGCGCGGATCTTGCCGCGCTCCGAGATGAACTTGCGAAGCGTGGCGACGTCCTTGTAGTCGATCACGCCCACGCGGATGGACTTCGCGGGAGCGGTGGGCTTGCCACCCTTCCGCGGCTTGCGGCGGTCGCCGCTCGACTTTCCAGCCATGGGGATTCCTTTACTTGCAGAGATCGGATGCCTCTGATCGAGGCTCTTCGAATTCGTTGGATCTCGATACGCCGCCTGCGGCGGCTACTCGATCTTGACTCGCAGGGGCATCAACGCGGCTGCGCCGCATTGCTCCCCGTCGACTCAGAACGGGGTGTCGTCGCCGTAGTTGGCGCCGGGGGTGCTCCAGGCGTCGCCGCCGCCGCTGTTGCCGCCGCTGCTCTGCGAGCCGGGGGTCGCCCACGGCTCGTCGGCAGCGACCTGCTGGCGCTGACCGCCACCGCCACCCGATGTACGGGTGACCTGCGCGGTCGCGTAGCGCAGCGACGGGCCGATCTCGTCGACCTCGAGCTCGATCGCGGTGCGGTTGTTGCCCTCGCGGTCCTGGTAGGAACGCTGCTTGAGGCGACCCGATGCGATCACGCGCATGCCCTTGGTGAGCGAACCGGCGACGTGCTCGGCGAAGTCGCGCCACACGCTCGCGCGGAGGAACAGCGCTTCGCCGTCCTTCCACTCGTTGGTCTGACGGTCGTAGTTGCGCGGAGTCGACGCGATGGTGAAGTTCGCGACGGGGAGGCCGTTCTGCGTGTAGCGCAGTTCGGGATCAGCCGTGAGGTTGCCCACGACGGTGATGATCGTCTCTCCGGCCATGGCGTCAGGCCTTCGCAACCTTGGCGGGGGCGGCCTTGGCGGGGGCGGCGGCCTTGGGGGCCGACGACTTCGCGGGGGCCTTCGCCGGGGCGGCGGCCTTGCGGGCGGCCTTCTCGTCGGCGCGCACCTTCTCGGCGGCGACCATCGCGATGGCCTCCTCGGCGCGCAGCACCTTCGTGCGCATGATGCGCTCGTCGAGCTTGAGCTGGCGGTCCAGCTCCTGCGTCGCCTCACTGGTGGCGGTGAAGTTCACGACGGCGTAGATGCCCTCGTTCTTCTTCTGGATCTCGTACGCGAGACGGCGGCGGCCCCAGATGTCGACGTTGTCGATCGAGCCACCATCGTTCGTGATGACCTTCAGGAACTTGTCGAGGCTCGGGGCGACCGTGCGCTCGTCGATCTCGGGGCTCAGGATGACCATGAGCTCGTACTGGTGCGTCACTAACCCACCTCCTTCGGACTTGAACGGCTGTCGGGCACTTCCCGACAGCAGGAGGGTGTGTTGCACGTCGTCCGGCTGCTCGCGGATCGCGGGCGTGCGGACAACCCTCCTATGGTACCGGATGCCTGGGCGCCCGCCGAATCGGCTCGATCAGCGGAACGCCGGGATGCCGGTCAGGTGCTGCCCGAGGATCAGGGTGTGCACCTCGTCGGTGCCCTCGTAGGTGCGCACCGACTCGAGGTTGGCGGCGTGGCGGATCGGCGGGTTGTCGAGCAGCACGCCGTCGCCGCCCAGGATGGTGCGCGCCTCGCGGGCGATCGCGATGGCCTCGCGCACGTTGTTGAGCTTGCCCAGCGAGATCTGCGCGGGGGTGAGCGTTCCGGCATCCTTCGCGCGTCCGAGCTCGAGCGCGAGCAGCGCTCCCTTGTGCAGTTCGACCGCCATGTCGACGAGCTTGCGCTGCGTGAGCTGGAACCCGGCGATCGGCCGGTCGAACTGCTCGCGGCGCAGCGCGTGGGTCAGGGCCGCGTCGAAGCTGTCGCGGGCCGCGCCGAGGGCACCCCACACGATGCCGTACCGCGCGTCGCTGAGCGCCGAGAACGGCCCGCGCAGGCCCTCGGCGCCGGGCAGCAGCGCGCCGGAAGGCAGCCGGACCCCGTCGAAGCGCAGCGCGGTCTGGATCGACGCGCGCATCGAACCCTTGGGCTCGAGAACGGATGCCTCGAAGCCGACGCTGTCGGTCGGCACGAGGAATCCGCGCACCCCGGCATCCGTCTGCGCCCAGACCACGGCGATATCGGCGATCGTGCCCATGCCGATCCACCGCTTGGAGCCCGACAGCACCCAGTCGTCGCCGTCGCGACGGGCGAAGGTGCGCATGTTCGCGGGATCGCTGCCGGCCTCGGGCTCGGTGAGTGCGAAGCATCCGATCTTCTCGCCCCGCGCGAGCGGCGGCAGCCACCGCTGCTTCTGCTCCTCCGACCCCCAGCGGTGGATGGAGCCCATCACGAGCGACCCCTGAACGGAGGCGAACGTGCGCAGGCCCGAGTCGCCGGCCTCAAGTTCCATGGCGGCGAGGCCGTACTCGACGGCGCTGCGCCCAAGGCATCCGTAGCCCTCGAGCGTCATGCCGAGCAGCTGCAGCTCGCCGAGTGCGGGTACGAGGTGCACCGGGAACTCGGCCCGGTCGAACCACCCCGCGATATGCGGCTTCACCTCGGCGTCGACGAAGGCCCGCACCCGTTCGCGCGTGAGCAGCTCGTCGGGGGTGAGCCGATCGTCGATACCGAGCACCTCATCGGCGGTCTGCGGCATGGCGGCTCCCTTCGTCGGGGGTTCGCTGATCAGTCTGGCGGATGCGCCGGTAGCGTGGGCGCATGGAGTGGACCGCCGACGTCAGTGCGGGCGACTGGATCCGCGAGCGCATCGACGATCCGTGGGGCGGCACCATCCACGACGTGGTGCCGCGGGGGTTCGAGGCCTACGCCCGTGTGCTTCATCCCGCCGTGCGGTCGCGGCCCGTCGGCCGCGCCTGGCCGCCGCTGCCCTACCTCGCGCACGAGCGCGAGTGGGACGCGTTCGGCAGGTCGGGCGTCGAGATCGACAGCGAGCGCATCCGTTGGGCCGACGCCGCTCGGGTGTTCGGCACCCGGCTGCACCCGCTCGCGCAGTGGGGTGCGCTCGTGCGTTCGCGCGGCGACGAGTGGAATCCCGACGCGTGGCAGCAGGTGCAGGCCGCCGACGGCTGGCAGTACGATGCCCCCGAAGAGGGCCGGCTGGATGCTGCGACCGTCGCCGCCCTCGCCGAGGTGCTGGCCGCGCACACCACGACCCCCGACGACGGCATCGTCGGGCTGTGGGAGGGGCACGGGGGACTGCTCGGCTTCTACGGCGAGACGCCGTCGCGGGCCTTCTTGACGTTCGAGCAGACGCCCGAGACCGACGACCCGCGGCATCGGAGCTTCCTCGAACGCACCGTGCGCGACCCGTTCAACAACGTGTTCCGCAAGCCGACCTGGCAGCAGGGGATGCTGCCCGACGACGTCTCGCAGGGACCGAGACTGGAGTTGCCGGGACGCGCGCATGTGCTGTTCCGCGGGGGCGTGTCCGAGCTGGCGCGCACCGACTGGGCCCTGCACGTGCCGTGGCGCGATCGCATCGCCGAGGAGCACGGCTTCGACCCGAGCGCCCTGTCACCGAGTCTGGTGTGGCCGGCCGACCGCGCGTGGGTGGCGGTGACCGAGGTCGACTGGGACTCGACGATCATCGGCGGAACGGCCGAGACGGTCGCGGCGGTGTGCGCCGATCCCCGGCTCGAGGCGCTCGGGCTTCCGGCAGAGGCGCGCCTGCAGTGGGACGCCGATGAGGTGAACCGGTGAGCACCGCGCAGCGCTGGGCGCCGACCTTCGATGCGCGGGCGCTCGTGCAGCCCGTCGACCGGTCGGCCGTCGCCGAGCACACCCGCCGCATGCGCGCCGAGGGCCGGCTGCCGTCGACCCCGACCAACATCGTCGCGATCATCGTGTTCGTCATGGTCGGAGGTTTCATCCTGACGACCGCGATCCCCGTCTTCTTCGGTGTGTTCGGGGCCCTCGCCGCCGTGCTGTCGGCTGAGGGCGGTGCGTTCGCCGGCATCGTCATCGTGCTCGTCGTGATGTTCGGCCTGCTGGTCTTCGCCGGCGTCGTCGTCGCCATCGTCGTCGCGTTCCTGCGGCTGATGTCGGGCTCGCACGCCAAGTGGTACCGGCTCGACCACTTCGCGCGGGCGAACGCGATGACCTACCTGCCGGCGATCGGCGCCCCGCCGCTGCCCGGAATGATCTTCGGTCTGGGCGGGTCGCGCCAGGCGAGCGATGTCGTCCGCGGCGACCGGCCGCGGTTCGTGGAGTTCGCCAACTATCGGTACACGACGGGTTCGGGCCGCAACCGCACAGTGCACAAGTGGGGATATGTCGCCGTCAAGCTCGACGTGCCGCTGCCGCACATCGTGCTCGACGCGGTCGGCAACAACACCCTGTTCGGCTCGAACCTGCCGGCATCCTTCGACAAGGACCAGCGGCTCAGCCTGGAAGGCGACTTCGACCGGTTCTTCTCGCTCTACTGCCCGGCCGGGTACGAGCGCGACGCCCTGTACCTGTTCACGCCCGACATCATGGCGCGCTTCATCGACAACGCGGCGGCGCTCGACGTCGAGATCGTCGACGACTGGCTGTTCCTGTATGCCAAACGCGACTTCTCGACCCTCGACCCGGCGATGTGGGCCTGGCTGTTCACGGTCGTCGCCGCCCTCCTCGACAAGCTCGCGCAGTGGGAGCGCTGGCGCGACGACCGCCTGGCGCAGGCGGCGGCCGCACCGACGACGACGGACGCCGCATCCGCAGCCCCTCCCGCGTGGTCGGCGACCGTTCCGTTCGACGCGCCGACCGATCGGCTGCGACCGCCCCCCGGGGTCGCGGCCGGCGGTCAACGTCTGCGCCGTCGCATCCCGTGGGTGGCGATCGCGGTGATCGGCGGCTTCGTCGCGTTCTGGCTGTTCATCCAGTTCGGCGGTTTCGCGTTCTTCGCCGCGCTGCTGCGCTGACGCGGCGCTCGGTCGCCGGACGCAACCTCGCCGGGCGCACCGGCGCCGGGCGCACCGTCGCCGGGCGCACTGGCGTCACCCCGGGCCGAGGCCGAGAGCGTCGAGCTCGGCGGCGTCGAGCATCCGAGACCGGATGATGAATCGATTGCCGGTCGGCCCTTCCACCGAGAAGCCGGCGCCGCGACCGGGCACCACGTCGATCGTGATGTGCGTGTACTTCCAGTACTCGAACTGCGCCTCCGAGATGAAGACCTCGATGGGGTCGGCGAGTCCCACCTCGAGCGTTCCGAGATGCACGTCGGAGGGACCGGTGACGAACATGCCGACCGGGTAGCACATGGGGGCGCTGCCGTCGCAGCATCCGCCCGACTGATGGAACATGAGCGGGCCGTGCTGCAACGTCAGGGTGCGCAGCAGAGCCGCCGCGTCGTCCGACACGGCGACCCTGCTGACGGTGTGGGTGGTCATCGGCCTAGAAGAACCCTATCGCGCCTTCGGCGTACGACACGAGCAGGTTCTTCGTCTGCTGGTAGTGGTCGAGCATCTTCAAGTGGTTCTCGCGGCCGATGCCCGACTGCTTGTATCCGCCGAACGCAGCGTGCGCCGGGTACTGGTGGTAGGTGTTCGTCCAGACCCGACCCGCCTCGATGGCACGACCCGCCTTGTAGGCGATGTCGCCCGAGCGGCTCCACACACCGGCGCCGAGGCCGTACAGCGTGTCATTGGCGATCGAAATCCCGTCGTCGAAGTCGTCGAACGACGTGACCGAGACGACCGGACCGAAGATCTCCTCCTGGAAGATCCGCATGTCGTTCGTGCCTTCGAACACCGTCGGGGCGACGTAGTAGCCCTCCGACAGGTCGCCGCCGAGGTCGACGCGCTCGCCGCCCGCGAGCAGCTTCGCGCCGCCCTGCGTGCCGATGTCGATGTAGCTGAGGATCTTCTCGAGTTGGTCGTTCGAGGCCTGCGCGCCGATCATCGTCTCGGGGTCGAGCGGGTTGCCCTGCACGATCTTGCCGACGCGCTGCAGCGCGTCGCCCAGGAAGCCGTCGTAGATCGACCGCTGGATGAGCGCGCGCGACGGGCAGGTGCAGACCTCGCCCTGGTTGAGGGCGAACAGCGTGAAGCCCTCGAGCGCCTTGTCGTAGTACGCGTCGTCGGTCGAGCGGGCGACGTCTTCGAAGAAGACGTTGGCGCTCTTGCCTCCGAGCTCGAGCGTCACCGGGATGAGGTTCTGCGACGCGTACTGCATGATCAGCCGGCCGGTGGTCGTCTCGCCGGTGAAGGCGACCTTGCGGATGCGCTTGTGCTGCGCGAGCGGCGCGCCCGCCTCGATGCCGAACCCGTTGACGATGTTGACGACGCCGGCCGGCAGCAGGTCGCCGATGATGTCGAACAGGAACAGGATGCTGGCCGGGGTCTGCTCGGCGGGCTTGAGCACCACGCAGTTGCCCGCCGCGAGCGCCGGCGCCAGCTTCCACGTCGCCATCAGGATCGGGAAGTTCCAGGGGATGATCTGGCCGACCACGCCCAGCGGCTCATGGAAGTGATAGGCGACAGTGTCGTCGTCGAGCTGGCTGAGCGAGCCCTCCTGGGCCCGCAGCACACCGGCGAAGTAGCGGAAGTGGTCGACGGCCAGCGGGATGTCGGCGGCGAGCGTCTCGCGCACGGGCTTGCCGTTCTCCCACGTCTCGGCGACGGCGATCTGTTCGAGATTCGCCTCGATGCGGTCGGCGATCTTGTTGAGGATGACGGCGCGCTCGGCGGGGGTCGTGCGCTTCCACGACTCGAATGCCTTCCAGGCGACGTCGACGGCGCGGTCGATGTCTTCGACGGTGCCGCGGCCGACCTCGCAGAAGGGCTTGCCGTTGACGGGCGAGATGTTCTCGAAGTACTGGCCCTTGACGGGCTCCACCCACTCGCCGCCGATGTAGTGGCCGTAGCGGGAGCGATAGTCGGCGATCGAACCGCGCTGCCCGGGGGCGGCGTAGACGCTCGAGACGCCTTCTTCGACGATGGTCATGCTGGTCTCCTTCGACGTACGCGACGATGCTGTCGCGGTGTGCCGTCGACGGTAGGGCCCGCCACGTTGCAACGCGTTGCAGAGCGGATGCCGGGGCCCGCCGGGCAACGTCAGCCGCGGTCGCGCAGGGCCTCGTCGACGGCACGGGCCAGCGCGGCGAAGCGGGCCGATCCGGGCAAGTCCTCGACGAGCACCGCCCGCCCGTCCGAGTCGGCCAGCGGCACCTGCCAGTTCGGGTACTGCGTGTCGGTGCCGGGCTGGTTCTGCACGCGCCGCTCACCGACGGCGTCGACCAGCGCGACGCCGAGCAGCTCGCTCGGAGCGGCGATCAGATAGCGGTGCAGCGCTTCGATGACGTCCTCCTCGGACGCATCGGGGCCGAGCAGCCCTCGCTCGCGCAGCGCGGCGAGCATGCCCTCGCGTTCGGCGCGCGCCTGCGCGCGGGCCTCGGCCTCGGGCTGCTCGAGCAGACCCAGGCGAGCGCGCAGGGTCACGTGCTCTTCGGCGAGATACCCCGCGGTCGGGGGCAGGTCGTGGGTGTTGACGGTCGCCAGCAGCGCGGTGCGGTACCGCTCGGGGGCGAGCGGCCGGTCGCCGTCGCGCTCGAACCACAGCACCGAGGTGCCCAGGATGCCGCGGGCCGAGAGGTAGTCGCGCACCCAGGGCTCGACGTTGCCGAGGTCTTCGCCGATGATGACGGCGCCGGCACGGTGGGCCTCGAGGGCGAGCACGCCGATCATCGCCTCGTGGTCGTAGCGGACGTAGGTGCCGGCGTCCGCGCCGATGCCGGCCGGAATCCACCACAGCCGGAAGAACCCGATGATGTGGTCGATCCGCAGCGCGCCCGCGTTGCGCAGCAGCGTGCGGATCATGTCGCGCAGCGGCGCGTATCCGGCGCGTTCGAGTGCGTGCGGCAGCCAGGGCGGCTGGTTCCAGTTCTGCCCCTGCTGGTTGTACATGTCGGGCGGGGCGCCCACGGTCATCCCGGTGGCGTACATGTCCCGCAGCGACCAGGCATCCGACCCCTGCGTGTGCACACCGACAGCCAGGTCGTGCATGACGCCGATGCGCATGCCCGCCTCGCAGGCGGCCTGCTGCGCCGCGCCGAGCTGCTCGTCGGCGATCCACTGCAGCCAGACGTGGAAGTCGACGCGGTCGGCCAACTGCGCGCGCAGGTCGGCCACGAGGGACGAGTGGATGTCCCACGCCTCGACCGGACGATCGGTGCCGTCGTAGTGCTCCTCGAGCGCGCACCACAGCGCGAAGTCCTCGAGGGGCCGGCCGTGCGCCGTGCGGAAGGCCTCGAGCGAGAGCGCGCGCGCCGCCGAACGCGGCGCGCGATGGACGATCTCGAGCGCCGCGCGCTTGGCCGCCCACGCGGCATCGCGGTCGATCCGCTCGGGATCGTCGTCCGAGGCCGCGACCGGCGCGCGCAGGTCGTCGACGCGCGCCCGATCGGCGGCCGACAGGTAGGCGGACTCGCGGATGTCCTCGGGGCGCAGATAGAGCGGAGCCAGGAATCGACGGGTCGCCGGCAGGTACGGCGACGGCTCGATCGGCGACGTCACCTCGGCGGCATGCACGGGGTTGATGAGGAGGAAGTCAGCACCGCGGTCGCCGGCGATCGAGGCGAGATCGGCGAGATCGGCGAAGTCGCCGATGCCCCACGACCCCCGCGAGCGCACCGAGTACAGCTGCGCCATGAGCCCCCATGCGCGACCGCCGTATCCCGGGCGCGACGGCGGCGGGTCGAGCCGCCGCGGGGTGACCACCAGCACGCAGCTCGCGTCGGCGTCGGCGCCGCCCTCGCCGTGTGCGATCTGCTGCGCGTAGACCTCGTGCCAGCCGAGCGGCAGATCCGCCGGCACGGGCACCCGCACCCGCCACAGCGCCACTCCGTCGACGACGCGCTGGCGAGGCTGCTGCCACGGGATCGGCAGGTCGCGCCATGAGCCGTCCTCGAGCTTGATCTCGAGCCGCACGTCATGGCCGTCGCGCACGTGGACGTGCAGTTCACCCGCGCCCTGCACGACGACGACGGAAGGCGGCAGCAGGCGACGCCACGCATCGTCTTCGACCCGGGCGAGGCCGGCCGCCGGATCGGAGGCATCCACACCCATTGCCGAGAGCACCGCGTGCAAGGTGCCGGCGGGCACCTGCACGTGATCGCCGAAGAACGACCAGTACGACGCGGCGACGCCGTGCGCCTCGGCCAGCGCGACGAGGGCCGCGTCGGGCGCGGCATCCGTGTCATCGCGTTCGGATGTGTCGGTGGGCATCGGTTCCTCCGGACTCACGCCTGATCCTGCCAGGTCGCGCGCCCGCCGCGCACGCTCGCCGCCCCTCCCGCGAGAATCGCCATGCCGGATGACAATCGGCGGCGCGCGGGTGATTCCCGGCCGGCACACCGATTCTCAGCGGAGTTGCGCGGGGTGCGGTCACTCCAGCTGTTCCAGGCGGGCCACGACGCCCGCGCGGCGCGGCGAGCGGGCGGGCAGCATGCTCAGGCACAGGCGCAGCAGGTCGGCGTCTTCGCTTCCGGCCTCGGTGTCGGCGTACGCCAGCAGGACATCGACGGATGCCTCGGCCATGAGGCCCTCGCGCAGGGTCGCCGTCACCCGGGTGCGCAGTTCTTCGACCCCCGGCGCGACGGAGTCGGGCAGCACCTCGCCGCGGAACGCTGCCAGCGCCACCCGGTGCGCACCCCGATCGAGCAACGACAGCACGTGCTGGACGTCGGTCTCGAGCCGCGCCGGCAGCCGGTACGGCCGAGACGTGGGGACCAGCGCCGGAGCCGTGGCTTCGAGCGACTTGCGCAAACGCACCATCTCAGGGCGCAGCGTGGCCGCGGCATCCGCCGTGCCGTAGACGAGCTCGCCGAGCCGTTCGGCCGACAGACCCTGCCGGTGAGTGGCGAGCATGAGCAGGATCTCGGCGTGCCGAGTGGTGAGTTCGACGATGCGCTCGCCGTCGGAGCCGGCCACCTCGAGCAGCCCGCGGTCGCGACCCAGCACCCGCAGGGTCATGCGCTCGATCTCGCGCGGCTGCGAGCGCCGCGAACGGGCGGGCGTCATCGACTTCTCGCGCAGGCGCGCGACCATGATCTCGCCCTCGATCGCGCGGGCGGTCGCGTCGACCAGCAGCTGCGCCTGGGGTGAGACCGCCTCGACGCCGCCGGTCACGTCGATCACGCCGATGAGGCGGCGGGTCTCGGGGTCGTGCACCGGCGCTGCCGTGCACGACCACGGCTGGACGAGGCGGTTGAAGTGCTCGGCCCCGCGGATCTGCACCGAACGGTCGAGCGCCAGCGCCGTGCCCGGCGCCGACGTCCCCACCGCGGCCTCCGACCAGTTGGCTCCCGCGACGAAGCCCATGTCGGCGGTGAGCGCCCGCACCGAGCGGTCGCCCTCGACCCAGAGCAGGCGGCCCGCGGCATCCCCCACCGCCACGATCACGCCCGAGTCCTCGGCCCCGCCCGGCAGGAGGAGCCCGCGCACCATGTCGATCACCCCGCCGAGCGGGTGGGCCCGTCGGTACTCGTCGAGGCTGTCGGAATCGAGGTCGAGCGGCGGCAGGCCCTCGACGCCGACGAGTCCTTCCAGCGACCGGCGCCACGAGTCGCGCACGAGGTCGCGCACGTCGGCGAGCCGCTCATCGGCCGCATTGCCCGCGAGCAGCTCTTCGTGCGCACGCTCGATCAGCAGCCGGGAGGTCTCAGCCGAGACGTCCCGCCGAGACGACCACGGCGATGACATGGGGCTCCGATCGACGTCGGTGGAGCGTGCCCACCAGTGTAGGCGCCGCCCGCGCACGCGAGAGGGGCCCGGGCGCAGTGCCCGGGCCCCTCCGCGTGTGGTGGCTCTAGCCCTTGGGGCCGTTGCCCGGCTTGCCCGAGGTCGGAACCTCGACGGCCGCGCCCTCCGGTGCCGCCCAGAAGATCGCGCGCGCGATGTCGCTGAACGCGCCGACCGGGTGGGTGCGGAAGGTGGGGCTGTTGCCGAAGACGAACGCCTTCGTGCCGGTGGCGCCGATCGCCGAGAACGCGGAGGGCATGCCCGCCGAGTCCGCCTGCGAACGACCCGTCGACGCGGCCCAGTGACCCGAGACGAACGGGTCGGTCGCGGCGTAGGTCTGCTCGACGGTGGCGTTGTCACCGAGACCGGTGAACCAGCCGAACGGGTAGCCGAACACCGTGTCCTGCGGGTAGTCGCCGAGCACGCCGTCGGCCGGGGTGTCGACCAGCGCGATGCCGTTCGAACCGCCGGTGCCCGTGGTCGTCGACACCGTCGTGATCCCGAAGGTGTTCACGAAGCTGCCGCCCGCGCTGCCGCGGCCCACGACCGGCTTACCCGCCGCGATGAAGTCCTCCACCTGCTGACGGCCGACCGCGGTCGAGCTGCCGAAGTTGAGGTTGCCCCCGACGAACAGCAGGTCCACGGTGGACAGGTCGACGGTGCCGTTCGACAGCGTCGTGGTCGTGACCGGCACGATGTCGGTGAACCCGAGCTTGGTCAGCATGTCGCGGTCGTCGGTGCTGTTGACGTACGCGACGGTGACCGGGCTCAGCGCCGTGGACTCCTCGCTCGCCAGCACCGCACCGTCGCTCGCCGTGAAGTCGACGCCGTAGATCGCGGCGACCTCGGTGGCGGCTGCCTTGCCTGCGGCATCCGCCTTCAGCAGAACCGTGCCGTCCTCGAGCTGCGAGAGCGCGATGCCCTCGCCGAGCAGCTCGTTGATCGCCTGGTAGTCGGCGACACCGCGGGGCTCGAACGCGAGGTAGGTCTCCCACTTCTTCGGGTTCTTCGGCAGCGAACCCGACAGCGACAGCTCGGTGACGGGCTTGATCGCCTTGGTCGGCACCGAGCCGCCCGAGGTTCCGATCGGCAGCACGTCGGCGCCCCACAGCAGGGCGAGGCTCCATGCCGAGATGTCGTACATGTCGGGCACGCGCTCCGAGATGTCGCTTCCCTCGTCGAGCAGCACGTTGGCGAGGCCGCGCAGCGGCTGGTGCATGTCGACGTAGTACGAGCCGGCCGGGTACCAGACGCCTTCGTACTTGAACGGGGCGTTCGTCTTCGACACCTGGATGTCATTGACCAGCAGCTGCTGGACGAGCATCTCGGCGTCGGAGGTCGAGCGCTGCGTCTCGTCCATCGGGATCACGTACGCACGCGGGTAGTCCGCGTTGTAGACGTCGGTCTCGTCCCAGATCTCGACCCACTCGGTCGGCATGTCGGCCGGCAGGTCCGAGGCCTCGACGTCGGCCGGGATGACCACGCTCGGCTCACCCGCGATGCCGCGGCGGAAGATCTCGATCTGGTTCTCGAGCAGCGCGTCGCTGTTGACCTCGATGTAGTCGACGATCGTGTCGATGACGATCTCGGCCACCTCGATGTTGATCGCGGACCGCTCAGCGCTCACGGTCGAGCTGCTCGTGCGGCCGAGCGGCAGCTCGACGGTGTTGGTGATCGCACCCTGGTACGCGACGTACTGCGGGGTGAAGATCGGCGGCCAGTCGTCCCACCCGGCACGGATGTCGCGGTACGGGATGCGGATCTTGCCGGTGTTCTCCGTGGTCGTGCGGCCGTTCTCATCCAGGTAGGTGTTGCCCGGGATGTCAGCCTCGGTGACGTTCTTCTCGATCTCGAGAGCCGTCGCGTAGGCGTGGGGAAGGAACAGGTCGTACTCGTAGTTCTCACCGTGCGGCGGGCCGCAGGGCTCGATCTGAAGCACGTTGGTGTAGCCGTGGATGTCGATGTAGTAGGTCGGCTGGATGATCGACGAGAGGTCGCGGATCACGGCGGCCTCGGACGTGGCGCCGGTCACCATGTCGCGGTTCGCGTCGTAGCCGTTGGCGGTCGCCCGCTGACCGAGAGCGCGGCCGTCGGGGTTGTTGGTGACGGTGAAGTAGAGGCGGTTGTTCTCGATGATCTCGAGCACCTCGGGGTCATCGCTCAGCGCGAGGTCCTCGATGTAGTTGAGGCTCGCGTCGGTGCCCTCCCACTCGTTGCCGTGGATGTTGCTGTTGAACCAGATCGGCACCTTGTAGCCGGCCTGCAGTGCGGCATCCGCTGCCGCCGCGTCGGGCTGGAACTTGACCTTGTCGCGCCACGCGGCCTGCTGCTTCACCTCGGCGGCGGTCTCGGGGGCGGTGACCGTGACCATGTAGATCTCGCGGCCGAGCTCCGACATGCCCACGACCTGCGCCGAGACGCGGTCGCTCTGCTCCATCAGGTCGTTGATGAACGGCGCGATCTCGTCGTACGGCATCACACCGCGGTGGATCGAGGCGTCGGTCGGGTCGTCGGGAACAACCGTGAGCGCCTGCTGCGAGGGGTAGGACGTGGGCATCTCGATGTATGGCGAGAAGGGCCGCACGATGTCGAGCGCGGGCGGCTCGACGGCGGCGTTGGCGGCGGGCGCGGCGACCAGCACCGTCGTGAAAACGACGGCGGAGGCGGTCACGCCCGCGAGGGTACGTCTGAGCACGGGTTGCTCCATTCGGGTGGGCCACGACGGCACCCAGGGTGTGCGATCGCGGCGACGGATGGGGGGTCCACTGACGATCCGCAAAGGCGGATTGCCTCCGAACCTAGCGATCGCGATGTTTCCGTGGAGAGGCGCCCCGTTACGGTTGTGTAACGACTCAGCCTCGCGAAGCCCACCATTCGCGCAGCCGCTGCTCTGCGGATTCGGGCCCGATCAGGCCTTCGTCGAGGCGGATGTCGAGCAGGAACCGGTACGCCTCGCCGACCTCGCGGCCCGGACCGATCCCCAGGACTTCCTGGATGCGGTTGCCGTCGAGCTCGGGACGCATCGCCTCGAGCTCTTCCTGTGCGGCGAGATCGGCGATGCGGTTCTCGATGTCGTCGTACGCCCGGGCGAGCTTGGCCGCCTTGCGTCTGTTGCGGGTCGTGACGTCGGCGCGGGTGAGGATATGCAGCCTCTCGAGCTCATCGCCGGCGTCACGCACGTAGCGGCGCACCGCCGAGTCGGTCCACGCGCCCTCGGCGTAGCCGAAGAAGCGCAGGTGCAGCTCGATGAGCCGGGCGACCACGGTGGTGGTGTCGGCGTCGAACCGCAGCTCCTTCATCCGTTTGCGCGCCATGCGCGAGCCCTTGACGTCGTGATGGTGGAAGGTGACGCCGCCGCCGGGCTCGAGTCGGCGGGTCGCGGGCTTGCCGATGTCGTGCAGCAGCGCTGCGAGTCGCAGGGGCACGTCCGGCGGGGCATCGGGATGCCGCGCATGCTCGAGCTCGATCGCCTGGGCCAGCACGGTGAGCGAGTGCTCGTACACGTCCTTGTGGTGGTGGTGCTCGTCGACCTCGAGCCGCAGAGCGGGCACCTCGGGCAGGAACAGCTCCATGAGCCCGGTGTCGACGAGCAGCCGGACGCCGCGCACCGGGTCGTCGGTCTGCAGCAGGCGCACCAGCTCGCCCTGGATCCGTTCGGGACTCACGATCGAGAGCGTCTCGCGCAGCCGCACCATCGCCTCGACCGTGGCCGCGTCGACATCGAAGCCGAGCTGCGACGAGAAGCGGGCGGCGCGCAGCATCCGCAGCGGATCGTCGCCGAAGCTCACCGCGGCGTCGATCGGCGTGCGCAGTCGGGCCGCAACGAGGTCTTCGACGCCCCCCGTCGGGTCGACGAGGTTCTGGGCGGGCACCCGCAGCGCCATGGCGTTGACGGTGAAGTCGCGGCGCAGCAGATCGCCCTCGAGGCTGTCGCCGAATTCGACGACGGGCTTGCGGCTGGCGCCGTCGTAGCTGTCGGCCCGATAGGTGGTGATCTCGACGTGCTCGCCGCGCACCTTCGCGCCGATGGTGCCGAACGCGCGGCCGATGTCCCACTGGGCCTGCGAGATCGGGGTCACGATGCGCAGGATGTCGTCGGGTCGGGCGTCGGTGGTGAAGTCGAGGTCGTTGGTGGTGCGGCCCAGCAGCGCGTCGCGCACCGGACCGCCGACGATCGCGAGATCGTGGCCGGCGGCCGCGAATGCCTCGGCGAGCGCCGACACGACCGGCGAGGTCGCGAGTGCACCCAATCGGGCGACGCCCTCGGCCATGTTCAGCATGGTTCGAGCCTACGGCCGGTCGCCCACCCCCGTGAGAATCAGCGGGCCGGGCGGGAATCGGCGGCGCGCCGGTGATTGTCGGCCGGCACGCCGATTCTCAGATCAGGGGAACGCGAGGAATCCCGTCATCACGAGCTCGCGGATGCGCGGCAGCAGGTCGGCGCGCAGCGCGGCCGCATCGGCGTCGAGCAGCTCGGCGACGGCATCGATGAGCACGCCGACGGGCAGGTCGCCGTCGCAGGCTCCGACGACGCCGGCCAGGGCCGGGTCGACCTCGACCACGCGGGCGAAGCCGGCGCCCTGGCGCAGTTCGATCACGCTCGGCGACTCGCTGCCCGGCAGGTGGTGACGTGCCTCGGTCACGTCGCCGGCGACGACGAAGACCGTCGCCGACAGCGCATCGTCGTCGAGGTCCGCGAGGCGGTCGTGCGCGGCGAGCGCAGCGGCGAAGTGCCCGCCGAGCACGCCCTCGGCGACGGGGGTGGTCACGGTCTCGTAGCGGCTCAGCGTCGGGCTGCCTGATTCCGGGCGCCGCAGCAGCACGTACCCGAACCCGATCTCGGTCACACCGCGACGTGCGAAGTCGTCGAGCCACGCGGTGATGAGCCGTTCGTACTCGTCGGTGCCGGCAACCGTGCCGCCGTCTCGCACCCACAGCGCCGCGTAGGCGAGCGGGTCGAGCCGCTCGCGCTCGACGATCCACGCGTCGACGGCGACATCGGATGCGGCGACCCACTGCGCCGCACGCTCGAGCCCCGGCGTGCCGTCTCGCGTCTCCCAGTTGCCGAGCAGCTGAGCGATACCGCCGGGTCGAAGATGTCGCCCCGCTCCGCTGATCACCGACGCGACCAGGGCGTCGCCTTCCAGCCCGCCGTCACGGTATTCGTACGCGGGAACGGCGTCGAGCCGCGGTGTGATGACGAAGGGCGGGTTCGACACGATGCGGTCGAACGTCTCGCCCGCGACAGGCTCGTACAGACTGCCCCGACGGGTCTCGATGTGCTCGACACCGTTGAGCAGGGCGTTCAGGCGGGTGAACCGCAAGGCGCGTTCCGAGACATCGGTCGCGACCACGGCGTCGACGTCGCGGCGCACGCGCAGGCTCTGGATGCCGCACCCCGCGCCCAGGTCCAGCGCCCTCTCGGCCGGCGTCGGAACCACCAACGCGGCGAGTGTGAGGGATGCCCCGCCGACCCCCAGGACGTGGTCTTCGGGCAGCGGCCCCCGCAGCGCCGCCTCATCGAGGTCGCTCGCGATCCACCACGCACGCTCATCGCGGGAATCCGCGTACGCCTGCGGCCGCACGAGGGCGGCCGGAACGACGGCGTCACCGTCGAGGGCGACGAGTCCGAGGTGGGCGAGTCCGGTCGCGCCCGTGCGCGGAAGGGCGGCGTCGACCGCGCTCCGCGGCTGCGCCACCCCCAGCGCGAGCAGGAGCGCCAGCACGGCGAGCGGATCCGCCCTCCCCGCGAGCGCTCGCTCCGCAGGTGACCGCAGACCGCGTCCGACAGCGTCGTCGGCGAGGGCACCCCACGCCTCACGCACCGCACTCGCGGTGAAACCGGCCTCGCGCAGGTCGTCGGCGAGCGATCCGCACAGGCGCGCGTCGGGAACCGGCGACATCCGTCCAATCGGTGGCATCCGCCCATTCAACCGCGACTGACCGTCTCGCGGCGGGCGGGCGCAGGCCCGGAACGTAGAATCGGGGTCGAATCGTGCGGTCCGAAATCGCACAGGAGCGAAATCCAGGATGACCGTGACCCCCCTCGGCCCCGGCCGGACCGCGCACCACCCCCCGCGGGCCCGCGCGGCGTTCGCGGTCTTCGCGGCTCTGCTGGCGGTGCTGGCATTCGCGATCGCCCCGCCGAAGGCGAGCGCCGCACCGCTGGGCATCACCCTCACGCTGGCGCCGGTCGGCAACGGCATCGTCGAGCCGGGCGACGCGCTCACCGTTTCGGTCGCGCTCGCGAACGCCTCGTCGTCGCCGACCGTCCCCGCACCGGCGACCTTGTCGATCGGCGCGGCGCCCTTCGCCGATCGAAGTGCGCTCACGGCATGGCTGGCCGGACAGACATCGGGCGTGACGGTGGCAGCGGCGGGAACAGCGGTGCTCCCGTCTGTGGATGCCGCGTCGTCGGGGGCGACGCCGATCGCCGTTCCCGGTGACGATCCGCGGCTGACCGGCCTCGTGCCGGGTGTCTACCCGTTGCTGATCGAGGCGACCCTCGGCGACGAACCACTCACCGCAACGAGCGTGATGACCGTGCCCGATCCCGACGGCCCGGCGTCGGGCGTCGGGGTGATCGTGCCGATCACGGCCGGCGCCATCGACGTCGGGCTGCTCGGGGCCGACGCGGTCGCCGGGTTGACGGCGCCGGCCGGCGCTCTCACGGCCGCCCTCGACGCCGCAGACGGCACCGGCGCGATCCTGGCGGTCGACCCGGCGATCCCCGCCGCCATCCGCGTGCTCGGCGACGAGGCGCCCGCCGACGCCACCGCATGGCTGGCGCGTCTCATGACCATGACGAACAGCCGTTTCGCACTGCAGTTCGGCGATGCCGATCCCGTCGCCCAGCTCGCCGCCGGGCAGACGCGCCCGGTGGGCCCGACCTCGCTGACCGCATATCTGGATTCGACCGCCTCCGCCGGCGAGCCCACCCCCGACTCGACCGAGAGCGCCGACGCCGAGACGAGTCCGCCGAGCCTGACGCAGCTGCTGGACATCGGACCGGCCCGCGCGTCGGTGTACTGGCCCGGCGCGGGGACGGTCGACGCCGACACCGTGGCCGCGTTGGGCGGCCTCGGCGACGACGAGGCGGCATCCCTCACCGTGCTGTCCTCGGCCGAGGTCGATCGCAGCGCGGCGTCGGCCCGCGCCGATGCCGACGACGCGTCGCTGCTGGTCTACGACGCCGACGTGTCGAGGATGCTCGAACAGGCGTCGCTGCGCGAGGGAACCGCGCTGCGCGCCTCGTCGCTGACAGCCGCGACGGCATTCCTGGCGTTCGCACGGGCCGAATCCGCCGGCCGCCCCATCGTGGTGACCGTGGGCCGCGCCGACGACCGCTCGCGCATCGCGCTGCGCACCGCGATCGCCACGGCGATGGATGCCCCGGGCCTGTCGCCGCGCGACCTCGATACCCTGATCGCCACCGACGCCGTCACGGCGCGCGTCACCGCGTCAGCCGGCGACGACGCACGCGCGGCTGCGGCATCCGATCTGTTCGCCCAGGAGGTCGAGCTCAGCCGCTTCGCGACCATCCTCGACGACCCCGCGCTGCTGACCGGTCCGGAGCGCGCCGAGATCCTGCAGCTGCTCGGGCTCGCCTGGCGGCCGCAGCCGGGCGAGTGGCGCCGCGCCGTCGTCGACCACGAAGAAGCGACGGCGACGACGCTCGATTCGGTCGGGCTGCTGCCGACGAGCACCGTCAACCTCGTCGGCTCGGGCGCGGGCCTGCGCTTCAGTGTGCGCAACGACCTGCCCTACCCCGTCACGCTCGTGCTGTACGCGATGCCCGACGACCTGCGCCTCGACGTGCAGCGCGCGACGAACGTCACGGCGACCGCCGCGAGCAACACGCGCGTCGAGGTGCCGGTCCAGGCACGCGTCGGCAACGGCGAGGTGACGCTCGCCCTGCAGCTGCGCAGCCCCACGAGCGTCGCGATCGGCGACACCGAGTTCGTCGACGTCAACGTCCGCGCCGAGTGGGAGGGCGTCGGCATCGCCGCGCTCGCGATCGTCGTCGGAGGCCTTCTGGTGATCGGGCTGTTCCGCACCTTCCGTCGGCGGCGTGGGCGGCCCGACCCCGCCGTCGTGCACGACGAGGCGGAGACCGATCGATGAGCGGAATCGGACGCGCGAGCGTCATCATCGGCGCGGGCACCATCGTCTCGAGGCTCACCGGGTTCCTGCGCACCGCCGTGCTGGTGTCGGCCGTGGGCGCCATCGGCCAGGCATCCGATGCCTTCGGTGTCGCCAACCAGCTGCCCAACAACATCTACGCCATCGTGGCGACCGGTCTGGTGGCGGCGGTCATCGTTCCGCAGATCGTACGCGCGGGCGCCGACCCCGACGGCGGACAGGCGTTCATCTCGAAGCTCGTGACGCTCGGCACGGTGGCGCTGCTGGCGGTCACGATCGTCTCGACGCTGTGCGCGCCGCTTCTCGTGGCGCTCTACGCCGACGGGTTCAGCGCGGAGCAACAGGCGCTCGCGACCGCGTTCGCGTACTGGTGCCTGCCGCAGATCGTGTTCTACGGCGTCTATGCGATCCTCGGCGAGATCCTCAACGCCCGGCGCGTGTACGGCCCCTATACGTGGGCGCCGATCGCGAACAACCTCGTCTCGATCGTCGGCTTCCTCGTGTTCATCGCGCTGTTCGGAGGCCCACGAGAGACCCTCGACGGCTGGACGCCCGAGATGATCACCCTGCTCGCGGGAACGGCCACGTTCGGCATCGTGGTCCAGTGCCTGGTGCTGCTCGTCTTCTGGCGCCGAGCGGGGTTGCGTCTGCACGCCGACTTCCGGTGGCGCGGCATGGGGCTCCGCCTCATCGGCAGACTCGCGGGCTGGACGTTCCTCATGGTCGTCGTCGGCCAGCTCGCCGGCATCGTGCAGTCGCGGGTGCTCTCGCCCGCGTCCGGCGTCGGTCCGGCCAACTTCGCGACCGCGAACGCGTGGCTGCTGTTCATGCTCCCGTACTCGATCATCGTGCTCTCGATCGGAACCCCCTACTTCACACAGCTCAGCGAACACGCCAAGGCCGGCCGCGATGACGAGGTGCGTGGCGACATCGTGCGCAGCATCCGCACCTTGGGCCTGTTCGTCGTCGTCGCCACCGCCGCGCTCGCCGTCGCCGCGGCACCGGCGTCGCGCATGCTCACCAACAGCGCCGAAGACGCCGTCGCCGCCGCGTGGGTGCTGGTCGCCTTCCTCGTGAGCCTCGTGCCGCTGGCCGTGCTCTTCGTCGTGCAACGGACCTTCTACGCCTACGACGACACACGCACCCCCTTCTTCTTCATGCTCGTACAGTCAGTGCTCGTCGTGGTCACGGCGCTCATCGCGAGCGCCCTGCTGCCGCTCGAGTGGCTGGCGGCCGGTGTCGCCCTCGGCCAGTCGCTGGCGGGCATCATCCAGGTCGTCATCGCCACGTGGCTGCTCGAACGCCGCCTCGGCGGACTGCGGATCGGCACGTGGCTCACTGCGCTGGCCCGCTTCACAATCGCGGCGATCCCCGCGGCGGGTGCGGGGTGGCTCGTCTTCTTGCTCAACGGAGGCGTCGACGGCTGGATGCTCGCCGACAAGTGGTGGGGCGCGCTCGGCGCGGGCCTCATCGCGGTGGTCGTGCTCGCCGTCTATCTCGGGATGCTGGCGCTCCTGCGCGCCCCGGAGCTGACCCCCGCCCTCGCGCTGGCGCGGCGACTGCTGCCCGGTCGTCGTTGACAGCTTCCGTTAACCAAGGCGGAATCACCGGTGCGTAGCATTGGTTGCAGTACGTGGAAACACGAGAAGGGGGCGCTGTGCGTCACGTCATCATCATCGGTTCGGGCCCCGCAGGCTACACCGCGGCCATCTACGCCGCGCGCGCGAATCTCGAGCCCCTGGTGCTCGCGAGTTCGGTCGAAGCGGGCGGCGAGCTCATGAACACCACCGAGGTCGAGAACTTCCCCGGCTTCCCCGAGGGCATCCAGGGCCCCGAGCTGATGGCCAAGATGCAGGCGCAGGCCGAGCGTTTCGGCGCGGAGGTCGTGTACGACGACGTCGTGTCGGTCGAGCTCGACGGCCCGGTCAAGAAGGTCACGATGGGAAGCGGCGCCGTTCACGAGGCATCCTCGCTCATCTACGCGACCGGATCGGCACCGCGCAAGATCGGCATCGAGGGCGAGCAGCGGCTGTCGGGTCGCGGCGTCTCGTATTGCGCCACGTGCGACGGATTCTTCTTCCGCGAGAAGACGATCGCGGTCGTCGGCGGTGGCGACTCGGCGATGGAGGAAGCCACGTTCCTCACCAAGTTCGCCTCGAAGGTCTACGTCATCCACCGCCGCGACGAGCTGCGTGCGTCGAAGATCATGCAGGAGCGCGCCTTCAAGAACGACAAGATCGAGTTCGTCTGGAACAGTGCGGTCGCCGACATCCTCGGTGACGAGGCCGTGACCGGTGTGGTCCTCGAGAACACGGTCGACGGGTCGCGCAGCGAGCTCGCGCTCGACGGCATCTTCGTCGCGATCGGCAACGACCCGCGCACGCATCTCGTCCACGGACAGCTGGACCTGACCGACGAAGGCACGATCTGGGTCGACGGCCGCTCGTCGCGCACCTCGGTTCCCGGCGTGTTCGCCGCGGGCGACGTGCTCGACCCGACCTATCGGCAGGCCGTCACCGCGGCCGGAAGCGGCACGATCGCTGCACTCGACGTCGAGCACTATCTCGCCGCACTCGGCGAAGCCGGCGCCCCGGATGCCACCGGTGATCAGATCGAAGGACTCCCCGAGGCCGACGCCGCCTGACACGTTCACGAAGCGGGCCCGGAACATTCCTGCCGGCCGCGACGTTCACACAGTGTGGATGCTTCCCCACGACTTCCGATTGAAGGAGAGAAAATGACCGCCAAGGCCACCACTTCGGCCACTTTCGAGCAGGACGTGCTCCAGGCCGAGGGTCCGGTGCTCGTCGACTTCTGGGCAGAGTGGTGCGGGCCGTGTCGCATGGTCGCGCCGGTGCTCGACGAGATTCAGGCTGAGCACCCCGACAAGATCACGGTGCTCAAGCTCAACGTCGACGAGAACCCCGACCTGGCGATGAAGTACCAGATCACCTCCATCCCCGCGATGAAGCTCTTCGACAAGGGCGAGGTCGCGACCACCATCATCGGTGCGCGTCCCAAGTACGCCATCGAGCAGGAGCTCTCCGACTACCTCGGCTGAACGTTTCCGTTCACCGGTGAAGCCCCGGGCCGTCTGCGGACGCCCGGGGCTTTCCGATACATGCCATCGGTGGCATCCATCGATGGCAGCGTGAGATTCTGCGGCGGCAGACGGATCGCTGCGACGTCAGGATGCGTCCGCGCGGACGGTCGCATGCCATCGGCGATGGGAATCCTCGTCGCCCAGCATCCGCCACACCGTCGAGGTGAGCGGCGGATAGTCGAACGCGATCTGCCGCAGCACGCGGTAGTGGCGCGCCGCGGACGGGCGACCGGTGCCGCCGTTGCGCTCCGCGCGCAGCAGCAGCACGACGAGCTCGTCGACCGTCGGCAGGTCGTCCATGAACGCCCACGGGTCCTCACCGCCGCGCAGCCGCTCGGCGACCAGCACCGACAGCTCGTCGGACGCCTCGGCGCGAAGCAGCTCGAGACTCGCCCGACGTCTGGGAGTGCCCGCGTCGTCCGTCACCCGTCCAGCGTACGTCGACCGAGTGCGGTGCGGCGCGTGCGGCGGCGAGTGCGCCGATGGCCGGGACCCGCGACGAATCATCGCTCACACGCCACGGTGCCGTCGAAGTCGGCGTCGGAAGGCGTATGCGGCTTCGGTACGACGGCAACCTCGACCGTCGCCGAGTCGCGCCAATCGGCGTCGACCGTGCACGCTGCGACGACGACCCACTCGGCTCGCAGCTCCGCGACATCGGTGTAGGAAGGATCCTCGCCGATGAGGACGCTCACATCGCGGATCATGAGGTCCGTGTCGTCGGACAGGCAGGCGGCGAAGGCGTCGAGCGTAGAGCCGACAGTCGAGTCGAGCGAGGAATCGCAGCCGTCGGCTACTCCACCCGTGGACGTGCATCCCGAACTCAGCCCGAGCACCGCGGCGGCGACGGTGAGGATGGCCCACCGGCGCACTGCTCTACCCCACCCGGCACGCGATGGACGATGCGTACGGGTTGAACGCGGTGAGGTAGTTCGAGTACTCGGTGGTCGTCTTGTAGATGGTTCCCGTGTTCGTGTACGAGTAGATGGTGTCCTTCTTGATCCGATACGACCACCGATCGCCCACCGGATACGCGTAGAACGTCTGCCCCGCCTTCAACACCGGCGACGTGCACGAGACCGAGATCGTCACCGAGCTCGCAGAGCTCATGTTGAGGCTCGCAGCAACACCGGAACGGGTGTAGCCCAGCGACGTGCCGATCGTTCGCGTCGCCGTCTTCCCCTTCGAGATCGTGCACGTGGTGCCCGTGGTCAACGCCTTGCATGATCCGACCACTTGGCCGAAGTTCGTGTAGTACGTCGACTTCGACGCGTTGACCACGCGATAGCTGTAGTCGACGAGCGCGGACGCCGGTGTCGTCATTCCGAGGACGAGCCCTACCCCGGCCGCGATTCCCAGCGCCGCCTTCGTGAGGTGTCGCATACTTACCCGCTTTCTCTGTGCACCGCCCTGTGCGGCAGCTAAAGCTAGCCTGGGAGAAGCCTGTGCGTCTGTCGGCCATTCGGGGGACACGGAAGGCTGCGAGCAGGGTCAGCGGACCGCGCCGGCGTCGGGGCGCCGTCGCGGCGTTCGTGAGCGTCGCGGCTAGAGCGCGTCGTAACCGCCGTCGCCGAGTTCGGCGACGATGCGGTTGAGGTCCTGAATGCTCGCGAAATCGATGCTGATCTGGCCTTTCTTGGCACCGAGCGAAATGCGCACCCTGGTGTTGAGGCGGTCGCCGAGGCGCTCGGCTACCTCGTCGAGATGCGCCCGCCGCGAGCCGGCCTGTGGCTTGGACGGACGCGGACCGGCCGACTGCACCTTGGCTGCGGCCTCGGCCGCACGCACCGAGAGATCCTCGTTGACGATCTTGTCCGAGAGACGCTGCATCGCCTCGGGGTCATCGAGCGAGAGGATCGCGCGCGCATGGCCCGCGCTCAGTACGCCCGCGGCCACCCGCTGCTGAACCGGCAGCGGCAGCTTGAGCAGACGGATCGTGTTGCTGATCTGAGGCCGGCTGCGACCGATGCGGCCGGCCAGCTCCTCCTGGGTGATGCCGAAGTCCTCGAGCAGCTGCTGGTACGCCGACGCCTCTTCGAGCGGGTTCAGCTCGGAGCGGTGCAGGTTCTCGAGCAGAGCGTCGCGCAGAAGATGCTCGTCGGCGGTATCGCGGATCACCGCGGGAATGCTGTCGAGTCCGGCCTCCCGCGCGGCGCGGGTGCGCCGCTCACCCATGATGAGCTCGTAGGTGCCTTCGCCGGTCGGCCGCACGACGACCGGCTGCAGAACACCGAACTCGCGCACCGAGTGGACGAGTTCGGCGAGATCGTCGGGGTCGAAGTGCGTCCGCGGCTGACGCGGGTTGGGCACGATGCTGTGGGGGTCGATGTGAGCGAGATGCGCGCCGGGCACCGCGACGAGTTCGGCCTCGATATCGTCCGGCTCGACCGCCCGAGGGAAGAAGACGTCGGCCGGCCGGTTCTCGACGGCTTCCGTCGTAGGAATGAGGGCGCCGATGCCCCGCCCGAGCCCTGTGCGCTTGGCCATCAGGCGCCCCCTTCGTTCACGGTTGCGCGATCGCGCTGGATGATCTCCACGGCCGCCTCGCGATAGGCGATGGCGCCGGCCGACTGCCCATCGTAGGCGATCACCGTCTGTCCGAAGCTCGGCGCCTCCGATACGCGCACGGATCTCGGAATGACGGTGTCGAGCACGGCGTCGGGAAAGTGCGTGCGCACCTCTTCGGCGACCTGCTGCGCCAACCGGGTGCGACCGTCGTACATGGTGAGCAGGATCGTCGAAAGATACAGGCTCGGATTGAGGTGCTTCTGGATCATCCCGACGGTGCCGAGCAGCTGACTCAGGCCCTCGAGGGCGTAGTACTCGCACTGGATGGGGATGAGCACCTCGTGTGCGGCGGTGAAGGCGTTGATGGTCAGCAGACCCAGCGAAGGCGGACAGTCGATGATGACGAAGTCCAGCCGATGGTCGCCGGCGAGATACTCCTCGAGTGCGGTCTTGAGTCGGTGTTCGCGCGCGACCTGTGACACGAGCTCGATCTCGGCGCCGGCGAGGTGGATGGTGCTGGGCGCGCAGAAGAGGTTCGGTGACTCGGGGCTGACCTGCACGATGTCGGCGAGGGGGAACTCGTCGATGAGCACGTCGTACACGCTGGGGGTCTCAGCCGTGTGCGGAACCCCGAGAGCGGTAGACGCGTTGCCTTGCGGGTCGAGGTCGATCACCAGCACTCGGGCGCCGATCGACACGAGCGCGGCCGCGACATTGACCGCGGTCGTGGTCTTGCCGACCCCGCCTTTCTGGTTGGAGACGGTGAGCACGCGTGTGCGACCCGAGAGGTGCACGTCGATGTCTTCCAGCGCGCGGCGTCGGGCCGAGAGGTCGGCCAGTTCGCGGGCGAGAGGGGTGTCGTCGAGCGAGAAGGATGCTGCGGCATCCGCCTCATCGGCCTGTTCCACGTGAAACTCTCCTCGCCGCGTTCGAACCTCGTCCACTTTACGCGACCCCACCCCCGCGCCCGCCCATCACGACCCCGCCCGTTTCACGTGAAACATCGCCTACCCCGGCGGTCGAGTGGCCCGCGCAGCGGCCGTACCGAGAGCCTCTTCCCGTGCGCTGATCTCGATACGCGCCTCCGGCGCTACTCGGTCACCGGAACCCGCCCACCTCCGGCGGTCGAGTAGTCGGCGAAGCCGACGGACCGAGAGCACCCGTTTCACGTGAAACATCGCTCGCCTGCGGCCCCACTCGATCACGGAGGCGGGACCTACTCGTCAGCGACGGAGCCCCACCGCTTGCGACTCAACGGCCGCAGTTGATCGGTCCGTCCCTTGATGAGCGCGAGCCGCTTCGCACGGCTCCATCCCTGAACCTGCTTCTCGCGTCGGAACGCATCGTCGACGCGAGCGAACTCCTCGAAGTACAACAGGCGCACGGGCAGTCGGGACTTGGTGTACTCGGATCCCTCTCCGAACTCGTGTTGTGCGAGCCGTCGATCCAGATCGAGGGTGCTTCCGACATACAGCGATCGGTCGCGGCACTCGAGGATGTACATGAAGGGCATGACGGCAGGATGCTCGCGACCGCCTCCCCGGACTCACCCCTCCGGGGCGAGTAGGGACAACCCGGCGCCACTCGATCACCGGACAGGGGCCGCGCGGCTCTACGGGGACCGGGACGACTAGCGGCGGATGGTGCCGCGGAACACCCGGGTGGGCTCGGCGATCACACCCTCGCCGGCAGGCTCCATTCGGGCATCCGTCACACCGAACTTGCGCAGCTGCTTCTGCGCCGCCGTGATCTCGGCCTCGGCGCTCGCGCCCTTGAGCAGGATCAGCTCGCCGCCGTCGCGCAGCAGGGGAGCCGTGAGCGGAATCAGCGTCCGCAGCGCGCTCACTGCGCGCGCGGTCACTGCGTCGAAGGTCGCGAGGTCGCGCCAGTCCTCAGCACGCGCGCGTGCCACTGTCACGTTGGCGAGGCCGAGCCCGTCCACCTGCTCGTTCAGCCAAGCCACACGGCGTTCCATCGGCTCGATGAGCACCCAGTCGACGTCAGGACGGGCGATGGCGAGCACCAGCCCGGGAAGACCGGCGCCCGACCCGACGTCCGCCACCCGCCCCGAGAACAGCGGCGCGATCACCGCGCTGTTGAGAATGTGACGGCTCCACAACCGTGGGGGCTCCAGCGGACCGATGAGCCCGCGCTCTTCGCCGTGCTCCCCGAGCGCCGCAGCGAATCGGCGGGCGAGATCGATCTGGTCGCCGAAGACCGCGACCGCCTCGGGAGGTTCCGGCTCGATGTGCGTCATCGATGTTTCACGTGAAACTAGGCGCGCCGGATGACGGTGTGCCTGTCCGCGCCCTCGCCATACGACTCCGATACGAGACCGCGGTCGGCGACGATGTCGTGGACGAGCTTGCGCTCGTAGCTCGACATCGCGGGAAGGGATGCCTGCGATGCCCCGTCGTCGAGCCTCGAGATAGCGCGGTCGACGAGGTTCTCGAGCTCGCGGCGGCGCATGTCGCGCGAGCCGCCGACGTCGAGGATCATCCGCGAGAACCGACCGGTGCGGTTCTGCACGGCGATGCGGGTGAGCTCCTGCAGCGCCTGGACCGTGTCGGGTGCGGAAAGCAGATCGAGCGAGCCGTCGCCGTCCGCTTCCACCGACACGTAGGCACGGCCCGCACGGACGTCGAGGGTCAGGTCGCCCTCGATGTCGGCGATGTCGAGCAGTTCCTCCAGGTAGTCCGCGGCGATGTCGCCTTCCTGCTCGAGCTCCGCCACCGTGGCGTCAGCACGCACGTGCGCGTCATGCGACGAAGGGCGGGTGGCGTCGGAGTCGCCCGCAGAAGGCGTCTCGGGAAGAGTGCTGGTCATCACTGTCCTCTATGCGTGGGTCGGAACGGGGGCACGTGCAGGAAGCCGCCGGTCAAGCGTCCGTGGCACCTGCCGTGCCGGGGGTCGCGTTCGGGCCCTTCTTCTGGGCCTGCTTCTTCGCGCGCTGCTTGTTCATCGGCTGCTGACGCTTGGGCGCCTGCGACTTCTGCTTCTCGGCTTCGTCGAGCAACCGCTGCTGCTCGGCCTGGTACTTCTCCATCGACACGACCTTGCCGTTGGCGTCGATCGCCTTGCCCTTGCGCGCCAGACGCTCTTCGCGCTGCTTGGCCGCCTCGGACCCCGGTGTGGGCATCTCGCGGATGACGAGGAACTGCTGGCCCATCGTCCACAGGTTCGACACGAACCAGTAGATGACGACACCGAGCGGGAAGAACACACCCGAGAAGACGAAGGCGAAGGGCAGCACCCAGAGCATGATCTTCTGCATCTGGTAGGCCTGGCCGGTCTTGGCCTCGGGGGAGAGGTTCTTCGAGATGATCTGCAGCTGCGTGAAGAACTGCGACAGGATCATGAGCACGACGAGCACGACGAGGATGATGATCGCCGTCAGGTTCTGCGAGTTCCACGCGTCGATGAGCGTCTCGTGCAGCGAGGCGACGCCAAAGAGCTTCGCGTTGTAGAACTCCTGCGTGAGCTCGGCACTGAGCAGGCCCACACCGCCGATGCCCTCCTGGGCGTGACGGGTGACATCGTTCAGCACGCTGAACAGCGCGAAGAACACCGGCATCTGCACGAGCAGCGGGAGGCACGACGAGACGGGCGTGGTGCCGTGCTTCTTGTAGAGCGCCATCGTCTCGCGGCTCATCGCCTCACGAGAGAGCTGATCGCGCTTGCCCTTGTACTTTTCCTGGATTTTCCGCAGTTCAGGAGCAATTTCCATCATCTTGCGCTGGCTCTTGATCTGCCGGACGAAGAGGGGGATCAGAGCCGACCGCACGACGATGACCAGACCCACGATGGCGAGCACCCAGGTGATGCCGTCGCCGGGAGGCAGGCCGATGGCGGTGAACACCCAGTGCCACGCGACCAGTACGAGCTCGACCAGCCACTTGAGCGGCCAGAGGATGACGCCGATGATGTCCGGCACGGATCAGTCCTTTCGGGGGGAGCCCGGCACGACGAACCCACGCGGGGTGAGCTCGTGCCGGAAGTCGGAGTGAAGGGGAACGTCATCGACGCCGCCGACCGCCCACGGGTGGCAACGGGCGAGCCGAGCAGCCGTCAGGCCGATGCCCTTGATCGCTCCGTGCTGCTGCACGGCGCCGACGGCATAGGCCGAACATGACGGGTAGTACTTGCACACGTCACCGTAGGTGTGCGAGATGGTCGCGCGGTAGCCGTGCAGAAGGGCGAGCGCGAGGTTGCGTGGAACGAGAGGCAGGGCGCGTGCGGTGTCGGATGCCTCGAGGTGCGCGGTTCCGAGGGCGTACGCCGGCAGCACGCTCATGCGGCGCTCCGAGACAGGCAACGCGACACATCGGCGTGCAGCTGACGGTACGGTGCGGAAGCCGCGGAAGGCAGCGCGCGGATGACGACATCGTTGCCGTCCAAGACGTTCGGCAGCGCATCCGCGCAAACGGCCTTCAGCCGACGGCGCACGGTATTGCGCACCACTGCGGGCCCGACCTGACGGCTCACGATGAAGCCGAAGCGGGGGGCGCGCTGCTCACCGGTGGCGACGACGTACGTGATCGCATGCGGCGCGGCGCACCGACGGCCCCGACGGACGACGGCCTTGTAGTCCGCCCCGCGGGTGAGTCGGTTCGGCCGCGCTAGCACCGGATCGTTCAGGCAGAGAGCTCGGTGCGACCCTTGGCGCGGCGGGCCGAGAGGATGGCGCGGCCGGCGCGGGTGCGCATGCGGACGCGGAAACCGTGCTTCTTGGCGCGGCGGCGGTTGTTGGGCTGGAAGGTGCGCTTGCTCATGGGATCTCTTCCGGATCAGGGTGTCACCGGGACGCTCAGACCGGGGACGACGAACAGAGGGACTGCCGTGAAGGCATAAGTCAACCGATTAAGGCTACGTCGAGAAGGCTGAGAACTCAAACCGAGTGGATGTCGGGGCATTATCCACACCGCGAGCTCGAGCGGTGGCATTGACACGCGGTCGCGCTCTACAGTGGGGTTTGCTCAGGGGGCGAGCGCGAACTAGCGTTGCTCCGGCAGTTATCCACAGGCTCCGCGTGACCGTTCCGCGGGTGGCCGCGGATTCATCAACACCCGGGGGGGCCATGTCAGCGCACGAAATTCCAGATGTTCCCGTCTGGTCGGTCGTGCTCGACGAGTTGACCCACGATGAGCGGATCACGCCACAGCTGCAGGGGTTCCTCAACCTCGCCGTCCCGCAGGGTGTGATGAGCGGCACGCTGTACCTCGACGTGCCGAACGACCTGACCGCGGCGCAGTTCACCAAGCGCATGCGCACGCCGATCATGGAGGCGCTCGCACGCGCCGACCAGGTCGACCCGGTCGCGACGACATTCCGCGTCGTCGTCAATCCCGAGCTCGCCGACGCACATCTCACCTCACCGCTCCCGGTGCAGGACACGACCTCGCCGGTCACACGCGCGCCGAGGGAAGAGCAGGATGCCGCAACCGCGCCTGTCGCCCGCATAGACACCCGCCTGAACCCGAAGTACACGTTCGACAATTTCGTCATCGGGCAGTCGAACCGGTTCGCGCACGCCGCCGCCGTCGCCGTCGCCGAGGCGCCGGCCAAGGCCTACAACCCTCTCTTCATCTACGGCGACTCGGGCCTCGGCAAGACGCACCTGCTGCACGCGATCGGCGACTACGCGCTGAGCCTGTACGCCGGCATCCGCGTCCGCTATGTGTCGAGCGAGGAGTTCACGAACGACTTCATCAACTCGATCGCGAACAACCGTGGATCCGCGTTCCAGGCGCGCTATCGCGACGTCGACATCCTGTTGATCGACGACATCCAGTTCCTCCAGGGCCGCGCCGAGACCCAGGAGGCGTTCTTCCACACCTTCAATACGCTGCACGATCACGACAAGCAGGTCGTCATCACCAGCGATGTGCCCCCCAAGCACCTGACCGGCTTCGAGGACCGCATGCGCAGCCGGTTCGAGTGGGGTCTCATCACCGACGTGCAGGCACCCGACCTCGAGACGCGCATCGCGATCCTGCGCAAGAAGGCGCAGTCCGAACGTCTTCACATCCCCGACGAGGTGCTCGAGTACATCGCCACCGTCGTCTCGTCGAACATCCGCGAACTCGAGGGTGCCCTCATCCGCGTCTCGGCCTTCGCGAGTCTCAACCGATCGACCCTCGACATGTCGCTCGCCCAGACGGTGCTACGCGACATCGTCGATCAGGACGACGCCAACGTGGTGTCGCCGACCGACATCATCACGGCGACCGCCCAGTACTTCAAACTGACCGTCGACGACCTGTACGGGTCCAGCCGGTCGCAGTCGGTCGCGACCGCACGTCAGATCGCCATGTATCTGTGCCGCGAGCGGACCAGTCTCTCGTTGCCGAAGATCGGCCAGCTCTTCGGCAATCGCGACCACACTACGGTCATGTACGCGTACAAGAAGATCAGCGACCTGATGAAGGAACGCCGCTCGATCTACAACCAGGTGACCGAGATCACCGCTGCTCTGGGCCGCAACGGCCGCTGATCCCGCCGTCGTGCGACATACGTCGCGATCCGTTCTTGACAGGCGGCTCGCGACGCTTCATCATGCCGTTCTTCACAGTGTGGAAAACATGTGGATAACTCGATTCGCCTGCGGAAACATGTGCCGTCTTCGCGCTGAGGCTGTGGATGAATGGTCGTACGTCCGGACGCCGACGGAACACGCATCCGCAGCGCGTCCACATCTCACACGGTTGTAGTTCCGCTGTCCGCACTGAGGTCGTCCACGTTGTCCACAGTTTCCACAGCGGTTAACACCATGACGAAGAAAGAGAACATGAAGGCGGATCCCATCACCTCGAGCTGTGGAACCCGGGCCGACCTGCGGGGCACTGGCGTTCGTCTGGTCGGGCACTAGCATGGGAAGGCCCAACCCGATCTGAGGGAGCGCCCGTGAGGTTCCACGTCAATCGCGATGTGTTCAGCGAAGCCGTGTCGTTCGTCGTCAAGCTCCTGCCGCAGCGCAATCCGCAGCCCATCCTGGCGGGTGTGCTCATCGAGGCGTCCGATGCCGGTCTCTCGCTCGCCGCATTCGACTACGAAGCATCCGCGCGCACGGTGATCGAGGCGACGGTCGACGACCCCGGAACCATCCTGGTCCACGGCCGTCTGCTGTCCGAGATCGCGAGCCGACTGCCGAACGCACCGATCCAGGTCGAGGTCGACGACGACGGCGGCATCGTACTGACGTGCGGCTCGGCACGGTTCACCCTCGCGTCCATGCCCGTCGCCGAGTATCCCGCCATCCCCGAGGTGAGCGGCGAATCGGGGGTCGTCCCCGGCGAAGACTTCGCGACGGCGATCGCGCAGGTCGCCTTCGCCGCATCGCGTGACGACGTGACGCCGGTGCTGACCGGTGTCCAACTCGAGGTGTCGGGAACGCAGCTGAGCCTCGTGGCCACCGACCGTTACCGAGTCGCCCTGCGCGAGATCCCGTGGGACGGCGGCGGAACGGCATCCGACGAGTCGACCGCGGCACTCGTGCCGGCGCGCACCCTCACCGAGGTGGGCAAGACCTTCGCCCATGGCGGCGACCTGTCGATCTCGTTCTCGGGATCGGGCGATCGCGAGATCATCGCATTCTCGGCCGGCAACCGCACGGTCACCTCGCTGCTGATCAAGGGCAACTTCCCGCCGGTGCGGCGCCTGTTCCCCGAGCAGACCGAGCACCACGCGGTGGTCAACACCGCCGACTTCGTCGAGGCCGTGCGCCGTGTGGCGCTCGTGCTCGATCGTTCGGCGCCCCTGCGTTTCACGTTCACTTCCGACAGCGTCTCGATGGATGCCTCGGGTACCGAGCAGGCGCGTGCGAGCGAATCCGTGGATGCCACGCTGTCCGGTGACGACGTGACGCTCGGCCTCAACCCGCAGTACCTCATCGAATCGCTCAGTGCGGTGCGCAGCGAGTTCGTGCGCATCACGTTCACCTCGAGCGAGAACGCCAACAAGCTGAGCCCGGTGCTCATCACCCCGCAGACCTCGGTCGACAAGGCGGGCGCCGATTCCTTCAAGTACCTGCTGCAGCCCAACCTGCTCCTGCGCTGAGACGGATCACTGCTGCGAAGCAGCGTCGACGCGGCTGCAGCGCAAGATCGAGAAGCCCGCGAAGCGGGCGTATCGAGATCATCAAGACCGGCCGTCGTATCCGGTCATTAGGGTTGACGCGTGATCGTCGAGCACCTGAGTCTGGTCGACTTCCGCAACTATGCGGAGGCCGAGGTCTCTCTCGCTCCCGGAGCAACGGTGTTCGTCGGCAGCAACGGTCAGGGCAAGACGAATCTCGCCGAAGCCATCGCGTTCTTCGCGACCCTCGGCTCGCATCGTGTCGCGCAGGACGCCCCGCTCGTGCGCGACGGCGCCGAATCGGCGGTCGTGCGAACGTGGTTGGCGCACGGTGAACGCCACGTGCAGCTCGAAGCCCAGATCTTCCGGCAGGGTTCCAACAAAGCGCGCGTGAACGGTTCCGCCGTCAAGGCGGCCGAACTGCCGCGGTACGCGCAGGTCGTGCTCTTCGCACCGGAAGATCTGCAGATCGTCCGCGGTGACCCGTCGGCCCGTCGACGGTTCGCCGATCAGCTGCTCGTGCAGCGGTCCCCGCGGCTGGCCGGAGTGATCGCCGACTACGAGCGCGTGCTCAAGCAGCGCAACGCACTGCTGAAGTCCGCCCGGGCCCGCGGCATCCGCGGTGAGGGTCTGTCCACACTCGAGGTCTGGGACGACAAGCTCGTCGCGCTCGGGTCCGAGCTGATCCGTGCTCGGCTCACGCTGGCATCCGAGCTCGCCGGGCCCCTGGCATCCGCGTACACCGCCATCGCAGGCGCCGACCATGGCGCGGAACTCGAGTGGTCGCTCTCGGTCGCGGGTGCCGGCGACGACGACGATGAGGATGCGTCGGGCAGGGCGGCGCTCGACATCGCCGCTCCCGACCCCGATACCGTGCAGTCGTTGTTCCGCGAGGCGCTCGCCGCCCGACGCACGAGCGAACTCGACCGCGCGGTGACGCTGGTCGGACCTCACCGCGACGACCTGGTCCTGCGCGTGCGGGGGCTGCCGGTCAAGGGATACGCCTCGCACGGCGAGTCGTGGTCGATGGCGCTCGGTCTTCGCCTGGCATCGGCTCAGCTGCTGCGGGCGGAATCGCGCTTGGGCGACCCCGTGCTCATCCTCGACGACGTCTTCGCCGAACTCGACGCCGAGCGGCGGGAACGGCTGGCGTCGCTCACCGAGGGGTTCGAGCAGGTGATCGTGACGGCCGCCGTCGCACACGACGTGCCCGACGCGCTGCGTGCGCGGGTCATCCGGGTGCAGGGCGGGCGCATCCTGGAGACGACGGATGCCTGAACCCGCCGACCCCGCACGGCCGGCCGACCTGCCGGAGACGGTTGCGACCTATCTGCGCCTGCGCGGGCTGCAGCCGTCGCCGAACTCGTGGCGTCGTCGCCGCCGGCGCCGCGCCGACGACGACGAGAACGGACCCTTCACGCCAGGACGCGATCCGCACGGAGTAGGTGATGTCATCGCCGACCTCACGCGTCAGTCGGGGTGGGATGCGCAACTCGCCCGCGAGGACGTCGTGCGCACGTGGGCCGAGGTCGCCGGTGAAGAGACCTCGCGCCACACCCGACCGGTGGCCTTCTCGGACGGTGTGCTGACGATCCAAGCCGACTCGACGGCGTGGGCGAAGCAGCTCCAGCTGATGCGGGCGCAGATCCTCTCCGAGATCGTCCGGCGCTTCCCCGAGGCGGGCGTCGATGCGGTCCGGTTCATCGGGCCGGACGTCCCCTCCTGGAAATGGGGCCCCAGAGCCGTTCCAGGGCGCGGTCCACGCGATACCTACGGTTGAGCCACGTCAGATATCGTTTTAGCCGATTTCATCGCGCCACAGGGCCACATAGGCCTCCGGAAGACACGCTCCGTTGATAGGATGGGGCGTCCCCCGTCGACCGAAGTGGAGCAATCGAGAGCCCATGACGCCTGTTGATCCCGAAAGCGCAGCCGGCCATCCCGGATCGCACCCCGATTCGAAGGTCCTCCGCGAGTACGGAGCAGACGCCATCCAGGTGCTCGAGGGTCTCGAGGCCGTGCGCAAGCGCCCCGGTATGTACATCGGATCGACCGGTCCGCGCGGTCTGCACCACCTCGTGTACGAGATCGTCGACAACTCCGTCGACGAAGCGCTGGCCGGACACTGCGACCTCATCGACATCACGATCCTGCCCGACGGCGCCGTCCGCGTGGTGGACAACGGCCGCGGCATCCCGGTCGACATGCACAAGACCGAGGGCAAGTCCACGGTCGAGGTCGTCCTCACCGTTCTGCACGCCGGCGGCAAGTTCGGCGGTGGCGGGTACGCCGTGTCGGGCGGACTCCACGGCGTCGGTTCGTCGGTGGTGAACGCGCTGTCGACACGGCTCGACGCCGAGATCAAGCGACAGGGCTACGTCTGGCGCCAGTCGTACCGCGACGGCGGCGTGCCGCTGGCCCCGCTCGAGCGGGCAGAGCAGAGTGATGCGACCGGAACGACCATCACGTTCTGGCCCGATCCCACGATCTTCGAGACGGTCGACTTCGACTACGAGACGCTGCGCACACGCTTCCAGCAGATGGCCTTCCTCAACAAGGGCCTGCGGATCGATTTGCACGACGAGCGTCCCGACCACGCCGAAGAGGTCGAGCATGACGGCGAGATCGTCCTCGAACAGCCGCACGACTCGTTCCTGTACGAGCGGGGGCTCGTGGACTACGTCGAGCACCTGAACAGGGTGCGCCACGCGGATGTCGTCAACGATCAGATCATCGAGGTCGAATCCGAGGACACCGACCGCAAGATCGCGCTCGAGATGGCCATGCAGTGGACGACGGGCTACAACGAGAACGTCTTCACCTACGCGAACACCATCAACACGCACGAGGGTGGCACCCACGAGGAGGGTTTCCGCGCAGCGTTGACCACGCTCGTCAACAAGTACGCCCGCGCGCAGAACCTGCTCAAGGACAAGGACGAGAACCTCTCGGGCGACGACGTGCGGGAAGGTCTCACCGCCGTCATCTCGATCAAGCTGTCCGAGCCGCAGTTCGAAGGCCAGACCAAGACGAAGCTCGGCAACACCGAGGCGAAGGCCTTCGTGCAGAAGGTCGTCGGCGATCAGCTCGGTGACTGGTTCGAGCGCAACCCCACCCAGGCCAAGCTCGTCGTGCGCAAGGCCATCGACGCGGCCACCGCGCGCATCGCCGCCCGCAAGGCCCGCGAGACCGCGCGACGCAAGAGCGTGTTCGAGAGCGCCTCGATGCCCGACAAGCTCAAGGACTGCACGAGCAAGGACCCGTCGATCAGCGAGATCTTCCTCGTGGAGGGCGACTCGGCGGGCGGCTCAGCGGTGCAGGGGCGCGACCCGCACACGCAGGCGATCCTGGCGCTGCGCGGCAAGATCCTCAACGTCGAGCGAGCGCGGCTCGACCGCGCGCTCGGCAACAACGAGATCCAGGCGATGATCCAGGCCTTCGGCACCGGCATCGGCGAGGACTTCAGCGTCGAGAAGGCCCGCTACCACAAGATCGTGCTGATGGCGGATGCCGACGTCGACGGCCAGCACATCACGACACTCCTGCTCACCCTGCTGTTCCGCTACATGCGCGGTCTCATCGAAGCGGGGTACGTCTACCTCGCGATGCCGCCGCTGTATCGGCTCAAGTGGTCGAATTCGCCGCACGAGTACGTCTACAGCGACGTCGAGCGCGACGCCCTGCTGACCGACGGACTGGCGTCCGGCAAGCGGATCCCGAAGGACAACGGCATCCAGCGATACAAGGGTCTCGGTGAGATGAACGACAAGGAGCTGTGGGAGACCACCATGGATCCGACGTCGAGGACGCTGCGCCAGGTCACCATCGACGACGCGGTGGCCGCCGACCAGATCTTCACGACCCTGATGGGCGAGGACGTCGAGTCGCGCCGTCAGTTCATCCAGAAGAACGCGAAGGACGTGCGTTTCCTTGACATCTGATCAGACCACCCCGCACGATCACGGCCGCATCGAGCAGGTCGACCTGCAGGGGGAGATGCAGCGCAGCTATCTCGACTACGCGATGAGCGTGATCGTGGGGCGTGCGCTTCCCGACGTGCGCGACGGTCTCAAGCCGGTGCACCGCCGCGTGATCTACGCGATGTACGACGGCGGATACCGCCCCGACAAGTCGTTCTCGAAGTGCGCCCGCGTCGTGGGCGAGGTGATGGGTCAGTACCACCCGCACGGCGACAGCGCGATCTATGACACCCTCGTGCGTCTGGTGCAGCCGTGGGCGCTGCGCTATCCGCTCGCGCTCGGGCAGGGCAACTTCGGCTCACCCGGCAACCAGGGTGCGGCCGCGCCTCGCTACACCGAGACGAAGATGGCTCCTCTCGCGCTCGAGATGGTGCGCGACATCGAAGAGCAGACCGTCGACTTCCAGGACAACTACGACGGGCAGACGCAGGAGCCGGTCGTGCTGCCGGCGCGCTTCCCCAACCTCCTGGTCAACGGGTCGGTCGGCATCGCGGTCGGCATGGCCACCAACATCCCGCCCCACAACATGCGGGAGGTCGCCGCCGGCGCGCTGTGGGCTCTCGAGAACCCGGATGCTTCGCGTGAAGAGCTGCTCGAGGCCCTGATCGAACGGGTGAAGGGCCCCGACTTCCCGACCGGAGCGCAGATCCTCGGCACGCGCGGCATCCATGAGGCGTACCGCACGGGCCGCGGGTCGATCACGATGCGCGCCGTCGTCGACGTCGAGGAGATCCAGGGCCGCACCTGCCTGGTGATCACGCAGCTGCCCTACCAGGTCAACCCCGACAACCTCGCGGTGAAGATCGCCGACCTCGCACGCGACGGCCGCATCACCGGGATCGCCGACATCCGCGACGAGACCTCGGGACGAACGGGCCTGCGCCTGGTGATCGTGCTCAAGCGCGATGCCGTCGCCAAGGTCGTGCTCAACAACCTGTACAAGCACACGTCGCTGCAGGAGAACTTCGGCGCGAACATGCTCGCGATCGTCGACGGCGTGCCGCGCACGCTGCCGCTCGACGGTTTCATCTCGCACTGGGTGGATCACCAGATCGAGGTCATCGTTCGGCGCACCGGCTTCCGCCTGCGCAAGGCCGAGGCGCGCATGCACATCCTGCGCGGCTATCTCAAGGCGCTCGATGCTCTCGATGAGGTCATCGCCCTCATCCGTCGATCCCCCACGGTCGAAGACGCGCGCGAGGGGCTCAAGAAGCTGCTCGACATCGACGACGACCAGGCCGACGCGATCCTGTCGATGCAGCTGCGCCGACTGGCGGCTCTCGAACGCCAGAAGATCGTCGACGAGGCGACCGAGCTCGAGGCGCAGATCGCCGACTTCAAAGACATCCTCGCCAAGCCCGAGCGTCAGCGCGCGATCGTGCGCGAGGAGCTCACCGAGATCGTCGACAAGTACGGCGACGACCGCCGCACCGAGATCCTGTTCGGCTTCGACGGCGACATGACCGACGAAGACCTCATCCCCGAAGAGGAGATGGTGGTCACCGTCACGCGCGACGGCTACATCAAGCGCACGCGCATCGACAACTACCGCTCGCAGCACCGCGGCGGCAAAGGCGTCAAGGGCGCACAACTGCGCGCCGACGACGTCGTCGAGCACTTCTTCGTGACGACGACCCACCACTGGCTGCTGTTCTTCACGACCAAGGGCCGCGTCTACCGCGAGAAGGCATACCGCGTCCCCGAGGCCGGTCGCGACGCCAAGGGCCAGCATGTCGCGAACCTGCTCGCGCTGCAGCCCGAGGAGGAGATCGCCCAGATCCTCGACATCCGCGACTACGCGGTCGCGACGTACCTCGTGCTCGCGACGCGCGGGGGCCTTGTCAAGAAGACGCGCCTGACCGAATACGACACCAACCGCCAGGGCGGCGTCATCGCGATCCGGCTGCGCGAGGAGGACGAGGTCGTCAGCGCACTGCTCGTCGACCCGGACGACGAGATCCTCCTCATCAGCCGCAACGGAATGTCGCTGCGCTTCACCGCGACCGACGACACCCTCCGCCCGATGGGGCGCTCGACCGAGGGTGTGAAGGGAATGGCGTTCCGCTCCGGCGACAGCCTGCTGTCGGCATCCGTCGCGAAGGACGATGCGTACGTGTTCGTCGTGACCGAAGGCGGGTATGCGAAGCGCACCGAAGTCGCGCAGTATCGCGGTCAGGGACGCGGCGGATTGGGCATCAAGGTCGCCCGCCTCAACGACGATCGAGGAGTGCTCGCGGGAGGTCTCATCGTCGCCGAGGACGACGAGGTCTTGGTGGTTCTTGCCAGCGGCAAGGTGGTACGCTCTGCCGTGGCCGAGGTCCCAGCCAAGGGTCGCGACACCATGGGTGTCGTGTTCGCCCGCACCGACGACGACGATCGCATCATCGCGATCGCGCGCAACGGCGAGCGGGGACTGGCCGTGGCGGACGACCTCGAAGCCGCCGTGGAGCCCGACGGGCCCGCCGCCCCGATCCCCGAAGAGAGTACTGACGCATGAGCACGGTTGCCGACAAGCTCGCGAAGAAGTCCAGCCACAAGACCAGCGCCAAGCAGGTCCGGCTGCGCCTGGTCTACATCGACTTCTGGTCGGCGGTGAAGCTGTCGTTCCTGGCTGCGATCGCGATCGCGATCGTCACCGTGGTCAGCTTCGTTCTCGTCTTCCTCGTGCTGCAGGCAACCGGACTCATCACGCGCGCCGACGAGTTCTTCGCCAGCTTCTCAGACGGCAGCTTCACGCTCGGCCAGTTCCTCAGCCTGCCGCAGGTGCTCGCCTTCAGCGCCGTCGTCGCGATCCTGAACCTCGTCGTCGTCACGGTGCTCGGTGCCGTGATCGCGGGGATCTACAACCTCGCGGTCAAGGTCACCGGCGGCCTGCTCGTCGGCTTCACATCGAACTAGACAGCGTGTATCGAGACCTCCCGTCCGATTTCGGAATCGCCCGCGGGTCGGGTAAAGTCTTGGAGGTTCACGACGCGAGTCGCGACTCCTATAACGGGGCTATAGCTCAGGCGGTTAGAGCGCTTCACTGATAATGAAGAGGTCCCAGGTTCAAGTCCTGGTAGCCCCACAGAACCCGAAAGCCCCGGGGCCTTAGCTCAGTTGGTAGAGCGCCTGCTTTGCAAGCAGGATGTCAGCGGTTCGAATCCGCTAGGCTCCACAGTCTTCGCCCCCCCTCCCGATAGGCTGTCGCGATGGATCTGCGCGTCGCCGCCTATGCCGTGGTCGTCGACACACGCGAGCGGATCCTGCTCGCCCACTGGAACGAGAACGGCCGCAGCGGCTGGACACTGCCGGGCGGGGGACTCGAGGCCGGCGAGGATCCTGAGAAAGCCGCGCGCCGCGAGGTGCGCGAAGAGACGGGGTATCGCGTCAAGCTCTGCGGCCTGCTCGGCATCCACTCCCGGGTGATCCCGGCGTCAAGGCGCATCAATCGCGGCTCCGGGCATCCGCTCCACACGCTGCGCATCGTCTACCGCGCCGAAGTCACCGGCGGCAAGCTGCGCAACGAGGTCGACGGATCGACGGATCGTGCGGAGTGGTTCCCGCTCGGCAGCGTCGCCGACCTGCGCCGGGTCAAGCTCGTCGACATCGGTTTGCGGATGGCCGGTCTGCACTGAACGTCAGGCCGTCTCCTGGGTGATGTCGGCGACGGTCGCGGCGTACGCCGCGATGAGGTCGTCGGCGTCGACGAACATGCTGTATCCGTGCGCGCCGGCACCCATTGCGATGTGCTCGCCCACGATGCGCTCGTCGGCGAACACCGGCCAGTCGGTGGTGCTGCCGACCGGAACGATCGTGCCGCGCTCGTAGCCGGTCGCCGCGAGCGCGAGGTCGGGCTCTGGCAGACGCAGCTTGTTCACGCCGACCACGGCTCGCAGCTTCGGCCACGAGATCGCGCGGTCGCCGGGCACGAGGGCGAACAGGTAGGTGTCGTCGGAACGCTTCACCACCAGGGTCTTGACGATTCCCGATGCCGGGATGCCGAGCAGTTCGGCGGCTTCAGGCAGACTCTTGGCGGCCGGACGCTGCCGGAACGACACCGTGAGGCCTCGCTGCTGTGCCGCGTCGCGCACCCGCGCGAGCGGATCCTCCGTCACGGACGGTCTACGCGTCGGGCGCAGCCAGCGGGTCGTCGGCCACCCAGAGTTCGTCATCGGCACGCAGCGTCTGCCACGCGGCGTAGAGCACGCCGATCGCAGCAGCCGCGCCGAGGATGATCGCGATGACGCCCCCGGCGCCGATGCCCTTCTTCGGAGGTGCGACCGGAGCCTTGCCCCAGATCTTGGCGAGGTCGAGGTCGCGGCCGTCCGCGAGACGCTCGCGGGTCTCGTTCGCGGCATCCCACACCGACAGCGCGGAACCCACGACGGCTCCGGCAGCCGGGACGAGACGCTTGTTGTAGAGATGCTTCGAGGTCTTCACGCCCTTGTCGACGTACGGCGCGGCGTACTGGTTGTACGTCGCCTTGACCTGGGGAGCGACCTGCTCGCGACCGTAGTGGCCGAGCTGGCGGCTCGCCTCGCGGGCGACGCCGGCTGCATCGCCGACGAGCACCTGCTGGCTCTCCCACAGCTTGTTCGCCTGCTCCTGGAGCTTGCGGAGTTCCTTCTTGCGCTTGCGGCTGAGGCTCACGTGGCCCTCCCTGTCGGTGGGATGTCGGTAAGTCCCCATCTTGCCAGACGGGTTCGGTGCGCGGAGCGTTCCCACCGAACTCTGAGAGAATGGGAGAATGCCGATTCCCACCGCTGTCGCCACCTTCCACACCAACCGCGGAGACATCCGCGTCAACCTGTTCGGCGATCACGCCCCCCGCACCGTCCAGAACTTTGTCGGTCTCGCCGACGGCTCCGGCGAGTGGACCGACCCGGCCACCGGCAAGCCCGGCGAGGGCGCCCTCTACAACGGCGTCGTCTTCCACCGCATCATCCAGGGCTTCATGATCCAGGGCGGCGACCCGCTCGGCCAGGGCACGGGTGGCCCGGGCTACACGTTCGACGATGAGATCCATCCCGAACTCACGTTCACCGAGCCGTACAAGCTCGCGATGGCCAACGCCGGACTGCGCCGCAACGCGATCACCGGCAAGGCCGAGGGCACCAACGGCTCGCAGTTCTTCATCACCGTGCCCGGTCGCGGCGGAGTGGGCCCCGAGTGGCTGCAGGGCAAGCACACGATCTTCGGTGAGGTCGCCGACGATGAGTCGAAGGCCGTCGTCGACACGATCAGCGAGGTCGCGACCGCCGCCGGCGACCGCCCCCTCGAGCCCGTCGTGATCGAGTCGATCGAGATCGCGGCCGCTTAGCCCACGTGTCCACGGACCAGTTCCGCCGCAACAGCGACAACTACTGCTACCGGCATCCCGACCGGCAGAGCTTCGTGCTGTGCCAGCGATGCCTGCGCACGATCTGCCCCGAATGCCAGACCCCGGCCGCCGTCGGGGTCATCTGCCCCGAGTGCCTGCGCGACCAGCAGAAGGACCGCACGCCGGCACAGCGCAAGGCCGAGCGCAGGTGGTCGCGACCCGCGGCGGTGGCGAGTGACTCGCGGCCGCTGGTCACGTACGCCATCATCGGGATCACCGCGGTCGCGTATCTCATCGGGCTCATCCCCGGCATCGGCGGGGTGGTCGTCGGGTACCTGCAGTTCTGGGCGCCGGCCCTCTACCCCGAGTTCACCGGAGTGTTCCAGCCCTGGCGACTGCTGACGGTCGCGCTGGTCCACGCCAGCTTCTGGCACCTCGGTCTCAACATGCTGGCGCTGTGGCTGATCGGTCGATCGCTCGAGCCGCTGCTGGGCCGATGGCGTTTCATCGTGCTCTATCTGCTGAGCGCTCTGGGCGGATCGGTCGCCGTCGCACTCCTGTCGTTCGGCACTCCCGTGGTGGGGGCGTCGGGAGCGATCTTCGGGCTCTTCGGGGCGCTGCTGGTCATCGGTCGGCACCTCGGCGCGAACATCGCCGGTATCGCCATCATCCTCGGCATCAACCTGGTGATCGGGTTCATCCCCGGATTCAACGTGTCGTGGCAGGCGCACGTCGGCGGGCTCGTCGCGGGTGCGCTGGTCGCTTTCGTCTACACGCGCACCCGCGCCGCGCGCCAGCGGACGCTGCAGATCTGGCTGCTCATCGCGATCGGCGTCGGGATGCTGGCGCTGCTGCTGGTGCCGCCGCTCATCTACGGCTGAGCGGAGTTATCCACAGTTTCATCCACAGGTGGGGATGAATCACACCGATGTCATTCGGTGTCGTGCGGGGCGGGGTCAGCGCCACCGCGTCGTCATGAGGAAGCCGATGAAGGCGATGCCGAAGCCGATGACGAGGTTCCAGCCCTCGATGCCGGGGATCGGGTAGGCCATGCCGCTGAGGTAGAAGACGAGGACCCACACCAGGCCGAGCAGCATCAAGCCGATCATGATCGGCTTGAACCACACCGGGTTGGGGGCGGCTTCGCCCTCTGCGCGCTCCACGAGTGCGTCGTCGTCTTTGCCAGATCGTGCCATGCCGTCCATCGTACCGCCGTCGGCCTTCGAGCCCCGCTCGGTATGATCGGCCTGTGGAGCGCGCTTCCGGGGCACCTGCCGCGCCCGCCGCGGCGCGACGGGCGTCGGTCACGCAGATCATGAGCGAGATCATCCTCACTGCGGGTGCCGTGGTGCTGCTCTTCGTGGTCTGGTACCTGTGGATCGGAGACGCGATCATCGGCGCCCAGCGCAACGATGCCGGGGCCGCGCTGACCGGACAGTGGCAGGCGGAAGCCTCCCAGGACCCCCTGGACCCGCCCGCCGCGACAGAGGGCGACGACGCGTCGGAACCCGTCGTCGCCGAGCCGGTCGTCCTGGCGGAGCCTGCGGATGGCGAGACGTTCGGAGTGCTGCGCGTGCCGCGCTTCGGCGATGACTACCGGTTCGAGATCGCCGGCGGCGTCTCGCGTGCTCGCACGCTCGATCCGATCGGAATCGGTCACCATCCCGGCACCCAGATGCCGGGCGAGCCCGGCAACTTCGTGATCGCCGCCCATCGGACCACGTGGGGCGGGGCGTTCCATCGCATCGGCGAGCTGCAGCTCGGTGACGCCATCGTGGTCGAGACCCGCGACGGCTGGTACACCTATCGATTCCGCACTCTCGAGTACGTGCCTCCCGATCGTGTCGAGGTGCTGCTTCCGGTGCCCGAGGCGCCCGGGGTGCCGGCGGGCACGGCCTACATCACCATGATCAGCTGCAGTCCGATCGGCTCGATGGCCGAGCGCATCATCGCGTACGGCGTGTTCGAGTCGTTCACGCCGCGTGCCGCCGGGCCGCCGACCTCGGTCGCCGCGATCGAGGCGGCCTGATGTACGCCGCCCTCTGGCGCATCCTGCCCGGTCCGGCGTGGCTGCGAGTGGTGTTGCTCCTGGCGGCCGCCGCGGTCGTCGTGTACGGGCTCTTCACCTTCGTCTTCCCCTGGGTGAGCACGTTGCTCAACCCGCAGGAGGTCACCGTCCAGTGACCGGACCGAACCCCGGTTCGTCGATCCTCGTCGTCGACAACCACGACAGCTTCGTGCACACGCTCGTCGGCTATCTGCACGAGTTGGGTGCGCACACCGACCTGGTCGAAGCCGACGTGATCGCCCCGGATGCGGCAGACGAGGCGATCGCGGGCCATCGCGCGGTCGTGATCTCACCCGGCCCGGGTACGCCCGCCGCGGCCGGCGCCTCGGTCGCCGTCGTGCGGGCCGCGGCCGATGCCGGCATCCCGCTTCTCGGTGTGTGCCTGGGACACCAGGCGATCGGCGAGGCGTTCGGAGCGCGCGTCGATCACGCACCCGAGCTGATGCACGGCATGACCTCGCTCGTGCACCATCGGGGCGGCGCGCTGTATGCGGGACTGCCCGATCCTTTCGTGGCGACCAGATACCACTCGCTCTCGATCGTGCCCGGCACTGTGCCGGCCGAGCTCGTCGTCACCAGCGAGACCGACGGCGGCGTGATCATGGGCGTCGCCCACCGATCACTGCCGATCGAGGGGGTGCAGTTCCACCCTGAGAGCGTGCTGACCGAGGGCGGCTATCGGCTGCTCGGAAACTGGCTGGCAGGCGTCGGTCACCCGGATGCCGCGGGCCGCGGCGCCGTGTTGCAGCCGCGGCGCCGATTCACGAACCCGAGCAGTACGTCAGTGTGATCGTCGAGTTGATCGGCACGTCGCCCGGTGCCAGCGACTGGGACGCGACCGTCGGGGGATTCGCGCCGGGACAGCCCGCGTCCTCCTGCGTCGCGACGGTCAGCTGCAGGTCTTCGAGCTCGCGTGTGGCCGCATCGATCGTGTAGCCGGTCACGTCGTTGATGGCGACCTCGCCCGACGCGACGACGAGGTTCACGACCGTGCCCGTCGGAACCGACGCGCCCGCGGTCTGATCCGCATCCATCACGGTTCCCGCGGCGAGGACGGGGTCGTTGCGTTCGGTGATCGTGCCGAGGACGAGCCCGGCGTCGCTGATCGCCGTGGCGGCGGCACTGCGGCTCAGGCCCTCGAGCTCCGGCACGGTGGACATCTCCTGTCCGCGTGAGACGTACACGCGGATCTCCTGGCCCGGATTGACGGATGCCCCCGCCTCGGGGTCGGTGCGGATGACGTTGCCCTCGGCGACCTCGGCGTTGTCCTCATCCACGCGGAATGCGAGCAGATCCACGTCGGCGAGCTCGCCGTTCGCGCGCTCGTAGGTCATGCCGGTGACATCCGGCACGATGCGCGCGTTGCCGGGCACTTCGGCGCCCGGGCGGATCGTCATCACCCAGAACACGACCGAGATCAGCAGGACGGCGAGGATGGCCACGCCCGCCCAGATCCAGGCCACCGGCGGACCGGCCTGCGTGCGTCGCATCGTCGTATCGGTCGACAGCTGCCTCAGCGAGCGCGCGGTCTCGGCCGCCTGCCGTGGATTCGGACCGTACAGCTCGCTCGTCAGCGCGCCCATCTGCCGCTTCGTCGGCGACCGACCGTCGACGGTGGCGTCGAGCGCCTCGCGGAAGCCCGCGGCATCCTGGAAACGCTGGAACGGGTCCTTGGCGAGTGCGCGCAGGGCGACGGCGTCGAGCGCGCGCGGCACCGTCTCGTTGACCTCGGACGGCGGCAGCGGAGCCTCGCTCACGTGCTGATAGGCGACGGCGACCGGAGACTCGCCGCGGAACGGCGTGCGGCCGGTGAGCAGCTCGTAGAGCACGACCCCCGTCGAATACAGGTCGGCGCGGGCATCCACGGGCTCGCCCTTGGCCTGCTCCGGCGAGAAGTACGACGCCGTGCCGATGATCGCCGTGGTCTCGGCGACGGTGGCCGAGCCGTCGGCGACGGCGCGCGCGATGCCGAAGTCCATCACCTTGACCTGGCCGGTGTCGGTGATCATGACGTTGCCCGGCTTGATGTCGCGATGCACGACGCCCGCCCGATGCGAGTACTCCAGTGCCTCGAGGATGCCGTCGACGTAACGCAGCGTGTCGTCGACCGGCACCGGGCCGGCGGCGATGATGTCCTTGAGCAGCCGCCCGTGCACGAGCTCCATCACGATGAAGGGCACCGGACGCGTCGTGCCGTCCGATGCGCGCTCGGTGTCCTCGCCGGCGTCGAAGACCCGCACGATCGTCGGGTGCGCCATGCGGGAGGCGGCCTGAGCCTCGAGTCGGAAGCGGGTGCGGAACGAATTGTCGCCGGCCAACTCGGGGTCGAGGACCTTGATGGCCACCTGACGACCGAGCGTGAGGTCGAATCCCCTGAAGACGCTGGCCATGCCGCCGCGACCGATGGGCTCGTCGACGCGGTACCGGCCCGCGAGCACACGCTCAGCTGTCACCTGCTCACACTCCCCCTGGTGTACCTTCCAGCAACCCTAGCCGAGGCCCGGAACGGGCCGCGTGTCACGGGCTGGGGCTGGGGGCGGGGTTGATCGTGGCCTGGGCCTGCGGCGACTCGTCGGAGGTGCGGTTCGTGTCGTTCCCCGTGCAGGTCACCGTGTAGGTCACGAAGAGCGACTGGCCGGGCTGGTCGGCGACGACCAGGTTGACGGGACGCTCGGTCGGTCCGAACGACGCTTCGGACTGGCCGTTCACCTCGAAGGTGCCGTTGACCGCGGTGAGGTTGTACGAGCTCACCGATCCGGTGCCCGAGGGGCAGGTGAACGACGTCCAGTTGACCTGCACGGTCGAGCCGGCGTCCACCGACGCGGCCTGCGAACCGCCGACTTCGATCACCGGTGCGCCCGGCTGGCCGATCGGGATCAGGTCGGCGTAGGCGGTGAGTACGAGCTCGCGGTCCTTCGGCACGTTGCCCTGCGGCTCGACCGAGTAGACGGTGCCCACCTGATCCTGGTTCTCGGCGGACTGCCCGGCGGTGCAGGTCACCGTCTCGATGCCGGCGTCGAGCGCCGTCGTCCGCGCGGCGTCGCACTGCATGCCGATGAGTCCCAGCGCGTTCACGTCGACGGTCGTCGGCGTCGGCGTCGGGGTGGTCTCGGTGGGTGTGGGCGTGGCCGATGACGTCGACCCGGTCGGGTCGGGTTCGGGCTGCTGGTTGGCCAGCAGCGCCCAGATCGTGCCGCCGAGCACGAGCAGCAGCAGGATGATGAGCGCGATGAGGGGCCACGTCCACGGGCTGCGCTTGCGTGGCTCTTCGGCGGCGACCTCGTCTTCGGGAAGCGGGGCTGCCAGGATCTGGGTGGCGGCCGCGGTCTCGCCGGCGGGCATCAGCAGCGTGGCCGTGTCGGCGCCGGCGGCGATCGCCGGAACAGCGGCGACGGCGGCGGCGAGATCGCCTCGGCGCAACGCGGTGGCGGCGCGAGCGACCGTGGCGGCCGACGCGGGGCGGTCTTCGGGCTTCTTCGCGATCATCGCCATCACGAGGTTGCGCACCGGCTCGCCCACGGTGGGCGGCATCGGCGGAGCCTGCTCGTTGATCTGCGCCATCGCGATCGCGACCTGCGACTCGCCCGTGAACGGACGCTTTCCCGCCAGGCACTCGTACGCGACGATGCCCAGCGAGTAGATGTCGGTGGCGGGGGATGCCGGGTGTCCCGACGCCTGCTCGGGCGACAGGTACTGCACGGTGCCCATCACCTGTCCGGTTGCCGTGAGCGGCACCTGGTCGGCGATGCGGGCGATGCCGAAGTCGGTGATCTTGACCCGGCCGTCGGGCGTGATGAGCAGATTGCCGGGCTTGATGTCGCGGTGGACCAGCCCGGCCGCGTGGGCCGCCTGCAGTGCCGCGGACGTCTGGGCGACGATGTCGAGCGTCTTGTCGGTCGACAGCGACTCGTCGCGCTCGAGGATCGTGGACAGCGCCTCACCGGGCACAAGTTCCATCACCAGGAACGCGCTGCCGTTCTCCTCGCCGTAGTCGAAGACGCTCGCGATGCCTTCGTGGTTGACGAGCGCGGCGTGGCGGGCCTCGGCGCGGAAGCGCTCGAGGAAGCCCGGGTCGCCCATGTACTCGTCTTTGAGGATCTTGATGGCGACGGTGCGGCCGATCACATGGTCGGTCGCCTCCCACACCTCGCCCATGCCGCCGATCGCGATCCGCGAATCCAGCTCGTAGCGGCCGCCGAAGGTCACACCCTGCGTCGGTCTCATCTGCCCAGCACCGCCTCCATGACCTTCTTCGCGATGGGCGCCGCGATCGTGTTCCCGCTGCCCGACTGCCCCTGTCCACCGCCGTCTTCGACGACGACGGCCACTGCGACCTGCGGATCGTCCGCCGGAGCGAACCCCGTGAACCAGAGCGTGTACGGCTGCTCCGGTCCGTTCTCGGCCGTTCCGGTCTTCCCGGCCACGTCGACCCCGTCTATTCTTGCACCCGACGCGGCCCCGTCACTGACATTGGCGACCATCATCGCGACCATCTCCTCTGCCAGGCCCTGTTCCAGGGCGCGTCCGAACTCGGTGCTCTCCACCCGCTCCTGTACCGAGAGATCGGGTCCGATGACCCGATCGACCATCCGCGGGTTCATCACGACACCGCCGTTCGCGATGCCGGCCGACACCATCGCCATCTGCAGCGGCGTGGCCGTGACCTGCCCCTGGCCGAATCCGGTGAGCGCGGTCTGCGGATCGTCGAGCGCACGCGGGTAGCTCGACGGCGTCGAGACGAGCGGCATCTCGAACGCCAGGTTGAAGCCGTACTTCTCGGCTTCTTCGCGGATGGCGGTGTCGCCCAGCTCGACCGCCAGCTCGGCGAAGGGGATGTTGCAGCTCAGTCGCAGTGCGTCGGCGATCGTGACCTCGTCGCCGGGTCCGCATGTGCCGCCGCTCGCATTGCGCACGGTGCTCGACGACTGGGGAAGCTGGTAGATCGCGGGGTTCGGAAGCGTCGATTCGGGCGTGTAGTCGCCCGACGCCAGCGCGGCCGAGGCGACGACGAGCTTGAAGGTCGAGCCCGGCGGGTTGAGGTCGCCGGCGATCGCACGGTTCGAGAGCGGGTGTGTCGGGTCGGCTTCGAGTGCGTCGTAGGCGGCGTTGACCTCGGTCGTGTCGTGCGAGGCGAGCAGATTCGTGTCGAAGCTGGGGCTGCTGACCATCGCGAGGATGCGGCCGGTCGACGGTTCGATCGCGAGCACTGCGCCCTGCAGTCCGCCGAGGGCCTCGAACGCCGCACGCTGGACGGTCGCGTCGAGCGAGAGCACGACGTTGGACCCGCGGGGCTGCTGGCCCGAGATGATGCGCTCGATCCGGGAGAGGAACTGCGAACTCGCGGTGCCGCTGAGCACCTGATTCATCGACGTCTCGATGCCGGGCGGGGCCGAGCCGAGCGCAGGATTGATCCAGCCGGTGACCGGTGCCCACATCGCGGCATCCGGATACACCCGCTGCCAGCTGTACGCGTCGTCGGAGGGCACCGACGACGCGATGGCCGAACCGCTGGCCACGATCGATCCGCGCTGCACCTCGTAGGAGTCGAACAGCGCGCGGCGATTCTCGGGGTTCGCACTGAGCGCATCTGCCTGCACGACCTGGATCCAGCTGGTCGAGGCGAACAGCGCGAGGAACATGAACAGCATCAGGATGCTGAGTCGCCGGAGCTCCTTCGTCATCGGCTGCACCCCCTCGGCGGGCAGCTCGTGCTGGTCCCCGAGTAGGCCGCGCATCGGCTCGGGTTCCTGAGTAGGGCGCGCAGCGCCCGTATCGAAGGGCGAAGGGTCGTCATGTCAGCCGATCACCACCCTCGGGCGGCTGCGGACGGCATCCGAGATGCGCAGCAGCAGTGCGACGATGATCCAGTTCGCCACGAGCGATGAGCCACCCGCGGCGAGGAACGGTGTGGTGAGGCCCGTGAGCGGAATGATCCGCGTGACGCCGCCGACCATGATGAACACCTGAAGGGCGATGGTGAACGACAGGCCGGTCGCGAGCAGCTTGCCGAAGTCGTCCTGCCCGGCGAGGCCGATCCGGATGCCGCGGCTGGTGAAGACCATGTAGAGGCAGAGGATCGCGAAGATGCCGATCAGGCCCAGTTCCTCGCCCAGGCTCGGGAAGATGTAGTCGCTCTCGGCGACCGGCGTCAGATAGGGGCGACCCTGTCCGAGTCCGGTGCCGAGCAGGCCGCCCTGGGCGAGACCGAAGATGCCGTTGACCAGCTGGAAGCTGCTGTTGTCCATCAGCGCGGGATTGAAGGCATCCAGCCAGTTCGTGAATCGGGCTCCGACGTAGGGCAGCACCCGCGACGCGAGGAAGGCCCCGCCGGCCGCCAGCACGACGCCGATCAGCACCCAGCTCGTCTTGCCGGTCGCGACGTACAGCATCGCGATGAACATGCCGAAGATGAGCAGGCCGGTGCCCAGATCGCGCTGCAGCACGATGATGCCGAGCGAGACGATCCAGATCACCACGACCGGTCCGAGCTCGCGGGCTCGCGGCCATGTCATGCCGAGGAACCGCGTTCCCACCGAGCTCAGGCTCTCGCGCGTGCGCACCAGGTATCCCGCGAAGAAGATCGCGAGCGCGATCTTCGCGAGCTCGCCCGGCTGGAACGAGAAGAATCCGAGCGAGACCCACACGTCTGCGTTCGCGTCGGTGCCCAGGCCCGGGATGATCGGCAGGATCAGCAGCACGATGCCCACCAGTCCCGACAGATACGTGTAGCGGAACAGCACGCGGTAGTTGCGCAGGGCGACGACGACGATCACCGCGAGCACCAGCGCGATGGCCGCCCACGCGAGCTGACGGGTCGAGAAGGCCTCCCAGCCGTGACGTTCCCACGCGAGGTCGAGGCGGTAGATCATGGCGATGCCGATGCCGGTCAGCAGCGTGGCGATCGGCACGACGAAGGGATCGGCGTCGCGGGCCACGAGCCGCAGCACGATGTGCAGGGCCAGCACGAGGGCGGTCAGGCCCCCGCAGTAGACCAGGAACGTCCAGTCGATCGCGCCGATGGCCCCCAACTGCACCAGCGCGACGGCGGAGCCGTTGATCACGAAGGCGAACACGAGCAGGAACAGCTCGCGATTGCGGTGGGTCTGGGGCACGCGGATGCTGCGCAGGGCCTTGAGCACCGACGTGTCGGCGGTCACCTGGCCGGTCTGCTGGGTCGGGGTGCCGGTCATCCTCCACCTCCCGCGGTCTCGCTGATCGTCGTGACGATCCGCCGTGCGTCGTCGAGCGACGCCGCGGTGATCGTGCTCTCCACGGTCGCACGTGCGAACTCCGGCAGGTCGTCGAGCGGGATGCCGGTGTCTTCGTACGGCTCCGACAGCGAGAGGGGCCCGATGTTCTGCTGGATGCCGCGATAGATCACGACGGTGTCCTCGTCGGCGCCCACGAAGTAGCGTGTCTGCGTCCACTGGTATGCACCGAACGCGGCCGCCGCGAGGAGACCCAGCACGACGATGAGGCCGGCGATCCAGCCGATCCGGCGACGCTTCGCACGGCGGCGGTCCTCTTCGATGAGCTCCTCGAGGAACTCCGCCGCGGGCTCGAAGTGCGTCGGCTCGTTCGCCGCCTGCCGGTTGGGGTGCAGCCAGCCGGTTCGGCTCGGCTTCGCCGGAGTCGACGGCACCTCGACGCCGAGGGGGGTCGACGCCGAGCCGACGACGGTCGCGGTGCCCGAGAACATCGGATGCTGGCCGCCGATGTCGACGATCACGATCGTGACGTTGTCGGGCGCCCCTCCGTCGAGGGTCTGCTTGAGCAGGTTGTCGGCGGTGCGGCCGGGGGCCAGGCCCGCTGCGAGGGCTTTCGCCGTGTGGGGGTCGTCCACGACGCCCGACAGGCCGTCGGAGCACAGCAGCCAGCGGTCGCCCGGCTGCGTCGGCATGATGAAGGTGTCGAGCTCGGGATTCGGATCCATGTCGCCGAGCACGCGCATGAGCACCGAGCGCCGCGGGTGGTACCGAGCTTCCTCGGGCGTGATGCGGCCCGAGTCGACGAGGCGCTGCACGAACGTGTGGTCGGTGGTGATCTGGGTCAGGGTGCCGTCACGGTACAGATAGATGCGCGAGTCGCCGATGTGGGCGATGACGGCGTAGTCGTCGACCATCAGCAGCGCGCTCACCGTCGTGCCCATGCCCGCCAGTTCGGGGCGCACCGCGACGGTGTCGATGAGGGCGGCTGCCGCATCCGCCACCGCGTCGCGCAGCGCTCGCTCGGCCTCGGACGTCGACGTGAACGGATGGTCGAGTTCCTCGAGCCGGGTGACCGCCATGCTCGAGGCGACATCGCCGCCGGCGTGCCCGCCCATGCCGTCGGCCACCACGAAGAGGTTCGAGCCGGCGTAGCCCGAATCCTGGTTGTTGGAGCGCACCTTGCCGGTATGCGAGATGGCGGCGCTCGAGCCTTGGAAGACCATGCGTGCGGTGCCGCTACTTCCTGAGCTCGAACGTCGTCGCGCCGACCTTGATCGGAGCGCCGACGTTCACCGGTACGGGTGTGCTGACGCGGTTGCCGTCGTGCCACGTGCCGTTGGTCGAGTCGAGATCCTGGATCATCCACTGGTCGCCCCACAGCACGAGGCGCGCGTGGTGGCTCGAGGTGTAGTCGTCGCGGATCACCAGGCCCGACTCGCTCGAGCGCCCGATCGTGAGCGGCTCGGTGCCCATCGGCAGTTCCAGGCCTGCCTTGGGACCGCTGGTGATGACGATGCGCGAGACCGTCGCCGTGGTCGCGCGGCCGCCGGCACCGTCGCTCTGGGGAGCGGCGGGCTTTCCGGCGACCGGTGTCGTCGCACCCATGGCGGCCGCCGGTGCCGGTGCGGCGGCGGCCGGCTCGGGCAGCTTGCGCACCTTGACTCCGAACAGGTCGGCCCGCAGCGAGTAGACGACGGCGAACACGAAGAACCACAGCAGCACGAGGAAGCCGATGCGCAGCAGCAGCAGGGTCAGTTCGCTCACGACAGCGGCCCCCCGTCGCGGAGGTCGTACGCGCGCGTCGCGTCGACCGCCGACATGGTGGGCTTGGGCGGCGCAGCCTGCGCGACCACACGGAACACGATGTCGGTCCGACCGATCGTCACCGTCGAGTCGGGCGGCAGCGCCGCTTCGACGACCTTGCGCCCGTCGAGCTGCGTGCCGTTGGTCGAGTTCATGTCGCGGACCATCGCGCGTTCGCCGTCCCACAGGATCTCGACGTGCTTGCGGCTGGTGCCGGCGTCGGAGATGGTGATGTCGGCGTCGCTGCCGCGCCCGATCACTGTCCGCGCCTTCACGAGCGGATGCCGCCGGCCTTCGATGTCGAGCACGCCGCGCCACGATACCCGGCCCTGGGCGCTCGACGAATCGACGCGCAGTGTTCCTGTGGACAGCTGATCGTCGCGCTGGAGCGCGATCGTCACGGGACCGGCGAAGGTATACCCCTGGGACTTCGCGTGTGCGGTGACGAGGGTGTGCAGCTCTTCCGTGAGAGCGTCGCCGATCGCAGCCATCTTCTCGTCGTCGGCCGGCGAGAGCCGGACGCTGAACGAGTTGGGGGCGAGGATGCGGTCGCGTGAGACGATCGCGGCCTTCTTGTCGAGTTCGCTGCGCAGCGCCGAGGCGATTTCGACCGGCTGGATGCCGCTGCGGAAGGTCTTGGCGAACGCGCTGTTCACGGCGCGCTCGAGACCCTTCTCGAAGCTGTCAAGTAGTCCCACAGGGCTCCTCGCACGGGGGTTCCGGTTGGTACATGCTAATTGCACAGCCTGGATGCGCCGAGAACCCGTCGACGCGCGGAAGATCGATGGCGCCGTGATATCCTCGCTAGGTTGAGTTCGCGGCATACCGCATGCGGCGACTCGCGCGAGTGGCGGAATAGGCAGACGCGCTGGCTTCAGGTGCCAGTGCCCGAAAGGGCGTGGGGGTTCAACTCCCCCCTCGCGCACACATGTGCAAAGGGCTCCCGTGAGGGGGCCCTTCGTCGTTGGACGGCAGGGCGAGACGTTCGGTAACGATGGCATGAGAGGCCTGGTGCCCCACCGCCTCGTGCCCCTAGGGTCGGAACCGACCGTTGTCCGTTTTGTGCCCCCCACAGAAGCTCCTGCAGCAACGACGCCGCGGGATGGACGACGGTAGAGGTGCGCCCGGCGTCGCCCTCGCCCCCCGAACCGGGGCGACGCCGGGCGCACCCGCGCGTGCGACGGAATCAGACGCCGTCGAGCGCCGGGACGAGGGTCATCACGATCTCTTCGACCTCGCGCCCCACGCCCGGGGCGAAGTCGACGTTGCGCGACACCTCGGTGAATCCGACCTTCGACAACACGGCGATCGATGCCGTGTTGTGCGCCGCGACCCGCGCGAACAGGGGGCGCGTCGGCTCGCGCGCGACGAGCAGTCGCAGGGCGGCGGTGGCCACTGCGCGGCCCCACGAGTGGCGGGCGATCCAGAACGAGACCTCGCGGTCACCGTCCACCGAGAACGTGGCGGCAGTGCCCGCGAAGCCCCCGTCCTCGGTGATCACCAGCGTGGTGACATCCTGGGCGGAACGCTGGCGGGCGATCCACGCGTCGAACGCAGCACGGTCGTCGGGGTCCTCGGCGGTGAAGGCCGCCATCGCGACGGCATCCGGATCGCGCATCATGTCGAAGACGGCGTCGAGGTCGTCGTCGTCGAGCGGTCGCAGATCGATATGGGCCACGCGCCCAACGTACCGACGCGGATGGGTCAGGAGAAGCCGTTGATCGTGCGGAACAGCCGTTCGGCCGTCGCGCCGTCGCGGTCGGCCACCGCTTCGCGGAAACGCTCGTACTCGACCGTGCGGCTGGCGGGGCACTGGATCGCGGGCTGCCAGCGACTGAGGTAGTGACGGAACGCGAGCTCGCCCTCGCGAAGGATCTTGAGGAAGGCGACGTTCTCGGTGGCGATCACCGACAGGTCGAACAGTCGTTCGCTGGCGATGAAGATCGCCGGCACGTCATCGGCACGGGATGCCTCGACCACGTCGTCGGCGGCCGCGACCAGGTCGGCCAGCCCAGCGTCGTCAGCGTGCTCGACCGCGATCTTCACCGCCGCGCCCAGGAAGTGCACGACGAACTCGAGGGTGTCGCGCTGCACTTTCTCGGTCGACGCGGACACCCTCGTATAGCGGTTCGGCGCGACCTCGACCAGGCCGGCGCGCTCGAGTCGCTGCAGGGCTTCGCGCACAGGAGTGCGCGAGACGCCGAGGCGCTGGGCGAGGTCCTGATCGCGCAGTCGCTCGCCGGGGGGCAGTGTGCCGTCGATGATCGCTTCGCCGAGCGCCAGATAGACCTCGTCTCCGAGGACCGTTCCGCGCGGGTCGAGCGGGCTGAACGTAGTCATGGGCGGGCACCAGGATAACCCGGCTCCGATGCATCCGAATGCACCTGATCCTTCTGTGTGGACAGGCCGATATATCGGTAGAGTGGCGTTGTCACGCTTCGCGTGGCCTATCCGGGGGGATCCGTCGACGCCCGGGCCTCGAGCTCCGCTCGGCCCGGGCGGACGATGGGCCTGCGCCGGTGTGAATGCAATGCAACGTTTGTGTCACCATCCGTCGACAGGTTCGCACCGCCCGCGACGCCTTGGCTAGCGTTGCTTCCAGCGCATCGGTCCGATGCGTGCATTTCCCGAGGAACGGCAATTCATGAGCACCCAGGGCACCGTCAAGTGGTTCAACGCGGAGAAGGGCTTCGGCTTCATCGCTCCCGATGAGGGCGGCGCGGACGTCTTCGCGCACTACACGGCGATCGAGGCGAGCGGCTACCGGTCGCTCGAAGAGAACCAGCGCGTCGAGTTCGAAGTCGCGCAGGGCCCTAAGGGCCTGCAAGCCGAGAACATCCGGCCCATCTGATCCGTGGCCGCGCCCCGCGGCCGCGTCGTTCAGTCTCGTCCGCCCCGGACGAGTTCCAACCCTGCCCCGGCGAACTGGCGCAGGGTGGCATCCGGCAGGAACGCCCGAGTCAGCGCGGCCCCGATGCGGGTCAGGTCGCTCTCGTCGCGATACAGCAGGCAGAGCGTCTCGTAGCGCGGGTTGAACTTCTCCTTGAAGCGGTGGAGCGACCCGAAGCCGTACACCGGCTCGAGCACCTCGGCCAGCTTGTCGCTCAGCGCGGCGATCATGCCCGCATCCGGGGGATAGTCGTGCGCGAGCGGGGCGCCCGACAGCGACATGACCTCGGCCCCCTCCTCGGCGAAGAGTCGAGCCGATGAGCCGATGAGGAACTCCATCACCGGACCGAAGCCGCCCTCGCGCCGGCGCATCAGGTCGAGGGTCCAGCCGCGTACGGTGCCGTCGCCGCCGTACACCGGCAGCCACGACAGGAATCCGTCGACATCGCCCGCCGTCGACACCGCGATCGCCAGGCGCACTTCGGGGTCGCGGGCTTCGTCGAGGGTGCCGAGCGTGAAGCCCATCTCGGGCAGCCCCTTGTCTCCGACCCACATCTCCGAGATCGACCGCAGCTGTGCCTGCACTCCCCACGGCTCATCCTCGAGCCTGGTCATGCGGAACGTCATCTCTTCGCGACCTGCACGGTTCAGGGCCGAGCGCACCGAGTTCCACCGCTTGCCCGTGAACTCGAGCCCCGGCAGGTCGACGATCGTGTCGTCGGCGACGACCAGGCTGCGCCACGTCACGGGCACGGCCTCGCGAGTCGGTTCGGCCGCGCTGAAGAAGCACGGCACGAGGCCGGCGGCCTCGGCGGCGGCGATGAACTCCCGCACCGTCGTTGCTCGGTCGGCTTCGGGTGCGATGGGGTCGGCCAGGGCGAGTGCGACCCCCGACCGGCGCTGATAGGCGACGATGCCGCCTGACGGCATCCGCGCGTAGACCATGTCGTCCCACGTCGTCATCCACGAGAGGGTCCCGCCGCCGTGCGCGCGCAGAGCCTTCTTCACGTCGTCGCGGTCAGGAGCGGGGTGCTCACCGAGCGTCGAGCGTCGATGGGCGGCGAACGCGCCACGGACCCAGATCAGGTACACGAGCATCGGCAGCCACAGCACGCCCGTCGCGAGGGTCACGGTCGGATCGCTGAGCGCTCCGTCGGCGAGCACCGCCCAGCCCAGGACGATCGCGACGACGATGATCGCGGTCACCCCGAGCAGGTTGAAGGCGGACAGGATGATCGACACCACCCACGCCCAGCGCCGGCCCCGTCGCAGTCCGTTCGCGACGAGGGCGATCACCACGACGTCGATGAGGATGTCGACGAAGGATCCCGACGCCGGCTCACTCGAGCCGAAGGGCCCGCTGGTGGGCACGAAGAGCACGATGATCTCGATCGCACCGAGGGTGAGCAGCGCGATGAAGGCGACGAGCCGCTGCTCGCGCACCGTGGCGCGCTGCGGTCGCAGCGAGCGATCGACGGCGAGCACGAGCAGCACGGCCATCGCATGCTCGAGGTCGGCGAGATTGCCCCAGAACAGCAGCGCCACCATGACGAACGCGATCAGCACGAGCCACGCGCGCACCCGCCACGGCGCGACGAACAGACTGATGGCCGCCGCGATGCAGGCCATCGTGCCCCCGGAGGCGCCGACGTCGAGCATCCCGGCTTCGGCCTGCGCCCACGGCCACGGCAGCAGCGCGAACACCCACAGCAGGAGTGCCGTCGCGCAGATCGCGAACAGCTGGCCGATCGCGAAGTAGGCGGCGGCCACCCGCCAACCGCGTCGGTACTCCAGGTATCCCATACCGACGAAACCGGCGATCGTGAAGACGTAGACCCACGGCTGCGCAACGAGGAACGTGCCGGTGATCGGAGTCCACCACCGGCCGGCCTCGAAGGCGGGCAGGCCGTAGGCGAAGGTCTCCCACGCTCCGCTGTCGCGGAACGGAGACCACAGCGCACCCGAGACGACGCCGACCACCAGGATCGCCGCGACCATCGTGAGCGTGGCCGGGATGCGCCCGAGAACTGTGAGGATGAGGCGACCCGCGCCTCGCGTCGTCGTCTGCCCCATGAATGTCACCCTAGCGGGGCGGGCCTTCCTGCCGTCGGCCACCCCCGCTAGCGTGGCGGGCATCATGAAGATCGACCTGAAGAAGGATCGGAAGGACCTCTACGCGCCCTCGGCGAGGGACTTCAGCGAGGTGGTCGTGCCGCCCATCACCTACCTCGCGATCGACGGCCACGGCGATCCCAACACCGCGCAGGAGTACGTCGACGCGGTGAGCGCGCTGTACGCCGCCGGGTATGCGGTGAAGTTCGGCCTGCGTGCGCGCACCGGAGATGACTTCGTGGTCGGCCCGCTCGAGGGGCTGTGGTCGAGCGACGATCCCGCGAGCTTCGCCGAGAGGCGCAAGGACGCGTGGGAGTGGACGATGCTCATCCCGCTTCCCGACCAGGTCGCCGACGACGACATCCGTGCCGGTGTCGAGAAGGCGACGGCCAACAAGCCCGCCCTTCCGCTCGACCGCGTGAGCGCGCGGCGGCTCGACGAAGGGCTGTCACTGCAGATCATGCACATCGGGTCGTACGACGACGAGACGCCGACGCTGGCACGCCTGCACCATGTGGTGATGCCCGAGCGCGGGTACACCTGGAACGGCCCTCACCACGAGATCTACCTCGGCGACCCGCGCCGCATCGCGCCCGAGAGGCTGCGGACGGTGCTGCGCCAGCCCGTGAGGCCGGCGTGAGCGGGACTCAGCGACCGAGCCGGTCGTAGTCGGCGAGCGCCTTCGCATCCTCGGCGTCGCGCATCGCCCGCCGTGCGGCATCGAGGGCGGCGACCGGATCCTGTGCGCTGCGGGCTCCGGCGAGTTCGTCCTGCGCCGAGATGAGCCGTGAGCGCGCCTCGGCTCCGGCACGCGCGTGGGTCACGGCCGACTCGGCATGGGCGATCGCCGTGCGGGCCGCGGCGAGCGTGCCCGGCAGTGCGGTGCGGGCACCGCGCAGACGCTGCTGCGCCGTCCGCGCGTCGCCGAGAGCCAGGTCGAGGCGGTCGCGCAGCCGCGCGATGCGATCGATCGTGCGGGTGGGGCGACGGGATGCCTCAGGCTGGAGGGCTTCCAACTCGGCCGAGATCGCCCGCAGTTCGCTTCCCAGCCGATCCGCGTCGACGGGTTCGAGCGCCTCGCGCGTGGCGGTGGCCTGTCGGAGCGCCGATCGCGCGGCATCGAACTCCCCCGGCACCGCTTGGGCGGCCTGGGTCACCATGCGATGGGTCTCTTCCAGCAGCCGGGTCTCGGTTTCAGCCGTACGCAGCGCCTTCTCGGCGGCGGCGAGCTCGCCCAGGGCGCTGCGGCTCGGATCGTCGGCGTGGGTCTCGGCGGTCGACAGCAGGCGTTCGGCCTCGGCGGCGGCGGCGATCGCGGCTTCGGCGGCGCCCGAGGCCTGTGACCATTCCTCCGGCGCGAAGCGCTCGGCCATCTGGTCCACCAGCGCGGTCGGGTCGCCCATCGCGGCCCGCAGCCGGTCGAGCCGGACCCGCGCGGCGTCGATCTGGCGGGCCGCGCTCACGTTCGCCCGCATCCACTCGTCGTGCTCGCGTCGGGCTGCGGCGATCGTGCCGAGCGCGCCTTCGGCACGCCGTTCGATGCGCGCCGAGCCACGCCGCACCTCGTCGGGACGCACGTCGGGCAGTCCGAGGGCGCGGTAGGCGTCGAAGGCCTCGTCGCGCACATGCTGCGCGGTCAGGCGCGCGCGGCGCAGCGATGGTGGCGCACCGCCGCCGTACAGGGCGCCCGACAGGCCGACCTCGAGATCGAGTTCGTCCACGGCGTCGTCGAGACGTACGAGCACCGCGCCCGCTCGGGCCCGTGCCGCATCTGCCGCTGCTCGCGCCTTCGGCGATCGCCGCGCGCGGCGCACGGCCCAGACGATCGCCGTGACGGCGAGTGCCGCGACGACGAAGACGACGATCGGCGGGATCGCCCAGCGCAGCACCTCGCCGACGATCTCACCCACCGGCATCCTCCAGCAGCAGGTGGGAACGCAGCTGCCCGATGTCGTCCACGACGGCCTGCGCCCCCTCGGACTCGTGCGGCCAGCCGAATCCCCAGCCCACGAAGATCACCGGGATGCCGCACTCGCGACCGCCCTCGACGTCGTGGTGACGGTCGCCGATCAGCACCGGCCGACTCGTGTCGACGCCCGCTGCGCGCAGGCGGCGCAGGGCTTCGGCCACGATGTCGGCCTTGGCGCTCAGCGTGTGCTCATCGGGTGTCGCCCCGACCATCGCGGTGAACGACGGCGAAAGGTCGAAATGCTCCATGAGCGCGACCACCTGCACCTCGGGCTTCGAGCTGGCGGTCGCCTGCGGGATGCCCGCGGCCGCGACGTCATGGATGAGATCGCCGACGCCCGCATACAGCTGCGCTCCCGCGGTGTAGCCCTCGGACTTGTTGAGGCCGCGGTAGAACGCGACCGCTTCTCGAGCCTCGTCGGGTGACATCCCGACGTTGGCCTGGAACGAGTCGTACATCGGCGGGCCGATCCAGTGCGACAGTTCGCCGCGCGTCGGCGGCTGCTTGCCGAAGTGCTCGAGCGCGACGGTGAGACGCCGCAGAATCCCCTCGGATGCATCCACGATCGTGCCGTCGACATCCCACAGGATGCAGGTCCACGGTGAGCGACTCGGCATGGCCCTACGCTACCCGCAGACCGTGGGACTTCATCCGCCGGCCGGGACAGCGGCGGTATCCCGCAGTCGCGACCGTGCGATGCCGTCTCGGCGATGAGGGGGCGGTCAGAACAGCCGCGGCGCCCCGGAGTCGACGCCCTTCATGCCGTCGTAGTCGAGCGTCACGCAGCGGATGCCGCGGTCGGCGGCGAGCACACGGGCCTGCGGTTTGATCTCCTGCGCGGCGAAGACGCCGGTCACCGGCGCCAGATGCGGGTCGCGACCGAGCAGCTCGAGGTAGCGCGTGAGCTGCTCGACGCCGTCGATGTCGCCCCGCCGCTTGACCTCGACCGCGATGGTCCCGCCGGCGGAATCACGCAGCAGCAGGTCGACCGGGCCGATTGCGGTCGGGAACTCGCGGCGCACGAGCGTCAGGCCGTCGCCGATCACGTCGACCTGCTCGGCGAGCAGCCGCTGCAGGTCGGCCTCGACACCGTCCTTCTGCAGGCCGGGATCGATGCCGAGCTCGTGCGACGAGTCGTGCACCACCTCGTAGATGCGCACCAGCAGCGCGTCGCCGGTCTTGGCGTGCGTGACGCGCCACTGCTCGACGACGCCGGCGGATGCGGCATCCGCATCGGGTTCCTCGACCGTGAGCGTGCACGGCGGGCTCATCCAGTTGAGGGGCTTGTACGACCCGCCGTCGGAGTGCACCAGCAGGCTGCCGTCGCCCTTGTGCACGAGCAGCCGGGTGGCAAGCGGCAGGTGCGCGGTGAGACGGCCGGTGTAGTCGACCGAGCAGCGGGCGATGACAAGACGCACCCGTCGAGCCTAGACCGAGCGGCGCGTCAGTCGTGCGGGTGCCCGGTGCCGACGGTCGAGCCCGCGATGGGCTTGGCCGCACCCGAGGCCAGACCCGACACGATGATGAGGCCGACGATGATCCACAGCGTCGGCAGGATGCCGATCTGGTGGCTGATCCAGCCGAGCACCGGAGGGCCGCACAGGAACGCGAGGTACCCGATCGTGGCGGCTGCCGAGACGGATGCCGCAGCCTTGGCCGGGTCGTCGGCGGCGGCGGACATGCCGAGCGGGAAGCCCAGCGATGCTCCCGCGCCCCAGAGCGCCACGCCGACCAGAGCGAACGGCAGCGACGGCGCCAGGATGAAGAGGATGAGACCGGCCGCGGCGGTGACCGCGAGGATGCGCAGCGTCCAGACCCGGCCGATGCGGTCGACGAGGGGGCCGCCGAGGATGCGGAAGACCGTCATCGCGACCGAGAAGATCGTCAGCGCGATGGCGCCCATGGCCTCGGTCTGGCCGTGTCCGTCGACCATGGCGATCGTGAGCCAGTCGTTCGCGCTGCCTTCGGCGAACGCCATGCCGAGCATGATGGCGCCGATCGCATAGGTGCGCGGGTCGCGCCAGACGGCCAGGGCGCGCAGCAGACGCTCGCGTCGCGGGGCGCTCGCTGCGACCTCGTCGCCGGTCGCCTCGCGCACGGGCACGGCGCGCAGCGCGAGCAGCCCTGCGACGAGTACGAGGGTTCCCACGATCCACAGGTGCCATGCGACGCCGACCTGCAGCGCCGCCATCGCGATGCCGATCCCGGCGCCGACGACCGTGCCGATGCTGAAGAACGCATGGAACAGCGGCATGAGCGTGCGCCCGGAGGCCTGTTCGACCGCTGCCGCCTCGACGTTCATCATGACGTCGGTGGCGCTCATGCCCATGCCCATGAGGGCGAGGCCGATCGAAGCGACGAGGAAGGAGCCCAGGAACTGCACGCCGACGCCGACGACGATCACACCGAGCGAGAAGGCGAGGATCGTGAGGAACATGCCGCGCCGCGCACCCCACCGCACGACCATGACGTTGGCGAGCGACAGGCCCACGATCGATGCCGCGCCGGCCACGAAGAGCAGGATGCCGATCTCGGCGTCGTTGATGTCGAGGTCGACCTTGACGGCGGGCAGGCGCGACGCCCAGGAGGCGAACCCGAGGCCCGTAACGAAGAAGATGGTGAAGATCGCGGTACGCCAGCGGACGAGCTGGCGGCGCGACAGGTCGACGTCGATCACGCGGTCATGCTACCGAATCGATTCGAGAAACGTCGAATCGATTCGACGGAGGCCGCCGCCTCGCTTACGATCGAGAGATGGGCGCACGACGAGCCACCATCTCCGACGTCGCACGCGAGGCCGGCGTGTCGCCGTCGACGGCGTCGGTCGTCTTCAGCGGCAAGACCCCAGTGTCCACCCAGACCCGGGCGCGTGTCCTGGCCGCCGCCGAGCGGCTCGGCTACAGCGGCCCCGATCCTCGGGCCGCGTCGCTGCGCACCGGACGGTCGGGCATCGTGGGCGTCGTCTTCGAAGAGCACCTCGGCGACACGTTCCTCGACCCCGTCAAGACCGTCATGATGGACGGCCTCGCCGACGCCGTGGCCCCACTCGGAGCCGGTCTGCTGCTGCTGCGCGATCACGATCCGGCAGGGGTCGGGGCATCGCTGACGACGGCACCGCTGGACGCCGCGGTGCTCATCGGCTGCAGCGGGATGCTGCGCGAGTCGCTCTCGGTGGTGCACACCCGCGGCATCCCGGTCGTGGTCATCGAAGGGGACGCCGGAGCAGACGTGCCGCGCATCGACCTCGACAACCGCGAGGCGCAGCGGCAGGCGGCGAGTCACCTGCGCTCGCTCGGCCACGAGCGCGTCGTGGTGCTGTCATTGCCGATCCGCACCGACTGGGTGCCGGGATGGGTGCCCGAGACCGCCGGAATCGAGATCGACGTCACGCGCGAACGCCGCGACGGCGCGCGCGATGTCTTCCCCGCCGCGCCCGTGTATGCGGCGGCGGCCAGCTCGATCGACGAGGGCCTCGCGGCCGGCCGCGCGCTGCTCGCCGATCCGGCGACCCGGCCGACCGCGGTCATCGCGCAGAGCGACCTGCTCGCGGCCGGGGTCATCCGCGCCGCAGAAGAGGCGGGCCTCGACGTGCCGCGCGATCTGAGCGTCACCGGCTTCGACGGCATCGAGGTCGACGGCCTCGCCCCGTACGAGCTCACGACGCTCGTGCAGCCCGCCGCCGAGAAGGGCCGCGCAGCCGGTGCGGCCGTCGCGGCAATGCTCGACGGGCGGGATGCCGCATCCATCCGGTTCACGTGCGCGTTCCGCGAGGGCAACACCAGCGCGCTCGCTCCCGGCGCCGCACCGCCCGCGAGCGGCCCGGTCGATTCCGGCGGATAAACTGATCCGCACACCCTGATCGCCCGAGCCGCCCGGTGCCGGCGGCCGACGACCACGAGGAGGACGCGCATGCTCCTCCTGCTCGGCGCGTTCGCTGTGCTGCCGATCGCGGTGCCGTGGCTGACGCGCCGGATGGGTCCGAGGGCATTCCTCATCGCGGCTCTGCTGCCGCTGGCCGCGTTCGTCCACGCCGTCGTGATGACGCCGCGCGTGCTCGCCGGCCCACCGCCGTTCGAGTCGTACGACTGGATCCCTCCGCTGGGCATCGAGCTGTCGATGCGCATGGACACCCTGTCGTGGGTGATGACGCTCATCGTGACGGGTGTCGGCGCACTCGTGCTGATCTACTGCCGGTGGTACTTCGGCGGAAAGCGCGAGCCCATCGGCCAATTCGCGGCCGTGCTGCTGGCGTTCGCCGGCGCGATGTACGGGCTCGTGCTCACCGACGACCTCGTCGTGCTCGTGATGCTGTGGGAGGTCACGAGCGTGCTCTCGTACCTGCTCATCGGCTACTACAACCGCCGCGCCGCCAGTCGCCGCGCCGCATTGCAGGCGCTGCTGGTGACGACCCTCGGCGGACTGGTCATGCTCATCGGCGTCGTGCTGATGGTCGTCGAGGCCGGAACCTCGAGCATCTCGACGATCCTGGCCGAGGTGCCCACCGGTGCGGTCGTCGACGTCGCGCTCGTGCTGCTGCTGGTCGGTGCGCTCAGCAAGTCCGCCATCTTCCCGTTCCACTTCTGGCTGCCCGGAGCCATGGCCGCACCGACGCCGGTGAGCGCGTACCTGCACGCGGCCGCGATGGTGAAGGCCGGCATCTACCTCATCGCGCTGCTCGCGCCGTTCTATGCCGACTCCCCCGTCTGGCGCCCCATCGTGATCTCGCTCGGCGGATTCACGATGCTGCTGGGCGGACTGCAGTCGCTGCGCGAGACCGACCTCAAGCGCATCCTCGCGTTCGGCACCGTGAGCCAGCTCGGCTTCCTCACGGTCGTGCTCGGCTTCGGCACGCGTGACGCCGCGCTCGCGGGGCTGGCGCTGCTGATCGGGCACGCGCTCTTCAAGTCGGCGCTGTTCCTGATCGTCGGCGTCATCGACCGCCAGCTCGCCACCCGCGACATCCGCGAGCTCAGCGGCCTCGGCCGCCGCGCGCCCGTGATCGCGACCGCGTCGTTCGTCGCGATCGGGTCGATGGTGGGGATCATCCCCACCATCGGCTTCGTCGCGAAGGAGGGGGCGCTCACCGCTCTGCTCGACGAGACCCTCGGCGGCTCGGTGTGGGGGGCCATCGCGCTCGGAGCGGTCGTCCTCGGGTCGGTGCTCACCGCCGCCTACGGCATGCGCTTCCTGTGGGGTGCGTTCTGGACGAAGCGCGATGCCTCCGGCGCGGCCAAGCCCACCACCGAGTGGCCGCTGCCGCCGATCGGCTTCGTCTCCGCGCCCGTGCTGCTGGCCGCGCTCAGCCTGGTCGCCGGGTTCGCGGCATCCGCCCTCGACGTCGCGCTGGCCCCATACGCCGACCAGGCGCCGCCGTCGACCCCCGGCGTGCCGGCACCCGAGTACCCCGCGCATCTCGCGCTGTGGCACGGCTTCGAACCGGCGCTGTGGATTTCGCTGGGCACGATCGCCGTCGGCGCGGTCGTGTTCGCGCTGACCGCGCGTCGCGAGGGCGGGCGGATGCTGCCCTTCACGGCCTCGGACGTGTACAACCAGGCGCTGCGCGGTATCGCGCGGCTGTCGGTGCTGACCACGAGCTTCACCCAGCGCGGTTCGCTGCCGGTCTACGTGGGCACGATCTTCGTGGTGTTCGTCGCTGCGGAGGCGACAGCGCTGCTGGCCGGATCGCCGTGGCAGGCGTCGCTGGACGCCTACCAGAACCCGATGCAGCTGGTCGCGCTGCCCATCATGGTGATCGCGGGACTCATCGCGGTGCGCGCGCGCAAGCGGTACACCGGCGTCGTGCTCGTCTCGGTGACCGGGCTGGGCATGGTGCTGCTGTTCGCCACGAGTGGCGCCCCCGACCTCGCCCTCACGCAGATTCTGGTCGAGACCGTGACGCTCGTCGCGTTCGCCCTGGTGCTGCGGCGCATCCCGTCGCGAATGGGCGAGCACAACGCCTCGGTGTGGCCGGTCGCGCGGGCCGTGCTCGGTGCGGCGGTCGGCGTGACGATGGCGCTCGTCGCGATCGTGGCGACCTCCGCCCGCGTGGCGACGCCGATCTCGGACGACTTCGCCGAACTCGCGTACGAGCTCGGGCACGGGCGCAACGTCGTGAACGTGACGCTGGTCGACATCCGCGGGTGGGACACCATGGGCGAGCTGTCGGTGCTCATCCTGGCCGCGACGGGTGTGGCATCCCTCGTCTTCATCACCCATCGCTCCGACACGCTCTCGGACCTGACCTCGCCGATGCCGCGCACGGGTGCGCGCAGTCGGCAGCCGCTGGTCGAGACCTCCGAGGGCATCAAGCCGTTCGGAGAGGCGCCCGAGAGCCGCCGCACCGCGTGGCTGCTGGGTGGTGCGAAGGTGCGCCCCGAGAATCGCTCGATCGTCCTCGAGGTGATCGTGCGCATCCTCTTCCACACGATCATCATCGTGTCGCTGTACCTGCTGTTCGCCGGTCACAACCTGCCCGGCGGCGGCTTCGCCGGCGGTCTGGTCGCGGGCATGGCGCTCGTGATGCGCTACATCGCCGGCGGCCGGTACGAGCTCGGCGTGGCCGCGCCGACCGACGCGGGCCGCCTGCTCGGCATCGGCATGTCGATCGCGGTCGGCTGCGCGATCGTGCCGCTGATCTTCGGCGCCGCTCCGCTGACGAGCACATGGTGGGAGACCGAACTGCCGATCATCGGTCACATCGAGTTCGTCACCTCGACGATCTTCGACATCGGCGTGTACCTGGTGGTCATCGGCCTGGTGCTCGACGTCCTGCGCAGTCTCGGCGCCGAGGTCGACCGTCAGAGCCACGAGCAGCGCGTACGGGGGGTCGAGGTCTGATGGACGTCTCGCTCGCCCTGATCGTGATCATGGCCGTGCTCTTCGCGTGCGGGGTCTACGCGATGCTCGAGCGCAGCCTCACACGTGTGCTCATCGGCTTCCTGCTGCTGGGCAACGCCGCCAACCTGCTGCTGCTCATCGTCATGGGGTATCCGGGTATCGCGCCCTTCTACGGCTCGGGCGAGCCCGACGAGATGTCCGACCCCCTGCCGCAGGCGCTCATGCTCACCGCGATCGTCATCACCTTCGCGGTCTCGGCGTTCCTGCTCGCCCTGATCTACCGGTCCTGGCAGCTGGGTCAGGCCGACACGGTCGAGGACGACGCCGTCGACATCGCGATCCGCGAGGGCAGCGTCGAGGCCGAGGAGGCGATGGACGAGGAGACCGAGATCGAGGACGAGGACGACGACGCCACGACCGATTTCGTCGGCGTGGCGACCTCGCCGATCACGATCCCCGTCGAGCGCCGCATCGTCGACGACCACGCTGACGACGACGAGGAGGGAAGCCGATGACCGCCATCGCTCCCGCCCTCGTACCCCTGCTGGTGACGCTCCCCCTGCTCGGGGCCGCCATCGCCCTGATCGCGGGTCGTCACCGACGCGTGCAGATCACGGTCTCGGTCGCGACGCTGACCGTGGTGTGCGCCATCGCCGCGACCCTGCTGACCGTGGTCGACCTCGGCGATCAGGCGATCGCGGTGTCGGTGGGCGGCTGGCCCATCCCCTTCGGCATCGTGCTGTACGTCGATCGTCTCGCGGCGCTGCTGGTCATGGTCTCGAGCGTCGTGCTGCTCGCCGTTCTGCTGTTCTCGGTCGGCCAGGGCGCGGTCGACAACGACGACGACACACCGGTCTCGATCTTCCACCCGTCCTACCTGATCCTCGCGGCCGGCATCTTCAACGCCTTCATCGCAGGAGACCTGTTCAACCTCTACGTGGGGTTCGAGATCCTGCTGGTCGCCTCCTACGTGCTGATCACGCTGGGATCGACCGAGTCGCGCATCCGCACCGGCGTCGTCTACATCGTGGTGTCGCTGGTCTCGTCGATCCTCTTCCTCTCGGCGATCGCCGTGATCTACGGCGCCCTCGGCACCGTCAACATCGTGCAGATCTCGCAGCGGATGGGCGACCTCGATCAGGACACGCAGCTGGTCATGCACCTGCTGCTCCTGCTGGCGTTCGCCATCAAGGCGGCGGTGTTCCCGCTCTCGTTCTGGCTGCCCGACTCGTATCCGACGGCCCCCGCACCGGTGACCGCGGTGTTCGCCGGCCTGCTGACGAAGGTCGGCGTCTACGCGATCATCCGCACCGAGACCGAGTTGTTCCTGTTCAACGACGTCAACGTGCTGCTCATGGTCGCGGCGATGGCGACGATGATCGTCGGTGTGCTCGGCGCCGTCGCACAGGCCGAGCTCAAGCGCATCCTGTCGTTCACCCTGGTGAGCCACATCGGCTACATGCTCTTCGGACTCGCGATCGCGACGCCGGCGGCCATCGGCGCCACGATCTACTACATGGTCCACCACATCGTCGTGCAGACCACGCTGTTCCTCGCGGTGGGGCTGGTCGAGCGCCGGGCGGGGTCGACGTCGATCCTGCGCGTCAAGGGGCTCATGAAGGCGGCGCCGCTGATCGCCGTGCTCTATTTCATCCCGGCCGTCAACCTCGGCGGACTGCCGCCGTTCTCGGGCTTCATCGGCAAGTTCGCGCTCTTCGACGCGGCCGCCGAAGAGGGTGATCCGCTCATGATCGCGCTGATCGTCGCCGGCGTGGTCACATCTCTGCTCACCCTGTATGCACTGATGCGCGCGTGGAACCTGTCGTTCTGGCGCGAAGAGGACGACTCGGCCGAGACCGAGGCGCGCATCTCGTACCTCGGCGACGCGCCCGCCGCGTCGGTGTCGACCGAACGCCGCGTGATTCCGCGCATCATGACCTCGGCGACCGTGGGCATGGTGGGACTCACGGTGGCGCTCACCGTCTTCGCCGGACCGCTGTACGACATCTGCGCGCGCATCGGCGGCGCCCTGCTCGAACCCGTGACGATCGGCCAGCTCGAGCAGGAGCATGAGCAGAGCACCGGCGGCGACGACAAGGGCGAGGAGCGATGATGACGACGGATGCCGCGACCCGGCCGTCGCGCCGCAACAGGCTCACGCGACTGTGGCGCCAGCTGCCGTTCTTCGTCTGGCTCATCGCGGTCTGGATGCTGCTGTGGGGCCAGTTCACCTGGCTCGCCTTCCTCACCGGGCTCGCCGCAGCGGTGCTGGTGACCAGCGTCTTCCGGCTGCCGCCCGTCGAGCTGTCGGGCCGGGTGAACCTCTGGTACGGCATCGTGTTCGTGTTCGAGTTCCTCGTCTCGCTCGTCGCCGGCTCGCTCGTGGTGGCGTGGCAGGCGATCGACCCGCGCCGCCTGCCGAAATCCGCCATCATCGCGGTTCCCCTCCACGTCGACGACGACCTGATCATGACGCATGTGGCGGTGACCGCATCGCTGATCCCCGGGTCGCTGCTCATCGACGCCGACCGGGATCGTCGCATTCTCTACCTTCACGTGCTGGGCGTGCGCTCGCAGGAGGACGTCGAGTCCCACCGCCGCGACACCTGGAAGTGGGAGCGGCGGATCGTGATGGCCGTCGGCTCGCGCGCGGACGTCGAGAAGGTGCGCGCCGCCCGGCACGAGGGGAGCACGCCGTGAACGCCATGCTCATGGTGATCTACGCCGTCTTCACCATCGCGGCGCTCGTCACGATGTGGCGCATCGTCGTCGGACCGTCGATCCTCGATCGCGCCGTGGCATCCGATGTGCTGCTCACTCTGGTGATCTGCGTGCTCGGCGCCGAGATGGCGATCAACGGGCACACCCGCACGCTACCGGTGCTGCTCATCATCGCGGCCGTCGGAGTGTTCGGATCGATCTCGATCGCACGGTTCGTCGCGAGAAGGGACAACCTCGACCGATGACACTCACCCCTGAAGTCACGGCCGCGCTCGACACCGCGGCGCTCATCCTCATCCTCATCGGCGCGCTGCTGTGCCTCACCGCGGCGATCGGCCTCGTGCGCTTCCGCGACGTGACCGCCCGACTGCACGCGGCCACCAAGCCGCAGGTGCTCGGACTGCTGCTCATCTGCGTCGCGATCGCGCTGTCGCTGCGCTCGTGGCCCGTCGTGGCGTTCCTGCTGCCGGTGGTGCTGATGCAGCTGGCGACCGCGCCGCTGTCGGCGCACATGATCGGCCGACAGGCCTACCGCAACGGCACCATCGACGACTCGTCGCTCATCGTCGACGACCTGGCCGCGTCCAAGCGCACGCCGCCCGCAGCCGGCGGGTGAGGCGGCCCGCCGTTCAGCCGGCGGGCGTGAGGGTGAGCGTGAACTCGGCGGCCTCGTCGACCGCCTGTCTCGAGAACGGCCACGGCGAGAGCTCGGCGCGCTGCCAGTCCTCGACCTGATCGACGTAGTTCGGGTGGAACGTGTGGCCGCTCACGCCGGTGAGCTGGTTCCACTGCGAGGCATCCAGGTCGGAGAGGTCGACGATCATGCGCATCGACGGCACGGTGACCGTCTCGAAGCCCGATCCGAGCACCCACCCGGTGGCGTTCGCGACCGACGAGCCACCGCCTACCGGGTAGGGACCGCGGTTGAACAGCCACTCGATCGGGGCGATGCCCGACGAGCCGAACGTGTCGCTGCGCAGCGGCAGCGCGTGCAGCGAGCCCCAGTTCCAGCGGTCCTGGTTGTCTCCCTGTGCGGCCACCAGCCGCTCGTACGCCGAGGTCGCGACGTACGAGAGCATCTGCTCGCGGCCGTCGACGCCGATCCCGGTGTTCGTCCACCACGGTGACTCCGGATCGTCGAGCAGGCGGTCGACCACGAGGAACATGCGCGCCTGGTCGTCGATCGGAGCCGGCTCCGCGCGGCCGTTGACGAAGAGGCTCACGGCGAGCTGGTCCCACAGCACGTTGGCGTACGCGGCCGCCTCCGAGTCGGCGTCGTTCTGCGCGTCCCACGTCTGCAGCAGGGCGAGCGCGGCATCCGCGCCGTCGGATCCGGCGTCGACGTCGGCGAACGCCGCGGCCAGCCGCTTGCCCAGGTAGAACTGGTTGTCGGCCTGGATGTCACGCATGTCGGTCGCGGTGAGCGGGGCGAGCGCCGCCTTGCGCTCGATGAGGTCGACGATGCGTGCCGCGCGCCACCCGTAGTCCCAGTCGTCGGTGAGGAAGTACTCGTAGTCGTCGTCGACGATCGCGTTGTTCGCCGTGACGATGTACCCCGAGTCGGGGTTGTACACCACGGGAAGATCGTCGAACGGGATGTAACCACGCCAGTCGTACGCCGAGCTCCAGCCGGGCTGCGGCATCGACCCGTCGCCGGCGCCCCGGATCGGAAGGCGGCCCGGCGTCTGGTAGCCGATGTTGCCGTCGACGTCGGCGTAGACGAGGTTCTGGGCGGGCACGTCGAACTGCGACGCGGCCGTGCGGAAGTCCTCGAAGTCCTGCGCCAGATTCATCGTGAAGATCGACTGCGCCGTCGTGCCGGGTTCGAGCGCGGTCCACCGCAGACTCACCGCGTACTCGCCGTCCGGTGCACCCGAGGGCTGCGTGACGGCATCGGTCTCGCCCGTGTAGGGGTCGCTCGCGATGCGTCCGTAGTCGGCGGTGAGCCCCGACACGATCGGGCCGTTCCCGGTGGCGCGGATCTCGAGCTGCACGTCGTCCCCGCCCGCGACGCGGATCGTCTCGGTGCGGGTCTGCAACGGCACCAGTTCGCCGTCGCGCCAGTACTGGTCGCCCTCGAGCTTCTCGAGGTAGAGGTCGGTCACATCCGTCGTGAGGTTCGTGAAGCCCCAGGCCACACGGTCGTTGTGGCCGATGATCACGCCCGGCACACCCGAGAACCCGAAGCCGGAGACGTCGAAGGGGCACGCGGTGCCGACCGCGCGGCAGCGCAGGCCGATCTGGTGCCAGACGCTCGGGAGGGATGCCCCGAGGTGCGGATCATTGGCCAGAAGCGGCAGCCCTGTTTCGGTCAGCTCGCCCGAGACGACCCACGAGTTGGAGCCGATGCCCTCGCCGGGCCGACCGAGCAGTGTGCCGACGGCCTCGATGAGATCACCCACCTCGGTCCACTCGATACGGGCGGATGCCGTCACCGCCTCGACGGCGTCTTCCGTTCCGCGATACGCGGCCGGGGTCGCGTCGACCTCGAGTTCGGGCACATCCGAGATGACGGGCACGATGACCGGGTTCTCGTCGAAGGGGTAGTCGGGGTAGAGCTGGGCGATCTGCTCGGGACTGAGCGACTGCGCCGCGAGCGCACGGTCGGTCTCATCACCGAGGTTCGACCGCAGGTCCCACGCCATCGCCTTGAGCCAGGCCAGCGAGTCGACGACCGTCCACGGCTCGATCTCGTACTCGGGGTTCTGAAGACCGAGCACGGCGTACTCGAACGAGGCATCCGCCCCGTCGTGATCGTCGAGGTAGGCATTGACTCCTGCGGCATAGGACTCGTAGTACCGGAGCGCATCGGCGTCGAGCTGCTCGGCCTCGATCGCGGCGATCTCATGCCAGCCGAGCGTGCGCAGGAACCGATCCGTCTCCAGTTGCGACGCGCCGAACAGCTCGGACAGCCGCCCGGCGGTGACGTGGCGGCGGAAGTCCATCTCCCAGAAGCGGTCTTGAGCGTGCACGTAGCCCTGTGCGAAGAACAGGTCGTCGGCGGTCGACGCCGTGATCGTCGGCACGCCGCGCACATCGCGTTGCACCGTGACGTCGGAGCCGAGCCCGCTGAGCTCGATCACTCCGTCGCGCTGCGGAAAGCTGCGCTGGATGTTCCAGACGATCGTGCCGGCGGCGATGAGCGCGATGACCACGACCGCGGCGACGATGCCGAACACGGTGGCGCCGATGATCCTTCCGACCGACCTCCGAGGCGCGTCGGAGACGGGGACGGAGTCGGTGGTCGGCGTCGACATCAAAGAAAGCCTTCGGTGGAGCGGTGTGAGACCGGAGCGCACGCACCCCGGTCCTCGGTCTCACGTGTTCGGGCACACGTGGTCCGTCAGGCATCGTATCCCGACGGCCCGGCATGCCGCTCGTGATCGCCGGCGTGCTGCTCGGCCTGGTGGGGCCCCAGGCGGCGGGTCGGCTCCTGGCGGGCGCCCAACTCCTGAGAAACGGCCCGACATCGCGACGATTCGGGCTGATGTGGACCGGTCGGCCCGAAAACTCAGGAGTTCGGCACGACGGCGATGGCCCAACTCCTCCAATTCGGGCCAGACCGGCTCGAATCCGGCCGATCCGACCCCCCAGCGCCGCGGATGGGAGGAGTTCGGCACGCGACCGGGCGCGGACCTGCGCTCAGAGCCGGTCGCGCACCACGCGGACGGTCGCTCAGTCGGTGCCGAGGTCGAACGCCGACGCCTCGTTGAGCTCGTCGACGGCTTCGGCCAGCTCTTCGCGCTCGGCGCTGTAGTCCACGGCGTGGCCGGTGATCTCGGCCGCGCCGCCCTGCTCGAGGTCGCCGACGAGCTCGCCCGTCGCGCCCCCGATGATCCCGGCTGCCGCGTAGTGCTCGAGGCGTGTGCGCGAGTCGGCGATGTCGAGGTTGCGCATCGTCAGCTGACCGATGCGGTCGGCCGGGCCGAAGGCGGCATCGCCGACGCGCTCCATCGAGAGCTTCTCGGCCGCGTACGACAGATTCGCCGAGGTGGTGTCCAGGATCGTGTAGTCCTCACCCCGGCGCAGTCGCAGGGTGACGGTGCCGCTGATCGTCGATCCGACCCACTTCTGGATGGACTCGCGCAGCATCAGAGACTGCGGCTCGAGCCAGCGGCCCTCGTACATGAGACGGCCCAGGCGGCGCCCCTGCTCGTGGTAGGTCGCGAGGGTGTCTTCGTTCAGGATGCCGTTGACAAGGCGTTCGTACGCGATGAACAGCAGCGCCATGCCCGGCGCCTCGTAGATGCCGCGCGACTTCGCCTCGATGATGCGGTTCTCGATCTGATCGCTCATGCCGAGTCCGTGACGCCCGCCGATGCGATTCGCCTCGAACACGAGCGAGACGGCATCCGAGTACTCCACGCCGTTGAGCGCGACCGGCCGGCCGGCGTCGAAGGTGACCGTGACGTCTTCGGGCTCGATCGCGACGTCGGGATCCCAGAAGCGCACGCCCATGATGGGCTCGACGATCTCGAGCGACACGTCGAGGTGCTCGAGCGTCTTGGCCTCGTGCGTGGCGCCCCAGATGTTGGCATCCGTCGAGTAGGCCTTCTCGGCGCTGTCGCGGTAGGGGAAGCCGTGCGCGACGAGCCATTCGCTCATCTCCTGGCGACCGCCGAGTTCGGTGACGAAGTCGGTGTCGAGCCAGGGCTTGTAGATGCGCAGCGCGGGATTCGCCAGCAGGCCATAGCGATAGAACCGCTCGATGTCGTTGCCCTTGTAGGTCGACCCGTCGCCCCAGATGTCGACGCCGTCCTCCTTCATCGCCCGCACGAGCAGCGTTCCGGTGACGGCGCGTCCGATCGGCGTCGTGTTGAAGTAAGTGCGTCCGCCCGAGCGGATGTGGAACGCGCCGCAGGCGAGCGCGCCGAAGCCCTCTTCGACGAGCGCGGGCTTGCAGTCGATGAGACGCGAGACCTCGGCGCCGTACTCGAGGGCGCGCGCCGGGATGGCTTCGATGTCGTCTTCGTCGGGCTGGCCGAGGTCGCCCGTGTACGTACAGGGGACGGCGCCCTTGTCGCGCATCCACGCCACCGCCACCGAGGTGTCGAGCCCTCCCGAGAAGGCGATGCCGACGCGTTCGCCGACGGGCAGGGACTGGAGGACCTTCGACATGCCCCCCAGCCTATCGAGCACGGGGCGCGCGGCTGAGCCCGCAGCCCCCGGAAACCCGAGGCCCGGACCTGCGCGTGCCGTCCTACCGGCTGACGGGCGCGTTCTTCGACGGGGCGGTGACGGTCTCCGTCGTCGCGCCGGTCGAGCCCACCACGGCGCGACGGCGGTCGACCCACACCACGAACCAGCCGACGAGGGCGATGAGCGCCGCGATGCCCACGACGTACACGGCGACCCCGCCGTACCCGTCCTGCAGCGCGGGGTCGAGGAACGGGTACGGGTACCACCACTCGGCGCCGGTCACCGGATTGACCGTGAGCGGGCCGCGGACGAGGGTGTAGACGACCCACACGACCGGGAACGCGACGACGGCCCACACGGCGCTCCAGCGGAGGGACCGAGGCCGGGGGCCGAGGAAGACGTCGAGCAGCAGCACCAGCGGGCCGACCACGTGGAGCACTTCGTTCGACCACGGCACGGTCGTCCCCTGCGGCAGCTCGACGCTGCGCAGCAGCGTGTTGTAGACGATGCCCGTGACGATCATGTAGGTCGACACGCACGCCAGAGCGACGGCGAGCGGTACGGGCTCGCGGGCCGGCCGGCCCGCGGCATCGCGTCCGCGCATCCACAGCCACAGCGACGCCCACGCGAGCACGAAGATCGATGCGACGTTCGAGAGGATCGTGAAGAAGCTGAAGAAGTTGACGACCGTCGTCGTCATGTCGCGCCCCGCGTCGGCGGCCAGGCTGAAGGTGACCTGGGCTTGTGCGATCACCGCCGCCGCGATGAGGGCGGCCGTCACCAGCCGCACGGTCGACCACGTGTTCTCCCACCAGGGCGCGCGCGTCATGCCGCAACACTATCGGGGCGCCTCCCGACCGCATCGATAGGATGGGGTGTAACCGTCCGCAAACGGGGGAGAGCCCATGCCAGGCATCGTGATCGTCGGCGTTCAATGGGGAGACGAGGGCAAGGGCAAGGCCACCGACCTGCTCGGCGAACGCACCGACTGGGTCGTGAAGTTCAACGGCGGCAACAACGCCGGCCACACGGTCGTGATCGGCGACGAGAAGTACGCCCTGCATCTGCTGCCCAGCGGCATCCTGTCGCCCGGAGTGAACGCGGTGATCGGCAACGGCGTCGTCGTCGACCTCGAAGTGCTGTTCTACGAGCTCAAGGCGCTGCACGCCCGCGGCGTCGACACGTCGCGACTGCGCATCAGCGCGAACGCGCACATCATCACGCAGTATCACCGCACCCTCGACAAGGTGACCGAGCGGTTCCTCGGCAAGCGGCAGATCGGCACGACGGGTCGCGGGATCGGCCCCGCGTACGCCGACAAGATCAACCGCGTCGGCATCCGCGTGCAGGATCTGTTCGACGAGAACATCCTGCGGCAGAAGGTCGAGGGCGCGCTCGAGCAGAAGAACCACCTGCTCGTGAAGGTCTTCAACCGACGTGCCATCGCGTGCGACGAGATCGTCGACGATCTGCTGTCGTACGCCGACCGCCTGCGGCCGATGGTCGCCGACACCGGTCTGCTTCTGAGCCGGGCCCTCGATGAGGGCGACGTCGTCGTCTTCGAAGGCGGGCAGGCGACGATGCTCGACGTGGACCACGGTACGTACCCGTTCGTCACGTCGTCGTCGGCGACCGCCGGCGGCGCGGCCACCGGCAGCGGCGTCGGACCCAACCGCTTCGACCGCATCGTGGGAATCGTGAAGGCCTACACGACGCGTGTGGGCGCGGGGCCGTTCCCGACCGAGCTGTTCGACGACCAGGGCGAGTGGCTGCGCTCGCGCGGATTCGAATTCGGCACCACCACCGGTCGCCCGCGCCGCGTCGGCTGGTACGACGCCCCGATCACCCGCTACGCCACGCGCATCAACGGCATCACCGACCTCGTGCTCACGAAGCTCGACATCCTGACCGGCCTCGAGCGCATCCCCGTATGCGTCGCCTACGACGTCGACGGCACGCGATTCGACGAGGTGCCCGTCAACCAGACCGATTTCCACCACGCCAAGCCGATCCTCGAGCACTTCGAGGGCTGGAGCGAGGACATCTCGCGCGCCCGCACGTTCGACGACCTGCCGAAGGCGGCGCAGGACTATGTGCTCGCCCTCGAAGAGATGAGCGGAACCCACATCTCGGTCATCGGCGTCGGTGCCGCGCGCGACGCTGTGGTCGTGCGGCGCGACCTCATCGGCTGATGCGGCTCTGGCTCGGCGGATACACCGCCGACATGGACGGCTCTGCGACGGGCATCGGGATGCTGCGCGTCGGCGCCGACGACGAGCCGGGATCCGGCGGCCGGCTCGGATTCGACGGCGACGCGGTCGCGTCGGGCGGATCGCCGTCGTGGCTGGCCGCGCATCCGTCGCGCGATGTCGTCTACGCGGCGCTCGAGGGCGCCGGTGCCGTGCAGGCGTTCCGCCGCACCGGCCCGACCGCGCTCGTGCGGCTGGGTGAGCCTGTCGACGCCGGCGACGCGGTCTGCCACCTCGCCGTGTCGCCTGCCGGCGACCGGCTGATCGCCTCGTGCTGGGGTGACGGTCGCGTGGTCTCGATGGACCTGGATGCCTCGGGCCGTCCGTCCGCACCGAAGATCGCGGTTGCCGCTGTCGACCCGTACGACGGTGAGTCCGCTGCGGCCCCGGCGTCGGCAGCCGGGCCTGACATCGATCTCGCCGCCGCGGCTCGCGCGCTGCGGGAAGCCGCCGGAGACGAGTACGCGCACCTCGTGCCCGACCACGATGCGGCGGCGGACGCGGACGGCGACGGCGACGGCGACGCGGATGCCGGGGCATCCGGCCGCTCGTCGCATTCGCACCAGGCGCGGTATCTGCCCGGGGGCCTCATCGCCACGACCGACATGGGGTTCGATCTGGTCCGATTCTGGCGCGACGGCGGGGCGGGGCTGCGTGCGCACGGCGAGGTCGTGCTGCCGCGCGGGGTGGGTCCGCGCCACATGCTGTGGCATCCCAGCGGGCACCTGTATGTCATCGCCGAGCTCGCGTGCGAGGTCTTCGTGCTCTCACCCGATGCCGACGGCACGTGGCGCGTGCGCTCGAGCACCCCGTTGGTCGGCACGCTGGCCGACGACACCGCCGCCGAGATCACGGCATCCCGCGACGGCCACGTCGTCCACGCGAGTGCGCGGGGCAGCGACACCGTCGCGACCCTGCGGGTGCGCGGCGACGGCGACCGCCTCGACCCGGTGGCCCTCGTCGAGGCCGGAACCCACTGGCCCCGCCACCACCTCGTGCTCGGCGACACGATGCTCATCGCCGGACAGCTCGGCGAGGAGGTGGTGTCGCGGCCGCTCGACGAGCGCACCGGGGTGCCCGGTCGCATCCGTCACCGCGTGGCGGTGCCGTCGCCGACCTGCCTGCTGCCCGCTCGCTGAAGCCGGGTCGCAGCGGCTGCGCCGCGGTGACCCGTGTCGCTACACCTTCGCGTCCTGACGGGGGATCACGACCTGCTTGATGATCAGCAGGATCGATGCGGTCACCGGCACCGCGACGAGGGCGCCCAGCAGGCCGAGCAGCGTGCCGCCGACGAGGGCGCCGATCACGACGAGTGCGCCCGGCACCGACACCGCCTTGTTCATCACCTTCGGGGTCAGCACGTACGCCTCGAGCTGCATGTAGATGAGGTACGCGATCGCGAACACGAGCGCCGCGACCGGGTTCAGGAACAGCGCCACCGTCGAACCGATGATCCAGAACAGCACCGGGCCGACGAGCGGGATGATCGTGATGCAGAACGCGACGACCGCCATCAGTGCGGCGAACTGCAGGCCCAGCAGCAGATACATGATGAATGTGAAGGTCGCGTTGAAGAACGCGAGCGTCACCATGCCCATCAGGTAGCTGCCGATCGAGTCGGTGATCTGCTCGGTGAGGTCGGCGACCTTCGTGCGGTTGCGGGCCGGGGCCAGCTGGTACAGCGACTTCTTCATGGCGACCAGCGAGGCCAGGAAGTACAGGCTCAGCACCACGACGATGACGCCGCCCGAGATCGCGGTGCCGACGCCCACGATCACCTGCAGCACGCCGCCGCCGACGGCAGCGATGTTGCCCGGATCGGACAGGAACTTGAGCACTTCGTTCGTGAGCGTTTCGATCGGGTCGCCGAAGGTCGAAGCCAGCCAGCCGTAGACATCGGTCGACTTGAAGTCGGTGACGATGCTGGGGATGTCGGTGACGAACTGTGCGATCTGCTCGATCACCGTGGGGAGGATCAGGAACAGCACGCCCACGAGCACGAGCGCGAACGCCGAATAGGCGATGACGATCGCCCATGCGCGCGAGAGCTTGCGCCGTTCGAGCATCCGCACCGCGGGATCGAGGCCGAGCGCGACGAACAGGGCGAGCGCGATGTAGACGATGATCGTCGACAGACTGCCGACCGCGAGGCCGAGCACGAGCGCGACGAGGCCGCCGAGCACCAGGAAGAAGCCCAGCGCGAACGGGTTGTTGAGGTTCGCCCAGAAGGTGCGGGCGGGGGAGCCTTCGACCGCGGACGCCTCGCTCGACGTGACGGATGCCGGTGTCACCGGGGCGTCCGTCGTGGCGAGTCGTTCGTCGGCGCGGGTCTTCGGGCGGTCTGAGCCGTCGGTCATGGAACACACTCTAGGGCCGGTAGGGTCGGTGGCACGCGAAGGAGGCGGTCATGACCGAGGATCCGACCGACACCCTGCTGCGGCTGCGCAGCAGCATCGACAACATCGACGCGGCGCTCGTGTTCATGCTCGCGGAGCGATTCAAGTGCACGAAGCAGGTCGGTCACCTCAAAGCCGAGCACGGGATGCCGCCGTCGGACACCGCGCGCGAAGAGCAGCAGATCGCCCGGCTGCGCCGTCTGGCCGAAGAGGCCGACCTCGATCCGGCGTTCGCCGAGAAGTGGTTCAACTTCGTCGTGGCCGAAGTGATCCGTCACCACACCGAGGCCGCGGACGGTCGCTGACCACCCGGCCGACGCACGGATGCCCCGACCCGGCGGGTCGAGGCATCCGCAGACCGTCGGCGCTACGGGGTCGCGCGTCGCAGGGTGAGGAACGCGAGCCCCGCGACGACCACGACCGCCACGAGCCCCCACACCGACAGCCCGAGCGCCCCCTGCTCGGCGAACCAGCCGAACATCGCACCCCACAGGTCGAAGCGGATGAGCGCGAACAGACCCAGCACGAGCAGTGCGCACAGCCCGATGATCGTGCTGGTGAGCGCGAGCATGCCGAACCGCTTGTAGACGGTGGCGATCGCGAAGCCGACCGTGAAGAAGCCGAGCGCGATCGTGAAGAACGCCAGGCCCGCCCCGAGGGCGCCGGCCTCCCACACCGGCGGCAGGTAGAAGAAGTAGCCGTTCATGCCCCAGCCGGCGGTCGCCTGCTCGATGAGCCCGCCGACCACGAACACCACGGCCAGCAGCGCGCTCGCGATCGCCGCGGTCAGCAGCGTGCCGGCGAAGAACTCGCGGCGGGTGACGCTCATCGCCTGTGAGAACGGGAATGTGAGGGTGAGCGCCTGCACGCCCACGACGCCGAAGTACCACAGCGGCGCCTGGCTGCCGCCGCCGTACAGGTCTCCCTCGGCGCCGACGCCGCGGATCATCGCCCAGATGGCCAGGCTCAGCACGAAGGCCCCGCCGAGCACCATGAGCGGCACCCAGATGTAGGTCTGGCGGTTGACCAGCTGCATGCGGACGACATTGACGGTACGACTCATCGCAGGGCTCCTTCGTCGTGGGCGACGCGATCAGCGGTCGCCGCGTGGTGCTGCGTGGTGCGCACGATCAACTGCTGCAGCGACACCGGGCCGACATCGAGTCCGGCGAGGTCGAGGCGCTCGCGGTCGCCGGCGGTCAGCCCGCCGAGCACGGTGACCGATGCGGTCCGGCCGAGGGTCTCGCGGTGGATCACCTCGCGACCGGCGGTGAAGGCATCCACCGCCGCGACGTCGCCGACGATGGTCGCCGCGCGGTCGCGCACGGCGTCGGTCTCCTCGTCCATGATGATGCGCCCGCCGTCGATCACGAGGACGCGCTCGAGCAGGTTGGAGACCTCGTCGATCAGATGGCTCGAGAGCACGATCGTGCGCGGGTGTTCGGCGTAGTCCTCGAGCAGCCGGTCGTAGAAGATCTGGCGGGCGACCGCGTCGAGCCCGAGGTAGGGCTCGTCGAAGAAGGTGATCTCGGCGCGCGAGGCGAGGCCGATGATCACGCCCACCGCCGACAGCTGGCCGCGCGAGAGCTTCTTGATGCGACGCTTGAGCGGCAGTTGGAAGTCGCGGATGAGGCCCGCGGCGAGCTCGTCGTTCCAGTTCGGGTAGAACAGACGCGCCATCGCGAACGCGTGACGCGGGGTCGCGTCGTCGGGGTACTTCTGGCTCTCACGCACGAAGCACATGCGCGAGAGCACGCTCGCATTCTCATAGGGGGCTTGGCCGAACACACGCACGTCGCCGCTGGTGGCGAAGTTCTGCGCGGTGACGATCGACATCACCGTGGTCTTGCCGGCGCCGTTGCGGCCGAGCAGTCCGTAGATGGTGTCCTTCTCGATCGAGAAGCTCACATCGTCGACCGCGATCGTGTCGCGGTAGCGCTTGGTGAGTCCTGACACCTCGATCACCGAGGTCATGGTGCATTTCCTTCCGTGTCTGGGGTGGAGTCGGCGGCGCGCTCGCGGATGATCGCGCCGAGGTCGTCGGGGCCGAGCCCGAGCTTGCGGGCCTCGGCCAGCAGCGGGTCGACGAAGCGGATGCCGAACGCGCTGCGTCGCTCGGCGAGCAGGCGTTCGCGCGCCCCGGCCGAGACGAACATGCCGATGCCGCGCCGCTTGTACAGCACGTTCTTGTCGACGAGCATCGCGACCCCCTTCGCCGCGGTGGCGGGGTTGATGCGATGGAAGGCGGCCAGTTCGTTCGTCGACGGAGCCTGACCCTCTTCGGGCAACGAGCCGTCGACGATCGCGTCCTCGACGCTCTCGGCGATCTGCAGGAACAGTGGGCGCCCTTCCTCGATCATCCGTCCTCCGCTTGCATGGTTACTTACTTGACTAACTAACCATGCAACAAAGCCATGCACGTTGTCAACCCGCGCAATAGGGTGGCGGCATGACATCCGGCGGCACGACGGCGTTCGTCCTGGGTGGTGGCGGCATCCGCGGAGCGGTCGAGATCGGGATGCTCCAGGCCGTGCTGGGTCGCGGTGTGCGGCCCGACCTCATCGTCGGCACCTCGATCGGCGCGATCAACGGCGCGCTGGTCGCGAAGGATCCCACGCCCGGAGTGGTCGAGGCGCTGCGCGGAGCCTGGATGTCGGACGAAGCCGACGCGGTCTACGGCGAGTCGCTCCTGCGCCAGTTCGGTCGACTCGTGAAGACCCGCACGCACCTGAGTTCACCCGAGCCGCTGCGCCGGCTGCTCGAGGTCGCCCTCGGAGCCGACAGCACGTTCGAGGATCTCGCGGTGCCACTGCGCGTGGTCGCCGCCAACGTCGAACGCGCCGCCGAGTCGGTCTTCTCGGCGGGGCCGCTCGTTCCCGCGATCCTGGCGTCCGCCGCTGTGCCCGGGCTGCTTCCCGCCGTGCAGATCGACGGCGAACACTACATCGACGGCGGCATCGTGAACTCGATCCCGATCGAGCAGGCGGTGCTCGCCGGCGCGACCGAGGTCTACATCATGCAGGTCGGCAGGGTCGAAGCGCCGCTGAAGGCTCCAAAGACCGTGGTCGACGCGGCACGGGTCGCGTTCGAGATCGCCCGGCGCCACCGATTCGCCCGCGACCTGGCGACAGTGCCGCAGGGGGTCTCGCTGCACGTCCTGCCCAGCGGAGGCGCCCTCGACGGCGACGACTCGCTGATGTCGTATCGCAAGATGGCGACCGTCGACCGCCGCATCGCACAGGCGCGCGACGCCTGCGAGTCCTACCTCGACGCGCCGACTCCGGTCGAGGCCGCCTGATGCGGGTGCCGCCGCGGTGGGTACGCCGGGTCATCCTCGCTCCGCTGGTGGTCATCGCCGCACCGGTGATCGTTCTCGCGCTGCCCACCGTCCTCGTGGTGCTGCTGATCATCGCCTCGCTCATCCCCGACCGGTTCCGCTGGCCACGGGCGATCGTGCTCGTGCTCGTCTACCTGCTGTGGGATGCCGCGTTGCTGGTGGTGCTGTTCGCCCTCTGGGTCGCATCGGGGTTCGGGTGGAAGCTGCGCTCGCACGCGTTCGTCCACGCTCACTACGCGGTCGGAGGGTTCGCCCTGCGCGTGCTGTTCTGGGTCTTCGGCGTCATCCTGCGCCTGAAGATCACGACCGAAGCGGCGCTGCCGTCGGGCGAGCCGGTCGATGTGGACGACGTGTTCGAAGCGGCCGTACCCCTCGTGGTCGCCAGCCGGCACGCCGGCCCGGGCGACTCGTTCATCGTCATCCACACCCTGCTCAACGGCGCGGGGCGCCATTCTCGCATCGTGCTCAAGGACACCATGCAGTGGGATCCGGCGGTCGATGTGCTGCTCAACCGCATTCCGACGCGGTTCATCACGCCGCGCGGGTTCGGCAAGGGCGCGAGCGGCGGGGGCAAGGCCGTCGAAGCGCAGATCGCGGATCTCGCCCGCGGCCTCGGCCGCGACGACGCGCTGGTGATCTTCCCTGAAGGAGGCAACGCCACCGCGTCCCGGCGGGTCAGCCGCATCGACCGGCTGCGGGCATCGGGCCGTGACGCGCTCGCCGACCGCGCCGAGGGGATGCGGCACGTCATGCCGCCGCAGCCCGGCGGCGTTCACGCGGCCCTGCGAGAGGCATCCGAGGCTGACATGGTCTTCATCGCGCACGCCGGTCTCGACAGCCTGATCACCGTTCGCGACATCTGGAAGGCCCTTCCCGTCGACAAGCGCGTGACGATGCATGCGTGGCGCGTGCCGCGCGCCGAGATCCCCGCGGATGCCGCCGCGCAGGCCGAGTGGCTGTTCGGCTGGTTCGAGCGGATCGACGCCTGGATCGACGCGAACTCGGACTGACCGGGCCGGTTCTCGGTCTCAGGTCGTGGTGGGATCCTGCCGGTTCGACGGCAGCTCGAGCATGACCTTCTTCTCGAGCACCTCGATCGCCTCGTCCGACACCGAGATCAACCCGTCGAGCTCTTCGCGCACGCGTCGGTATGCCAGCTGGCGTTCGGCCGGGGTCGCCGCCTGGTCGACGGCGACGGTCAGCAGCTGCTTCGCCGTGTCGAGGCGCTTGCGCTCCTGCGCGCTGAAGGCCGAATCGCGCAGACGCCGCGCGTCGCGCTCAGCGACGTCGAACGCGACCTCGAAATCGGTGACGGCACTGCGGTACTCGGCCAGCTGCTCCGGCGTCAGCTTCGCCTTGGGCGATGCCGGACGCAGCCCGTCGGCCAGGCGCTTCGCCCGCAGGAATGCCGCCGTCAGCGGCTGGCGGCCGTCGCTCATCGCCGGGAACGCGATCATCTTCGCCACATCGAGCTCATAGTCGAGCCATCGAGCCGTGACGGCGTCGTGGGTCGCGAACAGCCTCTCGAGCTGAGTCGGCTGGGTCTGCGGCGCGTCGGCGTCGCCGGGTGCCGTCGTCGCGGTCGGTCCCGTGACCGTGGGCAGGGCGGCGGCATCCGGGGCGATCTTGCCGCGCGCCGCCGCCTGCGCCGCTTTGAGCTCGGCCTTGGCGTGGATCATCTCGAGGCGGCGCTTGTGACGGCTTCGGGCGCCGCGCTCCCACGCACTGCCGGCCGCGCCGAGCACCCCCATGAGGGGGAAGATCAGCCACCAGTAGCTGCCCAGGAAGGTGAAGAACGGCTCCACCCTGTCATGCTAACCGGCGGACACCGGGCTCCGCCGGGTGGGGTGCCGCCCCCCGACCGGGGGGCAGGGCAGGCTCAGCGGGGATCGGCGGCGGCGCCCCACCAGCCGGGTACGGGCCACGGCGTCGGGCGCGGAAGGGCCGCGCGGGCACCTGCGGCACGCTCGGCCTCGGCGAAGGCGACCTCGAGGCGCCGCACCGCGTCACGGTACTCGACGTAGCGGGCCGGGGTGATCTTGGCGGTCGTCGACGCCGGCCGCAGATCACCGGCATCGCGCATCGCGCGCAGGAACGCGTGGGTCGTCGGATACTGGGCGTCGATCATGCGCGGGTACGCGAGCGCCTTCGCGGCATCGGTCTCATACTCGAGCCAGCGGGCTCGTACGGCGTCGTGCTCGCCCATGAGCGCCTCGAGCGGCAGCGGGGTGTCGGCGGACCGGGCTCGCAGACCATCCCATGCCGCCTTGACCCGGCTGCGGCTGGCACGCAGTGCGAGCGACGCCGACTTCTCGGCCTGCTTGGCCAGCTGCAGGGCCTGACGAGCCTCGAGCTGCGCCGCGGTCACGGGACCGCGCGAGCGGGCGACCAGAACGTCGGCGCGAGCCGAACGCACCCGTCCGCGCGCGGCGACCAGTGCGCGGTATGCCTGGGCCTCTTCGTGCCGCGCAGCCTCGAGTTCGAGGCGTCGTGCACGGCGGCGTCCCGATGTCAGCATGCTGTAGCTCGCCACTCCGGCGCCGGCTGCTGCCGGAGCGACCCACCACCAGCTCCCGAGGAGAACGAGGATCGGCTCCACGAACTCATGCTAACCGCGGCGGCTCCGTTGCGGACCTGGGAAGATCACCCGAACAGCAGCGCGAACACCGTCGCGCCGCCGCCGACGAGGATGAGCGAGACGATGACGACCCAGGCCACGACCTTGACCCGCCGCTGGCGGGTGTCGTTGAAGCCGCTGTACTCGTCGTCGTCGGTGGTCATGCGCCCATCCTACGACCCAGGTCTCACACCGCCGAAGGCTCGGCGACCGTCGGCCCGAACGCGGCGGGCAAGGTCGCACGCGACAGCCCGCGCAGTTCGTCTGCGGTGAGCGTGAAGATCCCCTGCACCTCGAGGGCGGCGGGGTCGCCGTCGGCGGCGGCATCCGTCACGCCGATCCGCAGCACGGGGTAGCCGCGGCCTTCGCACAGGCCGCGGAACTTCACGTCGTCTTCGCGGGGCACGCTCACGATCACGCGGCCGGTCGACTCCGAGAACAGGGCGGATGCGGCATCCACCCCGTCGCGCTCCATGAGCTCGGTCAGCCACACGCGCGCACCGACGCCGAAGCGCATGACGCCCTCGGCGAGCGCCTGGGCGAGGCCACCCGACGACAGGTCGTGCGCCGACGACACGAGCGACTGCTGCGAGGCGGCCTGCAGCAGCTCCGCCAGCCTGCGCTCGCCGGCGAGGTCCACCGCGGGCGGACGACCGCCGAGGTGACCGTGCACCGTCGCGGCCCACTGCGATCCGGAGAGCTCGGTCGAGGTGACGCCCAGCAGGTAGATGTTCTCGCCCGGATCCTGCCACCCCGACGGGATGCGGCGGGCGACGTCGTCGATGATGCCCATCACTCCGACCACGGGGGTGGGGAAGATGGGCTGGTCGCCGGTCTGGTTGTAGAACGAGACGTTGCCGCCGGTGACCGGGATCCCGAGTTCGAGGCATCCGTCGGCGAGACCCTCGACCGCGCGCGAGAACTGCCACATCACCTCGGGGTTCTCGGGGCTGCCGAAGTTGAGGCAGTCCGTGACCGCTGCGGGCACGGCCCCGGTGACGGCCACGTTGCGGTACGCCTCGGCGAGGGCGAGCTTGGCGCCCTCGTAGGGGTCGAGCTGGCAGTAGCGCCCGTTGCAGTCCGTGGCGATCGCGAAGCCGAGGCCCGACTGCTCGTCGACGCGGATCATGCCGGCATCGTCGGGGAAGCTCAGCGCCGTGTTGCCCATCACGTAGTAGTCGTACTGATTGGTCACCCACGACGTGTCGGCGAGGTTCGGGCTCGCGACCAGGCGGGTGAACTGCTCGCGCAGCGCATCGGGGTCGGAGGGCCGCTCGAGCGCCGACGCCGAGTCGTCGCGCAGGTCGTCGATCCAGGTCGGGTAGGCGACCGGGCGCTCGTACACCGGGCCGTCGACCGCGACGGTCGAGGGGTCGACATCGACGATCTGCTCGCCGTGCCAGAAGATCTGCAGGCGGCCGTCGCCGGTGACCTCGCCGAGCACGCTCGTCTCGACGTCCCACTTCTCGACGACCGCGAGGAAGGCGTCGAGCTTGTCGGGGGCGACGATCGCCATCATGCGCTCCTGCGACTCGCTCATCAGGATCTCTTCGGGCGTGAGCGTGGGGTCGCGCAGCAGCACCTTCTCGAGGTCGACGCGCATGCCCGACCCGCCGTTGGCGGCCAGCTCGCTCGTCGCGCACGAGATGCCCGCGGCGCCGAGGTCTTGGATCGCCTCGACGAGGCCGTCGCGGTACAGCTCGAGGCAGCACTCGATGAGCACCTTCTCGGCGAAGGGGTCGCCGACCTGCACCGCCGGGCGCTTGGTGGGCCCGCCCTCGCTGAACGTGTCGGACGCGAGGATGGATGCTCCCCCGATGCCGTCGCCGCCGGTGCGGGCGCCGAACAGCACGACCTGATTGCCGGCTCCCGACGCGTTGGCGAGCTTGAGGTCTTCGTGGCGCAGCACGCCCACGGCGAGCGCGTTGACGAGCGGGTTGCCCTGGTACACCGGGTCGAACACGGTCTCGCCGCCGATGTTGGGCAGGCCCAGGCAGTTGCCGTAGAACGAGATGCCGCTGACGACGCCGTGCACCACGCGCGCGGTGTCGGGGTCGTCGATCGCGCCGAAGCGCAGCTGGTCCATGACGGCGACCGGGCGGGCGCCCATCGAGATGATGTCGCGCACGATGCCGCCGACGCCGGTGGCGGCGCCCTGGAACGGCTCGATGTAGCTGGGGTGGTTGTGGGACTCGACCTTGAAGGTGACCGCCCAGCCCTCGCCGATGTCGACGACGCCGGCGTTCTGGCCCATTCCGACCATCAGGCGGGTCTTCATCTCGTCGCTGACCTTCTGGCCGAACTGGCGCAGGTAGATCTTGCTGGACTTGTACGAGCAGTGCTCGCTCCACATGACCGAGTACATGGCGAGCTCGCCCGAGGTGGGGCGGCGGCCGAGGATCTCGCGGATCTGCGCGTACTCGTCCGGCTTGAGTCCGAGCGCCGCATACGGCTGCTCCTTCTCGGGCGTCGCGGCCGCGTTCTCGACGGTGTCGGCGACGGAGGCCGAGGCGGGGGTGGTCATACGGCTGAGCTCCAGGGGATCACGGGCGCCGGACGGCTCCCATCCTAGTTGTCGCGGGCACGGTGCAGGGGCCGCGCCTGTTCCCTGCGACCGCGGCAGTTCTCCGCGGGTGCGCGGCAGTTTCCTGCGACCGCGGCGTCGGGCGACGCAGCATCCGCAGGAAAGTGCAGCGGATGCCTGCGGGCGCGGCCGTGCCGGGCGGGGGCGGGGCGGCGGCGGAGGGGGACAGGGCGATCAGCGGCCGGGGCGTGGCCGCGACGACGGCAACCCGGCCTCGCGCAGGATGTCATACAGCTCACGCGGAGCGGTCAGCTGCCGCACCCGCCACCGCGAGAACGCGGCCACCTGGCGGCGGAGGTCGTCTTCGCGATCCTTCTCGTCGAGGAGCACCTGTTGCGCGGAGCGGCCTCTGAGCAGCCGTGGGTCGCGGTACTTGCCGGCTCCGTCGAACTCGCCGATGTGCCGGAACTCGCGCCAGAAGAAGTCGGTGAAGGCGTCGCGCCCGTCCGACAGCACGAAGTGCGCTTGCAGTTCGGGCGTCGGGAATCCCATCGTCCAGACCAGCACGCGACTCTGCGATTCCCGCACACTGTCGGCCAGCGGTGTCGCGAACTCGGCCGCCCGCACCGCCCGCGCCGCTCCGCGCCCGACCCGGCTGTGCGCGGCATCCCGCAGCTCGGCGCACGTGACGAGCGGGCCGCCCTCGCGGCGATGCCACAGGGCCTGATCGGCGACGGCGACGGCCTCGGGCAGTCGGAGCGCGGCGGCCGCGAAGTGGGAGACCACCCGGCCGGGACGGATGCGAGCACCGACCTCCCACACCACCTGCGCGTGGCGCGCTCTCAGCGAGCGCGGCAGTTCCCCGCGGGTGCGCTGCAGTTTCCTGCGACCGCGGCGTCGCGCGACGCAGCATCCGCAGGAAAGTGCAGCGGATGCCTGCACGGCCGCGGTACTGGGTGTTGCTATGTACCGGTACTCAGTGTTACTCTGTAGCGGTAGTCAACGACAGTGAGTACCACAGGAGGCGCGATGGGCAGGCAGGACACCGAGATGCTCAAGGGCGTGCTCGAGGGCATCGTGCTCGCGATCCTGGCGTCGCGTCCTGCGTACGGATACGAGATCACCGCGCGGCTGCGCGAGCAGGGATTCACCGACCTCGCCGAGGGGACGATCTACGCCCTGCTGGTGCGCATCGAACAGCGCGGACTCGTCGACGTCGAGAAGGTGCCCTCCGAGAAGGGCCCGCCGCGCAAGGTGTACTCGCTCAACGCGCAGGGCCGCGAAAGCCTGACCGAGTTCTGGAGGACGTGGAGCTTCCTCGTAGAACGACTCGAACGACTTCACGACGGAAAGGAATGACCATGGTGTCGAAATGGATCGAGGTCCTCACCGGACCCCTCGAACAGAAGAAGCAGTACCGTCAGGCGAAGGCACGCCTCGACGCCCTTCCCGAGCCGTACCGTGCGGCCGCGGCCGCTGTGAACCGGTACCTCATGTACTACGGCGGCGTCGTCGACGGCGACACCATCGTGCAGATGTTCGCCGACCACGCCGACCTCTGGGAGGCCGCGGCCGCCGACGGCACACCGGTGCGGGTGATCGTCGGCGACGACCCGGTCGGGTTCGCCGAGACCTTCGCGCAGGCGTACGGCGGCAAGTCGTGGATCGACAAAGAGCGTGCCCGCCTCACGAAGGCGATCGACGACGCCGCGGATGCCGCGGATGCCGGGGGTCGGTCATGACCGCGATCGCCGAGCCGGCCATCCGGGTCACCGGGCTCACCAAGTCGTTCAAAGAAGCCGAGGTGCTGCGCGGCGTCGACCTCACCGTCGAGCGGGGCACCATCTTCGCCCTGCTCGGCTCGAACGGAGCCGGCAAGACCACGGCCATCCGCATCCTCTCGACGCTGATCGCCGCCGACGGCGGAACCGCGTCGATCGACGGCCACGACGTGGGATCCGACGATGCTGCCGTTCGCGCGGCGATCAGCCTCACCGGCCAGTTCGCCGCGGTCGACGAGATGCTCACGGGTCGTGAGAACCTCGTGCTGATCGCCCGGTTGCGGCGGCTGCCGCAGCCCGGCCGCATCGCCGACGACCTGCTTGCGCGCTTCGCATTGACGGATGCCGGAGGCCGCCGCGCCGGCACCTACTCGGGCGGCATGCGCCGCCGCCTCGACCTCGCGATGAGCCTCATCGGCGACCCGCCGGTGATCTTCCTCGACGAGCCGACGACGGGCCTCGACCCCGAGGCGCGCCTCGAAGTCTGGGGGGCCGTGAAGCAGCTCGCTGTCGGGGGCACCACGGTGCTGCTGACCACGCAGTATCTCGAAGAGGCCGAGCAGCTGGCTGATCGCATCGCGATCCTGCACCAGGGCGTGATCGTCGCCGACGGCACGCTCGCCGAACTCAAGAAGCTCCTGCCTCCGGCGCAGGTCGAGTACGTCGAGAAGCAGCCCTCGCTCGAAGAGGTCTTCCTGGCGATCGTCGGCGCGCGGGGCACACCACAGAAGGAACAGTCATGACCGCGCACGTTCTCACCGACACGTCCGTTCTGACCGGGCGGTCGCTGCGTCACATCCTGCGCAGCCCCGACACGATCATCACCACCGTGATCACCCCGATCGCCCTGCTGCTCGTCTTCGTCTTCGTCTTCGGCGGCGCGATCGACACCGGTCAGACTTCGGGCTCGTACATCGACTACCTGCTGCCCGGCATCCTGCTCATCACGATCGCCTCGGGAGTCTCGTACACCTCGTACCGGCTGTTCCTCGACCTCAAGGGCGGCATCGTCGAGCGATTCCGCTCGATGCCGATCGCGCGGTCGAGCGTGCTGTGGGCGCACGTGCTGACGTCGCTCGTGTCCATCCTCGTGTCGCTGGCGATCGTCGTCGCGGTGGCGGTGCTGCTCGGCTTCCGCACCGCAGCCGGTGTCGGGGCGTGGCTCGCCGTGACCGGCATCCTCGTGCTCTTCACTCTTGCGCTCACCTGGATCGCGGTCATCGCGGGGCTCTCGGCGAAGACGCCCGACGGCGCCGGCGCCTTCTCGTATCCGCTCATCTTCCTGCCGTTCATCAGTTCGGCGTTCGTGCCCACCGACACCATGCCGGCGCCGGTGGCGTGGTTCGCCGAGCACCAGCCCGTCACGCCGATCGTCGACAGCATCCGCGCGCTGTTCGCGCAGCAGCCGGTCGGGACGGAGCTGTGGATCGCGCTCGCGTGGTGCGTCGGCATCCTCGTGGCGGCGTTCGCCGGCGCACTGGCGATCTACCGGCGCCGGTTCCGCTGACGCACCAGGGCGTGCGCTCCGAGAACACTCGGGGCGCACGCCCGTAGGATCGACGCGTGGACTTCTCCTTCGAATTCACCCCCGACCTGGTCGCCGTCTTCTTCACGCTGTTCGTGCTCGAGGTGGTGCTCGGCGTCGACAACGTGATCTTCATCTCGATCCTCGCCTCGAAGCTGCCCAAGGAGCAGCAGGCCCGTGCGCGCAATCTCGGCCTGACGCTCGCGATGGTGATGCGGGTCATCCTCGTGCTGTTCGCGGGGTGGATCATCACCCTCAAGGACGACATCTTCACCATCCTCGGCATGGGCTTCTCGTGGAAGGACCTCATCCTCATCGCCGGTGGGCTGTTCCTCGTCTACAAGGCGGTCACCGAGATCCATCACAAGCTCGAGGGACACGAGGAAGGGCACGGTGGGCCGAGCCGCGGCACCGTGACCTTCGCGGGCGTGCTGGCGCAGATCCTGGTACTCGACCTGGTGTTCTCGCTCGACTCGGTGATCACCGCCGTCGGCATGACCGAGAACCTGCTCATCATCATCACCGTGGTCGTGCTCTCGTTCGGCATCATGCTGTTCGCCGCCCGGTTCATCTTCGACTTCGTCAACAAGCATCCGACCGTCAAGATGCTCGCGCTGTCGTTCCTGCTGCTCATCGGCGTGTTCCTGGTCGCCGAGGGCTTCGACATCAAGATCGACAAGGCCTTCATCTACGGACCGATGGCGTTCGCGATCTTCGTCGAGGCGCTGAACCTGTGGGCGGCCTCGCGGCGCGCCAAGCGTGAGAAGAAGCGCCAGACCGCGGTGCGCCTGCGCCCCCAGTACCCCGACGTCGACGAGTCGGTCGCCGTGTCGGCCGCTCTGTCGCGGGGACCGGGTTCGGGGGCGGTCGGCCTCTCGCGCAAGTCGGTCGTGGGCGATGCCGACCCCGATATCGAACGCCAGGGCCTCGGCTGACCCGGCGGGCGCTGCGCGCGGCTACGGCGCGGCGCGCCGCTGCGCCTCGATCGCGTCGAGGATGAGGTCGAGTCCCGCCGCGAACTCGTCGGCGAAGGCGAACGTCTTGTCGGCCAGCAGTTCCGCGCGGTGCGCCGCGATGTACGGGTAGTCGTCGGCGGATGCCCCCACCTCGTCGGCGAACGCCGCCTCCGCTCCCTCGCCGGCGGCGAAGGGAAGGGATGCCTCGGTGAGGACGAACCCGTAGACGAACGCGTCGATCGTCGAGAAGGCATGCGTCGCGAGGGCGGCCGAGAACCCCGCCTCGGAGAGGCACCCGAGCACGCGATCATGGTGGCGCAGGAGGGCCGGGCCGGGCTTCGGGCGCGACTCCAGCATCCCGAGGGCCCACGGATGGCTGCCCAGGACGGCGCGGGCGGAGGTCGCCCGCGCCGTCATGGACTCGCGCCACGGCTTCGCCGGGTCGGGGAGGTCGATCTGCAGGAAGGCCCAGTCGGCCAGCCCGTCGAGGAGCGCCTCCTTGTTGGGCACGTGGTGGTAGAGCGACATGGCTTCGCTGTCGAGTTCCGCCGCCACGTTCCGCATGCTCACCGCGGCGAGGCCGCCCCGATCGGCGACCGCGGCCGCCGCATCGATGATGCGGTCACGGCTGAGTCGTGCGCGGGCTGCCATGACTCCATGCTGTCACCCGTTCCGGGGCCGCCACGCGCGGCCAGGCCCACACGCAGCGCAGGATGTAGGCGAGCAGGACCAGTTCGACGCCGATCGAGAGGGCGTAGAACGAGGCCCACTCCCATGTCTCACCGACCGCGTTGAACACCGTGACCGGGATGTAGAGCACGGCCACGACGAGGTTCGTCATCCGGTTCGCCCGGGCAGGCAGCGCCAGCGAGAGCCACACCATGAGCGCCGGGACCGAGACGAGCGCGAGGAAGGCGGTCATCAGCGCCGGGCTGATGTCGAACTCGAACACGCGACCGCCGCCGATCGCCTCGATCGTGCCGGGCTTGTAGAGGTGGTAGTAGTCCACGTAGATGTACAGGAACATGAAGCTCGTCCAGGCGGCGGCGATCTTGGCTCGCACGGAAACCGGCTGGTTCGCGAGGTCGGTGCTGGGGTGGCGGGAGGGGGTCAACGGGGCTCCTTGCGGTCGGTGATTCTTACGAGCGTAAGAATCAGGATGCCGCAATCTTACACATGTAAGTGACCTTCGTGGCCGCCTCTGGCGATTGCGTACAGATCCACATTGCTCATAGGTACGATGTATGATCTACTAGTTTTCAGCGCACCGCGCCCGCGGTTGCAGTCGTCAGAGAAGCCGACCAAGGAAGGCCCCCGGCAATGGCACCACAGCATTCACAGACCTACATCCGAACCGCAGCGGCCACGGTGATCGCGTTGACCGGTGCCCTTGCGCTCAGTGCGTGCTCGTCGGCGACCGAGGAGGTCGACAGCGAACTCGGCTTCGTCGCGGCAGAGCAGAACCCCGACGCCGAGATCACCGTGTGGGTGGACGCGGCGCGCGAACCCATCGCCACGGCATTCGCCGAGGAGAACCCCGACATCCCGATCTCCATCGAGACCTACGACGGCAATGCCGGCGGCAGCGGCTCATTCCAGACGCGCATCGCGCTGTTCGATCAGTCCGGTGAGGGCTGGCCCGACGTCGTCTTCTCCAGCCAGACCAACGACACCTCGTGGGCGGCGAAGGAGAACGCGGGCGTGCAGGCCTTCGCAGCGCCTCTCAACCAGGGCTACCTGGACGAGTCGTACCTGGACGGGTTCACCCCGGGTGCTCTGGATCCCATGACGGTCGACGGCACCGTCTACGGTGTGCGCAACGACCTGGCGCCCGTGCTTCTCTGGTACAACCAGGACCTTCTCGATGAGTTCGGATACGACATCCCCGAGACGTGGGAGGAGTACGAGGAGCTGAGCGACAAGCTCGCCGCCGAGCACCCCGGCTACATCCTCGGATCGGTCGGAGACTCGTTCGTCGGCACGTACGTGTACTACTGGGGTGCCCAGGCACCGATCTTCCAGCTCGACGGCAACACCTTCAGCTCTGACTTCGAAGACCCGTACTCGGTCGCGATGACCGACATGCTCGACCACATGGTCGACAACGGCACCCTGGTCACCGACAGCATCTTCAGCGCGACGTTCGTCGAGAACTACGCCGACAAGATCGTCGCGATGCCCGGTCCGGCGTGGTACGCAGGGGCGATCTTCCAGAACCCCGACAACGTGAACGCCCCGGCAGGCACCATCGGCGCGGCGAACCCGCTGTACTGGGAGGGTGAGGACCAGGTCACCGGCAACGTCGGCGGAGGTGTCTGGTACGCATCCAGTCACTCGGAGAACCTCGACGCCGTCGCTGCCTTCCTCGAGTACGTCACCGCGTCGGAGGCGGCCGTCGAGCTGGCCACCGGACTGCCCGCGTACCAGTCGACCGCCGACAGCTGGCTCGCCGGTCAGGCTGAGAGCGGCTTCTTCCTGGGTGATTTCGAGGGCGCGATGTCGACCGCCGCGTCGAGCGTCTGGAGCGGCTGGGGCTTCCCGAACTTCAGCCCCGAGGTCGCCTACGCCGAGGTGGTCGTGCCCGCGCTCGCAGAGGGGACCCCGATCGCGGATGTCACCGCCGATTGGCAGGAGCGTTACCTCAACGAAGCGCAGATCAACGGGTACGAGACCGCGCAGCGATAGCACCGACTCGGTAAGGCACGTGTCAGCACCATGACGGATCTCTCAACGGCACCTGCCGCCCCGCCCGCGCGGGCGGGGCGGCAGGTGCCGCCCTCATCGCGCAAGCGTCCCGATCGCAGCCAGGCGCGGATCGGCGTGATCTTCGTCAGCGGGTACACCGTCCTGCTGCTCGCGTTCGGCCTGCTGCCGGTCCTCTACGCGCTCTACCTGGCCTTCACCCGCGACAACGCCTTCGTCGGCTTCGACAACTTCGCCAAGGTCTTCGACGACTTCCGGTTCTGGCCCGCCGTCGGACATGTGGCCGCCTACGTGGTGGTGTGGCTGCTGACCCTGACGGTGTTCACCGTTCTGCTGGCGCTGCTCGCCCACGGGCTGCGCTCGAGGTTCGCCTCGAGCTCCCTCCGCTTCCTCTATTACATTCCCGGGGCGCTCGCAGGCGCCTCGAGCGTGATGCTGTGGCTGTTCCTCCTCGACCCCACCGTGAGCCCGGTCTCCGGCGTGCTGTCGCTGTTCGGCTTCGAATCCTTCGTGCAGGTCGTGGCGCTCGACAACCTGCCGGTGCTCTTCACGCTGATCGCCTTCTGGACCGGCGCGGGCGGGTGGATCGTCATCCTCTTCGGGGCTCTCAACAACGTGCCGCAGGAGGTCATGGAGGCGGCGCGCATCGACGGCGCCGGCCCGATCAAGACCGCGTGGCACATCCAGATTCCGTTGATGCGCAAGTGGATCAGCTACATGGTCGTCATGTCGCTTGCGGCAGGCACCCAGTTGTTCGTCGAGCCGCGGGTCCTCTCCCAGGCATCCAAGGGCGTCGTGCCCCAGGACTACTCGCTGAACCAGCTCGCCTACCTCTACGCGTTCCGGCAGAACGACTTCAGCGGATCCGCGGCGATCTCGATTCTTCTGCTGGTCGTCGCGGCGGGGCTCTCGGCGCTGTTCGTCTTCCGAGGAGGACTCTTTGACCGCGACTGAATCCATCGTCCGGCAGTCCGCGCCGGACGCACGCTCCGGACGACTCCGCGCGAGGGGGGAGGGACAGCACTCACCCCGCACGTGGGTCGCGAGAGTGCTCGCCTGGGCGGTCCTCGCGTTCTTCGTCGTCTTCTTCATCCTGCCGATCGTCTGGCTGCTGCTCGCGCCGACCAAGACGCCGCGCCAGCTGCTGCTGGACAATCCGTTCAGCTTCGGCGGCTTCGACACCCTCGCGGCGAACTGGGACGCCCTCATGACCTTCCAGAACGGGATCGTCTGGGTCTGGATGGGGAACGCCACCCTCTATGCGGGCGTTGCGTTGGTGATCACGCTCGTCGTCAGCATCCCCGCCGGCTACGCCCTCGCCCTCGTCGAGTTCCGATTCCGCAGTCTTCTGCTGATGGTCACGCTCGTCGTGATGCTCATCCCGAACACCGCGCTCGTACTCCCGGTCTTCCTCGAGCTCAGCGCCGTGGGGCTCGTCGGAACGCCCTGGTCGGTCATCCTGCCGTTCTCGTTCTTCCCGTTCGGCGTGTATCTCACCTACATCTACTTCTCCACCGCGGTTTCACGCGACCTGCTCAATGCAGCGCGCATCGATGGCGCGGGTGAGTTCCGGGTCTTCGCGCAGGTGGCGATGCCCCTCGCGACCCCGGTGATCGCCCTGGTGGGCTTCTTCAACCTGGTGGCGAACTGGAACAACTACTTCCTTCCGTTCGTCATGGTGCCCGGGCGCAAGTCGCCGATCCAGGTGGGCCTCGCCGAACTGCTCTCCAACGTGCCGCTGTTCAACCCGACGTCTTCGGGCTCGGTGACGATCGATCTTCCGGTTCTCGCGATGGCGACGATCATCTCGGTCGCGCCGGTGCTCGTGATCTTCCTCTTCTCGCAGCGCTTCCTGGTGTCGGGGCTGACTGCGGGGGGCACGAAGGAGTAGGCCCCGCGGGGCGGGCTCGGCTCAGCGCGGGTAGAGTGCGCCGGGGACGAGCTGAAGCCCGGCACGACGAGACCGCACATGCGGGCCTTCGGGCGCGAGCCAGGAGGCGAGACGCTGATCCTGGGCGATGGCCCGCTCGTCGATCGTGACTCCCGCGCCGGGCTCGTCGCCCAGGACGATGCCGCCGTCGGCGTACTCCTGGTCCAGCAGCATGCCGAACGGGCCGCGCACATCCTGCACCTCAGCCGAGAGGTGGTTCGGGACGGCGGCCGCCGCCGCGGCGACCGCGTGATTCGCCGTGAGTCCGACCGGGCTCACGGGAAGATCGCGGCTGTGGGCGGTGATCGCCACGCGGAGGAAATGGGTGATCCCCCAGCCGGCGCCCGCCTGGACGACATCGACCGCGTTCGCGTCGAGGAGAGGTCGATACTGCTCCAGACCCGTGAGGTTCTCACCGGTGGCGACGGCAGCCCGGATCGCCGAGGTCAGCTTGGCGTGCCCCGTGGCATCCCAGCGCCGCAGCGGCTCCTCGATCCACGCCAGGTCGACGGCTTCCTCGACCTTGGAGAGATAGCGAATGGCCTGCTTGAGATTCCACGACTCGTTCGCATCGAGCATGAGGCCCGGGTTGTCGGCGTTCGCGCGCAGGGCATCGGCGATGATGCCCAGACGGCGGATGTCGTGAGTCCAGTCCCGGCCGCCCTTGAGTTTGCCGCTGGTGAAGCCGCGTTCGGCGAACGTCGCATAGAACGCGTGCAGGGCCTCGTCGTCGAGCGCGATGTCGAGGCCCGACGCATAGCCGGGCACGAATCGGTCGGTCGCCCCGAGCAGCCGCCACAGCGGCTCGCCGGCAGCCTTCGCCTTGATGTCCCACAGAGCCATGTCGAGGGTGCCGATCCCGCCGAACGCCGCCCCGCCGTGGCCCGTCTTGAACATGATGGCGAGCATCGCGTCGTACAACGACTGCACTCCCCGGGGGTCCTTGCCCTCGAGGGCCTGGAAGAGCCGGGGGACCTCGGCATGGGATCCCATTCCCACCCCGTCGATGCCTTCATCGGTCTCGATGATGACGAGCGGGACTTCGGTCACGCCCGAGTCGATGAACCCGTTGACATCCCCGATCGGTCGTCCCCAGTCGTGAAAGGTGCGCAGTGTGCGGAAACCCGTGATCTTCATGAGGTCCTGGCTCGTCGTCGTTGAGGATGGGCAATAAACAGCATACATCACATGTATGTTGGATCGCTGTTGCCGAGTTCCACCGACGAATAGAGTTGACCAATGGCCCAGAGTTCGAACGATGCCCACGTCGGTGGACGGGCGCCGTTCGACCGCATCGGCGTCGTCGTGCTCCGCGAGCTGGTCGAGTCCATCGTGTCCGGACATTTCGCGCCCGGCAACGCCCTGCCTCCCGAGGCCGTCCTCAGTCGCGACTTCGGCGTGAGCCGTACGGTGATCCGCGAGTCGGTGAAACGGCTGCAAGAGAAGGGCATGGTCACCGTCGCCCAAGGTCGCGGCACGCATGTGAACCCGATGTCGCAGTGGAATCTGCTCGACCCGCTCGTGATCACCGCACTCATCGGCCACGACGACGCGCTGGGCATTCTCGACGACCTGAGCGTCGTTCGCGCATCCCTCGAGGCGACGATGTCGGGGGCTGTTGCCGCGTCGCACGACGATGACGATATCGAGCGGCTCGAAAGAAGCCTCGCCGCCATGAGGGACGCGATCGCCGACTCGACGGCGTTTCGCGAAGCCGACGTCGCCTTCCACCTCGCCGTGATGGAGATGTCGGGGAACCTGCTCGCAGAGAACATCGCGGGCGTCCTGTACCAGCGCGCCCGCGAGAGCGCGCGCTATGACGGGCGTGATCCGGTCGACGCGTTCGAGCGCACCTGCGAAGAGCACGCACGGGTCGTCGAGGCCATCGCCGCCGGCGATGTGCAGGGCGCTCGCGCAGCCATGGAAGACCACATCATCGGATCGTGGGAACGTCGGCGGCTGCCCAACCTCAAGCGGGACTGACTCCGCGGGGGATTCGGAGTTCTCCTCTGCGAGGTCGACGAGAAAGCTCCGACCCGGTGGAACTAGGGTTGTGGCCCAGAGCCCTACTGGGGATGGGTGCACGGTTTCGTTCAGCGAGATAGCGTTCGCTTCGCGTCGGCTCGAGAACCTCCGCGACGGCTCCTGACTCGAGACGAAACTGGTCCGTAACCTGCCGTGCCTAGTCTCGCGGGGTGACTCAGCCGACGTTTCGAATCGACGACCTCTCTGGCCAGGCATCTCGCGATCTTGTCGCCCTGCACATGGCGGGCATGCATGCGTTGAGTCCCGCTGGGAGTGTCTTTGCACTTGACGTTGCTGGGCTGCTCGATCCGAGCGTGACCTTCTGGTCAGGATGGCGGGACGACACACTGGTGGCCATCGGGGCGCTACGCACCCTCGACGCGGAGAACGCGGAGATCAAATCGATGCGGGTGGCGTCCGAGTTTCTCGGTACCGGTGCTGGCCGGGCGACGCTGCGCCACATTCTCAGCGAGGCGGCGCTGCGTGGGGTGAGGTTCGCGTGGCTCGAAACGGGAAGTTCCGAGGCGTTCCTACCGGCCCGGCAGTTGTATCTGAGCGAGGGCTTCACATTCTGCGGGGCCTTCGGGGACTACGTCGAGAACCCGTTTTCGGTCTTCATGCGCCACGAGATATAAAGGCCCCGCGAACGATGCGGCCGGTGGGCGCACAGCTGGCGGTTCGAGTCGCTGCGCGAGAACGGCGACGCCAGCTGGAGGCAACCTGACATGCAGCAGGTCGCCGGGCGCCGGCGAATGCTCTCCGTGCGGCGTCGTGGGCTTGGCTACTGTAACGGTTGCTCTGCCATCATGGCGGTGTGATCGACACCTCGCAGATGAGTCGCCGTGACCGCGCAACTGTCGCGCTTGTGACGGGTGCGGGACGCGGAATCGGAGCGGCGATCGCGCGGGCGCTGTCCGAACTGGACTACGTGGTTGTCGTTACGGACGCGGTCGAGCGTCGTGCAGAGTCCGTGGCCTCTTCCCTCAACGCTGAGTCCGCGGGTCTCGATGTCGCCGACGAAGGGCAGTGGAAGGCCGTTGTTGCTACGACGGAGCGTCGCCACGGCGGCGTGGACGTCCTCGTCAACAATGCCGGGGTTGGGTTCGCCGCGGCCCTGGACCGCACGTCGCGTGAGAAGTGGGACGGCGTGCTGGCCACGAACCTGACGGGTCCGTTTCTCGGGTGCAAGGCAGTCGCTCCGGTGATGAGACGCGGTGGCGGTGGGGTGATCGTCAACGTGTCATCCATTGACGCCATTCGCGGGCGAGAGGGTCTGCACGCCTATGCGGCATCGAAAGCGGGCTTGCGCGGTCTGGGTCAGTCGCTCGCGGTTGAGTTGGCCGCGGATGGGATCCGCGTCAACACGGTTCTGCCGGGGCTGGTGCCGACGTCGATGACTTCGCGTGTGGATCCCGGCTCCTTCGACATCCCGCTCGGTCGTGCTGCGCAACCGGACGAGATCGCGCAGGTCGTCGCGTTCCTCGCGTCACCGGGCGCGAGCTACGTCTCAGGTGCAGAAGTCGTCGTCGACGGGGCCCTGACAGCGCGTGTAGCCAGACGCGACGGTTGACGCAGAGGGTTGCGCGCCACTTCCGAGGTAACCGTGGTTGATCACGGCGTCGTCTGCGTCGCGGAACACGGGCGTCTCGGTCGAGACCGTCTTCCCGCTAGTGCAACGAGAACGCGTTCCCGACACCTGAGGTATTGACATCCGCTCGACGGCGCCCTAATGTACAACCAAATGGTTGTACATTCTGAACTCAGCGACGACGAGATCGATCGCGTCTTCCACGCCCTGGCCGCAGCCACGCGGCGAGACATCCTGCGACGCACCATCGAGCAAGAGCACTCGGTCTCGACGCTCGCCGCCGACTACGACATGTCGTTCGCCGCCGTGCAGAAGCACGTGGCCGTACTCGAGGCGGCGAACCTCATCATCAAGCGCGCCGAAGGAAGGGAGCGTCTCGTGCGAGCCGACCCCGCCACCATTGCGCGCGCCCGCACGCTGCTGGCCCGCTACGAGGACCTGTGGCGCTCGCGCGTGCACCGCCTCGACGCGATCCTCGCCGAGGCATCCGCCTCAGACACCGACACCGACACCGAAAGGGACTGACATGCCTGTCACCGACATCACCACCGACCCCGAATCCCTCACCATGACGCTCACCGCCGACTTCGATGCACCCGTCGAGCGCCTGTGGGGCGTGTTCACCGACCCGCAGCAGCTCGGTCGCTTCTGGGGTCCTCCCGGCTGGCCGGCGACCTTCGCGCTGTTCCAGCTCGCGGTCGGAGGTCGCGCCGAGTACCACATGTCCGGCCCGCGCGGTGAGTCGTCGCGAGGAGCCTGGGAATTCCTGTCGATCGACGAGCCTCGCCGGTTCGAAGTGCTCGACTCGTTCGTCGACGCCGACGGCGCACCGATCGACGGGATGCCGTCGATGCGCATGACCTTCCACTTCGACGAGACCGCGACGGGGTCTCGGCTGACCAACGTGACGTACTTCACGTCGGCCGACGCCCTCGAACAGGTCGTCGAGATGGGCGCCGTCGAGGGATCGCGCCTCGCGATGAACCAGCTCGACCGCGTGCTGCAGGGGCTGCGGGAGTGGGCGCAGGGACAGGGCACGCAGACCGAGATCCTCAGCGACCAGCACGTGCGCATCACGCGGCTGATCGAGGGACCGCGCGAGCTCGTGTGGCAGGCCTACACCGACCCCGAGCTCATGAAGCGCTGGCTGCTCGGTCCTGATGGATGGCGCATGTCGGTGTGCGAGATCTCGACCGAGCCCGGCAGCTCCTACCGCTATGCATGGGAGCCCGAAGCGGGCACGCCCGGCGAGGCATTCGGGTTCGAGGGTGAGGTGCTGCTCGTCGAGGAGGGTCGCCGCATGGTGACCACCGAGCAGATGTCGGGCACCGATTACCCGCCGACGCTCAACGATCTCACCCTGTACGAAGAGGACGGCGCGACGCTCATCACCACCCTCATCGAGTACCCCGACGCGCAGACGCGCGACATGGTGCTGGCCACCGGCATGACCGACGGCATGGAGACCAGCTTCGCCCGGCTCGAGGGCATCCTGCAGGAGGCCTGAACACCGGCGCGCGTGCTCGCGCGGGCGGCTGCTACGCCCGCGCGAGGGCGTCTTCCAGTGCGACCCACGCGAGCATGGCGCACTTCACCCGAGCTGTGTACTTCGAGACCCCCGACAGCGCGGCCGCATCGCCGAAAGTCTCCTCGTCGAGGGGCACCGTGCCGCGCGAGCGCAGCGCCGTGCGGAAGCCGTCGATGAGAGCGGATGCCTCGGCCCGCGGCATTCCGTCGACGAGACCGGTGAGCATCGAGGCGGACGCCTGCGAGATCGAGCATCCGCTGCCCTCCCACGTGACATCCCGCACCGCGCCGCCGTCCGCGGAGAGCCGCACGCGCAGGGTGATGTCGTCGCCGCACACCGGATTGTGCTGGTGCGAGGTTGCCGTGGGCGCCTCGTCGTCGGCGAGCCCGTAGCCGTCGCGGGCCTTGGAGTGGTCGAGGATGAGCTCCTGGTAGAGCGACTCGAGGCTCATGCGCCCGCTCCGAAGAACCCGCGGATTCCCGAGACGGCGTTCAGCAGCTCGTCGATCTCGTCGTCGGTGTTGTACACGGCGGCGCTCGCCCGCACCGTGGCGGTCATCCCGAACCGGCGGTGCAGAGGCTGCGCGCAGTGGTGCCCGACCCGCACCGAGATGCCCCGGGCATCGAGGAACTGTCCGGCGTCGTGCGCGTGCACACCCTCGACCTCGAACGCGCACAAAGCGACGCGGTCGGCGCCCTCGGCGTCGCCGAGCAGTCGGATGCCGGGGAGCGACCGCAGCCCCTCGCGCATGCGACGTTCGAGCCGCACTTCGTGAGCGTGGACGGCACCCATGCCGATGCCGTCGAGATAGCGCACAGCGGCGGCCAGACCGATCGCCTGCGACACCGGCTGCGTGCCCGCCTCGAACCGCTGCGGCGGCGGCAGGTACTCCGACTCCCCGAGGCCCACGCGGGTGATCATCGAGCCGCCCACCAGGAACGGTGGCAGGTCTGCGAGCACGTCGGCGCGACCATAGAGGCCGCCGATCGCGTACGGGCCGAGCATCTTGTGCCCTGAGAACACCGCGAGGTCGACGTCGAGAGTGGGCAGGTCGAGCGGCAGGTGCGGCGCGGACTGGCACGCGTCGAGCACCGTGAGCGCTTCGGCGTCCCGCGCCATCTCGACCAGCGCGACGACCGGGTTGACGATCCCCAGCACGTTCGACACGTGCGGGAACGCGACGACCCGCGTGCGCGGCCCGATCACGGATGCCGCCGACTCGAGGTCGAGCGTGCCGTCGTCGTGGACGGCGATGTGGCGCAGCACGGCACCGGTGCGGGCCGCGAGCTCCTGCCACGGCAGCAGGTTCGCGTGGTGCTCGGTCTCGGTGACGACCAGCTCGTCGCCCGGCTGCAGCGCGAAGCGCGCGCTCGCGGGCAGTCCGCGGCCGGCGGTCGCGTTGCCGATCGCATACGCGACCAAGTTCAGGCCCGCGGTGGCGCCCGACGTCCAGACCAGCTGGTCGGGGTCGGCTCCGACGAAGCCGGCGACCGTCGCGCGGGCGTCTTCGAAGAACTCGGTGGCCTCGGCGGCGAGGGTGTGGGCGCCGCGGTGCACGGCGGCGTTCGCCGTGCGCAGGAAGTCGACCTCGGCGTCGATGACCGCGCGCGGCCTCTGGCTGGTGGCCGCGGAGTCGAGGTAGATCGCCCTCGTGCCGTCGGGGCGGTCGGCCAGCAGCGGGAAGTCCTGGCGGATCGCCGCGAGATCGAGGTCGGGCGTGGTGGAACTCACACTTCCAGGCTACGCGCGCCCAAGAACTCCCGGGCGGCCACGACGATGTTCTCGACGCCGTTGGAGAGTGTGGGCTGAAGCACCGGGGCGAAGAACGGCGAGTGGTTCGTCGGGATGTCGCGCTCGATGGTGCCGGCGGCCGCGGCATCCGCGTACTTCTGCGGGTCGACGCCGCCCCAGAACCAGTAGACGAGCGGGGCGCCCGACTCGCGGGCGAACCACGAGACGTCCTCGCTGCCGGTGAACATGCCGGGGTCGACGACGGTGCCGTCGCCGAAGTGGCGGTCGAACGCGACGCGCAGCCTGTCGGTCGCCTCGACGTCGTTGATGGTCGGCGGCAGGGTGTGGTCGGTCACGATGGTCGGCGGCTGTTCGGCGCCGGATGCTGCGGCCTCGGCCCGCACGATCCGCTCGACCTGCTCGAGCACGCGCTCGCGGGCCTCGTCGTCGGGGTAGCGCAGGCTGAGTTCGAGTACGGCCTCGGCGGGGATGATGTTGTTCTTCAGCCCGGCGTGGATCGAGCCGACGGTGACGACGGCGACGTTGCGCGGGTCGGTCTCGCGCGAGACGATCGTCTGCAGCCGCATGACGGTCGCCGCCGCCATGACGATCGGGTCGATCGTGGCGTGGGGGCGCGAGCCGTGCCCCCCGCGGCCGTAGAGGGTGACGCGCAGCCCGTCGGAAGCCGCCATCTGCGTGCCGCTGCGCACCCCGATCGTGCCCGCCGGCAACGGGGTGACGTGCTGGCCGAGCACGACGTCGGGCGTCGGGTAGCGGTCGAGCACACCGTCGGCGATCATCGCCTGCGCTCCCGCACCGTACTCTTCGGCGGGCTGGAACACGACGACCACGGTGCCCGTCCACTCGTCGCGGGTGGCGACGAGGCGTTCGAGCGCCCCGAGCATCGCGGACACGTGCATGTCATGGCCGCACGCGTGCATGACGGGCACGTCGGTGCCGGTGGGGTCGGTGCCGCGGGCGGTGCTCGCGTACTCGAGCCCGGTGCGCTCTTCGACGGGCAGTGCGTCGGTGTCGGCGCGCAGCCAGATGACGGGACCGTCGCCGTCGGGGCCGGGGTTGCGCACCACCGCGACCACACCGGTCTTGCCGACGCCCTCTTCGTACTCGATGCCCAGACGCTCCAGCGTGGCGGTGATCACCCCGGCCGTGCGGGTCTCCTGGAACGACAGTTCGGGATGCCGGTGCAGGTCGGTGTAGAGGGCTTCGAGGTCGAGGGTCATGGCGACGAGCCTAGTTCGGCGTCGGCGCTACTGCGGAGGCGGCGCTGTCGAGCCGCGGTCGACCAGCCGGTGTTCGAGCGGCTCGGCGTGCGGCGGCTCCCCCTCGATCGCGGCGAGGATCGCGGCTGCGGCGCGCGCGCCTTGCTCGCGCGGGAACTGAGCGACTGTCGTCAGCTGGAAGAACTCACCCAGCTCATGCCCGTCGACCCCGATCACCGACACGTCCTCGGGCACGCGCAGGCCGAGCTCGCGCGCGGCGAGCATCGCACCGATGGCCATCTCGTCGGATGCCGCGAAGATCGCCGTCGGGGCGTCGTCGGCGCCGAGCAGGCGGGTGGCGGCGTCGTGGCCGCCCTTGACGGTGAAGTCGGCGGCGTCGAACGGTGCCGCGTCTGCCGGGATGCCGGCGGCCTCGAGTGCGGCGTCGAACCCGGCGCGACGCTGGGCGGGGACGTGGAAGTCGCTGTCGAAGCGGGTGTCTGCGCCGAGGTGGGCGATGCGGGTGTGGCCGAGCTCGAGCAGGTGCTCGGTCGCGAGGCGTCCGACGGCGACGTCGTCGACCGAGAGCGTTGCGACACCGGGGGTGGGGCCGCCGATCGCCACGACGGGGCGGTTCAGCTCGCTCAGGCGCCGGCGCTCATCGGCGTCGAGCTCGATCGAGATCGCGATCACGCCGTCGACCCGTCCGCGCCGCAGCGATGTCTCGAAGATCTCGCCCCGATGGCGGCGGTCGTCGGTGAGGTTGTAGAGCGCGATGTCGTAGCCGTCGTCGAGCAGCGTGTCGGCGATGCCGCCGAGCACGGTCGAGAAGAACCACCGGTCGAGGTAGGGCAGCAGCACGCCGATGTTGCGGGTGCGGCCCGATGCGAGACCCGACGCGGTCGACGAGACCACGTATCCGAGACTGCGCGCGGCTTCCTCCACCCGCGCGCGGGTGGCCTCGGCGACCGGCCCGCGGCCGCTGAGCGCGCGCGAGACGGTCGCGGTGGAGACCCCCGCGCGCTCGGCGACGTCGTCGATGCCCGCCATGGCGCTTCCTACGCCGCCGCGATCCAGCAGGCGGCGTCGGCGGGGAGCACGCCGTCGACGACATCGGCGCTGCTCACCAGCACTTCACCGTCGGGAACGCGCACGGGCGTGGAGCCGGTGTTCGCCACGACGAAGACATCCCCGTTGCGGAACGCGACGGTGTCGTCGGCGATGTCGAGCCACTCCAGCTCGCCGGAGCCCAGTGCGTGCGCGTGCCGCGTGGCCAGGAGCGTGCGGTACAGCGAGAGGGTCGATGCCGGATCGCCGTCCTGCGCGTCGCGGGCGAGCTCGCCCCACACGGCAGGCTGCGGCAGCCACGACGCGCCCGTCGGGCTGAATCCGTACGCGGGGGCGTCGGAGCGCCAGGGGATCGGCACGCGGCATCCGTCACGGCCGTACCGCTCTCCGCCGGTGCGGAACCACGTCGGATCCTGCCGCACATCGTCGTCGAGCTCGACGACCTCGGGCAGCCCCAGCTCTTCGCCCTGGTAGACGTAGGCCGAGCCGGGCAGGCCCAGCATGAGGGTGGTCGCGGCGCGCGCGCGGCGCAGGCCGAGTTCGGCGAGCGGCTTCGCCGGCGACCGCGGACCCAGCCCGTGCCCCTGCGGGATCGGCGCCGTCAGCGCGTAGCGCGTCGCGTGGCGGATGACGTCGTGGTTCGACAGCACCCACGTGCTGGGCGCGCCGACGGCGCCGAACGCGCGCAACGACTCGGTGATGACCTCGCGCAGCTCGTCGGCATCCCAACCGGTGAGCAGGTAGGGGAAGTTGAACGCCTGCTGCATCTCGTCGGCGCGCACCCACAGGGCGGTCTCGTCCTCGGTCGGACGCCACGCCTCGGCGACGAGGGCGCGATCGCCGTCGTACTCGGCGAGCACCCGGTTCCACTCGCGGTAGATCTCGTGCACCCCCGGCCGACCCCAATAGGGCACGTTCTCTTCTTCGCCGCCCATCGAGTCGGCGTCCGCCGGCGGATGGTAGTCGGGCAGCCCCTCGGCCTTGACCAGGCCATGGGCGACGTCGACGCGGAAGCCGTCGACCCCGCGGTCGAGCCAGAACCGCAGGATGCGCACGAATTCCTCGTGCACGACCGGGTTCGACCAGTCGAAGTCGGGCTGCGACGAGTCGAACAGGTGCAGGTACCACTGCCCCGGCCGGCCGTCTGCCTCGGTGATGCGGGTCCAGGCCGGGCCGCCGAAGACGGACTCCCAGTTGTTGGGCGGTTCGGCGCCGTCGGGCCCTTTGCCGTCGCGGAAGATGTAGCGGGCCCGCTCGGCGCTGCCGGGCTCGGACGCGAGAGCCTGCTGGAACCAGGCGTGCTGGTCGGAGGAGTGGTTGGGCACGAGGTCGATGATCACCCGGATGCCGCCGGCGTGGGCCGCGGCGAGCATGTCGTCGAAGTCGTCGAGGGTGCCGAACAGCGGGTCGACGTCGCAGTAGTCGGCGACGTCGTAGCCGGCATCCTTCTGGGGCGAGCGCTGGAACGGGCTCAGCCAGATGGCGTCGACGCCGAGGTCGACCAGCGCGCCGAGGTGCGAGGTGATGCCGGGCAGGTCGCCGATCCCGTCACCCGAGGCGTCGGCGAACGAGCGCGGATAGATCTGGTAGATGACGGCGGTGCGCCACCACTCGGCCCCGGGTCGGGTCGGGCTCAGCTGCGAGGTGGGGGTGGGGTGCGGCATCAGGTCAGCCTAGTGCAAGCGCTTGCATCCCGCATCAAGTCCGCAGAGGTCAGGGGTGCACATGGGAGGTCAGGAAGGACTCGGCCACGACGGGATCGCCGACGACCTCGAGACGGCCGGATGCCTCGGCGAGAGGCATCCGCTCCCACGCGAACAGGACGACGTCGCCGAGGGCGCCCCGCACAACGGTGGCCCTGTCGTCGTGACCTCGAGACACCTCCCAGTGCGGCGAGATCAGCCAGGCATCGTCGGAGTCCGTCGACTGCAGCACCAGGGTGCCCGGCAGCGGCGCGATCATGCCGGCGCGCAGGGTGCGGGCGAGGAACACGCCGAACAGCTCATCGACGGCGTCGGCCTGCATCGCGGCTCCGCCCTCGTCGGGCAGCGGGGGCCGTGGGGTCGCCGCCGATCGCAGGTCCCACACGTGCTTGCGGGCCTCGTGGGTCATGCGGCGCCGCCAGAAGCCGGCCGCGCCGGCGCCCAGCAGCGTCCAGCACTCGCGGGCGGGGTCGGCGGCCCGCAGCGCATCGGTCAGCCTCTCTGCGGACTGCCGGTACCACCTCACCCGGTCGACGCCGGTCGGACGGGCGAACGACGCCCGATCGGTGGATGCGCCCGTGTCGACGACCTGCGCGGCCCAACGTTGGATCTGGCCGAGATGATCGACGAGTTCGCCGGCGGTCGGCCACAGCTGTGACGAGATCGGCGCATCCGGATCGGTCGCGGCTGCCTCGTCGGCGAAGGCGGCTGACAGGGCCTCGACCGCCTCGACGTACTCGTCGGGCCCGATCGGATCCGCCATCGTGCTGCCTCCCCGTGCTCGTCCCCCACCCTAGGCCGTCCTCACCACCCCCCTGGGGTCGAGCGGACGAGGATGCACGCGACACGCCGTGGCGAGCGTGCATCCTCGTCCGCTCGGTGTGAGGGCGGGGCCTAGGGTAGGCGCGTGGACACGCCCGAACTCCAGCGCGCCGAGGGGCTCATCCGAGAGATCCCCGACTACCCCGAGCCTGGCATCCTCTTCCGTGACATCACACCCCTGCTGGCGGATGCCGCGGCGCTGCGCGCGGTGACGACGGCGCTCGCCGAGCCGTATCTCGGGCGGTTCGACGTCGTGGCCGGCGTCGAGGCGCGCGGGTTCCTGCTGGCCGGCACGATCGCCGCGATGACCGGCACCGGGCTCGTGCCGATCCGCAAGGCCGGCAAGCTGCCGCGGCCTGCGGCATCCGTCGCCTACGACCTCGAGTACGGCCGCGCCGAGATCGAGGCGCACGACGACATCACCGACGGCACGCGCGTTCTGCTGGTCGACGACGTGCTCGCCACCGGCGGCACCCTCGCGGCCGCCTGCGAGCTGGTCGGCGCACTCGGCGGGGAGATCGCGGGCACCGCGGTGCTGATCGAACTGGGGGCCCTCGGCGGGCGCGCGCTCGTGCCCGGCGTGCACACGGTCTTCACCGTCTGACGCGCGGACGGCGGCCGCGCGCCTAGGGCGTCAGGCACACCGCGGGCAGGTCGAACCAGCGCAGGTGCTCGAAGTCGTCCGAAACGCCGGGCATGCGGGTCGCTTCGTGGCCGACGTCGGTCGCCGCGACCGCGAACAGCGCTTCTGCCTCGGCGAGGTAGCCCGTCAGCGCCGATTCGGGGGCGCGCTCGTCGTGGTGCGGGAACGTCAGGCGGCCCTCGTCGTCGAAGCCCACCTGGCGCAGGCGCAGCGGCGGCTCGGCTGAGGCGCGGCGGTGGTGCCACAGCCCGGTCGCGGGGTCGAACGTGTAGTCGGGCAGCATGCGCCAGCCGTCGCGGGCGACCATCTTGACCGCCTCGACGAGATAGTCGAACACGGCGGGCGAGATGAAGTAGTTGAAGTTGATGCGCACCCACCCGGGCTTGATGCCCTCGCATCCGCGCGAGATCTCGCGGTCGTACTCGGCCGAGCGGTCGACGTCGATACCCAGCAGGTGGTGGCCGTACGGGCCGGCGCACGAGCATCCGCCGCGCGACTGGATGCCGAACAGGTCGTTGAGCAGCGACACGACGAAATTGTGGTGCAGGAACCGCCCCGACGGTGTGCGCACGACGAACGAGACGATCGACAGCCGCTCGGCGTCGAGGTTGCCGAGCACCTCGATCGCGGGCTCATCGGCCCAGGCGGCGACGGCGCGGGCGAGCAGGTCGTCTTCGAGGGTGCGGATCGTCTCGACCCCCACCGCCTCCTTCAGGCCGAAGACGACGCCGGCGCGGATCGCCTCGACGATCGCGGGCGTGCCGCCCTCCTCGCGGTGGGCGACGTCGTCGAGGTAGCGGTGCTCGGTCGGGTTCACGTAGGCGACGGTGCCGCCGCCGGGCACGTCGGGCACACGGTTGCTCGCCAGCTCGCGGCGGATGACCAGCACGCCCGGCGTGCCGGGGCCGCCGATGAACTTGTGCGGGCTGATGAACACCGCATCCTTGTACGTGCCCGATGCCAGGGCCTCGGCCGGCGCACCCTGGTACATGTCGATGTCGACGTAGGGGGCGGCGGCGGCGAAGTCCCAGAACGACAGCGCGCCGTGCGCGTGCAGCAACGCCGAGATGCGCGCGGTGTCGCTGACGATGCCGGTGACGTTGCTCGCCGCCGAGAACGATCCGATCTTGAGGGGTCGCATCGCATGGCGGGCGAGCTCGGCTTCGAGCACCGAGACGTCGATGTGCCCGTCGGCGTCTTGCGGGATCGTGACGACGTCGGCGATGGACTCGCGCCACGGCAGTTCGTTGGAGTGGTGCTCGAACGGTCCGATGAAGACCACGGGGCGCTCATCGGCCGGGATCAGGGCGCTGAGGTGATAGCGGTCCTCGAGGGGCGACGGGATGCGCAGCCCCAGCATCCCGACGAGCTTCGCGATCGCCCCCGTCGCGCCGGCGCCGGCGAAGATGACCACGACGTCGTCGTCGCCGCCGACGGCGCGGTGGATGACCTCGCGGGCGTCTTCACGCAGCCGGGTGGTCTGCAGGCCCGTGCCGCTGGACTCGGTGTGGGTGTTGGCGTAGCGCGGCAGCACCTCGTCGTGGATGAAGTCCTCGATGAAGCTCAGGGCGCGGCCGGATGCCGTGTAGTCGGCGTACGTCACACGACGCGGGCCGTACGGGCCGGGGACGACCTGGTCGTCGCCGATCACCGAGCGGCGGATGCGCTGCAGCAAGGGGGTGTTCCGCAGGGAGTCGGTGTCCACCCTCGGCAGGGTAGCGCCGATGGGCGACGTCGGCGACGGGGGTCGTCGATCGGTGACGACGCACTCCTGTAACGGGCGGGAAACCCCCCGGGGCGCTCGACCGCAATAGCCTTCCGTCATGGCGTCGAGCGATCGTCTCACCATCCGCGCAGGACGCGCCTGGATCGACGGCGCGTTCCGCCCTGCGGAGGTGTGGGTCGAAGACGGCGTCATCGTCGCGGTCGACACCGCGCCGCGCGGCGGACCTCGCGGGGCGGTCGTCGTTCCCGGTGACGCCGTGCTGCTGCCGGGCCTGGTCGACTCCCACGTGCACGTCAACGAGCCGGGACGCACCGAATGGGAGGGCTTCCGCTCCGCCACCCTCGCGGCCGCGGCGGGCGGGGTGACGACGATCGTCGACATGCCGCTCAACTCGATCCCTCCCACGACCACCGTCGAGGCCCTGGAGGTCAAGCGCGCAGCGGCTGCGGCATCCGCGTTCATCGACGTGGGCTTCTGGGGTGGCGCCGTGCCCGAGAACCTCGGGATGCTGCGCCCTGTGCACGACGCGGGGGTCTACGGATTCAAGTGCTTCCTCGCCCCGTCGGGCGTGGATGAGTTCGGGCATCTCACCGGCGACCAGCTGCGCGCCGCGATGGCCGAGATCGCCGCGATCGGCTCGCGGCTCATCGTGCACGCCGAGGATCCGGCGCTGCTGCACGACAACGGTGCACTCGGTCGCGACTACGACGCGTTCCTCGCTTCGCGGCCGCCCGCCAGTGAGGCATCCGCCATCGACGCGGTGATCGACGCCGCACGCCGCACCGGAGCGCGGGCCCACATCCTGCACCTCAGCGACGCCGGCTCACTGCCCGCGATCCGCGCGGCGAAGGCCGGGGGCCTGCCGATCACGGTCGAGACCTGCCCGCACTATCTGGTGATCACGGCCGAGGAGATCCCCGACGGCGCCGGCGAGTTCAAGTGCTGCCCGCCGATCCGGGATGCCGGCAACCGCGACCTGCTGTGGGAGGGCGTCGTGGACGGCACCATCGATGCGATCGTGAGCGACCACTCCCCGTCGACGGTCGACCTCAAGCGCGCGCACGGCGGCGACTTCGGGCTGGCGTGGGGCGGCATCGCGAGCCTGCAGGTGGGACTGTCGGCCGTATGGACCGAGGCGCACGCTCGCGGGATCCCGCTCGAGACGATCCTGCCCCTGTACACGACGGGGCCTGCGGCGGTGGCCGGGCTGACCGGTGTCGGTGCGATCGAACCGGGGGCGCCCGCACATCTGACCGTGTTCGCGCCCGACGAGCGCTACCCGATCGATGCGCGGCGGCTGCTGCACCGCAACCCGATCAGCGCCTACGACCACCGGGTGCTCACCGGCCGCATCCGCCGCACCTGGGTGCGCGGCGCGCTCGTCTACGACGCGACCGAGGGCGACGCCGGGGAGGCGTCGCGCTTCGACCGGAGGCCGTCGGGCCGCCTGCTGTCAGCCCGCTGACCCGGGCCCAACTCCTGAGAAACTGCGACGGCGGCCGGGTCGTAGGCCGTCTTGCATGCTTTCGACCGGTTTTCTCAGGAGTTGGGCACACGGCCGGGGCCGACAGCGCCCGGTCTTGACACCCTGGTGCTCGAAGATCCCGACAGAAGGATGGTCCACCCGCGACGACGACGGATGCCGCAGCCGAGTCGAAACCGTAACCACGCGGCAACAGAAGTGCGAGAGTGTTGACCCATGTCGGTCAAGGTCGCACTCGAGCACTACACGGGGTATCGCTTCGCACACCCGGTCACGGTGCATCCGCACCTGATCCGACTCAGGCCCGCGCCGCACACGCGCACGCCCATCGAGGCGTACTCGCTGCAGATCAGCCCGAAGAACCACTTCATCAACTGGCAGCAGGACCCCTTCGGCAACTGGGTGGCGCGCGTCGTCTTCCCCGAGAAGGTCAGCCACCTCGAGGTGACGGTGGGACTGGTCGCCGACCTCATGGTGATCAACCCGTTCGACTTCTTCATCGAGGAGTACGCCGAGCGGTTCCCGTTCCAGTACCGTCCCGAGCTCGCCGCCGACCTCGCGCCGTACCGGGCGCCGGTCGACGACAGCGAGGCCGCCTACGACTGGATGCAGGGCCTGCCGCCGCTGCCGGCCGACGGCGTGCCGACGGTGACGTTCCTCGCCGACCTCAACCGCGCCGTGCACGGCGCCGTCGCGTACGACGTGCGCATGGAGCCGGGCGTGCAGTCGCCCGACGAGACCCTGACCCGCGCGATCGGGTCGTGTCGCGACTCGGCGTGGCTGCTCGTCAGCCTGCTGCGCCGCTACGGGCTGGCCGCGCGCTTCGTGTCGGGCTACCTCGTGCAGCTCGCCGCCGATCAGGCCTCCCTCGACGGACCGAGCGGCCCCACGGCCGACTTCACCGACCTGCACGCGTGGGCCGAGGTGTACATCCCCGGAGCCGGGTGGGTGGGGATGGATGCCACCAGCGCCCTGTTCGCCGGTGAGGGGCACATTCCGCTGTCGGCGACGCCGCATCCCAGCACCGCGGCGCCCATCGAGGGGGCGACCGGCCGCGTCGACGTCGAGTTCGACTTCCGCAACGAGGTGCGGCGGGTGCATGAGGACCCGCGCACCACCAAGCCGTTCACCGAGGCGCAGTGGGAGCGCATCGACGCGCTGGGCGAAGCCGTCGACGAGCGGCTGCGCCGCGGCGACGTGCGCCTGACGATGGGCGGTGAGCCGACGTTCGTCGCCCTCGACGACGCCACCGCCCCCGAGTGGAACACCGACGCCGACGGCGAGCACAAGCGCGCGCTCGCGGCCGATCTGGCCGAGCGGTTGCGGGCGGCGTACGCGCTCGGCGGCGTCGTGCACCGCGGCGACGGCAAGTGGTACCCCGGCGAGCCGCTGCCGCGGTGGAACATCGCGTTGCAGTGGCGGTCGGACGCCGTGCCGCTGTGGAACGACCCCGCCCTGTTCGCCGATCCGTGGAACGACGACCCCGACCCGGATGCCGCATCCGCCGCCGAGGCGCTCGCGCGCGGGATCACGCGGGTGCTGGGGCTGCCCGACGGGCAGCTGCTCGGCGCGTACGAAGATCCGCTCGCCCGCCTCGCCGCCGAGGTGCGCCGCCCGGCCGGACCTCGTCCCGACGCAGACCCGTCCGATGCCGCGGACGTCGCCGCGCTGGATGCCGCCGAGGCCACGCCCACCGGATGGGTGCTGCCGCTGACGACCGGTGACGACTGGACGAGCCCCGCCTGGCGGTTCCGGCGGGGTCGGCTGGTGCTGCTGTCGGGCACCAGCGCCGTCGGACTGCGACTGCCGCTCGATGCGGTGGCGTGGACCGACCCCGAGCATCCGGGCGAGCCGTCGTACCTCGAGGCGGGTCCGCCGCTGGTCGCGGGCATCCCTCCGGTCGCGGTCGTCGATCCGGACGGCGCCGAGCGCACCGCGCTCACCGTCGAGGCGCGCGACGGTCATGTGTTCGTCTTCCTGCCGCCGACCACGACGCTCGAGGCCTACGCGAGTCTGCTCGCGGTCATCGAGACCGCGGCGGCCGAGCATGGCACCCGGCTCGTGCTCGAGGGGTACGGCCCACCCCCCGACGCGCGTCTCACCCAGCTGGTCGTCACACCCGACCCCGGCGTCATCGAAGTCAACGTGCAGCCGACCTCATCGTGGGCCGATCAGCGTGACCTCACCCTCGACCTGTACGAGCAGGCGCGGCAGAGCCGGCTCGCGACCGAGAAGTTCGACCTCGACGGCCTGCACACCGGCACCGGCGGCGGCAACCACCTCACCCTCGGCGGCGCGCAGCCCATCGACTCTCCCCTGCTGCGCCGGCCGGATCTGCTCGCGAGCATGGTCGCCTACTGGCAGCGGCATCCGAGCCTCTCGTATCTCTTCTCGGGCCGGTTCATCGGGCCGACCAGCCAGGCGCCGCGCTTCGACGAGGGCCGACCCGAGGCCGTCTACGAGATGGAGATCGCGCTCGCCGAAGTGCGTCGCCTCGCGACGGTCGCCGACCAGCCCGACGCCGAAGCCCTGCCCTGGCTCGTCGACCGGGCGCTGCGGCACCTGCTGACCGACCTCACCGGCAACACGCACCGAGCCGAGTTCTGCATCGACAAGCTGTACAGCCCCGACTCGAGCCGCGGCCGGCTCGGCCTGCTCGAACTGCGCGGCTTCGAGATGCCGCCGCATCCGCAGCTCGCGCTGGTGCAGGCGCTGCTGGTGCGCAGCCTCGTCGCGATGTTCTGGGAGAAGCCCTACACGGCGCCGCTCGTGCGGTGGGGCACACGTCTGCACGAGGACTTCCTGCTGCCGCAGGGGGCGACCGCCGACATCAATGCCGTCGTCGCCGACCTTCGCGCCCACGGCATCGCCTTCGAAGAGACCTGGCTCGACCCGTTCACCGAGTTCCGCTTCCCCCGAATCGGCGTCACGCGGCTCGAGGCGGGCGGCGGCATCGAGCTCGAACTGCGACAGGCGATCGAGCCGTGGCACGTACTCGGCGAAGAGGCGACGGCGGGCGGAACGGCGCGCTACGTCGACTCGTCGGTGGAGCGCGTGCAGGTGCGCGTGCGGGGCGTCGACCCCGACCGGCACCTCGTGACATGTCAGGGTGTACCTGTGCCCATGACCCCGACAGGACACCTCGGCGAGTACTACGCCGGCGTGCGCTACCGCGCATGGCAGCCGTGGTCGGCGCTGCATCCGTCGATCGAGGTGCACGCGCCGCTGGTGTTCGACGTGGTCGACGCCGAGTCCGAGGCGAGCCTGGGCGGCGCGACGTATCACGTTGTGCATCCGGGCGGCCGGGCGTACGAGCATCCGCCCGTCAACGCCAATGAGGCAGAGGCCCGCCGCGCGAGCCGGTTCACCGCCCACGGTCATACGCCGGGCCGACTCGACGTCGCGGCGATGCGGCTCGCCGGCCGCCGTGCCGCGACGACCGACTACCCGCACACGCTCGACCTCAGGAGAGTGCCCCCGCGGTGAGCGTGCTCCACGACTACGCGGCGGCGCTGTCGCAGTCTCCCCTGATCCCCCTGTCGGACGCCGATTCGACGGGGATGCCGCGTTTCGACGAGGTGATCGCACCCGAGGGCTCACTGCGCCCGGCCTGGAAGGCCCTCGCGGCGGCGACGGTCGGCATGACCGCGGCCGAGATGGCGCGGGTGGATGCCGAGATCTCGGCAGCGCTCGCCGATGACGGTGTCACCTACACGCACCGCGAGGACGGCGCGCGGCCGTGGCGGCTCGATCCGTTCCCCCTGGTGCTCGATTCGGCGACGTGGGAGTCGCTGCAGGTCGGTCTCGCGCAGCGCGCCGAGCTGCTCAACGCGATCATGGCCGACGTCTACTCCGATCAGCGGCTGCTGGCCGACGGTGTGATCCCGGCGGCGGCGATCGTGGCGCACCCGGGGTTCATCCGGCCGATCGCGCGGGCGAGCGCCGGATCGACGCATCCGCTGCTCATGACCGCCACCGACCTCGGCCGCGACGCCGAGGGCGAGTGGCGCGTGCTGGCCGACCGGGTGCAGGCGCCGTCGGGCCTGGGCTATGCGATGCAGAACCGCCTCGTCGTATCGCGGCTGCTGCCCGAGCTATATCAGGAGGCCGAGATCCATCGGCTCGAGCCGTACTTCGCGGCGTTCCGCGACGCGCTGCTGCAGAACGCGGCCGTCGACGACCCCGATCCGCGCGTGGTGGTGCTCTCGCCGGGCACGCATTCCGAGACGGCCTACGACCAGGCCTTCCTGGCGAACATGCTCGGCTTTCCGCTCGTGCAGGGCAGTGACCTGGTCGTCAGCGACGGCGACGTGTGGATCAAGCCGCCGCGCTGGCCGCGGTCGAAGCCGGTCGATCGAGTCGATGTGATCCTGCGCCGCGTCGACTCGGCGTGGTGCGATCCGCTCGAGCTGCGGGGCGATTCGCAATTGGGCGTCGCGGGCCTCGTCGAGGCGGTGCGGCGGCGGCGGGTGCGGGTCGTCAACGGGCTGGGTGCGGGCGTGCTCGAGAACCCGGCGCTGCTGCCGTTCCTGCCGGCCGCCTGCGAGCGGCTGCTCGGCGAGCAGCTGCGGCTGCCGGCCGCGCCGGCATGGTGGTGCGGGGTGGATGCCGACGAGGTGGTCGCGCGGCTGCGCGACGACCCCGAGTCGATCATCGTGCGCACCCTCGACGGCACCGCCGTGACGGGCGGCGTCGACGAGATCGGAGCACTCATCGCGGCGCATCCCTACCGCTACGTCGGTGTCGAGCGCATCGCCCTGTCGCAGGCGCCGGTGTGGGGGCCGACGGATGCCGCCGAGTCGCGCACCTTGGTGCTGCGCGCCTTCGCGCTGCATCACGGACAGGCCTACCGCACCCTCGCCGGTGGGCTTGCGACCGCGCGTGACGACGCGGGCGCCCCGCTGACCAAAGACGTGTGGGTGCTGAAGTCGGATGCGGCCGAGGCCGATCAGGGTCTGCCCGCCGACGCTCCGATGACGATGATCCCGTCGATCCCGCCGCTGGCACCGCGCGCGCTCGCCGACATGTACTGGGCGGGGCGCTACGCCGAGCGCGCCGAGGATGCGCTGCGGCTCATCGTCGCCACCCATACCCGGTTCGACCTCGCGCGCGACCAGAAGTCGGCGTCGGGTGACGTGCTGCTCGACGTGCTGCACCGCCTCGCCGGAACGCGCTGGCTCGACCCCGACGCCGAGCTGCGGTCGCTGCTGCTCGACGAGCGGCGATCGGGGTCGGCCGCGCATGCGCTCGCCGGAATGCGCGCCGCGCTCGAGGGCGTGCGCGACCAGCTCTCCGGCGACACGTGGCGTGTCTTCAGCTATGCCGATCGGGCGAAGGCGGCGCTGCGCGAGTCGACGCACTCGCCGCAGATCGCGGATTCCGCCGAGCGCATACTCACCGGTGTGCTCTCGCTGCACGGCGTCACGGCGAACATGATCCGCGACACCGGCTGGCACATGATCGAGGCAGGCCGCTACCTCGAGCGCTGCCAGCAGCTGTGCGCGCTGCTGTCGGCCACGACGACCTCGCGCCGCGACTCGCGGGTCGACCGCGACGTGCTTGACGGCGTGCTGCTCGCCGCCGAGAGCCTGGTCACCCATCGCCGCCGCTACCGCGGCTATGGCCGGGTGCGCAGCATCCTCGAGCTCCTGATCAAAGACGGCGACAACCCTCGATCGCTCGCCTTCTCGGTCGAACGCCTGCGCGCGTCGCTGGCGGCGATGCCCGACTCGACCGGTGCGACCCGGCCCGAGCGGCTGCTGCACGAGCTCGCCGAGACGATCGACGGACTCGACGTGGCGGCTGTGGCTGCGGCATCCGGGGGCGAGCGCCCCGCCCTCACCGCGTTCCTCGCCGAGACGCGCAGGCAGCTCGCGCGGGTGTCCGACGCGATCGAGCAGCAGCACTTCCAGGGTGGTCCGCCGTCGCTGGAGATGTCGTCGCTGTCGCTCATCGAAGAGATGAGCCGCTCGTGAAGTACCGCCTGAGCCACCGTACGACCTATACGTACGACAAGCCGGTGCGCAACAGCGTCGGCACCTATCACCTGCGCCCGCGCGAGCTGCCCTGGCAGCGACTGACGTCTCACGGTGTGACCGTGTCTCCCGTGCCCGGCGACCTCGCCCCCGACACCGACTACTTCGGCAACTCCGCGACCTACTTCCACGTCACCGAGCCGCACACCAACCTCGTCATCGACGCCCTCAGCGAGGTCGAGGTCGAGCCGCCCCGATACGACGAGTCGGCGCTCGCACAGCCGTGGGAGTCGGCGCGTCCGCTCGAAGGCGCGACCGCGCGCGACACGTGGGCCGCCGTCGAGTTCGCGCTCGAGTCGCCGCGGGTCGCGCATGTTCCGGATGCCGCCGCCTACGGCGCGGAGTCGCTCGCGCCGGGGCGCCCGCTCGGTGAGGCCGTCACCGACCTCATGCACCGCATCCACCGCGACTTCGACTACGACACCAAGGCGACCACCGTCACGAGCACCGTCGCCGACGCGATGCGCAAGAGGGCCGGTGTGTGTCAGGACTTCGCGCACGTCGCCCTCGCCTGCCTGCGCAGTCACGGAGTCGCCGCCCGCTACGTGAGCGGCTATCTCGCGACCCAGCCGCCGCCGGGCAAGGAGCGCGTGGTGGGGGCGGATGCCTCGCACGCGTGGCTCGCGGTGTGGGTGCCGGCATCTGATCAGTGGCTGCACATCGACCCGACCAACGACACGTGGATCGACGACCGCTACATCACGGTCGCGTGGGGTCGTGACTACGGCGACGTGTCTCCCGTGCGCGGCATCATCTGGTCGAAGGCGAAGAAGTCGACGCTGCGGGTCGGCGTCGACGTGGCGCCGGTCGTCGATGAGGCTCAGCCCGTCGCCGCCGCTCCCGCGCCGGGCGCCGACGCGACCTGAATCCGCGCAAGGATGGAGGCATGCAGGCCTTCCGCTGTCGCGTGTGCGACGGACCGCTCTTCTTCGAGAACTCGGTGTGCGTGAGCTGCGGCAGCGCGCTGGGCTTCTCGCGCGAGGAACGCGCGATCGTGCCGGTCGACGGGGTCGGCCGATACATCGATGCCGACGACCTGATCTGGCACGTCTGCCGCAACCTCAACCTGTCGGGATGCACGTGGCTCGCCCGGCTCGAAGGAGGGCAGTGCGCGAGCTGCGACCTCACGCGGGTGCGGCCCGCCGACGGCGACCTCGAGGGGCTCGCGAACTTCGTGCCCGCCGAACGCGCGAAGCGCCACCTGCTGGTCGAGCTCGACCGGCTGGGTCTCGAGGTCGTGCCGCGCTCGGTGGACCCCGAGCGCGGTCTCGCGTTCGATCTGCTGTCGAGCACGCTGCAGTCGGTCACCACCGGCCACGTCGACGGGGTGATCACCATCGACCTGGCCGAGAGCGACGATGCGCACCGCGAGGGGCTGCGCGAGCAGCTCGACGAGCCGTACCGCACGCTGCTCGGCCACTTCCGCCACGAGATCGGCCACTACTTCGAGTGGACCCTCGTGACGACGGATGCCGCGGTCGCGCGCTCGCGCGAGCTGTTCGGCGACGAGCGTGCCGACTATCAGGCATCCGTCGACCGCCACTACGCCGAGGGCGCTCCGGCTGACTGGGCGAAGGCGCACATCTCGACGTACGCGACGATGCACCCGTACGAGGACTTCGCCGAGACCTGGGCGCACATGATGCACATCCTCGACACGGTCGACACCGCGGTCGCCTATGGGCTGACGGATGCCGCGACGGTGGATGCCGCATCCGGCATGCGCGCTCTGGTGACCGAGGTGTGGGTGCCGCTGTCGACGGCGCTCAACGTCGTGAACCGATCGATGGGCAAGGGCGACCTCTATCCGTTCACGATCCCCGCGCCCGTGCTCGACAAGCTCGAGTTCACCGCATCGCTCCTGCCGGGCTGAGGGCCGTACCCGCGACGCATCGCCGAGGAGATCGCGCCGACGACGAGGCCTCCCCACGACAGGCATCCACCCCTCGTCCGGGTCTCCTCGATCGTGAGACACCATCGGGTCTCTACCGAGGCCGGCACCCGACGACTAGAGTTCCGTGCATCTGAGCGTGCGGGCGGGGCGGAAGGGGAGCCTGGGCGTGGAAGCATCCGAAGGTGGGCGCAGCGCGGGACGCGACGTGCCGGGGGAGGCACGCAATCCTCCGCCGTACTCCGCGGCGCAGCCCGTCCCCCGTGAGGGCGACGCTGCGCAGTCTCACGACGGCGGTCACTCCGCCGAGCCGGGACCGACGGCGAATCGACGCCGTCGTCGCGTCGGCCAGGCCGCCCTCGGGGTGATCGGAGTGGCTGTGGCCGGCGCGCTCGCGACGGCGATCATCACGCCCGAGCGACTGGACTGGGCCTTGGGCCTGCTCGCAACGCCTGATCCTTCCGCGTCGCCTGTGCAGGAGACGGCGCAGTCGGTTCAGTTCAAGCGCGTCACCACGAGCGATTCGGCGCTGGCGTTCGACGTGCCCGAAGACTGGCTCGTCGTCGCCGCCAGGTGGAACTACGAGATCGACGGTGTGCTCGACGAGGGAAGCGCCGGCATCGCGGGGCACTCGCCCGCGGACTGGGTCGACTGGGGTGAAGACGGGGTCTGGCTCGGAGCGTCCGTGGATGCCGCGACACGCCTCGGCCTTCCCGGAGCCGGGCACGAGACCAGTGCGGCATGGGTGCGAGAGCAGGTGCGCCTGAACGACTACTGGCTGGACCAGGGCTGCGTGCTCTCGTCGATGCACCCGGCCCCACCGGACGGAGTGGTCGGCGAGGTGGTGGTCTGGGAGAACTGCGCGGGCACGGCGGGTGTTCGCCTGTGGGAGCTCTGGTCGGTGCTCGACGCGGGCGAGGCGATCGTCCTCGCGCAGTTGACGATGACGTCGGAGACCTCTGATGAGGCGGCGGCGCGCATCATCTCCTCGATCGTCATCGCGCCGGATCGGATCGCGTCCGCCGCGGTGTCGTCCGAAGGCGAGACGCCCTGACGGAACCGCCGTCGCCCGCCCGTCGCTCGGTCGCTGAGCGACTGCCCGCCTACACGAAGGTCGGCAGGTCGACCCAGGCGCCCGGAGCCTCGGCGACCCCGTCGCGCAGCACCGTTCCCTCGATGAGCCCGTACGGGCGGTCGGCGGCGTGGAAGACCTCACCCGGGTTGTCGAGGCCGAACGGCGCGAGATCGTAGAGGAAGTGGTGGATGTTGGGCATGGCGAAGCGCACCTCGGCGATCTCGGGCCGGGCTTCGATCGCCGCCTTGCCCATCTCGAAGAGGGTCTGCTGCAGCGCCAGCGAGTGCACCGACGCGAAGGTCGCCAGCAGAACCTCCGACACTTCGGAGTACAGCCCGTTGTAGTCGATGCCCGCATCGACGGCCTCGGGCAGGAACCGCCAGCGACCGGTCACCGACGTCGCCATGATGCGGTCGTCGGTCTCGACGAGCGTCGTGTACGTGTCACGCGGAAAGCCGGCGAACTCGCTGCCCGTCGACTTCAGCACGACCAGGTCTTTCACACCGCCGGTGACGTGGGTGGCGCCGTCGATCACCTGCACCGATGCCAGCCGTGTGCCCTGGCCCTTCCGCACGAAGGAGTGGTCGTGGGCGGCGCCGTCGATGAGGATGCGCTCCCACTCGTACTGCTCGGCCTGCCACAGGCCGCCCTCGATCCAGTCGAACGACGACGTGAAGTGGCGCGACAGGGCGAGCAGGTATTCCTCCGCCGACGGCACGCCGAACTGCTTCGCAAACGCGAACGCCGTGTTCTTCTGCGTGTCGGTGGCGACGACGACGCTGTTGTCGCCGGTGAGGTACGACTCGGCCAGGGCGGCCCCGCGCAGCTGCGAGCTGACGTTGAGATCGACGATTTCGTGACGCGGGGTGTCGCGGTAGATCCGCACCACGCGGTTCTCCGCTTTGCCGTACTTGTTGGCGCCGAGGCTGACCGAGACCATGACTAGCTCCCTCTGTAGGTCGAATAGGCGAACGGGCTGAGCAGCAGGGGCACGTGGTAGTGCCGGCTCGAGCCGTCGTCCGCGACCTCGACGGTGAACGTCACGGTGACGAAGGGGTAGAAGGTGTCGACCTCACGCTCGGCGAAGTATGCGCCGGTGAGGAAGGTGAGGGTGTAGTCGCCGGCGGGCAGCTGCTCGGGCCCGAGCGCCGCGCGGCCGTCGGCGTCGGTGGTGCCGTGGGCGATGATCGACCCGGGGGTCTCGGCGACCACCGAGTCGCCGGATGCCGCGGCCAGCACGACCGCGACCCCTTCGGCGGGTGCACCGGTGGCGGCATCGAGCACGTGGGTGGTGAGGTGGCTGTTCATGTCTCTGCGGTCCTCTCGTCGTCGGTGACGGTGGTGCGCAGGCGCAGCAGGGCGATCTGCGCCAGCTGGTCGAGAGCCTCGGATGCCTCGGTCTCGTCGTCGTTGCCGAGTCGCCGCTCGAGCTCCGACAGCATCTCGGCGGGGCTGCGCCCGGCCGCCCGGATGAGGAAGACGCGCCCGAACCGTTCTTCGTAGGCGGCGTTGCCGGCGGCGATGCGCGCGGTGATGTCGGCTGCGGCATCCGTCATCGACGCCTGTTCGCTGCGGGATGCCGCAGCCTCGGCGCCCGTCGTCGTGGGGCGCTCGCCGATGCGCGGGTGGTGCGCGAGGGCCGCGTCGAGGTCGGCGCGGGTCCAGGCGGTTGCGGCGTCGCGTGCTGTCTGCGCGAGGCCATCGACACGGGTGTAGGGGCGGGCCGCGACGAGCGTGTCGACCCAGGCGGGAACCGCCGCCCACACGGCGACGATCTCGGCCGCTTCCGGAGCCGGCAGCGCGTTGAATTCGGCGAGCTGCATGCCGTCACGTTAGCGGGTGCGCGTTACTGAGGGGTTTCGATGATCGGTCGGGCTGGGTGACGTGGGCGCCGCGGCGCTGGTGCGCGCTCACCAGCCACCCCCGAAACGGCCGAGGTCGTCGCCGAATCCGGCGGGGTCGGTGATCAGGTGGAGAGCGCGCCCGCGAGCCAGCCGAACGCATCGGCGAAGAAACGCGACGGGCCCATCCCTTCGCAGTGACCGCCACCGCCGTCGGCATCCCGATACATCACGAACCGCTTGTTCTCGACGGTGAGCCGGTCGTAGAAGGTCTTCGAATCGCTCTGCGCGAAGTCTCCCTCGCCGTACGAGACGAAAGTCGGGCACGCGATGGCGGACACGTCGACGGTGTACTTCGCCATCTCCTTCACGTACTCCAGCGGGGTGTCGCAGCCGTGCGATCGCGCGCGCGACAGCCAATACTCTTGGCCGACGACTCCGGGATAGGCCTCCCAGATCGCGTCGTTGAATGCCGGGTCGTCGTTGTGGAGCATGTCGAGGAGCGACCGGGGGAGGTGCGTGGCGAAGGCGGCCCCCATGTCCAGCTGCGCGGGGTCGGCGGTCATCGCGGCAATCCTCGGCTCGTTCGCCGCAGCCCGAGGCGCGAGGTATCCGCCGAAGCTGCGGCCGACGATTCCCAGTCGCGAGGCATCCAGGCCGTCTCGGGCCGCGACCACGTCGATGGCGGCCGCGACGACCGTCTCGAAGTCGAACCGGAACGGCACGCGGTGGGCGTAGAGCATCTCGCCCTGCCCGGGACCGTCGAAGGTCAGGACTGCAAACCCGCGCATGGCGGCTTCGACAGCGCCGAGGGAGTAGGTCTCCTCGGCAGGCCCGTCGTACCCCGCGGGGAAGATCAGCACCGGGAGGCCACCGTCTCCAGCCAGGGTGTGGGCCGCGGCATCCGGCGGCAGAAACAGGTATCCCGGCAGCTGCATGCCCTCGAAGGGGATCTGCACACGCTCGGTCGGGACGGGCAAGTGCGGGATCGCATCCCAGAACGCCTCGCGCGACGCCCGCCAGGCATCCTGGAGCGCGTCGCCGGTGTAGTCGCGACGAGTGTAGAAGTAGGCAGAGCGGAAGTACTCGCTCGCCCGGAGGAAGGCTTGGGTCGCGGTGTAGACGTTTCCGCGGGAGGCCTCCGATTCCGCCAGGTCGCGGTTGTCGACGCCGGCCGCGAACCACGCGCGGTACCAGGAGTCGAGGTCGGCGGGCGTGATCCGCGCCGCGATCGCGAAGACCTCGCCGAGATCGGCGCATCCGTACGACGCCTTGGCCGCGGTGCGCTGCAGCTCGCTGTCGAACGAGGCGTCATCGAAGAACAGTTTCACAGCAACCCCCATGTCTGCCGACCCCACCACCAAGGATGCCGGGCCGAACGGTCCATCTACTCGGCACCCGTCGTCGTGCGGCGCGGATCCGGCAGCGCGTTGAACTCGGCGAGCTGCATGCCGTCACGTTAGCGGGTGCGCGTTGCTGAGGGATACCAGGGTGCCTCAGTCGTCGGCGTTCCCGCCGCCGGCTTCCGCGACGAGGACGGCGTCGACGGCGATGCGCAGCGTCGATGCGTCGTACTCGAGTCGGGCGGCGCCCGTCATCATCGCGCGGTCGAGTGAGACGCCGTCGATGATCGCGAGGAGAAACCTGGAGAGGGCCGGGATGTCACCCGGCACCAGTGCGCCCTCGGCATCGAGGATCGCGAGCCAGGATTCCACGCGTCGCTCGGCCTGCCGGACGAGGAGCATGTAGTTCTCGCGTGCTTGGTCGGACGCCTCGGGCGCGATGACCGTCTCGTAGATCGTCTTCCACGTCTGCCGCGCCTCTTCTTCGCTGCCGAAGGGCTCGAGCAGCGCCCACAGGCACTCGAGCAGCCGGTCGCGCGCGGGCAGAGTGGTGTCGCGGATGCGCGCGTCGGGCATCGCGTCCGTGTACAGCTCGGTGAGCACCGCGCCGATCAACGCGCGCTGGGTCGGGAAGTAGTGGCGCAGCGTGCTCGCGCCGACGCCCGCGCGGGCCGCGACGGCGCGGACGCTCGGCCGCTCGCCGTCGTCGCGGACGATTTCGGCAGCCGCTTCGAGGATCTTCTCTCGCGTTCCGATGACTGCACCTCCCCTGGGAATAATACTCACCTGCACGGCGTACTAGTACAGTGTGCTAGTACGCCGTGCTAGTACGAATGCATTTCACCAGTCACCCATCGCGCGGCACAACCGCTCGCGGAAGGAAACCCATGGACCTCATCGACGGTCTCCAGAACCTCATGTCGCACGTTCCGCTGATCGTGCAGCCCCTCATCGTCCTCCTCGCGGCGGCGATCCCCTTCGTCGAAGGAGAAATCGCGTCGGTCCTCGGCGTCTGGGCCGGCCTCAATCCGTTCGTCGCCTTCGCGGCGGCGGTCACCGGCAACTTCCTGTCGGTCTTCGTCGTCGTCGTCTTCGGCGCTCGCATCCGTGCCGCGATCGTCGCGCGGCGCGCCCACCGTCGCGAGCTTGTCCTCGCCGGCGGCCATGCGTCGGGCGTGCCTGCGCTTGCGGCGGAGACGAAGCCCGAATCGAAGGGACGCCAGCGCTTCCGCCGGTTCCTCGTGCGATTCGGCGTGCCGGGTGCGAGCATCCTCGGCCCTCTGGCGCTGCCGACGCAGTTCACGTCGGCGATGCTCGTCGCATCCGGCGTCTCGAAGAGCTGGATCCTGCTGTGGCAGGGTGTCGCGATCGTGCTCTGGACCGCGCTCACGACCGCCGCCACCGTCGGCGTCCTCGCCCTGATCGGCCTGTGACGCCTCGCGTGCGCCGCACGGGCGGACTGCGTCAGGCAGACGCCCGGCGGCGCATCGCAACGCCTGCACTGACCGTCGCCGCCAGAACGAGCACCGCGAAGACGACCATCACGGCCTGCTCGTTCACGAACTCGGCGGCCAGGCCGACCGATACGACGGGGACGATGAGCCCGAGGTAGGCGATGAGGAACAGCAGCGCGAGCGTCTCCCCGCGGCGCGCGGGATCGGTGAGAGCACCCGCGGTCGCGATGGCCGAGCGGAACAGGATGCCGACTCCGACGCCCGAGATGATGCCGCCGAGCACGAAGAGCACGAGCGACGGCAGGAACGACCCGATCGCGACCGCCACAAGTCCGAGCGTGCAGCAGACGATCGCGGTCGTGAGCTGTCGTCGCAGCGCGACGCGCATCAGCGCCGCCTGGGCGATCGCGGCTGATGCGAAGACGGATGCCGCCGTGAGGCCGGCGAGCAGATGGTCGCGGTCGCCGAACGTGTCGACGAGGAACACCGGCGTGAGCGTCGTGAAGGTGCCGAGCAGCGCGAACGCCGAGAAGGCGCCGAGTCCCGCGACACCGAATGCGCTGCGCGAAGACGGTGGCACGACGAGGCGCTGCGGCCGATAGCGACCGCGCCCGGCGACCGCGTTGACCGTTTCGGGCACGAACGCCATCGCGACGGCGCACACGAGGATCACGACCAGGTAGATGACGTTCGGGAGGAACAGGGGATCGTCGACGAACTCCGCGAACAGCCCACCGACGATCGGACCGAGAGCAAGGCCCCCGATCGTTGCGACGCCGGCGACTGTGGCGGCGATGACGGGGCTCTCCTTCGGGCGCGTGCGAGCGCGCAGCTCGCCCAGATGCGCTGTCGCGTTCGCGGACAGGATGCCGATGCCGACACCGTTGACCACCCGCGCGACGAGCAGCGCAGGCACCTCGGTCCAGACAATGAAGAGGAGCGCGGCGACCGCGACGAGCGCGAGCGCGATGAGCGACATCCGTCTGCGGCCGGCCCAGTCGCTGACAGGACCGAGCAGCAGCAGCCCGCCCACGACACCGACCGCGTAGGCGGCGAAGATCACGGTGATCATCCACACCGGGTAGCCGTCGGCCTGCTCATAGATCGGGTACAGCGGGGTCGGAACCGTCGAGTACGACATCGCGAGGAAGAAGACGATCGCGACGACCCAGAACCCTGCACCGGCGGGCAGCGTGTGGGTGGAGCGGGTCATGCGCGTCCGATCGATGGCTGCGCGCTCGTGACCGTCGCCTGGGCGACGTCAGATCAGCGGGGGGATGGTCGGTGTCACCGGCACGACGATGACGGTCGGCTTGTCGGCGTCGAAGGCGGCCGCGAGCTCTGCGCGGACGTCGTCTTCGGTCTCGGCGTCGACTCCGTGGCATCCGTAGCCTGTGGCGAGGGCCGCGATGTCGAGGCCCGGAATGTCGAGGCCGGGCACTCCGGGGGTCTCCTCGAGCTCGGCGAAGGACTTCAGGATGGCGTACTCGCTGTTGCGGGGCACGACCACGACGAGGGGGAGGCCGTGCTGCGCGGCCGTCCACAGCGCTTGGATCGAGTACTGCAGCGAGCCGTCGCCGATCACGGCGAGCACCGGACGCTTCCGTCCGCTGTCGCGCTCGGCCAGTGCGATGCCGACCGAGGCCGGCAGGTTCCAGCCGAGGCTGCCCGACGCGAACGTGTAGAAGCTGTCGGGCAGTTCGACCGGCCAGGCGGCGTGCAGTTCGGCGAGGTTCGACGGCGACTCCTCGACGAGCACCGTGTCGGCGGGCGCCGCGTCGCGCAGCGTACGGAAGAGCTGCGACGCGGTCAGACGTGAGTCACCCGGCTCTTGGGTAGGTTCGGCCTGCGGCTGGGGCGCCATTCGGTGCGGCTGCGGCGCGATGCGCGCCGTGGTCGAGGGCCGCGCCGGTATCAGCTCGGTCAGCCGCTCGATGGTGAGCACGGCATCGCCGAGAAGGCTGTCGCCCACCGGCGCCTTCGCGGTCTCGCCCGGGTCGTCCGAGACATGCAGCAGCCGCAGGCCGTCCGGCACATACGAACCCGCAACCCACGGGTAGTACCGGAAAACCGGTGCGCCGATCACGATCGCGAGGTCGTGGCCCGCCAGCTTCTCTGACAGCGGCCCGATCGCGAACGGCAGTCCGCCGACGTAGAGCGGGTGGTTCTCGGGGAACGGCGGTCGCTCGGATGCCGGTGCCGCCCACACCGGTGCGTTCAGGCGCTCGGCGAGCGCGATCGCCTGGTCCCAGCCCTCTTCGCGCGCGATCGCCGCGCCGTAGATCAGCGCGGGGTTGTGGGCAGCCGCGAGGGCCGCGGCGAATTCGGCGAGCCGCGTCGGATCGGGCGCGATCCGGGTGGCGACCGAGCGCACGGCCGCCGGCCCGTCGGCGGGCTGATCCCAGTCGTCCAGCGGGACGGAGAGGAACACCGGGCCCTGCGGCGGCTGCGTCGCGATCGCGATCGCCCGCATGAACGCGGCCGGAACGTCGCCGGCGCGTACCGGTTCGTAGCTCCACTTCACCCACGGGCGAGGAAGCACGGCCGGGTCGATGTTGGTCAGCCAGGGCTCCATCAGCAGCATCTCGCGCGTCTGGTTCCCCGCGGTCACGATCAGCGGGGTGCGGTTCATGTACGCGGTGAGGATGTTCGACATGCCGTTCGACAAGCCCGCCGACGTGTGCACATTCACCAGCACCGGAGTGCGCATCGCCTGCGAGTACCCGTCGGCGGCGCCGACGGCAGCCGCCTCGGCGAGCGTCTGCACGTAGGTGAAGTCCGCGGGATAGTCCTTGAGGAAGGTCTCTTCGGTCGACCCCGGATTGCCGAACATCGTGGTCACGCCGAGCGTGCGGAGCAGGTCGAACGTGACTTCGCGGACGGTTGACGTCATCGAGCTCTCACCTCATACGGTCGAGCGCGCACGCGCGCCTGCGCCCCATTGTGTCGGCGGCCCGTTGGGCAGACAAGGGGTCTGCTGCCACTGCGTGGTGGCGGGTGTCGTCAGCGGAGCGTGGTCACACGGCGTGGTCCATGGGTCGCCACGGCGTTCGTTCGTGCACGATCGTTGCCGCGTCGGCGGTCGGCGCGGGGTCGGGGACCTGTCTAGGAGAGAAGCATTCCCTTTGGTGATGCGGGGCGATTCTCAGCGACGGTGGTAGGCGTCCCGGCGATGCTCTATCGTCACGATCTCGATGACCAGTCGGTCGTCCTCGATCCGGTAGAGCACTCGGTACTCGCCCCGCCGCGCCGAGTACAGTGGCGCGAGCGGCTCACGCAAAGGCTTCCCGACCCGCCGCGGGTTCCCCGCCAAGGGGCCGACGATGAATTCGAAAGCCGCCGCCGCGACCGACTCGGGGAGCGTGACCTCCAGCGCGCGCCTGGCTGATCGGGTGAAGATGACCTCGTACGCGACGTTCACTCGGCGAGCCGACCGCGCGCGACCATCGCCGCGCGAACCTCATCTGCCGACGACACGTCGCCCACCTCGAGCTCAGCGATCGCTGTCCGTAGCGCTGCAACCTCGTCTGGGCTGCTCAGGATGTCGACCGTCTCCACGAGCGCGTCATAGTCCTCGGCGCTCATCAATACCGCGACTCGGGCGCCATTGCGGGTGATCTCGAACCGCTCGTGCGTTGTCGTAGCCGATTCGATGTGCTTGCTCAGCGATGCGCGCGCGTCTGCCAGAGAGAGGACTGTCATGTACAGAATTCTAGCGTGCGCAAGAGGAGGGCCGCCCGACCTCAACCCCCTCTTCGTGCAATGCCCGTCAAAGGATCCGGGCCTCGGCGTTCACGAGAGGATAACGACCGACTGAGGACTGGATGCCGCTGCCCGCGCCGGCTTGCGCGTTCTGTCGCCCGGCGCATCGGGCTAGGTCCCGCCCGCGGACACGGCCGCACTATCCGACGCTCGCTTCTCGAACTGCAGCGACCGGCGACGTGCCTAAACGATGTGCGCGATCGTGATGGCCTGCTCCACGAGCATGGCGATGCCGATGAGGATCATGAGGGCACCCGACACCCGGTTCAGAAGGGCGCCGGCGCGGTTCGTGCGCGACAGCCGGCGGGCGAGCGTTCCCAGCAGGAGGTAGAACGCCGACCCGATCACGATGTAGATCGCGCCGTAGATGCCGAGCTGCAGGGTCGCCGGCAGTGGCGATTCGGCTCGGACGAAGAGCGGCAGGATGGCCAGGAAGAACAGCAGCGCCTTGGGGTTGAGCGCGCTGACGCCGATGCCGCGGATGAGGGTGTGGGCATCCGGCCGAAGATCTGCGGGGGCGATGGCGCCGGCGGGGGCCGCGGAGGATCGTGCGCGGAGGATCGCCGCGCCGAGGTAGATGAGGTAGCCGGCGCCGAGGACGGCGATGGCGGTGAGGGCGAACGGCACGGTCGCGATCAGGGCGCCCAGGCCGACCGCGACAGCGATCGTGATGATCGCGTAGCCCGTCATCAGTCCGCCGACGGCGGAGCCTACTCGGGTGCCACTCGTGCTCGAGGAGAGCACGAACACCCAATCGGGCCCGGGGACTACGAGGGCTATTGCGGCGAAGCCGACGAAGAGCGCGAGCGCAGCGATGTCCATGATTGCGGTGTCCTTGCTGAGGCCGTGAATGCGATATCTCGCAGAGTAGGCCGACCGAGGCCGCAGTCGATTGCGAATATTGCTGAGCAGCATCGTCTTCTGGCAAGTTTGAATCGTGGATGCGATCGACAGCGCAATAATCGACCAGCTTCGCCGTGATGCGCGCGTGAGCAACAACGAGTTGGCTGAGCGCGTCGGGCTGACGCCGTCGCCGTGTCTTCGACGGGTGCGGCGCCTGGAGGAGGAGGGGGTCATCCTCGGGTACCACGCGCGGATCAACCCTGACGCGATCGATCAGGGGTTCGAAGTGTGGATCGAACTGGAACTGGCCGACATGAAGCAGGCGACCGTGGAACGATTCGAGGCCGCGCTCGTCGCGTTCGACGAGATCATCGAAGCGCGACGGATGTTCGGGTCGCCCGACTACGAAGCCCTCGTCAGAGTGGCCGACCGCACCGCCTACGAGGCGTTCATGACCCAGCAACTGACCGCCCTGCCGGGGTTGGCCAGAATGCAGTCCCGGTTTCCCATGAAGACGATCAAGGCGCCGCACGAGGGATAGAGAGGCGGCCGGCAGAGTGCCGATCGTCGAGACGAGCGGGCTCCCACCTGCCCGGCAGGAGCCCGCTCGGCGACCTCACTCGTAGCGCAGAGACTCGACGGGGTCGGCCTTGGCCGCACGCCAGGCGGGGATGGTCCCGGCCAGGAATGCGATGACCATGACGGTCAGGATGATCGTGACGACCGACACCGGGTCGAACGCGATCAGCGTGAGCCCGGCCAGATCCGACAGCAGTCCCGTGGACACGGCCGTGCTGATCGCCCCGCCGGCGATCATCGCGATGCCGACGCCGATGGCGCTGCCGAGGAAGCCGAGGAAGACGGCCTCGAGGCTGAACAAGCTGAACACGCGTCCGGACCCCATCCCCATCGCCTTCATGAGGCCGATCTCGCGCGTGCGCTCCTGCACCGACATCAGCAGGGTGTTGACGATGCCGAAGCTCGCGGCCAGCAGCGCGATGATCGCGAAGCCGTTGAGCACGAGCACGATGCCGTCGATGACCGAAGTGATCGTGCCGAGCTGGTCGGCGACGGTGATTCCGGTGTAGCCCTCGTCGGACAGGGCATCCTGCAGCGCGTCTATCTCGTCGTCGGTGGCGTCGGGGTCGAACCAGACGGTCGCCGAGGTGTACCGGTCTGCCTCGTCGGCGGGGATCCCCGTCGACTGGGTGTCGAAGAGGGTGTCGGCGAGAGCGTCGTTGAGCAGGATGCTCGCGCCCAGCGGCGACGCGAGCGTCTCTTCGGTCACGCCGACGACCTCGGCCGAGATGACGTGCTGCTCACGCATCGCGTCGGTGATCGCGATCTCGACCGTCTCGCCGATGGCGGCATCGGCAGAGTCGAACCCGAGCGCCTCGACATAGGTGAGGGGGATCGCGACCTCGTAATCGGCGGCATCCGTGTCGGGCTCCGCGCCGGCGGTGAGCAGCGTCGTCTGCCCCGGCACGAGGCTGCCGACCTGCGCGACGTACTTCGTGCCGTCGCCGAACACGATGTAGTCGGGGCTGATCGCGCGCGCGGCCTGCACGTCGAGCACCCCGTCGATGCCCTCGATCGTGGCGACGTCGTCGGGCGTGAGCGCGATGACGGTCTGGCCCGGGATGCCGGTGGAGACGGCATCCGGGTCGTATTCGACGGGCCCCGACGAGCCGGGAGTCCGCTCCGAGCCCTCCTGCACCTTGGTGACGGTCATCGCGTCAGACGCGCCGACCGCGCTCACCGTGTCGTCGATGTACTGGTTGATCCCGGTGCCGAGACCGCTCGTCAGAGTCAGGGTGAACGCGCCGACGAAGATCGCGAGGATCGTGAGGATCGAGCGGGTCTTGGAGCGGAACGTGTTGGCGCCTGCGGTGGTGATCAGATCAGCGGTCCTCATGCCGCCACCTCCGAAGAGTCCTCGACGATGCGTCCGTCGCGGATGTGGATGCGGCGGTCGCAGCGGGCGGCAAGGTCTTCGTCGTGGGTGACGACGATGAGTGTGATGCCGTGCTCGCGGTTGAGGGTGAACAGGATGTCTTCGACGACCGCGCCGGTGTTCGAGTCGAGGTTGCCCGTGGGCTCGTCGGCGAAGATGATGCGCGGGTTGTTGACGAGGGCGCGGGCGATCACCGTGCGCTGCTTCTGACCGCCCGACAGGTTCACGGCCTTGTTCTTGGCCTTGTCGGCGAGCTCGAGCTGCTCGAGCGCAGCCATTCCGCGGCGCTTGCGCTCGGCCCGACCGACGCCGGCGATCTTCATCGGGAGGATCACATTCTCGAGCACGGTGTTCGACCCGGTGAGGAAGAACTGCTGGAACACGAACCCGAACGTCTTGTTGCGGGTGCGGTTGAGTTTCCTGCCGCGCAGTCGCTTCGTGTCGACGCCGTCGAGCTCGAGGTCGCCGGAGTCGGGGGCGTCGAGCAGGGCGAGCACGTGCATCAGGGTCGACTTGCCTGAGCCCGACTTGCCGATGATCGCGATCGACTCGCCCTCGCGGATGTCGAAGCTGATGCTCTTGAGTGCGTCGAAGCGGTTCTGGCCGCTTCCGTAGGACTTGTGCACGTCGCGCGCCGAGATGATCGTGGCACCGGCCGGCGCGTTGGTGACAGGGGAGGAGATTGTCATACCCCCAGGCTCGTCTTCCTCGCGCGGGCGCGGATCCTCCCGCGGCGGCATGCGCGTACCGCACCTGCGGTATTTCAGCCGCCGGGCGCGAGCAGTCCCGACTCGTAGGCGGCGATCACGAGCTGCGCGCGGTCGTGCGCGTACAGCTTGGTCATGATGCGGTTCACATGGGTCTTGGCCGTATGGGGTGAGATGAACAGCTCGTCGGCGATCTCCTGGTTCGACCGGCCCCGCGCGACGAGCAGCAGCACCTCCTCCTCGCGGTCGGTCAGCGACTCGAGCCGAGCGCGATCCATGGCCGCGGGCTGCAGATGCTTCGCGATCAGGGCGCGCGTGGCTGCTGCCGACAGCAGGGAGTCACCCGCGTGCACGGCCTCGACCGCGCGCACGATGTCGTCGGGCTCCGAGCCCTTCCCGATGAACCCGCTCGCCCCCGCGCGCATCGCCCTCACGACGTACTCGTCCTCCTCGAACGTCGTGAGGATGAGCACCCGGGTCTCGGCGAGGGCCGGGTCGGCGCAGATCCGGGCTGTCGCGTCGATTCCGTCGAGTCGCGGCATCCGGATGTCCATCAGCACCACATCAGGACGAAGCCGACGGGATGCCTCGACTCCATCGGCCCCGTCGACGGCATCGCCGACCACCTCGATGCCGGCCGCGGCACCGAGGATGTCGGTCACGGCCTGGCGGATGAGCGCCTGATCGTCGACGACGAGCACCCGGATCACGCGGAGCCTCCCTCTGTCAGCGGCAGACGCGCTGCCACCCGCCAGCCTCCGGCCGCGGGACCGGTTTCAACGGAGCCGTGCACGGTCGCCACCCGCTCGCGCATCCCGGCGAGGCCCAGACGAGAGCCCGGGGCAGCGGATGCGTCGATCGCCGCAGCGATCGGGTTCGTGACCACGGTCGTCAGGGCCTCGTCATCCACGGAGAGAAGGATGTGAGCGCGGTCCTCTGCGCCGTGCTTGTGCGCGTTGGTCAGCGCCTCCTGAATGACGCGGTAGGCGACAAGGCCGACGGCGCCGTCCGCGCGCGACAGGTCGCCTTGGATCCGGACCGACACCTCCAACCCGGCCTCGGTGAACCGGCGGGTCAGGTCGTCGAGCTGAGCCAGGTTCGGCCCAGGCGCGGTGGCATCGTTGTCGTCGGCCCGCAGCACCTCGAGCAGGCCGCCGATCTCACCGAGCACCGTCCGCGACGCCGAGCGGATCGCCGCGAGAGACTCCTTCGCCTTGTCGGGCCGGGCATCGATCGCGGCCGACGCGACGCCGGCGTTCAGGCTGATCACCGAGATCTGGTGGGCAACCGCGTCGTGCAGATCCCGTGCGATCCGCAGCCGTTCCTCCGACACTCGACGACGGGCCTCGGCCTCACGGGTGCGCTCGGCGCGCTCGGCACGATCCGTGATCGCCGCGATGTACTCGCGCCGCGACCGGGTGGCATCCCCGAGCGCCGATCCGACGATCGCCGTCAGCGCGAACTGCACCAGCCGCGGGTCGGTCGGGCCGCCCTGCCAGGCCAGCAGGCCCAGACCGATCACCAGCCCCACGGCGATCAGCGTCACGATGACCCCGACCTTCCGCGGCCTGCGGTTCGTGACGGCGAAGATCGCCACAGCGACCGCGAACGCGATCGCCGGGGCGAGGGTCGCGAACGCGGCGGCGATCCCGTACAGCGCGACCTCCACGCCGAGGATCGGAATCGGCCAGCGTCGGCGGAAGAGCAGAGCCGCCGCCGCGAGCGCGACCAGGGTGATCGTGGCGGCATCCGGCACGAGGATCATCTCGCCCGGATCGCGCACCACGGAGAGCACCACCATCAGCGCGATGATGATGATGTCGGCGAGCCACGCGGGCAGGCGGGGCTGCGGATCCGTGAGCATGGTCTCGCCGTCAGGCACGGTCATGCGCCCAGTCTGCCTGCGCGAGCGCACCGGTGAATCACCCCACCGCGGTATTCACCGCGAGTCGGCCAGTGAGCCGTCGACGTCGAAGCGCCGCCAGTGGCCGGTGGAGATGACGACGGGGTCAGCGCTCGGGTCGCGCACGAGCAGCGCGGAATCGTCGTCGATGAACCACACCTGCTGGCCGGTGCGCGCCGCGCCGCGCGCCGCCCACTGCTCGGCGGTCGGCGACATCCAGTCGGCACCCAGATGGCCCATGAAGAACCAATCGAACAGCGGAACGGCGGGTGCGACCGAGTCGAGGCCGAACATCTCGAGCTCTTCCTGGTCGTTGAAGTCCTCCGGCCAGCGGTCCAGTCGGCGAGGGAAGATCATCGAGCCGGCGCTCCACCCCACGTAGACCTTCTCGTCGAGGAGCTCCGCCAGAACGGGCGCGAGCCCCGTCTCCTTCCAGGCGTGGGCCAGCCACAGGTTGCTGCCGCCGTAGCAGAGGATCACATCGGCGGCCCGCAGCCGCTCCTCCACCAGGCCGGCCGGGCCGGCGAAGAGGGAAGCCACGTCGAACTCCGCCCAATCGAGCGCGCGCAGCCCCTCGAGGTGTGCGACGAGCTGCGAACTGTCGCCCGCGAACCCGAGGATCGCGTCGATCACGACGACGACGCGCGACTCGGCGATCGGCTTTCCGAGCAGCTCCACAAGCGCGTCTCCGATGGCGGCGTTCGTGATTCCGTTGGAGGTGAGGAGCATCCGCATCGGCTCAGGCTAGACCCCGCGGCCAACGCTCGGCAGCGGTCTTGGTGGCTCCGGTGTCCCCTCTGCACTCGATGAGGTTGACTGGATGCCTCGGGAGACCCGAGGAGGTGGCATGTCCGACGCACGAAGCGAGGCCGCTCGCTATGCCGCGCGCCGCGCCGCGGGCGAAGACCCGTCCGCGGACCCGGATTCGGGCAAGCCTTCCTCGTCGCTCACCGCGCAGAACATGTCGGCGATCGTCGAGACCGCGATCCAGCAGGCGATCCGCCGCGGCGACTTCGACGACCTTCCTGGCGCCGGCAAGCCGATCGAGGGCCTCGGCTCGCACCACGATCCCGACTGGTGGATCCGCCGCAAGATCGAGTCCGAGAACCTCACCGGGCTCGGCCCGCCTGCGCTGAGCCTGCGGGTCGAGAACCTCGAGCTCGACGCCCAGCTCGATCTGGAGTCGAGCGAGGCCCGCGTGCGCGAGGTGCTCGACGACTTCAACCGCCGGGTCGTCGAGGCACGACGCCAGCTGCAGGGTGGACCACCGGTCGTCACACCCACGCGCGATGTCGACGCAGAGGTGGATGCCTGGCGCGAGCGCCGTGCCGCCCGCGCGCGTGCGGCTCAGGAGGCCGACGAAGCGCAGGCGAAGCCCGAGCGGCGCAGGCGCTGGTGGTCGCTGCGATGACCGGCGGCTACCGCGTCCTCACGAAGCGGTGATTCAGGAACTCCTCCGCACCCCATCGGCCGTGCGCGCGCCCGAAGCCGGACGCCTTGACGCCGCCGAAGCAGACAGCGGCGTCGAGGTCGGGCCCACGGTTGATGAAGCACATCCCCGAGTCGATCCGCTCGGCCACAGCCTCCGCACGCCCGGGCTCGCTCGCGTAGACATAGGCGCCCAGGCCGTATGGCGAGCCGTTGGCGATCTCGACCGCCTCGTCATCGTCGTGCACACGGTACGCGATGGCGATGGGGCCGAAGAGCTCCTCACTGTGCACGTCGGCGTCGTCGGGGACGTCGACGAGCAGTCCCGGAGCGAAGATGTTGCCCGCGCGTTCGCCGCCGACGAGCGTCGCGCCCTGGGCGACAGCGCGATCGACCTGATCCTGAAGGCGCTCGGCGGCCAGGTCGGACGACAGCGTCCACGTCGCATCATCCGGCACCGACGGGTCGGGTGTGCCGGCGATCCTGACCTGCTCGAGGTAGAGGCGGACGAACTCGTCGTAGAGATCGTCCATCAGGATGAACCTCTTCGCGCAGATGCAGGCCTGTCCGCCCACCAGCAGCCGCAGGTCGACCGCGTCCGCGACCGTGCCGGCGAGGTCGTCGGTCGACAGCACGACGAAGGGGTCGGAGCCGCCCAGTTCGAGGGACACCCGCGTGAGATGTCTCCCGGCGATCTCGGCCACCGCGGCGCCGCCCGCAGCGGAACCGGTGAACGAGACCGCGTGCACGCGCGGATCGGCGATGATCATCTCGGTCTGTTCGTGCGTCGAGTACAGCGCGGTGTAGACGCCCTCGGGCACCCCCGCCGCGTGCACGAGCTGCTCCATCAGGGCCGCACTCTCGGGGCACTGCGGCGGCGGCTTGACCAGCACGGTGTTCCCGACGATGAGGTTGGGCGCAGCGAACCGGGTTGTGAGCATCACGTGCGCGTTCCACGGGATGATGCCGAGGATCACGCCGAGCGGCCGCTTGACCACCATGCCTCGGCCGTCGGCAACGTCGATCGGCTCGTCCGCCAGCAGCTCCGCACCGTGGTCGGCGTACCAGCGGTACATCGACACGTCGAAGTCGAAGTCCCACCCGATGCTCTCGGGCGGTGCGCCCATCTCGTGGATCAGCAGTCGTCGCAGTTCGCGCGCGTTCGCAGCCTGCAGGTCGGCGATCCGATGCAGCACCTCCGCGCGGTCCGCGATGTCGGTGTCACGCCACGAGCGATACGCGGAGTGAGCACGATCGATCGCTGCGACGACGTCGGCGTCGGTGAACGCCGGTCGTCGTGAGATCTCGGTTCCCGTGCGCGGGTCGACGACGGCGAAGGTTCGCTCGCGCGCCGCATTGCTGATCGAGGTGGTGGACACGATGTCTCCCTCGGGCCGACGGAGCGTCCCCGGCGGGGCGGATCTCAGCGCTGTGCGCTTCTCCGGGTCTGCGGTTGCGCGTGACCATACCGGCGTCGGACTGGGGATGCAACGGGTTACGTCATCGCGGCCGAACGGCCGAAGCCCCGCATCATAGCGGGTGACCCTGTTCGGGTGCGCTCCCCTTGCACCGGATCGTCCCTTCCGGCTCACTTGAGGGATGCCCGACACAGAAGACCTTGCGGCCGACCTGGCGACCGCCCTGCGTGACGGCCAGATCGAAGCCGCGTATCAACCGCAGATCTCGCTGAAGACCGGCGACGTCGAAGCCGTCGAGGCGCTGTGCCGGTGGCATCACCCGTCGATGGGCGAGATCGACCCGGCCACGATGGTCGACCTGGCCGAGAACACGGGCGTCATCCACGAGCTCGGCCGCTTCATGCTCGACGACTGCCTGGACCTCCTCGAGAGCTGGCGCGCGAACGGTCGTGATTGGGAGCTCGCCGTCAACGTCTCGCCGCTGCAGCTGGTCGACGAGGCGTTCGCGCGCTACGTGTTCGACGAGTTCCGCCGACGCGGCCTCGCCCCGGCATCCCTCACGCTCGAGATCACCGAGAAGCTGCCGTTGCTGGATGCCTCCGCGGTCGTGCCGCGGTTGCGGGTGCTGCGCGAGATCGGCGTCGGCATCTCGCTCGACGAGTTCGGCGCCGGCTACGCGTCGCTCGAGCGTCTCGAGAACCTGCCGTTGACCGAGGTCAAGCTCGCGGGTCCGCTCGTGCGCAGCACCGATCCCGATCGTCTCGGCGCGCTGCGCGAGAGCGTCGAGGTCGCGCACGAGCGCGGCCTGCGCGTCGTCGCCGAGGGCATCGAGACACAACAGCATCTCGAGACCGCGGCCGAGTTGGGCTGCGATCGCGCGCAGGGGTTCCTCATCAGTCGCCCGCACCCCCGCGCCGCGGTCGAGCAGGGCGTCTCGGTGCAGTAGCGCACGGTGGGACGCGCGCTCGCCGCCGCATGCCGGACCCTACCGGCCGAACATCTCCGCGTAGTGGTTCGACAACGCCGGGTAGTAGGCGTCCCACTCGACCATGGCGGCGTCGCCGCCGCCGTGGGCGACGACAAGGCGATCGAGGTAGTAGTCCCATCCCGGCCCGACCGTCTCGGCCGGAACCGCGTCTTCCATGCGCTGCGCGAATCGGAAGGTGGTGACGCCCCGCTCCTCAGTGAGGTCGAGTTCGATGCGCCACGTCGTGTCATCGTCCGGCGAGGTCGACTCGGTGACCAATCGGCGAGGCGGATCGCACAGCAGAATCCGGTGGGTCTCGGGCGCGGCATCCGGATCTTCGGCTGTCATGCGGAACTCGACCGACCCGGTGGTCGGGTCGCCCGACCATGTGCCGATCCAGCGTTCCAGACGGTGGGGTTCGGTGACGGCCGCCCACACGTCGTCTCTCGGCGCGCGGAAGGTGCGCTCGAACACGATGTAGACGGCGCCGTCGCGCACCTCGCGTCGGCCGGTCGCCGTGGCAGTGGGGGTCATGCGGTCTCCTCTCGGCGGATCGGGGGCGTCTCGCGTCGTTCGCGCACCGTGCGCTTCACCTCGAGTTCGAGCGCATCGAGGCGCGTCGGGTCGACGCGCGGCTCACCGGCGAGCTCGGTGAGCAGCGCGCGAACCGGGCGCAGACCGTCGTGGTCGAGCGCGTAGTGCCGCTCGCGTCCGACCTCGGTCGCCACCACCAGGCCGCCCTCGCCGAGCAGGCGCAGATGGCGGCTGATCGCCGGTCGGCTGATCGGATGCTCGGCCGCGAGGTCGGCCACGCGCGCCGGCCCGGCCGCGAGCCGCCGCACGAGCGCACGGCGCACCGGGTCGGCGAGCGCGGTGAAGACATCCACACACCATTGGTAACGTATCGGTTACCAATTCGTCAAGGGGCCGACGCCGATCCCGCGCTAGACCGGAAGGCGACTCACTCGTGCTCTGGCAGCACCGGCGTCGACCACCCCGGATCGCGTCCGAGCTGCGTCGCGCGCCCGACGGATGCCGCGCCGAAGCGGTCGCGCACGGCATCGAGCACCGAGTCGAGCCTCATGCCGTCGTCCCAGTCGATGGGCAGCTCGGGCGGGATGCTGTCGGCCCGGGCGAGCTGCGAGAACGAGACGCCGATGAGGGTGATGCCGCGCTGCTCGATCTCGGGCTGCGCGACGGCGAGCAGACCGCGGGCGATGCCGAGCAGCAGAGCGGTGCGGTCGGTCGGCGATCGCAGCGACCGCGACCGCGTCGCCTTCGTGAAGTCGCCGAACCGCGGGCGCAGCACGACCGTGCGGCACACGCGTCCACCCTCGCGCAGGCGTCGGCCGAGCCGGTCGACGATCTGGGTGAGGAACAGGTCGAGCTCGTCGGGCGTGCGCGGGCGGGTGCCGAGCGCGCGCTGCGAGCCGATCGATCCGCGCCGCTTCGTGGCATCCACCGGTCTCGGGTCGCGCAGGCGCGCCAGCGCGTGAAGATGCGCACCCGCCGCCCGGCCCAGCAGCCGCTCGGCGGTCGCCTCTTCGAGCTCGGCCAGCTGACCCACCGTGCGGATGCCGAGACCGTGCAGCTTCTCGGCGGTCGCGGCCCCCACCCCCCAGAGCCGTTCGACCGGCAGCGGCAGCAGGAACGCCTGCTCGCCGTCGGGCTCGACCACCAGCAGTCCATCGGGCTTGCTCACCGCGCTCGCGACCTTGGCGAGGAACTTGGTGCGCGCGACGCCGACCGAGATCGGCAGCCCGACCTCGGTACGCACGCGCTCGCGCAGTCGCACCGCGACCTGCTCGGGCGTGCCGACGAGCCGGCGCAGACCGCCCACCTCGAGGAACGCCTCGTCGATCGAGATGCCCTCCACGAGCGGCGTCGTGTCGCGGAAGACTGCGAACACGGCTCTGCTCGCCGCCGAGTAGGCGTCCATGCGCGGCGGCACGACGATCGCGTCGGGGCACAGCTCTCTCGCCAGCCGGCCGCCCATCGCGGTGCGCACGCCCCGCGCCTTCGCCTCGTAGCTCGCAGCGAGCACCACTCCACCGCCGACGATCACCGGACGTCCGCGCAGGGCGGGTTCGTCCCGCTGCTCGACCGAGGCGTAGAAGGCGTCGAGGTCGGCGTGCAGCACGGTCGCCTCGCCCCGCATCCCGCCTCCTCCGCCGCATCCGTCGCCTGGATCGTCGCAGGCACCGCGGACAGCGAAGGTCAGAGGTCGAGACGGTAGTACAGGGTGTCGCCGTGCGCGGCATCGCGGTCGACGCGGGTCGTCTCGGCGAACCCCACTTTGTCGAGTACGCGGCGAGAGGCGGTGTTCCACTCACGCACTGTGGCCCAGAGGCGGCGGTGGCGCGTGCGCCGCGCCCAGTCGACGACGGCGCCGCACGCCTCGGTGGCCAGGCCCCGCCCCCACTCCGCACGCAGGAATTCGTAGGCGATCTCGGGCTCGTCCGGCTCACCGTGGTCGTTCCGGATGAGCCCGGCGTAGCCGACGACCGCGCCGTCCGTGCGCCGGACGGCCGCGAGCAGTGCGACCGTGGCGCCGGGGGACTCGTGGCGGATGCGGTCCTCGAGCTCCTCGAGAGTCGGATGGCCGTCGGAGGACAGCCGCCGGTGGGCGGGGGTGCGCGGATCGCGTTCGGCCCACAACGTGCGCTGCACAGCGGCGTCCGCCACCCGCCACCGGCGCAGCACCAGGCGCTCGGTCTCGGCGACCGCGTCGTCGTCGGTCATCGATCCGCCCCGTCGGTGCCCGCCCTCACGAGCAGGTCGCCGACCTCGCAGTCGAGCGCGTCGCAGATCGCCGACAGAGTGGAGTAGCGGATGGCCCGGGCCCGGTCGTTCTTGAGCACCGACAGGTTGACGACCGAGACCCCGACCAGCTCGGACAGCCGCGTGACGGTCATCCCGCGCGCGGCGAGCAGCTCGTCGAGACGGCAGTGGATGCCGCTGGGGCCGTCCTCGTCCGGAGGTGTCATACCAGCCCCTCCGTGTCGCGGCGGATGCGCTCACCCACCGTGAAGGTGAGGCTGCCGAGTGCGGCCAGGAAGGCGAGGAGGATCAGCGGGTAGAGGTCGACCGCCATGATCACGTTGTCGAACGTGCCGTCCGAGATGCGCACGAAGGCGCCGTTCGCGCCCATGTTGCCGAAGAACGGCATGGCCGCGTAGCCGACGATGGCGACGAAGCCCGCCACCGTGACCAGCCGCGTGTTCGTGCGGCTGAACATCCGGCCCCGCAGGATGCTGTTCGTCACCAGCAGCAGACACGTCACCACCGTGATGACCGCGCCCGCGAGGATGATCTGCTGGATGACGATCGCGCCGACCGATGCCGCCGGCAGCTCCGGCGCGATCACCCAGCCTGTGTCGAGCTCGACCGGCGCGGCCTCGCCGTCGGGTCCGATCGGCGCCTGCGCCACCGTGCCCGCGAACTCGGCGAACACCCGCACGTCGCGGCCGGGCAGCACCTCGACGATCCGCATGACCGCCGCGACGACGGTGACGACCGCGATCGCGGCGCCCGCGAGCATGAACAGAATCATCGACACCGCATCGGCCTTCGACATCACCCGTTCGGTACCCTGCTTCGTCATGAGCATCCTCCTTATCGTTATTCGTTGTTATCGAAAAACGATAAGTCCCGTCGTGTCCGCTGTCAACCCGGCAGAGGCGCGGTGGGACGAGCGCCGGCACTAGGCTTCGGTCTAGCCGGTTCGAGGCAGGGGGCTCATGTGACGGATGCCGCATCGCGCGCGACCTGGGTGCTGGTCGACGGCGAGAACATCGACGCCACCCTCGGCACATCGATCCTGAATCGACGGCCGCAGCCCGACGAGCGCCCACGCTGGGACCGACTGGTCTCGTTCGCCTCACGCGTCTGGGATCAGCCCGCACGCGGGGTGTTCTTCCTCAACGCCACCAGCGGCATCCCGATGTCGTTCGTCCAGGCGCTCAAGGCCATGGACTACGTCGTGGTGCCGCTGTCGGGGGCGCCCGACGAGAAGGTCGTCGACATCGCGGTGCAGCGCACCCTCCAGGCCCTGGTCGACCGCCCGGCCGACGTGCTGCTCGTCAGCCACGACGGCGACTTCATCGACGACATCACGGCGCTGGTCGGCGCCGATCGCCGCGTCGGAGTCGTCGCGTTCACCGAGTTCCGCAACAGCGGCTTCACGGCGATCCCCGGGCTCGAGAAGTTCGATCTCGAGTACGACGCGCGCGTGTTCGACGCCCCGCTGCCGCGCACCCGCATCATCCCGATCGACGAGTTCGACCCGGCGAGGTTCCTGGGCTGAGGGGGTCTTCGATGCGGATCGTGGTGTCGGGAACCCACGCCAGCGGCAAGAGCACGCTGATCGCGGACTTCGTCGCGCGGCATCCGTCGTTCACGGTGCTGCCCGATCCGTTCGAACTGCTCGACGAATCGTGGGATCAGCCCACAGCGGGCCTGTTCGCCGCGCAGTTGCGGCTCGCCGCCGATCGGCTGCTCTCGGACGAATTCGACGGTGACCTCATCGCCGAACGCGGCCCGCTCGACTTCCTCGCCTACCTGCATGCGCTGCACGAGCTGGGCCGTGCGGAGCACCCCGACGAGAGCGTTCCTCGGGCCGACGAGGTCGCGCAGCGGGCGCTCTCGCAGGTCGACCTGCTCGTCGTGCTGCCGCTCGTGGACGACGACGGGATCGTCGTCGGCGACGACGAAGACCTCGAGCTGCGGGATGCCGCCGATCGCGCCCTTCTCGACCTCATCGACGATCCCGACCTCGTGGGCGACGACGTGCGGGTCGCCGAGATCACCGGCGACCGGGCCGCGCGACTGGTCACGCTCGAAGCGCTGGTCGAGTCGGCTCGGTCCGTTCGGCGGTGACGCCCGGTCGACCGGGTCTCAGCCGCGCTCGACCGGCAGCCACAGCTCGCAGGTCGCGGTGCGGAAGTCGGCAGCTCGGTCGAGCACTGCCACGATCGACGGGCCCGGACGCAGCCGCCACGGATTCGACGGAAACCAGTCGGTCGCCGTCGCGGCCCAGGCATCCTGCAGAGCATCCGGGTACGCGCCGGTGACCCGGAACACGGCCCACTGCCCGGCCGGCACCTCGATCACGTCGAGGTCGTCGGGTGCTGCGGTGTCGGCGCCGATCGCGACGCCGTGCAGGTAGATGAGGTCGGTGCCCTCGGTGTAGTCGGGGTCGACGTCGGCGCTGACCTGCAGCAGTCCGGCGGGCTCGGCGCTACTGAGCGCCTTCAGACGCTCATGCTCGGGTGCCGGCAGTCCGGCGATGAACGCCTGGATGTGCGGATTCGCACCTCGGTGAACCAGCGGCACACGGGTCGAGTGGCCGACGAGGCGGAAGGCGGGTCGGTCGGTGAGACGGGTGTCCATGGGGGTGTTCCCTTCGACGGTCAGGCGGAACCTGAGCTGTGGTTGCGATCGAAGGGGACCCCCGGTGCGCCGCACGTCGGACGGACCGACGCCGTGCACCGCGCGGAACGCCCGCGTGAACGCCTCGGTCGAGCCGTAGCCGTACCGCACCGCGATGTCGAGCATCCCGTCGTCGCCGAGCAGGTCGGCGGCGGCGACCGTCATGCGGCGGCGCCGGATGTACTCCGACAGCGGCATTCCCGCCAGCGACGAGAACATGCGGCGCACGTGGTACTCGGTCGTGCCGAGCCCGGTGGCGAGCGCGGCGATGTCGATGTCGTCGGTGAGGTGATCGTCGATGTGCTCGACGACCCGGTTGAGCGTGCCGATCACGGGTCCTCCTTCACCATCGAGCTTCATCGCGGTAGCGGGCGCTCACCCGATCATCCCGGACCGATTCGATCGGAGGTGCCGGCGGATTCGGTCAGCCGGAACACGTACGCGAACGCGCTGCGCGTGTACGCCACCCCGCGGCCGCGCTCGCGGATGAGCCCGGGGTCGGCGTCGGCAGGCTTCTTCGGCACGAGGCAGCGGTCGAGATCGGAAGTGTCGAGGCGATAGCGGCCGTCGCGGTGGTGGACGGCCGCGACGAGCATCCAGTCGGGGTGGAGCGCCGCGAGACTCGCGTCGCCGTGACTGGTGTTGGCCAGCAGCATCCCGCCGGGTCGGAGGTAGCGACGGCAGTGGTCCGAGACCGGTCCCGCGAACAGCGAGATCAACAGGTCGACGGAGGCCTCATCGACCGGCAGTTCGTCGGTGTAGTCGGCGTGCAGGAATCGCACCTCTCGTGCGGCGGCATCCACTCCCGCCTCGGCGAGTTCGGCGTCCACGCGAGCGCGGTCGCCGAAGAAGCGGGCCGCGCGGCGATCGGTGTCGACGTATGTGACCGAGCGGATGGCCGCCGACGGCGAGAGGTCGAGGTAGCTGCCCGGATACAGCGCTCGGTCGCAGGGCCACGCGGCGGCGATGGCGGCGAACAGCGGCGACCGGTCGCCGATCGACCGGCGGTACGTCGCCCACGACTCCGGCATCGGGTCAGCCCGTCGCCGGTGACGATGGTGGTGTGGCGCCGAATCTCGCCGTCGACTTCGCGAGGTCATGCGCGAGCATCACGAGGGTGCCACTCGGCCCCCGCACGAACGTGATGGCCATGCCGGGCATCCTAGCCAGGGCCTCCGGCTCAGGCATCCCACCGCGGCCCGTCGATGTCATCGGGCATGTTGTTCGCGCAGACACGCCGTGCCCAACTCCTGCAATCCGGGCGGCAATCGCCCCGATTCGGGGGTTTCCCGCCCGGATCCGCCGGATAATCAGGAGTTGGGCACGCGGCGCGCGCCCCTCGCACCCCGTGCTCGTGGCAGCCCCGGCCTCGGGCGGCCCGGCCCACACGGATCGACGGGCGACACCCACGCGAAACGTCGATGCGGTTGGATGGCTCCATGGTGCGCACGTTCCAGGTTCTTCAGCCCGGGCAGGGCGAGATCGCCGGCGACCACTACCTGGCCGCCACCCCGGCGACCGTGATGTGGGGCCGCCTGCCGTGCGAGGCCGATCCGGCCGTGCTCGAGATCGCGCCCGGCGAGACCGTCACGATCGACACCGTCAGCCACGAAGGCATCCTCGAAGACCAGGGCAAGGACCCGGCGGCCTACTTCGGCGGGCACGGAGTCGCGGCATCCGACGTGCTCACCGACGCGATCGAGATCGCCGCCGAGCTCTCGCGCGACCCCGCATCCGACGGACCGCACGTCGTGACGGGTCCGATCCGGGTGGCGGATGCCGCGCCCGGCGACCTGCTGAAGATCACCGTCGTGCAGCTCGAACCGCGGGTGCCGTACGGCGTGATCTCGAACCGGCACGGCAAGGGCGCCCTCGTGGGCGAGCTGCCCCGCGGACCCGAGAACGTCAGCGTCTTCACGCCCGTCGAAGACCGCGCCGCCGGCCCCCGGGGCGTGCTGCCGCTCACCGAGGGCGGACCCCGCCCGGTCGAGTTCCCGCTCGCGCCCTTCCTCGGCACGATGGGTGTCGCCGTCCGCGGCGACCAGCGGCCGCACTCGGTGCCGCCCGGCGCGCACGGCGGCAACATCGACATCAACCTGCTGACCGAAGGCGCCGTGCTCTACCTTCCGGTGCAGGTGGCCGGTGCCCTCGCCTACGTCGGCGATCCGCACTTCGCCCAAGGCGACGGCGAGGTCGCGCTCACGGCGCTCGAGGCCTCGCTCCGCGCGACCCTGCGGTTCGAGGTCGTGCCGCGCGCCGAGGCGCTCGCCGAGTTCGGCGAGATCGTCGGGCCGCTGGTGCGGACCGACGAGTATCTCGTGCCGACCGGCCTCGATCCCGACCTGAACGAGGCGATGCGCAAATGCGTGCGAGCGGCACTGAGTTTGCTTCATGCCCGCTACGGCATGGACGAGCACCTCGCCTACGCCTACCTGTCGGCCGCGACCGACTTCGACATCTCGCAGGTGGTCGACATCACGTGCGGTGTGCACGCCCGCATCCGCGAGAGCGACTTCACGGGGGTGGACCGTGACCGATGAGATCGTCGGCGCCGACGCCGTGCCCTCCGACCTGTTCACCGCGTTCGAGGACTACGAGCGCGCGATCCTGGCCAACGACCTCGACACTCTCGACGCGATGTTCGCCCCCGGCCCCGACACGATGCGGGGGGATGCCGCCGGTCTGCTGATCGGCCACGACGCCATCAGCGCCTTCCGCGGCGTGCGCGGCGGCGTCGCCGCGCGCGAGATCGAACGGATCGAATACCGGCCGCTGGCAGCAGGCGCCGCACTGCTCGTCTCGGTCTCGCGGTACCTCGACGGCGGAACCGGCCTGCAGACGCAGCTGTGGCAGCGCGGCACCGACGGGGCGTGGCGCATCACCGCCGCACACGTGACACCGCGCGCGCAGGCCCTCGACCGCGCGATCTGGCGCACCGTCGGCGACCCGCTCTGGCAGGGCGCCTGGGAGGGACCGCTCGCGGGGCTCACCGTCGCGGTCAAGGACCTCTTCGCGATCAAGGGATACCGCATCGGCGCCGGCAACCCGAAGTTCCTCGACTGGGCGCGCCCCGAAACCACCAGCGCGGCCGCGGTCAGCGATCTGCTGCTCGGTGGCGCATCGCTGCGGGGCATCGCGCGCACCGACGAGTTCGCCTACTCGATCGCCGGCGACAACGTGCACTACGGCACCCCGCCGAACGGGGCGCTTCCCGGCGCGCTGCCCGGAGGCTCGTCGAGCGGACCCGCGTCGGCGGTCGCGACCGGGCAGGCCGAGATCGGGCTCGCCACCGACACCGCAGGGTCCGTCCGTGTGCCCGCGTCGTACCAGGGCCTGTGGGGCCTGCGCACCACGCACGGGCTCGTCCCCAGGCAGGGGATGCTGCCACTGGCCCAGTCGTTCGACACGATCGGCTGGCTCACCCGCGGCGGCGAGACGCTGCAAGCGGTCGTCGACTGGTGCCTCAGCTTCGACGGGTCGGACTCGACCGAGAGCGTCTACGGCGCGTCGGGCAGCGACCTGCCGTGGCGGTTCCTCATCCCGCAGGAGGTGCTCGACGCCGTCGAGCCCGAGACGCGCGACGCTTTCGATGCGCTGCTCGTGCGGCTTGCGGCATCCGACGATCCGCCCTCGCTCGCGCGCGTGTCGATCGGCGACCTCGACGAATTCCTCGAGCCGTTCCGTGTCGTGCAGGGCGCCGAGGCGTGGCGCAACAACGGCGAGTGGCTGCGTGACCACCCCGGTGCCGTCGGCCCCGCAGTGGCCGAACGCTTCCGGATCGCCTCGGCCGTGACGGCCGAGCAGGAGGCATCCGCTCGATCCGAGCTGGAACCGCTGCGCGAACGTATGCAGCACCTCGTCGCGGGCGCGACGCTGCTGCTGCCGACCGTGCCCGGGCCCGCGCCCATGCGCACGCACGGGGGTGAGCGCGTCGACGCGGTGCGGCAGGCCACCCTGCGCATGACCACCCCCGCTGCGGTCGGCGGGCTGCCCGCCCTCTCGGTGCCGCTGCTGACGGTCGAGTCTCAACTGGGGCCCGCACCGGTCGGCGTGTGCCTCATCGGGCGATCCGGTGCCGACATCTCGCTCGTGCGCGCCGGACGCCGGCTCGCCCGGCTCGTCGATCCGAGGGAGGCCCCGTGAGCACCACAGACCCCGTGACCCCGCTGCCCGGACCGATCGAGCCGCCACCGCGACTGCTGATGGGCCCCGGCCCGATCTCGGCGTACCCCAGCGTGCTGCGTGCCATGTCGGCGCCGCTCGTCGGTCAGTACGACCCCTTCATGACGGCCACGATGACCGAGACGCAAGAGCTGTACCGCGGCGTGTGGGGCACCCGCAACGACGCGACGCTGCTCGTCGACGGCACGAGTCGGGCGGGCATCGAGGCGGCGATGATCTCGCTCATCCGACCCGGCGACCGCGTGCTCGTGCCCGTCTTCGGCCGGTTCGGGCACCTGCTCGCCGAGATCGCCGAGCGCGCGATGGCCGACGTGCACACCATCGAGGTGGAGTGGGGGCAGGTCTTCCCCGTCTCGGCCATCGAAGAGGCGATCGCGCGGGTGAAGCCTGCCTTGCTGGGCCTGGTGCAGGGCGACACCTCGACGACGATGAACCAGCCGCTCGACGAGATCGGGGCGATCTGCGACCGCCACGGCGTGCTGTTCTACTCCGACGCGACCGCATCGCTGGGCGGCAATCCCTTCGAAGCGGATGCCTGGGGGCTGGATGCCGCGACCGCCGGCCTTCAGAAGTGCCTCGGCGGACCCTCGGGATCGGCGCCGATCACGCTCAGCGACCGCGCCGTCGAGGTCGTGCAGGCGCGCAAGAAGATCGAGGCCGGCATCCGCGAGCCCGGCGACCCGTCGGCGTCGGACTTCGTGCGGTCGAACTACTTCGACCTCGGCATGATCCTCGACTACTGGGGACCGCGACGGCTGAACCACCACACCGAGGCGACCTCGATGCTCTACGCCGCCCGCGAGTGTGCACGGCTGATTCTGCTCGAAGGCCGCGAGACCGTCATCGAGCGGCATCGGGTGGCGGGCGCGGCGATGCTCGCCGGGGTCGAGGCGCTCGGCCTCGTGGTCTTCGGCGACGTCGCGCACAAGATGACCAACGTGGTCGCGGTCGAGATCCCCGACGGCGTGCCGGGCGACGAGGCCCGCGCTGCCATGCTCGACGACTTCGGCATCGAGATCGGCACCTCGTTCGGGCCGCTCCACGGCCGCGTGTGGCGCATCGGAACCATGGGCTACAACGCCCGTGAAGACGCGGTGCTCACCACGCTCGCCGCCCTCGAGGCCGTGCTGCGGCGCTTCGGGGCCGCGGTGCCGGCGGGTGCGGGCGTCGAGGCGGCGGCGGACGTGTACCGGGGGGCCTCGGTGTGACATCCGCTCTGCTCTCGGTCGACGGCGAACGCATCGCCGCCGCGGCGCGCCGCGTCATGGCACGCTGCGACGAACTGGCCCGCGTCACGGCGACCCCCGGTGCGATCGAGCGCGTATACCTCTCGGCCGAGCACGCGCGCGTCAACCGCCTCGCCGCCGAATGGATGCGCGAGGTCGGCATGGCGACGCACCAGGATGCCGCCGGCAACCAGGTCGGCCGCATCGAGCGGCTCACCCCGGCGGGCTCGATCGACCGCGACGGCCCCGCCCTCATGATCGGCTCGCACCTCGACACCGTCCCCGACGCGGGCCGCTTCGACGGCATCGTCGGCGTGCTCATGGCGCTCGAGGTGGTGCGGCTGCTGAGACGGCCGGATGCCGCGGGTGAGGCATCCGGCGTCGATCTGCCGTTCGCGATCGAGGTGATCGCGTTCTCGGACGAAGAGGGCACCCGCTTCGGCAAGGCCCTGCTCGGCTCGTCCGCGGTCGCCGGCACGTGGCACGACGACTGGTGGGACCTCGAGGACGAGTCGGGCACGACCCTGCGCGAGGCCGCACGCGAGTTCGGACTCGACACCGGCCGCATCGGCGAGGCCGCCCGGCGGCCCGAAGAGCTCGTCGGCTACCTCGAGGCCCACATCGAGCAGGGACCCGAGCTCGACCGCCGCGGCGAGGCGCTCGCGGTGGTCTCGTCGATCGCGTCGGCGCGGCGGTTCCAGCTCATCGTCGAGGGCGAGGCGGCGCATGCCGGCGGCACCCCGTACGACATGCGGCGCGACGCGCTGCTGGGGGCGTCCGAGGCGGCGCTGGCGGTCGAGCGGATCTGCCGGGCCGAGCACCACATCATCGGCACGGTCGGCCAGCTCGAGGCCTATCCCGGCGCGGTCAACGTCGTGCCCGGCGAGGCGCACCTGTCGCTCGACCTGCGCGGCGAGTTCGACGGTGAGCGCGACCGCGTCTGGCAACAGATCGAGCGCGACCTCGACGCGATCATGGGCCGGCGGGGCCTGCGGTGGCGGGCCCGCGAGGTGCACAGCGCGCCGGCCGTGTTCTGCGAGCCGCTGCTGCAGGACGCGGTGCGCACCGGCATCCGGTCGACCCTCGACCCGCTGAGGGAGTCCGCCGACGACCCGGCCGTGATCTTCAGCAGGGCCGGTCACGACGGCATGGCGATCGGCGCTGTCACGGGCGTCGGGATGCTGTTCCTGCGCAACCCCGACGGCATCAGCCACCACCCCGACGAAGCCGTGTCGGGCGCCGACGTGGCCCGCGGCATCCAGGCGCTCGCCGAAACCGTGCTGCAGCTGGCCGCCGATCGCCGCGCGGCCTGACGTCAGGCGATCGTCGAGGCCACCGACTTCGGAGATCCACGCGAACCGCGGTACGAAGAACGCTTTCCGACCCGAGGTTGATGCGATTCTCCGAGCCTCGTGGGGTCTGCGATCGCGGGCGGGCCTAGCCTGGGGGCGTGCTGCCCGAGCCGATTCCGCTGCCGCCCGACCTGACGGGCGCGGTGACCGAGGTGTGGGCGCTCGACATGCCCCGCGCGCACGCGTCGGAGCAGGTGCTGCCGATGCCGGCGACCGAGATCATCGTCAATCTGGCCGAGCCGTACCGCGTGCACGACGAGTCCGGCTCGTGGCCCACTCCAGGCGTCTTCCGAACCGGGCTGCGCCGGGCGGTGGTGCGGTTCGACAATCCCCCCGTCCTGCGACACGTCGCGGTGCGGTTGCCCGCTTACGGGCCCGCGCGGCTCGGCCTCGACCCCACCGACACGGTCGGCACGGTGCGGGGCGCTCTCGGCGACGACCTGGCCGGCGTTGCGGCATCCGCTGCCGATCCGGGTGAGGCGGCACGCACCGTGGTCGAGGTCCTGCGCGCCCACCTCGTACCCGAGACCCCCGAGGTGCGCACGGTTCGGGTCGCGACCGACGCGCTGCGGGCCGACCCCGCGCGGTCGATCGCCTCGCTCGCCGACGAGGCCGGCGTGACCCACAAGACGCTGATCGCGCGCTTCCGCCGTGTCACCGGCTCGACGCCGTCGCACCTGGCGCGGCTGTCGGCGGTGGATGCGGTGGTGCGGGCGATCCCGACCGAGGGCGAAGTGCCCTCATGGACCGCGCTCATCGCCGACAGTCCGTTCGTCGACCAGTCGCACTTCATCCGCTCGTTCCGGCAGCTCGTCGGGCTCACGCCGCGCGAGTACCGCGACGCGCTCGTACGATCGCGCTACGACGACCCGCGGTTCCTCGACGGCGGCGGGTGAATTCCGTACAAGGCAGGGCGGGGCGCGGCGCGGCATCCTGAAGTCATGGACGTCGAACAGGCCCGAACATCGCAGCTGCGCAACATCGCCGAGGCGACCGCAACGCCGCTCGACGAGTGGTACGCCCGCGTCGAGGCCCAGCGTGCGCAAGGGATGCGGCACGGCCAGCTCGTCGCGTGGCTCAAGTCCGAGCACGGTCTCACTCACGGCAACGCGAACGCCCTCGTGCATGCCGCAGCTGCGGCGTCGTCGACGGATGCCGCACCCGCCGACCTCGTGGCCGAGCAGTACGCCGGCGGCAAGGCCGAGATGCGCCCGGTGTACGACCGGCTCGTGGAGGTCGCGCAGAGTCTGGGCGGCGACGTCGAGGTCGCACCGAAGAAGACCAGTGTCTCGTTGCGGCGGTCGAAGCAGTTCGCCGTGCTCACGCCGGCCAGTCGCACCCGCATCGACGTCGGCCTCAACCTCGGCGACGCGCCCGCCGACGGCCGGGTCGAGCAGACGTCGGGCATGTGCACGCACCGCGTGCGGGTGGCATCCGTCGCAGAGGTCGACGCGGAACTCGAGGCGCTGCTGCGCGCCGCCTACGACCGCGCCTGACCGCGTCAGCGCTGCGAGGGCGCCATGCCCATCCGCACGAGCACGATGTTCTCGACGATCTGCACGATGTTGTAGAGCAGCAGCGTGATGAGCGTGATCAGCGCGATCGACGCCCACAGCTGGGTGAACTGCGCTTGGGCGTTGAACTTGAGGATCGCCCCGCCGATGCCCTGACCGGTGGACAGCCATTCGGCGAGCAGGGCTCCGGTCACCGCTCCCGGAACCGACACGCGCGCCGCGGCGAACAGCGACGGACCGGCGCCCGGGATGTTCACCTTGCGCAGCGCCGTGAACCGGCCACCGCCGAACACGTGCACCACGTCGATGCTCTGCGGGCTCGCCCGGCTCAGGCCGAACAGAATGCTCGCGAGCGCCGGGAACAGCACGACGATCGTGCCGATGACGGCGACGGATGCCACGGTGCCGCGTCCGGTGATGAGGATGATCACCGGGGCGATCGACACGAGCGGGATGGTGCGCAGCAGCAGCACGAGGGGCATGACGCCGGCCTCGACCGCCTTCGACAGGCTGAACAGCACGGCGAGGACGATCGCGGTGAGCATGCCGAACACGAAACCGATGCCCGAGTCGATCAGTGTCTGCCACACCAGAGGCATGAGTGCCGCGCGATGCTCCGCGGCATCCGGATCGGTGACGAGGTAATTCCAGACGTCGACCGGTCCCTTCGCGACGAAGGGCGAGATGCCGCTGAAGCTCACGATCGCCTGCCACAGCAGCAGCACCACCGCGAACGTGATCGCGGCGTTGCCCAGCGATCGGCCGATCGTGCGGGTCAGGGCGCGGCGACGGTCGGTGCGCTGCTGCGCCTGCGCGACCGGATCGGCCTTCAGCACGAGCTGCGCCGTCTGCGGCGTCGGCGGATTCTGGGTGTCGACCAGCTTCTCGGTCATGACGGCCTCCCGGCCACCCACGGCGTGACGAGCTTCACGACGAGTCCGACCAGGCTGTAGGCGACCAGGGCGAACACCGCGCACAGCAGGAACACCGACCAGACGCCGGCCGCGTCGAGCTGGCCCTGCAGGCGGATGAGCGTGGGGCCGACGCCGGCGGTGATCGCGCCGAGATACTCGCCGAGGACGGCGCCCAGGAACGCGGTCGGCACGGCGATCTGCAGAGCGGTGAGGATCGCCGGCAGCGCGGCGATCAGCCGCACTTTGCGCAGCTGCGTCCACGTGCCGCCGCCGAAGACGCGCACGACGTCGAGCGACGACTTGTCGGCCGACGTGAAGCCGAGGATCGATCCGACGACCGTGGTGAAGACGCAGACGAGGGCGGCCAGGAAGATCGCGGTCGCCGACGGGTCACCGGGGTTCTTCGCACCGCCGAGCACGACGACCGAGATGCCGCCGACGGCGACGATCGGCAGGCAGTAGCTGACCACCGCGATCTGGGTGACGACCGTCTCGGTCTTCGGGAACACCAGCACGAAGGCCGCGAGGATCAGCGCGATGCCGTTGCCCCACAGGTATCCGATCCCGGCGGCGGTGATCGTCGGCTGGAACACACTCCACGCGCCGGCGATGTTGCCGTCGAGGAAGAGCCACTCGAACACCGCCCAGGGCGAGGGCACCGGGGTGAAGCTGGTGCCCGCCTCGAGCTGGAACGCCGTGAGCGAGAACAGCCACCACGCCAGGATCAGCGCGGCGGCCCCGATCAGGCCCGCCGCCCAGGTCGGCATCCGGAAGGTGCGCACTACGCCTCCGCCTCCGCCCGACCGTCCGAGCCGAACAGCAGCTCCGACGCCTGGTCGACGTATGCGTGGAACTCGGGCGTGCGCATCAGGTCGGGCGTGCGCGGACGCGGCAGGTCGATCTCGATGATCTCTTTGACGCGGCCCGGTCGCGGAGACATCACGGCCACGCGGTCTGCGAGGAAGATCGCCTCGCTGATGCCGTGGGTCACCAGCAGCGTGGTGGCGGGCTTCTCGGTCCAGATGCGCAGCAGCTCGAGGTTCAGATTCTGTCGCGTCATGTCGTCGAGCGCGCCGAACGGCTCGTCCAGCAGCAGCACCGAGGGTTTGAGGACGAGTGCGCGGGCGATCGAGGCGCGCTGGCGCATGCCGCCCGACAGCTGTGCGGGCTTCGCGTTCGCGAAGTCCTTGAGGCCCACGAGCGCGATCAGCTCGTCGACGTAGTCCTTGTCGACGGGCTTGCCGGCCACCTCGAAGGGCAGCTCGATGTTCTTGCGCACACTGCGCCACGCCAGCAGCGCGTGATCCTGGAATGCGATGCCCAGCTCGCTGTTGGACCGCAGCTGGTCGGGCGATTCGCCGTCGACGAGCGCGGTGCCGCTGGACGGATGCTCGAGTGCGGCCAGGATCCGCAGGATCGTGGACTTGCCGCAGCCCGAGGGACCGAGAAGGGCCAGGAACGAGCCCTTCTCGGTGTGGAGGTCGGTGTCCTGCAGCGCGAGCAGCGAACGGCCGCCGCGCAGCGGGAACGACTTCGAGACTCCCGTGATCTGGATGCCGGTGCCCGTCTGGGCACCGGCATCCACGTTGGTCGGAACCGACATGATCCCTGTTAGGGCTGGTACGCCAGCAGGTCGGGGAACTCGGTGTAGATCTCGTCGATGATCGTCGTGTCGAACAGCTGATCGGCGGTGAGCTCCCACCCGGACGCCGCCAGCGACGCGAGGGTCTGCTCCTTCAGGTCGTCCGAGATGGTGAACAGGCCATTGGCCTCGGTCTCGTCGGTCGAGATGAGCAGCGCCTGCGCCTCGAGGCCGGCGGCCACCTTCGCGGGATCGAGCTCGCCGAACGTGAGGTCGCCCGCCGCCGCCGACTCGTTGTAGTAGTCGGTGACGAGGGTGACCGTGTCGTCGATCGGCTGCATGAACGTCTCGGTCCAGCCCTTGATCTCGGCGATCAGGAACGCCTTCACGAGGTCGGGGTTCTCAGCCAGGTACTGGTCGGTGACCGTGAAGGTCTCGGCGACGTACGGCAGGCCGTTCTCGGCGTAGGCGAGGTTGGTCACTTCGTAGCCGGCGAACTCGACCGTGATCGCCTCATTCGTCAGATACGCCATGAAGCCGTCCACCTCGCCGTTCATGAGCGGGGTCGGGTCGAAGTCGACCGGCACGATCTCGACCTCACTCGGATCGATGTCGTTCGCCGCGAGCAGCGCCGCGAACACCGAGGCGTTCGAATCCTGCACGCCGATCTTCTTGCCGATGAGGTCTTCGGGGGTGGCGATGTCGCCGCCGTCAGCGAGCGAGAGGATCGTGAACGGGTTCTTCTGGAAGGTCGCGCCGATGATCTTCAGCGGAGCATCCTGCTCGGCGACGGCTGCGCCCACCGACGCGGCGTCGCTGAGCGCGAACTGCACCGTGCCCGAAAGCAGCTTGGCCACGCCGGTGTCGGGACCGGCGATGCCGATGACGTCCGAGAATCCGGCCTCGTCGTAGTAGCCGTTCTCATAGGCGTAGAACTCTCCGGCGAACTCCTCGTTCTTGATCCACGAGTACTGCACGCTGATCTCGCCGAAGTCCATCGATTCGTCCGAACCGCCTGATGCGGCGGGCTCGTCGCCGCCGGAAGCACAGCCGACGAGGACGAACAGGGATGCGGCGGCGGTCGCCGCGACCGCGGCGAGTCGGGCGCGCCGCGAAAGGTTGCTGTGTGATGCCATCGGGATTGGCTCCCCCTTCTGGTGCGTTCTGATCTGACAGACGCTAGGGGTCGCACGTTTCCGCGCGTGCGTCGCGGTGTTTCGACGGTGTGACGGATGCCGGGGGGTCAGTGCGGGTCGGGGTGGCCGTTCGCGAGGCGCCACACACGCTCGCGGGTGAACGGCTGGTGATGCGGACGCGCGCCGAGGGCGCGGGCGATCGCGTTGCCGATCGCCGGTGCGACGGGGTTGTACGGCGCTTCGCTCATCGACTTCGCCCCGTACGGTCCGAGGTCGTCGGCGGTCTCGGCGAAATACACCTCGGTGTCGGGGATGTCGGCGAACTGCGGTACGCGGTACTGGCGGAACACCGGGTTGACCACAGCGCCCCTCTCGTCGATCAGCACCTCCTCGTACAGAGCACTGCCGACGCCCTGCGCGACGCCGCCCTCGATCTGCCCGCGGCACTGCGCGGGGTTCATGACCGTGCCGGCGTCGGCAGCCTGTACCGACTGCAGGAGGCGCACCGATCCGGTCTCGGGATCGACGGCCACGCGCACCGCATGGACGTTGAACGCCAGCGAGCGGCGCTCGCCGAACTCCGCTCCCGCGGCGGTGAGCCCCTCCGCGGTGCGCTCGTCCTCGCCCGCCGCCGCGACGATCTCGGCGAAACCCACGAGTCGTCCGCCGACGTCGACGCCGCCGGGAGCGAGTCGGCCCGCTGCGGCATCCGACCCGGTGACGGATGCCGCGATCTCGAGCATCCGCTCGCGCAGCGCCAGGCACGCGGCGTGCACCGCCTTGCCCGCGACCGTGATGCCGGTCGACGCGAACGCGCCCGTGTCGTGGGCGACGAGATCGGTGTCGGCGTGGCGCAGGTCGATGCTCGCGAAGTCGGCCTCGAGCGCCGTCGCCGCGATCTGACGGTGCACGGTCGTGGCACCGTTGCCGAACTCGGCTGTGCCGACGTGCACCACGTACCCGCCGTCTGCGCGCAGTGTCGCGGTCGCGTGAGAGACGTGACCGCCCGGTGCCAGCGTCGCCAGCATCCCCATCGCCATGCCCTCGCCGACGAGCCACCCGTCGGGCGGGACCGCATCGTTGCCGCGGCGCAGCGCCTCCTCGGCGAGGTCGAGGCACTGGTCCAGGCCGTAGCTGCCCCACACCAGGTCTTCCTCGTACTCCTCCTCGGGGTCGGGATGCAGCGGGTCGCCTTCGCGCACCGCGTTGAGCCGGCGCACCTCGAACGGGTCGAGGTCGAGGCGCTGGGCGAGCAGGTCCATCGCCGACTCGATGCCGAGCATCACCTGACCGAGTCCGTACCCGCGGAACGCGCCCGACGGCACGGTGTTCGTGTAGACGACCTCGGCGTCCAGCCGGCGCACCGGCGACCGGTAGATGATCGTCGACTCGGCGCAGCCGTGCATCAACACGCCGATGGCGTGGTTGCCGTACGCGCCCGTGTCGCTGAGCACATCGAGCTTGATGGCGGTCAGCCGGCCCTCGTCGGTCGCGCCCAGGGTCACGGCCACGCGCATCGGATGACGCACCGACGTGCGGGTGAACTCCTCGACGCGCGAGAAGTCGAAGGCGACGGGACGGCCGGTGCGCAGCACGGCGAGCGCGACGAGGTCTTCGCTGAACAGCTCCTGCTTGCCGCCGAAGCCGCCGCCGACGCGCGCGACGTGCACGCGCACCGTGGCGGGATCGCGGTCGAGCAGACGCGCCACCTCGTCGCGCACGAGGAACGGCACCTGCGTGCTCGAGCGGATCACGATCCGGCCGTCGTCGTCGAGCCAGCCGACCGCGCCATGGGTCTCGAGCTGTGCGTGCGAGACCCGTGAGGTCTGCCACGTGCCGTGCACCGTGACCGCGCTCGCCGCCAGAGCCTCGTCGATGTCGCCGCCGACGCCCTCGTGCAGCTCGGCGATGACGTTGCGGGATGCCTCGGCGACGCGGTCGTCGGTCGTCAGCTCGGGGTGCAGCACCGGTGCACCGGGTCGACGCGCGGCGTCGGCGTCGAAGACGGCGGGCAGCACTTCGTAGTCGACGCCGATCGCCCGGCAGGCGGCGTCCGCGGCCTCGGCCGTCTCGGCGACGACCGCCGCCACCCGCTGGCCGACGAAGCGCACGGTGTCGTCGAGGATGCGCGTGTCGTCCGGGTCGTCGGTGCGGTGCTCGTGACGCGCCGTCGAGAACCGGGTCGCGGGCACGTCGTGGTGGGTGAGCACCGCGACCACGCCGGGTACGGCGCGCGCCGCGGCGACGTCGATCGAGAGTATGCGCGCGTGGGCATGCGGTGATCCGAGCACGCGCAGCACGAGTGCACCGGGCACCGGTTCGTCGAAGGTGAACGGCTCGCGACCCTGCACGATCCGTCGGGCGGCCGGCGCGGCGACCGACGTCCCTATACCCCCGACCGCGCCGGCATCGGCACGCGCACCGGTCTCGCGCACGGGTCCGAGCGTGGCCGCGCGGATCGCCTCGCGGATCGGCCGATACCCGGTGCAGCGGCAGAGGCTGCCCTTCATGCGGCGGTCGAGGTCGGGCAGGTCGTCGACGGTGAGTGCGGAAGCGGTGACGGTCATGCCGGCGGTGCAGAAGCCGCACTGGAAGCCGAACCCACTCGCGATCGCCTCCTGCACCGGGTGCAACTCGTCGCCCGGCGCGAGGCCAGCGGCGGTGGTGATCTCGCGGCCGTCCAGACGCGCGGCGGGCAGGATGCACGAATGCACGGGCGTGCCGTCGAGCAGCACCGCGCACGCGCCGCAATCCCCGGCGTCGCATCCCTTCTTGACCTCGGTACGGCCCTGCTCGCGCAGCAGCGTGCGCGCGCACTGGCCGGGTCGCGGCTCGACGTCGACCTCGGTGCCGTCGACGCGGAACCTCATGACGCCTCCAGCCGACGTCGTGCGCGCTCGGCGAGGACGACGCTGACTCCGCGTCGCCAGTCGGCTGCGCCCAGCGGGTCGGTGTAGAAGTCATCGGCCGCCTCGACACGATCGCGCAGGTGCGCGGCATCCGGCATCCCGGGGAAGCGCATCACGTGGGGGGTGAGCGTCGCGGCGGTCACGGCGAACACCGCCGAGCCGTCGACACCGCGACGCGCCGTGACGACCGCGCCCGACCGGCCGAGTTCGGCGAGGGCGATCTTCTCGAGCACGGCGTGCGAGCTGAGCGCGGCGGCGGGAAGCTCGACCGCGCGCAGCACCTCGCCGGGCAGCAGCGCGTTGGTGCCGTTACCGGTCGGCAGGTCGGCGACCGGCATCCGGCGTTCGGCTCCGTCGGCGGTCCAGACCTCGGCGACGCCGTCGAGGGCGACCGCGAGCGAGATCATCGCACCAGCCGCGAACGACCGGCAGAGGTTGCCGCCGACGGTGGCGAGGTTCCAGATCTTGAACGACGCGAGCAGGGCGTTCGCGGCATCCGGGAACATCTCCGCCGCCCGCCAGTAGTCGGGCGGCATGATCGAGCCGCGACGCTGTGCGAACGCCACCAGATCGGCGATCGTGCACGTCGCGGCGATGCGCAGGCCCGCCGCGGTCACCTCGAGGTCGGTCCATCCCATGCCCGCGAGGTCGACCAGGCCGGTCGTCTCGGGCTGCGGCTCGCTCATGAGCCACGTGCCGCCGCCGAGAACCGTCTCACCCGGGGCGAGGCGCAGATCGGCGCGCTCGCGGGCCACGCGGTACGAAGTGACGGTCGTGAGGTCCATGATCACAGACGCGAGGCGAGTTCCCGAGAGGCCGCGGCCACCTGCTCGGCGAGGATCGGCTCCTCGGCCGTCACGAGCTGCCCGTCCTGTACGACGGTGCGGCCACCGACCAGCAGACGCGCGACCGGCGGCATCGAACCGAGCCCGAGGGCGCACACCGGATCGAGAATGCCGGCGTGTTCCACCCCGTCGATGCGCCACACCGCGACATCGGCGAGCTTGCCCGGCTCCAGCGAGCCGATCTCGTCATCGCGGCCGAGCACGCGCGCGCCGCCCATCGTGCCGATCCGAAGGCCGTGTCGCACGCTGAACGAGTCCGATCCCGTGCGCAGACGGTTCATCAGCACGGCCTCGCGGATCTCGACGCCGAGCTGCCCCGATTCGTTCGAGGCGGCGCCGTCGACACCGAGGCCCACCGGGACGCCGGCGGCCAGCATGTCGCGCACCGGCGCGATGCCTGCGGCGAGCCGCGCGTTCGACGACGGGCAGTGGGCGACGCCCGTGCCCGTCGCGGCGTACTTCGCGATCGACGGCTCGTCGAGGTGCACGCAGTGGGCCATCCACACGTCCGGCCCCAGCCAACCGAGCGACTCGAGGTACTCCGTGGGAGACATGCCGAAGTGCTCCAGGCAGTAGGCATCCTCCTCCACGGTCTCGGAAGCGTGCGTGTGCAGTCTCACCTCGAGCGATCGGGCCAGCGTCGCCGCCTCGCGCAGCAGATCGGCGGTGACCGAGAACGGCGAGCACGGTGCGATCGCGACGTGCACGAGCGAACCCGTCGACGGATCGTGGTAGCGCTCGACCGCTTCCTGCGATGCGCGCAGCGCGGCATCGGTCGTCTCGACCGCGAAGTCGGGGGGAAGGCCCCCCTGCGAGGCCCCGAGGTCCATCGACCCCCGTGTGGCGTGCAGGCGCACGCCCACGCGGGATGCCGCATCGACGATCGCCCCGACGATGTCGCCCGAGCCGGCGGGGAAGATGTAGTGGTGGTCGCCGACCGTGGTGCAGCCTGACCGGGCGAGCACCGCCATGGCGCCGGCGGCGCCGATGCCGGTCAGGTCGGCGTCGATCCGTGACCACAGCGGGTACAGGGCGGTCAGCCAGTCGAACAGGATCGCGTCCTGCGCGTACCCGCGTGTGAGCCACTGGTAGAGATGGTGGTGCGTGTTGACCAGACCGGGCGTCACGAGGCATCCTCGGGCGTCGATCACCTCGGCGCCCTCACGCCACGTCGCGGCGGCGGGGCCCGCGCCGACGGCGACGATGACGCCGTCGTCGATCACGAGGTGGCCCCCGGCGTGCTCGGAGCCGACGGGGTCGACCGTCGCGATGAAGCCGCCCTCGACGATGGTGCGCGTCATGACCAGAATCCTTCATGGACGAGCGCGGCCTCGGGCAGCGCGACCGGACCGACGACCTCGACGGGACGCCCGCCATGGGCGAGCACCTCGCGACAGGGCAGCGCCATCGTGGGCACGCCCTCTTGTGCGCCGACGATGCGGCGCAGCTCGTCCTCGCCGAGTGCGTAGACGATCCGCTCGATGCCCGACCAGTAGATCGCGCCGGTGCACATCGCGCAGGGTTCGGTGCTCGTGAACAGCGTGGACGCCGTGAGGTCGCCGCCGTCGAGCACCGCTGCCGCAGCGCGCACGACGTTGGTCTCGGCGTGCCCTGTCGGGTCGTGCTCGGTCACCACGGTGTTGCGCGCCTCGATGATGCGACCGTCGGCGGTCACGACGATCGCGCCGAACGGATGGTTGCCCGCCGCGCGCGCGGCCTGCGCGAGTTCGACCGCGCGCTGCAGGTGCGCGAGGTCGGCATCCGACAGACGGACGGAGTCGGCGGAGACGGTCATGGCCGCGCCTGCTCGGGAAGGGCGCAGCCCGCCGCCGCAGTGGCGTGCGCGGGAACGGGCACATCGTTTCGGTGCAGCCGACCGGTCGTCTCGCGCAGCGGTCGGCCCGATCCGCCGTGGCGGGATGCGACGATCTCGGCGAGCACCGACAGGGCCGCCTCGTCGGGCGACGACCCCGACAGGTCGAGGCCGAGGGGCGAGTGCAGCCGGGCGAGGTCGACGTCCGAGACGCCCGCTTCGTGCAGCAGCGCCGCACGGCGCGCGACGGTGAGGCGCGCGCCCATCGCCCCGACGAACCCGACCGGCATCGACAGCGCCTGCCGGATCGCGGGCACGTCGAGCCGCTCGTCGTGTGTGAGCACGCAGATCGTCGTCCGCGCGTCGACCTCGGCCGGATCGATCGATGCGAGGAACTCTGCGGGTGCGCACACCGCCAATCTGTCGGCGGCGGGGAACCGCTCGGCGGTCACGAGCGTCTCCCACGGATCGCACACGGTGACCGCGAAGCCCGACGCCGCCCCCACCCGGCACAACGCTGCGGCGTGTTCGCCCGCGCCCAGGATGATCAGCCGGGCGCGGGGCGCGTGCGCGAGCACGAGCACATCAGCCCCGTCGTATGCCGACCTCAGCATGCGACTGTCGTGCGTGGCGACCGCGTCGTCGAGCAGCCCGCGCTCCGACGGCGGCGCCGAGGCGCGCAGCGCCGCGACGGGCACCGAGCGCCCGGCGTGCGGACCCGTCGCGACGACCGCGAGCGTCGCTGGGCGGTCGGCCGCCGCATTCGTCAGCGCTTCGAGCACGAGGGGCTCGCGCGCATCGACGACGTGTGCGATCACCTCGACGTGTCCGCCGCAGGCGAGCCCGGCGGCGTGCGCGTCGGCGTCGGTGAACCCGAACTGCGCGGTGCGCGCGCGTCCATCGGCGATGGAGCTCAGAGCCAGGGCGACGGCGTCACTCTCGACGCACCCGCCCGAGATCGATCCGATCACGGTCGCATCCGCGGTCACAGCCATCGCCGCGCCCACACCGCGCGGGGCGCTGCGGGCGACGTGCGTCACCGTCACCGCGGCGACGGACGTACCCGCCCGCACCAGCGGGAGCAGTTCGCGCGCCAGGTCGAGCATGCATCGACGCTAACGCCGTCTTGTTTCCGGCGGAATACGCTGTCGTGACACGTCGGGCGATCTCGGAGGTGCGGATGCGCGTGTGCGGGCTCGTGCTCGCCGCCGGCGGCGGGGCGCGATTCGGCGGACCCAAGGCCCTCGCGCGGACGTCGAACGGTGAGCCGTGGGTCGCCCGCGCGGTGCGGATGCTGCGCGCCGGCGGCTGCGACGACCTGCTCGTCACCGTGGGGGCGCGCCGCGGCGAGGTGACGGAGCTCATCCCGGCGGAGGCAGCAGCCGTTGTCGTGCCCGACTGGAGCGCGGGGCTCGGCACGAGCCTGCGCGCGGGTGTGCACGCCGCCGCCGATCGGGAGTGCGACGTGCTGGTCATCGTGCCCGTCGACACCCCCGACACACCCTCGAGTGCCGTCGCGCGAGTGCTCGCCGCCGTGGGTCCCGACACGGACACGGCCCGGGGTGCGCTGGTCCAGGCGGTCTACGGCCGTCACCCGGGACACCCGGCCGTGGTCGGCCGACATCACTTCTCGGCACTCGCCGACGGGCTCTGCGGCGACCGCGGTGCGCGCGCCTACCTGGTCGCCCACGGGGCTGTCGAGGTCGAGTGCGGCGACCTCTGGAGCGGCGACGACGTCGACGTCCGCCCGTGATGCCCGCCACGGCACCGAGGCCGACGGGGGTCGGCTACCTGACGGCTCACTCGGCTCGCGACGCGGCCCGGAACGCGGCGATCGAGTCTTCTATGGTCGGGTAGATGTGCGCGTTGTCGAAGGATTCCAACGTGCGGTACGCATGCAGATCCTCCATGAGCATCGGGTCGACCGCCGCGAGCGCGAAGACTCGGTTCTCGTCGTGCAGCGCCGTGATCAGGTCGGCGAGGTTGAGACTCGCCGAGTAGTCGATGTCGCCGATCGAGGAGCAGTCGAGGACGAGCCACTTCACCGGCTCGGGGGCGTGGTCGATGAGTCCCCGGATGTCGTCCACGAACAGGCTGGCGTTCGCATAGAACAGCCGGGCGTCGAAGCGGAACAGGATGAGGCCGGGGAGGCTCTGCGCTCCCTCGGCGGCGGGCACGTAGGTCGGCGAACCCTGCTTGTCCTCACCGATGAGGAAGTCGCGCGGCGAGTACGCCCGACGCACGAGCTCGACGATCGACAGGATGATCGCGAGGATGATTCCCTGCTCCACGCCCCAGCCGAACACGACGATGGCCGTGACACACGCGATCACGAATTCACTGACACGGGCAGCGCGGATGCGGGCGAGTCCCTTGATGTCGACAAGACTCAGTCCGATCATGAAGACGATCGCCGCCAGGACGGCGACGGGCATGTTCGTGAGGAACGGGGTCAGGAAGAGCACGACGAGCAGCACGACGATCGACATCGTGATGTTCGCCATCTGGCTGCGACCGTTCTGCTGATCGAGGATCTCCGTCTTGGTCGGGCTGCCGTTGACGACGAACGTCCCGGTGAGGCCGGCCGCGAAGTTCGCGCCTGCGAGTCCGACGATGTCGCGGTTGACATCGACGCGCTGGCCGTGCTTCATGGCGAAGCTTCGTGATGTGGCGGCGCTCTGGGCGATGATCAGGAAGAAGCACGAGAGCGCGACCCCCATGACCGCCGGGATGTCCCCCAGGTTGATGTCCTGCGGCAGGCCGATGGGCGGCAGACCGCCCTGCACGGGGCCGATGACGGCGACGCCGAGCATCTCAGACGCGTTCACCATCGTCGAGACGATGATCGAGAGGATCACGGCGATGACGGCACCGGGGATCTTCGGACTGATCAGCTTGCATCCGACGATGATCACCAGGGTCCCCGCGGCGAACGACACCGCCCAGATGTTCGCATCCACAACGTGAGTGATCGTGTTCCACTGCTGCTCGAACCAGTTTCCACTGCCCTTGCTGATGCCGAGCATGTCCGGCAGCTGACCCGTGAGCACCTGGATGCCGACTCCCGTCAGGAAGCCGATGAGCACGGATGCGCTGAGGAAGTCGCCGAGGAAACCGAGTCTGAGCAGGCGTGCGAGCACGAGCAGACCACCGCACACGAGAGCGATCAGGCTGGTCCACGCCACCCATTCCGTCGTGTTCGGTGAGAGGCCCGCGATCCCGATGCCCGCGAGGCCGGCTGCGAGGATCGCCGCAGTCGCCGAGTCCGCACCGACGACGAGCAGTCGCGACGAACCGAGCAGCGCGAACACCAGCGTGGGGAAGATGATCGTGTAGAGCCCGGTGATCACAGGCGTCTGCGCGATCGACGTGTATCCCATGACCTCGGGAATGGCGATCGCGGCGAGGGTGACACCGGCGATGATGTCGGCAGGGAGCCAGCCTGCCTTGTACTCTCGCATCCACGGCGGGATGACTTTCGCGAGCGCGGACATGCACACTCCTGACGGTGTCTGTTCAGCGGTGGTGCCGCCCGCGCGCTCGCGGGAAGCCGATGCTACGAGAAGCTCTTGAGCTGAGCGGCTGCCGTTCCGTTGTTTCCGAGCCGGTAGATGCTCACGCCTGTCGCCGCGAAGGTGAGGGGCTCGAACGGCTCCGCTTCCATGCGGGTCAGGTCGGCGATCTTCGCCAGGCCGACCGTGACATGCGCGATGTACTTGTCGCCGCTGCGGTCGGGAACGTAGCTCTCGACGTAGGAGCGCGTCGCCTCGTTGATGTCGGGCTCGGCTTCCGTTCGCACGAAGGCCTCGGCCGTGCCACCGTGGCCGACGAACGGAGCGAGCGCGTCGATGAGCTTGGACTGGAAGTCCAGTACCTCGGGGCCCGGCGTCACGACGATGGCGGCCAGACCGACACCCGGCTGGACCTCCAGGTGGGCGATGGCATGCGCCGTGAAGGACAGGGTCCTCAGATCGAGACTGGCCAGGACGCGTTCGATCGCGGCGTAGGCGTCATCGAGCGAGTCCGTCCGCAGGTATCGCTGCAGCGTGGTGATGTGGGGCTGATGGTGCTCGTCGAGGTGGAAGCCCGGAGGGCTGGGGATGCTCTCGAGCATCCGGGCATTCTCTCGGTCCGTGCGCGCGAGCATCGCCGCATCGGGTTGCAGCAGGATGTCGACTGCCGTGAGATCGCTCATGCGCTCACCACCAGATCGGCGCGCAGCGCGTCGATCGTGCCCGAGCTCAGACCGAGGCCTTTCGAGAAGTAGGTTTCGACGTCGCCGAATCGGGACTGCATCTCGGACCGCGCGGCGTCCAGGTACTCTTCTCGGACCCCGATGACAGGAGCGAGCAACTCCGGGTCGCCGCCGATGGAAGCGAACCTGTCGACCATCGGCTGCAGCGCAGGAACCAGGGAGTCGTTCGTGAGCAGGTAGTCCGCACGCACGTCGTCGTCACCGACCCCGAGCATCATGAGCAGGGCTGCCGCCGCCCATCCGGTGCGGTCCTTCCCGGTCGTGCAGTGGAAGAGCGCGGGCCTGTGCTCCTTCTCGGCGAGGAGCGTGAAGAACTGACGGTAGCCGGTTATGGCGCTGGGCAGGCTGAGGAACTGTCGATAGCTCTGTTCGAACATCTTCACCGCCTTCCCGTCGCCGAGGAGCTTCTCGGCCGCCGCTGGGTCGCTCAGCACCTGGAGCATCTGCGCCGGGCCGGCGCCGGGCCGATCGGCGAGGATGTCGAACACGATGTACTCGGTGCCCTGAGGCACGACGTTGGCGTTTGCAGCCCGCTCGTCGGCGGTGCGCAGGTCGTACACAGCGCGGATGCCGAGCTCGCTGAACTTGTCGGCAGCGCTGCCCGCGAGGGCGGAGAACTCCGCCGACCGGTAGACAGCGCCCGTCCTCACCCGTCCGCCGTCCGTCGGCCATCCGCCCACATCGCGCAGGTTGGGGATCCCCTCGACGACGATCGCCATACCGGGGCTGACCCCGGTGGTCGCGATCGTGTCAGCACTCACCGAATCACTCATCTCTCTCCTTGTGTCAGTCCCACGGCTCCACGCGATACGGCGCGAGGCTATCGTGCGCGACCCGCGCGAGCCTCATACGATGTGAGTGATGTGCTCCCCGCGCAGAGCGCCGGTGTAGGCCCCGGGATGGATGGGTGCGACGGCCGCCTTGATGGTCAGCGCGTGTCGATGACGACGTTGAGCGGCGGCTCGTCGGCCAGCATCCGGTCGATCTGGCGGCGGACGAGACGGGCGATGCGAGGGCGCATCGCGGTCGATGCCCCTCCGACGTGCGGCACGATCAGGGCGCCCGGCGTCGACCACAGCGGATGCCCCTCGGGCAGGGGCTCGGGGTCTGTGACGTCGAGGGCGGTGCGCAGCCGCCCCCGCGAGACGTGATCCACCAGCGCGTCGGTGTCGATGAGCGGCCCGCGACCGACGTTGACGACGAGCGCACCGTCGGGCAGGGCCGACAGCGCCGCGTCGTCGATGATGCCGCGCGTCTCATCGCCGCCGGGCAACGACACCACCAGGATCTCGGTCTCGGGCAGCAGTGACGGCAGGTCCTCGATCGCGCTCACGGTCAGGCCGTCCTCCTCGCGAGCGGTGCGGGCCGCCGCCGTGAGCTCGACCTCGAACGGACGCAGGCGCGCGGCGATCGCCTTTCCGACTCCGCCGAAGCCCAGCAGCAGCACGCGGCGGTCGGCGAGGCTCGCGGCGAACTCGGGCAGCCAGCGGCCCTCGTCCTGTGCGCGCACGAAGGTCGGGATGCGGCGCTGAGCGGCGAGTATCAGCGCCACCGCGAGCTCGGCGGTCGAGGCCTCGTGCACGCTCGCGGCGTTGGCGAACGCGAGGCCGGCGGGCAGCTGATCCGCCACGCCTTCGTATCCGATCGACTGGCTCTGCACGAGTCGAGTCGACACCCCCTCGAGGCGCGGCAGGATGCGGTCGACCGTCATGTACGGCGGAACGACCAGGTCGATCCGTTCGCGGGGGGACGCGGCATCCATCGACCACACCAGCAGTTCGACGCCGTCGGGGAGTGGCGCGAGGTCGTGGGCGAGCTGATCGGTGGGCACGGAGACGACGAGGCGCGGGGAGTCGGACACCCCTCCACGCTACCGGCGAGGTACGGGCGCGCGTTCGGCGATGCCGATAACCTCAGGTCGAGCGGCAGGGGCCGCGAGGAGGCCGAGATGCAGATTCCCGAGATCAACTACTGGGCCGTGATGCTGGCGACGCTGTCGAGCATGGTGGTCGGTTCGATCTGGTACACGCCGAAGGTGTTCGGAAACCGGTGGGCGAAACTCGCGAAGGTCGACATGTTCGCCGAGAAGACGGCGGTGCAGGCATGGATGCCGATCATCGTGACGGTGTTCGTCAGCTTCGGCACGGCGTGGGTGCTCGCCGGCGCGACGACCATCGCGTGGCATTTCTACGGGGGCGGCTACTTCGCGGGCGCCATCGTGACCGGCGTGCTGCTGTGGGCCGGCTTCACCGCCGCCCGCTTCATCACCCACGACCAGTTCGAGGGGCGGCCGACGTCGCTCACGGTGCTCAACATCGCGCACGAGCTGGTGACCGTGCTCGTGATGGCGATCATCATCGGGGTCTGGCCGCCCGCCGGAACCGTGTAAGCGACGCGTCAGGCGGCCGCAGCCACCACGGTCGACACGGCCGACGTGAAGAACGTGAGCCCGTCGACGCCCGAGCGCATCGCGGCATCCGTATCGGGGCCGAACCCCGGTTCGACCGCGTGCTCGGGATGCGGCATGAGCCCGACCACGTTGCCCGCGGTGTTGGTGAGTCCGGCGATGTCGTCGAGTGATCCGTTCGGATTCACGCCCAGGTAGCGGAACGCCACGAGACCCTCGCCTTCGACGCGCGCGAGCGTCTCAGCCGAGCAGATGTAGCCGCCGTCGGCGTTCTTGAGCGGGATGACGATCTCCTGGCCCTGCTCGAAACCCCTCGTCCAGGCGGTGTCGGCATTCTCGACGCGCAGCCGCTGGTCGCGTCGGATGAACTGCTGGTGGGCGTTGCGGATCAAGCCGCCGGGCAGCAGGTGGGCCTCGACGAGCATCTGGAAGCCGTTGCAGATGCCCAGCACGGGCATGCCGTTCGCGGCGGCATCCTTGACCTCGGCCATGATCGGCGCGAGGGCGGCGATCGCGCCGGCGCGCAGGTAGTCGCCGTAGCTGAAGCCGCCGGGCAGGACGAGCGCATCGACGCCTTCGAGATCATGCGAGCCGTGCCACAGCGGCACCGGCTCGGCGCCCGCCAGGCGGATCGCGCGCTGTGCGTCGCGTTCGTCGAGCGACCCGGGGAACGTGATGACCCCGACGCGCGTGGTCACTCCACCACCTCGAGCCCGACGACGTCTTCGATCACCGAGTTCGAGAGCACCTCGTCGGCGACACGACGCGCGGCCGCGAGCACCGTCTCGTCCACTTCTCCTTCGACGGTGAGCTCGAACCGCTTGCCGATGCGCACCGACGTGAACGACTCCTCGCCGCGGCGGGAGAGAGCGCCGGCGACGGCCTTCCCCTGGGGGTCGAGGAGTTCGGCCTTGGGCATGACGTCGACGACGATCGTGGGCATGGCCCAATTCTAGAGGTCTGCTCCTGCGGTCGTGACCGAACCGTGATCCGTTCGTGGGAGCGCTCCCTTGACAGTCGTGGGAGCGATCTCATACGGTTGCCTCGTCCGGTGGGAACGCTCCCATGACATGACCTCGAGGCATCCCTTCTCGGGGTTCGAACCTGCAACACACGACCTGTACAACACAAAGGAGTGACAGTGAACTCACGCGCATTCCGCAGGAGCGCTGCGGCGGTCGCCGCCTTCGGCGCATCCGCGATCGTCCTCGCCGGCTGTGCCGGCAGCGGAGGCGGCGACGCCACGACCGACCCCGACGAGCCGGTCACGCTGACCCTCGCCACCTTCAACGACTTCGGCTACACCGATGAGCTCCTCGCCGAGTTCACCGCCGAGACCGGCATCGAGGTCGTGCACAACAAGGCGGCGACGTCGAACGACGCCCGCGCCAACTTCTTCCAGAAGCTCGGAAAGTCGGGCCTCGCCGACGTCGAGGCGGTCGAGATCGACTGGTTCGCCGAGATGATGCAGTACGCCGACCTGCTGGCGCCCGCCGGCGACGACGTCAAGGGTCGCTGGCTCGACTGGAAGGAAGCTTCCGCGACCGACCAGGCCGGCAACCTCGTGGCCTACGGCACCGACATCGGCCCCCAGGGCATCTGCTACCGCGCCGACCTGTTCGAGGCCGCGGGCCTGCCGACCGATCGTGCCGAGGTCGGCGCCCTGTTCGGCACGTGGGACGACTTCTTCGCGGTCGGCGAGCAGTACATGGAGGCGACCGGCGAGCCGTTCATCGACTCGGCCAACGCGGTGCTCCAGGGCATCATGAACCAGCTCGAGTACACGTACGAAGAGCCCGACGGCGCCATCATCGCGACTGAGAACCCCCAGGTGCGCGACGCGTACGACACGGTCGTCGAGCGGGCCGTCCCGATCGCCGCCTACTCGGGTCAGTGGAGCGAGGACTGGTTCGCCTCCCTCGCCGGTGGCGAGTTCGCCGCCATGCTGTGCCCGGGCTGGATGCTCGGCGTGATCTCGGGCAACGCGCCCGAGACCACCGGGTGGGACATCGCCGACGCCTTCCCCGGCGGCGGCGGCAACTGGGGTGGATCGTACCTGGTCGTGCCCGCCAACGGCGCGAACGTGGACGCCGCGGCCGAGCTGGCCGCGTGGCTGACGTCGCCCGAGACGCAGCTGCAGGCGTTCGCGAACGCCGGCACCTTCCCGAGCCAGATCGAGGCGCTCGAGAGCCCCGAGCTCGCGGCGGCCACCAACGAGTACTTCAACGACGCGCCCACCGGTGAGATCCTCACCGCACGCGCCGAGGCCATCACGGTCGCGCCCTACAAGGGTCCGAAGTACTTCCAGTTCCACGATGCGCTGCAGAACGCGGTGACCCGCGTCTTCGACGGCCTCGAGGACCAGGAGACCAGCTGGGACACCTGGGTCACTGAGGTTTCGGCCTTCTAGTGTCCTGATCTCGGGCGGCGGCGGCGCACGCTGCCGCCGCCCGAGATCGTCTCCACCCCCGACCGAGGAGTCCCCGTGACCGCCATCGACGACCGCGCCGCGACCCAGCGAGGGTCATCGGATGACGCGCCCCCGCCGCGCCGCGTCCGTGTGCTCTCGTTCTCGCAGAAGCTCAGCCGGTGGGATCTGAAGATCTCGCCCTACCTCTACATCTCGCCGTTCTTCATCATGTTCGCGATCGTGGGTCTCTTCCCGATCGTCTACACCGCCGTGATCTCGTTCATGGACTGGGATCTGGTGCGCAACTCGGGCACCTTCGTCGGATTCGACCAGTACATCTGGATCCTGACGCAGCCCCACTTCTGGACGGCGCTGCGCAACACCTTCAGCATCTTCGTGCTCTCCAGCGTCCCGCAGATCATCCTGGCGCTGTTCATCGCGGCGATGCTCGATCGCAACATCCGGGCCAAGACCTTCTGGCGGATGAGCGTCATCCTGCCGTTCGTCGTCGCACCCGTCGCGGTCGGCCTCATCTTCACGGCGATCTTCGCCGACAACTTCGGCATCGTCAACGGCGCGCTCGAGGCGATCGGCCTGCAGCCCATCGGCTGGCACAAGGAGCCGTTCTGGAGCCACGTCGCGATCGCGACGATGGTGAACTACCGCTGGACCGGGTACAACGCCCTCATCCTGCTGGCGGCGATGCAGGCGGTGAACCGCGAGTACTACGAGGCGGCGACCGTCGACGGCGCCGGTGCGTTCCGCCAGTTCTGGAGCATCACGCTGCCGTCGCTGAAGCCCACGCTGATCTTCGTCATCATCACCTCGACGATCGGCGGACTGCAGATCTTCGACGAACCGCGCGTGTACGACCAGTTCGGCCGAGGCGGTGCCGCGCAGCAGTGGCTCACCGTCACCCTGTACCTCTACGACATCGGCTGGGGGCAGTGGAACTTCGGTCGCGCCGCCGCCATGGCGTGGATCCTCTTCATCATCATCCTGGTGATCGGTCTCATCAACCTGTTCATCACCCGTTCGCTGGTGCGAGACGAGGGCTTCCGAGCCGAGAAGCCGTCGCGACGCATCCGCCGGAAGGAGCGCACGCGATGAGCACCCTCGGCACTCCCACGCCCCTCGCGATCGTCGAAGACGAGATCCCCAACGCGCGCGCACGACGTCGCAACGCGAAGACCGTCCACATCCGCGGCCGACGCCCCAGCTTCTGGGTCTACGCCGGTCTCGGGGTCGTCTTCGCGGCGAGCGCCTTCCCGCTGTGGTGGTCGTTCATCATCGGCTCGGGCGACGCGTCGTCGCTGCGCACCAAGCCGTGGTGGCCGGGTGGCAACTTCATCGACAACGCCATCGCCGTCGTCTCCAACCCGGCGGTGAACTTCTGGCCGGCGCTGTGGAACTCGATCTACAGCTCGTTCCTCATCGCCGCCGCCGTGGTCATCACCTCGACCCTGGCCGGCTGGGCGTTCGCGAAGCTGCGCTTCCACGGCGGACCGGCTCTGCTGATCTTCGTCGTCGCGACCATGGCCGTCCCCCAGCAGCTGGGCGTCGTACCGCTGTACATCCTCTTCTCGGAGCTCGGCTGGACGGGCCAGATCGGCGCCATCATCATCCCCGCGCTCACGAGTGCGTTCGGAGTGTTCTGGATGACGCAGTACCTGCGTCAGGCGGTGCCCGACGAGCTCATCGAGGCCGCCCGCGTCGACGGGGCATCGATGATCCGCACGTTCTGGACCGTCGGCGTCGTCGCCGCGCGGCCGGCCGCGGCCATGCTCTTCCTGTTCACGTTCGTGGGCGCCTGGAACAACTTCTTCTGGCCGTTCATCGTGCTCGACCGCCAGAACCCCACGCTGCCCGTGGCGCTCTCGCTGCTGCAGTCGAACTACTTCGTCGACTACTCCATCGTGCTCGCCGGAGTGGTGCTCGCCACGATCCCGCTGCTCATCCTGTTCATCTTCGCCGGAAAGCAGCTGGTCAGCGGCATCATGGCCGGGGCCGTCAAGGGCTGAGTATGGTCGACACCCATGGGAAGGACTCCGTCTCGATGACCGTCACCCCGCCCCGGCAGTTCCCCGAAGGTTTCCTCTTCGGGGCGGCCACCGCCGCCTTCCAGATCGAAGGAGCGGCCTTCGAGGACGGCCGCCGGGCCTCGATCTGGGATGCCTTCTGCCGCGTCCCCGGCGCGGTGATCAACGCCGACAACGGCGACGTGGCGTGCGACCACTACCACCGCTACCCCGATGACGTCGCGCTGATGAAGGCGCTCGGACTGCAGACGTACCGGTTCTCGACGTCGTGGTCGCGCGTGCGTCCCGACGGCGGTGCCCTCAACCCCCAGGGCGTCGACTTCTACAAGCGTCTCGTCGACGAACTGCTCGATGCCGGCATCCTGCCGTGGCTCACGCTGTACCACTGGGATCTGCCGCAGGCGTTGCAGGACAAGGGCGGCTGGACCTCGCGCGAGACGGCCGACCGGTTCGCCGAGTACGCGCTCGACATGCATGACGCCCTCGGCGACCGCGTGAACGTGTGGACGACGCTGAACGAGCCGTGGTGCTCGTCGTTCCTCAGCTATACGGCGGGCATCCACGCGCCGGGGCACTTCAGCGTCGAGGAGGGGATGCTCGCATCCCACCACCTGCTTCTCGGTCACGGACAGGTCATCCGCGAGCTGCGGTCCCGGGATGCCTCGCTGAACCTCGGCATCACGCTCAACCTGACCGTCGCCGACCCGGTGGATCCCTCGGATGCCGCCGACCTCGACGCGGCGCGACGGATCGACGGACAGTTCAACCGGTGGTTCCTCGACCCCGTCTTCCGCGGGTCGTACCCCGCCGACATCGTCGAGGACATCCGCGCGGTCGATCCCGCGGCCGTCGACGCCTTCGAAGCGGCGGTGCACGACGGAGACCTCGCGGTCACGTCGTCTCCGATCGACACGCTCGGGGTGAACTACTACCACGGCGAGTACGTGGGCGGACGCCCGCCCACCGAACCGATCACCGGCGGCGACGCCCCGACCGACCGGAAGACGGCCTCTCCGTTCCCGTCGCACGACGGCATCCACTGGCACGACCGCGGCCTCGAGCGCACCCCTATGAACTGGGAGGTGCAGCCTGAGGGACTCACGCGTCTGCTCACCCGCGTGTGGGAGGAGTACGGACGGCCTGCCGGAACCGCCCTGCACGTCACCGAGAACGGCGCGGCCTACGACGACGAGCCGGTCGTCGCCGACGGTGAGCTGAGGGTGCACGACGCCGACCGCGCCGACTTCGTCCGGGCCCACCTCGCGGCGACGCTCGACGCCGTCGATCAGGGTGTCGACGTGCGCGGCTACTTCTACTGGTCGCTGCTCGACAACTTCGAGTGGGCGTGGGGCTACGAGAAGCGATTCGGCATCGTGCGCGTCGACTACGACACGCAGGAGCGCACGCTCAAGGACAGCGCGCGCGAGTACGCGCGGATCATCGCCGCGCGCGCAATAGACGAGCCCACCTCGCTCTGACGCGGAAGAATCGACCCATGACGACCGATGCGATGCGGGGGGCGGTGACCATCGAAGAGGTGGCCGCGGCCGCGGGTGTGTCGCGCTCGACCGTCTCACGCGTGGTCAACGGCTCGACCGCTGTCAGCCCCGAGGCGCTCGCCGCGGTGAACCGCGCGATCGCCGATCTGAACTACGTGCCGAACCGTGCGGCGCGCTCGCTGGCGAGTCGGCAGACGCATGCGATCGGGTTGATCGTTCCCGAAGAGACCACGCGGTTCTTCGGCGACCCGTTCTTCGCGTCGGTCGTATCGGGCATCAATGCACGGCTGAAGCGCTCGGACTACGTGCTGAACCTCTTCATCGCGAGCGACGACCCCGGCGACAAGACGACGACCTATGTGCGAAGCGGCGCCGTCGACGGGGCGATCGTGGTGTCGCATCACACCAGCGACACCTACATCGACCGCATCGCCGCCGCGGTGCCGGTGGTCTACGGTGGCCGACCCGTCCGTGAACGCGATCGCGACTACTACGTCGACGTCGACAACGCCGCGGGCGGCAGGGATGCCACCGTCTATCTGATCGAGCGCGGCCATCGCCGCATCGCCACGATCACCGGTCCGCTCACGATGCCTGCCGGCGTCGACCGGCTGCGCGGCTACCGCGAGGCGCTTGCGGCGTGGGGGATCGAGGAGGGCGCCGTCGAGGACGGCGACTTCACCGCGGTGGGCGGTGCGGCGGCGATGCGCCGCATCCTGGAGCGCGGCGAGCGTCCCGACGCCATCTTCATCGCGAGCGACCTCATGGCGCGCGGTGCGCTCACGGTGCTCGCGTCCGCGGGCATCCGCGTACCCGACGACATCGCGATCATCGGCTTCGACGACTCCCCGGTCGCCACGAGCGTGACCCCGCAGCTCACGACGATGCGCCAGCCGTCGTTCGCGCAGGGGGAGCGGATGGCCGGAATCCTCATCGACCTGCTGGCCGGCAGGCATCCGCGCCACGTCACGATCCTCGAGACCGAGCTCGTCATCCGCGACTCGGTCTGAGCGAGATCGTGGGTCGGCGCTCGCGGCTCAGGCGCTCGCGAGGATCTCGTTGCTCCACGGGTCGTCGAACGCGACCGTCCGGCCGTCGTCGCGCACAGCGATGCCGTGGTGGTGCAGCCGCTCGCCGAGCGCGCCGAGGTCGTCGCCGGTGGGCAGCACCAGATCGATGCGGCCGAGGCCGAGCGCGGGCATCCGCGGCCCCGCGCCGCGCGACTGCCACACGTTCATCGCCATGTGGTGGTGGTAGCCGCCGGCGCTGACGAACAGCGCCGAGTCGCCGAAGGCCAGGGTCTCGTCGAAGCCGAGGGCGTCGACGTAGAAGGAACGGGCCGTCCGCGCGTCCCCGACCGACAGGTGCACGTGGCCGACGGAGGCCGCGTCCCGGGCCGTCGCGCCCGTCGCGGCCGCCTCGGTGAGGTGCTCGTTCAGGAAGGCGTTCGGATCGAGGGCGAGCGTCGCCATCTCGACCTGACCGTGGATCCACGACCAGTCGGTGCGCACGCGGTCCCAGTACAGCTCGACGCCGTTGCCCTCGGGGTCGGTGAAGTAGAACGCCTGGCTCACCAGATGGTCGGCCGACCCCGTGAACGTGCGCGGGGCGTGGCGGGCGACGCTGTAGACCGCGGCGGCGAGAGCGGTCTGCGATTCGAACAGGATGGCCGTGTGGTAGAGCCCGGGGGCGCCGGGGGCGGCGTGGCGCAGCGCCGGCTCGTGTCGCAGGGCGACGATCGGCCGACCGGACCGCCCGAGGGTGACCGAGTCGACATCGGCCGACAGCACCTGCAGGGTGACGACGTCGCGGTAGTAGGCGGTCATCGCGTCGAGATCGCCGACCAGCAGGGTCACCGCACCCATGGCGGTGTCGGCGGCGAGGCGGTCGGCGGGAGCCAGAGCGGGCATGATGCACTCAACCTCCCGAGGCCGTCGTCTATTCCGATGCATGCACTTCGCGGCGATCGTCACCGGTCCGTCACCGTTTCCGCGCGCGGTCGCGGCGCCGCTCGATGAGGATGGAGACATGAAGCGTTCAGCCGTGGTCGGTCTCGTCATCGCCGGAGTCCTCGTGGTCGGCGTCGGAGCCGCCGTCGCCGTCAGCGTCGCGGGCCGTGACGACGAGCCGGTGGCCGCCGAGACCGCGACGACCGCACCCACCCCCGACGTCGAGGACAGCGAACCCGCATCCGAGCCCACCGCCGATGGGGGCGAAGGCGAGACCGAGACGGCCACCGCCGGCGCCTACGTCGACTACTCCGAGCAGGCGCTCGCCGATGCCGAGGGCACGCGCGTGCTGTTCTTCCACGCCTCGTGGTGCCCGCAGTGCCACGCCCTCGAGGACGACATCGAGGCGCAGGGCGTACCCGACGGCGTCACGATCCTCAAGGTCGACTACGACAGCAACCAGGCCCTGCGTCAGCAGTACGAGGTGCGTCAGCAGACCACCGTCGTCGCCCTCGACGACTCGGGCGCGGCCGTCGCGACGTTCGTCCCCTACAGCGACCCGACCCTCGCGACGGCGCTCACGGGCCTCGGCCTCTCGGGCTGATGCTCGCCCTCACCCTGGTCTCGTTCGCGGCAGGCGTGCTGACGGTGCTCGCGCCGTGCGTGCTTCCGCTGCTGCCCGTCATCGTCGGCGGAACCGCGGCGCGCACCGAGGCGGACGCGTCGGTGGCCGAGAAGCGGTGGTTCCGTCCGCTCGTGATCGCCGCATCGCTCGCGGTGTCGGTGGTGGCGTTCACGCTGCTGCTGAAGGCGACGAGCGCACTCCTGGGTGTGCCCGCCTGGATCTGGACCACGATCTCGGGCGTCATCGTCGCGGTGCTCGGGCTCACCATGCTCTTCCCCGCCGCGTGGGAGCGCGTGACCGTCGCCGCCGGCTGGCAGGCGGGCGGCGGCCGCATGCTCGACCGCGGCTATCGCCGGTCGGGCCTGACCGGCGACATCGCGCTCGGCGCCGCGCTCGGGCCGGCGTTCAGCAGCTGCTCGCCGACGTACGCGCTCATCGTCGCCACGGTGCTGCCGGCGACCTTCGCGGCCGGAGTCGTCTACGTGTCGGCCTATGCGATCGGCCTCGCCGGTGCGCTGCTCGGTATCGCGCTGGCCGGCACGGCGCTCGTGCGTCGGCTCGGATGGCTCGCCGACCCGCACGGCTGGTTCCGCCGCGTGATCGGCGGGTTGCTGGTCTTCGTCGGCATCGCGGTGGCCCTCGGGTGGGATCGCCTGCTGCAGGCGTGGGTGCTCGAGCAGGGCTGGTACGGCCCGATCGAGAACCTCGAGCGGATGCTGCTCGGCTGACCGCGCGTCAGCGCGTGAGCAGCTCCAGCAGCTCGCGGTAGCGGGCCGCCGTGCGCTCGACGATCTCGACGGGGAGCTCGGGCGGGGTGCCGTGCTTGTCCCAGTTCGCCGAGAGCCAGTTGCGCACGATCTGCTTGTCGAAGCTCGCCATGCGCTCAGCCGGCGTCTCGCCCTCACGCCAGGCGGCGGCGTCCCAGTACCGCGACGAATCGCTGGTGAGCACCTCGTCGGCGAGGACCAGCACCCCCGCGCCGTCGACGCCGAACTCGAACTTCGTGTCGGCGAGGATCACGCCCTTCGCCTCGGCGGTGCGCGAGGCGCGGCCGTAGATGTCGAGCGAGAGCGCGCGCAGCGCCTCGGCCTGCTCGGCACCGACCAACTCGACGGTCTGGTCGAACGAGATGTTCTCGTCGTGCTCGCCCATCGGCGCCTTGTAGGCCGGCGTGAAGATCGGCTCGGGCAGGCGGTCGCCGTCGGTCAAGCCCGCGGGCAACGGGATGCCGCAGACGGTGCCGGATGCCCGATACTCGATCCACCCCGACCCCGTGAGGTAGCCGCGCACGACGCATTCCACCGGAAGCATGTCGAGCCGCTCGACCACCATCGCGCGCCCGGCGACGGCCGCAGGAACCAGATCGACGAGATCGTCGGCGGTGTTCGCGACGCCGTCAGGGCCCAGCGTGAGGTCGTGCGAGGCTGCGAGGTGGTTGGGGATGCGCGGCCCGCCATCGCCCCCCGCCAGCTGATCGAACCACCACAGGCTGAGCGTCGTGAGCAGCTCGCCCTTCCCGGGGATGCCCGGCGACAGCACGTGGTCGAACGCGCTCACCCGGTCGCTGGCGACCACCAGCATCCGATCGTCGTCGTCGCGGTCGTAGAGGTCGCGCACCTTGCCCGAGTAGACGTGTCGCCAGCCGGGCAGTTCCTGTGGTGTGTCGCTCACCTGCCCATTATCGCGGTGCGCCGCGGGCGCACTTGTCAAGTGGTTGCCCCGATCTCGCCCGCAGGTCACGATGACGGCATGGGAACGCTCTTCATCATCCTGATCGTCGTCGGCATCGTCCTGCTCCTGCTCGGAGTCTTCGTCGAGGCGGTGAAGTTCCTGCTGTGGCTCGGACTGGTGATCCTCGTGATCGCGATCATCGCCTGGCTGCTGCGATCCATCCGCAGCAAGAGCTGACGCAGGGCGGTCAGACCCGCCGCGCGGCATCCGTCAAGATCCCCTCGAACACGTCCACGCGTCCCGCGGCGCTCTCGAGCTGAGCGCGGTCGAGCACGACCGCCCACCCGTCATCGGTGCGGCCCAGCACCACGGGCAGCCCCGACCCGGCGACACCGTCGGCCACGGCGTCGTCGTCGATCTCGTTGCGGTGGACGAGTGTGAACGGCACGCCGAGCCGCGCGGCCATGGCGTCCCATTCGGGCTTGCGCCGCCACGTGTGTGTGATGTCGCACAGCGCGCACTCCCGCATCCGCAGCAGGTGCCCGACGACGTACGCGACCTCACCGCGAACGCCGCCGTCGGCGTCGTACACGCCCACGTACTCGCGGATGCCGGGGTCAGTCACCCCTCCATCCTCGCCGACTCCGCGCACGCGGGGGGCGGCGGCATCCACATTGCACACGAAGTTCGGAGAATCGCGCATACCTCGGAGTCGGACTGCGGGTCCGCTCCGAAACCCGCGACGATCTCCGAAGTTCGTGGTCGGCGCTGGAGCGACCCGGCCCCATAGGGTCGGGAGGGAACGCACGACGATGTGGAGGAATGACGCATGAACCCGAACGACGAGGTCGCCGTGGTCGCGGTGATCCACCCGCATCCCGATCGGCTCGACGACGCGAAGGCCGCGGTGTCGGCCGCACTCGACGCCGTGCGCGCCGAGGACGGATGCCTGCAGTACGACCCGCACCTCGCCGATGACGGCACGATCATCATGGTCGAGCGCTGGGCCTCTCGCGAGGCGCTCGCCGCGCACAGCGCGGGGGCGCCGGTGACGCTGCTGCTCGAGCGGCTCGAGGACCTCGTCACGGCGCCGGTCGGCGTGACGATCGCCGAGGCGTTCTGACCGTCAGCCCTCGACGGCGCGCGCCGCGATGTCGGTGCGATGGTGCGAGCCTTCGAGGCGGATGCGCCCCAGCGCCTCGTAGGCACGGTCGCGAGCCTGCGCGAAGGTGGTGCCGAGGGCGACCACATTGAGGACGCGCCCGCCGGTCGCCACCAGCGCGCCGTCGCGCTCGGCGGTGGCCGCATGCGCGAGGTGCACGCCCTCGACGGATGCCGCGGCATCGGTTCCCTCGATCTCACGGCCGGTCACCGGCGAGTCGGGATAGCCCTCGCTGGCGAGGACGACGGTGACCGCCGCGTCTTCGGCGAACGCGGGTGCCGGCTCGTCTTCCAGGTGTCCGGATGCCGCGGACATCAGCAGCGAGGACAGCGGCGTCGCCAGTCGCGCGAGGACCACCTGGGTCTCGGGATCGCCGAAGCGGGCGTTGAACTCGATGACCTTCACGCCCTGCTCGGTCACGATGAGCCCGGCGTAGAGCAGACCGATGAACGGCGTGCCCTCGGCGTCGAGCTGCCGGATGACGGGCTCGGCGACCTGCGTCGTGACCAGATCGACGAACGCGGCCTCGCCGCCGAACGTGTCGGCGAGCCACGGCAGCGGCGAATAGGCTCCCATGCCGCCCGTGTTCGGACCCGCGTCGCCGTCCTGCGCGCGCTTGTAATCCTGCGCGGGGGTCAGGGCGACGACGTGGTCGCCGTCGCTCACGAAGAACAGCGAGACCTCGGGTCCCGAGAGGAACTCTTCGACCAGCACGGCGCCGCCCGACAGGTACTGATCGGCGTGCGCGAGGGCCGCCGCACGGTCGTCGGTGACGATGACGCCCTTGCCCGCGGCCAGCCCGTCGGCCTTCACGACGTGGGGGGCGCCGAGTTCGTCGAGGGCGGACTCGACCTCTGCCCGGGTCTGTGCGCGGACCGCCCGGCCTGTCGGCACGCCTGCGGCATCCATCACGCGCTTCGCGAAGGTCTTCGATCCTTCGAGTTGGGCGGCCGCCCTGCCCGGGCCGAACACCGGGATGCCGCGCTCGCGCAGCGCGTCGGCGACGCCGGCGACCAGTGGCGCTTCGGGGCCGATGACGACCAGGTCGACGTGCTCGCCGTTGGCGAAGGCGGTGACCGCCGCGGGGTCGTTCGGGTCGAGGTCGACGAGGGTCGCGTCACGGGCGATTCCGGCGTTGCCGGGCGCGGCGAGGATCTCGTGCGGCGCCCGCTCCGATCGCAGCGCGAGGATGATGGCGTGCTCTCGCGCGCCCGAGCCGAGGACCAGGATTCTCACCCGGCCAGCCTACCGAGGCGACCTTCCCGCCCGCCCCGCCTACGCTGGGCCTGTGCCGAAGAGGATCACCACCGACGACGGCCGCGCGGCGCTCGCGGCCGTGCGCGCCGGGGATGCGCCGCGCCCGGTGACCGCGACAGCGGTGCGGTACCTGCTGCAGCTGCTCGTCGAGAAGGCGCCGGGCAACTCGGTCGAGGTGCGCGTGCCGCCTTTCGGCGCGGTGCAGGTCGTCGAGGGCCCCCGGCACACGCGCGGCACACCGCCGAACGTGGTCGAGACCGACCCTGCGACGTGGATAGCGCTCGCGACGGGCTCGGAGCAGTGGGCGGATGCCGCAGCCGCCGGCCGCATCGCGGCATCCGGCACCCGCGCCGACATCTCCGACCTGCTGCCGCTGCGGCCGTGAACGCGAGCGGTCTCGCTCCGCTCGCCCCGGGATCGACGCGGAGCGCATCCGCCCCCGCAGTGGGATGATGGAAGGCATGGATGAGCACAGCAGCGAGCGCGTGAGCGTGCGACGGGCGCCGAAGTTCGGCGTGTTCCTCGCCGCGGGAGCGGCGGTCGGCATCCTGCTGGCGCTGATCCTCACCTTCTCGTTCGACGGGTCGTCGGTGGTCAGCCCCAACACCGGCGTCGAGTACTCGACCGGTCAGGTCTTCGGATTCCTGCTGCTCGTCTGCATCCCCGTCCTCTTGGCGATAGCCGCCGTCATCGCACTGGTCTTCGACCGACGCTCGCGCCGTCACACGCACGAGGTCACCATCGACCACGAATCGGTGCGCGACGAACGCGACGACGACTGAGATCCCTGACCGCGCCTACGCGAGCTCGGCGATGATCGGGTGGATGGCCGCATCGAAGGCGGCGACATCGCCGCGCAGACCGTCGGTGACCGCGACCGTGAGCGACCCGATCCACCACACGCCGCGCTGGGTGAGGGGCAGCACCTGGACGTTGAGTTCGAAGGAGTGCGCTCGCCGGCCGACCTGCCGCTCGTGCTCGGCGATCGCGCTCGCGTACGCGCGGTAGGCCGTGCCGCCGCCGGCTCGCGCATCGCGCCGGTACCGCGCGTGGGCCGATTGCGAGAACGCGAGCGCCTCGGCGGCGTGCGGAGTGATCGCGGCGCGCAGCACCTCGGCGCCTTCGACGGGCAGTGCGAGCAGGGTCTCGAAGCCGTCCACGAGGTCGAGCGGCACCGTCGACGGGTGGGCCTGCGGCTCGACCGTCATCGCCCAGTACTCGCGCCACTGCCGTTCGAGCAGCGACTGCGCGTGTTCGTCGCGGTGGGTCTCGCGAGGCGGGATGCCGCGCAGGTGGGGAAGCTCGTCGGGCGAGCTGATACCGAGCACCTGACGCAGGTAGAGGGCGACCAGAACCGGCTCACCCGCGTCCTCGCGGATCAGCCACTCGGGAGTTCCAGCGCCCGCCATGCCGACATTGTAGGACGGGCCCGGACCGCCCGAGAGGTCGCGACCGTGGGCCTCTCGCCGCCCGGGTAGGCTGGATGCGTGGGCTCACCCTCCTCCGACGCGCCGGCGAACCCGTATACCCAGGCGGGCGTCGATACCGTCGCCGGCGACCTCGCCGTCGAACTGATGAAGTCCGCCGTGCGTGGCACGCACGGCCCCGAGGTGCTCGGCGGCGTCGGTGGATTCGCCGGTCTCTTCGACGCATCCGCTCTGCGTGCGTACACGAAGCCGCTGCTGGCGACGAGCACCGACGGAGTGGGCACCAAGGTCGCGATCGCACAGGCGATCGACAAGCACGACACCATCGGCCTCGACCTCGTCGGCATGGTCATCGACGACATCGCCGTGGTCGGTGCGCGGCCGCTGTTCATGACCGACTACATCGCGTGCGGCAAGCTCGTTCCCGAGCGCATCGCCGACATCGTCCGCGGGATCGCGGCCGGCTGCGCCGAGACGGGCACCGCACTCGTCGGCGGAGAGACCGCCGAGCATCCGGGCCTGCTCGGCATCGACGACTACGACGTCGCAGGCGCGGCGACCGGCGTCGTCGAGGCCGACAAGGTGCTCGGCGCCGACCGTGTGCGCGACGGCGACGTCGTGCTCGCCCTCGCCTCGAGCGGGCTGCACTCCAACGGCTACTCCCTGGTGCGCCACATCGTCGCGCGCTCGGGCATCCAATACGGCGACAACGCCGCCGACTTCGGCACGACGTGGGGTGAGGCCCTCCTCGAGCCGACCCGCCTCTACACGCAACCCCTGCTGCGGCTCATCGCCGGCACGGGCGGGGCGGTCCACGCGCTGAGCCACGTCACCGGCGGCGGCATCGCCGCCAACCTCGCACGGGTGCTGCCGCGTGAGGCGTGGGTCGACGTCGACCGCTCGACGTGGTCGCCGCCGCCCGTCTTCCGTGTGCTCGCCGATCTGGGCGACCACGACCTCGCGAGCACCGAGTCGACGTGGAACCTCGGCATCGGCTTCTTCGCGGTCGTCGACGCGGCGTCGGCGGATGCCGCGGCCACGGCGCTCGCCGAGGACGGCATCGCCGCGTGGCAGGTCGGCACCGTGAGCACCGGCGCTCGCCCCGAAGGCGACTTCGAGCAGGGTGCGAAGGGTGTCGACGGCGGCGCGGTGCGACTGGTCGGCGCGTATGCCGACACCTCGACGGACGGAGCGCGGTAGCGGCCATGTGCGGCATCGTCGGAATGGTCGGGCGCGGACCCGTCAACCAGGAGATCTACGACTCTCTGCTGCTGCTGCAGCATCGCGGACAGGACTCGACCGGCATCGCGACCGCCGAGCCGAGCGGGGTCTTCCATGTGGCCAAGGCGAAGGGGCAGGTGCGCGAGGCGTTCCGCACGCGCGATATGCGCGCGCTGCTGGGCAACCTGGGGCTCGGTCATGTGCGCTACGCGACGAAGGGGACGGCGTCGAGCGAGGAGGAGGCCCAGCCGTTCTACGTGAACGCGCCCTACGGGATCGTCCTGGTCCACAACGGCAATCTCACCAACACCCGCGAGCTGACCGATGAGCTGTTCCACAAGGACCGCCGCCACCTGAACACCAGCTCCGACACCGAGCTGCTGGTGAATGTGCTCGCCAACGAACTGCAGTCCACGATCTCGGGACTCGAGCTCGGACCCGACGAGATCTTCGACGCGGTCACCCGCGTGCACGAGCGCGCCGAGGGATCGTACGCCGCCATCGCGCTGATCGCAGGCTATGGTCTGCTCGCGTTCCGCGACCCGTTCGGCATCCGTCCCCTGATCCTGGGAACCCGCCAGAACGCCGACGGATCGTATGAGTGGGTCGTCACCAGCGAGTCGCTCGTTCTCGAGAACGGCGAGTTCGAGGTGGTGCGCGACGTCATGCCCGGCGAGGCGGTGTTCGTCGACCTCGAGGGGCACCTGCACACGCGTCAGTGCGCGACCGACCCCCGGCTCGTGCCCTGCTCGTTCGAGTACGTGTACCTGGCCCGCCCGGATTCGGTGATGAACGGGATCTCGGTCTACGAGGCTCGACTGCGGATGGGCGAGCGCCTGGCCGACACGATCGCCAAGTACACGCCGACAGGCTCGATCGACGTTGTCATGCCGATTCCCGACTCGTCTCGGCCGGCCGCGATGCAGGTGGCGCGCAAGCTCGGGCTCGAGTACCGCGAGGGCTTCTACAAGAACCGCTACGTCGGCCGGACGTTCATCATGCCCGGACAGGCGGTGCGCAAGAAGAGCGTGCGCCAGAAGCTCAACGCGATGTCGAGCGAGTTCAAGGGCAAGAACGTGCTGCTCATCGACGACTCGATCGTGCGCGGCACGACGTCGAAGGAGATCATCCAGATGGCGCGGGATGCCGGCGCGAAGTCGGTCACCTTCGCCTCGGCGGCTCCGCCGGTGCGCTACCCGCACGTGTACGGCATCAACATGCCCTCGCGCAGCGAACTGGTCGCCCACGGCCGGACCATCCCGCAGATCGCCGAAGAGCTCGGCGCCGACTACATGGTCTACCAGGAGGTCGCCGACCTGAAGGCGGCGATCCTGGAGGGATCCGACGTCGAGGACCTCGACATGAGCTGCTTCGACGGCCGCTACGTGACCGGCAGCGTCACCGAGGAGTACCTGTCCTGGGTCGAAGGCACCCAAGAGAGTTGACGCGAGCCGGAGCAATGCCGCGCAGCGGCGTTGCTCCGGCTCGGGTCAAGGTCGCCCTTCGATACGCGCTTCGCGCTCCTCGGCCCTACGCCGGCACGCGCGCGTTCTCGAGCACCTCGAGGAACGCCTTCATCCAGGTGCCGTTGTCGGGCCAGGCCCGTGCGGTGACGAGGTTGCCGTCGACGACGCCGCCGCCGTCCTCGAAGACGCCGCCCACGGTGGTCACATCGACCGCGAGTGCGGGGTAGGCCGACGAGGTGCGACCGTCGAGCACGCCGGCCGCCGCGAGCAGCAGCGGGCCGTGGCACGTTGCTGCGACGGGGTCGTTGCGCTCCATGAAGGCCTGGACGATGCGCTGCGCGTCGGGGTCGTTGCGGATGTACTCGGGCGCGCGGCCCCCGGGCACCACGATGGCGACGTAGTCGGCGGGGTCGACGTCGGCGAATGCGACGTCGGCATCCCAGCAGTGTCCGGGCTTCTCGGTGTAGGTGTCGAAGCCGTCGACGAAGTCATGCACGACGAACTGGAGCTTCTTCTTCGACGGCGCTCCGATGTGCACCTCGTAGCCGGCCTCCTGCAGGCGGTGGTACGGGTAGAACACCTCGAGGGTCTCGGCGGCGTCGCCGGTGAGGATGAGGATCTTGTCGGCCATGGGAGGGGTCCTTTCGTGACTGCGGTGTCGGATGCGACAAGCATCGGACGCCGCCGCCGCTCGGCCGAAGACTGATTCTCACCAGGCGCGAAACCGTGGGGCGATCGGGTGGCGGGCGGGGCGATGGCGGTGTCGCCGGGGAAGGTCGCGGCCTACACTGACGCCATGACCTCGTCCCGCGACGCAGCGGGCATCCGCTCGGCGGATCGCACGCTGCAGATCCTCGACGCGGTCGGGGCATCGCCCGATGGGCTGACAGCCGCCGACCTCGCCGACCAGGTCGGCCTCTCGCAGGCAACGGTGTACCGGCTGCTTGCGACCCTGCAGGCGCACGACTACCTCGTGCGCACGAAGGACGCGCACTACATCCTCGGCCGGGCGGTCGACGACCTCGGCCGCGCCGTGCGGGCCCAGCTGATCGCGACGCCCGCCGTGCGCGACATCCTCGCCCGCATGCGCGACACAGCGCGCGCGCCGGCGTACCTCACGGTGTTCCGCGGTGACGACATCGCGGTCGCCCACGTGGCCGACTCCGTCGCGCACCCGCGCATCGGCCAGCTTCACGTCGGATTCGCCGAGGCGGCGCATGTCACCGCGTTCGGCAAGATCATGCTCGCCGAGAAGGACGACGCCGAGCTGCGCAGATACCTCGACCGGCACGGTGCGCCGATGCTCACGGGCCACTCGGTGACCAGCGAGCAGGAACTGCGCGACCAGCTCGACGAGGTGCGCGCCATGCAGGTGGCGGTCGAGGTCGACGAGTACATGCCCAAGCTCGCCTGCATCGCGGCGCCCGTGCGATCGCGAACCGGCCGCACGGTCGGTGCGGTGTCGGTGTCGACGGGGACCGACGACTTCGCGTCTCGCGCGCACGACCTCGAGCGGGTCGTGCGTCGCGGCGCGTGGCACGTGGCCAGCAGTCTGCACGCGTGAACCCGCGAGACCGCTACAGGTCGCGGTGGAACTCCTCGATGAGGTGGTCGACGACGGCGCGCATCTGCTGATCGCGGTCGTGGCCCGCCTCGCGCGCGGCATCGGCGACCGCCCGCTGGCGGGTCGATGACGTGCCGTTCGCCGCGATCTCGCGCACGCGCTGCACCTCGTCGAGGCACTCGAGGGCGACCGCGTCCTCTTCGACGAGCCGTACGAGCTCATCGGCGAGGCGGGGGAAGTCCACGATCTCCTCCACGCCGAAGTCGATGAGGCCCTGCTCGACGCCGTAGCGCTGGGCGCGCCAGCGGTTCTCGGCGATCAGGAAGCGTCCGTAGCTGCGCCAGCGTTGGTTGCGGGTGCGCAGGCCCCACAGCATCCGCAGCAGCGACTGGGTGAGCGCGGCGAGGGTGAGGGCGTCCTCGAGCCGCGGCGAGACATCCATGATGCGCGTCTCGAGCGTCGGGTACTGATGCGACGGGCGGATGTCCCACCAGATCTTCGAGGTGTCTTCGATGAGTCCGAGGTCTTCGATGACCCCGACGGTGCGCTGGTACTCGGCCCAGCTGACGAAGTCAGGGGGCAGCCCGGTGCGGGGCAGGTTGTCGAAGACCGAGATGCGGTACGACTGCAGGCCGGTGTCTTCGCCCTGCCAGAACGGCGACGAGCAGGACATCGCGAGCAGGTGGGGCAGGAAGTAGGACATCTGCCGCATGAGGTCGATCCGCAGGGCATCGTCGTCGATTCCGACGTGCACGTGGCATCCGCAGATCAGAAGCCGGCGGGCGACTCCGCCCAGATCGCGGTTGAGCGCGTGGTAGCGATCCTTGTCGGTGTGCGACTGGTCCTTCCAGTCGGCCAGCGGATGACACGACACCGCGATCGGAGCCAGCCCGTGGCGGGCGGCATGGCTGGCGATCGTGCTGCGCAGGCGCCGCAGCTCCTCACGGGCCTCGCCGATGTTCGCGCACACCTTCGTGCCGATCTCGACCTGACACTGCAGGAACTCGGGGCTGACCTGATCGGCGAGGTCGGTGCGACACGAGTCGATGAATCCCTCGGGCGCCTCGGCGAGTGCGCGCGAGTCGACATCGACGAGGAGGTACTCCTCCTCGATCCCGAGGGAGAACGCAGGTCGGTCCACGGTCAACCGCCGCGAGGATCTCGAGCTAGGCCTTCTCTAGCTCGTCCTCGTCTTCGTCGGCATACTCGTCGGCCCACTTGTCGACGTAGGCGTCCTCATCGGACTTGTGACCGAGCTCGCGCTCCAGTGCGGAGACGTTCAAGTTCGGGCTGTACGACTTCAGCTCACGGGCGATCTTGGTGTGCTTCGCCTTCTGACGGCCACGCCCCATGCGAGACCCCCTCATTTCTGAGTTGCGGGCTGCTGCGCGGCCTGTCCGCACCAGCAACCCGGGCATTTCACGATCCGGTTTCTGGAACCGGCAAGAGTAGCATTCAGAATAACACGGAGCCTCCGGACCCCGGCGGCTCCGGCATGCCGGGAGGACCCCGGTCGACGAAGGGCGAGGACGCATGACCGATGAGGCATCCGAGATCGGCGGCACCGACGAAGGACTGGAGGCGCTGCACGGCGCGGTCGTCGTCGGGGTCATTCCGGAGCAGTCGCCCCGGGTCGTCAAGGAGGCCGCTCGATACGCGGCGCTCATGGATGCTCCGCTGCTGGTCGTGCACGTCGATGTCACGCGCTTCGTGACCTACGAGGACCCCGACGGCTACGTCCACTCGGCACCCATCGACCTCAACATCGCCTCGGGCGACGACGACCTGCGTGCCATCACGGCGCAGGTCAGCGCCGCGCTCGACGGCGATCCCGCAGAGTGGAGCATCCGGCAGCTGGTCGGCGATCCGGCGCTGGCGATCAAGCACTTCGCCGACAAGATCGATGCCCGGCTGCTGGTGATCGGCACGCGCAAGCGCGGTCTCGGTGAATCGATCCGTGAGTTCTTCACCGGTTCCGTCGCCGCGCGCCTCGCGCACCGCCAGCACCGGCCCATCCTGGTGGTTCCCCTGGGTGAGCCGGTGTCGGACGACGAGGACCTCTGGCCCGAACAGCAGTAGCTCAGCCGCGCAGCGAGCGGGTGATGTCGCGGCCGAGGCGATCGAGTTCGACCGCCAGGTCGTCGACGAGCGAGGCGACGAGGTCTCCGCCGCGGGCGACATGGGTGCGCAGGTCGCTGCGCACGCGGGCCCGGAACTCGTTCACGACGGCGTCGGCCCGATGCAGCTGCTCGCGGCTGTGCACGCGCGGGTCGTCGTCCGCGGGTGTCGCAGTGGGCGTGGCGCCGGTGCGCTGCTCGTCGGATGCCGCGGCGAGATCCGCACGCAGGCTGCGCATGGCCTCGCGCACGCTGCCACGCACCTCGTCCGCGATGAGTCGCACCGAATCCGCCAGGTTCGCCTCGATGCCCTCGAGGTCGCCGGCGCGGGCCGCCACTTCGGCGCGGCCGGCCGCCGTGATCTCGTAGATCGTCTTGCGGCCGTCGATGGACTTGGTGACCAGGCCCTCTTCCTCGAGCTTCGCGAGGCGCGGGTACACGGTTCCGGCGCTCGGCGTGTACGTGCCGCCGGTGCGGTCCGAGAGGGCCTGCATGATGTCGTAGCCGTGCCGCGGCCCCTCGTCGAGCAGGTTCAGCAGGTAGAGGCGCAGGTCGCCGTGTGAGAACACCGGGGCCATCACCACTCCTCCTCGTGGTCGGCGGTCACGGTCGCCTCGGGTGCCGGGGCGCTGCGTCGCAGCACGGTGACGTCGCCCGACACCGAGTTCGCGCGCACGTCGGCGAAGCTGCCGCTGAGCTCGCCCACCGAGCCGGAGTAGTTCGTGGTCGGGCCCGCGCCGTTGCCGGAGCGCACCACGCCGTCGACCTGCACACGCCCGCTCACGCTGCGGAACACGTAGTTGGCGGGGAAGCCGTCGTCGAGGCGCACGGTCGCGTTGCCGCTGACGGTGTTGAGGTTCACCGCGTGCACCGGTCCGGTCGAATCGACGAGCATGGCGCCCGAGACCGTGTCGATCGTCGCCTTGCGCACCGATCCGGTGACCGCGACGTCTCCCGACACGCTGTTCGCCGACAGGGCACCGTCGAGCTCACGGATCTGCACGTCGCCCGACACGGCGTTGACGGTGAGGTCTCCGGTCAGACCATCGGCGATGACGTCGCCCGACACCGTGTTGAGGCGGGCGTCGCTGTGCAGGCCCGAGACGAGCGCCGAGGCCGTCACCACCCCGAGGGTGAGCGCGACCTCGCGGGGCACCGCCACGCTGATCTCGGCCTTGGGGCCGCCCGAGCCGAAGTTGCGGAACACCTCGAGGAAGTTGTCCCAGCGCAGCTGCGGGTGGTCGATCTCGAGGGCGTCGCCGGTGACCTCGATGCGCAGGTCCTTGATCGTGACGTCGTGCACCTCGATGCGGGCACCGGGCTCGTCGTGGGCGACGACGTCGATCTGGCCCCCCACGAGGCCGATCTTGAGCGAGCGCACGGTCTCGATGTCGATCACGCGCGTCTCGCCCGGGTGGACGATCCACTTCTCCAGGGTCATGGTCACTCTCCGAATCTGATTCCTGTTCGCGATATATCGCGTTAGAGAGAGAATAACACGATATATCGCGAGTTGATCAAGATACCGGCTTGACTTTGACGCAACGTCAACCTTTACGGTGATGGACATGGAAGAGAAGGAGTGGTCGATCCAGCAGATCGCCAAACTCGCCGGCACCACGAGCCGCACGCTGCGTCACTACGACGACATCGGGCTGCTGGCGCCGACGAGCATCGGCCACAACGGCTACCGGTACTACGACCAGTCCGCGCTCGTTCGGCTGCAGCGCATCCTGCTGCTGCGCGAGCTCGGGCTCGGTCTGCCGCAGATCGGCGACGTGCTCGACCGCGAGGCATCCGAGGCGCATGCCCTCGAGACGCATCTGGCGTGGCTGCGCCAGGAGCAGGACCGCCTGACACGGCAGATCGCGTCGGTGCAATCGACGATCACGGCATTGAGAGGAGGTGAACGACTGATGGCAGAGAACATGTTCGACGGCTTCGACCACACGCAATACAAGGACGAGGTCGAGCAGCGCTGGGGCGAGAAGGCCTACGCCGACAGCGACCGCTGGTGGCGCTCGATGAGCGCCGACGACCGAGCCGCGTGGCAGCGCCGGGTGACCGAGCTGAACCGCGACTGGGCGGCGGCGGCGGATGCCGCAGAGCCGGCCGATGGCGACACGGCCCAAGAGCTCGCCCGCCGGCACGTGGAGTGGCTGACCGACGTTCCCGGTACGCCCGCCGCGGCGCCCGGGGGCGACATCAAGGGGTACGTGCTCGGTCTCGGCGACATGTACGGCGCCGACCCGCGCTTCGCCGCCAACTACGGCGGTGAACCGGGAGCGACGTTCGTGCGGGACGCCCTGCGCGTCTACGCGGAGAGGAATCTCTGAGCCCCGACGCCACACGAAAGAGGGATGCCGCGACGATCACGTCGCGGCATCCCTCATCTGTCAGCGGGGCGTCAGCGACGGCTCCCGCTGATGACTCTGAACAGGAACGCGATGAGCGCGATGACGGCGACGATGATCGCGACCCACAGCAGCCAGCTGAGGGCCGAGTTCAATCCGCCGACGATCGCGAGCACGATGGCGACGACGATGATGATGATGAGGGCGAGGTTCATGGAGTCACTCCTTCTCCTAGATGGTGCGCGGGGTACGCACCGCGAGCTTTGTGGGCCCAGGACGACCCTTCCACTGCCGTAGACGAGCGCGGTAGGGCTTGACGGGCTCGGCGTCGCGGTGCTATCCGCGTCGTTTGTCAATCCCCTCCGCGTGGCGGGCGCCTCCGCCTAGCGTGCTGACAGCGAGAGAGAGGAGGGCGTCATGCCCGCAGGACGTGGATCGAACAGCCTCAAGGACCCTGAACTCTACGAGGAGCTGCGCGACGACGGCGCGTCGAAGCAGAAGGCCGCACGCATCTCGAACGCCGCCGCGGCCCGCGGTCGCTCATCGGTCGGTCGGAAAGGCGGGGAGTCGGGTTCCTACGAGGACTGGACCGTCGCCGAGCTGCGCGACCGCGCCAAGGAGCTCGGGCTCACCGGCTACTCGACGAAGAAGAAGGCGGAGCTCATCTCGATGCTCCGCGACCACTGACCGGTCCCCGGATGCCACGACTGGCGCGTGTGCGCCCCTTCGACGACCCCGGCTACCGGCGGGTGCGGGCCGGATCGGGATTCCGCTACCTCACTGCGACGGGCGATGCCGCCCCCGAGGCCGATCGCCAGCGGATCGCCGAACTGGTCATCCCGCCCGCCTGGCAGGACGTGTGGATCAGCGTCGACCCGCTCGGGCACATCCAGGCCGTCGGCACCGACGACGCCGGTCGGCGGCAGTACCTCTACCACCCGCGCTGGCGGCAACGCCGCGACAAAGGGAAGTTCGCGCGCGCGCTCGCGCTCGCCGAAGCACTCCCTCGTGCGCGAGCGCGGGCGACGACGGCGTTGCGCCGTGACGAGCTCGACCGCGAGCGGGTGCTCGCGGTCGCGTTCCGACTGCTCGACGAGGCGGCGCCGCGCGTCGGATCGTCGCGGTATCTGGCCCGGCACGGCAGTCGCGGGCTCACGACGCTGCAACGGCGGGATGCCTCGGTCGCGGCATCCGTCATCACCCTGTCGTTTCCCGGGAAGAGCGGCAGGCGGGCCAGGATCGAGGTCGACGACGTCGAACTGGCCGCGGTGATCGAATTGCTCGTCGCCGGCAGGCCGCGCTCGGCGTTGCTCGCGTACGCGCGCGGACGCCGCCGCGTCGCGCTCACGCCGTCGGATGTCAACGCCCACGTGCGGTCGCTGACCGGCGGGGCCTTCACCGCAAAGGACTTCCGGACGCTGCGCGGCACGATCCTCGCCGCCGACGCGCTCGCGCGTATCGGCGCGGTCGACACGAAGTCCGACGTGCGTCGGGCCGAGGTGCTCGCCGTCAAGGCCACGGCCGAAGCGCTCGGCAACACGCCGGCGGTCGCCCGGAGCTCCTACATCGACCCTCGCGTGTTCGCGCGCTACCGCCGCGGCGACCTGCTCGACCTCACCGTGTCGCCCGAGTCCGCGATCCGGTCGCTGCTGGGGTGAGGCACGACTCGTAGGCTGGCCGCATGTCGACCCGGGTGAGCGCGCGCACGCTCGCTCTGGTCGTCGCGGGCGGCGCGGCCGGGGTGGGGCTGCGCGCAGCGCTCACCATGCCGTTCGAGTCGGCGGGCGCCCAGGCCGTCGTGCTCGCGACCCTCTCGGTGAACATCGTCGGATCGCTGCTGCTGGGCGTGGTCGTCGGCCTGCTCGACGACCGGCATCCGTCGTGGCGTGCCTTCCTGGGCACAGGGTTGATGGGCGGATTCACGACCTACAGCGCCTTCGCGGTGCAGACCGCCGAGCTGCTGGCGACCGACCCCGCAGGCGCGCTGATCCTCGCGGCGACGGCGCTCGCGCTCGGCGTCTCAGCAGGGTTCGGAGGAGTGTGCATCGGGCGGCGGATCGCCGACGAAGCGGGTGCGACCGAGCCGATGGAGGACTCCGAATGAGCGTCGCGGTCTGGGTCGCGCTCGTCATCGGAGGCGGTGTCGGCGCAGGAGTCCGATACGTGGTGGATGCCGCGACGCCCAAGCCGCGCGGCTTCCCCCTCGGCATCCTCATCGTCAACGTCGTCGGTTCGCTCCTGCTGGGCCTGGTGGCGGGTCTGGGTGCGGCCGTGTTCGACCCGACGTGGGCGCTCGTGCTGGGCACCGGTCTCGTGGGCGGGTTCACGACCTTCAGCACCGTGTCGGTCGAGTCCGCGATGCTCGCGCAACGCCGCATGTGGCTGCTCGCCGTGGCGAACCTGGTCGGCACGCTGGTCGCGGCGGTCGCGGCCGCGGGGCTGGGGTGGGTGCTCGGCGCCCTGCTCGTCGGCTAGCACGACCTGACGCGGTTCACGCGGACCCCCGTGTCGGCCATGGAATACTGGGACGGATACATCCGCGTATCGCTCGCTTCGCGGTATCCGCAGCATCCCGACTCCGAAGGCACCCGTGTCGAATCTCGCCGTCCTGAGCTTGAAGAACCGCGCGCTGATCGCGCTCATCACGATCGTCGCGGCGATCTTCGGTGGGCTCGCGCTGACGAACCTCAAGCAGGAGCTCATCCCCTCGATCGAGTTCCCCGCCCTCATCGTCGTCTCGACGTACCCCGGGGCTTCGCCCGAGGTCGTCAACGCCGATGTGTCGACGCCGATCGAGCAGGCGATCCAGGGTGTGCCGGGCCTCGAGAGCTCCACGGCCACGAGCACCACCAACGCCTCGATCGTGCAGGCCTCGTTCACCTACGGCACCGATCTTGCGACCGCCGAGCAGAAGATCAACCAGGCCCTCAACCGCATCGAGCTGCCCGAGAGCGTCGATCCCACCGTCATCTCGGCGAGCATCGACGATTTCCCCGTGATCCAGCTCGCCATCACCGGCTACGACGACCCCGACACGATCCAGGCGCAGCTGGAGACCTCCGTCATCCCCGACATCGAGGATGTCGACGGGGTCAACGCCGCCCAGATCGTCGGCGGCACCGGCCAGCGGATCACGATCACCCCCGATCAGGCAGAACTCGCAGCGGCCGGCTACACGCAGCAGGCGATCCGGGATGCCGTCGATCAGAACGGCATCCTCTTCCCCGGCGGCGAGATCACCGAGAACGGCGAGACGCTGACGGTGCAGACGGGTGCGAAGATCACCTCGGTCGAAGAGCTCGCCGACCTGCCGCTCGTGCCGACGTCGGCCGAGCAGCTCGCGGCCGGCACCGTCACGATCGGCGACGTCGCCGAGGTCGCGCAGACCGAGGACCCGACCACGACGATCTCGCGCGTCGACGGTGAGCCCGCGCTGACCATCGCGGTCACCAAGCTGCCGTCGGCGAACACGGTCGACGTGTCGCACGGCGTGCTCGCGATCCTGCCCGGCCTCGAAGACGACCTCGGCGGCGCCGAGTTCACCGTCGTCTTCGACCAGGCCCCCTACATCGAGGAGTCGATCGAGACCCTCGCCGTCGAGGGCATGCTCGGGCTCGTCTTCGCCGTGATCGTGATCCTCGTCTTCCTGCTGTCGGTGCGGGCGACGCTGGTGACGGCGATCTCGATCCCGACGAGCGTGCTGATCACCTTCATCGGCATCCAGGCGTTCGGCTACTCGCTCAACATCCTCACGCTGGGCGCGCTCACCATCTCAATCGGACGCGTCGTCGACGACTCGATCGTCGTCATCGAGAACATCAAGCGCCACTACGTCGGCGATGCCGCGAAGCTGCCCTCGATCCTGCGCGGCGTCAAAGAGGTCGCTTCCGCGATCACATCGTCGACGATCACGACCGTCGCGGTGTTCCTGCCCATCGCCTTCGTCAGCGACATCACCGGCGAACTGTTCCGGCCGTTCGCGCTGACCGTCACGATCGCGATGCTCGCGTCGCTGTTCGTCGCGCTGACGATCGTGCCGGTGCTGGCGTACTGGTTCCTGCGTCCCGGCAAGCCGCTGCTCGACGAGAACGGCGTGCAGGTCGACCCCGAAGACCCGGATGCTCCGCCGAGCCTGCTGCAGAAGGGGTACCTGCCCGTCCTGCGCTGGACGCTGCGCCACTCGTGGGTGACGCTTCTGCTCGCCGTGCTCGTGCTCGGCGGTACGGTCGCGGCCGCGCCGTTCATGAAGACGAACTTCCTCGGCGACTCGGGGCAGAACACCTTCACGATGACGCAGGACATCGGTGCCGCCCCCAGCATCGAAGCCGAATCCGCCGCGGCCGAGCAGGTCGAGGAGGCGCTCCTGGGCATCGACGGCATCGAGACCGTCCAGGTGTCGATCGGGTCGAGCGGCTCGGCGCTGCGCGACGCCTTCTCGGGCGGCGGCGCGGGCATCACCTACTCGATCACCACCGACCCGGATGCGGACCAGGTCGCCTTGCGCGAAGAGGTCATCGACGTCGTCGACGGTCTCGACGATGCGGGCGAGATCAGCGTCGCCGCCTCCGGAGGAGGCTTCGGCTCGACCGACATCGAGATCGATGTCACCGCACCCGACTCGACCACGCTGCAGGAGGCGACCGACGACGTCGTCGCCGCGGTCTCCGACGCCGACGGGGTGAGCCAGGTCACCAACAACCTTTCGGCATCGCTGCCGTTCATCGCGGTGACCGTCGACCGCGACGCCGCCGCCCGGCTCGGTCTGTCGGAGGTCGCCGTCGGTGCGCTCGTCTCGAGCACGATGCAGCCTCAGTCGATCGGTGCGATCGAGGTCGACGACACCGCGCTGACGGTCTACCTCGCAGCATCCGACCCGCCGGTCACCATCGCCGAGCTTCGCGACCTGCCGGTACCGACCGCGGCGGGCCCCGTGCCGCTGGACGACGTCGCCACCGTCGAGCAGAGCGAGGGTCCCACCTCGATCACGACCGAGCGGGGCCAGCGCACCGCGACGGTGACGGTCACCCCCGCGACCGACGACCTCGCGGCGGCGACGGCGAGTGTCACGCTCGCGCTCGAAGACGCGGCACTGCCGACCGGCGCCGACGCGACCCTCGGCGGCGTCGTGACCCAGCAGCAGGACGCCTTCTCGCAGCTCGGCCTCGCCCTGCTCGCGGCGATCCTCATCGTCTACATCGTGATGGTCGCGACCTTCAAGTCGCTGCGTCAGCCGCTGCTGCTGCTGGTCTCGGTGCCCTTCGCGGCCACCGGAGCGATCCTGCTGCAGATCGCCACCGGGGTGCCGCTGGGCGTCTCGTCGCTCATCGGCGTGCTGATGCTCATCGGCATCGTGGTGACGAACGCGATCGTGCTCGTCGACCTCGTGAACCAGTACCGGGTGAAGGGTCTGACCGCGCACGACGCCACGGTGGCCGGCGGGTCCCGACGTCTGCGGCCGATCCTCATGACGGCGCTCGCGACGATCTTCGCGCTGACACCCATGGCCCTGGGCATCACCGGAAGCGGCGGCTTCATCTCGCAGCCGCTGGCGATCGTCGTGATCGGCGGACTGGTGTCGTCGACGGTGCTCACGCTTCTCGTGCTGCCGACGCTGTACAACCTCGTCGAGGGTGCCAAGGAGCGCCGCCGTGAGAAGCGCGGCGAGCCCGCGCTCGAGTCGGAAGCCGGTGAGCGCGAGTCCGCGCTGGTCGGCGCCGGCGCGGCGCAGCCGGTCGAGACGCGGCGGGAGCGGCGGATGCGGCTCGCCGCGGCGGCCACGGCGACGGGTGCCGTCGCGACGGCCGACGATGTCGACGTGCCCGTGATCGAAGAGGGCCCCGACGTCGAGGTGCCCTCGACCGAGCCCGCGCCGCCGGCGGCGGAGCCCGTGGCCGACGAGTCTGCGGCCGCGCCCGCCCCGGATGCCGAGGAGCAGCCGGAGCCCGATGCCGAGTCGACCCCGGAAGCGGATGCGGTCGCTGAACCCGAGCCGGACGTCGATGCCGAGTCGGATGTCGATGCGGAGCCGGACGGGTCCGAAGGCGAATCCGACGCAGCGGGCGCCGACGAGCCGGAGGCGGACGAGGGGCCCGGCGACCAGCCCGACGAGCGCTGAGCTAGCCGCGCTGCAACCAGGGGCGCAGCATCCGGGTGACCCACGGCAGGACGAAGTAGGTCATCACCGGGGTCAGCGCGATCGTGGCGGTGAGCACGCGCAGCACGAGCGGCAGGTCGGCGAAGCCGGGGATGAAGCCGAGCAGCCACGTTGCGAGCAGGTTGGTCGGGAAGAAGCCGAGCCAGATCGCGACGGCCTGCTTCCACCGCGGCGGCGCCGACGGGATGGGCTGCTGCACCGGACCGGTCGCCGTGGATTCCGATGACGGATCGGTGAGGACGGTCGCCATCGGCGCGTCGAACCAGCCCTCGATGCCGGTGCGCCGCTCGACGCGCACCTCGCTCGCGAACGCGGCGCCGGACTCGAGCCACCACGCGCGCTGACCGGACTGCTCCCACCCCTCGAGCGTGGGGATGTCGCGGAAGCGGTAGAGCATGTACCAGAGGTCGCTGCCCTCGCCCGCGCGCACCCACCCCGACCCGAGGAACCCGTCGAAGCGGGCGGCGAGATCGGTGCCCGCCTGCATCCAGCTCGTGGCCTCGGCGGTGCGGGAGGGGTCGATGCGCCGCTCGATCGCGACGGTGATGGGGCGTCCGGGTTCTGCCATGCCTCCATTGTCGGCGGGCGATGTGACGGTCGTGTGACGAGGTCAGGGCAGGGCAGGCGAGAATTCGAGCGGGACGGCGATCTCTCGCTCGGGCGCGTCATCGGGGTAGGCCGCGGTGGCCGTGTACGGCCCGCCGTCGAGGGTGAGGGTCACGTCGTACGTGAACGGGAAGTCGCCGAGCCCGGCGGCCTGCCGGGCGGGGCCGTCCGGTCCGTCGAAGAAGAGCGCGCCCTCGCCGACGCATCCCTCCGCCGGCACCGCCTCGATCGTGAGCGCCTCGCCGTTGTCCGCCGTGACGGTGATCGTCGCCGTCGCCGTCTCGGGGGTCTGGGTCAGGCCGTTCACGAGCAGCTCGAGCCCGTAGCTGTCGGGTGCGCCGTCGTGATCGACGATGAGAGTGAGGGATGCCGTCGGAGGCGGCAGGGGAGCGTCATCGGTCGTCGCCCACACGAAGCTCGAGATCATGTCGCCGACGCCGTCACCGCTCGCGAACAGGTCGACGATCCATTCCTCGGCGGGTCCCGCGGCGCTCAGCGACCACCAGCCGTCGCCCAGGTCTACCGGCTCGTTCACAGTCGTGCGCGCCGTGCAGTAGTCGTCCGAGCTGCGCTGCGACACGTACAGCTGCGCGAATTCCTCGACGGGGACGAACACCAGCACCTCGTCGGGGCTGCCGACCGACGGAGGATCGGGGTCGTGTCCGTCGGCGCAGCCGGACTGCCAGCACCACGAGGTCGGTGCCAGACGCAGCTCGCTGTCGTCGTACCGGACGACGAACGGAGGCGGCCCGCCCGATGACTGCCCATGGACGAGCGTCTGCGTCGGTTCGGGCAGCCCGCCGGGCGTCTCGCCCGGCGTGCGCAGCGACGCGCATCCTGTCATCCCGACGGCGACCAACGCCGCGGTGAGGGCCGCGACGGCGGCGCGCCGCATCCCGAGCCGATCGGTGCCCATGCCTGCAAGTGTCGCCGCACCCGCGATCGTCTCGCAACGCGGCGCGGAGGCTCTTCACAGCCGACGACCGCTAGGCTTGCGCAGTCGGCTCTGGACACCGCGTTCGCGGAGGGTTTGTGAGTCCAAGGGGCCGATGGTGAGCGCCGATCGGCGCACATGACCATCACATGAATGGCCCCGGCCGACGATTGTCCGGGATGCCCGCTGAGCGGGCGCTGTTCTCGTGCGCAGAGAACCCAGAAGGACACACCCATGCCCAAGAGCAAGAAGCCGGCCGGCGGCCGCGCCGCGAAGAACTTCGAGCCCCGTTACGGATCGAAGACCAGCCACCAGGACCGCAAGCGTCGTCCGGGTGAGTCGTCGTCGGGCAAGCCCGGCAGCAAGAGCCCCGGCCACCGCGGGTACCGCACTCCCGAAGAGGGTGCACCGAAGCGTCGCTGGACGGCGCAGGAGCGGGCCGGCCGCGACGAGGCGCGCGGCATCCGCACCCGCGCCCACCGTGACGACGACCGTCGTCCTTCGCGCGGCGACCGCGACGACCGGCCGCGTCGCTACGACGATCGCGACGACCGCCCCCGCTACCGTTCCGACGACCGTCGCCCGCAGAGCGGCGACCGCGACGACCGGCCGCGCCGCTACGACGACCGACCGCGTCGTGACGACCGCGGCGACCGATCGAACCAGCGTGATGACCGTCCCCGTCGTTTCGACGATCGCAACGATCGCCCCCGTCGCGACGACCGCAGCGATCGTCCGCGCTACGAGGATCGGAACGATCGTCCCCGTCGTTTCGATGATCGCAACGATCGCCCCCGTCGCGACGACCGGAACGACCGTCCGCGTCGGGACGACCGCAGCGAGCGTCCGCGCTACGAGGATCGGAACGACCGTCCGCGCCGCGACGACCGGAACGATCGTCCGCGTCGGGACGACCGGAACGACCGTCCGCGTCGGTATGACGACCGCGACGACCGCCCGCGCCGCGATGACCGTCCTCGTCGCTTCGACGACCGCACCGATCGTCCGCGCCGCGACGACCGCGCCCCCGAGCGCACGCGCACCGCGGCCGAAGAGGCCCGCGTCGACGTCGTGCACGAGCGCCTGCAGGCCGAGGCCGTCGACGCCGAGCAGGTGGCGTCGCTCGGGTTCGCCGACCTCGGTCTGGGGCAGAACATCGTGAAGGTCCTCGCCGATCTGGGCGCCGAGCATCCGTTCCCCATCCAGGCGGCGACGGTCAGCCCCATCCTCGAGGGTCGTGACGTGCTCGCCCGCGGGCGCACCGGCTCGGGCAAGACCATCGCCTTCGGCGCGCCCGTCGTCGAGTCGGTGCTGCGCTCGCAGGCCGGCCAGCGCCGCGAGTTCGGCCGCAAGCCGAAGGTGATCGTGCTCGCGCCGACGCGTGAGCTCGCGCTGCAGATCGATCGGACGATCCAGCCCATCGCGCGCAGTGTCGGACTGTTCACCACACAGATCTACGGCGGCGTTCCGCAGGCCCGCCAGGTCGGCGCGCTCAAGAAGGGTGTCGACATCGTCATCGGCACCCCGGGGCGCATCGAAGACCTCATCGAACAGGGCAAGCTCGACCTCTCGGAGGTGCGCATCGCCGTGCTCGACGAGGCCGACCACATGTGCGAGCTGGGCTTCCTCGAGCCGGTGCAGCGCATCCTGCGCAAGACCGAGGACGGCTCGCAGAAGCTGCTGTTCTCGGCCACGCTCGACCGCGAGGTCGCGGCGCTGGTCGACGAGTTCCTCGTCGACCCGGCTGTGTACGAAGTGGCCGGCGAAGACCAGGACGCGAGCACGATCGAGCACCGCGTGCTCGTGATCGACCACCGCCGCAAGGCCGAGATCCTCGAGTCGCTGGTCGACCGCGAGGGCAAGACCCTCGTGTTCGCGCGCACGCGCGCCTACGCCGAGATGCTCGCCGAGCAGTTCGACGACGCCGGCATCCCGGCCCTCGCCCTGCACGGCGACCTCAACCAGGCCAAGCGCTCGCGCAACCTCGCGAAGCTCACCGACGGCAAGGTGCGGGTGCTGGTCGCAACCGACGTCGCGGCCCGCGGCATCCACGTCGACGACATCGACCTGGTCGTGCAGGCCGACGCGCCCGACGAGTACAAGACGTACCTGCACCGGTCGGGCCGCACCGGCCGCGCCGGCCGCGAGGGCCGCGTCGTGACGCTGGTCACCCGCCAGCGCCGCCGCCGCATGTCCGAGCTGCTCGACCGCGCCGAGATCGAGGCTCCGTTCGACGAGGTCTCGCCCGACGACGACCTGCTCGAAGAGATCTCGGGCCGGCAGCTGGATCCGGTCGCCGGCTGATCGCGTTCCCAACTCCTGAGTTCTTGGTCGGCTTCGGCGCTGTCGGCGTCTGCCGAGCCGGTTTCGGCCCAGAACTCAGGAGTTGGGCACGGCGGTCCGCGGATGCGAACGTCGGGTCACGGGGTCACGGGGTCACGGGGTCACGGGGTCGCGCGTTCGTCCAGCGGCGTGAGCACCGCGTCGTCGGCGCCGAGGGCCCGCAGCCGATCGCGCACCGCGGCGGCCGCGCGAGCGTACGGCTCGTCGGTGTCGCGCAGCAGCGAGCGGGTGTTGGCCGCATCGAGCAGCGCCGTGATCTCGAACGCGAGCTGGGCGGGATCGCCCAGACCCGGCACCTCTGGCCTCGCGTATCCGAGCGAGATCGCGAGATAGGTCTCCCACGTGTCGAGCGCGTCGGTCACAGCGTCGCGCACGGGGCCGGGCTTGGAGTCGAACTCGACGGATGCGGCGGCGAAGAAGCATCCGCCCGTGAAGACGCGACCGCGTGAGTAGTCGAGCCACGCCGCGACGAGAGCGACCACGCGCGAGAGCCCGCGCGGCGTCGCGGCCCGGGCCGATTCGATGACGGTCGACGTGAACCGAGCGCGTGCTGCGGCGACCGTCGCGAGTTGCAGCGACTCCTTCGAGCCGAAGAGGGTGGCGACGCCGCTCTTGCTCTGCCCGGCGGCTTCGGCCAGGCGCCCGATGCTCAGCCCGTCGAGGCCTTCGATCGACGCGATGTCGATCGCTTCGGCGAGCACGATGCGGCGCGACTCGTCGCCGCGCGCACGTCGCCCGTCGATCACCCCTTGCGTCATGCACCAAGTATACGTACGATCGTTCGTACAGACAATACGAACGATCGTACGTATATCGAAGGAGACGAGGATGCGGATCATCGAGCAGGTCGTGACCGGAGCGGTCAGAGGGGTTCAGTCGGTGTCCGCGAGTGCCGCGGCGTCGCTCGCGCTGCGCCTCTTCATGCGTGTGGGCACACGGATGCCGCTGCGCGACGAGGACGAGCCGACGATGTCCACGGCGACGCGCTGGGCGATCCCGCTGCCGGGCGTCGATGGCCGTGGCGCCGTCGCGATCGCCTACGAGTGGGGGCGCGGCCCCGAGACGGTCGTACTCGTGCACGGCTGGCAGGGACGAGCGAGCCAGTTCGCGCCGATGGTGCGCGAGCTGCGTGCCGAAGGTCTTCGCGTCGTCGCCCTCGAGATGCCGGCGCACGGTGAGGCGCCGGGCGAGCGGACCTACCTCCCCGACTTCACCGAAGCCATCGCCGTGGCGCAGCGGCGGTACGGGCCGCTGCACGGACTCGTCGGGCACTCGTTCGGCGGCATGGCGGTGCTCACGGCGCTCGCCGACGGCATCGACGTCGATCGGGTCATGACCGTCGCGGCGCCCGCCGAGGCGGCATCCGTCTTCGGCGCGTTCCGCGATCGGCTCGGCATCGACGCACGCACCGCCGAGATCACACGCGCGCGCTTCGCCGACCGCTACTTCGACGGTGCGGATCCGTTCGCGTGGGCCTCTGCGCTGCGGCGTCCGCTGCCGCCGACCGACCTCGTCTTCGCGCACGATCGCGGCGACCGGCAGGTGCCCTTCAGCGAAGCGGAGCGGCTCGGAACGGCGCATCCCCATGCGGCGCTGCTCGCGCTCGACGGCACCGGACACTCCCGCATCCTGCGCAGCGACGCCGTGCTGGATGCGGCGTTGGCGCTGTTCACCGCACCGGGCGGCGAGCAGCGCGCGACCTACGCTGCCGCGGCGTGATCAGAACAGCCGATCGTCGGCCGCCGGTCGTGGGTGCGAGGCAGCACATCCGCGCGACGTGATGACGATGGGCCCGGGCGCCGCCGGACCGTCGGGTGCCGACCCGGTCAGGGCGCCGATGCGCGCGGAGCGGCCCGCGAGGCCGGCGACGGCATCGCCTCGGGGAGAGTCGTCTTCGGCTCGTCCGTCGAGACGGTGGGCGCGCAGCAGCGGGCGCACGCGCCGTGCGAGCCACGTGCGGTAACCCTTCGGTGCGGTCGCAGACGCTCCCGGATACAGACCGCGGTACGACGACACGAGCTCGGGATGCTCGCGCTCGAGCCACTGCAGGAACCACTGCTTCGCGCCCGGCCGCAGGTGGAGCGCGCCGTAGACGACGCGCTCGGCACCCGCGTCGCGGATGCGTGCGAGGGCGTCGTCGAGCGCGGACACCGAATCGGTGAGGTGCGGGAGCACGGGCATGAGGAACACCGTCACGCGGAAGCCGGCCTCGGCCGCCGCGCGCACGGTCTGCAACCGTGCCTCGGTCGTGGGGGTGCCGGGTTCGACCGACTTCTGCAGCGCGTCGTCGAAGACGGCGATCGACATCGCGAGCGAGACGTCGACGGTGGATGCCGCATCGGTCAGCAGCGGCAGGTCTCGCCGCAGCAGTGTGCCCTTCGTGAGGATCGAGAACGGCGTTCCCGCATCGGCGAGCGCGGTCGCGATCTGCGGCATCAGCCGGTAGCGCCCCTCGGCGCGCTGGTAGGGGTCGGTGTTGGTGCCCAGCATCACGGGCTCGCGCCGCCACGAGCCCCGTGCGAGCTCTCGACGCAGCACGTCGGCGACGTTCACCTTGACGACGACCTGAGTGTCGAAGTCGCGCCCGGCGTCGAGGTCGAGGTACTCGTGCGTCGCTCGGGCGAAGCAGTATGAGCACGCATGCGAGCATCCCCGGTACGGGTTGACCGTCCAGTCGAACGGCATGCGCGATGCTCCGGGGACGTGGTTGAGCGCTGACTTGCACAGCACCTCGTGGAAGGTCACTCCCGCGAAGTCGGGCGTCGTCACCGAACGGACCAGGCCGTCGAGACTCTCGAGGCCGGGAAGTGCCGCGGCATCCGCCACGCCCAGCTGTCGACCCTGCCACCGCATGCCGACAGTCGAACACATGTACGAGTCGGAGTCAACAGCAACGCGCATCGGATCGGATGTATCGACACCTCGAATTCCCGCGCGCCGACCTCTGGCACACAATGGCTGTGTGACGGTGCCGCCCGAGAATCCGCCCGGCCGTCGAGACGCGCCGGAGGGCGAGCTGCTCGACGGACGCGGGGCCGAGCCGCGGCATGCCGGGCGGGCGCGCGCGACGGCAGCGCTCATCCCGATCGTCGGGATCGCCGCCGTTGTCGTGCTCGTGTCGGCGGCGGCCATCACGTGGGCGACGACATCGGCTCCGCGCGACGACGCCCAGCCGTCGTCGGCGCCGCGCTATGTGCCTGCCGAGACCGTGACGAGTCTGCCCGTCCCCGACGTCACCCAGACGCCCGCCGCGGAAGATCCCTGCGCGCTCCCCGATGTCGTCGCTGCGCTCGACGCCGGCGACGACCCCGCGGTGATCGCCGCCGTCGGCGGGGGTGAGGCGTTCCGCGCGGCGGTGGCCGCCGGATCGCTGTCGTGCGTGAGTCTGAGCGACGCCGACCACGTCTGGGTCGTCGTGAACAAGCACCGCCCCCTCGACCCGATCGATCTCTGGCCCGCCGACCTCGTGGTGCCCGAAGGGGTGAGCAACCTGGTGGCCGCAGGCCTGCGTCCGGCGGCGGCGGCATCGCTGACGGCGATGGCGGACGCCGTGCGTCTCTCCGGCGCCGGCGAGATCGGGATCGCGAGCGCGTTCCGCTCGTACGGATCGCAGCAGGCCACGTACGGGCGGCACGCCGCCGAGCGCGGAGTCGCCGGAGCCGACGCCGTCAGCGCCCGCCCGGGCTACAGCGAGCACCAGTCGGGCCTCGGCGTCGATGTCGTGCCCTGCGGCAGCGGGTGCGGGACCCTCGACGATGTCGCGGGATCCCCCCAGGGGGCGTGGATCGTCGAGCACGCGTGGGAGTTCGGCTGGATCGTGCGCTACGAGGAGGGCCGGACAGACATCACCGGGTACCTGCCGGAGGCGTGGCACCTGCGCTACATCGGCCCGGAACTCGCCCGTGCGTACCACGAGGGCGGGTGGCGCTCCCTCGAGGAGTTCTTCGGCCTGGAGGCGGCTCCCGACTACCTGGATCGATCCCCGTCTCGATGACTCAATCGGACGTGGTCTTCCGCTAGAATTCCCGCGACGTCGCTGGGGGCGTCCAGGCCGGCTGGGGTGGGTCATGGGGATGAACAGAGCCGCGGACTCGGTGCGGCGACGGCGCAGGCGCCGTGCCGCGGCGATCGCGGTCGGAGCGGCATCCGTCGTGCTGATCGGCACCGCGACGACCGTCGGCATCGCGCTCGCGGGGGGAGGTGCCGCGCCGCTGCCGACGCGCACCGCTGCGGCGGCCGAGACTCCGACCCCGACGCCGACCCCCACTCCGCTGTCGCCGGCCGAGCAGCTGCTCGCAGACAGCGACGATCCGGATGCCTGTGCCGTGAGCTTCACCGGCGAGGGCATCGACCTGGACCCGATGATCCAGACGTCGGGCGCGCTCTATCACGCGCTGCCGATCCCGCCGCGCGACGGGCTCGTGTTCGCGGGCTGGTACGCGACCGCCGAGGATGCCGCCGCCTACGCGGTGCCCCAGCGCATCAACGGCGCGGACATGGTCGCGTGCACCGACCGGCAGCAGACGCTGCACGCCGCGTGGAAGACGCCCGAGGAGGTCGCGGCGCTCGACGTCGGCGTGCCGATCCTCATGTACCACCAGTTCACCACCAAGCCCGAGGGCGAGAGCGGGTGGCTGCGCGGCAACTTCGCCTACATCGGCGACTTCGACGCCCACATGGCCTACCTCGCCGACAACGACGTCTACCTGCCGACGTGGGACGAGCTGAGCGCCTTCATCGACGGGCGGCTGTTCATCCCGAAGATCTGCGTGATCGTCACCGACGACGACGGCGACGCGACGTGGACGAACCTCGCGGCGCCCGTTGTCGAGAAGCACAAGATCCTGTCGACGTCGTTCGTCATCACGTCGGCCTATCCCGGGCCTGCGCCGAACCCGTACGTGATCCAGCGCTCGCACACCCACGACATGCACACCGCCGGTGCGAACGGGCAGGGCCGGATGGTGAACTGGACCGCTGACGAGATCGCCGCAGACATGGAGAGGTCGGTCGACGTGCTCGGCGGTGTCCGCGAGGTCATGGCCTATCCGTTCGGCCACCACAACGAGACCTCCAAGGAGGGCCTGCGTCGAGCGGGTTTCGAGATGGCGCGGACCGTGGAGTGGGGATACGTGCGGGTCGGCGCCGACAAGCTCGCACTCCCGACCGTGCGCATCAACTACGGCATGGGTCTGCCCGACTTCATGGCGATCATCAACTGATGACGGCATCCCACAATCGCGGCATCCGGTACCGCCGGATGTGGCACGGAATCCCACAACGGGACCGGCTCGGCGGGCGGACGTCTGCATAGAATCACAACGGCGATGCTGCTGCCCACCCGAGAGGACGGTCATGGAACGGGACATCTACGACGAGGATCACGACGCATTCCGCGATGTCGTCAAGGAGTTCATCAAGCGATACGCGACCGAGGAGAAGCGGCGCCAGTGGGACCGCGACGGCGAGGTCGACCGCGAGACCATGCTCGCCGCAGGTGAGGCCGGCATCATCGGCCTGGCCGTTCCCGAGGAGTTCGGCGGGGCAGGAATGCTGCAGGACTACCGGTTCCGCGCGATCGTGATGGAGGAGGTCATCGGCGCCGGCCACGGCTCGCTCGCCGGCGCGCTCGGCATCCAGGACGACCTGGCGGTGCCCTACATCGTGCACATGGGCACGCAGGAGCAGAAGGAGAAGTGGCTGCCGGGCATGGCCACCGGCGAGATCCTCGGTGCCCTCGCGATGACCGAGCCGGGCGCCGGCTCCGACCTGCGCGGCATCAAGACCACCGCCAAGAAGGTCGACGGCGGCTACATCGTCAACGGCGCCAAGACCTTCATCTCGTCGGGCAAGACCGCCGACATCGTCGTCACGTTCGTCAAGACCGGTGAGGGCACCCGCCCCGATGCGTTCAGCCTGCTGATCCTCGAGGACGGCATGGAGGGGTTCGACCACAGCAAGAAGCTCGAGAAGATGGGCTTCCACGGCTGGGACACCGCGGAGATGTCGTTCAGCGACGTCTTCGTACCCGAAGAGAACCTCATCGGCGGCAAGGAGGGTCTCGGCTTCATCCAGCTCATGATGAACCTGCCCCTGGAGCGCCTGTCGATCGGGGTGGCCGCTGCGGCCGCGGGCGAAGCCGCCTTCGCCTGGACGCGCGAGTACGTCCTGAGCCGTGAGGCCTTCGGCCAGCCCATCGCCGACTTCCAGAACACGCGCTTCACCCTGGCCGACATGGCGACGACCGTGGATGTCATGTGGGCGTACGTCGACCGCGCGATGATGCTCTACAAGGACGCGAAGCTGTCGGCCGAAGAGGCGGCCAAGGTCAAGTTCTGGACCACCGATCGCGAGGCCGAGCTGCTCGACGCCGGCGTGCAGATGCACGGCGGCTACGGCTACATCACCGAGTACCCGATCGCCCGCGCCTACCTCGACGCCCGCGTGCACCGCATCTACGGCGGCACGAACGAGATCATGCGCGACCTGGTCTCGCGCCAGATCGTCGGCAAGAAGTAGTCGGTTTCCGCAGGCTTCGGCCGACATCGCCGCGCCGTCGGGATTCGGCGTGCGACGGCGATCCTCGACCGGGATGCCGATCCTGCAGCGCGTGCCCTCAGCCCAGGCCCCACGGGAAGAACACCGCGAAGATCGTGGCGGATGCCGCGAAGAACGCGAGCACGAACACGGTGTCGCGGGTGCGCCACGGCACGAGGTGGCGCTCGGTGCGATCGGGGAAGGCGCCGAAGGCGCGGGCGTCCATCGCCAGACCCACTCGTTCGGCATGGCGGATCGCGCCAGCCAGCAGCGGCACGACATAGCCGAACCAGCGGGCGAGGGCTGCGAACGGCCCGCGTCCGCCGTGTGCACCGCGCACGCGGTGAGCCTGACGGATCACCTCGAGCTCGTGGCCGAACCGCGGCACGAAGCGAAAGGCCGCCAGAGCGGTGTAGCCGACGCGGTAGGGCACGCGCAGCTGCTGCACCGTCGCCCGCACCAGGTCCGGTCCTGACGTCGTGAGCCCGGCGATCAACGCGAGGGCGACCATCGCGGCCAGGCGCACGGCCGTGGCGTAGCCGATCGCGAGGGCGCCCGCGTACAGGCTCCAGGGGCCCAGCTGCAGCACGAGTGCGGTGTCGTCGACCAACGCGGCATCCGTCCACGCGGCCAGACCCGCACCGAGCAGCACGATCGCAGCCGGAAGGCCGACCAGCAGGAGCATCGCGCTGCGCGCCGCGAACCGAGACCCGACCAGCAGCACCGCGTACGCGAGCGCGAGCATCGCGAGCGGCGTGATGAGGTCGCGCACGAACACGAGCACGATGATCGCCGGCACGACCGCTGCGATCTTCGCCAGGGGGTTGAGCGCGTACAGGAAGCGGCGTGATCCGGTCGGCTCGAGGTCGGCGTAGGGGTCGCCCACCATGATCGGCGCGGTCATCGGGCACCGCCCGGCAGGTCTCTCCAGCGCGTGACCTTCGCCAGGTCGGTGTGGGCGGTCAGGCCGTGCAGGGCCTGCCGCAGCGGCGGCAACCGCAGCCCCGCACGCGCGACGAGCTCGGCATCGTCGAACACGGCCGCCGTGGCATCCGCGGCCAGGAGCCGACCGTCGCCCAGCACGATCGTGCGATCGGCGTACTCGGTGACCAGCTGCATGTCATGGGTGACGATGACCACGGTGGTGCCCTGCTGGTTCAACTCCTCGAGCAGACCGAGCAGCTGGTCGGCCCGGGCACGATCCTGACCGAACGTGGGTTCGTCGAGCAGCAGAAGCGGCGCACCCGCGATGAGCGCGGTGCCCACCGAGAGGCGCCTCTTCTGGCCCCCCGACAGCAGGAACGGGTGCACATGGGCCTTCGCGGTGAGCCCGAGGCGCTCGAGGACCGCGTCGGTGCGGATGCGCACCTCGTCTTCGGGGAGTCTCTGCAGCCGCAGTCCGTGCGCGAGCTCGTCATGGACCGTATGCGAGATGAATTGATGCTCGGGGTTCTGGAAGACGAATCCCACTTGGCGCGCCAGTGTGCGCGGGTCGGTGCGGGCCGGGTCGACCCCCCCGAGGGACACGGCGCCGCGCGGGGGGCGCACGACCCCTGCGATCGCCTGGATCAGGCTCGTCTTGCCCGACCCGTTGGCGCCGACGATCGCCGTGAAGGATCCCGTCGGCACGTCGAGATCGACACTCTCCAGCACGACCGTTCCGCCGCGGCGCACGGTGAGCCCCCGCACGCGCACGGCGGTCGCGTCCCGCCCGGCATCGGGGCTGCTCGCGGGAGACGGGGCGTGCGACGCCGGCGGTGCTGAGCTCTCGAGCGCGTCGCGCAACTCGCCGGGAGTGAGCGGCAGCGGGTCGAGCCGGTAGCCGGCGCGGCGCAACCGCAGCGCCGCGATCGTCGAGGTGGGCAGCCACACGCCGAGCGCGTGAAGCTCGTCGGCCCGCTCGCGCAGCACGGCGTCGACCGGACCATCGGCGACCGTGCGCCCGGTCGCGTCCAGGGCGACCACGCGTGTGACGACGTCGATCGCGGCGTCGAGATTGTGCTCGATGAGCACGATCGCCCGGTCGCCGTGCGCCGCGATCTGCGCCAGTGCCTCGTACACGTCCTCGATGCCGATGGGATCGAGGTTGGCGGTCGGTTCGTCGAGCACCATCAGGGCCGAACCGAGCGCGAGCACGCACGCGATGGCGAGGCGCTGGCGCCCGCCGCCCGACAGCACGTCGGGGTTCTCCCGGCGTCGCTCCCACAGCCCCACTGTGCGCAGGGCTGCTTCGCTGCGCGCGAGCACCTCGGCCACCGGCATCCGCAGATTCTCCGGACCGAAGGCGACCTCGTCGAGGATCGTGCCGGTCACCAGCTGCGCGTCGGGATCCTGGAACACCATGCCGACGACCGTGCTGAGCCTGGCCACCGGCGTGGACGCCGCCGGCAGCCCGGCGATCGATACGACACCTGCGACCTCCGCCGGCACGTCGTGGGGGATGAGGCCGTTCAGCGCGAGGGCGAGCGTGGACTTGCCCGCACCGCTGGGCCCCAGCACGAGCACGACCTCTCCGCGCGCCACCGAGAACGAGGCATCCGCCGGCGTCGGGGCGTGCTCGCCGTCGTGCGTGACGGCCAGGTGCTCGACCCGCAGCAGCGGTGCGTCGACGGGCACGTCGGACGACGCGTGCGGTGCGGTGGCGGTCACGGGGCTCCCGGGGGATCGGCACCCCCCAACTTAGTCGACCCTAACCTGCAGCCGGAGTGATGCCCGACGGCGTTCGCGGCGTCAGCGACGCACAGGCCGCGCGACGCCGGCACGCCGCAGCGCCGCGCCGATGCCGAGGCCCACGGCGGTCCACACGATGGGGCCCAGCAGCGACAGCCCGAGGTAGACGAGCTGAGCCCACACCGGAAGCGCCGACAGGTGGGCGGCGAAGTAGACCGCCGCGGCGACGACCACGCCGATGATCGCGCCGGAGATGAAGAATCGCCACGCGGCCCATGACCGGTAGCGCACCCCGGCGGCCACCAGCTCCTGGATGCCGCCGAACAGCACCGCGGTGCCGAGGAACTGCAGCGCGTACGGGGGCGCGACCGCCGATGACGCGAGCGCGGCGAGCAGGTGCGTGATCAGTGCGACCCAGGGCAGGCGCAGCGCCTCCTGCGCGATGATGCCGGGTAGCACGTGCACGCCGAGGAGGAAGCCGTAGACGATCGGAACCGTCGCGATGACGGGAACGGCGAGCCACCCTTCGACGCCGCCGAGCAGACCGGTCGCGACGCCGATGGCCGCGCACGTGAGCAGAACGCGCGTCGACAGTCGGGATGCCTGGGCCACCTGCACAAGCGTAGTGGCGACTCTCACACGATTCTCATCGGGCCGGTCACCTGGGAGACGGCTGTGAGTTAGTTTGGTGAGGGTCGGTCGTCGAGGACGTCCGCGCACCAGAACACGACCACATCGCTGGAGGACCACATCATGGGTCGAACCTCCGTGAGAGCAGCCGCGGTGCTCACCGTCGCCGCGCTGCTCACCGGGACCGCGAGCGCCGCATTCGGCGCCGAGTCGGTCGAGGAGGTGACCATCCCGACGCCTGTCGACGCGACCGGCGGACAGTACATCGTCGTCCTCGACGAAGAGCCCCTGGCCGGCTACGAGGGCGGAGTGCCCGGCATCGCGCCGACCAAGCCGTCGAAGGGCGACAAGCTCGACGCGCACACCAGCAACGCGCGGAAGTACATCGCGCACCTCGCGAAGAAGCAGGGCGAGATCGCCGACGACGCCGGAGTGACCCCGGATGCCGCGTACCAGGTGACCTTCAACGGCTTCAGCGCCGCTCTCACCGGTGACCAGGTCGCCGAACTGCGTGCGACCAAGGGCGTCATCGGGGTGTACCCCGATGAGATCCGCCACCCCACCGCGGCGCAGCAGGGCACCGAGTTCCTCGGCCTCGAGGGCGGCAGTGGCGTGTGGGATGCCGTCGGAGGCACCGCCGAAGCGGGCGAGGGCGTGGTGGTCGGCGTGATCGACACCGGCATCTCGCCGGACAACCCCTCGTTCGCCGGCGACAAGCTCGGCTCGAAGAGAAGCGAGGAGCCGTTCCTGCAGGGCAACACGATCGTCTTCGAGAAGTCCGACGGCACGCAGTTCCGCAGCGAGAGGATGCGCGGCCAGAACTGGAGCAGCCAGGACTACTCCACCAAGCTGATCGGCGCGCAGTACTTCTCGTCGGGCGCGAAGGCGGCCGGCTTCAAGTTCACCTCCGACTTCCTGTCGCCGCGCGACGGCGACGGCCACGGCTCGCACACCGCGAGTACTGCAGCGGGCAACCACGGCGTCGAGGCCAGCATCGAGGGCATCGACTTCGGTGCGATCTCGGGTGTCGCCCCCGCGGCCAAGATCGCGTCGTACAAGGCGTGCTGGGTCGGTCCCGACCCGCTGTCGACCGACGACGACATCTGCGCGACGAGCGATCTGCTCGCCGCGATCGACCAGGCGGTCGCCGACGGCGTCGACGTCATCAACTACTCGATCGGCGGCGGTTCGGCGACATCGATCCTCGCCGTCGACGATGTGTCGTTCTTCTACGCCGCGATCGCGGGTGTCTTCGTCTCGGCGAGCGCGGGCAATTCCGGCCCGGGCGCCTCGACTGCCGACCACGCGTCCCCCTGGTACACGACCGTGGCCGCATCGACCATCCCGACGTGGGAGGGCACCGTCGAGCTGCCGAACGGCGACGCCTTCGCGGGTGCCTCGGTGACCGTTCCCTTCGGTGATTCCCTCACCGGCGCTGCGGTCTACGCCGGTGACATCCCGGCATCCGGCGTCGCAGCGGAAGAGGCCGCGCTGTGCACCCTCGGGTCGATCGACCCGGCCGCAGCGGCGGGGAAGATCGTGGTGTGCGACCGAGGCGTCATCGCCCGCGTCGAGAAGTCCCAGGCGGTCGACGAGGCCGGCGGCATCGGCATGGTGCTGGTGAACGTCACCCCTGGCAGCCTCGACAACGACTTCCACTCGGTGCCCACGGTGCACGTGGCCGACACCGCGCGCGACGCGATCGTCGACTACGTGCAGGGCGCCGCATCGCCGGAACTCACCCTCGTCGGCGAGAACACGACCGGCATCGAGACCCCGGTGCCCCAGGTGGCCGGATTCTCGAGCCGGGGCCCGATGCTCGCCGACGGCAGCGATGTGATCAAGCCCGACATCAGCGCGCCCGGTGTCGCGATCCTCGCCGCCACGCACAACGCGAAGAACACGGCGCCGACCTACGGCATCCTGTCGGGCACGTCGATGTCGGCACCGCACATCGCGGGCCTGGCGGCGCTGTACCTCGGTGAGCGGCCGCTGGCCACGCCTGCCGAGATCAAATCGGCGATGATGACCACCGCGTACGACACCGTCGATGCCGAGGGCGCCGCGGCCACCGATCCGTTCGCCCAGGGCGCCGGCCACGTCGACCCGACGCGGTTCTTCGAGCCGGGTCTGCTGTACCTGCAGGGTGCGCTCGACTGGGCGGCCTACATCGAGGCGGCGCTCGGCGAGGATGTGTTCGCGGGCGTCGACCCGATGGACGACCCGAGCAACCTCAACCTCGCCTCGATCGGCATCGGCAAGCTCGCCGGCCCGCAGATGGTCACCCGCACCGTGACCGCGACGGCCGACGGCAGCTACACCGCCTCGGTGAGCGGCGTCGACGGCATCGCCGTCGAGGTCAGCCCGTCGAGCTTCACGATCTCCGAGGGCGAGACCCAGGAGATCGAGATCTCGTTCGCGCTGACCGAGTCGACCGAGACCGAGGCGTGGGCGACGGGCTCGCTGACCCTGACGTCGGACGACGCGACGGTCCGCTCGCCGATCGCGGTGTTCCCGGTGACGGCTGACGCTCCCGAAGAGGTCGCCGGCGCGGTCGAGGACGGCTCGGCGGTGGTCGACATCATCCCGGGCCTGAGCGGAGACCTGCCGCTGAATCTGAGCGGTCTCACGCCGATGGAGCTGTTGGTCGACTCGGCGAACCCGGTCGACGGCCACTCCGGTGACGAGAACTCGGGCGACGCCGCGGGTGACATCGCCTGGATCGTCGACATCCCGACGGGGATCGAACTGTCGCGGTTCACACTGGACTCGTCGGACGACGTCGGCAGCGACCTCGACCTGTTCGTGTACCACGTCGTGAGCCCCGCCGACCTGCGCTACTACGACGTCTGGTACTCGGCGTCGGGGTCGGCCGACGAGGAGGTCACGCTGACCCTCCCCGAGGCGGGCACGTACCTGGTCATCGCGAACATGTACTCCACGACGGGACCGACCACGTGGGATCTGTGGATGGCGAACGTCGCCACCGGCGCGTCGGACGGCGGCTTCGCAGCCGCCCCGAACCCGCTGGCCGTCACGCTCGGCGAGCCGGCGTCGTACGAGCTGCAATGGTCGGGACTCGACGCCGACGGCCGCTACCTCGGTGTCGTGCAGTACGGCGACTCGGCGGTGCGCACGATCGTCACCGTCGACTAGCGACCGATAGGAGCACGCGCGCCCCGGGTGACGACCCGGGGCGCGCGGCATGTGCGGGCCGGACCTCGTGGTGCCCGGCGCCGAGCGCTGCGCGTCAGATGCGGCGACGTCGGCGGGCCAGGCGCACGCCCGGCAGCGGCGGCGCGGGCACGCGTTCGTCGCCGTGGTCGACGACGTGCCCGAACCGCTCGGCGCCGTCCTCCCACGCTGCGCGCGCGTCGGCGATCTCCTCGTGGGTGCGTCCGACGAAGTTCCACCACATGACGATGTCGTCCTCGAACGGCTCCCCGCCCATCAGGAACACCGTGGCATCGATCTCGGACGTGAGCGTGATCGACGTGCGACGGGTTCCCAGGTAGAGCAGGTGCATGTCGGCGACGGTGACGGCGTCCGATGCATCGCCGGGACTCGGCGCAGCCGCGGCGACGGAGGGTGCCACCGACACCTCGCCGTCGATCCCCACCAGCGCGTGCTCCCACTCGGGTCGCAGTGGCACCTCGACGCGCGTGCCGGCCGCGAGATGCAGCTCGACGCCGACGATCGGGGTGTAGACGTTCGCCGGCGACACTGCGCCGGCGAACTCGCCGACGATCACGGCCGCGTGAGCCGCGCCGCCGACGACGTCCAGCTCGACATGCGGCAGGTCCTCATGCCGCTCGAACGCCGGGGGTCCATGCCGCCGCGACTCGGGCAGCGCGATCCACAGCTGCAGCACGTCGAGCGGGACCGGCTCGTCTCCGACCGAGTACTCGGAGTGCGCGATACCCGCTCCGCTGGTCATGATGTTCAGCGCGCCGCGCCGGACGACGACGTCGCTGCCCACCGAATCGCGGTGGCGCACCTCGCCGAGGAACGGCCACGTCACCGTCTGCAGACCGATGTGCGGATGCGGCTCCACGCGCATTCGCGTGCGCTGCGGTCCGAAGCGGTCGAGGAAGCACCACGCACCCACCAGCGGCAGGTCGCGCTGCGGCAGCGCACGGTGCACCTCCATCGCGCGGACCCCGCCCAGCGGCACCGACCGGGCTTCCATCAGCAGCAGACGGGGTCCGTCGCAGGCAGCGGGCGTCTCGTCGGCGATCGCGGTATCGGTGTCGAGCCGGGTCATGTCACTCGGGATGCTGCTCGCGGGGCCAGGCGATCTCGAGGCCTTCGACCTCGTTCTCGCGCAGGTACTTCGACACGAGCGGGCAGTGCGGCACGACCGTCTCGCCCCGCGCGGCGACGTCGGCCATCGCATCGGCGACGAGGGTCGTCGCGAGCCCGCGCCCACGGAAGGCCGGGTCGATCTCGGTGTGCGGGAACGACAGCCGGCCCTGCGAGTCGGGCCGGAACACGGTGTAGCCGGCGCGCACGTCGCCCACATGGATGTCGTAGCGCCCCTCGGCGCGGGTCACGGTGATGGTGTCGTCGGTCACTCGGTCGCCTTCCGTCGATGAACTCAACGTACGGCGAGCCCGGTCGATTCCGCCACCGGTGTCCAGCGCCGGGCCTGGCAGACTCGGGGGATGCCCGTCTCGTTGATCGATGCCGTCCCGCGCGGTGCCGACGCGGATGCCGCGTACGCCGGATTCGTCGACTGGGCCGCCGACCGGGGTCTGGTGCTCTACCCCGCGCAGGACGAAGCCGTGATCGAGATCGTCTCGGGCGCGCACGTGATCCTGTCGACCCCCACGGGCACGGGCAAGTCGCTCGTCGCGATCGCGGCGCACGCGGCATCCCTCGCCGCCGGCGTCCGCTCGTACTACACCGCGCCGATCAAAGCCCTCGTGAGCGAGAAGTTCTTCGCGCTGGTCGAGATCTTCGGCGCCGAGAACGTCGGGATGGTCACGGGCGACTCGTCGGTGAACCCGGATGCGCCCATCGTGTGCTGCACGGCCGAGATCCTGGCGAACCGCGCGCTGCGCCGGGGCGCCGACGCCGACGTCGGCCAGGTCGTGATGGACGAGTTCCACTATTACGGCGACCCCGACCGCGGCTGGGCGTGGCAGGTGCCGCTGCTGACGCTCACGGCCGCCCAGTTCGTGCTCATGTCGGCGACGCTCGGCGACGTCACGGCGATCGCCGACGACCTCGAGCGCCGCACCGGCCGCGCCGTGGCGCGGGTGACGGGCGTCGAGCGACCGGTGCCGCTGCACTTCTCCTATGAGCGGCGTCCCGTGCACGACGTGGTCTCGCGGTTGCTGGACGACGGCGAGGCGCCGGTCTACATCGTGCACTTCTCGCAGGCGGCCGCGCTCGAGCGGGCGCAGGCGCTGTCGTCGATGCGCGTCGCCTCGCGAGAGCAGCGCGACGCGATCGCAGACGCGATCGGCGGCTTCCGCTTCACGACCGGATTCGGCAAGACGTTGTCGCGGCTCGTGCGCGCGGGTATCGGCGTGCACCACGCGGGCATGCTGCCGCGGTACCGTCGTCTCGTCGAGACCCTGGCCCAGCGTGGCCTGCTGAAGGTCATCTGCGGCACCGACACCCTCGGCGTGGGGATCAACGTGCCGATCCGCACGGTCATGATCACCGCGCTGTCGAAGTTCGACGGCACACGGATGCGGCAGCTCTCCGCGCGCGAGTTCCACCAGGTCGCCGGCCGGGCGGGCCGTGCCGGGTTCGACACGCATGGGAACGTCGTGGTGATGGCGCCGGAGTGGGAGATCGAGAACGCCGTCGCACTCGCCAAGGCCGGTGATGATCCCGCAAAGCGCAAGAAGATCGTGCGGAAGAAGGCGCCGACCGGCGTCGTCAACTGGGGTGAGGGATCGTTCGAACGGCTCGTGGAGGCATCCCCTGAACCTCTCGAGCCGCAGTTGCAGCTCACGGCGGCGATGCTCATCAACGTCATCGCGCGCGGCGGCGACGTCTTCGCCGACGTGCGATCGCTCGTCTTCGACAACCACGAGCCCCGCGCGCGACGCTACGAATTGGCTCGCCGGGCGCTGGCGATCTTCCGCACGCTCGTGGTCGCCGGCATCGTCGAGGTCGACCGGACGCGCTCGCCGGCCGGCATCCGCCTCACGGTGGACCTGCAGCCCGACTTCGCGCTCAACCAGCCGCTGTCGCCGTTCGCGCTTGCGGCTATCGCGCTGCTCGACCCCGAGGAGCACACGAACCTCGGAGAATCGCGCGAACTTCGCAGCGATGCGCCGGAATCCTCCGAAGTTCGCGAAGATCTCCGAACTTCGCGAGCGGTGACCGCGGGCACCGGACACTACGCGCTCGATGTCGTGAGCGTCATCGAGGCGACCCTCGACGATCCGCGGGCCATCCTGTCGCAGCAGGAGTACCGTGCGCGCGGCGAGGCCGTCGGAGCGATGAAGCGCGACGGCATCGAGTACGACGAGCGGATGGAGCTGCTCGAGGAGATCACCTACCCCAAGCCGCTCGAAGAGCTGCTCGCGCAGTCGTACGAGGTCTTCGCGCAGAGCCAGCCCTGGGTGCGCGACTTCGAGCTGTCGCCGAAGTCGGTGGTGCGCGACATGTTCGAGCGGGCGCTGTCGTTCTCGGAGTTCGTGTCGTTCTACCAGCTCGCCCGCAGCGAGGGGCTCGTGCTGCGCTACCTCAGCGACGCCTACCGGGCCATTCGCCAGACCGTGCCGACCGAGGCGCAGACCGAGTCGCTGCGCGACCTCGTCGCGTGGCTCGGCGAGCTCGTGCGGCAGGTGGATTCGAGCCTGGTCGACGAGTGGGAGGCGCTGATCAACCCGACGGACGACCCGGAAGCCCCCGTGGTTCCGCCCGCGCCGCCGTCGGTGCTCGACAACCGGCGCGCCTTCGGCGTGCTGGTGCGCAACGAGCTGTTCCGCCGGGTGCAGCTCGCGGCGCTGCAGGACGACGACGCGCTGGTCGACCTCGACCCCGACGTCGACTGGCCCGAGGCGCTCGACAGGTACTACGACGACCATGACGAGATCCTCACCGGCGGACCCGCCCGGTCGGCGGCCCTCGTGTCGATCGACGAAGCGGATGCCGCGGCATCCGGGCACTGGACCATCGAGCAGACCATCGACGATCCCGCCGGCGACCACGACTGGCGCATCCGCGGGGTGGTCGACCTCGCGGCCTCGGAGGAGGCCGGCACAGCGGTGGTGCGGATCACCGAGGTCGTGCGACTGTAGGTCGATGGCGACGTACCTGGCGTTCCTGCGGGCGATCAACCTCGGACCGACGCGGAAGTTCCCGAAGGACGACATCCGTCGCGCCGTCGAGAGCGTCGGCTTCACTGGCGTCGAGACGCACATCGCGAGCGGCAACGTGCGCTTCGACACCCGCATGCGCTCACGCGCGAAGATCGAGCGGACGCTCGAAGAGGCCTTCGCGGCCGACCGTGGCTTCGCGGTGCCGACGATCTCGTACTCGGCGGCCGAGTTCGCCGACCTGGCCGCCGTCGCCGCCGCGCTCAATGCGCAGCATCCGGGTCTCGCACGTCACTACGTCTACCTGCTGAAGGATGCCCCGTCGCCTGCGCTCGCGCGCGAGGTCGAAGGCACGAGTTCGGCCAAGGGTGACATGGTCGTGCGGGGTCGCGCGGCCCACGCGCTGCTCAGACCCGGCTACCAGGACGGGAAGGTCGACCCTCTCGGCGCCGCCACGCTGCTCGAGCCCGCGACCAACCGCAACCTCGCGGTCGTGACCACCGTCGCGGCGAAGTGGTGCTGACGTCCGCCCCGCCCCTTCCCTCCGCCCTTTCTGTGCGCTGGGCCGGGGGTGCGGGTGAGGTGTGGACGTGCGTGGGCGGGGGTCGGTGCGCGCGGCTAGCCTGGTGGGGATGACCGATCCGCAGGGTGACCCGTACGCCGGGCTGGTGTGGGACCCCGACGACTTCGCGCCGCCGCCGGATGACGCCGAGGCGCCGCCGCCCTTCGACGCGCCGGCGCTCGACCAGCCTCCCCCGTTCGAGGCATCCGCTCGTGACGACCACACCGGGGGCGATCCCCGTGACGTGCTGCGCGAGGTCTACGGCTACGACGGGTTCCGCGGCGACCAGGCGGCGATCATCGAGCACGTCGTCGGGGGCGGCGACGCGGTCGTGCTCATGCCCACGGGCGCAGGCAAGAGCGTGACGTACCAGGTGCCCGCGCTCGTGCGTCCCGGCACCGGGCTCGTCATCAGCCCGCTCATCGCGCTCATGCACGACCAGGTCGACGCGCTCGTGGCCAACGGTGTGCATGCGGCCTACCTCAACTCGACGCAGACGCCTGCCGAGCGCGCCGGCGTGGAGCGCGCCTATCTGTCGGGCGATCTCGACCTGCTCTACGTCGCACCCGAGCGGCTGTCGGTCGCTTCGACGTCGGCGCTGCTGCAACGGGGCCGCTTGAGCGTCATCGCGATCGACGAGGCGCACTGCGTGTCGCAATGGGGCCACGACTTCCGCCCCGACTACCTCGCGCTGGGCGATCTCGCCGAGCGGTTCCCCGGCGTCCCCCGCATGGCGCTGACCGCGACGGCGACTCGCGAAACCCACCGCGAACTGACCGAGCGACTGCGACTGTCCGATGCCCGGCACTTCGTGGCGAGCTTCGACCGGCCCAACATCCAGTACCGCATCGAGCCGAAAGTCGACCCGCGCCGCCAGCTGCTGGCATTCGTGCGAGCGCAGGGCGAGGGGGCGGCCGGCATCGTCTACGCCCTCACCCGCAAGAGCGTCGAGCAGACCGCCGCGTTCCTGCAGGGGCAGGGCATCGATGCGCTCCCGTACCACGCGGGCCTGCCCGCCGAGACGCGGGCCGCGAATCAGTCGCGGTTCCTGCGCGACGACGGCGTGGTGATGGTCGCGACGATCGCCTTCGGAATGGGAATCGACAAGCCCGACGTGCGATTCGTCGCCCACATCGACCTGCCGAAGTCGGTCGAGGGCTACTACCAGGAGACCGGCCGCGCCGGCCGCGACGGCGAGCCGGCCACGGCGTGGATGGCGTACGGGCTCGGCGATGTGGTGCAGCAGCGGCGGCTCATCGACGCGTCACCCGGCGATCGCTCCTACAAGATGCGTCTCGGTCAGCATCTCGACGCGATGCTCGCGCTGTGCGAGACGGTCGGTTGCCGCCGGCAGAACCTGCTCGGCTATTTCGGCGAGCCATCGGCGGCGTGCGGCAACTGCGACACGTGTCTCGAGCCTCCCGACACGTGGGACGGCCTCGTGCCCGCCCAGAAGCTGCTCTCGACGATCGTGCGACTGCAGCGCGAGCGCGGCCAGTCGTTCGGCGCCGGACACCTCATCGACATCCTGCGCGGCGCCGGCACCGAGCGCATCCGCCAGCAGGGGCACGACACGCTCACCACCTACGGCATCGGAGCGGATCTCAGCGACCAGGAGTGGCGCAGCGTCGTGCGTCAGCTGCTTGCACGCGGCATCCTCGTCGCACGCGGTGAGTACGGCACGCTCGCACTGGCCGAACCCGCCGGCGCCGTTCTCAAGGGCGAGGCCCAGGTTCCGCTGCGCCGCGACGTGCTCACGCGGGCGACCTCGTCGCGACAGCGTCGCCCGTCGGCGTCCGAGACACTGGATGCCGCGGATCAGCCGGTCTTCGAGGCGTTGCGGGCATGGCGTGCCGAGACGGCGCGTGAACTGGGCGTGCCCGCCTACATCGTGTTCGGTGATGCCACGCTGCGCGCGCTCGCCGAGACGCGGCCCGAGGGATTGGGCGATCTCGACGGCATCACCGGGATCGGAGCGAAGAAGCGCGAGGCGTACGGCGAAGCCGTGCTCGAGGTCGTGGCGGCGGCGTCGTGACCCAGCTGACCGAGGATCCGCAGCGCACCGTGCCGTACGGGGCGGTGTTCGCGCCCGCTCCGCCGCGGCGGCGGGCCTGGCCGTGGATCCTGGTTGTCGGCCTCGTCGCGCTCCTCGCCGTCGGCGCCGCGGCGGTCCACGTCTGGGCGAACCTGTCCTTCGACCAGGCCCACGCCTCGGCCGCGCAGGCGGCCGTGGTGTACGAGGGGACGGCCGAGTCGGCCCGCGTGGCGGCGGACGGCGGCGCCACCGAGGTGTCGGCGGCGTCGTCGATCATCGCGTCGGCCGTCGACGACCTCGTCGACGCGAGCGCGCGGGCCGAGCTCGCCGAGGCGGCCGGTCAGCTGGATGACGCCGTCGACGAGGCCGAGCAGCTGCTGGACGTCACCGCACCCGCCGTCGACGTGGCGAAGCCCGCATGGCCGTGGGAGCTGTTCGCTGCGGCATCCGATCTCGACGAGGCGGCTCCGGCGCTGCGCGCCCAGGCCGACGGACTCGGTGCCGTCGCCGGCGCGGTCGACGCCGAGTCGGACGCCCTGACCGCGGCCGCGGTGCAGCTCTACGCGAGTGTTCCGGCGGCCGCCGACGCGCTCGAAGCAGAGCACATCTCGGCGCGCGCCACCGTCATGCTCGACTTCGTCGAGGCGGCCCAGCGCGCGGCCGGTCAGGAGCGGGCGGGTTCGGGTGCCGAACTCGCCTTCACCGCGTATGCGAACGCGGCCGAAGCCCTGCAGACCTCGTCGGCGGCGGAACTCGCCGAGAAGGCCGGACCGCTGTTGGAGACCCGGCTGACCATCGAGGAGTACGCGCGCTCGATCGCGGGCGGTGTCACGCTCGACTTCGACTGGGCGCCCGTGGTCAACGGTGTCGGCGGATTCCTCGGCATGGCGGGAACCGCGACGTGGAACACCGGACGCGGCGGCTTCTCCACCATCACGCTCTCGGACTCGGTCGCGACCAACTGGCCGTCGCTCGACGCGCAGGCGCTCGTCACGCACGAGGTCGGGCATGCGATCACGTCGAAGTGCAGCGACCTGTTCGACTCCGACGACCCCGACCAGAACGAGCTGTGGGCGACCGCGTGGGCGATCAGCATGGGCTTCGACACCCCCGGCAACGGCACGCAGGCGTACGGCTACCCGCCACAGGAGCTCATCGACATCGCGGCGACCTGTCGATGACCGCCGTTGACGGACGCACCGCGCCGCCCCGCATCGTCGTGATGGGGGTCTCGGCGGCGGGCAAGACCTCGGTCGGCGTCGCGATCGCCGCTCGACTGGAGGTGGACTTCCAGGATGCCGACGACCTGCATCCTTCGGCGAACCGCGACAAGATGAGCGCGGGGATCCCGCTCACCGACGCCGACCGCGGGCCGTGGCTCGACCGGGTCGGCCGGGCGCTCGCCGCGGCGCCGGGTCTGGTGATGGCCTGCTCTGCGCTGCGCCGGTCGTATCGCGACCGTCTGCGCGCCGTCGCGCCGGACGCGGTGTTCGTTCACCTGACCGGGCCGCCGGCGCTGCTGGCGGCGCGCGCTCGTGCCCGAACCGGGCACTTCATGCCACCCGCGCTTCTGGTATCGCAGCTCGAGACGCTCGAACCGCTCGCTCCGGACGAGGGCGGGGTCGTGCTCGACGTCACGGCTTCGGTCGACGATCTCGCCGAGTCGGCTGTGCGGTGGGTCCTCGCCTCCCGCGCACCGGACGCACCCCCGGGGCCCGTCCGGTCGGCGCCGCCCACGTAGGCTGGCGAGGCGGCGACGAGGCCGCAGAAGGAGCCGGTGACGATGCCGAGCAACATCGAGATCGCCCAGGCCGCCACGATGCGGCCGATCACCGAGATCGCCGAAGGGCTGGGCATCCCCGACGAGGCGTTGGAGCCATACGGCCGCCACAAGGCGAAGGTCTCACTGCCCTTTCTCAACGGTCTGCCCCGACGACCGGGAAGCCGGCTCGTGCTGGTCACGGCGGTGTCACCGACACCTGCCGGCGAGGGCAAGACGACGACGACGGTCGGGCTCGGCGACGCGCTGACGCGGATCGGCGAAGACGCCATGATCTGCCTGCGCGAGCCCGCGCTCGGGCCGGTGTTCGGCATGAAGGGCGGCGCCGCCGGCGGCGGCCACGCCCAGGTCGTCCCGATGGAGGACATCAATCTGCACTTCACCGGCGACTTCGCCGCGATCGGCGTCGCCACCAATCTGCTCGCCGCCCTCATCGACAACCACGTGCACCACGGCAATGCGCTCGGCATCGACGTGCGCCGCGTGACGTGGCGCCGCGTGCTCGACGTGAACGACCGGGCGCTGCGCGACGTCGTCGTCGGCCTCGGCGGACCGGGCAACGGCTATCCCCGCGAGTCGGGCTTCGACATCGTCGTCGCGTCCGAGGTGATGGCGGTGTTCTGTCTTGCGTCGGACCTCGCCGACCTCAAGCGTCGTCTCGGCGACATCGTCGTCGCCCAGACGCGCGAGCGCACCCCGGTACGCGCGCGCGACCTCGACGCGCAGGGCGCGATGGCCGCGATCCTGCGCGACGCGCTCTCACCCAACCTCGTGCAGACGCTCGAGCACACCCCGGCGTTCGTGCACGGCGGGCCCTTCGCCAACATCGCGCACGGGTGCAACTCGGCGATCGCGACGCGCTCGGCGCTCAAGCTCGCCGACTACGTGGTGACCGAGGCCGGCTTCGGCGCCGATCTGGGCGCCGAGAAGTTCGTCGACATCCTCTGCCGGTCGACGGGCCTCAGGCCCTCGGCGGCGGTGATCGTCGCAACCGTGCGCGCCATGAAGTACCACGGCGGCGTCGAGGTCGCCGACCTGCCGGTCGAAGATGTGGCCGCCCTGCGACGGGGGTGTGCGAACATCGCGCGGCACCTCTCGACGGTGCGCGAGACATGGGGCATCCCGGCGGTCGTCGCGATCAATCATCGTGCCGAAGACACGGATGCCGAGGTTCAGGCGCTCGTCGAAGAAGTGCAGGCGGCCGGGGGCCGTGCCATCGTCGCGCGCCACTACGCAGAGGGAGGGGCCGGTGCCGAGGAGCTCGCGCGCGCGGTCGTCGAACTGTGCGACCAGCCGTCGGAACTCGCCTTCACCTATCCCGACGACGCGCCGCTGTGGCAGAAGATGAGGGCGATCGCGACGCGGGTGTACGGGGCATCCGACATCACCGCGAGCACGGCGGTGCGCGCTCAGATCCGGCGGCTCCAGGAGGACGGCTACGGGCACCTGCCGGTGTGCGTCGCCAAGACGCAGTACTCGTTCTCGACCGACGGGAAGCTGCGCGGTGCGCCCAGCGATCACGTCGTCGACATCCGCGAGGTGCGCCTGGCCGCCGGCGCCGGTTTCGTGGTCATGATCTGCGGCGACATCATGACCATGCCGGGGCTTCCGGCCGTACCGGCGGCGGCGACCATCGACGTCGAGGATGACGGGCGCATCGTCGGCCTGTTCTGACCGATGCCGTCGCGTAGACATCGGCGCCTCGCACACAGTTGAAAACCAAATGACATTCGGTTTACGATGTGGGCATGAGCAATGACGCCACCACGACCACGGTCGACACCCGTTACCGCGACTCCTCGCTTTCCGTCGACCAGCGCGTTGACATCCTCCTGTCGCAGATGACGCTCGCCGAGAAGGCCGGCCTGTTCTTCCAGACGATGATCGCGATGGGCGATGGCGGCGAGCTCTCGGAGGGTGATCCGGCGTTCGGCGTCGCCTCGAACCGCGAGTACGTCGTCGAACGCGGTATGACCCACTTCAATCTGCTCGGCGTCGCGCCGTCGGCCGCCCACATCGCGCGCTGGCACAACAAGCTGCAGGAGCTCGCCGCCTCGACGCGGCTCGGCATCCCCGTCACGATCTCGACCGATCCCCGCCACGGCTTCAGCGAGAACCCGGGTGCCGCGATCCTCGCCGGACCGTTCTCGCAGTGGCCCGAGCCGCTCGGCCTCGCCGCGACCCACGACCCCGCCCTCGTCGAGGAGTTCGCCGACATCGCCCGGCGCGAGTACACGGCCGTCGGCATCCGCGTCGCCCTGCACCCGCAGATCGACCTCGCCACCGAGCCGCGCTGGGCGCGCCAGCTGCAGACGTTCGGCGAGGACGCCGACCTGGCGGGCGAGCTGGGTGCCGCCTACGTGCGCGGGTTCCAGGGTCCGACCTTCGGGCCCGGCTCGGTCTCGACGATGACCAAGCACTTCCCCGGCGGCGGTCCGCAGAAGGACGGCGAGGACCCCCACTTCGACTACGGCCGTGAGCAGGTCTACCCCGGCGGGCAGTTCGAGCTGCACCTGAAGCCGTTCGAAGCGGTCTTCGCCGCCGGTGGGCGCCAGATCATGCCCTACTACGGCATGCCCGTCGGCACCGAGTACGAAGAGGTCGGCTTCGGCTTCAACAAGGGCGTGCTCACCGGCCTGCTGCGCGAGCGCTTCGGCTTCGACGGCATCGTGTGCACCGACTGGGGCCTCATCACCGACCAGGCGATCATGGGCGCCGAGTTCGCCGCGCGCGCGTGGGGCGTCGAGCACCTGACTCCTGCCGAGCGCATGATCAAGGTGCTCGAGGCCGGCGCCGACCAGTTCGGCGGCGAGGACGACCCGTCGATGCTCATCGCCCTCGTCGAGTCGGGCGAGATCGGCGAGGACCGCCTCGACGAGTCCGCTCGACGTCTGCTGCGCGAGAAGTTCCTGCTCGGCTTGTTCGAGAACCCCTACGTCGATGTCGCCGTCGCCGACGCGATCGTCGGGTCCGACGCCCACCGGCAGGCCGGCGAGATCGCGCAGCGCGCGTCGATCGCGGTACTCCAGAATCGGGCGACGGATGCCGGTGCCCCGGCGCTGCCCTTCGCGCGCGGCGCGAAGCTGTACGTCGAGGGGATCGACGCCGAGGTTGCGGCCCGGTACGGCGAGGTCGTCGACTCGCCCGCCGACGCCGACATCGCGGTGCTGCGGCTGCAGGCGCCGTTCGAGGTGCGCGACTCGATGTTCGAGAACTTCTTCCACTCAGGGTCGCTCGACTTCCCGGCCGATGTGATCGCGCACGTCGCCGAGGTGGCGGCATCCGTCCCCACCGTCGTCGACGTGTTCCTCGACCGGCCGGCGATCCTCGCGCCGATCGTCGACGCCGCACACGCGGTGGTCGCGAACTGGGGCGCGAGCGCCGCGGCACTGCTCGACGTACTCACCGGAGAGTTCGCCGCGCGCGGTCGGCTGCCGTTCGACATCCCGCGCTCGATGGCCGCCGTCGAGGCATCCCGCCCCGACGTGCCCTTCGACACCGAAGACCCGCTCTTCCGCTTCGGCCACGGCCTGAGCCTGTAGCGGCGGCGCCCGCGGTCAGCGCGGAGGGAACGTGCGCACGCGTTCCGCGCGGAACCGGTGCGGCAGGGCGGCGACGTCGCGCGGCCCCGCGCCGGGCAGCTCGTAGAGGTCGAGCATGAGCTGGACCGGGTAGTCGATGCGCTGCGCGACGGTCTTGACCCATCGGCCGTCGACGAAGAACCGCAGACGGTCGGGCGACCACTCCACCGCGTAATCGTGCATCGACGTGAGGTCGCCCGAGACGCGCACCTTCTCGAAGTCCGCGCGCAGCCGAGGGTCGTTCTGCGGCTTGACGCCGACGCCGACCCACCCGCCCGCGTCGTCGATCTCGGATCCGAAGATCTCGGCGATGCAGATCTCGCCGCAGTCGTCGGGCCGATCTTCGAACCCGATCGGCCAGAACGCGACCATCGCGTCAGGATGCCGCACGGCGGCCATTCGGACCTCGATGACGCCATACCGGGGCAGCCAGCCGCGGTGCTCGGGCTGCTGCTCACGCACGACCAGACCGTCGCGGAACCGGTGCTGACCGGTGCCGCTCCCGACGGGGCCGGAGTGCTGGCCGGTCTGCAGGTGCGAGCAGCGCACGTGCCCGTCCCACTCCGGCGCCCACGGTGGGGTGTGCTCATCGATGCGTAGCTCGAGCCCGGCGTCGGTGAGGCCGTACCGTGCGGCGGACTGCGCCCGGGACGACCAGTGCGGCGTGTAGTAGGGCCACCAGCGCGACGCGTCCAGGTCGTCGCCGGCGAAACGCTCGTCGACATCCGGCTCGCGACCAGCGAGGTCGAGCGGTCGCATGTCGAGCACCCAGTTCTCGAATGTGACTTCGCGGCCCCGCCAGGGCGCACGCGAAGACCCGTGGTGCTCGAAGCCCGCGCTGCGGCACAGGGCCGTGGATGCCGCGTTCTCGCGCCACGGGTAGGCGACGAGCAGGTCGCGGTCGCCCCGCTCCCGGACGAGCGCGACCACGTGCCGCAGCGCCGCGGTCGCGACGCCGCGGCCCTGGAACTCGGGAAGGGTGTACCACCCCGTCTCGTATGCGGGAACGCCCTCGTGCTCGACCTCCCAGAATCCGACGCCGCCGGCGGCCGCGTCGTCGACGTCGACGCGGAACATCTGCGCCGTGCCCTCGCGCGACAGGCGCAGGTAGTCCTCGTGGCGCCGCTCGACCGCGTCGGCGGGCTCGGGACCGCCCAGCTGGGCGGTCATCGCCCGCGTGTTCGCGCGATCGAGCAGGGCGCGGTCTTCCGGCGCCCAGGGCGACAGCGTGACTCGCTGCGGATCGAGCATCCTGACATTCTGCGCCCGGCCGCCGACACGGGGCCCCACGCCCGGCCGGCGCGCGGCACGCGCTGTCGCATCCGCACAACCGGCCTGTCGGCCGTCGTCGCGCTCACTTGTCGATTCCATCCAACCGGGTTGGCATCGCCTTGTGGGAGTCCTACCGTGAAAGGGACGTTTCCTCCCACCCCAGACGAAGAGGTGCTGACATGGCCGACGCCACCGTCCGTATCGACAACCCCGCCGCCGACTCGCGCACACCCGCGGGCGGCGCGCCGACCGCCGCGCACACGGCGGAGGAGGCATCCGAGCCCCGCATCGACATCGAGCGCGTGACCGATCTGCTGCTGGGCACGTGGGCCGACACCCGCCGCGAGGCCCGCGAGATGATCAAGGATCCGGCTTTCTGGCGCATCGACGGCCAGCCGATGCCCGAACACCGCGAGCGCGTGCTCAGCCAGCTGCACCTGCTCGTCGAGCACGGCGGTTCGCGACGCGCCTTCCCCGAGGAGTACGGCGGGCTGAACAACAACGGGGCCAACATCGCCGGCTTCCAGGAGCTCGTACTCGCCGACCCGAGCCTGCAGATCAAGTCGGGCGTGCAGTGGGGCCTGTTCGGCTCGGCGATCCACCAGCTGGGCACCCAGAAGCACTGGGACCGGTGGCTGCCCGCGGTCATCGACCTCTCGCTTCCCGGCGCCTTCGCGATGACCGAGACCGGGCACGGGTCGGACGTCGCGTCGATCGGCACCACGGCGACGTACGATCCCGAGACCGAGGAGTTCGTCATCCACACGCCGTTCCGCGGTGCCTGGAAGGACTACCTGGGCAACGCGGCGCTGCACGGCAAGGCCGCGACGGTGTTCGCACAGCTCATCACCGGCGGTGTGAACTACGGCGTGCACTGCTTCTTCGTGCCGCTGCGCGACGACGACGGCGAGTTCCTGCCCGGCATCGGCGGCGAGGACGACGGCGTCAAGGGCGGCCTCAACGGCATCGACAACGGCCGACTGCACTTCGACCACGTGCGAGTGCCCCGATTCAACCTGCTCGACCGCTACGGCCAGGTCGCTGCCGACGGCACCTACACGTCGGACATCTCCTCGCCGGGCCGCCGCTTCTTCACGATGCTGGGCGCGCTCGTGCAGGGTCGCGTCTCGCTCGACGGCGCCGCCACGACCGGCACCGCACTCGCGCTGACCATCGCCGTCACGTACGCCAACCAGCGCCGTCAGTTCGACTCGGGCGCCGGCACCGACGAGGTCATGCTGCTCGACTACGGCCAGCACCAGCGTCGACTCCTGCCGCGTCTCGCCGAGAACTACGCGCAGTTCTTCGCCCACGACGAGCTGCTGCGGAAGTTCGACTCCGTCTTCTCGGGCGCCGGCGACACCCCTGAGGGGCGCGAAGACCTCGAGACGCTCGCCGCGGCGCTCAAGCCGCTGTCGACGTGGAACGCGCTGTCGACCATTCAAGAGGCGCGCGAGGCGTGCGGCGGCGCGGGCTTCCTCGCCGAGAACCGGCTGGTCGGCCTGCATCAGGACCTCGACGTCTACGTCACCTTCGAGGGCGACAACAACGTGCTGCTCCAGCTCGTCGGCAAGCGCCTGCTCAGCGACTACGCGGCGCAGTTCAAGGCGGCCGATGCCGCAACCCTCGCGCGTTTCGCCGTCGGTCAGACCGCCGGCAAGGTCTTCCATGGAGCGGGCCTGCGTCAGCTCGGCCAGGCCGTGGCCGACTTCGGTTCGACCGCGCGGTCGGTCGAGCTCGGCCTGCGCGCCGAACAGCAGCACGAGCTGCTGTCGAATCGCGTCGAGCAGATGGTCGCCGACGTCGCCGGCCGACTGCGCCCCGCCGCGAAGCTGCCGCGTGACGAGGCCGCCGCCCTGTTCAACCAGAACCAGCACGAACTCATCGAGGCCGCCCGGGCCCACGGCGAGCTGCTGCAGTGGGAGGCGTTCTCCGACGGCGTCAACGCGATCGAGGACGAGGGCACGCGCCAGGTGCTGACGTGGCTGCGCGACCTGTTCGGCATGCATCTCATCGAGAAGCACCTCGCGTGGTACCTGGTCAACGGCCGCCTGTCGACGCAGCGCGCGGCATCGGTCTCGCGCTACATCGATCGCCTCGCCGCGCGGCTGCGCCCCCACGCACAGGACCTCGTGGACGCCTACGGGTTCGCCCCCGAGCACGTGCGCGCGCCCATCGCGTCGGGTGCCGAGAAGCAGCGCCAGGACGAGGCTCGTGCGCATTACGCCGCGCTCGCGGCATCCGGCGATGCTCCCGTCTCGGAGAAGACTCTGCGCGACAACAAGAAGTAGCGGCACACGGTGCGGCCACTAGGCTGACCCGGTGATCTCGGACGTGCGCATCGGCCCTGACGGGGTCGCGCGGTGCGCGTGGGTGGGCGACGACGCCGAGTACCGCCGCTATCACGACGAGGAGTGGGGGATGCCGCTGCACGGCGACCGCGCCCTCTTCGAGAAGATGAGCCTCGAGGGCTTTCAGGCCGGGCTGTCGTGGATCACGATCCTGCGCAAGCGCCCGCGCTTCCGCGAGGTGTTCGCGGGGTTCGAGCCCGAGGCGGTCGCGGCGTTCGGCGACGCCGACGTCGAGCGCCTCATGGGCGACGCCGGCATCATCCGCAACCGCGCCAAGATCCTCGCGACGATCTCGAACGCGCGGCTCGTGCTCGAGATGGAACCCGGCGAGCTCGACGCGTTCCTGTGGTCGTTCGCCCCGGCATCCCATCGGCGTCCGTCGACCTTCGCCGAGGTGCCCGCGACGACCGCCGAGTCCGACGCGATGAGCAAGGCGCTCAAGAAGCGCGGGTTCCGGTTCGTGGGGTCGACCACCATGTACGCGCTCATGCAGTCGGCCGGCATGGTCGACGATCACGTCGACGGATGCTGGCGTGTGGGCTGAACCCGTCGCGGTGCGTGCGCGTCAGCGCAGCGGCGTCCACCCCGGTGGCGTCGGGCCGGTGACCTCGGCGCGCTCGCGGTCGAGTGCGGCCGACCAGCCCTGCGCCGCGTCGACCGTGTCGAATCCGCCGCGCGCGACGCGGAAGCCGAGGTCGTCGTGGTGCATGCCCGGGGCGCCGCCGCGCCGCGTGGAGGCGCGGACGCTCCACGCCTCGTCGGCGAACCCGCCGCCGCGGAACACGCGATAGTCGCCGTACCGGGCGGGATCCAGCAGGTCCCAGCACCACTCCCACACGTTGCCGAGGGTGTCGAAGAGGCCGAAGAGGTTCGGATGCCTGCCGCCGACGTCCTGCGGCGCGTCGACGCCGTCCGCGCTCGTCCACGCGACGTCGGGCAGCGGACCGTAGTGGGCGGTGAGCGAGCCGGCCCGGCACGCGTACTCCCATTCGGCCTCGGTGGGAAGCCGATACCCGTCGGCGTCGGTGTGCCACGTCACATCCATGCCTTCGAAGGAGTAGGCGGCGTCGAGGCCCTCCCACTCCGACGCGGCGTTGCAGAACCGCACAGCACGCAGCCAGCTCACCTCGACGGCCGGCCGGCGCGGATGCACGGTGTCGGCCGACGCCTCGCCCAGCAGCTCCGACACCTGCTCCTGCGTCACCGGGAACACCCCGATCTCGAATGGCTCGAGGTCGACGGTGCGCCGCAGCCTGCGCCGCGCATCGTGCAGCTCGACGGCACCGGCCGGGATCGAAGCGAGCTCGATGTCGGTCACGACGGCAGTCTGCCACCGCCCGGTCGCTGCGACGGCATCCGCCCGCCGAGACAGCGTCGGACGCCGGCGGTCTCGCCGCCCGTGAAGTCTCACGGGTTCGGGGATGCAGGACCGCGCCGGGCCCCGCCCCACCCCACCCGGCGCGGGGCACGTAGCATCGCGGATATGGACTACGGGCACGACATCGAGTTCGGATCGTTCATCACGCCGACCGCGGCCGACCCCGCGGCAACGGTGGCTCTCGCCGTCGCGTCCGAGCGGGCGGGGCTCGACCTCGTGACCTTCCAGGACCATCCGTACCAGCCGCGGTTCCTCGATACGTGGACGCTGATGTCGTTCGTGGCGGCCCGCACCGAACGCGTGCGCATCGCGCCCAACGTGCTGAACCTGCCGCTGCGGCCGCCGGCCGTGGTCGCCCGCGCCGCAGCGAGCCTCGACCTGCTCTCGGCGGGGCGGTTCGACCTCGCACTCGGCGCGGGGGCCTTCTGGGACGCGATCGCCGCCATGGGCGGCACTCGCCTCGAACCCGGCGAGGCGGTCACCGCCCTCGGCGAAGCGATCGTCCTCATCCGCGAGCTGTGGGACGTCGACACTCGCGGCGGCGTGTTCACCGATGGCGAGCACCACCGCGTGCGCGGTGCCAAGCGCGGACCCGCTCCGGCGCATCCGATACCGATCGTCCTCGGGGCATACAAGCCGCGGATGCTCGCACTGACCGGCCGCGTCGCCGATGGGTGGCTGCCGTCCCTCTCGCACCTGCAACCGGGCGACCTCGCTCGGGGCAACGCCCGCATCGACGCGGCCGCCGAGAAGGCCGGACGCCCGTCGTCAGACGTGAGGCGGCTGCTCAACATCGCACCACTCGACCGGAGCGTCGACGCTTTCGCCGATCAGCTCGTCGCGCTCGCGCGCGAAGACGGCGTCTCGTCGTTCATCCTCGCGTCGGACGACGAGACCGAGCTGCGCCGCTTCGGCGAGGAGGTCGCACCGCTGGCGCGGGAGCGGGTCGCCGCCGAGCGACGCTGACGGTCTATTCCTCGCACGGAATGAGGATCCACAGCACCATGTAGATCGGGATGGTGACGCCGAAGAACACGGTGAAGAGAACGGTCAGCACCCGCACGGGGGTGACCGAGACCCCGAACCTCTCGGCGATGCCCGCGCACACGCCCGCGATCATCCGCTCCGACGCCGGTCGCACCAACCCTGTGGCCATGGCGTCAGCGTACACAGCGGCCGACGCGATTCCCATCCCCGAGCAGGATCGAGGAAGCGCGGTGTCCGCATGGTGCGCGACACTGGGATGCCGACACGACGCCGAGGAGCACGCATGGCCGCCGCATCCGACACCCACATCGCCGACTCGCACGAGCTGATCCGCGTCGTGGGCGCGCGCGAGAACAACCTCAAGGGCGTCGACGTCGAGATCCCCAAGCGCCGCCTCAGCGTCTTCACCGGCGTCAGCGGCTCGGGCAAGTCGTCTCTGGTGTTCGCGACCATCGCGAACGAGTCTCAGCGCCTCATCAACGAGACCTATCCGACGTTCGTGCAGCAGTTCATGGGGCAGTTGACCCGCCCCGAGGTCGACGCACTCGAGAATGTGAGCCCGGCGATCATCGTCGATCAGGAGCGGATGGGGTCGAACGCGCGGTCGACCGTCGGCACCGCCACCGACGTGCACGCGATGCTGCGGCTGCTGTTCAGCCGCAAGGGGCAGCCGCACGTCGGCTCGCCGCAGGCGTTCTCGTTCAACGTCCCCTCGGTCAGCGGTGCGGGAGCGGTCACCCTCGAGAAGGGCGGCAAGAAGGTCAAGGAGCGGCGCAGCTTCGAGATCACCGGCGGCATGTGCCCGCACTGCGAGGGGCTCGGTGAGGTGAGCGACGTCGACCTCGCCGAGCTGTACGACCAGACGAAGTCGCTCGCCGACGGGGCCCTCACGATCCCCGGGTACAACCCCGACGGCTGGATGGTGCGCATCTTCGCCGAGTCCGGCTTCGTCGACCCCGCCACGCCCATCCAGGACTACACCGAGCAGGAGCTCGCCGACTTCCTCTACAAGGAGCCGGTGAAGGTCAAGCTCGGCGGCATCAACATGACCTACGAGGGCCTGGTCCCCAAGATCACCAAGTCGATGCTCCAGAAGGACCGCGACGCGCTGCAGCCCCACGTGCGCGCCTTCGTCGACCGCGCCGTCAAGTTCCTGCCCTGCCCCGAGTGCGGCGGCACGCGCCTCAACGAAGGCGCTCGATCGTCGACCATCGACGGCGTGAGCATCGCGGACGCGGCGGCGATGCAGATCACCGACCTCGCGACGTGGCTCGCGACGATCGACGACGGCGACGTCGCCCCGCTGCTGGCCGGGCTGCGGCAGGCCGTCGATTCGTTCATCGACATCGGGCTCGGCTACCTGTCGCTCGATCGCGCCTCGGGCACCCTGTCGGGCGGCGAGGCGCAGCGCACCAAGATGATCCGCCATCTGGGATCAGCACTCACCGACGTCACCTATGTCTTCGACGAGCCGACCGCAGGACTCCACCCGCACGACATCGAGCGGATGAACCGCCTGCTGTGCCGGCTGCGCGACAAGGGCAACACGGTGCTGGTGGTCGAGCACAAGCCCGAGGTCATCGAGATCGCCGACCACGTGGTCGACCTCGGACCCGGAGCCGGACGTGACGGCGGCGAGGTCGTGTACGAGGGCGACGTCGCCGGGCTGCGGGCATCCGGCACCCTCACGGGCCGGCACCTCGATCACCGGGCCCGCCTCAAGGACGCGACCCGCACGCCGAAGGGCGCGCTCGAGGTGCGCGGCGCCGCTCAGCACAATCTCAAAGACGTCGACGTCGACATCCCGCTCGGCGTGCTCACCGTCGTCACCGGGGTCGCGGGGTCGGGCAAGTCCTCGCTCATCCACGGCAACGTGCCCGCCTTCGACGACGTCGTGGTCGTCGACCAGTCGCCGATCAAGGGGTCGCGACGGTCGAGCCCGGCGACATACACCGGCGTGCTCGACGCCGTGCGCGCCGCCTTCGCGAAAGCCAACGGCGTGAAGCCCGGCCTGTTCAGTGCGAACTCCGAGGGCGCCTGCCCCGCGTGCAAGGGACTCGGCGTCATCATCACGAACCTCGGCTTCACGCAGTCGGTCGAGACGCGCTGCGAGCTGTGCGAAGGATCGGGCTTCAGCGACGAGGTGCTGGAGTACCGGCTCGACGGCAGGAACATCGCCGAGGTGCTCGCGATGTCGGCCGCAGAGGCATCCGCGTTCATCACGCACAAGCAGGCCAACGCGACGCTCCTGCGCATGGTCGACGTCGGCATCGGCTACATCACCCTCGGTCAGGCCCTCAACACCCTCTCGGGCGGCGAGCGACAACGACTCAAGCTCGCCATCTCGATGGCGAAGAAGGGAGCGGTCTACGTGCTCGACGAGCCCACCACGGGTCTGCACCTGGCCGACGTCGACAACATGCTCGGAATGCTCGACCGCCTCGTCGACGCGGGCAACAGCGTGATCGTGATCGAGCACCACCAGGCCGTCATGGCCCACGCGGACTGGATCATCGACCTGGGCCCGGGCGCGGGGCGTGACGGCGGCGAGGTCGTGTTCGAGGGGACGCCCGCCGCTCTCGTGGCGACCGGTGAGACCCTCACCGCCCAGCACCTGCGCGAGTACGTCGGCTCCGTGTGAGCCGCGGCGGCGGAGCGATCCGCGTCAGCGGCCGGGCTCGTAGAGGTGCCGACCGCCGTGCCCGACGACCTTGACGACGATGCCGCGGCGGTGCAGCTCGGCGACGGTGCGGGTCTCTTCGTCGATGCTGCGTCCGAGTGCGTGCACGTTGGCGACCACCAGCACGTCGCCGCGCACGAGGGTGCCGAACAGGCGGACGAGGCGCTGCTCCCACGTCTCCAGCGTCTCGGGCGCCGGATGGCGGAACCCCTCGATCGGCACGCCGAACCGCGTGAGGTCGTCGCGCTGCTGGACGACCGACGGCATGTCGTCGCGACTGATCACCAGTCCGACCAGACGCGAGCCCGTCGGGCGAGCCAGCCACCAGTCGCGGTCGCGCTGCAGTTCGGTGAAGCACTTCGGGCACTCGGCGGCCGGATGCGGCAACGCGAGCGGACTGGTGTCGTCATCCACCGCGTGGTCATGGGCATGCCCGAGCGCCGCATCCGTCTCGGTGCTGTCGACCATCACGTGCTCCTTCGTCGGAGTCCATTGTCGCCGACGCGCGGCATCCGTGGTGACCGCCGCGGGCTCAGTCCCGGTCTTCGTCCTCGAGCCGCAGCTCGACGCTCAGCTGATCGGCATCGAGTTCGGCCAGCATGTGCCGAAGGGCGGGTGTGCTGTACGAGCCGCCCGACGACAGTTCGAGCAGGCGGTCCCGCATCGCCTCGATGACGCGCAGCCGCAACTCGAGCCGATCACGCGCGGCGACCGAGGTGTCGTCGTCGGGGGGATCGGTCAGCCGACCGCTGGTCGCGTGCACGAGCTCGTCGGGGAACGGCCGACCGTCGCGGCGGCGCAGGGCCGGGTCGGCGAGCGCGGTGACGGCCGCCGATCGCAGCTCGTCGTCGATCTGGGTCTGCTCGTCGGCGCTGATCGTGTCGCCGCCGGCGCTGCGCAGGCCGAGCCGCCGCACGAGCCACGGCAGGGTGAGCCCCTGGATGACCAGACTGCCGACGGCGACGAGGAAGGCCACGAGCACGAGCAGCGCGCGTTCGGGTGTCTCGCGGGGCAGCGTCTGCGCCGCGGCGAGCGTCACCACGCCCCGCAACCCCGCCCACACCAGCACGGCGCCCTGACGCCAGCCGAGCGGTGAGGCCTGGTAGTAGTCGAGGTCGGCGAGTCGTCGGGCGACGACCTCGCGCATCCGCGCGATGCGGCCCACCCGCGCCACGACCGCGCGGCCCACGGCATCGGGTCCGGTGCGGCGACGCGTCGACGGACCGGTCTCGATCTCATCGAGCCGCGCACCGATCTCGTCGAGGCGTCGTCGGCGCTGCTCCCGGGCGCGTCTGCTCTGCAGCCACACGAGGAAGCTCACCCAGCCGATCCGCACGACCAGGATGATTCCGAGGGCGGTCGCGGCCAGCACGGCGGCGCGGCCCAACCCTCCGTGGGCGGCGTAGTTCTCGTCGACGATCTCCTTGAGTTCGAGTCCCATGACCAGGAACACGCCGCCCTCGAGCAGCAGCTCGATCGTGCGCCAGTTGGCTTCGTCCGACAGACGCTGCTCGGGCGTGAAACGGCGGGCGGCGCCCTGGCCCGTGACGATGCCCGCGACGACCGCGGCGACCAGGCCCGATCCGCCCAGCTGCTCGGTGGGCAGGTAGGCGACGAACGGCACGATGAATCCCAACGCCGAGTTCGCGGCGGGCTGGTGCACGTGCGCGCGCAGCCGCAGGTTGAGGTAGCCGACGAGCCAGCCGAGCACGACGGCGACCAGCACGCCCCACGCGAACGCGACGAACAGGTTGGGCTGACGCCCGTCGGAGTCGGCCGCGACGACGGCGGACGACGCGATCATGACCCGCAGCACCACGAGTGAGGTCGCATCGTTGAGCAGGCTCTCGCCTTCGAGGATCGTGACGATGCGCCGCGAGATGCCGAGCCGCTTGACGATCGATGTCGCGACCGCGTCGGTGGGGCTCAGGATCGCGCCCAGGGCGATCGCGAGCAGGAAGTCGATGCCGGGTATGAGGGCGTAGAAGAAGAGGCCCAGCACGACCGAGCTAAGGAGCACGAGCACGACCGACAGGCCTGCGATCGGGCGGAAGTCGCGGCGGAACTCGATCGCGGGCAGTCGCACCGCGGCGGCGTACAGCAGCGGCGGAAGCACGCCGACGAGGATGAATTCGGGATCGACCTCGATCTCGGGCACGAAGGGCAGCAGGCTCACGCCGATGCCCAGCACGACCAGGATGAGCGGTCCGGCGACGCGCACCTTCGGGGCGAGCACCGATGCTGCGACGATCGCGATGACCCCGAGCAGGATCGCGATGATCGGATCCATCAGACCACGCCCAGTCGCTGCACCGCCTCGCGCTCCGCGACCAGCTCGGCGACCGACGCATCGAAGCGCGCACGCGCGCGGGCGTCGAGGTCCAGTCCCTCCACGACGCGGTACCCCGAGCCGTCGGAGGTCACCGGGTAGGAGCAGACGATGCCGTCGGGCACGCCGTATTCTCCGTGCGAGACCACCGCGGCCGACACCCAGCGTCCGGTCGTGCCTGCGCGCTCATCGCGCACGTGGGCGATCGCGGCGTTGGCCGCCGACGCGACCGACGACGAGCCGCGCACCTCGATGATCTCGGCACCCCGCCGCGCCACCCGCGGCACGAACTCGTCGTCGAGCCAGCGCTCCGCAGCCTCGGCACCGCTGTGGCGCTCGGCGAGAAGGGCGAGCACGGGACGACCGGCCGCGGTCGCGTGGCTGACGTCGGGGAACTGCGTGGCCGAGTGGTTGCCCCAGATCGCCACGCCGTCGATCTCGCCGGCGCCGACTTCGAGCGTGGCGGCGAGCTGGCCGATCGCGCGGTCGTGGTCGAGCCGCGTGAGGGCGGTGAAGCGATCGGCGGGTACGTCGGGAGCCGCCGACGCCGCGGCGATCAGTGCGTTGGTGTTCGCGGGGTTTCCCACGACGACGACGCGGACATCGGATGCCGCGCTCGCGGCGATCGCCGCGCCCTGCGGACCGAAGATCCCCGCGTTGGCCGCGAGCAGATCGGCGCGCTCCATGCCCGGGCCGCGGGGGCGGGCTCCGACCAGCATCCCGACCTGACAGCCGTCGAAGCCGACGCGGGGATCGTCGGTCACCTCGATGTCGGCCAGCAGCGGGAAGGCGCAGTCCTGCAGTTCGAGTGCGGCGCCCTCGGCGGCCCGCATGCCCTGCGGGATCTCGAGCAGCCGCAGTCGCAGCGGCTCGTCGGGGCCGAGCATCGCCCCCGACGCGATGCGGAACAGGAGCGCGTAGCCGATCTGGCCGCCGGCTCCCGTGACGGTCACGGTGGTCGCCATGCCCCGAGCCTATTCCCCTCGCCGCACCGCCCCCACCGGTCGAGCGGACAGGAATGCCCGCCCCTGACCGGCGTGTCGCGCGCATACCTGTCCGCTCGGCCCCGCGCAAGCGGCGCTGTGCCTCCCGGGCCGCACCGAGACCGCGGGGTAGCGTGTGCGCATGACGTTCAACGATGGCGCGCGGGTGGGGGGCAACACCGCGCGCCGCAGGGGTGCCGGCGCGGCGATCGCCGGCGGCGGGATCGCCGGTGTCGGCGCGCTCGCCGTGCTCCTGTTCAGCCTGTTCACCGGGCAGGATCTCACCAGCCTGCTCGGGGGCGCCCCCGTCAGCGGTGGCACCGGCGGCGGAGAGACCGAGATCGCGCAGTGCGAGACCGGTGCCGATGCCAACGCCCGCGACGACTGCCGGCTCGCGGCGGCGTCGCTGAACCTCGACCAGTTCTGGCAGGGCCACGTCGACGGCTATCGGGCGCCGCAGTTGATCATCGTCGACGGATCGACTCCGACCCGCTGCGGCACGGCGTCGAACGCGACCGGCCCGTTCTACTGCCCGCCCGAAGAGACCGTCTACGTCGATCCGACCTTCTTCGCGCTGCTGCGCGAGCGCTTCGACGCGACCGCCGGTCCGCTCGCGCAGCTGTACGTGCTGGCACACGAGTACGGCCATCACGTGCAATACATCGTGGGCGTGATGGACCGGTATCCGAACAACGGCTCGGGGCCGGACAGCAACGGGGTGCGCACCGAACTGCAGGCGGACTGCTTCGCGGGCGCGTGGGTGGCCGACATCACCGAGCAGGTCGATGAGAACGGTGTGCCGTTCATGCAGGAGCCGACCGCGCAGCAGATCGCCGATGCGCTGGATGCCGCCGCGACCGTCGGCGACGATCACATCCAGCGCGAGTCCGGGGCACTGGTGAACCCCGAGAGCTGGACGCACGGGTCGAGTGAGCAGCGGCAACGCTGGTTCGACGAGGGATACCGCGGCGGTGTGGCCGCGTGCGACACCTTTGCGGTGTCCGGGGGGAATCAATGACGCAACCGGAACATCTCGACGAGATCCTCTACCCGAGGATCAAGCCGTACGACAGGGGCGAGCTTCTGGTCGGAGAGGGCAATCGGGTCTACTACGAGCAGTGCGGCAACCCCGAGGGCAAGCCCGTGGTCTTCCTCCACGGCGGACCCGGCGCCGGCGTCTCGAAGTGGCACCGCCGCTTCTTCGACCCCGAGCGGTACCGCATCGTGCTGCTCGATCAGCGCGGCTGCGGACGCAGCATCCCGCACGCCTCGGACCCTGACGCCGACCTGCGCCACAACACGACCTGGCACCTCGTGGCCGACCTCGAACTGCTGCGACGCAACCTCGGCATCGAGACCTGGATGGTGTTCGGCGGGTCGTGGGGCAGCGCTCTCGCCCTCGCGTACGCGCAGACGCACCCCGAGGTTGTCTCCGAGATCGTGCTGCGCGGCATCTTCACCCTGCGCCGGCACGAACTGGAGTGGTTCTACGAGGGAGGGGCCTCGGCGATCTTCCCCGACCTGTGGGAGGACTTCATCGCACCCATCCCGGTGCTCGAGCGCGCCCATCTCATCGAGGCGTACCACCGGCGGCTCACCGATCCCGACCCCGCGGTGCACGTGCCCGCCGCGATCGCGTGGTCGCGCTGGGAGGCCGCGACCCTCACCCTCGAGCGCGACGACGAGCTGGTGGCGTCCATGAGCGAGCCGAAGGCCGCGACCGCTTTCGCGCGCATCGAGAACCACTACTTCCTGCACGGGGGCTGGTTCCGCGAAGGACAGCTCATCGGCGGCGTCGACGCGATCCGGCACATCCCCGCCGTGATCGTGCAGGGCCGCTACGACGTGTGCACGCCGATCATGACCGCGTGGGACCTGCACAGGGCGTGGCCCGAGGCCGAACTGGTGGTGGTGCCGGATGCCTCGCATTCGGCGTCCGAGCCGGGCATCGCCGCCGCACTGCGCGCCGCGACCGACCGTTTCGCGGGCTGACTCGCCGCGGCGGCTACTCGACCTTGCCCCGGATCGCATCAACGCGTGCTCCGCTCGCATTGATCCGATCCGCGGCAACCTCGCCGATGACGATGGCGGGTGCGTTGGTGTGCCCTCGGATGATCGTGGGCATGACGGATGCGTCGGCGACCCGCAGACCGGTCACTCCGCGCACGCGCAGGTCGGGATCGACCACGGATGCCTCGTCGGTGCCCATGCGCGCCGTGCCGACCGGGTGGTACAGCGTGTGCGAGTAGCGCCGCAGCGCCAGTTCGATCCGCTCGGCGGCGGTCATGCGCTCGCCGCCGTCGGGCTGCACCCAGCCGCCGGTCGTCACGGTGCGCAGCGCATCGGTGTCGACGAGTCGCTCGCATTCGGCGAGGCCCGCGCGCAGCGTCTCGGCGTCGATTCCGGCGTCGTCGGACAGGTAGGCCGGGTCGATGAGGGGCTTGTCGCTCGGATCGGCCGATGCGAGGCGCACCGTGCCGCGACTGCGGGGACGCAGCAGAATGGCGCCCACCGTGATGCCCTCGGCGGGCAGCGGCACGAGCCCCTCGCCGACGTACGGTGCGGGCGCGAAGATGATCTCGATGTCGGGCAGTCCCGCGGGCGCTCCGGTGCGATCGGCGACCGACGTGCGCACGAAGCCGTAGGCCTCGGCGACGTTGCTGGTGAGCATGCCGCGACGCGCGGCGAGGTAGCGGGCGAGCTGTGACGGATGCTCGGCGGTGAACAGCGTGCCGTGGCGTGCCGCCGGTGCGAGCCCGGCCACGAGGTGGTCCTGCAGGTTCGCCCCGACGCCGGGGGAGTCGACGAGCACCCGGACGCCGTGCTCGGCGAGGTGGTCGGCCGGACCGACACCGCTGAGCATCAGCAGGTGCGGCGTGTTCACCGATCCGCCCGCGAGCACGACCTCGGTGCGTGCGAGGGCGAGCCGGGTCACGCCGTCGATCTCGACGTACACCCCGGTCGCGCGGGGCACGGGGCCGGACGTGTCGAACGTCACGCGTCGCACGAGGGCCGATGTCACGACCTTCAGGTTCGCGCGGTGGCGGGCCGGCCGCAGGTACGCGTCGGCGGTCGACGACCGTGCGCCGCGGAGCTGGGTCACGGCGGTCTGCGAGAAGCCCTGCACGTCGGGCCGGTTGGGCGGGGTGACCTCGTGCCCGCGTTCGCGTGCCGCGGCCAGGAACGCGGCGGTGTGCGGGCGCGGGTCGCGCTGCTGCTCGACCGGCTGGGCACCGTCGGTGCCCTGAGTCGGATCGGCCGGCGCGGCGGTGCGCTCCACCCGCCGGAACACCGGCACCAGCGCATCCCACGACCAGTCGGGTCCCGCGGCGTCCGCCCATTCGTCGTAGTCGGCGGCGAACCCGCGCACCCACATCATGGCGTTCAGCGAAGATGAGCCGCCGAGGGTCTTGCCCCGCGGCCAGAAGACGCTTCGGCCCTCGAGCTCGGGCTGCGGCACCGTGTCGTACCCCCAGTCGTACTCGCCGCGGAACAGCTTCGAGAAGGCGGCGGGCACGTGCAGCTCGAGCGCGCGGTCGGGTCCGCCGGCTTCGAGCAGCAGGACGCTGCGGCGCGGGTCCTCACTCAGGCGTGCCGCGAGAGCGGCGCCCGCCGAGCCCGCGCCCACGACGATGATGTCGGCGCCGAGGTCGACCGAGGCGGGGCGGCGGCTCATGACCGCAGCGCCCCGGTGACGATGCGCGACAGGGTGCGAGCGTTCGGGGCCAGTCGGTAGCGGGTGAAGTCCTCGCAGACGGAGGCTCCGGTGCGCGATGTCACGAACCAGGGCGGCTTGGGCAGCACCGAGAACCGGCCCGGTCCGGCGATCGCGCCCGCCGAGCGCGGGAACGGCCGGAACGGTCCGCGCCCGATCGACCGCTCGACGCGGTCGAGCAGCAGCGCGTTGTGCACGATGCCGATCCCGCTGCCCGGATCCTGCAGCGTGTTGCCCGGGTAGGCACCCCACGTGAGCGTCGGCATCATGAAGACGAACGCCGTCCACGTGTTGATCGCGATCGCGCCGTAGCGCAGCTCGGCGATCGCCCGCTCGAACCCCTCGCCGAGCGCGGCCTCGGTGTCGGGGTCGATGAGCACGTTCGCCCCGAGGGTGCCGGCGAGAGCGGAGTTCGCCCGGGCGACCGCGGCGTCGAGGAACTCCTGACCGTTGCCGGGGATGCTCACCACGCCCAGCACGGGAGCGAAGTACTCGGTCTGCTCGAGCGCCCGAGGGTCGGCGTCGTCGATCTCGACGAGGGCGCGCGTGCGGTCGGCGAACCACGCGGCATCCGGATAGTCTGACGCCGCCGCGTCCAGTCGCGACTGCGCGCCGGGGTACCAGGGTGTGCGGTGCGGTGCGGATCCGTACGCATGGCGGAGGGCGGCGAGGAAGGCGTCACGCTGATCCCAGTCCGCGCTGATCATCACGACCTGCCCGGCGATGCAGTTGTGCCCGCTGTTCTCGAGCCGCATGGTCGCGATGTTCTCGGCTTGATACGCAAGGTCGGCGTCGGTCCACCGGCCCGGCACGACGATGATCGGCGAGACACCGCCGAGCTCGGCCGAGATCGGCGTGCGCACGAGGGGGCGGTTCTCGCGCCGTCGCCGCTTCGCCTGCGGGCCGGTGCCCCACACGATTCGCTCCAGCGTCGCAGCGGCACCCGTGATGTGCACGTGTTCGACGGCCGGATGCCGGGTCAGATAGGCGCCCGCCTCCGCGCCGCCGCGGACGACACGCACCAGGCCAGGCTCGATCAGTGGCGCCAGCACGCGCTCGAAGACGGGCAGCAGGCGGTCATGGGTGGGGTTGACCTTGAGCAGGATGACGCGGTTGTGGGCGAACAGCTCCGACAGCACGTCGGCGAAGGGAATGGATGCCACGTTCCCCGCCCCCAGCACCAGACCGAGCTCGGCGGGCTCGGTCGGCGTCAGCTGTCCGAGACCCGCCGCGGCGCGCAGCTCGTCGGCGGTCGCCCCGGGTTCGAACCAGACTTCGCCGGTGAAGCCCGACAGCAGCAGACTGTCGGCGGCGCTCAGCGGGAAGGCGTGCGCGCGCAGGCGGTCGCCCGGGGCTGGTTCCAGGTCGACGCCGTCGAGCGGGCTGCGGCCCGCGGCCAGCTTCGCGAGGGTCGCGCGCAGCGCATCCACCGTGGTGACGGCGTTGTGCGGACCTTCCAGCCAGACCTCGCCGCGCAGCGGGCTGTCGGGCGCGAGGCCCGCGATCGCCGCGGCGGTTTCGGCCCACTCTTCGGCGTGCGCGGCCAGAGTCTCGTGCAGGCGCTCGAGCAGCCGCATCCGCTGGGTCAAAGTGAGGTGCGGCCAGAGGTGTCGGCCCTCGCCGAGCGCGTGCAGCGCGTCGTCGAGGCGCTCGCGTTCGTCGTCGGCGATGTCGGGCGCGTTCGCGGCGCGTTCACGGGATGCCGCAGGGTGCGGCTTCTTCGCTGGTGTGGTGGGGGACACGGCACTCCTTCGGGCTTCACCAGCCTACGTCGCCGCGGTGGGACGGCGTGTCACCGAGGCTGCGACTGCGTCAGGCGTCGACGTCAGTCGGCTCGTGAGCCCACGGCGTCCTCGATGTCGGCGCGGCGCAGGCGGTAGCGCGCGAGCGAGATGAGACTCGTGGCGATGAGGGCCGCCGGGGCGACGCTGAAGCTCACCACGATGCCGGCGATCGCGGCATCCGGCTGACTCACCAGCTCTCCGGCCGTCGACGACACGTAGCCGGTGACGGTCAGGATGATCGACAGCACGGTCGCCCCGAGCGCGAAGCCCACGGTCTCGCCCGCCGTCCACACGCCGCTGAAGGCGCCGGCCTGGCCGGGCCCGCTGACCCGTTCGTCGTGGGTGATGACATCGGGCAGCATCGCCATCGGCAGCGATTGCATGCCCGCGTACGCGACTCCGGCGATCGCGACGGGGCCGTAGATCCAGGCTCCGGGCACCCAGAGCACGACCACGATCGACAGCGCCGCGCCGGCGAAGACGATGCTCGCGATCGCGAAAGTGCGTTCCTTGCCCGCGCGCCGCGCGAACAGGCCCCACAGCGGCGCGGCGAACAGCGCCGGCGCGATCAGGGCGACGAACAGCAGCTCGATCGCGGCCTCGGAGTGCAGCACCCACGTCGCCACGTACTGCGCGCCCGCGAGCATGAGGCCTGTCGCGAGGGCTTGCAGCACGAACGTCGTCAGCAGCGCGCGGAACGGTGCGCTGCGGCGCAGAGCGCGGATGCCGGCGGCGTAGTGCTCGCGGATGCCCACCCGCGTCGAGGTCGCCGGTGCCGTCGGCCTCGGCTTCGCGGATCGGCGCGCGACGGTGACGGCCACCAGCATCCCCAGTGCGATGACGACACCTGCGACGATGCCCATCACCAGGTAGCCGGTCACGGGGTCGCCGGTGATGCGGCGCAACGCCGGACCCCCCGCGCCGAACAGCAGGATCGCGCCGGTGAGCACGACGACCCGCCACGCCAGCAGGCGCGTGCGCTCGTCGTAGCTCGGGGTGAGCTCGGCGGGCAACGCGATGTACGGCACCTGGAACAGCGAGAAGGCCATGGCGGTGATCGTGAACGCGATCAGCACCCAGATCGCACCCACGGCGGGGCCGAGCGCGGGCGGCACCGCGAACGTGAGGGCGAAGAAGACGGGAAGGGTGAGCGCGCCGACGAGCATGAGGCGCCTGCGCGAGCCGTGGCGGGCGAGGTCGCGGTCGGTGAGCGCGCCGATGACCGGATCGATGACGACGTCCCAGATCTTCGCTGCCGCGATGACGACGCCGGCGGCGAGCGCGGCGACGCCGAGCGAGTCGGTCAGGTAGTAGGCCAGCACGAGACCCGGGAGCGTCGCGAACCCTCCGGTGCCGAGCGAGCCGGTCGCGTAGCGGGCGATCACGCCGACGGACAGACGGGAGGCGGGTGTCGCCCCCGTCGTGGGGGCTTCGGCGTCGGCGCTCATCCGGGCAGTGTAGATCAGCGGCGGGCCGCGCCGTGTCAGTGGGTGTCGTCCGAGAGGTCGCGCACGGCGTCGGCGACCCTGCGCAGGCCGCGCACGACCTCACCGAAGCTGGTCGAGAGCGGCGACAGTCCGATGCGCAGCCCGTCGGGCTCGCGATAGTCGGGGATCACATCGCCCTGCCACAGTCGCTGCGTCACCGCCCGCATGGTCGGATGCGACAGGGTGAGGTGTCCTCCGCGCAGGTCGGGGTCGCGAGGCGAGGCGACCTTCACCCCGAGCGGGGCCAGGATCCGGTCGCTGACGGCGAGGGCGAACTCGGTCAGCTCGATCGACTTGGCCCGCACCGCGACGATGCCCGCCGACTCCAGCATGTCGAGCGTGACGGTCATCGGCAGCATCCCGAGGATCGGCGGCGTGCCCGACAGCCAGCGGCGCATGCCGTCGCCGGGCGCGTACTCGGGGCCCATGGCGAACACGTCGGCTGCCCCCATCCAGCCCTGGATGGGCTGAGCGAGAACCGGCTGCAGCCGCTCGGCGACGTAGGCGAACGCCGGTGATCCCGGTCCGCCGTTCAGGTACTTGTACGTGCAGCCGACGGCGAGGTCGAAGCCCCACTCGTCGCTGCGCACCGGCACCGACCCCGCCGAGTGGCAGAGGTCCCACACGATCAAGGCGCCGGCGCCGTGGGCGATCGCCGTGAGTTCGGCGGCGTCGGCGAGGTAGCCCGAACGGTAGGCGACGTGGCTGAGCAGCACCACGGCGGTGTGCGCACCCACCGCGGAGCGCAGCGCCTCCGACGTCACCCCGCCGTCGAGGTCGACGTCGATCCATCGCACCCGCGCCCCGCACTCCGCGGCGATGCCCTCGACGATGAAGCGGTCGGTGGGGAAATTGTCGCGGTCGACGACGATCTCGACCCGCGCGGGGTCGGCGGCGCGTCGTTCGGCGAGAGCCGCTCGCACGAGCTTGTACAGCAGCACCGTCGTCGAATCGCCGATCACGGTCTGACCGGGCGCAGCCCCGATCGCGACCTTCCCGATCCGGTCGCCGATGTCGAAGGGCAGCCGCATCCACCGTTCGTCCCACCCGCGGATCAGTCGCCCGCCCCACTCGTCGTCGACGAAGCCGGCGAGCATCTCCGCGACCGCCAACGGAGGCCGCCCCAGCGAATTGCCGTCGAAGTAGACGAGCGGAGTCTCGGCTCCGGTGAACAGCGACCGGTAGTGACGCAACGGATCGGCGCCGTCGTGGGCGGACGCCGTGGCGTCGAGTTCAGAGGTCATCGTGGAGCAGCTCCTCGGTGGGGACGACGGTGGCGGCGGACAGCCATGCCGGCACGGCGTCGTCGGCAGTCGGCGGAGGACCGGGGACGAAGGTCGTGACGCCCGGGGGCACCCGACCGGCCGGCCAGGGGTCGGTCATGGCGGCGACGATCCCGGCAGGGTGCAGTCCCGCGTCGGCGAGAGCGGCGAGCTCGGCCTCGTTGACGCCGCTCGGCAGGTCGCCATTGCCGAGGTCCGTTCCGTACAGCAGGGTGCCGCCGGCGTCGAGGAAGGCGGCGGCGTTGGCGACCGCGGTCGCCCGGTCGTCGTCGCCGTGGATGGCGAACGTCGAGATCCAGCGCTGCCCGGCGCGTGCGGCCCGTTCGACGAGGTCGCGGTCGAGGCGTTCGATGAACGGCACGTGCGCGAGCGCGTCGACGCCGGCGGCCAGGGCGCGCGCGGTCATCCCGTCGCCTTCGACGTGCGCCACCACCGGCAGTCCGCGCTCGCGGGCGCGGCGCACGATCGCCGCGAGGATCGCGTCGTCGAGGGTGGGCGCGCCGTCGTGCAGCACGACCTTGACCACGGATGCCCCGAACTCGGCCTGCGCGTCGACCTCGGTCGCGGCCCCGCCCGGGACCCCCGGGTGATCCGAGGCCGTGCTCACCTCGCGCACGATATCGGCCGGCGCCCACGTCCGGCCCACCGGGTAGCCGCCGACGGCGGTGAGGAAGGCCCCCGCGTAGGCGAGGGCGGGCATCGGCCGACGCGCATGCCGGGCGAGCGCCGCGGGATCGCCGCCGAGGTCGAGGATGCCCGCGATCCCCCCGGCGGGCAGGTCGCGCTCGTCGATCAGGGCCACGTGGACGTGGTGGTCGATCAGCGGCGGCAGTGCCGTTCCGGTCTCGCCGGTGAGAGCACGGTGGCACCGTCGCGCGTGCGGACCGAGGATCTCCCGCAGCGACAGGGCGGCCATCCCGCCAGTCTAGGACGGCCGGCCTCGGGCGCGGGGAAGGCCGGCGCGCGGGCATTGCCTGATCTTGAGCGTCGGCTTAGAGTTCCCTGTGTAGGCGCTCGACGAGGAGCGTCTTCGTCCTTTCCTACGAGGGAGTGTTCGTTGAATCATCGACTACGCAGTATCGTCTCGGGCATCGTCGCGGTCGCGGCGGTGCCTGTTCTCGTTCTGGGCGCAGCGCCCATGGCCTCCGCGGCGCCGGGACTGAGCGACCCGGCACCGGTGCCGATCCCCGACGGGGCGCTCGACCCCACCGTCGAGGCGCCCGAGCCGCTCGGGCTGTCGACCAGCCTCGAGGGTGCGACCGGAACGGTCGAGGTGACCGTCCGTCTCGCAGAGCCGTCGATCGCCGAATCGGTCACCGACGGCGCCCTCGCCGAGGGCAAGGCACCCTCGAAGGGCGTGCAGAAGGCCAAGAAGGACAAGGTGGCCGGCCAGCAGAAGGCCTTCGCCGCACAGGCGAAGAAGCTCGGCGTCACCGAGCTCGGCAGCACTCAGCTCGCCGCGAACCTCGTGGCCGTCTCGGTGGATGCCTCGAAGCTCGATGACCTCGCGGCACTGCCCAACGTCATCTCGGTCACGCCCATCGCGCGATACGAGACTCACTCCTCCACCAGCGCGGATCCGGCCGAATCGGGCAGCCTCGCCCAGGCGATCGAGTACGTCGAGGCGGCGGCGCTGCACGACGACGGCTACGACGGCAGCGGCGTGAGGGTCGCCGTGCTCGACTCGGGCATCGACTACACGCACGCCAACCTCGGCGGTCCCGGCGACGTCGACTTCTACAACACGTGCTTCGCCGGGGCATCCGCACCCGTGACCGGCGCGTGCGCGGACTACTTCGGACCGGGCGCGCCCAAGGTCAAGGGCGGCTGGGACTTCGTCGGCGACGCCTGGCCCAACGGCGCGGTGGTCGAAGACGCGAATCCGATCGACGCACCCGGCGTCGCACCGTGGAACGGCGGCCACGGCACGCACGTCGCCGACATCATCGGCGGCCGCAGCGCGGATGGGACGCACCTGGGCATCGCGCCCGGCGCCGACCTCTACGCCGTCAAGGTCTGCTCGTCGGTGGCGACCTCGTGCAACGGTGTCGCGATGCTGCAGGGCCTCGACTGGTCGCTCGACCCCAACGGCGACGGCGACATCTCGGACGCGGTCGACATCGTCAACATGTCGCTCGGTTCGTCGTACGGCCAGGACCAGGACGACTCGTCGTTCGCCGCGGCCAACCTCGTGCACGCGGGCATCGTCGTGGTCGCGTCGGCCGGAAACTCGGCCGACCGCCCGTTCATCGTCGGTTCGCCCTCGTCGGCGCCCGGCGTGATCAGCGTGGCGCAGACGGCGCTGCCGGACGACCTGCAGTGGGTCATCACGACTGACCGCGGCATCACGATCAACCGGTCGGTGCACCAGTCGTGGTCGCCGCAGCCCGACGGCGTGATCTCGGCGCCGCTGGTGCGTCCCACCGACGCCGGCGGCGTCGGCTGCTCCGAGGGCGCGTTCTCGGCAGACACGGCGGGCAAGATCGCCCTGATCTCCCGCGGTACGTGCAACGTGTCGGACAAGGCCCTGTTCGCGCAGAAGGCGGGCGCGATCGCCGCGATCATCTACAACAACGTCGCCGGTGACGCTCCGAGCTTCAGCTTCGGCAGCGCCGAACCGGTGACGATCCCGACACTGACGATCACCCAGGCGTCCGGCATCGAACTGGTCACCGCGCTCTCGTCCGGCCCGGTCGTCGCCACGATCGATCCGGCGACGGCGATCTCGCTGGCCAACACGATGGTCGGCACGTCGAGCCGCGGCGTGACCGTGACCGACAACCGCGCCAAGCCCGACATCGGAGCACCCGGTGCCTGGCTGTCGGCCGAAACGGCCACGGGTGACGAAGAGACCAACTTCGGCGGCACCTCGGGTGCGGCCCCGGTGGTCTCGGGTGCGGCGGCGCTGCTGATCGACAAGTTCTCGTCGGCGACGCCGGCCGAGATCAAGGCGCGACTGCTCAACGCCGCGGACTCCTCCAACACCACGCCGACCGCGACCGGCTTCGATGTCACCCCGATCTCGCGTATCGGCGCGGGTGAGGTGCGCGTCGCGCCGGCCGCCGCAGCCGTGGGCTGGTTGGCCGGCCCTGACGGCGCCGGCAACGTCGGGTTCGGCATCCCCTCGGTCACGGGCGTCTATGAGACGACCATCGAGGCGTCGATCACCAACACGTCGAACAAGAACGAGAAGTACTCGTTCGACGTCTCCTTCCGCGACCCCGCCGACGAGGCGTCGGGTGCGGTCTCGGTGCGCGTGACCCCGTCGGGCGGTGTCGTGCCCAAGGGCAAGACGCAGAAGCTGAAGGTGCATCTCAAGATCGACGGCTCGAAGCTCGCGGACTGGCCTTTCGACAATGTCGGATCCAACGGCGACGGAACGACGCTGAACGCGCCGGAGTTCGACGGATGGATCACGGCCACCGGCGCAGGCGAGAGTCTGCAGCTCGGCTGGACGGTGCTGCCGCGCAAGGCGGCCGAGGTCACCGCGCCCGACTCGGCGAAGGTCAAGAACGGTGAGGCGTCGCTGCGGATCGCCAACAAGTCGAGGGTGGCTGCGGGCCCCGTGGACATCTTCGGACTGACGGGCACCAGCCCGCAGCTGCCGGCGACCGACGCGGGCAGCCCCGGCAGCAACGCCGCCGTCATCGACCTCGCCGCGACCGGCGTGCGCGAATCGGGCTCCGTCCTGCAGTTCGCGATGGCGACGTACGAGCGCCGCACGGTGCTGACGTACCCGGCGGAGTTCGACGTCTACATCGACACGGACAACGACGGGACCGATGACTACGTGCTGTACAACGCCGAGGCCGGCGGGTTCGCCGCGACCGGTCAGTCGATCATCTACGTCGTCGACCTCAGTGCGGGCACGCAGGCGGCGTACTACTACAACATCGGCGGTTTCGATTCGTCGACCCAGGTGTTCACGGTGCCGACAGCGGCGCTGGGACTCACCGCGGGTCAGACGTTCGGGTTCAGTGTCTATGCGTTCGACAACTACTTCACCGGCGCTCTCACCGACGCCATCGAAGGACAGTCGTACACGGTGGGCTCCCCGAAGTACACGCCGGTCGGGTCGACCGTGCTCGAGCCCCGCGAGAACCTCACCCTGCCGGTGAGCGTCGCGGACGTCGACGGCACCAGTGAGACGGGTCTGCTGCTGCTGTACGGCAGCGCGGCCGAGGACGACTGGGGCACCGTCGTCATCGAGTAGTCACGACGACGAGGGCCGGGTGGGGCATGCCCCACCCGGCCCTCGTGCGCGAGGGTGGCGATCAGGAGATCTCGGTGCGTACCGCGAGCAGCTCGGGGAAGAAGGTCAGTTCGAGCGCCCGGCGCAGGAACGGCACGCCGCTCGACCCGCCGGTGCCGGTCTTGTGACCGATGATGCGCTCGACGGTCTTCAGGTGGCGGAAGCGCCAGAGCTGGAAATTGTCCTCGAGGTCGACGAGCTCTTCGCACGTCTCGTAGGCCGCCCAATGGGTCGACGGATCCGCGTAGATCTCGGTCAGGATCGGCACGAGGTCGGCGTGGAACGTCCAGGCCTCGGTGACATCGCGGTCGAGGATCTCGGCGGGGATCGGGTAGCCGGCGCGCGCGAGCAGGCGCAGGAACTCGTCGTAGAGGCTGGGCGACTCCAGCGCCTCGCGCACGAGCGCGAGGGCAGGGGGATCCGCGTCGAAGACGCGCAGCATGCCGGCGTTCTTGTTGCCGAGGGTGAACTCGACCGCCCGGTACTGCGCCGACTGGAAGCCGCTGGAGTTGCCGAGTACGCCGCGGAACTGCACGTACTCGGCCGGAGTCAGGGTCGCCAGCACCGACCATTGCTCGGTGAGGGTCTTCTGGATGTGCTTGACACGTGCGATGCACTTCAGCGCCGGCGAGAGCTGATCCTCGCGCAGCAGCCGGCAGGCGGCGCCGAGCTCATGCAGCACGAGCTTCAACCACAGCTCGGTCGTCTGGTGCTGGATGATGAACAGCAGCTCGTCGTGGTGCTCGGGGTCGCTCAGCGGCCGCTGAGCCGACAGCAGTGTGTCGAGGTCGAGATAGCCGCCGTAGCTCATCCGGTCGGCGAAGTCGGTGACGACCGACCCCTCGATGGTGCGGGTGTTGCGTTCGACGCCTTCGCTCATGCCCTCAGGCTACTGAGCGCGCCGCGCCGTGTCAGAGAAGGGCGAGCTCGCGCAGCTTGGCCTCGACGTCGGCGTTCGACGGCTCGACCTGGTGCGACGAGTCGGGGTACACGACGACAGGGATGTTCGTGCGGCCCGAAATCTCGCGCGCCACGTCCGCCGCGGCGGGGTCTGCCGCCAGATCGACGTACGTGTAGTGGATGCCCAGGGTGTCGAGCTGGGTCTTGGTGCGGATGCAGTCGCGGCACCAGTCGGCGCCGAACATGGTGATGGTCGAGTTCGAGGTCATCCTTCCATTCTCGGGCATGGATGCTGGGCGGGCGCCGGATGCCGGCGCGGCCCGCACATGCGACGATGGGACGCAGTGCAGCTCTCGATCATCGTCCCCACCTTCAACGAGGCTCCGAACGTCGCGGAGCTGATCCGCCGCGCCTCCGAGGCGCTGGAGGGCATCGACGCCGAGATCGTGTTCGTCGACGACAGCACCGATGCCACCCCCGACGCCATCCGCGACGCGGCCGCGTCGACCGACGTTCCCGTGCGGATCATCCACCGGGATCGCCCGACGGGCGGCCTTGGTGGTGCGGTGATGGCGGGAATCGCGGCGGCGCAGGCGGATGCCTGTCTCGTGATGGACGGCGACCTGCAGCATCCGCCCGAGACCATCCCCGATCTGTTCGATCGTTTCGAGCAGGGCGACGTCGATCTCGTGATCGCGTCGCGCTACGCCGGCGGCTGGGCCACCGGGGGGCTGGCCGATAAGCGCCGCATCCTCGTGTCGAAGCTTTCCACCATGCTCACGCGCGCGATGTTCCCGATCCGGCTGTCGAACGTGAGCGACCCGATGACGGGCTTCTTCCTCATCGACCGCGGCTGTCTCGACGGCGCGCCGCTCAAGCCGCGCGGCTTCAAGATCCTGCTCGAGATCCTCGCCCGCAAGAACCTGAGGGTCGCCGAGGTGCCGTTCGACTTCGCTCATCGCTCTGCCGGCGATTCCAAGGCGACGCTGCGTCAGGGCGGGCACTTCATCATGCAGCTGACCGCGCTGCGCTTCGGCAAGATGTCGCTGTTCGCCGTGATCGGCGGACTCGGGGCCGTCGTCAACCTGGCGATCATGTGGGGGCTCACAAGCCTCGGCGTCGACTACATCATCGCGGCGATCATCGGCGCCGAGACGACGATCATCGGCAACTTCCTGATGCAGGAGCGGTTCGTCTTCCACGACATGCGAGGCGAGGCGTCCACCGTGTGGGTGCGCTTCGCGAAGTCGTTCACGTTCAATAACGCCGAGGCGCTCATCCGCATCCCCGTGCTTGCGGTCATGGTCGAGTCCTGGCACTTCCTGCCGGTCATCGCTGCCGCCATCACGCTCGCCGTCGCGTTCATCGTGCGCTTCGTCTTCCACTCGCTGGTCGTCTACGCACCCCGTCGACCCGGTGCGCCGAGCCGCGCCCGCCGCATCGTCGAGGAGATCGACGATCAGGCGATGTCTCCTGGCGAGCTGTAGACGCCGCACTCACGACCCTCGGAGATCTCCGCGAACTTCGGACCATCCGGGGCGAAGGCATCCGACGTCCGCGTGATTCTCCGCACTTCGTGAACAGCGACTGCACGCAGAAGCACCCCGGGCCCAGGGCCCGGGGTGCTTCTGTGCTGTGAAGTCCGGTCGCGGTACCGGACGTCACTGCGTCAGCCGAGGGTGGCTGCCAGGTCATTCACCGCCTGGACCACCGCAGCGTCCGCAGCTCCCTTGCGCGCTGCGTTCGTCAGCTGAGCGACGATCGCACGGTCCGAAGCGGACGTGCTCATCAGGTGCTCGGCCTGGTCGAGGCTCTTGCGAACCTGCTTCAGGTCGTTGCCGCTGAGGGTGCCGGCGCGCTCGGCCTGGTCGACGTACGCACGGGCGAGCGTGACGCTCGGCTCGTGGGTGTACATGACCTGACCCTGCACATTGATCTCAGGGAACTGAACCATCGCGGCCGCCGCGATCTCGTTGGCCGACAGCATGTCGCTCGGCGTGAGCGCGAACGAGTCGAATCCACGCTGGATCTCGCTGCCGAGCACGTTGCCGTTGTACCAGTAGGTCGACCAGTAGCCGCCGAGCACCAGGCTCGTGGGGCTGATCGGGCCGCGGTCGAAGTACGCGAGCTCAACCGGGTTGGCGCTGTCGGTGAAGTCCCACACCGAGAGTCCGCCCTGGTACCAGGCCTGGACCATGACGTCGCGGCCGGGGATCGGGATCAGCGAGCCGTTGTGGGCGACGCAGTTCTCCTGCGACGTCTGGATCACCGGCAGCTTGTAGTAGCTGGCGAACTCGAGCTTGCCGTCCACGATGTCGAAGATCGCGTCAGCGCCCCACGTCTCGGGGTCGCTCTCGCGGCAGCGTGCGCCGCTTCCGCCGCCCCACTCGTCCGTGAAGACGACCTTCGTGCCGTCGTTGTTGAACGTGGCCGAGTGCCAGTAGGCGAAGCCGGGGTCGGTGACCGCGTCGATGCGCACCGGGTTCGCCGGGTCGCTGATGTCGATCAGGATGCCGTTGCCCTCGCACGCACCGGCGGCGAGCCCGATCTCGGGGTAGGCCGTGATGTCGTGGCAGGCGTCGGTGAGCGACGTCGACTGCGTTCCCGTGCCGTGGTTGCCGCCAGCCCACAGTCCGTGCTGGTTGCCGGTCTCCTGGTTCTGGAACAGGCGGGCCTTGTTGACGACGGCGGCGGTCTCGGGAGCCGCGAGCGGCACCTTGATGACCTCGACGAGGAACCTCGACGTGTAGATCATCTCGCCGTTGGCGTCCACGTACGCGGCAGGGTTGCTCGACGCCGGGCTGTCGGTGCATCCCTCGAGCTCGGAGCCCGAACGGATGCTCGACGTGCCGGACACGTAGATGTAGATGTTCTCTGCATCAGCGGGATCGGTCACGACGGTGTGCGTGTGCGAACCGCGGCAGGTCTGGACCGTGGCGATCTGCTGCGGGTTGGCGAGGTCGCTGATGTCGAAGATGCGCACGCCGCGGAAGCGCTCGGGGTTCACGCTGCCCGATGCTCCCTGGTCGCCGCAGTCGAGGCGACCGCTGGTCTGCTCGACCGACATGAAGAGGAGGTCGCCGTAGACGGAGACGTCACCCTGACCGCCGGGACACACGAACGAGCCGTCCAACGCGGGCGCGGCCGGGTCACTGATGTCGTAGACCTGGAAGCCCCAGTAGCTGCCCACGATCGCGTGGTCGCCGGTGAAGGTCAGGTCGGAGTTGTACGCACCGGAGTTCGCGGCGAACGGGCCCTCCTTGGGCAGCGATCCGAGCAGATCGATGTTCGACGCAGCCTGCTCGGCGTCGTAGAAACCGGCGCCGAGACCCTCGCGGGGGTCATCGGCAGCGGTCGCCGCAGTGGCGCCGAGCATCGATGCGCCGAGCACGATGGCTCCGACGGCGGCGACGGTGCGCTTGCGCCATCGCGGTGAGTGGGTGGAACGGATTGTCATGGCGGGGGCCTCCCTGGGCGAATTGCACACTCTCGTATGTCTAGACACTTCGCCGACCGGAGGACTGCCGCTGGGGACGGATCATCCAGCGGTAGACGCAGTTGTCTGTATGAGGAATCTATTACTAAGTCCATGCAAATCGCCAGCCTTTTATGAGGAGATTTGTGTAAGGTGCGCGTCACGATCGACTTTGGAGATGCAAAGTGGGCGCTCATCAGCCCTTCCTGGCAGGATCGGTGTCATGCCCCGCCAAGACCCCCCGCTCGAGGTGGTCGCGGCCGTCGTCGTCGACCACGGCCGCGTCCTCGCCTGTCGGCGTGCTCCGGGTCGGGCGGCCGCCGGCCGGTGGGAGTTTCCCGGGGGCAAGATCGAGCCTCATGAGACGGCAGAGCAGGCGCTGCGCCGTGAGGTCCGCGAGGAGCTCGGCATCGAGGTGCTCGATGCGCGCCCGTTCACGTGCGATGACACTCCGGTCGACGGTCGCGTCATCCGCCTGGTGTGCTTCCACGTGCGTCTCGCCGCAGCGCCGCCGACGGTCAGCACCGATCACGATGCACTCGCGTGGCTGGGTCCCGACGATCTCGACAGCGTCGACTGGGCGACGCCCGATCTGCCGGCGGTGGCGAAGCTGCGCGAGACGACCTGGTGACGACCGTGGCCGTCTCGTGATCGGCAACGCCGCAGAAATGACGCACAATGCTGAGAGCGCACTCGACGGTGCGGTTCGAGGAGGAGACCGGAGATGACGGAATGAAGTGGCTCGCACGAACCGGCGGCGCGGCGACGGTGATCGCGCTCGCGGTCGGGCTCGCCGCCTGCACCGGCTCGGAGGACGACGTGCCCGAGGCCTCGGCGCCGATCGTCCAGTTGGGTGCTCCGGGCGAGGACAACCGCACCCTGTCGCCCGAGGAGGCCGCCGAACTCGCGAGCCCGCCGCACACGGCGGTCGACGTCGACTTCGTGCGGGACATGCTGCACCACCACACGCAGGCCATCCAGATGACCGGCTACGTGCCCGACCGGGCCGGCGATGAGGACGTGAAGCTGCTCGCCGAGCGGATGGAGCTCAGCCAGACCGACGAGATCGTGCTCCTCGAGACCTGGCTGCGCGAGCGCGGCGAGCCGGTGCGCGATCCCGACGCCGACCACGCCGACCACGCGGCCGACATGCCGGGCATTCTCACCGACGCGCAGCTCGCGCAGCTCGAAGCCGCGAGCGGGGACGAGTTCGATCGCCTGTTCCTCGAGTTCATGATCTTCCATCACCAGGGCGCGATCGAGATGGTGCACGACCTGTACGACGCGGGCGGTGGTCTCGAAACCGAGATCGACCGCTTCGCTCTGCACGTCGAGGCCGACCAGGACATCGAGATCAAGCGCATGGAGCAGATGCTCGCTAGCCTGAACGGGTGACCTCACTCGTCCTCACCGTCGTCGGCGACGATCGCGCCGGCCTCGTCGCCGCGGTCGCAGACATCGTCGACGCACACGGCGGCAACTGGGAGAACAGCGAACTGGCCGAGCTCGCCGGTGCGTTCGCCGGGGTGATCGAGGTCTCGGTGACCCCCGACCGCGTCGACGAACTCCGAGACGCGCTGTCCGGCATCGACGGGCTGACGGTGGCGGTGCACGCGGGGCGCGAGGCGGATGCCGCAGCCGCGGTGGACCGCGACATCGAGCTGACGGTGCTCGGCAACGACCACCCCGGCATCGTGCGCGAGGTGACGGCGGTGCTGCGCGGACACGACCTCAGCATCGACCGCATGACCACGCACACCAGCGAGACGGCGATGTTCGGCGGTCGCCTGTTCGAGGCGACCGTCGTCGCGCGCGTTCCGGCATCCGTCGACCTGTCGGCCGTGGCCGCCGACCTCGAGCGGCTGGCCGCCGAGATCCAGGTCGACGTCATCGTCGCCGAGTGACCGCGTCTGCGCTCAGACGACGGTGACGAGGATGCGCTGCCATCCGGTCGCGCCGTCCGGGGCGATCGGCGTGCGGTCCTGCACCTGCAGCTCGCCGTCGCGGTTCACCGCGCGCACCGTCGCGAAGTGGGTGCCCGGGGTGGCCTCCCACTCCAGCATCCACTGCACCCACGTGTCGGTGTTGACCGGCGTGGACAGGGTCGCTTTCTGCCAGTCGCCGTCGTCGATGCTCACCTCGACGCGCTCGATGCCGACCGTCTGCGCCCAGGCCACGCCCGCGAGGGCGACCGTGCCGGCGTCGACGCGCGAGCCCGCCCGCGGGGTGTCGATGCGCGAGGCGAACTTGATCGGCGCGCGGGCGGAGTACCCTCTCGGCGTCCAGTACGCCTCGTCGTCGGCGAAGGTCGTCACCGTCAACCGCTCGAGCCACTTCGTCGCCGACACGTAGCCGTACAGTCCGGGCACCACCATGCGCACCGGGAACCCGTGCTCGACCGGCAACGGCTCGCCGTTCATCGCGACCGCGAGGATCGCGTCGCGCCCGTCGTCGGTGAGCGCCTCCAGGGGCGTGCTCGCGGTGAAGCCGTCGACGCTGCGTGAGAGCACCATGTCGGCGTCGCTGTGCGGCACCGCCAGTCGCAGCAGGTCGCGCACGGGTACGCCCCACCACTTCGCTGTGCCGACGAGGTCGCCGCCGACCTCGTTCGAGACGCAGGTGAGGGTGATCGCGTACTCGTCGAGCCCACGCTCCACCAGGTCGTCGAAGGTCAGCTCGATCTCCTCGTCGACCATCCCGTCGATCGTGAGCCGCCACGTTCCGGGGTCGATGCGGGGCGGATCGAGCGCCGTGTCGACGCGGTAGAACTCGGCGTTGGGCGTGAACAGCGGCGAGATGCCGTCGACCTCGAGCTCAGCACCTGCGGGTACCGGTACGCGACCGGCGGGCTCGGGCAGCCGCAATGCTCGGCGCGCGCTCGCGATCGAGGTGCGCACTCCGTTCGCCATCGTCGCGCCGACGCCGACGAGCACGGCAGCGGCCGCAGAGACACCGGTCGCAACGAGGAACCGACGACGATCGCCGGGACCGCGCTCGGCGCCGTCGGTGCTGCCTGCCCACCGCCGCAGTCGCATCGACAACTCGACGAGCAGACCGCACGCCACGATCGCACCCACCACCGGCGGGATGAGCGACAGCGCCGACGCGCCGGCCCTCGTCAGAACGGCCGCCGTCGCCCCCGCGCACGCGATGGCCAGCAGTGCCACGCCCGTCGGCGGGCGCCGCAACTGGAGGATGCCGGCGATCGCGGCACCGAGCACCCCGGCCAGCCCCAGTGAGCCCAGCAGCACCGCCTTGTCCCACGTGCCGAAGGCTGTGATCGCGAACTCCTTGACCGGCTGCGGCACGATGTCGATCACGAATCCGCCGACCGCGAGCAACGGGTTCACCGTCGGGTCGACGATCAGCGCCACTAGCGCGGATGCCGCGAGGAAGGCCCCCGCGCTGACGATGCCGACCAGCGCGGCCCAGCTTCGAGCGTGAATGCGTCGCGACATGGTCCTCTCCCTCTAGGTGCACTGGTTGTTCGCAGTGATACACCGGATCGGATTGGAGGACCAGTCGCGCCCGGGGTCAGTAGCTCGCGCGCTCGCCGCCGTCGGCGGCGTCGATGAAGCGCGTCGCGAGGGCTTCGGAGCCGCGTGCCAGCAGCGAGACGTCGGCCCCGACGAGGATGAACGCCGCGCCCGCCTCGAGGTACGCGTCGGCCGTCTCCGGGTCGAACGCGTTCACGCCGACGGGCTTGCCGGCTGCGATCACTGCGGCGAAGGCCGAGCGAACGGCCGCGACCACGTCGGGGTGGGTCTGGGCTCCGAGGAGGCCCATCGATGCGGCCAGGTCGCTCGGGCCGACGAAGACGCCGTCGACGCCGTCGACGGCGGCGATCTCGCCGGCCGCAGCGACCGCGTCCGCAGTCTCGACCTGCACGAACAGCGACACATGCGCATCGCCGTCGGCGAGGTATCCGTCCACGCGGTTCCACCGTGCCGAGCGACTCAGCGCCGAGCCGACGCCCCGGCGGCCGCGGGGCGGGTAGCGCACCGCCTCGACGGCGGCTGCGGCATCCGCTGCGCTGTTCACCATCGGCACGAGCAGGTTCTGCGCGCCGAGGTCGAGCACCTGCTTGATGACGACCGCGTCGCCGATCGGAACGCGCACGACCGGCGTCACCGGGTACGCGGCGACGGCCTGCAGCTGCCCGAGCACCGACTGGGGGCCGTTCGGGGCGTGCTCCATGTCGATGAGCAGCCAGTCCAGGCCTGACCCCGCAGCGATCTCGGCGACCAGCGGCGAGCCGCTGCACACCCACATGCCGGCAAGCGGTCGGGAGGCCTCGCCGAGCGCGTCGCGAAAGGTCGGTGTCAGACGAAGCGGCATGAGATGGTTCCCATCGGTCCGAAGTCGCAGTGCACGGCATCGCCGCGCGAGACCCACATCGGCCTCGTGAACGAGCCTGCCAGGATGATCTCCCCCGCCTCCAGATGCGCGCCGTGCTGGTGGAACTTGTTCGCCAGCCACGCGACGCCGGTGGCGGGGTGGCCGAGCACGCCGGCGGCGACGCCGGTCTCTTCGATCTCGCCGTTGCGCGAGAGCACGCCCGGCACCCAGCGCAGATCGACCTCGTCGGGTCGACGGTGCACGTCGCCGAGCACCATCGCGCCGTAGGCGGCGTTGTCGCTGATGGTGTCGACGATCGTGCGGCCCTCCAGCTCGATGTGCGAGTTCAGCACCTCGAGTGCGGGAACGGCGTAGTCGATCGCGGCCAGTGCGTCGTCGAGTGTGCAGTCCGGGCCGGCCAGCGGCGTCTTCAGCACGAACGCGAGCTCGACCTCGATGCGCACGTTCGAGAAGTGGTCGACGGGGATGTCCGCTCCGGAGTCGTAGACCGTGTCGTCGAACATGACGCCGTAATCGGGCTCGCTGATGCCCGTGGCCTGCTGCATCGCTTTCGACGTGAGGCCGATCTTGCGGCCCACCAGGCGCCGGCCCGCCGCCAGGTTGCGGTCGCGCCAGACGCCCTGGATCGCGTACGCGTCTTCGACCGTGGCATCCGGATGCCGCGCGGTGATGCGCGGGATGACCGAATGCGTGCGGTCGGCCTCGGCCAGCTCCTCGGCCAGCTGCGCGATGGTGTCGGAGGAGAGCATCAGAGTTGGTGGCCGAGCTTGTACTCGCCCTGTTTCCACGTCGGCATCTCGTCGGCGTCGTCGGGGCGGGTGTAGCTGAAGCCGTCGGCGCCGATCGTGACCGCCATCTCAGACGAGTCGGTGCGCGCGACCACCGGCTGCGGGTTCCCGTCGAGGTCGAGCACGAGGGATGCCTCGGTGTACCACGACGGCACCACGGGGTTGCCCCACCAGTCGCGCCGCTGGTTGTCGTGCACGTCCCACGTGACGACCGGGTTGTCGGGGTCGCCGGTGTAGTAGTCCTGCGTGTAGATCTCCACGCGGTGGCCGTCGGGATCGCGCAGGTACAGGTAGAACGCGTTCGAGACGCCATGGCGCCCGGGACCGCGCTCGATGCGGTCCGACATGCGCAGGGCGCCGAGCTTGTCGCAGATCGCGAGGATGTTGTGCTTCTCGTGCGTGGCGAACGCGACGTGGTGCATGCGCGGGCCGTCGCCGCCGGTCATCGCGGTGTCGTGCACGGTCGGCTTGCGGCGCATCCACGCCGCATAGACCGTGCCCTCGTCGTCCTGGATGTCTTCGGTGACGCGGAAGCCGAGATCCTGCATGAACTTCACGGCGCGCGGCACATCGGGGGTCACCTGGTTGAAGTGGTCGAGTCGCACCAGCTCGCCCGGCGTGTGCAGGTCGTACCGCCACGACAGGCGCTCGACGTGCTCGGTCTGGAAGAAGAACTCGTAGGGGAAGCCCAGCGGATCGGTGACGCGCACCGACTCGCCGATGCCCTTCGTCCAGCCCTCGGCCCGGCGCTCGACGCGGCATCCGAGTTCCTCGTAGAACGCAACCGCCTTGTCGAGGTCTTCGGCCGCGCGCACCCGATACGAGAACGCGGCGACGGCGGCGATCTCGCCTTGGCGCAGCACGAGATTGTGGTGGATGAACTCCTCGGTCGAGCGGAGGTAGACGGCCTCGGCGTCCTCTTCGGTGACGTACAGGCCCAGCACGTCGACGTAGAACTTCCGGGATGCCGCGAGGTCGGTGACGACGAGCTCCATGTAGGCGCAGCGCAGGATGTCTGGCGCCGGTGCCTGCGGGGTCGGGACGGGGTTGTCGGTGTGGATCGGAGCCTCCTGGCTCACGAAGAAGCCCGACGAGGTCAGGGTCATTCCGTCGCGGTGGCTCATGTCAGGCTCCCTTGCCGAACGTGGGGTTGTGGACTTTGCCGAGCGTGATGTGCACGGCCTGCTGGTCGGTGTAGAAGTCGATCGAGCGGTAGCCGCCCTCGTGGCCCAGCCCCGACGCCTTGACCCCGCCGAACGGGGTGCGCAGGTCCCGCACGTTGTTGGAGTTGAGCCACACCATGCCCGCCTCGACCGCCTGCGAGAAGTTGTGGGCGCGCGTGAGGTCGTTGGTCCAGATGTACGCGGCGAGACCGTACTTGGTGCCGTTCGCGAGAGCCAGTGCCTCTTCGTCGGTGTCGAAGGGGGTGATCGCGACGACGGGACCGAAGATCTCCTCCTGGAAGATGCGCGCGTCGGGTGACACGTCGGCGAACACGGTCGGGGCGACGAAGTTGCCCTCGTCGAACCCGTCGGGGCGGCCGCCGCCGGCGACGAGGCGTCCTTCAGTCTTGCCGATCTCGATGTAGCCCATCACCTTGTCGAAGTGCTCGGGGTGCACGAGCGCCCCGACCTCGGTCGCGGGGTCATGCGGGTATCCCACGACGACGCGCTCGGCCTGGGCGGCGTAGCGCTCGACGAACTCGTCGTACACCTCGCGCTGCACCAGGATGCGGCTGCCCGCGGTGCACCGCTCGCCGTTGAGCGAGAAGACCCCGAAGATCGTCGCGTCGATCGCGGCGTCCAGGTCGGCGTCGGCGAACACGACGGCCGGCGACTTGCCGCCGAGTTCCATCGACAGGCCCTTCAGGAAGGGGGCGGCATTGCCGAAGATGAGCTGGCCGGTCGAGCTCTCGCCGGTGAACGAGATGAGCGGCACGTCCGGATGCTTCACGAGCGCGTCGCCGGCGTCCTCACCGAGGCCGTTGACGAGGTTGAAGACTCCCCGCGGCAGACCCGCCTCTTCGAAGATTCCCGCCCACAGCGATGCCGACAGCGGTGTGAACTCGGCGGGCTTGAGCACCACGGTGTTGCCGGTGGCCAGTGCCGGACCGAGCTTCCACGACTCGAGCATGAACGGGGTGTTCCACGGTGTGATCAGGCCCGCCACGCCGATGGGCTTGCGGTTGACGTAGTTGATCTGGCGCCCCGGCACCTTGTAGGTGTCGTCGGACTGCGCCACGATCAGGTCGGCGAAGAAGCGGAAGTTCTCGGCGGCTCGACGCGCCTGCCCGAGGGCCTGCGTGATGGGCAGACCCGAGTCGAACGACTCGAGCTCGGCGAGCCGCGCGTCGCGCGACTCGACGATGTCGGCGATGCGGTGCAGGATGCGCGAGCGCTCGCGCGGCAGCATCCGGGGCCAGGGGCCCTCCGTGAACGCCCGGCGCGCGGCGGTCACCGCGAGGTCGATGTCGGCCTTCGTGCCGGCTGCGGCCTGCAGGTAGGTCTCGTTCGAGACCGGGTCGAGCACGTCGAACGTCGCGCCGTCGACCGAGTCGACGAAGGCGCCGTCGATGTAGTGCTGGATGCGGGTGGGCAGATCGTCGGGAACGTGCCGCGACGACGTCGCCTGTGCGGTGTCGGTCATGAGGGAGCTCCTTCGGTGGAGGTCGTGTGGTCTTCGGGGTGGCGCGACGCGATGAAGGCGTCCATCGTGCGCCAGCGGTGCCGGCGCGCAGCCAGCTCGATCTCGGTCGGATCGGCCCGTGCGCGGATGAGCTCGATGATCTCGGCGTGCTCCTCGACGGAGTGGCGGGCGCGTCCCGGTACGAACGCGAACGTCGAGTCGCGGATGCCGGACAGCCGGTTCCACCCGCGGTGGACGAGGTCGAGCAGGTGCGGATTGGGGCACGGTTCGAACAGCACCGAGTGGAACCGCTGGTTGAGCTGGGTGAATTCGTGCGCGTCGAAGTGGTCGAGCAGCCGCTCCATGCGCCGGTTCACCTCGAGCGCGCGGTCGAGGTCGTCGTCGCTCAAGCGGGCTGCCGACAGCGCCGTGGCCGCACCCTCGACGACCCCGAGCGTCTGCATCGTGAAGACGTACTCGCTCTCGTCGACGACGGCGACCCGGGCGCCGACGTTGCGCTCGAAGGTCACCAGGCCCTCGGCCTCGAGCCGGCGGACGGCCTCGCGCACGGGCACGACGCTCATGTCGAGGGCCTCAGCGATGGTGCCGAGCACGAGACGGTAGCCGGGGCCGTACTCGCTGCGGGCGATGCGCTCGCGGATCCACGCGTACGCGCGCTCCGACTTGCTCGTGACGTCGGTGGTCGCGGTGGGCGTGCTCATCGGCCGGTGTCCTCGCGGTAGCGACGGCGCCAGTCGTCGTTCATCGGAAACAGCCCGTCGACGGGGTGCCCCTCGGCAACGCGGGCGGCGATCCAGGCATCCTCGTCCTCCTGCGCGATCGCGGCGTCCGCGACCTCCTCGGCGAGGGCGGGTGGGATGACGATCACCCCGTCGGCATCGCCGACGATGACGTCACCGGGCTGCACCGTCGCCCCGCCGCACGCGATGGTGAGGTCGGTGTCCCACGGCACGTGCCTGCGACCGAGGACGGCGGGGTGGGCGCCCGAGGAGTACACCGGGATGCCGACCGCGGCGACCGCGTCGTGGTCGCGCACCCCGCCGTCGGTGACGATGCCGGCTGCACCCCGGGCGTGGGCGCGGAGGGCGAGGATGTCGCCGAGCGTTCCCGATCCGCGCTCGCCGCGGGCCTCGATGACGATGACCTCGCCCTCGCCGACCGCGTCGAATGCGCGCTTCTGGGCGTTGTAGCCGCCGCCGTGGCTGGCGAAGAGGTCTTCGCGGTGGGGGACGAAGCGCAGCGTGCGGGCGGTGCCGACGAGCTTGGCGCCCGGATGCATCGGGCGCACGCCGTCGAGCGTCACGTTGTTCAGCCCGCGCTTGCGCAGCTGCTGCGAGAGGCCGGCGACCGGGGTCTTCTCGAGCTTGGTCCGCAGTGCGGGTGACAGGCCGGCCGCCGCCACCGGCAACCCCGCCGCCTCGCGCGAGCCCCACGCCTCGGCCCGCTGTGTGTCGTCGACGCGGGGCAGCGACCCTAGGGAGGGGTCGAAGGATGCGGGTGCCTCGGCGACCCTGGACACCAGGCGCCCCGTCGTCGGCGCGCCCTCAGCGGTCGGGGCATCCACCTCGACTTCGACCACATCGCCGGGCACGACGACCGATGAGCCCGCGGGGGTTCCGGTGAGGATGATGTCGCCGGTTTCGAGCGTGAAGTGCTGCGCGAGGTCGGCGACGATCTGCGCGAACGGGAAGATGAGGTCGGCCGTGGTGTCGTCCTGGACGAGCTCACCGTCGACCCAGGTGCGCACCCGGAGTGCGGCGGGGTCGACCGCGCGGGCGTCGATGAGGCCGGGGCCGATGGGTGTGAAGCCGTCGCGCCCCTTGGAGCGCACGTTCGAGCCGCGGTCAGCGGCACGCAGGTCGTAGAGCCCGAAGTCGTTCGACGCGGTGACCCAGCCGACGTGGTCCCAGGCATCCTCGAGCGACACGTCGCGCGTCGGCCCGCCGATGACGAGTGCGATCTCGCCCTCGAACGCGAGCAATTCGGTGCCTGCGGGGCGGTCGATCGTCGCACCCGAGGCGGCGACCGAACTCGACGGCTTGAAGAAGTACGACGGATGCTCGGGCCGTCGGCCGCGCTGAGCGGCGCGCGACTCGTAGCTGAGGTGGACGGCGATGATCTTGCCGGGCCGGGTCGGGAGAGCGGCGAATCGCGGGTCCACGGCGTCGGCCGGAGTGGGGTCGATGGTCATGAGCTCCCTCGCTCTTGCGTCGTATCCGAAATCGTATATGATCCTCGAACGGGTGGCAAGGGTCGCAGGACCCGAGCCGGGGACAGTGCAGTCAGGTCCGATCGACGAAGGAGTCAGCGCATGAGCGCACAGCCAGACCAGGGGTTCACGCCCACCGGAACCATCTCCACGGGCGCCGACCGTCGCAGGGTCGTCATCGCGACCGTCGTCGGTACGACGGTCGAGTGGTACGACTTCTTCATCTATGCGTTCGCGGCCGGCCTCGTCTTCGCGCAGCTCTTCTTCGCGCCCGCCGGTGAGGGCTTCGCGCAGATCCTGTCGTTCATCACCGTCGGCATCAGCTTCCTCTTCCGTCCGCTCGGCGCGTTCCTCGCCGGCCACTACGGCGACAGGTACGGCCGTCGCGTCGTGCTCATGCTCACCCTGATCCTGATGGGCGTCGCGACCACACTGGTCGGTCTGCTGCCGACATATGCCGCCATCGGCATCGCAGCGCCGGTCCTGCTGGTGTTCCTGCGCGTGCTGCAGGGCATCTCGGCCGGCGGCGAGTGGGGCGGCGCGGTCCTCATGGCCGTCGAGCACGCCCCGAAGGCCAAGCGCGGGCTCTTCGGCGCGTCGCCGCAGATCGGCGTGCCGATCGGCCTGCTGCTGGCATCCGGAACCATGGCGCTCATGGCGGTCATCGCCCCCGGCGACGCGTTCCTCGAGTGGGGCTGGCGCGTGCCCTTCCTGCTGAGCGTCGTGCTGATCGTGGTCGGCTACTGGGTGCGTCGGCGCGTCGAGGAGAGCCCGGTGTTCGTCGAGATCGCCGAGCGCAAGGAGCAGACCCGGATGCCGATCGTGCAGCTGTTCCGCAAGCACGCCCTGCTCGTCGTGATCGCGGCGCTCGTGTTCGCCGGCAACAACGCCGTCGGATACATGACGACCGGGGGATACATCCAGCGGTACGCAACCGATCCTGCAGGACCCGTCGGCCTGCCCACCGCCGACATCCTGTGGGCGGTGACCGGATCGGCCGTGGTCTGGCTCATCTCCACGTGGACGGCCGGGTACCTCAGCGACCGCATCGGTCGGCGCACGACATACATCATCGGCTGGGTGCTGCAGCTGGCCGGGGTGGTGCTGCTGTTCCCGCTCGTGAACACCGCGAACCCGGCGTTGATCTTCGTCTCGCTCGGCTTCCTCGCGATCGGCCTCGGCTTCACCTACGGTCCGCAGGCGGCGCTGTACAGCGAGCTGTTCCCCGCGTCGATCCGCTTCTCGGGCGTCTCGATCTCGTATGCGCTGGGTGCCATCGTCGGCGGCGCGTTCGCGCCGACCATCGCGCAGGCCATCGTTCAGGCCACCGGGTCGACGGACGGGGTCACGTGGTACCTCGCCGGCATGACGCTGGTCGGCCTCGCCGCGACCCTGCTGCTGCGTGACCGCAGCGGCATCCCGCTCGGTCCCGATCACGAGGATCAGCAGGCCGAGAGCCCGGTGTACGGCCTGTCGAAGGCCTAGCATCGCGGGTGACGACGATGTCGGATCAGGAGACACGCTGATGCAGTTCCACCACCACGGGTACGTCTCGGGCGACCCGCGCCGGCAGGAGGCCGCGGGCACGGGCGTCGACCGTCCGGTCGATCTTCCCGACACGACCGACGTGCTCATCGTCGGGTCGGGACCGGCGGGAATGCTGCTGGCCGCGCAGCTGGCGCAGTTCCCCGATGTGTCGACGAGGATCATCGAGCGACGCGAGGGCCGTCTCGTGCTCGGCCAGGCGGACGGCATCCAGCCCCGCAGCGTCGAGACGTTCCAGGCGTTCGGGTTCGCCGAGCGCATCGTCGCCGAGGCGTACAACATCGCGTGGATGAACTTCTGGGGTCCCGACCCCGAGAACCCGGGGAACATCGTCCGCACGGCCCGCACCGAGGACTACGCGTTCAAGATCAGCGAGTTCCCGCACCTGATCGTCAATCAGGCACGCGTGCTCGACTACTTCGCCGAGGCGGCCGCGCAGGGACCGGGGCGGATCGTTCCCGACTACGGCGTGGAGTTCGTGGGCCTCACGGTGCATGGTGACGGCGAGTACCCGGTCGAGGTGCGCGTGCGCCACTCCACGGGCCCTCGCGCCGGCGAGGAGCGCACGGTGCGGGCGAAGTACGTCGCCGGATGCGACGGAGCGCGCAGTGCCGTGCGCGAGGCCATCGGCCGGCGGCATGTCGGCGAGTTCTCGGCGCACGCGTGGGGCGTCATGGACGTGCTCGTCAACACCGACTTCCCCGATTGGCGCATCAAGTGCGCGATCAACGCCGCGGCGGGCAACATCCTGCACATCCCGCGCGAGGGCGGCTACCTCAGCCGGATGTACATCGATCTCGGCGAGGTCGCCGCCGACGACGATCACCGCGTGCGGCAGACCCCGATCGAAGAGATCATCCGCAGGGCGAACGAGATCCTGCATCCGTACACGATCGACGTGCGCGAGGTCGCATGGCACAGCGTGTACGAGGTCGGCCACCGTGTGACCGACCGATTCGACGACATGCCCGACGACGGTGGTCGTGAGCCGCGCGTGTTCCTCACGGGTGACGCGTGCCACACCCACAGCGCGAAGGCGGGGCAGGGCATGAACGTGTCGATGCAGGACGGCTTCAATCTCGGCTGGAAGCTGGGGCACGTGCTGACCGGACTCAGCCCCGAAGCGATCCTCGAGACCTACTCGGCCGAGCGGCAGCCGGTCGCGCAGCAGCTCATCGACTTCGACCGCGAATGGTCGTCGCTCATGGCCCGCAAGCCCGAAGAGATCTCGGATCCGCAGGAGCTCGCGACCTTCTACCTGGGCACCGCCGAATTCCCGTCGGGCTTCATGACGCAGTACGGACCGTCGGCGCTCGTGGGCGCCGACGAGCACCAGGCGCTGGCGGCCGGCTTCCCGCTGGGCAAGCGATTCAAATCCGTCGAGGTCACCCGCGTGTGCGACGGCAACGTCATCCACCTGGGCCACCACGCGAAGGCCGACGGGCGGTGGCGCGTCTACGCCTTCGCCGACTCCGCCGCGGCCGGGCGGCCGTCAGCGCTGGCCGAGTGGGCCTCGTGGCTCGCGACGGATGCCTCGCCTCTGGCGCGCCACACACCCGCAGGCGCCGACCTTGACGCCGTGTTCGACGTCAAGGTCGTGTACCAGCAGGCGTTCGATGACGTCGACATCGCGCAGGTGCCGGAGGTGTTCCTGCCGAAGACCGGACCGCTGGGCCTCACCGACTGGGAGAAGGTCTACGCGGCCGGCCCGGACGCCTGGCGCAGCGCAGACATCTTCGCCGAGCGCGAGCTCTCGCGCGACGGCGTCGTCGTCGTGGTGCGCCCCGACCAGTACGTCGCCGCCGTGCTGCCGCTGACGGCGACCGACGAGCTGGCGGCCTTCTTCGCCGGGAACCTGCTCACGTCGGGTCGGGGTTCATCTCCCACTTCTTCGGCGAGCGCCACAGCGCGCTCGTCGTGAGGGAGCGGATCATCTCCATCTCCTTCGGCAGCCGCGTGTAGAGCTTCATGAACAGCTCCTCGACGTCGAGCAGCTCCGAGGTCCAGTCACGGCGGTTGACGGCCATGCAGGCGAAGAAGTCCTCCTCTGAGAAGTCCAGGCCGTCCCATGTCAGGTCCTCGTAGCGGGGCACCCAGCCCAGGGGACTCTCGATCGCCAGCGCCCGCCCGCGAGCGCGCGCGACGATCCACTGCAGCACGCGCATGTTCTCGCCGAACCCGGGCCACAGGAACCGGCCGTCCTCGGCCCGCCGGAACCAGTTGACCTGGAAGATGCGCGGAGGGTTGCGGATGCTGCGCCCGAAGCCCAGCCAGTGATTGATGTAGTCGCCCATGTGGTAGCCCGCGAACGGCAGCATCGCGAACGGATCGCGGCGCACCACGCCCTGCTTTCCGAAGGCGGCGGCCGTGGTCTCCGACCCCATCGTCGCCGCCATGTAGACGCCGAACGCCCAGTTGAAGCTCTGGGTCACGAGCGGGATCGTGCCCGCGCGCCGACCGCCGAAGACGAAGGCGCTGAGCGGAACGCCGGCCGGGTCGTCCCACGCCTCATCGAGCGCGGGGTTGAGCGTGGCGGGCGAGGTGAACCGCGAGTTGGGGTGCGCGGCCTTGGTGCCGGCATCCGGGGTCCAGTCGTTCCCCTGCCAGTCGATGAGATGCGCGGGCGGATCGCCCATCCCCTCCCACCACACGTCGCCGTCATCGGTGAGGGCGACGTTCGTGAAGATCGTGTCGGAGCGCACGGACTCCATCGCGCTCGGATTGGTCGTCTCGGAGGTGCCCGGCGCGACACCGAAGTAGCCGGCCTCGGGGTTGATCGCCATGAGGCGGCCGTCATCGCCCGGCTTGATCCACGCGATGTCGTCGCCGACCGTCGTGACCTTCCACCCCTCGTCGGCGAACACCGGTGGCGGCACGAGCATCGCGAAGTTCGTCTTGCCGCACGCGCTGGGGAAGGCCGCCGCCACGTAGGTCTTCTCGCCCTTCGGGTCGGTGACGCCCAGGATGAGCATGTGCTCGGCTAGCCAGCCCTCGTCGCGGGCCATCGCCGACGCGATCCGCAGGGCGAGGCACTTCTTGCCCAGCAGGGCATTGCCGCCGTAGCCCGAACCGTACGACCAGATCTCGCGTGTCTCCGGGAAGTGCACGATGTACTTCTCGGCGTCGCACGGCCACGCGGCATCCTCCTCGCCGGGAGCGAGCGGTGCGCCGACCGTGTGCATGCACGGCACGAAGTCGCCGTCGTCGCCGAGCACGTCGAGAGCGGCCCGGCCCATGCGCGTCATGATCTTCATGCTCACCACGGCGTACGGCGAGTCGGTGATCTGCACGCCGAGCTGCGCGATGGGCGATCCGAGCGGACCCATGCTGAACGGCACCACGTACATGGTCCGCCCGGCCATGCTGCCGGTGAACAGCGGTCGCAGGATGGCTGTCATCGCGCGGGGGTCCATCCAGTTGTTGGTGGGCCCGGCATCCTCTTCCGACCGCGAGCAGATGAAGGTGCGCTCCTCGACGCGGGCGACATCGCTCGGGTCGCTGCGGGCGAGGAAGCTGCGCGGCCGCAGCTCGGGGTTGAGTCGGATGAACGTGCCCGCCTCGACCAGCTGCTCGCACAGCGCGTCGTACTCGTCGTCTGAGCCGTCGCACCAATGGATGTCGGTCGGCGTGCACAATTCGGCCATCTCGGCGACCCAGGCCTTCAAGCCCTCGTGTCGCACCCACTCCGGTGTGGTCATGACCCCAGCATGCCCCGCAGGGTCTCGGCGCACCACCTGACGCGTGGCGGAGAAAGACGAAACCCCCGCGATGTAGAAGCTACGCGAGGGTTCCTGGGGTGACTGTAACGATCACCCTTGTGGCTCCGACCGGCATCGATCCGGTGACCTTTCGATTTTCAGTCGAACGCTCTACCAACTGAGCTACAGAGCCGCACGGCACATCTGCCGCGTCCTAGACGAAAGGCCTCCTCAAGAGAAGGCCCGTCGCTTGGAGCGACCCTGACGGGACTTGAACCCGCGACCTCCGCCGTGACAGGGCGGCACGCTAACCAACTGCGCTACAGGGCCATGCATATTCAGTTGTGATCGGGAGTGACCCCAACGGGATTCGAACCCGTGCTACCGCCGTGAAAGGGCGGCGTCCTAGGCCGCTAAACGATGGGGCCGGATGAACCCGGGGGCTCACGCTTACCGACGCTCAAGCATACGCAATCCTGCGCGGATGCGCCAATCGGGCGGGGCGGCGTCTTGTGCGAACGGATGCTGCGACTCACACTGACAGGAGCGCCGCTGAGGGCGGATCCACGGTGGATGCGTGCCCGCCCCTTGCGCTTGTGACTGCTGTTGCTAGTGTGAAAGCTGTCGTTCGAGCGACGGGAGGACCGGTGAGCCTCGACAAGGCCCCCGACGAACACGGCTTGATGCCGCTCTCCAGCGCGCCGCGACGTCTGTTGAGGCCGGTCAGCCGCCGCGCCGCGATCGGAGCCGGAGTGCTCGGCGTCGCCGCCATCGGAGGCCTTGCAGGCCCCTTGCTGCCGGCCGCCTTCGCCGTCGACTACCCGACGTGGGAAGACGTGGAACGCGCCCGCGCGAGCGAGTCGGCCAAGGCCGCCGAGATCGAGAAGATCAAGAACCTGATCCAGAGCCTCACCGACGAGGTGGCGCGCACCCAGGCCGAGGCCGAGAAGGCTTCGGACGAGTTCTACGTCGCGCAGCAGGAGTTCTTCGACGCCGCTCAGCGTGCCGAAACGCTCCAGGAACAAGCCGACGAGCAGGCCGCCACTGCCACGCAGGCCGCCGACCGGGCAGGTCAGGTCGCCGCACAGCTGTACCGCAACGGCGGCGACGACACCTCGCTCGAGCTGTTCTTCGCCGGTTCCGCCCAGGGCGCCGATGATCTGCTCGAGCGCCTGGGCACCATGGACAAGCTGCTCGAGCGCAATCAGGCCGTGTACGCCGAGGCGATCACCGCGCGCGACTCGGCGCAGAGCCTCAGCGATCAGGCCGTCGTCGCTCGCGACGAGCGCGACCGCCTGCAGCAGATCGCCGAAGAGAAGATGATCGCCGCGCAGAAGGCGGCGGATGCCGCGCAGGCCGCTCTCGATGAGCAGACCGCGCGCCGCATCGAGCTCGACGCCCAGCTGGCGGCACTGCAGGATGCCACGGCCAAGACCGTCGCCGACTACGAGGCCGGAGTCGAGGCGCGCCGACGCGCGGAGGAAGAACGCAAGCGCCGCGAGCGTGAGGAGGCCGAGCGGCTCGCCCGCGAGGCCGCGGCGGCCGGTGGGAACGGCGGAGGAAGCAGCAGCGGCGGAAGCAGTGGCGGGGGGAGCAGCAGCGGCTGGGTCCGCCCGAACTGGGGCTGGCGCACGTCGGGCTACGGGCCGCGCACTCCCGTGTGCAGCAACGGCTACTGCTCGAACCCGTTCCACTACGGCGTCGACCTGGCCGCGGGTTGCAGCTCGGCGATCTACGCCGCCTCCAGCGGCACCGTCGTCTATGCCGGCTACAACGGCGGCTACGGCAACTACGTCCGCATCGACCACGGCGGCGGCATCGGCACCGGCTACGCCCACATCCGGCCCGGCGGGATCTTCGTCGGGTACGGCCAGCGCGTGAGCGCCGGACAGCTGATCGCGAGCGAGGGCAACACCGGCAATTCGGCCGGCTGCCATCTGCACTTCGAGACCTATGTGAACGGCTACCCGGTCAACCCGATCTCGTTCATGGCCGCGCGCGGCGTCTCGGTCTGATCTAGCCGATCCGCGACAGCGCGGCGCGGGCACGCTCTGCCAGCCCGCGGAACCTCTCGCGCTCGACGTCGTCGAATTCCGCGGCGTCGACGGATGCCTCGATCCGTCCGAGCTGCGCGCGAAGCGCCTCGCGCTGGTCGGCGCGACGTGCACGCCACGCGACGTCGTCGATCAGGCTGAGCAGGCGCGCCACGACCTCGGGATCGCCTGAGCCATAGTGTCGGATCTGCGCGAGACCCACCTCGAGGAACGCGTCGAACCCGTCGCCCGTGGGCAGCAGGCGCGCCACGCCGTCGGCGTCGGCGTACGCCTCGGGTCGCGTCGGCCGTTCGGCGAGGTCGCCGAGGACCGCCGCGATGTGCCCGAGCGCATGGACCGCGGTGGTGGGATCGTTGACACCCGGCGAGAGCGCCTTGACGGCGACATCGGCCAGCTGCCGCAGGCCGAACCCGACATCCTGCCGTGCCGTCCGCTCGTAGCCGGACTGCACGAACCCGGCGAGGTCGGCGCCGAGCTGCTCGTCGCGGCGAAGGTCGTCGTCGTCGGGCACCCCGCGTCGCCACCACTCGAGCAGAGGCGTGCCCTCGATGACGCTCGCGCCGACGGTGCGCAGTTCGCGCACGACGATGTCGCCCTGGGCGGCCCGTCGGATGAGCCCGCCGCGGTCGACGCCGGTGATGAAGCCGGATGCCTCGGCCAAGACGGTGTGCACGTGCTCGGGTCGGCGCGGGGCGGCGACCGGTTCGCCGGGGTCCGCGTCGGCGAGCACGTTGATCGTCAGACTGGCCTCGCGATGCACGTCGCGCATCATCGTCTCGACGCGCAGCTGCCGCGCAAGGTGGGCGAGGAAGACGACGAGCATGACCACGCTCGCGAGGGTCAGCACCGACGCCACGGTCAGTGCGATGCGCGGCACGAACTCGTCGGCATCCTCTGTCGCGTCCTCGACCGTCCGCAGCACCGTCAGGGCGTACGCGAACGTGCCGAGGAACATCGCGAGCGTCGCGTGCACCATGCGGTCGGATGCGAACATGCGCAGCAGACGTGGCGAGGCCTGACTGCTCGCCAACTGCAGGGCGACGACCGTCAGCGAGAACGTGAGCGAGGTCGCGGTGATGAGTGATCCGGCGATCGCCGAGAGCACGGCGCGCGCGGCATCCACCCCACCCGAGAAGACGAGGCCGGAGACCCACGTGGGCAGGTCGTCGTCGACCACTCGGTCGAGCAGCGGCAGCGCGATGCCCAGCAGCACCGCGCAGACGACGGCGATCAGCGGGACCGGCCACAGCTTCGACGCGACCGCGTCGCTCAGCAGTGCGAGCTGGCGGCGGATCACTCCCGGGCGGTCGGCCATGGCATCATCCGGTCACAGCGTGTTCGGCGCCTCGCCCTCGCCCTGGGTGCGGGTCTCGCCCTCGTGCTGCTCGAACCGCTCGTAGGCCTCGGCGACGAGCCGCTCGGCCTCGGCGGCGTCGGCCCACTCGTCGACCTTGACCCACTTGCCGGGCTCGAGGTCCTTGTAGTGCTCGAAGAAGTGGTTGATCTCGTTCTTCAGGTACTCCGACACGTCGTCGACGTCCTGGATGTGCTCCCAGCGCGGGTCCTTCGCGAGCACCGCGACGACCTTGTCATCGCCGCCCGCCTCGTCGGTCATCTTCAGCACGCCCACGGGGCGCACCTTCGCGAGGATGCCGGGTGCGAGGTCGTGATCGAGCAGCACGAGAACGTCGAGGGGGTCGCCGTCCTCGCCGAGGGTGTTCTCGAAGAACCCGTAATTGGCGGGGTAGCCCATGGGGGTGAACAGGATGCGGTCGAGATAGACCCGGCCGGTGCCGTGGTCGACCTCGTACTTGATCTTGCTGTTGCGCGGGATCTCGATGACGGCGTCGTACGCGCCCATGGTGCTCCTTCGGAAGGGAATCTGCCGCCGACCAGCCTAGTCGCGGCCGTGCGGCCGCCCTAACTCCTGCAATTCGAGGCCGATCAGGCCGATCCGTTGCCGATCGAGCGGTTCTGCGCCCGGATTGCAGGAGTTGGGCACGCCCGCCGCTCGGTACCGTGGTGCCGTGGAGCATCGTCCGGGCCTCGATCCCGCCGTCGCCGACGTGCGGCGCGCGGTGCGCGTCGGTCTCGCGCCCCGTGCCGGGCGCGGCACCGTCGTGGTCGCACTGTCCGGCGGCGCCGACTCGCTCGCCCTCGCTGCCGCGACCGCTTTCGAGGCGCCCAAGCTCGGGCTGCGACCCGTCGCGGTCGTCGTCGATCACGGTCTGCAGGACGGTTCGGCGGATGCCGCGGCGGCCGCGGTCGCGGCGGCCGAGGGGCTGGGTCTCGACGCCCGCGCGGTACAGGTCGAGGTCGGCACGGCGGGAGGTCCCGAAGCAGCGGCCCGCGACGCGCGGTACCGCGCGCTGCGTGTGGCGGCGCGCGAGGCATCCGCGGTGGCCGTGCTCACCGGGCACACGCTCGACGACCAGGCCGAGACGGTGCTGCTCGGACTCGCGCGCGGATCGGGGGCGACGAGTCTGCAGGGGATGCCGGCGACGAGCGACCTCAACGGCGTCGCCCTGCTGCGGCCCCTGCTCGACGTGCGCCGCGAGACCACCCGCGCCGCGTGCACGGCGCTGGGTCTGCGGCCCTGGGCCGATCCCCACAACACCGACCCCGCCTACGCGCGCGTGCGTGTGCGCGACCGGGTGCTGCCGGTGCTCGAGGCCGAACTCGGGCCCGGCATCGCCGAAGCGCTCGCGCGCACGGCGACTCAATTGCGCGAAGACGCCGACGCCTTCGCCGAGATGATCGACGAGACGATCGAAGACATCGTCGAGCACGCCGAAGCGGGGATCTCGGTCTCGATCCCCGCGCTCGCCGCGAACCCCGCCGCTGTGCGGCACCGCATCATCCGCCACGTCGTCGCGTCCGAATTCGGACAGAGCCTCACCCGCACTCAGACCCTCGAAGTGGCACGGCTGGTCACCGAGTGGACGGGTCAGGGGCCGATCGACCTTCCCGGATGCCGGGCACGCCGCATCGGCACCCGGCTCGAGTTCACCGCGCGATAGCGCGGGCGCGGCAGAGCGGTCGGTGGCGCGGCCACGCCGCATCCGTAGACTCGGGGCATGCGCGCCGCCGACATCGCCAGCGACATCACCGAGGTCCTGGTCACCGAAGAGCAGATCCATGCCAAGCTCGACGAGATCGCGGCGCATGTCGCCGAGGACTATCGCGACAAGGACCTGCTGCTGGTGGGCGTCCTCAAGGGCGCGGTCATGGTGATGGCCGATTTCTCCCGCGCACTGCCGGCGGTCGTGCCGATGGACTGGATGGCCGTCTCGTCGTACGGCGCGGGCACGCGGTCGAGCGGCGTGGTGCAGATCCGCAAGGACCTCGACGCCGACCTCACGGGGCGGCACGTGCTCATCGTCGAGGACATCATCGACTCGGGCCTGACCCTCAGCTGGCTGCTCGAGAACTTCGCATCGCGCGGCGCGGCATCCGTCGAGGTCTTCGCCCTCCTGCGCAAGCCGGATGCCGCGAAGGTCGAGGTGCCCTGCCGCTACATCGGGTTCGACATCCCCAACGAGTTCGTCATCGGCTACGGCCTCGACTATGCGGAGAAGTACCGCAATCTGCGCGATGTCGCCATCCTCGCGCCGCACGTGTACGCGTGATTTCGCCCTGGGTGAATCCCAGGTGAACCTCAAGAAGCCCGCGCTACCCTGATTCCACCTCGGCTGAGCCGCATCGCGCCACGCCGTGGATTCCTCGACGAAGGGATCGGGCCCGGACCCGCACCATGGATTTCAAGAAGATCACCCGCAACCCGCTGTTCTATGTGCTGATCATCGGGCTGTTCCTGATCGTGGGGTTCTCACTGATCTCGAGCCTGGGCGGCGCGAAGCAGATCTCGACCCAGGAGGGTCTCGAGCTGCTGAAGGGCAGCACCGTGACCGAGGTGCTCAACACCGACGGCGATCAGCGCGTGGACATGACCCTCTCGGAGCCGTACGACGGAGCCACCGAGGTGCAGTTCTACTACGTCTCGGCGCGCGCCGACGAGGTCGTGCAGGCGATCGACGCGGCCGACCCGGCGGACGGCTTCAACGATGCCGTGCCGCGTGCCACGTGGTTCGACGGCTTCCTGTCGCTCATGCTGCCGCTGCTGCTGCTCGGTCTGCTGTTCTGGTTCCTGCTGTCGAGCATGCAGGGCGGCGGCAGCAAGGTCATGCAGTTCGGCAAGTCGCGCGCCAAGCTCGTGACCAAGGAGATGCCTCAGGTCACCTTCCGTGACGTCGCCGGCGCCGAAGAGGCCATCGAAGAGCTGCAGGAGATCAAGGACTTCCTGAAGGATCCCGCGAAGTTCCAGGCCGTCGGGGCCCGCATCCCCAAGGGCGTGCTGTTGTACGGACCTCCCGGAACCGGAAAGACCCTGCTCGCCCGCGCCGTCGCCGGTGAGGCGGGCACCCCGTTCTACTCGATCTCGGGGTCGGACTTCGTCGAGATGTTCGTCGGCGTGGGCGCCAGCCGCGTGCGGGACCTGTTCAACCAGGCCAAGGAGACCGCCCCCGCGATCATCTTCATCGACGAGATCGACGCCGTCGGCCGCCACCGCGGCGCCGGCATGGGCGGCGGTCACGACGAGCGTGAGCAGACGCTCAACCAGATGCTCGTCGAGATGGACGGGTTCGACCCGAAGGCGAACGTGATCGTGATCGCCGCGACCAACCGTCCCGACATCCTCGACCCCGCGCTGCTGCGTCCGGGCCGCTTCGACCGTCAGATCGGCGTCGACGCCCCCGACCTGCAGGGCCGCAAGCAGATCCTCGAGGTGCACGGGCGCGGCAAGCCGCTCGCCGATGGCGTCGACCTCGAGGTCGTCGCCCGCAAGACGCCCGGGTTCACCGGCGCCGACCTCGCGAACGTCCTCAACGAGGCCGCGCTGCTGACGGCGCGTTCCAACGCCCAGCTGATCGACAACCGCGCGCTCGACGAGGCGATCGACCGCGTGCTGGCCGGACCACAGCGTCGCACCCGCGTCATGAAGGACAAGGAGAAGCTCATCACGGCGTACCACGAGGGTGGTCACGCCCTTGCGGCGGCGGCGATGAACCACACCGACCCGGTCACCAAGGTCACCATCCTGCCCCGCGGCAAGGCGCTCGGCTACACGATGGTGCTGCCGCTGGACGACAAGTACTCGGTGACTCGCAACGAGCTGCAGGATCAGCTGACGTATGCCATGGGCGGCCGCGTCGCCGAGGAGATCGTCTTCCACGACCCCACCACCGGTGCCTCCAACGACATCGAGAAGGCCACCAGCATCGCCCGCAAGATGGTCACCGAGTACGGCATGACCACCGAGGTCGGCCCGGTCAAGCTCGGCCAGTCGTCGGGCGAGGTCTTCATGGGCCGCGACATGGGGCATGGCCGCGACTTCTCGGAGCGCATCGCCGAACGCGTCGACGTGCAGGTGCGCGCGCTCATCGAGCAGGCGCACGACGAGGCCTACGAGGTGCTCAACGCCAACCGCGAGGTGCTCGATCGGCTTGCGCTCACGCTGCTCGAGAAGGAGACGCTCGACCACCTCGAGCTCGCCGAGATCTTCAAGGACGTCACGAAGCTGCCCCCGCGCCCGCAGTGGCTCTCCAGCGACGGCCGTCCCGTGTCGCAGCTGCCCCCCGTCGAGGTGCCGCGCGCGGCGCAGCCCGTCGACGTCGCGGCATCCGTCGAGGCCGAGCAGCCGGCGGCGGAGGCGGCGACGCGTCGTCGGCCGACGGGGCAGGCGCGTCCGGCGACCGCCTAGGCTCGGCGCATGGCCGTCGACCGGGAGCGCATCGCCGCGCTCGTGACAGAACTGCTCGAGGCGATCGGAGAGGACCCCGAACGCCCGGGGCTTCGTCAGACGCCGACGCGTGTCGCCGACGCCTACGCCGAGTTCTTCGCCGGTGTCGATCGTGATGCCTCCGAAGCGCTCGCCCACACGATCTCGGTCGCCCGCGGACCCGCGCCCGAGACGCTTCCGTCCGGCGCGGTCATGCTGCGCGACATCCGCTTCCGCTCGGTGTGCGAGCACCACCTGCTGCCGTTCCGCGGTGCCGCACACATCGCGTATCTGCCGGGCGAGCAGGTCGTCGGGCTCGGCGCCCTGCCCAAGGTGGTCGACGTGCTCGCCGCCCGCCCCCAGGTGCAGGAGCGCCTCGGCGAGCAGATCGCCGACACGATCGCCGGAGCGCTCGACGCTCGCGGGGTGCTCGTCGTGCTCGAGGCCGTTCACGAGTGCGTCATCATGCGCGGTGGCACCCAGCCGGATGCATCGACGGTGACGATCGCCGCCCGCGGGGCCTTCGTGGAACCCGCTGCGCGCGCGGAGCTCATCGCGCTGATGGGGGTGTCGCGCGCATGACGGTCATCATGGGCGTCGTCAACGTCACGCCCGATTCGTTCAGCGACGGCGGCCGCTTCCTCGATCCGGATGCCGCGGTCTCGCACGGCTTGCGGCTGTACGCCGAGGGAGCGGTCATCCTCGACGTCGGCGGTGAGTCCACGCGGCCCGGCGCCGCACGGGTCGAACCGGACGACGAACGCAGTCGCGTCGTGCCGGTCATCGCACGGCTTGCCGAGGCGGGCGCCGTCGTCAGCGTCGACACCATGAACGCGCGCACCGCGCTCGCGGCCGTCGGCGCCGGCGCACGCATCGTGAACGACGTCTCGGGCGGCCTCGCCGACCCCGACATGCTGTCATCCGTCGCGCAGACCCCCGCCGACATCGTGCTGGGTCATTGGCGTGGTCCGTCGGCCGACATGTATGCCGGCGCCGAGTACGACGACGTCGTCGGCGAGGTGATGGGCGAGCTCGCCGCGCGGGTCGATGCGGCTGCGGCCGCCGGCATCCCGCCCGCCCGTGTGATCGTCGACCCGGGCATCGGATTCGGCAAGCAGGCCGAGCACAACTGGACCGTGCTGCGCGGTCTGGCGCGTCTTGCCGGTCTCGGGCCGCGTCTTCTCGTCGGCACGAGCCGCAAGCGGTTCCTCGTCGAGGCGCTGGGAGGCACCGCGGTCGAGGGCGCCCGGCGTGATCTGGCGACGGCGGTGACCAGTGTGCTGGCCGCGCAGGCGGGGGTGTGGGGCGTGCGCGTGCACGACGTCGCCGCGACGCGCGACGCGCTGCGCGTTCTCGAGGCGTGGGAAGGGGGCGATCGATGGACGATCAGATCACGCTGACCGGTCTGCGCGTGTTCGGCCGCCACGGGGTGCTGGGTCACGAGCGCCGCGACGGGCAGCATTTCATCGTCGACCTGTCGATGACGGTGGATGCGTCGGCCGCCGGTCGCTCGGACGACGTCGGCGACACGGTCCACTACGGCGAAGTCGCCGAGCGGGTCGCGCAGTTGGTCGGCGGTGAGCCCGTGAACCTCATCGAGACGCTCGCAGTGCGCATCGCCGAGGCCGTGCTCGCGGGCTGGCCGGTCAGGGCGGTGACGGTGACCGTGCACAAGCCGGAGGCGCCCATCGAGGTGCCCTTCGACGACGTCGCGGTGACGGTGACCAGGGGGCGCACGTGATGGTCCGGCGGCCACCCCTGGATCCCGTCGAGCCTCGCGCACACCGCGCACCCACCGACGCGGTCGTCGCATTGGGATCGAACCTGGGAGATCGCAAGGCCACGTTCGACGATGCCGTCGAGGAGATGCGGCGGCTGCCGCTGGTCGACGACGTGCGGATATCGACGCCGGTCGAGACGGTGGCGATGAAGCCGGACGGCCTCGACGAGACGGCTCCCCGGTACCTGAACGCCGTGGCGATCGTGACGACCCGTCTCGCACCGACGGTGCTGCTGGGATTCCTCCACGCGATCGAGCAGCGCCATGGTCGTGAGCGACGCGAGCTGTGGGGAGACCGCACGCTCGACCTCGACCTCATCGCCTACGGCGACCTCAGGAGCGACGATCCTGCGCTGCTGCTGCCGCATCCGCGCGCCGCCGACCGCGACTTCGTGCTCGTGCCCTGGCTCGAGCTCGATCCCGATGCCGTTCTTCCGGGCGTCGGGCGAGCGGATGCCGCGCTGCAGCGGCTGCGGGAGAGCCGATGAAACGCACCGGACCCGGCATCCTGCTGGTGGCCGCCGTGCTCGGCGTGGGGGCCGGCTTCGTCGTCGATCAGCTGCTGACCTCGGCGGGCCGACCGACCTTCACCCCCACGGTGAGCCTGCCGATCGTGCTCGTGCTGCTGGGCGGCCTCGTGCTCGTGTTCGCGGTGCCGATCCGGCGCGCGACGCGCGGCGGCAACTCCATGGCCGTCAATCCGTTCCGCGCGGTGCGCGTGGCGATGCTCGCCAAGGCGTCGAGCATCGTCGGCGCCGCCGTGGGCGGCCTCGCACTCGGCCTCGTGCTGTTCCTGCTGACCCGGCCGGTTCCGCCGTCGCTAGGCTCGATGGGGACGATCCTGGCCACGGCGGCCGCCGGCGCGGCACTCATTGCGGCGGGGCTCGTCGCCGAGCAGCTGTGCACCATCCGGAAGGACGACGATGACACCGAGCACGGAGGCGGAGACGCCGGAGCAGGAGCCGTCGGGGGCTGACGGGCCCCTCGACCGCGACACGTTCCCGCACATCCGCGAGCCGCGAGGCGCCGCGCGGCTTCCGCTCGGCGACGGCACGTGGCACCAGCTCGCGCGGCAGTACGTGTGGGTGCAGCTGATCAGCTCGGGGATCGTGCTCCTGATCGCGCTCGCCGCGACGCTCGTGCTCGCGCTCGTCCTCGGCCAGTGGTGGGCGTGGATCGCCGGCGGGATCTTCGTGGTGATCACGGCGTGGACGATGATCATCACGCCGCGTCAGGCGCGGTCCTACGGGTACCAGCTGCGCCGCGACGACCTCGTCTTCCGCCGCGGCATCCTGTGGCAGCGTGTCGTCGCCGTGCCCTACGGGCGGATGCAGCTCATCGACATCACGCACGGCCCCCTCGACCGCGGTTTCGGCATCGCCCAGCTGAAGCTGGTGACCGCTGCGGTGTCGACCGGTGTCGTGATCCCCGGCCTCACGCAGGAGGCCGCCGAAGTGCTGCGCGACACGCTGGTCGACGTGGCCGAGACCCGCCGGACCGGGCTGTGACCGACGCTCCGCCGCCGGCATCCCCGCCGCCTCGGCCCGAGGCGCGACCCGCCACCCGCTCTCCGCTGAGCGACGGCGAGTGGCACCGCATGCACCCGCTCACACCGCTGTTCCGCGGCGGCATCTTCCTGCTTGTGGTCGGCGGCATCGTGATCGCCAACCTGCGCGAACGCCTGATCGAGTGGTTCCTGCCGATGATCGCACCCGGCGTATCGGGCGACGCGTTCCCCGACGATCCGGTCGATTTCGTGTTCGAGCACAATCTGCTGCTGATCGCCCTGCTCGTCGTGCTCGGGGTCGTCGTGCTGCTGGTCGGCGCCTTCTATCTGTCGTGGCGATTCCACACGTTCCGCATCACCGGCGACGACGTCGAGGTGCGCGCGGGCGTGCTGTTCCGCTCGCACCGTCGTGCCCCGATCGACCGCGTGCAGGGGGTGAACCTCACCCGGCCGATGATCGCGCGCCTGTTCGGCACAGCGAAGCTCGAGGTCGTCGGGGCAGGGCTCGATTCCAACGTCAAGCTCGAGTACCTGTCCACTGCGAACGCCGAGGCCGTGCGTGCCGACATCCTGCGCCTCGCGTCGGGCATGCAGCTCGCCCACGCGGCGGATGCCTCACCCGCCGGAACCCGTCTCGGTGCAGCGGCGTCCGCTGTCAGCGCCGGGATCGCCGGACTGATCGACGGCGCGGAGGACCCCGCGGACGAGCCGGACTCCGTCGTCGACATCCCCGTCGGTCGACTGATCGGATCGCAGCTGCTCAGCGGAGGCACGATCGGACTGATCCTCGCGATCGCCGCGATCGTGGTCGGGTCGATCGTCGGCACCCCCTGGCTGCTCGTCGGCATGATCCCCGCCGTCATCGGGTTCGCCGCGGTGTGGGTGCGCGGCATCACCCGGTCGCTGCGCTACTCGATCGCGCCGACGTCCAGCGGTGTGCGGATCACATTCGGCCTGTTCACGACCGTCACCGAGATCCTGCCGCCCGGTCGCATCCACGCTGTCGAGGTGTCGCAGAACCTGATGTGGCGCCCGGCGGGTTGGTGGACCGTCACCGTCAACCGCCTGTCCGGCCGCGGTGTCGCCGCCTCGGGCGCCGACCAGTTCGCGACCGTGCTGCCGGTGGGCACCCGGGCCGACGTCGAGCGCGTGCTGCGTCTGCTGTTGCCGGCGCTGCCCGAGGACGAGTGGCCGCTCGTGTTCGGCCACGGCATCCTGGGGCCCGCCGACGACGATCCGTTCACCAACACGCCGCGTCGCGCCCGGCTGCTGCGCCCCTTCACCTGGCGCCGCAACGGGCTGCACCTCACCGACCGTGCGCTGTTCCTGCGCCGCGGCGTCGTGTGGCGGCGGCTGGCCATCTTCCCCCTCGCGCGCCTGCAGAGCGTCGACATCTCACAGGGTCCGGTCGACCGCGCGCTGCGGGTCGCCTCGGTGCGGGCACACACCATCCCGGGTCGCGTGAGCGGCACACTCGGCGTGCTCGACCGGGATGCCGCTCTGGGCGCCTTCGAGGGCGTCGCGTCCCGCGCGATCGCCGCCGCGGCATCCGACCGCAGTCACCGTTGGGCCGGGCACGTGTCGCCGGCGGCCACCGAAACGACAGGCTCGCCCGAGGTCGCCGAACCCGGGGAGCCGGAGACTGCGGTCACCGCGCAGGCCGATCCTCGTGGGCAGAGCGAATCGCGGCCATCCGACTGAGCCGCCGGGATGCGTCGCGAGCGTGGCCGTGCTGCGCGCGTGCTCTTCAGCTATCGGGCGCGGCGAGGATACAGAGTCGGCATGCTGATCAGGGAGCGTCAGTCTCTTCGAGATCCTGGATCAATGGAACGAAGGCTACGGCGAGCATCAGCGATGCGTCCGCGGAGATATGGTTCGAGTCTCCGTAGATCACAAATTCCGGGATCCGAGTCGGACATCCCTCGTCATCGCAGAGGAGGTCGAAGAAGTCGATCGTCTTCGAACCCGTCTCGCGAGCAACAGCATCGATGTGTGGCTTGACGAGATCGAGCTGGGCGAGTGCGGTTCGGCGCGGCATGACCCGGTCGCAGTCGCCGGAAGCCAGACGAAGTAGCCCGCACTCCGCAGGTTCATAGTCGAGATCGTCGGTGAAGACCGGTACATCGTGTGTGAGTACGACTCGATGACCCGCAGCCGAGAGCGCGCGAACGGTGTGCGCCAGACCCTCGCGCAGGAAGCGCAGCTTGTCGGTCGATGAGACGGACATCTCCTGCTCCGACGGTCCCAGCCGCACGGTGTCGTCCCAGAAGGGTCTCCACGCGGTCGAGATGACCACGACGCCCGGCTCGGCCGCGTCGAGCCACGCCATCGTGTCGGCGAAGTATTGCGCGCAGTGAGGGACCGCGGGCGCGCCGACGGTGCCGATCACCGTGTCGAATGCCTGGCAGGCGGGAGAGACCCGGCTCGCGAATGGGCTATCCGTCTGCCCCGCCGCTGAGGCGACGGCATCGCGGATATGGGCTGCGTGCGAGTCGCCGATCAGGTAGACCGGCGGTCCCGATGCCGAGTCGTCGAAGGAGCACTCGACGGTGGCACCTGGCAATCTGCGCTCATTCGGGCAGTAGTGAGCCTTCGTGGCCCGTTGAAATGCCTGGATCGTCGCATTCCCGTATCCCGACGTACTCCCGACCCACACGAGGGTCGCGACCACGAGGGGTACCCCGAGGGTCACGCTGACCAGCGCGCCGAGGCTCCGCTTGGAGTAGCGGCGCCGTCGCAACGGCTGCTCCACGAAGCGGTAGGACGCGATCGCCGGAACGGCGGCGATGACGGCAGCGATCAGCTTCATCCCAGGCGCGTCCGGGAACAGCGCGCTCGCGATGACGATTATCGGCCAGTGCCAGAGATAGAGCGAGTACGACCGGTCTCCGATCGCGACGAGCGGTCTGCACGACAGCATGCGGCTGACAGGGTTGTTCGCATCGGCCTGGCCCGCGATGAGTAGGAGGAGAGTCGCCGCTACCGGCAGCAGCGTCCACAGCCCGGGAAAGGGCGTCGACGAGTCGATGACGAAGAGCGTGAGGGCGAGGCCCGCGAGGCCGAGGATGCCCGCAGCGGTCGCTAGCCGCGTCGAGGCGCGACGACGCCTCATCATGCAGAGGGCAACCAATGCGCCGACTGCGAACTCCCACGCCCGCGGGAGCGGGCTGTAGAACCCGAGTGCGTCCTTCGCGCCGGGGAAGCTCAGTGCGTTCTCATCGACCAACGCGAGGGCGAATGACAGTGCGGCGACACACGCGACCACGACGACCGGCGCGAGCCTGGTGCGTCGTCGTCGCGCGAGCGCCCATCCCAGGATGAGCATCAAGGGGAACAGCAGGTAGAACTGCTCTTCGACAGACAGAGACCAGACGTTGAGCAGCGGGTTGGTCTCTGCTGCGGCCGAGAAGTAACCTCCGGTGGTGTTGGCGATGACGACGTTCGCCACGATGAACATCGATCCGACGGCCGTCGCCGCGGCGTTCTGTTGAGGACCGAGCGGGCTGATCACCGCTGCGGTCAACAGCATCGTCACTGTCACGGTGACGGCGAGCGCGGGGGTCAGACGGACGAACCGTCTCGTGTAGAAACGGCGAAGGCTGATGCGACCCGCACGCGACCACTCGCGCTGGAGCATCGCCGTGATCACGAACCCCGAGATGACAAAGAACACATCGACCCCGGCGAAGCCGCCGGGGAGTGGCAGACCGGCGTGGAACGCGATCACCATGAGTACAGCGACCGCTCGCAGGCCTTGGATGTCTGCGAGTCGGGACTGCGTCGAGGTCGCATCCGTCGTGACGCTCGGAGCAGATGTCATGTGCAGAACCTGGCGGAGACTCGGTGAAGGGGCAGTCGACGAATCCTGCGACGTCGTCGCGCAATCCTAGTAGGCGGGCGCGAGTACAGGCGGGCGGCCCGCCTGCGGCTCGACGGTTGGCGCCGTCGTCGGTGCCGGTAGCATCAACGGATGCACCGCACCGCCCGCCTCGGCGTCGGCGTCATCGGCGCCGGTCGCGTCGGACCGGTGCTCGGCGCCGCGCTCGCGGGCGCCGGCCATGCGCTCGTCGGCATCACCGCCGGGTCCGAGCAGGAGCGCGTGGAGGCGGTGCTGCCGGGCGCTCCGGTGCTGGACACCCTCGAGGTCGCACGCCGCAGCGAGCTCGTCGTGATCGCCGTGCCGCACGATCAGCTGGCGGGGCTCGTCTCGGGCCTCGCCGAGGTCGGCGCCTGGCAGAGCGGGCAGCTCGTGCTGCACACCGACCCCGCACATGGACTCGACGTGCTGCGCCCGGCGGCGGCAGGGGGCGCGATTCCGCTCGCCGTGCATCCGGCGATCACGTTCACCGGCACGTCGATCGACCTGCGCGCGCTGCCGCACGCGTACGCCGGTGTCACCGCACCCGGGCCCGTGCTGCCGATCGCGCAGGCGCTCGCGGTCGAGATGGGGTTCGAGCCCGTCGTGATCGACGACTCCCAGCGCGCTGCCTACGCGGAGGCCATCGCGACGGCCACCGAGTTCTCGCGCTCGATCGTGCAGCAGTCGGCGGGACTGCTCGCTCAGGCGGGTGTCGCCGAGCCGGGACGGTTCCTGTCGTCTCTCATCCACTCGACGGTGGACGACGCCCTGCAGGCGGCGGGCGGTCCGAGCGAGACGTGATCGGCGCGTGCTCGCGACGGGTCACGACTCCGCGGCGGCCAGGCGCTCGTCGAGGGCGTCGAGCACCGGATCGTCCTCGTGGAACTTGCGGGCGAACCACTTGTCCGATGAGGTCATCTCGTCGAGATCATCGACGGTGAGCCACTCAGGATGAGGGGAGCTGCCCCATCGCGTGAAATGAATCATCCCGGGCAGGTTCACGAGTGTCGGATCGTTGCGCAGAACGGTGTGGATGTACGACTCGCTGGGGATGCGGGTGTGCGAGTAGTAGCGCAGCAGGTGGGGCGGAGCAGCCAGGAGACGCGCGGATGCGCGACCGGAGAGCGCGAACTGATCCGCGCCCTTACGCAGGCGGAAACCCGGTGAGAACGGTGTGCGCAATCTCTTGCGCAGCAGATACGGCGGAAGCCCCCGGGGTTCGCGGCTCAGCGTCAGCCCCGGCAGATGCTTCACCACCTGATGAATACGGTGCCGATCCACCCAGTGCGGCATGCGGTGTGCACGCGTGCGGTACCGATGCAACAGCAGGTCGATGTCCGGATCGATGTGCTCCGGTTCTTCAAGCGCCATGTCCGCCCCAGACACGACGAGGCTCCGTTCGTAGTCGGCGAGCGGACGCAGCGGGTAGTCCTGACCCGTGAGCATCGTGAGCCAGTCCGTCGCCGCCAGGTCGGCATAGTCGATGACCGCGAGCTGGGATCGCAGGTAGCTGTCATCGCCCCACGTGACGGGCGTGGCTGTCATGACGAGCTCGGCCCCGACGTCTTCGAGCGCGGAGAGGGCGGGGGAGGGCATCTTCCGGTCGTGACTGACGATGAGGCGGCTGTCGGGACTGTCGGCCCTCAGCCGGCCCAGCAGACGGATGACCTGCGTCGGGTTGACGTAGCTCGTCACGACATAGGTGAACACGCGGGCCATCGTACGGCGCGCCGAAGTGTTCGAGCTCCGCTACACTCGGCGCCGACGAAAACGAGGCGCCGCATGAACGATTCCACACGCCGGTTCAACTGGTCATGAAGCTTCGGCCACCGTCTCAGGGCCCGTCGATCGCGGTCGCGATGACCACGTGCGACGGTGAACGTTTCCTCACGCGTCAGCTGGAGTCGATCGCGGCGCAGAGCGTGTTGCCGACGGCGATGATCGTCGGCGACGATGCGTCATCGGATCGTTCGCCCGAAATAGTCGCCGGATTCGCACGACGGATGCCGTTCCCGGTGACGCTGCTTCGCGCCCGGAATCGCATCGGACTGCACGCCAACAGCGACCGTGTCCTCGCCTGCGCCGCACAGGTCGGCGACGTCATCGTGCCGGTCGACCACGACGACGTGTGGGCGTGCGACAAGCTCGCAGCGGTGACCGAGGCGTTCATCGATGACGACGTTGCGCTGTGGTTCTCGGACGGAATCCTGATCGATGCCGAGGACCGGTCATTGGGCGCCCGGCTTTGGGACATCGTCGGCCTCGACGACTGGGCTCTGTCGCAGATCGGCACCGCAGATGGCGTGAGACGCCTCCTCCACGCCGCGACGATCACCGGAGGAACCGCGGCAATCCGCGCGAACGTCGTGCCGCATGTCCTCCCCACTCCCGAGCTGATGATCGACGGGTCGCCCGTCTTCTGGCAGGACGCGTGGATGGTCCTCATCGCCCGTCTTCTCGGCGCCGTGGTCGTCGACCCGCGACCGCTGCTGGGCTATCGCCGACACGCTGGCCAACTCTCGCACGATGAGAATCGAGTCACGACCGAAGCGCCCCGGTCGCGGAGTGCCGCGCTTCGCCGCGACCGATGGGCCGCCGCGCTAACCGCCGCGCGGATCCGACGTGACGGCGCCGCCGGATGGCTGGCGGACGACCGCGATCTCATTCTCGATCTGGACCGATTCCTCGCGGCACGGTCCGTCGCGAGCGGTCTGCCCGGCCGTCGTCGCGGCATCCTCGCCGAGCTGCGTCGAGGCGCTTACAGACGCTACGCTCGCGGCGTGCGCACCGCGCTCTACGACCTCGCGATGTCAGGTCGTGCGTGCGATGTCGGAGCGGATCAGGGTCCCGGATCGGCTGAGTCCGCCCACCGATAGACTGGGCCGTCCGCCTGCGAGGAGCCCCATGACCGAGTCCACCGCGCCCGATCCCGCCGCCGAGCCCACCGAGGAAGAGGTCTTCGAGCAGAAGGCCGTGCGCCTGGGCAAGCGCGAGCGGCTCATCGCCGAGCGCACGGATGCCGCGGGCGGCGCCTACCCGGTGTCGCTTCCGATCACCGACACGATCCCCGACCTGAGGGCGCGCTACGGCGATCTGGAGGCCGGCGCCGAGACCGGCGTGACCACTGCCGTCGCCGGTCGCGTGGTGTTCAGCCGCAACACGGGCAAACTGTGCTTCGCGAGTCTGCAGTCGGGCGACGGCAGCCGCATCCAGGCGATGGTCTCGTTGGCCGGCGTCGGCGAGGAATCGCTCGCCCGCTGGAAGGAGCTGGTCGACCTCGGCGACCATGTGTTCGTGTCGGGCGAGGTCATCTCCAGCCGTCGCGGCGAGCTGTCGATCATGGTGGCGGACTGGCAGATCGCGTCGAAGGCGATCCTGCCGCTGCCCAACATGTACGGCGAACTGAGCGAAGAGAGCCGCGTGCGCAGCCGGTTCCTTGATCTCATCGTGCGCGACCGGGCGCGCGAGACCGTTGTGGCGCGCTCCACCGTGAACGCGAGCCTGCGCGAGACCTTCCGTGCGCACGGCTTCACCGAGGTCGAGACCCCGATGCTGCAGGTCCAGCACGGCGGGGCATCCGCTCGCCCGTTCGTCACGCACGCGAACGCATTCGACGCCGACCTGTATCTGCGCATCGCGCCCGAGCTGTTCCTCAAGCGCGCGGTCGTCGGCGGAATCGACCGGGTCTTCGAGATCAACCGGAACTTCCGCAACGAGGGGGCGGACTCGACCCATAGCCCCGAGTTCGCGATGCTCGAGGCCTACCAGGCGTACAGCGACTACAACGGCATCGCCGACCTGACGCAGGAGCTCATCCAGAACGCGGCCGTCGCCGTGGCCGGTTCCACGACCGTGACGTGGGCCGACGGCACCGAGTACGACCTCGGCGGTGAGTGGGATCGCCTCTCGATGTATGCGTCGCTCAGCGAGGCGGCCGGTCGTGAGATCACCCCCGAGACCCCGCTCGGCGAACTGCGCGCGCTCGCCGCCGCCGAGGGGGTCGAGGAGCCTCCGCACGTCATCCACGGCAAGCTCGTCGAAGAGCTGTGGGAGCACTTCGTCAAGTCGCAGCTGACCCGCCCGACGTTCGTCATGGACTTCCCGCTCGACACGAGCCCGCTCGTGCGCGAGCACCGCTCGATCGCCGGCGTCGTCGAGAAGTGGGACTTGTACGTGCGCGGCTTCGAACTGGCGACGGGCTACTCCGAGCTCGTCGATCCCGTCATCCAGCGCGAGCGCTTCGTCGAGCAGGCCAAGCTCGCCGCTCGCGGCGACCACGAGGCCATGCGCATCGACGAGGAGTTCCTGCGTGCCCTCGAGCACGGGATGCCGCCGACGGGCGGAATGGGCATGGGCATCGACCGCCTGCTGATGGCGATCACGGGCCTCGGCATCCGCGAGACGATCCTCTTCCCGCTGGTCAAGTAGCGCTTCAGGTGCCGCGGTATCGCAGCAGCGAAGGGCGGGCGTTGCGGGTCGTGCTCCAGCGATCGCCGTAGGCGCGATCGGTGCGCTCGAGGTACTCCCTCACGCCCTCGAATTCGTGCGGGTGCTGCTGCTCGAGCGCTGTCAGCAGGCCAGCGCTTCCCAGCCGGTACGGATCATCGCGCAGAACCGACAGTTTGACGGCAGGTAGCGCGCGCGGCTGGCAGAGGGCCACGTCGGCGAGTGCTGCACTGGGATTCCATTCGGGCCGGGATGCGCGGCGAGGGAGACGCCCTACCCACCCCGCCACGCTGCGCAATCGACGCTCAGCGAGGGCGCTCGCGAGTGCGGCTTGATGAGCGCGCGCAGCACCCCCTAGGCGCGCTGGAATGGTTGGCCGATAGTACGTGTCGAGGCGGAAGCCGGCAGCGCCGAAGGTCCTCGCCAAGCCCACCTCCCGACCCACGATCACGTCGTCACGGGAGGTCGCCCGCTTATCCGAGTTCCAAAAGGAGGTGAAGGTGGCGGACCGCAGCGCATCGACCTCGAACGCGACGAAATAGGACTGGATGTGCGGCGTGAAGCCGTAGCCGGGGGTGAGCCCCCACACGCCACGATGCCCCTTCATCGCGTCAAGGATCACTCGCATCGGAACGAGTGGCATTACAGCGCTGTCATTGAGAACGAGGAGTCTCTCAGTCGCCTGGTCGATGCGATCGATGCCCTCACGGTAGCTGGCGAAGTCATGGCCCGTGTTCTCTCGCTCGATCAACTCGGTTCGCGTGGAGAGCCAGAGTCGGGAGGACTGCTTGAGCGGCGCACTCGACACGACGATCACGGAATCGGCCACACTTGTGAGCGCGTCCACCGTCCGCTCGACATGGGGCGCGATCTTGCCGTCGGGATCCCAATGGGCAAGAACGGCGGTCGTCAGCGGTGAACGGGTGGTCACGACCGCCATGCTAAACGCGATGGTCACCCGACTGAGCGCCACTCATTCTCAGCTTGCAGTCCGTTCACCCCGCGCGCCGCGCTGGAACGCCCAGTCCGGCAGGTGACCGGCGGCGACGAACGTCGCCACGATCTCGGCCAGACCGTGGGTCGGCTCGAGAGCACGGGCGCGCGAGGCGTAGAGGTCGGCATGCGTCGAGCCGCCCAGCGCCCACGACAGCCACGCGCACGTGGCGAGCACGCCCGGCTGGGCGGACTCGGGCGCGGCCGCGGCCACGTGACGGCACAGCTCGAGCGCCGTGTGAAGACGATCCGGGTCGGGCTGCTCGCCCGCCCCCCACATCTCGCGCACCAGATGCGCGGGGTACTCCTCGCCCGCCTCCCAGCGCAGTTGCGCGTCGAGGGCCTCGTCACCGGCGTCCAACCCTCGGCACCACTGCACGAGCCCGATGTCGCGCACCGATGGTCGTGACAGACACCACGCCAGCACGGCGACGTCGAACGCTGCGAGGTCGTCGACGTCCCAGTGCAGTGCGTCTTCGAACAGGGTGGGCAGATCGTCGAGGGCGCACGCGGCCGCGAGAGCGCGTGGGTCGAGCCGGTCGACGAAGGGGGCGCCGTCGTCGTCGACCGCGCAGACGACCTGCACGGCGTGGATGAGCGCGCGCAGCGCGTCGTCCGCGTCCGCGCGGTCGTCGTCGCCGACGAGGGGGAGCTCGGCGCCGCTGCGATGGTCTCCTGATGCCTCGGGCACGTCGAACACGAGCTCGTCGAGCGACCAGCCGGCCCGGGGGCAGCCGTCGTCGAGATAGGAACCCCAGGCGTCCGCACCGACGCACAGCGCGTCGACGAGGCGGAGCCCGCTCGCGGTCACGGTGCGCCGCAATGCGTCGGCGAGCTCGCGGTGGGGGATGCCGTCGTCGCCGAATGCGCCATCGGTCCAGACGGCCATCGCGAGGCCGTCTGCGTCGGGGAGTCGGCACACGAGACCCGTCACGGTCGCGGCGAACGCGTCCGGCTCGGGCGCGGACGGCAGGTCGAAGCGCATGACCCCGAGGCTTCGACTGCTTCCGAAGGGCACGATGATGAGGCTGCGAGACGGGTGGTACCCGAGCATGGTGGGGATGAGCGACAGGAAGTGGGCCGGACTTGCGGCCTTGACGATGCTGGTCATGCACCCGACCATCGCGGCCGGGCGAGCGCCGACGGGCTCGTCGCCCGCGATTGGGGACGGAGGAGGACGGTATCCGTGCTTGTGGAGAGCCGGATGCGTCCCCCGGCATCTGCGGAGGACCCAGCCCGCGTATCCTGGAGGACATGCAGGATTACTGGGTCGCAGTCGTGTGGTCGATTCTGCCCACGCTCGTGATCAGCGCCCTGTTCTTCTTCGTCCTTCGCAGCGTCATCCGCGCCGACCGGACCGAGCGTCGTGAGTACGCACGCATCGACGCCGAGGAGCGCGCGAAGCGAGGTCTTCCTCCGGCATCCGACTCGGCACCGGCACAGCCTGCGGAGCGCTGAGCGCCGCCACAACTACGCTGAGGCTACGCGCGAGCCCGGCAGAGGAGTCCCGTGGAGGACGTCAACATCACGATCGTCACCTCTTGGTGGCTGCTGTTCGTGTTCGTCTTCGATCTCGTCGTGCGCATCACCGCGATCATCGTGGTCCCACGCAACCGGCGCCCGACCGCTGCGATGGCGTGGCTGCTCGCGATCTACTTCATCCCCCTCATCGGGGTGTTCCTGTTCCTGCTCATCGGCAATCCGCGGCTGCCGCGCAAGCGCCGACGCAAGCAGCAGCAGATCAACGAGTACATCCACGACACCAGCGAGACCCTCGACTTCGGCACATTGCGGCCGAACGCGCCCGACTGGTTCACGTCGCTGGTCACCCTCAACCGCAATCTCGGCGCCATGCCGCTCGCCGGCGACAACGCCGCGCAGCTCATCCCCGACTACCAGCAGAGCCTCGACGCGATGGCCGACGCGGTGCGCACGGCCGAACGCTACGTGCACATCGAGTTCTACATCCTCCAGTCGGATGCCTCGACCGACAACCTGTTCCGCGCGATGGAGGAGGTCCGCGAGCGCGGTGTGACGGTGCGGGTGCTGCTCGATCACTGGGCGAATCGGGGCAAGCCCTACTACAAGCGCACGCTCAAGCGTCTGGACCGGATGGGGGCGCAGTGGCACCTGATGCTGCCCGTGCAGCCGTTCAAGGGCAAATGGCAGCGCCCCGATCTGCGCAACCATCGAAAGCTGCTGGTCGTCGACGGCGGTGTGGCGTTCATGGGATCGCAGAACGTCACCGACTCGACGTACAACTTGAAGAAGAACATCAAGCGGGGCTTGCACTGGGTCGATCTCATGGTGCGCGTCGAGGGGCCCGTCGTGGCATCCATCAATGCCGTCTTCCTGTCGGACTGGTTCAGCGAGACCGACGAGGTTCTCACCGATGAGATCGACCTCTTCAGCGTGACATCGGGCCCGGGCGATCTCGACTGCCAGATCGTGCCATCAGGACCCGGGTTCGAATTCGAGAACAACCTGCGGCTGTTCGCGGGTCTGCTCTACTACGCGCAGCGCCGGATCATCATCGTGAGCCCCTACTTCGTGCCCGACGAGGCGCTGCTGCTCGCGATCACGACGGCCTGCCACCGCGGGCTCGAAGTGCAGCTGTTCGTCTCAGAAGAGGGCGATCAGGCGATGGTCTATCACGCCCAGCGCAGCTATTACGAGACGCTGCTGCGGGCGGGAGTCAAGATCTGGATGTATCGGAAGCCCTTCATCCTGCACTCGAAGTCGATGACGATCGACGACGAGGTCTCGATCATCGGGTCGAGCAACATGGACATGCGTTCGTTCGGTCTCAACATGGAGATCTCGATGCTGGTGCGCGGCGAAGAGTTCACGCGCCAGATGCGCGATGTCGAGCAGCAGTACCGCGACCTCAGCCGCGAGCTCACCCTCGCGGAATGGGAGAAGCAGCCGCTGCGCTCGACGGTGCTCGACAACCTCGCCCGGCTCACGTCCTCGCTGCAATAGCGCGCCGTTAGGCTGGCCGGGTGGAGCCCGAGATCGCGACGTCGGCGGCCCCGCGCAGCGCACAGGTTCCGCTCGCGGTGCGTCTGCACCTCGGTCGCGCCGCGGTGCAGACGATCGCTCATCGGGTCGGAGCGGACCTGCTGCACATCAAGGGCGACACGGTCGACCCGACGCTGCGGCCGGGTCGACCCGCGGGAAGCGACGTCGACGTGCTCGTGCGCCCCGCCCACGTCGTCGTGCTCGACAGTGCGCTGCGGCGTCACGGCTGGTCGGTCTACAGCACGTTCCGCGGCGGCTCGCCGTTCGGACATGCCCAGACGTACCGGCATGACGTGTGGGGATACCTCGACCTGCATCGGTTCTTTCCCGGGATCGAACTCGATGCGGCATCCGCGTTCGCCCGGCTCTGGCGCGATCGCGCATCCGTGACATTCGGAGGTGTGGCGTGCGCCGTGCCCGGCGTCGCCGCGCAGGCGACGATCCTCGCGGTGAACGCGGCACGGGCCGGTGCGTATGCGCGCACCGAGGTGGACCAGATGTGGCGGGATGCGACGCCCCGACTGCGCGCCGCGATCGACCGCGAAGTGCGTGCGCTCGATGCGCGGCTGGCGTTCGATGCGGCGTTCGGCGAACTCGAGAGACACCGTGGCGCGCGCACCTACCGTCTGTGGAAGGCGGTCAGCGACGGGGGAGGGCGAGCCGAGGAGTGGTGGGGACGCCTGCGTGCCTCCCGCGGAATACGCGAGGCGTTCGACGTGCTCGTGCTCGCGCCGCAGGTCAACACGGAAGTACTCAGCCACCGACTGGGGCGTACTCCGACCCGTAGCGATGTGATCGGCGAGTTCTTCCGGCGGCCGCTGCGCGGCGCGCGCCGGATCGGCACGAGGCACCGGCGATGAGTCGCATCCGGATCGCCGATCTCATCGGTCAAGAGCGTGCGGGGGATGCCGTTTACGTCGCGCCACTTCCCGACGGGCCGATCCTGGTGCTTCAGGACTCCGCCATCGCCATCTGGGAGGCCGTAGACGGGGACGGCATCGACGCGATCGCGCGTCGCGTCGGGGAGATGACGGGGGTCGATGCCCCAGCAGTCCGCGACGATGTCGCGCACTTCGTGCGTACGCTCGTCGGCAGGGGGCTGCTCGTGGAGTACTAACAGGCGTCCTGCGATACTTGATCGACTGCGGGGAGGGCGGTGAGCATGTCTTCGATACGCACACAGATGCTCAAGCTTCGCCTGCTCGATCTGTGGGCGAACATCTGGCGCTGGGTGCTTATGGCCGCGGGCGCCGTAATCGCGGCATATCTTCTTCTCGACCGCGGCGTCGCCAATGGTGTCGTGACAGCCGCCGCGATCGGTCTGCTCGTCATCGGAGCGGCGCTGACCGGGCGGCTGTCGATGGCGATCCCTCTCATGGCGATTCCCGGTCTGTTCGTAATCGCTCGCGCAGGTATCGGCGGCACCGACCTCGCAGTGTCGGACGTCGCACTCGCTGCGGCATTCGGAACCGCCGTATTGCTCGGAGAACGACCGTACAGTCGTCCCCTGCGGCAACTGCTGGTGCTGAATCTGATCTACCAGTTCACGACGCTGTTCACGGTCATCGTGAATCCATACGCCGCGAATACGGTGGAGTGGTTCCACGCTTGGCTGCTCGTCTCGGGCGCGCTCATCGTCGGCTGGGCCGTCGGCGCCGCAGGGTACGCACGACTCGGACTGACGCTAATGCTGATCGCCGCCTGCGGCATCGCGCTCAGCACGGTGGTCACGGGCATCCTCCAGTACGCCGGTGGGAACTTCACCGGTGTCTACCCGGCGTTCCCGTGGGGGATGCACAAGAACTTCGCCGGCTGCGTCATGGCCTTCATGGCGCTCGTCGTGTACGCGAACCCGGACTGGGTCGGCTGGCGTCGAGACACGCGCGCTTTGACCTTCTGGTTCCTCGTGATCGGCATCGTGATGACCCAGTCGCGGCAAGCCGCCATCGGCTTCATCGTGGGGCTCATCATCGTCGCCTTGCGCGGTCGTGTGAGCGGTCGTTCCAAGCTGGTCCTCTTGCTCATCATCCCTGCCGTCGTCCTGGTCATCACCACGGTCATCGAGCAGATCGACTCGCAGAATCGGTTCAACTCCTTGTATCAGCGTCTGGACTGGTTCCGCGAGGTGTACGCGCTCTGGAAGCACTCACCGATCTTCGGCCACGGGCTCCGGTACTGGTACACCGACACCACGGCGCCTTTCCAGCCGCCGCAGGCCGAGCTCGAAGTCCTCGCGTCCGCTGGCGTCGTCGGGCTGGCCGGGTTCATCGTGATGTGGGTGGGCGTCCTCGTGGTGCTGTGGCGGGTCGATCGACGGTTCGGTGCCTTGGCACTCGCTGTCACCGCGTCCAGAATCGTCCAGGCGCAGTTCGACCTGTTCTGGGTCGCGGCGCAGGTGTCGATCCCGTTCGTGATCGCGGGAATCTGCCTGGGCGCACAGGCCTATCTCGGGCGCCGACCTCACACGTCGTGGAGTCAGGAGACCTTGAGCAGTCCGCGCTCGATCAGCGCCTGAGTCGCTGCGTCCACAACCGTGGGGGCGTCGACCCCGGGGGGCGGTTCATCGAGCTCCCGGACTGCAGCATGCACGAGCTCATCGCGCGTCGCACCCCCAGCGGCTGCCCATATCGCTGGCCCGACCCCGTCGAGCACCGTGATCTGACCGGTACGCAGCACGAAGAGCTCATGGTCGAGGCGAGCAGCATCCACATATTCCGTGCGGTGGTACCGACGTGCAGTCGCCTTGGAGGATGGGGCTACAGCGGCGCGCGCCGGGAGAAGTCGTGGGGGCGCGGGGTCGTCCAGCTTCAGAATCTCGTCGACGACGCTCAGCAGTGAGGTCGCTTCGCCGTAGCAGACGCGACGCAGCCCACCCGTATGCGCGAGGACGTCCGCAAGGCTCACCAGGGGCGTGGGCAGTTCCGCGAGGTAGCTCGACTGTTCGGCGAGCTCGGCGATCCCGGGGTTGAGCGCGACCCGGTGGACGGTCGGCTCCGCCTTGCCTTGCTGTCGGTCGAGCAGCACGAGAGCGGCGAGTCGCAGATCGTCCGGCAGATCAGTACGCAGCCCGAGCGACCTCGGGGAGCGCTGATGCTTGCCGTCCGGGCCGCTGACGATCGACAAGGGCTTCGGGTAGGGGATGACCGAGAGGTCGGAGCGGACCGCGAGGGTCTCGTCCGTGACGTAGGCGAAGCGTTCGCCCAACACACGCGATGCGGTCGTCTTGCCTCGACCGGAAGGCCCGACGAACCCGATCACTCGGCCGTCGTCGAGTGCCACGGCGCACGCGTGGAGTAGAAGCGCCTGGCCCCGGAGAGCATCGATCGCGTCGAGCGTGATGCCCGTGGTCAGTTGGGAGCCCAGTCCCACCAGCGACGGCGCGGAGACGTCACGGGAAGCCAAGTGATCTGACTCGGACGGGCGGCGCCCGGTTCCCCCCGAGACTGAGCGCACACGGATGACGCGCGTGGCCGCCTCGTCGGTGCGCAGGTGGTCCCAGGGTGCGAGAAGCGCAACGCGGTCGGAAGGGGTGACGGAGTCGTCGAACTGCACCGCCATCGCCGTAGTGAGCGCACGCACGACGACAGCAGGTGACATACCATGGAGCGTACCTGCCGCGTCTGACTGGGGTTCCGGGCGGGTCAAACCGAGAGAGGCCGGTCGTCGATGGAGTTGCGCGACTACACCCGCGGGTTGCGGCGGCACTGGATCGCCATCGTTCTGATGACCCTTCTGGGCATCGGCGTCGGCTGGGGGTGGCTGCAACTCCAGACTCCCGTCTATCAGGCATCCGCGACGGGTTTCGTGCAGTCTCGTGACGCAACTGGCGTAGGTGAATCGATCGTGGGCGACGCTGCGGCGCGCAGCAAGGTGCCTTCGTACCTCGATGTCGCCGGATGGCGAATCACCGCGGAGCACGCGATCGAGCAGCTGGGTCTTGATACGACCCCTGAAGCGATCGTGAACGAGGTCACCGTGGTCAATACACCCGAGACCGTGATCCTGAAAGTCGACGCACGGGCATCGTCGCCCGAAGACGCGAGGGCGCTCGCCGAGCAGTGGATCACCTCGATGGCGTATGCCATCGACCAGGTTGAAGGTGACACCACCCAAGGCTCGTCCCCGGTGACCATCGTTACGATCGGCTCTGCGTCGCTGCCCAGCTCGCCCATCTTCCCCGACACCAGCACGGCGCTCATCGTCGGCGGCTTGATCGGCTTCGGCTTCGGCGTCGCGTTCGCCCTGACGCGCACGGCATCCGATCGCCGCATTCGGGCTGCGGACGATGTTGAACAGAAGACCGGAGTGCCGCTCGTGGGTGCTATTCCCGCCACCGAGGGGATGGAAGGTGACAACCGGCTCATTGGCGAGTCGACGAGCAAGGGTAAGGGCAAGGGGTCGAACTTCGCCGTGTCAGAGGCGATGCGCTCCCTGCGGACGAACCTGCAGTTCATGGACGTCGACAACCCACCGCGGACCATCGTGGTCACGAGCCCGCTGCCCGGTGACGGCAAGTCGACGATCGCGTGCAACCTGGCGATAACCCTCGCGGTTAGCGGTCAACCCGTCGTCCTCGTCGACGGCGATCTGCGTCGCTCGGCGGTCGCGAAGACGATGGGTCTGCCGGGCGGCGCAGGGCTGACAGACGTGCTGTCCGGCCGCGCCGACCTGAGCGATGTGCTGCAGCGCACCCCACGCGCGAAGAACCTGTACGTGCTCGCCGCCGGCAGCGTTCCGCCCAACCCGAGCGAGGTGCTCGGGTCGGAGCGCATGCGCTCGCTGCTGGTCGATCTGGCATCGCATGCCGTGGTCATCATCGATGCACCGCCTCTTCTGCCTGTGACGGATGGAGCGGTGCTCACCCATCAGGCCGACGGTGCGCTCCTCGTCGTTGGCATCGGCAAGACGACCTACGATCTCGTGGAGAAGGCGCTCGACACCCTCCAGAAAGCGAGTGGGCGTGCGCTCGGCATTGTGCTCAACCGTGTGCCGACTCGCGGAGTCGACGCGTCTCCCTACTCCTACGAGTATCGGCGTGAGTACGGGACTCCCAAGCTCGACGAAGAGTCGGCGAGCCCTGCAACTGGCGGCACGGACTCCTTCGATTTGGAGGCGATCTTCGGTGCCACGGCGACCCGGGACGTCGAAGTGCGCCGACAGCGGGCGCGCCGGAACTGACCGATGCCGCAGGCCGGAGACCACCGATCTCCATCGGTGACAGTCGTGATCCCGTTGTTCAACGGCGCCGCGCACATCGAGGAGACGCTCACGTCGATCGGAGACCAGACCGTCGGTTCGATCGAGGTGATTGTCGTCGACGATGGATCCACGGACGACGGTGCAGCCCTCGCCCGTCAGCACCCGATCGGCGCGACAGTACTTACGCAGGCCAACCTCGGCGTCGCCGTTGCGCGCAATCGCGGTCTCGCCGCGACGCGGACGAGATGGGTCGCTTTCGTAGATCAGGATGATATGTGGCATCCGAGTCACATTGCGAGGGCGCTGGTCTGGCTCAACGCGCACCCCGACGAGCGCATTGTGTTTCTCCGCGAGATCCCATTCACCGTCGTCGACGACGAGCACGCTCTCAACGACATGGACGCGCTCGCCGGAGGGTGGGCGCACTTGCGCGTCTCGAGCACGGCGACGTTGACCGAACTGGTCGCGCGTGGTGCGGTGGCAGGCTCGGATCGAGTGCGTCGATACGACGTGCGGGCGATGCTCCGGGGACCCATCTCGACCACGACGAGTTTCATCGCCGACGCGGATCTTCTTCGCCTCGCCGGGGGATTCGCGCCTCACGCTCTCGCGATGGATGACTACTGGATGCTGGTGAACGTCGCGCGGCTCGCGCCGATTCCGCAGCTTGATCAGCCGACCGTGTTCTACCGCGTCCATACGGGTGCGACCTCCCGTACGACCGAGCTCGGACTTCCGTTCCTGTCGTCCGCCGTGGCGCTTCGCCTCGGCGGGGGGCTCATCCCGCTCGAGGAAGGGACAGCCGGCAGGCTCGATGGAGATCTCCACCGTCACCTTCTCACCGAGCTGTTGGCGAGTCAGCGCTATGGCGACCGCCGCTTCCGCGGCGCGGTCGACGCGCTGGCGCGCACTCTCTGGCCTCCCGACGGTCGTCGCGTCCAACGGCTCCGCGCGAGGTTGCGGGCGCGGCTGCCGTGGTTGCGGCGTATCCGGCGCCGGGGTCGTGGGGGTGGCTCGTGACAGACGACCTGAGCGCGGTCCGTGACGTCGATGGGCTGCGTGCCCGTGCGCTCGCGTTCTACCTCCCCCAGTTCTTCCCCATCCCCGAGAACGACCGCTGGTGGGGTCCCGGCTTCACCGAATGGACCAACGTCGCGCGCGCGCGACGGCTCTTCCCCTGTCATCGACAGCCGACACTCCCGGCCGACCTCGGATTCTACGACCTGCGCGTGGCCGAGACACGGCACGCCCAGAGCGAGCTCGCACGCCGCTACGGCATTGAGGGGTTCGTCTATTGGCACTACTGGTTCGGCGGCGGAGAGCGCATACTGGACCGTCCGTTCCGCGAAGTGCTCGACAGCGGAGAGCCGGACATCGGCTTCGCGCTGGCGTGGGCGAACCAGACTTGGACGGGGACGTGGCACGGTGCCCCCGACAAGATCCTGAAGCAACAGACCTATCCCGGACCCGAAGACGACGCCGCCCACTTCACATCGCTCCTACCGGCGTTCCGAGACGATCGCTACCTCCGCGTCGACGGCAAGCCGATCTTCTATGTGTTCCGCCCCGAGGAACTGCCCGATCCGGCGGCGTTCGTCGAGAGGTGGCAGATGATGGCCAGAAAGGCCGGGCTCGATGGACTGTATCTGGTGGCCGAGGTCAGCGACCTGCTCGGAGGCGGACCGCGCTACACGGCATTCGAAGCGGACGGCTTCGACGCCGGCGTCTACATGCGCCTGCCAGTCGAGGTCACACGCGGCACGCGACTGCGAATGCGCGCAATGCGCAAGTCCCTTGGCGGACCCGAGATCTGGCCGTACTCGGATCGGATCGTCGACACCTACCCCCGCATCCCACTGCTGCAGCCATGCGTCTACCCCAACTGGGACAACACGCCGCGGGCCGGTCGACGGGGACTGGTCGCGCACGGAGCGACGCCCGAGAAGTTCGGACGGTCTGTGGCATCCGCTGTCGACCTGCTCGGCAACCGGCGGCCGCAGGAGCGACTGCTGTGGGTGAAGTCATGGAATGAGTGGGCGGAGGGCAATCACCTTGAGCCCGACCTGCGCGAGGGCCACGCGTGGCTGGAAGCGCTGCGCGCGGGTTTGACATGAGCGGGACGGCGGCGAACGCGACCCCGGCGAGTCAGCAGCAGCCGCTGCGGATCGCGATGATCTCGTACTACCTGCCGAGCGAGAGCAAGATCGGCGTGGGCTATCAGGTGCATGCGCTCGCAAACGAATTGGCGGATCGCGGACACCACGTAGACGTATTCAGTCCTTGCGCACCGGTCGAGGGTGCGCGATACGGGCATGTGCACGTTGCGCTCACGGGTTCGTTGCGCACCTTCCGCTTCGCGTTCGAGATGCGTCGTCGCGACTTTTCGTCGTACGACGTACTCCATGCCCACGGCGAGGACTATTGGATGTGGCGCCGTCGCGTTCCCATGCACGTGCGCACGCTGCATGGGTCGTGCTTCGAAGAGGCGCTACGGATCCGCGGGATCAAGGAGCGAGCCCGGATGGTGCTGCTCGGCTTCACCGAGTTGCTCGCGAGCGTCGTCGCAGACACCACAGTGCTCATCTCTCCCGAGACGCGTCGATGGACACCGTGGGTGAGCACGGTGATCCCGAACGGAGTCGATCGTCGGGTCTTCGGTCCCGGCGTCGGCAAGCGTCGACCCGACCCGACCGTGCTCTTCGTCGGCACCTGGACCGGTCGAAAGCGGGGCGCTGAACTAGCCGAGCGCTTCGGCGCCGAGGTCGCGACCCGCGTGCCTGGCGCCACGCTGCGAATGGTCACGCAGGATGCGCCGTCCACGCTGCCCGTCGGCGTTGAGGCACTCGGGAGACTGTCGGACGAGGAACTCGTAGACGAGTACCGCAAGGCATGGGTGTTCTGCCTGCCCTCCACGTACGAGGGATTCGGCATCCCGTACGCGGAAGCGATGATGACGGGTCTTCCGGTGGTCGCCACTCCCAACGTGGGGGCACGATACGTTACCCGTCAAGGGCACGACGGGGTCACCGTCGAGCTCGACGCGATCCCTGAAGTGCTCGTGTCGATGCTTACGTCGGAGCCTGCACGCCGGCGGATGGCGGAACGAGGTCTCCGCCGAGCGGAGGAGTTCGACCTGGCCCGCGTGGTCGACCGCTACGAGGCGATCTATCGCACCGCCAGGCTGGGCAGGCGCCGGCGCTGGTATCGTGGCGAGCCGGTCTGATCCATGGCTTCGTCAGGAGGTGCTGTGGGAGTCGCGCTCGTCGTCAACGCCTATGAACGCACCTACAGATCCGTTCTCTCGCGCGGGTTCTTCCCGCGGCTCGTGGACGCGAACCTCACGCACTTCGAAGAAACCGTTGCGCTGATCAACAACGTCGATGACCCGGCTGACGCCCGATCTCGCGCCGAAGCACTCCTCGCGGCAGGTGAGATCACGCGCTTCGAGTTCGTCTCCGACCACATCGACCGGGCGTTGGAGCATGCAGGCCTCAGCCATCGGTCGTTGCGTCGTCATCCCTACCTGCTCGACTACGGCCTCGTCATGCCCCATGTGTGCGAGTCCACGTGGTTGCTCGGCTGGGACGCGGAAACCGCCCTGCGCACACCGATGAACTGGGTCGAGCCGAGCGTTCGTCTTCTGGAGCGCCAGCCATGGCTGTTCCATGCTTCGCTCGCCTGGCCAAGTCCTGAACCCGGGGCCGACTACTCAGCCGAGCAAATCGGCATGGTGGACGACTACAGCATCAACTGGGGCTTCAGCGATCAGCTGTTCCTGCTGCGGCGGCAGGACCTGATCGGCGCCATCTACCGGGACTTCGCTCCGATGGCCGCTGCGCGTCACGCGCCGCATCCGACCACCTTCGAGTATCGGGTCGAAGCTCACCAGCGCGCGACGCGTCGGCCTCGGGCCACACTCACGACACTCAGTTACGAAACCAACTTCGTCCCCGGCGGCGTTCTGGGCCGCGTCGGATCGACGAAGTTCGAGTACGAGAGAATGCGTGCGCTCTACCGGTTGGAGCACTACGTGCTACAGCGGCTGCCGGCGCGTTTGGGCCCGCGATGGTCGAAGTCCGCCACGCTTCCTGTTGCCTTCCGAAGCCCGCCGGCGGACACCGCCGCTACTTCCCGCCCCTCGCCCTGAGGCGTCGCGCAGCGGCCCGCGCCGTCGCCACAGGGAATGTCATCGCACTCCAATAGAGGACCCGCGCCGCATAGCCGAGCTCTCCGCTGCGGACGGCCGAGATGACCTCACCCAGACTCTGATCGGACGCGTTTACGGCGAAGGATCGGTATCGAGCCCGCATCAAGGCATGGCGGTCTTCGTCGCCGTTGCGACGCGCTTCGCGCGTCATCTCCCGTATCGACGATCTGCCGGCCTGGAGCCCGCGCAAGCCGCGACGGGTCACGTTCGAGGCATGCCGGCGGTAGAACACGAGCGTCTGATCCACTGCGACCAAGTTGCCTTGGAGAAGAAGGCGCGCGATCAGGTCGTTGTCCTCCGAGGGTTCGAACCGCGTCCGACATCCGCCCACCGCCAGGTACGCATCTCGGCTGACCAGCAGCGTTGTGACCCTCGGGGTGGGTGTGCGCCCCGTGAGCATGTCCTCGGCGGATGCGGAAGGAGCCCCCCACGGATCGCCGAACGCCAGCCCAGCCTCGTCGATGTGCTGCCCGCCCGTAAAGGCGCCGATCGCGTGCGGATTGTCGTCCAACGCGGCCAGTTGGAGCTTGAGCCGGTCCGGGTGCCACATGTCGTCGTCGTCGAGGAACGCGATCCACTCGCTGACCGCGTGCTCCGCGCCGAGGTTGCGTGCGGAAGAGATGCCTCCCGCATCCTTCCGGAGGTACGTGAGCCCGAGCCGGTCCGCGACCTCGGAGAGCCCGGGAGGCGGCGAGCCGTCGTCGACCAATATCACTTCCGTGGGCGCTGATGATTGAGCGCGAAGTGAGTCCACCGCCGCCGAGAGGTAGGGGCCGCCGCGGTTCGTCGGGATGACCACGGTGACCGTAGGTGCCGCCACGTCGCCTCCTCTCGGCACACTTTCGGGGTGGGATCCCACGATATCTGTCGGGACGCGGGCTGTTCCCGCTCGACCTAGGCTTGCAGTGTGGCCGAAACGGTACCTTTGAGTGTCTGCATCGTGACCTACGAGCGGCGAGACTTCCTGCGCCGTTGTCTCCAGGCTCTGGATGCGGCAGTCACCGATGACGTCGAGATCGTGGTGGTGGATGCGTCGGCGGCCGACGCCGCAGACCTCGTGCGACAGGTCCGTCCGTCGGCGGTGTACGTGCACGACCGCTTGGTAGCGGGGTGGATGACACGAGCGAGGAACGCCGCACTCCGCCACGCTCGCGGCGAGATCATCAGTTTCCTCGACGATGACGTGGTCGTCTCTCCGGGCTGGCAGCACGCCGTGCTCGACGCATTCGCCGATCCCGCGGTGGTCGCGGTCGCCGGGCGCACGCGCAACGGCCAACCGGGCGAGGAGACGTACGACCTGCCGGTCGGCCGGCTGCTACCCGACGGCTCGCTCACTGAGGGCTTTGCATCGGTGACCGCGAGCATCGTCGACATTGACCACGGCATCGGGGCGAATATGTCGTTCCGGCGTGCGTTGCTCGCCCGGCTTGGGGGGTTCCGTGACGACTACCCGGGCACGGCGATGCGGGAGGACACCGACATCTACCTACGCGTCCGCCGCCTCGGGGGAAAGGCCGTCTTCTCTCCCGACGCGGTCGTCGACCACCTGCCGGCGCCGCATGTCAAAGGTCGTCGGTTTGACACGCGGTACAAGCTGTACGCGCGGCGCAACCACATGGTTCTCCTCGCACGCGATGGTGGCATCCGCTCGGAGTCGCTCCGACGCTGGATCGCCCGCGAGTACGCGGCCGTCGGCGACGCCCCGGGTCTGTTCCGCAAGGTGCGCCGCTGGGGTGTCACGACTGCTGGCATCGCGTGGGGATCGACGGCGATGCTTCGCCAGGCGCGTTGGTCGCCGCTGCCTCCCGAGCGCACCGACGCGGCAGGCAACGAGATCCGGGCAGCGCTGTCATGAGGAGCCCCGACAGCTTCGCCCGTCGCGCGGGCCAGCACCTCGCCTGGCGCGCACGACGGACCGGGAAGCGGGCGGTCGACATGCTTCGCCGTGGCGACCGCGTGGTGGTGATGACGCCGCTCGCCGGTCTGCGTTTCGGCAATTGGCTCTATCTGTGGCTCGATGCCCACCAACGTGCGGCCGCGGGCGAACCGACGCGGGTGCTCGAGGCCCCCGGAATGGCGATGTGGCTCGACGAGTTCCCTCGCCTTCGCAAGCTGACGGTCAGTGCGAGCGAAATGCGGTTCCACGACCGCCGCGAGTGGAACGATGACTCGTGGACGCAGCGATTCGGCATCGACTTCGACCGCGTCTCGGTCGATGCTTTCGTCCGCGAGACGCTCATCCCAGAGCTGTCCGAGGATCTTGGAGACACGCTCGTCGTGAATGTGCGGCGTGGCGACTACTACAGTGATCCTGTCCATCGCAAGCGCTACGGTTGGGATGTTCCCGGGTACCTTGCAGAGGCTCTCGGGCGCACAGCGCGAGCGGAGCGGGTTCGAGTGGTGTCGGACGATGCGCACTGGTGCCGTGAGCACCTCGACACGTTGCTGAGCGCCCACTCATCGCAGGTCGACTACGACGAGCCCGATCCCGTCGCAAACTTCCGTGCGATCGCCGCCGCGCGACGGCTCATCGGCACGAACTCGACGTTCAGCTACTGGGGCGGATACGTCGCAGGCGCTCGCTTCGACTCGCCCGAGGTGATCATGCCCCGCTTCCACGGCCGGTTCGAGGTCGGGACGGACGCCTACCAGCTCGACCCGAAGTGGACGGTCATCGACGGCCACCACTGATCACGACAGGTCTCCCAGTTCGACGAGTCTGTTGAATGCCGCGCTGCGGCTGCGCAGTTCGGGGAATGTGCCCTGCGCTTCGATCAGGCCCTTGTCGAGGAACACGAGGTGGTCGGCGCCGCGCACCGTCGACAGCCGATGTGCGACGATCACGATCGTCATGGTGCCTTCGAGACGCTTGAGCGTGTCGGTGATCTCGAACTCGGTCACGTTGTCGAGCGACGAAGTCGCTTCGTCGAGGACGAGCACGCTCGGCCGACGGTAGAGCGCCCTCGCGAGACCGAGTCGCTGCCGTTGCCCACCCGATAGTCGCACTCCGCGCTCCCCTACCATAGTGTCCAGGCCGCGCGGCAGTTCCGCCACGAGTCCCTCGAGGCGCGCCATAGCGACCACCTCGGACACGCGATCCGCATCGACTGCCTCGGAGGGGACACCGAAGGCGACATTCGCGCGAAGAGTGTCGTTGACGAGGAACACGTCCTGTGGCACCACACCCAGATCGGCGTACCAACGGGCACGGTCATCGAGGATGCTTCGCCCGCCGCACTCGATCCGTCCGTGCGTAGGCTCCAGCAGGCCGAGGAGAAGATCGAGCAGTGTACTCTTGCCGGCGCCGCTCGAGCCGACGAACGCCACCGTACGATTGCGCGGGATCGTGAGGGTGATGCCGCGTAGGACATCCTCGTCGGCGTCGGGATACCGGAATCCCACGTCGATGAACGAGATGTCACCCTCGAACGGCTCATCGCTGCGAGGAGCTTCTTCGTGGCGGCCCTGCCCGTCGAGCTCGGCACCCGCCCGGAGGACGATACGAAGGCCGACCTGGCCGGAGCGGATCGTCGCGAGACTGGACGCCACCCGGTTGAGAGTGGGCAGCGCCCTCAGCGAGGCCGCCCCGAAGACTCCGAGTACCGTCAGGGCCTCTGCGGGCGTGCCGGTCGCGAAGAGCACGACGGAGATGCCTGCGATAGCGAGAACGAAGCCGATCTCAAGTGCATACCGCGGGGCCTCTGACACCAGCGCGAGCTGGCGACCCGCCATCGCACCACGCAACTTCGCTGCTCGGTACCCGTCAATGAACGATCCAGCGCTCGAGGACAGCCGGGTCTCGCGGAATCCGTCGAGGCCCGGCATGAGGAAGCTCCACGCAGCGAGGCCGGCATCGGCGATCTCCTCACCGAGTCGCGCCTGCCGTCTGCGCAGGCCCAGTTGGATGCCTAGGAGTAGGAGGCCGAAGACGAAGACAACGAGAAGTGTGATCCACGGAGCGGTGATCGCAAGCACCGCGATGATGGCGATGAGCAGCATCGCGTCGGTGAGCACGGTGATCGTCGCCTGGAGCACGGAGGCCGCCTGCGCCGTCGACTCGTTGATATTGCGGTACACCTCGGCCAGGTGCCGACCGCGATGAGCGACATAGGGCGAGAGCATGTACCGGCGCATCAGGTCAGTCGCTACGAGTGCCGATATGCGACTCGTGCGGCCGAGCAGCCACCAGCGGAAGACGATCGAGGCGACACTTTTGAAGATGAACAGGCCAGCGATGGCAGCAGCGACGATCGGGACCAGTTCAGAGGGCTCGCTGATGCCCGTGATCTCCGCGATCGCACCGAGTGCGCCCGTATCGGTGGCGGTGCCGCTGATGAGTTGCGTGAGCGGGATCATCGCGGCTACGCCGAGAGTATCGAGCGTGGTCAGAACCAGCGACACGACGATCACGCTCGCGATCCAGCGCGCCGGGCGCGCGCCGGCCATGCGCAGCAGACGTGGCAACTGGTCGCCGAGCGAGCGCTCGCGTGCGTCCGACATGCGATCCTCTCGCTCGCGGTGATGTGAAGGCCACGAGAACGCTAACACCGCACAATGTTACGAATGGGTGAGATCGCTCGTGCCGGACGATGGGATGGGATATATTGGCGCGTGTCGCGGTTCTGGGAGTACGCGACGTCCCGACTCATTCACATGCGCGCATGTCCTCCGCGAGGGATGTGCGGCAACTCCGACCCGGGAGGGGCCATCTCATGAGCGATCTCGAACAACCCGAAGAAAAGGGCCTCAGCCGTCGTACGGTGACGAGGGCCATGGCCTGGTCGGTTCCTGCGATCGCGATCGCGGCCCCCGTGCCGGCCTTCGCCGCTTCGGTGCCGCCGCCGCCCCCTGTGTTCGACTTCAACAAGGGCTGCGCGACTGTCGGCAACGGCAATGGTGGTTGCGCAGGGACGGACAAGACGCCTCAGGTGCCGGCGTACGCAACGAACACGTCGGCGACCGATACGCTAGTGCTCCAGATCACCGGTGCGCAGTCCCGAGTGCTGAACAGCGGCACCTTCTACAGTGACTTCACCGTATGGAGCTTCAACGGGACCGAGAACAACTGTCCGCCGCAGGTCCTGGCGACGGGCTGTGGCGGCTTCGCGAGTTTCACCGTTCTGCCCAATCAAACAGTCAAGTTCTGGGTCGTCGGACATGAGTTCGGGAACTCCAGTAGCTTCGAGATGAACATCAGCTACCGCTGGATCGAGCCGTGCACTCCGCCCGCGAGCCCGGTGGTCGTGCTCGGGCCACAGTCGACTTCGTTCACGCTCGTCAACCCCAGCAATAACTGCAACGGTTCGGCGGTGACGCTGCCCTAGCTTCGGCGGTTCAAGCGCCCCGCTCGCGGGGCAGTCGACGAAGCACGTCATGCACGTCGGTGACTCGACTGCTCCAGTCGTCGGGAGTCGGTCCGGGACGCAACGAGAGTCTTTCTGTTCGCGCGGTAGCCGACACCGCCGCGGGGTACCCCGTGGGTCCGATACAGCGAACTGCGTCGCGGAACCCCGCGACGGGCGTGGACACGATCGGGCGCCCGACCGCCAGGTACTCGTAGAGCTTGATCGGATCGAGGCTGTCGGTGAAGGCGTTCACCAGATGTGGCACGATCAGAACGTCGGCGTGCTGCAGGCTTCCGATAAGCACGTCGCGGGGCTGGGCACCGGGCATCGAGACTCCCGTCGTACGCAGGCGTTCGGTGGCGTCACGACCCAGCGCGTTCGGACCGACGAGCACGATCGACACCTCACCGGCGAGCGCCTCGGCCGTCGACAGGACCAGATCGACGTCGAGTCGATCCTGGTGCAGTGTGCCGGCGTACACCGCCGTGCGACCGGCGGGCAGCAGCGCGGGCCGCGGACGCGGTCGCTGATAGTCTTCGACGTCGACCGCGTTGCGGATGACGACGATCGGGTGCCGCTGCGACGGCCGCTGAGGTGCCTTGCGACGTTCGAGCTCAGATGAGCAGGCGACGACCTCATCTGCGTGGGCCAGCAGCAGCGCTTCGCCCTCCACGATTCGCCCGCGCTCGGCTGCTGGGCGGTCGGCGGTGGCCCAGTCGTCGGTGATGTCGTACAAGGTCGGCCACCCGGTCGCCACCATTACACCGGCCAAGCGCGGGTCGTTCACCCACAGCGCGGGGTCACGGAAGCCGAGCTCGCCGGCGGCGTCCTGAATGCCCAGGATGAACCGATCGTCGAACCCGGCGTCGATCCGTCGCGGGAGCCACTTCGTCGGCCGCCAGCTCCACAACCGACCCGTCTCGCCCACCGGTCGCGATCGATGCCCCCTCTCCGGGCGTCGCCGCGACCGCGCGTCGTGCAGTGGATCGGAAGGCGGCTCGACGAACAGCACCCGCAGGTCGGGGTCGTTTCGCAAGAGTCCGTCGACGAGGTATTGGTTTCGTCGCCAGACGTCGTCCCACCGCTCGAGCGACACGACGACAAGATCCGTCATCTCGCGCCCCCTGCGTCGCGTTCGCGACGATGAGCGATCGCGTCGCGGTATGCGGCGTCCGTCGCGGTCACCTGGCGGTCAAGCGTGAAGCGGTCGAGCTGTCGCGCGCGTTCGCTGTCGCCGAGGGTGGCGCGGCCGAGGCCGTCGTCGGCGAGGGCACGCAGACGCCGCGCCGCCGCTGCCGGGTCGTCCGCCGGTGTGAGGGCTCTTTCGTCAAGTCCCTCGAGCATTTCGCGGTGTCCACCGGCGTCGGTGGCCACGATCGGCAATCCTGCCGCCATCGCCTCGAGCACCGATAGGCCGAAGTGCTCGAACGGCGAAGAGGCGAGCAGGATGCCGGCCCCACGCATCCGCTCTGCGACGTCGGTGCGGAAGCCGAGGAAGCGAACCGCGCCTGCGACACCGAGCTGCCGGGCTTCGGCCTCGAGCGACGCGCGCTGGGGTCCGTCGCCCGCAATCTCGAGACGCCAGCCGTCGGCGGCGAGGCCCGACTGCGCGAAGGCGCGCAGGCCCATCTCGGTGTGCTTCTCGGGTTGCAGGCGCTGCGCCATGAGCACGATCCGCTCGCGCGTCGCGGGATCGACAGGCGGCTGCTCGGCCATCCCCGCGTAGACGACCGTCGACGACACCTCGGCGGCTTGTGCGACTGTGCGGCTGACCGCGATCTCGCCGTCGAGCCGGCGCTCGATCGCGCGCGAGGCGAAGGCGGGCAGCCGAGCGCCTCGAGGTGCTGCGAAGTGACGGGTGGCGACAAGCGCAGGCGCGTGCCGTGACAGCGCGATCGCCGCGATCGCCACTGTGTCGGCAGCGGTCATGTGCGTGTTGACGACATCGAGCCCATCGGCGACGAGCCCGATCGAGCGGATGACCTCGGCCGCCCCTCGTGCCGGCCGATGACGCACGCCGGCCCCGTCGAGCGCAGCGGTCATCTGCTCCGGATCGCCGCCGATCACGCGCACGCTGTGACCCGCGACGGCCTGCGCGATCGCGAGGCGCCGCACGAACTGCTCCACCCCGGCGAACTGCTGAGTGTGGACCACGTGCAGGATCCTCAGCCGGTCGATCACAGCCCCTCCTCGGTGGTGCGCTCGTACGCGATCCGTTCCATCAGTCCGATGTAGGCGGCGGCGGTGCGCTCCCATGACAGGTTCGCGACGCTGGCGCGGGCAGCCGAAGCCCACGAGCCCGGCTCTGCTTCGGCGATCTGCTCCATCCGATCGGCGAAGACCCGTGGATCGCGGGGTGCCAGATAGCCCGATACCCCGTCTGTCACGATATCCGGTGCGATGCCGACGGGCGTGGCGATGACCGGGATGCCGCAGGCGAGCGCCTCCGCCACCACCAGTCCGCTCGACTCGTAGGCGCTGGGGAAGACGAACATGTCGGCAGCCCATAGGTACGGCACCACATCGGGCTGCGGGCCGAGGAACAGCACGCGGGCGTCGACCTTGAGGTTCATCGCACGGCTGCGTGCGCGCACGATCTGGCGTCGGGACCCGCCGATCACAAGCAACAGGACCGTCGGGGCATCGACCAGCGCGTCGATGAGCACGTGGATGCCCTTGCGTTCGAGGTCATGCCCGATGAAGAGCGCGACCCGGTCGTCGGTGTCGAGGTGCAGCGCGGCGCGCGCATCAGCGCGTTCGGTGTCGGTCGGCGGGTGGAAACGCTCCAGGTCCACGCCGTGCGGGATCACCTCGACAGGGGCGCCGATCGGTCCGTACGCCCGCTTGAGAGTCTCCGCCTCGGCAACGGTCGGCGTCACGACGGCGCGATGTGTCGGCCCGCGCAGACGCCGTCGTTCGCGAATGTGGATGAACCAGCGGTGCGGGTTGCCCCAGCGCCGCCATCGCGAATCGCCGTGCGCCCGCATGGCTTCTGAGACCAGACCGTGATCGATGAAGACATCGCCGACGACGGCGGTGTTGTGGCACAGCGACACCGCGTCGGGTCGGGCCGCGAGGAACTCCCGTGCCAGGGTCGTGCCACGTGTGCTGAAACGCACGCTGCGCCACACCTGGGCAACACGCCGCCCGACGGGCGTGCGCGCGTCGAAGTGCATCCTCGGCACGGAGGCGTAGGTGAACGACTCCACGTCGTGGCCTGCCGCGCGAAAGGCGTGGGCGAGCTCCCAGGCGACCCCCGGCACCCCCCGACCCGGTGCGATTGTGGGTGCGATCTGCACGATGCGCATCAGCGTGCCCCGACGGATGCCTCGACCCGCAGCGGACCGCGCAGGTAGAGGAGTGCACGGCGCCGGGCCGCATCGCCGCGCGAGCCCGACAGCAGCGCGGCGCGCACGAGCGAGCCGACGACGACCGCGGCGCGCGTCGACTGCCACCCGAGGCGACCGAAGTGCTTTCGGTAGTACCGCTCCTGCGAGGCGTGGAAGCGCACATCCCGCAGCGACGCGTCGGTGCTCGTGGCCGCGCCGTGGTGCACAGCGGTCACCGCGGTCACCTCGGCGTGGCGCCAGCCCAGCATCGATGCCCGGTACGCCCAATCGGTCTCTTCGGCGTAGAGGAAGAACCTCTCGTCGAACGGGCCCACCTGGGCGAGCGCCTCTGCACGCAGCAGCAGCACCGATCCGATGGCGAAGCGCGGACCGCGCCGCAGACGCGCGGCGCCGACGGCCTCGAGCCAGGCGCGGCCGGGTGACGGGAAGATCCATGACACCTGTGCGCGGTGCCCGTCGTCGTCGACCTGCGACGGGCCGACCGAGGCGAGGTCGCCCAGCGAATGCAGCGCGCGCCCCAGCGCCGCGACATCGTCGGCCGAGATGCGGGCATCCGGGTTGAGCAGCAGAAGATCGGCCTCGGGGGCGAGACGGTCGCGCAGCAGCCGGTTCACCCCTGCCGCGAACCCGCCGTTGCGACCGGGGTCGATGTACCGCACCCCCAGCTCGGTGCACAGGTTGGCGATCTCGACCAGCGACGAGTTGTCGACGACCGTCACCGGCAGGTGCGCGACCGGTTCGAGCGCGGCGCGCAGCAGGTCGACCGAACCGAACGCGACGACCCCGATCTCGATCGGATGCTCGACCGCCGCCGGCTGCGCTCCGACCGGGCGGCGTCGGGCCGCGCGATACAGACCGAGATAGTCGCGGGCCACGGCATCCCAACCGCACTCCCGCGCGCGGGCGAAGCCCGAGGAGCGGAGCCGCTCCCGCGAGGGACCGGCCGCCTCGAGCACGGCGTCGGCGAGGAGCGCGGCGTCGCCGGCCGGTACGACGATGCCTGCACCGCCCACGACGTCGGGCAGTGCGCCCGCGTCGCTGGCGACCACCGGTACACCGACCGACATCGCCTCGACGGCGACCCGCCCGAACTGCTCGGTCCAGCGAGGTGTCGCGATCGACGGCACCGCCAGCACGTCGAGCGAGGCGAGGAAGCCGGGTACGTCCTCGGGCGGCAGCGCACCGACCAGCTCGACGCGGTCGGCGAGGCCGAGCTCTTCCAGGCGCTTCGGCAGCACGCCGGCGAGCGGACCCGAACCGGCGATGCGTGCGCGCAGCCGCGGTTGTGTCGCCAGCGCACGCAGCAGCACACCGACGCCCTTCTCTGTGACGAGACGGCCGAGCAGTCCGACGACGACCGCGTCTGCTGCGGGCGCTCTGTCGGCGCGCGGCGGGAACTCCGCGGCGTCGATGCCGAGGGGGATGGTGCTGGCGCGCCCGGGGAAGCCTTTCGCCTCGACGATGCGCGCGGCGGTCCGGTTGCATGCCGACACCCCCGATGCATGCTGCAGTGCTCGACGTTCGAGCCATCGGAACGGGATCGGGTAGCGCTTGGGCAGGTTCTGTGCGGTGTAGAGCACGTACGGGGTGCGCCGGCCGCGCAGCGCGCGCAGCAGCAGCACTTCGGCCGTCGCCAGCGAGAAGGGTTCCTCGTGGATGTCGATGACGTCCCACGACCCGCCGAGCGCCCGCCACAGTGGCCTCGGATCGAACACGAACAGGGCGGGATGCCGCCCCCAGGTGCGCGCCGTCGCGACACGCTCGCCCGGCGCGGGGTGGGGCTCGACCTCGGTGCCGCCCGCATGCCAGCGCCGCGCCGTGACCACCTCGACATCGACGCCGAGACCGGCCAGCGCGCGCTCGCGACCGCGCCAGGCGTCGACGGCGGCGCTGTGCGACACCCGCAGAACCCGCACAGACCCTCCCGAGTAGGCTTTCGCAGTAACCCTAACGGGGTGACCGCATCGGGGCAGGGGAGCGAGGTGAACGTGAACGATCGGTTCCGCATCGTCACCGTGTGCACGGGCAACATCCATCGTTCCGCGCTGGCCGCCGCACTCCTGCGCCGCTGGGCCGACTGGTACCTGCCCGACGCCGTCGCACGCCACGTCGAGGTCGGCAGCGTCGGCACCTCCGCACCGGTCGGCGAGCCCGCCGGGGTCGAGATCACGGCGATCGCGGCATCACTGGGGGCCGACGTCTCGGACCACCTCGCACGGAAGCTCGACGATCACGCCGTGCTGGGCACCGATCTCGTGCTCACCGCGACCCGCCGACACCGCGAAGCGGTCATCGCCGCCGCACCATCGACGCTGCGCACCACATTCACGATCCGTGAGATCGGTCGCGTCGCCGAGCACGTCGATGCGCCGTCGATCACTGGCATCGAGGACCTGCGCCGGCGCGTGGCGACGCTGTCCGATGCCCGCGAGGTCGCCGAGCCGCGGCCGGATCTCGACGACGTCGTCGACCCGGACGGACGTGAACCCGAGGTCTACGTGCAGATGGTGCAACAACAGGTCGCGCCCTTGGTTCATCTCGCCCACGCGCTGTTCGGGATGCCGCGTCCCGACGTGCGCGCCTACCTCGAGGCCGTCGCCTCCACCGGCGAGCTGACCGAGCGGGTGCGCGCCGCCGGGGCGAATCGGTGAGCCCCCGCCGATCGCGGATCCGCGCATGACCGGCGCCGCGCCGGTGGTGCTGCACCTCGAGCACACCGGGTCGCCCGGCGGCGCCGAGTTCGCGCTCGTCCGGATGCTGCGGGCCGACCCCGCCTGGGACCCGCGGATGCTGGTCCCGCCGGGGGCGGCGGGGTTCTTCCGTGCTCGGGCCTCCGATGTCGAGGTGGCCGAGGTGGGCAGCCCGCAGCCGGCAGGGGTCAGCGGTGGTGGTGCGCGCGCCGCGGCGGGCGCCGCCGGCCGGCTGCTCGTTCAGGCGGCGGCGGTGCGCCGGCATCCGTGGTTTCGCGCGGCGGGACTCGTCGACGCCAACACGGCGCGGGCGGCCGCTTTCGGCGCGCTGGCGGTGCGGGGCACCCGGATGCCGTTCGTCGTGCACCTGCGCGACCTCGTCGACGCGACTGCGCTCGGCGGGTTCGGGTTCCGTACCATGACGCGGCTCGTGCTGCCCCGTGCCGACGGTGTGATCGCCAACTCGCCTACGACGCTCGACTCGGCGCTGCCATTCGTGCGCGACGGGGTGCGCACGGCGGTCATCCCGAGCGCATCCGGCCTCACCGTCGGTCGAGCCCGATCGGCACGTGTGCCCGGTCCGGTGCGGATCGGGATGCTGGCTCGCATCGACCCGTGGAAGGGTCAGCTGCTGCTGCTCGAGGCGTTCGCATCGGCGCTCGGCGACAGCGACGCCGTGCTCGAGTTCGCGGGTGCGCCGCTGTTCGGGCATGAGGACTTCCTGGCGCAGCTGCGGTCGCGAGCCGTCGAGCTCGGCGTGGCGAACCGGGTGCGTTTCCTCGGGCAGGTCGACGACGTCGATGCAGTCCTGGACGGGTGGGACATCGCCGTGCAGTACTCCACCCGGCCTGAGCCGCTCGGGCAGAACGTGCTGCAGTACCTCGCCGCCGGCTGCGCGGTCGTCGTCGCCGACGAGGGCGGGCCCGCGGAGTGGGTGGACGACGATGTGAACGGCCGTCGTGTGTCGCCGCGCGACGCCGTCGGACTCGCGTCGGCGCTCGGCGCGCTCGCCGAGGACGGGCAGCTCCGCCGTCGGCTCGGCGCCGCCGCGGCGCAGACGCCCGAGCTGCTCGACGACGCCGCCGTGGCCGCCCAGCACGCCGACTTCTACACGGGCCTTCTCGCCACGGGGCGCCGGTAGCATCGCTGCATGCCCGATGCGCTCGCCGCCGCTCTGCCGCTGATCCTCGCGGGCGTCCTGGTGTGGAGCGGGATCGCGAAACTGCGGCACCCCGATGACCTCTCGGGATGGGCCGAGCTGGGCGTGCCGAAGGTCTTCCGTCGGACGTGGCTACTGCGACTCCACCCCTGGGGCGAGCTGGCGCTCGCGGTCGCGCTCGTCCTGCTCGGTGGCTGGCTGGGTCTTGCCGCGGCTCTCGTCGCTCTGGTCCTCATGGTGGCCTACCTCGTGCTTGTGGCACGCGCGGTGTCTGCGGCATCCGACTCGTCCTGCGCATGCTTCGGCGACCGCAAGCCGGTGACCAGGGCCACCGTGACGCGCAATGCATGGTTGGTCGCGCTCGCGGTCGGTGTCGCGGCCGTGATCTGGGCCACCCCGCTGCTGGGTGGCGCCGTCGTCGTCGCGGCATCCGAGCCCTGGTGGATCGTGGCGCTGGCCGTTGCTGCCGTGACCGTGGCGCTCGTGCTCTGGCCTGAGCCGACCGCCGAGGAATCCGAAGAGCCCGCGGCACCTGCTCCGGCAGCCGCCGACCCGCTCGACGACGAGTACGTGCGGCTGCGGACACCGGCCGTACCCGTCTCGCTCGCCGACGGCACGGTGGTGAATCTGCGCACGCTTGCGATGTCGAAGCCGATCCTGCTGCTTGCTCTGTCCGAGACCTGCGGTGCCTGCGCGTCGGTCAACGCGCGCGTCGACGACTGGCGCGCCCTGCTGCCCGAGGTCGATGTGCGTCGACTGCTGACGACGGATCCCGCGACGACCACGTGGGCCGACACCGACGAGCCGCAGTCGCTCCACGACCCTCAGGGCTACGTGCGCGGGTCGATTGAAGACTGGGGCACCCCGAGCGCGGTGCTGCTCGGTGCTGACGGGCTGCTCGCGGGCGGGCCCGTGACGGGTGCGAACGACATCTCCCAGTTCGTCGCCGACATCTACGAGAGCCTGCACGGCGAGCCGCCGCCGGCGTGATCGCTGTGACGCGTCGTTATGTCGCCGTGACCGATTCCGGAGGCGTCTTCGAGCTTTCACCGCCATGATGTGAACATGCGTCTGCGTACCCTCGCCGCGGCGGCCGCGGCCTCGGCTCTGCTCTTGCTCGCCGGATGTGCCACGTCCCCGGGTGGTGGCGACGCCACCACAGGGCCGTCTCCGTCGGATGATCCGGCCGCAGCGGAGCTGGCCGCCGCCTGGCTGGACTCGGGTCGTGCGGTCGGGCTGGTGACGTGGGGAAGCTCGACGTGTCAGCCGACGGCCATCGTCGAGCCGGAGGGGCAGACGCTGAGGGTGGAGTTGGTCGACGACGCGCAGGCCGCCTGCACGCGCGACTACGTGCCGCGGGCGACGGTGCTCGGGGTGCCCGAGGACGTGGATGCGACCGAGAACCTCGAGATCATCGTCACCGGCGACGCCTACTCGGGCAGGGTCGAACTCGACGGCCTCGACCCGGAGTACGTGGTCGAGGGCATGACCGACTACGAGCCCAGCGCCGGGTGGACCGACATCGACGGCATGTTCGTGATCCTCACGTGGGGCTCGTCGGGCTGCCCGCCCGTGCTCGAGGACGTCACCGAGACGGCCGAGGCCGAGATCACCGCGACCTTCGCCGATCCCCCCGCCGACCAGGTCTGCACCGCAGACATGGCACCGCGGGGCACCGTCGCCTACGTCGATGCGCTCTCGGAGGACTCGGACGTCGAACTTGTCCTCGTCGGTGACGGCTACGACAGCGTGCGAGTTCCGATCCTGCCGGACTGACCGGGCGGGCCGCTCATCGGGCTCTGCGCCCGGTCAGAGTGCTGGTGGGTCTTCAGTTCGCCCGCGCCGAGTCGAGGGTGCCGGCGGCCACGAGTCCATGTTCGGCGCAGGTGAGCCGGTGGGTCTTCGGCTCCACCGCGCTGAATCGTGGGTGCTCGCTCGCTCGATTCGCTGTTCGGCGCGGTCGAGTCCCGCCGTCCCGGCTGCGAGCGCTCGACGTCGCGCACCCGTTCCACGCTGTCAACGTCACCGGCACGGGCGATGGGAGAGGCGTCGACGACCGTTCGAAGCTGCTCGAGCGTATGCAGTGGTACGCCCTTCGGATGATCGAGCACGAGTTCTTCACGCACGTTCCGGCAGCGGTCGCATGGGGCCTGCCGCTGCCTTTCCGGGCCGATGAGTCGCGGGATCTCGACGTCGGGGTGTTCGCCCCGCGCCGGAACCGGGCCGGACGGGGTGTCGCAGGGCACTCCGTCAAGCCGGGCTTGGCGCATGTCGTCGACCATCCGACGCTCGGAGTGCGGTTGACGTCCCCGGCATCGACCTGGGCGATGCTCGCAGGAACACTGTGGGATGTCTACGACGTGGTCGCACTCGGTGACGCAATCATGCGTGAGCCCCTGCATGAGGCCGACGCTTCAGCGCTCGCCACGCTCGAGCAGCTCGCCGCGGCCGCATCGGCGGGCCGGCGACGGGGCATCGCGCGACTTCGCGAGGCGTTGCCGCGCATCCGGACGCGCTCGGCTCCGACATCGCCCGTACCGAGCGCCTCGTGGCCGCAGGCTGGCGGGTCATCCGGGTCACCAAAGATGACGTGTTCGAGCATCCCCTGCGGCTGACCAACCTCGTTCGCGGCGCGATCCTCGTGGCGCAGGACCGCTGACCGACGACGTCGCGTCGGCACCGGACTCAGGGTTGGGCCGCGCCGAACAGCGGATGCCGTGCGCCGAGACCCTCGATTCGACGCGGTCGATCTGGAAGCGAGCCCGGCGACGGATGCCGTATGCCACCAGCGAACACGGCCGTCGGGTCGCGCCCCCGTGGCTACCCTCTTTGTATGGCGCCCGAGGTGCGTCTGGAGGCCGGAGGAAAGCGCATGTTCGAGAGATTCACGGACCGTGCCCGTCGTGTTGTGGTGCTCGCCCAGGAAGAGGCGAAGATGCTCAACCACAACTACATCGGCACCGAGCACATCCTGCTCGGGCTGATCCACGAGGGTGAGGGCGTCGCCGCGAAGGCGCTCGAGAGCCTGGGCATCTCGCTCGACGCCGTGCGCGAGCAGGTGCAGGACATCATCGGTCAGGGGCAGCAGCAGCCGACCGGGCACATCCCCTTCACGCCGCGCGCGAAGAAGGTGCTCGAGCTGAGCCTGCGCGAAGCGCTGCAGCTCGGCCACAACTACATCGGCACCGAGCACATCCTGCTCGGACTCATCCGCGAGGGTGAGGGCGTCGCCGCGCAGGTGCTCGTGAAGCTCGGCGCCGACCTGAACAAGGTGCGCCAGCAGGTCATCCAGCTGCTGTCGGGGTACCAGGGCAAAGAGCCGGCCGCCGTCAGCGGCGCCGCCAACGAGTCGACCCAGTCGGCGCAGGGTGGGTCGCAGGTGCTCGACCAGTTCGGTCGCAACCTCACGCAGGCGGCGCGCGACAACAAGCTCGACCCGGTGATCGGGCGCGAGAAAGAGATCGAGCGCGTCATGCAGATCCTGTCGCGCCGCTCCAAGAACAACCCGGTGCTGATCGGCGAGCCCGGCGTCGGCAAGACCGCCGTTGTCGAGGGCCTGGCTCAGGCCATCGTCAAGGGCGACGTGCCCGAGACGCTCAAGGACAAGCAGCTGTACTCGCTCGACCTCGGCTCGCTCATCGCCGGCTCCCGCTACCGCGGCGACTTCGAAGAGCGCCTCAAGAAGGTCACGAAGGAGATCCGCACGCGCGGCGACATCATCGTCTTCATCGACGAGATCCACACGCTCGTCGGAGCGGGAGCCGCCGAGGGCGCGATCGACGCGGCCTCCATCCTCAAGCCGCTGCTCGCACGCGGCGAGCTGCAGACGATCGGCGCGACGACGCTCGACGAGTACCGCAAGCACTTCGAGAAGGATGCTGCGCTCGAGCGCCGCTTCCAGCCGATCCAGGTCGCCGAGCCCAGCCTGCCCCACGCGATCAACATCCTGAAGGGGCTGCGCGACCGCTACGAGGCGCACCACAAGGTGCAGATCACCGACGGCGCGATCGTGGCGGCGGCGAACCTCGCCGACCGCTACATCAGTGACCGGTTCCTGCCCGACAAGGCGATCGACCTGATCGACGAGGCGGGTGCGCGGCTGCGCCTGAGCATCCTGTCGAGCCCGCCCGAGCTGCGTGAGTTCGACGAGAAGATCGCCAAGGTGCGCGAAGACAAGGAGCACGCCTCCGAAGACCAGGACTTCGAGAAGGCCGCGTCGCTGCGCGACGAGGAGAAGTCGCTGCTGGCCGAGCGCCTGCGTCTCGAGAAGCAGTGGCGTTCGGGTGACGTCGCCAGCCACGCTGTGGTCGACGAGGGCCTGATCGCCGAAGTGCTCGCACAGGCCACCGGCATCCCGGTCTTCAAGCTGACCGAAGAGGAGTCGAGCCGTCTCGTCTTCATGGAGAAGGCGCTGCACCAGCGTGTCATCGGCCAGGAGGAGGCGATCGCCGCCCTCTCGAAGACGATCCGCCGTCAGCGCGCCGGCCTCAAGGACCCCAAGCGTCCGTCGGGGTCGTTCATCTTCGCCGGGCCCACAGGCGTCGGCAAGACCGAGCTCGCCAAGGCCCTCGCCGAGTTCCTGTTCGACGACGAGTCGGCGCTGATCTCGCTCGACATGAGCGAGTTCGGCGAGAAGCACACCGTCTCGCGGCTGTTCGGTGCCCCTCCGGGCTTCGTCGGCTTCGAAGAGGGCGGCCAGCTCACCGAGAAGGTGCGCCGCAAGCCATTCTCGGTCGTGCTGTTCGACGAGATCGAGAAGGCGCACCCCGACATCTTCAACTCGCTGCTGCAGATCCTCGAAGAGGGTCGCCTCACCGACGGCCAGGGTCGTGTCATCGACTTCAAGAACACCGTGATCATCATGACGACCAACCTCGGTTCGTCGGCGATCGCGGGCGGCCCCGTCGGCTTCCAGGTGGAAGGCGACCAGGGAACGACCTATGACCGCATGAAGGGCAAGGTCAACGAGGAGCTCAAGCGCAACTTCAAGCCCGAGTTCCTCAACCGCGTCGATGACATCATCGTGTTCCCGCAGCTGAACAAGGACGAGCTGCGCCAGATCGTGGGCCTGTTCACCAAGCGCCTCGGCGAGCGTCTGCTCGACCGCGACATGACGGTGGAGCTGACGGATGCTGCGAAGGACCAGCTGATCGAGATCGGCTTCGACCCGGCGCTGGGTGCCCGCCCGCTGCGCCGTGCGATGCAGCGCGAGGTCGAGGACCGCCTGTCGGAGAAGATCCTGCACGGCGAGCTGGAGTCCGGCGACCACGTGAAGGTCGACGCGAAGGACGGCGAGCTCATCTTCGAGCACGGTCCGCGCGGCGAGAAGGTCGCCGTGGGCGTCGCGACGCGCGGCGAGATCTCGGCGAGCCCGGAGATCGTCGCCGGCGGCTGACCCGGACGAGACTACGAGGCGAAGCGCCCCGACCGTACGCGGTTCGGGGCGCTTCGCTTCGTTGCGGTCACTACACTGATCGACGATGGAGCCCAGGGTTCGACAGGATGCCGAGTCCCGGCCGTCCACGCTCGATCGTGGGTCCTGGCAGACACGGCTCGGCGTCGTCGCCCTTCCGAGCGTGGTCGCGTCTCTTCTGCTGCTCGCCCGTAGCGCCGCCGTCCCGCTGTGGCGTGACGAGTACGCGACGGCGATGCACGCGTCACTGAGCCCCGGAGAGCTGCTGCGCGCCGTCGTCACGGGCGACGCCGTCCAGGTGCCGTATTACCTGCTGATCCACATCCTCTCCCCGATCCTCGGCTTCGAGTACGGCATGCGGATCGTGTCGATGGTCGCCGTGGTCGTGGCCACCGCGCTCGTCGCCCTCCTGGCATTCCGGTGGTGGGGAGCTCTGCCTGGAACCCTCGCCGGACTGTTCTTCGCCACGAATGTCGGGGTCATCACCGCAGGGGTGACGGCGCGTCCGTATGCGCTGATGCTCGCAGCCCTCACCGTCGCAGTCCTGACGGCGGACCTCGCGTCGCGTCGTGCGGTCTGGTGGCCGGTCTTCACGCTCGCCTCGATGCTCGCGGTGGCGATGCATCTCCTCGCCGTTCTGCCGATCGCCGCGACGGGGCTGCTCGCGCTCGGCCGTCCGCGTTCCTATGTCGTGCGGTGGGGTGCATGGACCGCGGCGCCGATTCTTCTGGCGCTCGCGGTCGGAGCGATCGGATGGACGCAGCGGGATCAGATCTCATGGCTCGGACGCCCGGATCTGCGTTCCGCGACGGCCTCTCTGGCCAAGGCCGAGGGCGTGTCCCTGCACCGGGCTGTGACATTCGACGCCCTGGGCCTCGTCGTGCTCCTCACCATGGCGGCCCTGCTGATCGTCGCGTTGCGGCGCCGGCGTCCGCCGGCGTCCGCAGACACGTGGCGCCCGGTTGCGCTCGGAATGGCGCTGGCGTTCATCGCTCCGGGTGTCGTGCTGGTCTGGTCGCTGGTCTTCTCGCCGCTGTTCCACGAGCGCTACCTGGTCTGGGCGTCCATCGGCTCGGCTCTTCTCCTCGGGGCGACTGTATGGGTCGCGCGTGAACTCGATACAGCTCTCGCCAGGATCTCCGCAGCGTGCGTTCTTCTCCTGGTGGCGGTGAGCGGCGTGGGTGCCATCATGCACTTCGCGGATCCGCCACAGGACTACGACGACATTCCGGCCATCACGACCGCGATCGAGCAGTCGGCGCTACCGGGCGATGTGGTCTACGTCTTCGAACACAACCCGCACTACGGGATCGCCTACGCCGTGGCGGCGGCGTTGGGGGACGACGCCATGGCAGACGACGTGCGCGGTGCACTCGTGTCCGGCCTGAGCACCGCCACCGTGCGTACCGTCGAGGAGGTGGAAGCGGTCCGATCTCGGGCAGGTGCCTCCGCGTCGGCTGACGATCGGACCGTCTTCATCGTAGGCGTCGCCGTGACGCTGCCCGAGGATGCCGAGCAGGTTGCGGCGGAACTGGGCTGCGTCAGCGACGAGGACGCCGAGATGGTCATCATCGGTGGTCTTCAGCTGGTCACGATGACCTGCTCGCCCGACCGTTGAGCCCACCCCGCACGATGGCGGGCAGCAGCGCCCGTGGTGAGCGGGCGCGCAGCGCGCTCCACCACACACCGGCGCCGTAGGCGAGGTCGTCGAGGCGCCGGGCGAGCCCGAAACGCAGCGGGTCCAGAGCGGGGCGCAGTCGCACATACTCCCAGGCCACGTCGACGACGGCGGCGACCGCCAGTGCGCGCCGGGCGCGGCGCGACACCAGCGCACCCGCGACGGCGGCGGGCCACCAGTGCCGTACGAGCAGCGCGACGCCCTGCGCGAGGGCGGCCACCAGGCCCTGTCCGGTCAGGCGCGTCGCGAGGGGCCACGGTTCGCGCACATGCGTGAGCCGCCGCGCGATCCGCACAGCCACCACAGCACCGGTCGCGGCGATGACGGGCACGCTCCACCGTCGCTGAGCGAACAGCGCGGCGAGCGCGAGAGCACCCCACGGCGCGAGCACTGCCGGTGCGATGTCGGACGGATGCCGCTCGCCGAGCGGCGCGGCCCCCGTGCCGTAGAAGAACTTGCGGCCGAGCCACGGGCGCACCCGCGTGCGGTGTTCGTGGAGAACGGTCGCTGCCGGCTCGTACCGCACCCGACGGCCCGCGTCGGCGAGCCGCCACACGAGGTCGACGTCCTCTCCCACCCGCATCCGGGCGTCGAAGCCGTCGCCGAGCGCGTCGACGCGCGCGACCAGACAGGTGCTCGACACCCATGCGACGGGACTGCGGGGGCGCACGGTGGCGGGTTCACCACCGAGATCCAACGACGACCGGGCGTTCTCATAGCGGGTGATCCAGTTCGGTCGCGCGCGCTCGAGGCCGATCACGCGCGGGGCGACCATCGCCACTTCCGGGTCTGCGAAGTGGCGCAGCAGGGTCTCGAGACAGCCGGCCTCGATCACGACGTCGGAGTCGACGAAGGCGACGTACCGGGTGATGACGCGGGCGAGGCCGGCATTGCGTGCGGCGCCGGAACCGACATTGACGTCGAGGCGCACCAGGTCGGCACCGTGGCGGGCCGCGACCTCGCGCAGAGCTGACGGGTCGGCCGAGGCGTCGTCGACGACCACGACGCCGCCGAGCCCCGCCGGAAGGCTGCCGAGCAGCCGGTCGAGCATCGCTGCCCGCTCGTGCACCGGCACGACGACGGTCACCTCGGCCAGAGACCCCTCAGGCAGGCTCGCCGCGACGGGCTCGGCGACGCCGGCCGCCATCAGTCGTTCGACGAGGGCACGGGATGCCGCATCCGCCACCGTGACCTCGCGGTCCCGCACGTGCGCAACGACACCGGGGTTGAGGCGCAGCACGCGCGTCGGCCAGCCCCCGACCAGCACCGCGCCGCCCTCACGGACCTCGGTGCGCCGGCTGAGGCGTACGGTGAAGCCGTCGGGGAGCTGCGCACTCATGCGTGTCGTCGCCCGTCGAGCTCGACGATGTCGGATGCGAGATCGGCCCCCGTGCGCTCGACGACGGAGGCGAACAGCATCCGACCCTCATCCGCCGAGGCGCCCGCGGGGTCGCCGAGCACCCCGTTGGGCGACATCGCCGCGACGCCGCCATCCCTCAGCAGGGGGAGGATCTCGGCGATCGGCCTGGTATCGCCGGGCTCTGCCCGCTCCATGCGCACCTCTGCGGGGCGCAGGTGCAACATCAGGGATGTCTCGTAGCGGCCGGCGTGCGCATCGGGTGCTGGCGCGTCGACGCCGGGGGCGCACATCAGCCACGAGGCATCCCGTCCTTCACTGCGCAGCATGGGCACCGCGCGGCGCAGCGCATCGAGGTTGCCCCCGTGGGCGTTGACGAAGACGAGTGCGTGGGCCCATCGCGTCGCCGAGCGGCCGATCTCGATCAGCACCGAAGACAGCGCGTCGGTGCCGATCGAGACCGTGCCGGCAAAGCCCTCGTGCTCGCCGCTCGCGCCGTAGGGCAGCGGCGGCGCGGCAACGATCGACCGGTCGGCCGTGCGCGCACGGTCGACCAGCGCCTCGGCCACGGCAGCGGCGATCACCGCGTCGGTGGCCAGCGGCAGGTGCGGGCCGTGCTGCTCGAGCGACCCGATCGGCACGAGCACGGTGTCGTGCTCGACCTCGGGCCAGCGGAGGTCACCGAGGGTGGGCCGGGGCGGATGCATGGTCGGCATCCTGCCATCACTCCGCGCCCGCGGGCACCTCGCCGTCCTTGGTGGCATCGGCCGGCTTCGCCGCCGCGGCCTTCGCCGTCGACGGCTTCGTGCGTCGCGCACGCGGCTTGGCGGAGGCCGGGCCCGCCGGGGCATCCCCGCCGCCGAGCACACGCTCGAAGTCGGCGGGCACCCACAGGTCGGCGCGGCTGAGCTCCGAGATGGATGCGTGGCCGAGGCCGAGTACGGCCGAGTCCAGCCCCATGCGCATGAGGTCGAGCACGTTCTCGACCCCGGCCTGACCGTTGGCGCCGAGGCCCCACAGGTAGGCACGGCCGATCATGACGGCGCGAGCGCCGAACGCAAGCGCCTTGGCGACGTCGCCGCCGCGTCGGACGCCGCCGTCGAGCAGCACCTCCACCTGATCGCCGACCGCGTCGGCGATCGGCCCGAGGCACCGGATGGACGCGGGTGTGGTGTCGAGGTTGTTGCCGCCGTGGTTCGACACGCTGATGGCGTCGGCGCCGATGTCGACGGCGCGCTTGGCGTCGTCGACGCGGGTGATGCCCTTGAGCAGGAACGGCCCGCCCCACTCTTGGCGCAGCCACTCGACGTCCTCCCACGACGGCGGAGGCGTCTGCATCCACTCGTAGTAGGCGCCGAAGAAGGTGGGCGCGGGGCCGTCGGGCGGCTGCAGATTCGGCGCGGTCAGGTCGGGCAGGCCGCTGCGCAGCCACCGCAGCGTCCACCCGGGCCGCTGGATCGCCTCGGGGGCGAACTGGATCATGGCGGGCAGGTCGAGCTTCTCGGGGATCGACGGGCTGCCCCAGTCGCGGCCGACCGAGAACGACCAGTCGAGGGTGGCGATGAGCGCCTTCGCGCCGGCCTGGCGCGCGCGATCCATCCGGCGGATCATGTCGTCCTTCGAGCCGGTCCAATACAACTGGTAGAAGGTGTTCGGATTCGCTTCGACGACCTGCTCGACCGGCTTGCTCGCGAACGAACTCAGCCCCATGATCGTGCCCCGTGCGTTCGCGGCGCGGGCGACCGCGACTTCACCGTCGGGATCGATCGCCTGCACACCGGTAGGCGAGATCAGCACCGGCAGCGAGATCGGGATGCCGAGGACGGTCGTCGACAGGTCGCGCGGCGACTGGTGGCCGGCGACGTGCGGTGCGAACTCGAGTTCGGCGAACGCGTCGGTGTTGTCACGCGGGGTCGCCCCGCGCTCCGAGCCGGCGACCAGCGCGGCGTACACCGACGGCGGGAGTCTCTTCTTCGCGCGTCGCTGCGCCTCCAGCACCGATTCGAACCACGGGTTCTGCCGCCACGGCCACCAACTCATCGCGTCTTGTTTCCTTCCTGCACCGGCGTCGATGCGTTCCTCGTATCAGCGGGCTCAGCGGCCCGTGAAGATCTCACTCACGGCCGGCGCGACATCGCGGTAGCCATGGATGACGCGACACACGCCGCGTCCGCGAGCGGCGAGCTCGCGTCCGAGCGCCACATCCTTCTCGCCGGTCGCGTCGAGCATCACATCGAGGCGGGGCAGCCGTGCCGCGAGGGGGCGCGGATCGGGGCCGGCGTTGTGCACGCAGTCCGACAGCAGCACCACCCGGGCGTCGCGTGCGGGCACCCGCTCCAACTGACGCTGGGCGACCTCGAGGGGGAAGGCCACGTTGGTCAGCCCTCGTGCCGGGATGCGCAGGATGCTGTCGAGCAGCTCCATGGGCCGCACCGCATCGCCGAGCTTGAGCAGAAGCGCGGCATCCGACCAGAAGGCCACCACCCCGAGGGCGTCGTGGCTCAGTTCGGACGAGACGGCACCGACCGTCGCCGCCGCGGTCTTGATCCGCTCGCCGCGCATCGATCCCGACACGTCGACCAGCAGCACCACCGAGCGGGTCGTGCGCATGCGTTCGCGAACGACGATGTCCTCGTCGTCGGGCACCGGATGCTCGGCCAGCACCTCGATCGTGCGGTCGAGATCGATCTCGTCGGACGTTCCGCGATAGGGCGTGCTCACCAGCTCGCCGATCCCGCGGCGAGTCGTCACGTCCCGTCGCGCACGGCGGACCGACAGGCGTGATGCGATCTGCCGAGCCACCGCATGCACCGTCGGATCGACGGTCGAAGCCTCGTCCGGTGCCGCGACCAGCGATCCCTGCTCGTCCGTCTCTCCCGGTGCCGTCGAACCCGGCTTCGACGGCCCTCGACCGGACCGTCCGCCTCGGGACGTCAGCACCGGGCCGCCGCCGGCACCCGTCGCGTCGAAGACCGTCGGCTTCTCGTCGAGCTTCTTCGGGGTGCGTGCCAGCGGGGTGCCTCGCGTGCGCGACGACGACCGCCGCTTCCCCGAGCTCAGCGGCGAGTCCGCCGCGACCTCTCTTCATCCGGGTGCCGCCTTGTGCGGCTCGAGGATGAAGCGGTCTTCCCAGATCTCACGGAGGACGGCCTCAGGGGTCGTCTCGGCGGCTTCGTCGAGGTGGATCCGGCCCGAGAGGGCGACGATCATCGCATCGTGGAACAGCTCGGGATACGCCTCGTCGTCGGGAGCGCCGACGTCGCGCAACGTGGCGAGGCGCAGTGCGACGAGGGTGGCGTCGATCGCACCGCGCACGCTCGAGCCCTGACGGATGTCGGGGTGTTCGCGTGTGGCGCGCGTGACGGCGACGGCATCGGTCACTGCCCGTTCGGCGAGGGGACCCGAGGCGTCGGTGCGCAGAGCGACGATGCGCTCCTCCTCGACGGCCGACTGGTAGTCGACCGACAGGCGATTGAGGCGGTCGTGCACACTCGTCGACAGCCGCGTCGTGCCGACGTTGTCGTACGGGTTCATCGATGCGATGACGCGGAACGTCGGCAGCGCCTCGATCCGGCCCACCCGGGGCACGGTGATCGACCGGTCGGCCATCGCGGTGAGCAGCGTGTTGAGGGTGTCTTCGGGGGCGCGGTTGAACTCCTCGATGTAGAGGAAGCCGCCGCGCTGCATGGCTTCGAGCAGCGGTCCGGGCACGAAGTTCTCGGGGGAGTAGTCCTCGCGCAGCACACGCGCGGGGTTGTGGTGCCCGACGAGCTTCGCCGGGGTCAGGTCGGCGTTGCCTTCGACGAACATGAGCGGGATGCCCCACTCCTCGGTGATCGCCCGCAGGAGCGTCGTCTTGGACGTTCCCGGCGGGCCTTCCAGCACGATGTCACGCCCCGCCGCGACGGCGGCGAGTGTGAGTTCCAGCTCGCGCTCGCGACCCACGACCAGAGACGCGATCCGATCACGGCTCGCGGCGAGGTCGCTCGATCCGTCAACGGCGGTGCGTGTCATCGTCATCCTTTCGACCCTCCTACTTCTGCGTCTGACCGGCGTCGACCGGGAGGCAGACTCCCGTGACGTACCGCGCCTCGTCGGACGCGAGCCACAGCACGGCGTTCGAAATGTCGACCGCCTCGATCCACGGAACCGGGAGCGCATTCATCGCCCCCATCCGGGCCCCGAAGTTCTCGCGGGTCCGCTCCTGCTCGGGTAGATCAGGCATGAAGAGGTTGTACAGCGTCTCGTTCTGGATCATGTCGGTGTCGACGCCGGTCGGATGCACCGTGTTGACGCGGATGTTGTCGGCCGCCAGCTCGTTCGCCAGGGACCGCATGATGCCGACGACGCCGTGCTTGGAAGCGACGTAGTGCACGAAGTTGGCGTGACCCTTGAGGCCCGCCGTCGAGCTCGTGATGACGATCGACCCGCCCCCGGCCGCCCGCAGGTGCGGGATCGCCGCCTTCGCGGTGTGCCAGACCCCGGTCAGGTTGACGGCGATCATGTCGTTCCACGCTTCATCGGTGAGTTCTTCTGCGACCGCGCTCGAGAAGATTCCCGCATTGGCCGAGACGATGTCGATGCGACCCAATTCGGCCACGCCGGCATCCACCGCTTCCTTGAGGCCGTCATAGTCGCGCACATCCGCCTGTCGGGCGACGATGCGACGATCGAGCGCCTCGACCTGCCGCACCGTCTCCGCCAGATCGTCGGGGGTGGCCATCGCGTACGGCACCGTGTCGATCTGCCGTGCGAGGTCGACTGCGATGATGTCGGCGCCTTCCTGAGCCAACCGCAGCGCGTGGGCGCGCCCTTGGCCACGGGCAGCACCGGTGATGAAGGCGACTTTGCCGTCGAGCTTTCCCATCGTCGTCTCTCCCTACTTGATGACGGCGCCGGCGTCGACGGGGAGCGGGACGCCGGTGATGTAGCGGGCCTCGTCGGATGCCAGGAACAGCAGCGCATTCGAGATGTCGACCGGTTCGACCCACGGGATCGGCAGGGCGTTCATCGCCATCGATGCCTCTGCGAAGTCCTCGAGCGTGGGGTTCTCCTTGTCGGGCCGGAACAGCCGCATGATCGTGTCGTTCATGATCATCGGCGTGTCCACCTGCGTGGGGTGGATGCTGTTGACCCGGATCATGTGAGGTGCCAGCTCGAGCGCGAGGGTGCGCATGAGTCCGACGACGCCGTGCTTGGCGGCGACGTACGACGACGCGTGTGAGTATGCCTGAAGCCCGGCCGCCGAACTGGTCAGCACGATCGACCCGCCGTTGCCGGCTTCGATCATGTGGGGGATGGCCGCTTTCGCCGTGCGCCAGACGCCGACCAGGTTGACGTTCTGCATGTCGACGAAGTCCTCGTCGCTGGTGTCCTGTGACGCCGCGGGCAGCATGGCGATGCCGGCGTTGGCGGAGACGATGTCGAGACGACCGAACTGGGCGATGCCCTCTGCGACCACGGCGTCCAACTGCTCCTGGCTGCGTACGTCGGCCTTCTTGGCGATGATGCGCCGGTCGAGTGCCTCGACCTGCGCGACCGTCTCGGCCAGGTCCTCCTCCGTCGCGCCGACGACCGGCGTGTTCGGCTGGGGTTCGAGCGCGTCGATCGCGATGATGTCGGCGCCCTCCTGTGCGAGGCGGATGGCGTGCGAGCGTCCCTGCCCGCGCGCGGCTCCGGTGATGAAGGCGACCTTGCCTTCGACCCTTCCCATGTTGTGCTCCTTTCGAGTGGTTATTTGACGGGGGTGGCGTTCACGCCGGGCAGCAGCAGGTGACCGGCATCAACCGGCACCGAGATGCCGGTGACCGATGAGGCGAGATCCGAGTTGAGCCACAGCGCCGCGTCGGCGATGCGCTGCGGCGACAGGAACCCGTTCCCCTTCAGGGCGTGGAAGTGATATCCGGCGGCGAGCATGTCGTCCTCGGTGCCCTCGCCGGCGGGCTTGCCCGACATCATGTCCCACGCCCCCTGCCAGCTCGTCATCGGCGTGAGGATCGCACCCGGGTGCACGGAATTGACGCGGATGCCATGCGGGGCGTATTCGAGCGCGAGCGTCTTCATGATCCCGACGACGCCGAACTTCGCGGCGCAGTAGTGCACGTAGTTCGCTCCGGGCTCGAGCCCGTTGATCGATGACGTCATCACGATGGACCCGCCGCCCTGCTCCATCATCTGGGGCAGCACCGCCTTCGCCGACTTCCAGACGCCGGTGAGGTTCACTCCGATCATGTCGTCCCACATCTCATCAGTCAGCTCGTGCGCGGGCGCCAGCGAGAAGATGCCCGCGTTCGCGATCAGGATGTCGATGCGGCCGAACGAGGCGATGCCCTCGGCGACTGCTCTGTCGAGATCTGTCTGGCTGCGCACGTCGCCGACGACCGCGACGATACGTCGGTCGAGCTCTTCAACCTGTCGGACGGTCTCGTCGATGTCGGCCTGCTCGGCCATCGGGTACGACACTGTCGAGATCTGATCGAGTGTGTCGATGATGATCACGTCGGCTCCCTCTCGGGCGCACGTGATCGCGTGTGCGCGGCCCTGACCGCGCGAACCTCCGGTGATGAGGGCAACCTTGCCCTCGAGCATCCCCATGTCTGTCTTCCTTCCGTTTCAGTACTGCGTGTTGCCGGCGTCGACGGTCATCGACAGCGCGGTGACGTAGCGGGCTTCGTCGCTGGCGAGGAACAGCACCGCGTTCGACTGGTCTCGCGGCTGCGTGGCCTGGATCGGCAGCATGTTCGCCATCATCCCGCCGAGGGTGGGGTTCTTCTCGAGCAGCGGAGGGAACGCTTCGCCCATCTCGCCCATCGCCGTCTCGACCCCCGTCGGATGCAGCGTGTTGACGCGGATGTTGTGCTGGGCGAGCTCGGCGGCGAAGGCCTTGCCGAGGCCGTTGACGCCCCACTTCGAGGCGACGTACGGCGTCAGGAAGGGCAGGCCCTTCAGGCCCGCGGCCGAACTGGTGAGGATGATCGAACCGCCGCCGGCGGCGATGAGATGCGGCGCCGTCAGCTGCACCGTGTTGAACACGCCGGTGAGGTTGGTCGAGATGGTCTCGTTCCAGATCTCGGGTGTGACCTCATCCCAGCCGGCGATGATGCAGATGCCGGCGTTGCCGACGACGATGTCGAGCTTGCCCAGCTCGCCCACGCCTTCATCGATCACGGCTTTGAACGCGTCGCGGTCGCGCACGTCCGCCTTGCGGGCGACGATGCGGCGGTCGAGCGCCTCGACTTGACGGACGGTCTCGGCGAGGTCCTCCTCGGTGGCCGACGAGTACTGCAGGCCCGGGACGGGCGCGCACAGGTCGACCGCGATGATGTCGGCGCCCTCCTCGGCCAGTCGCAGCGCGTGGCTGCGACCCTGCCCTCGCGCGGCTCCGGTGATGAGCGCGACCTTTCCTTCGACTCTGCCTGCCATGGCGATCTCCTTTCGGGTTCGAAAGCGCGCGAAACCACCGCGACCGCGGCGCGGTCGTCGGATTGTCAGTGGTCTCGGGCGTTAGTGGGAGCGGATGCCTCCCCGTGCAGTTCCGCCCTCGGGGGCGGTCTTGTTCACGTCTGGGGGACTGAACCCGGCGAGAGGGCTCTCGGCACAGGCACTGACCGGGGGTCGGGTGATGTCGTCGCGGCGACCGATGGTGACCCGCACGGGTCGGGGGCGCGGCGGTGAGGTGCGGTGGGAGTGGTCGCCGGAGGGGGTCTGCGGGGTGAGCTTGTCCTTGTCCTTGAGCGCCTCCTCGCCGAATCCGCGAACGCACTCGGGGTCGGGGCCGTCGAGGGGCAGGCCGGTGAAGAACTTCGCGGCCATGCACCCGCCCTTGCAGGTGTCGAAGAACTGGCAGGACGAGCATGCGCCCCCGGACTGCGGTGAGCGGAGCCGCTGGAACAGCCCGGACTGCCGCCAGACATGCGCGAAGCCGTTGTCGCGGATGTTGCCGGCGAGGAACTCGTCGTGGATCGCGAAGGGGCACGCGTAGATGTCGCCCACAGGGTCGATGAGGCACACGACGCGACCGGCGCCGCAGAGATTCAGGCCGGGAAGGGCCTGCCCGTAGGCCGAGAGGTGGAAGAACGAGTCTCCGGTGAGCACCTGGTCGCCGTGCGCGACGAGCCAGTCGTAGAGTTCGCGCTGCTGGTCGGCGGTCGGGTGCAGGTCGTCCCACACGTCCGCGCCGCGCCCGGACGGTCGCAGCCGGGTCAGCCGCAATTGGGCGCCGTACGTGTCGGCGAGGGCTTTGAACTCGTCGAGCTGGCCGATGTTGGTGCGTGTGCACACCACCGACAGCTTGAAGTTCTTCATCCCGGCGTCGTGCAGGTTCTGCATCGCGCGGATGGCCATGTCGTACGAACGGCCGCCGCGGATCGCGTCGTTGACGTCGGCGGTCGCCCCGTCGAGCGAGATCTGCACATCCACGTAGTCGTTCGCGGCCAGTTTGGTGGCGATCTCGGGGGTGATCTTGACCCCGTTCGTCGAGAACTTCACCCCGACGTGGTGGGCGGTGGCGTAGTCGAGCAGCTCCCAGAAATCCGAGCGGACCGTCGGTTCGCCACCCCCGATGTTCACGTAGAACACCTGCATCCGCTCGAGCTCGTCGATGATGCCCTTGCACTCCTCGGTCGACAGCTCCCGCGGGTCGCGTCGTCCCGACGAAGACAGGCAGTGCACGCACGACAGGTTGCAGGCGTAGGTGAGCTCCCATGTCAGGCAGATCGGGGCGTCGAGTCCGCGTTCGAAGTGGTCGACGAGTCGCCCGGGTCCGGGGGTGGGGGGTGCGTCGGCGATCAGGGTCATGCGGCACGCTCCTCGATCATCATCGACGAGGCCAGCGTGTCCAGCGCCCGCAAGTACTTGGCTCGCTGATCGATCGGCACACCGGCGAGGTCGCACGCGGCCACCGCCGACGGCGCCTCATCGAGGTGCTCGACCACGGAAACCAGCATCCGGTCCTTCAAGAACGAGAGCTTCCGTGTGCCGAAGTGGTACAGCAGCGCTCCGAAGGGCTCAGGACGCACCGACACCCGGGGACTCAACCGCCACGCGACGTCCACATCCACGGTTCAGTACACGCCGCACATGCCGTCGATCGAGACCTCCTCGACCAACTCGTCCTCCACCACCACCGCCTCGGCAACGGTGCTCTCGGTGCTCTCGATGACCTCGGGGTCCATCAGCTGATCCTCCGTCCGGGACCCGACCACCTTGGCGAATCCCTCGTTGCGGCCGATACTAATGACACTCAGTGCCGAATGGAAGGGTGTCGGCGAATCCGCACCACGAACCACGGAATCGGTGCCACGCTGTGTGAGGAGGACAGGCGATGACGGTGGATGCGACGACGCAGACGCCGGGGGCCGACCGCCCCCGGATCGGCCGCGCGCCCGCCACCACGCACGGCGAGCTGAGTCACATCGCCCTTCAGCTCTTCCACGAGCGCGGCTTCGAAGAGACCACCGTCGACGACATCGTGCGCGCCGCCGGCATCGGCCGTCGAACGTTCTTCCGCTACTACCGCTCGAAGAACGATCTGCCGTGGGGCGACTTCGACCATCTGCTCGACCAGATGCGGCGGCACCTCGCCTCGCTGCCCGACGACCTTCCGCTGCGGGATGCCCTTCGGCTGGCGGTCGTCGAGTTCAACCGCTTTCCGACCGATGAGATCCCGGTACACCGCGAGCGGATGCGGCTGCTGCTGAGCGTGCCGAGCCTCATGGCGCATTCCACCCTGCGCTACACCGAGTGGCGGCAGGTGATCGCCGAGTTCGCCGCCGACCGGCTCGGTGACCACGCCGACGATCTGGAACCTCGCGCGATCGCGTGGGCGTGCCTCGGTCTCTCGCTCGCCGCGTACGAGCAATGGCTCGCGAACGACGATGCAGACCTGCTGCACCTCATCGATGACGCGTTCCACCGGCTCAGCACGACGTGGGGTTCGACGCGCGGATGACGCGCACGATCGTCGTCGGGGGCGGGGCGGCCGGGTCGGCGCTGACCGCGCGGCTCAGCGACGACCCCGATCGCGAGGTGACGCTCATCGAGGCCGGGCGCGCCGACGGCGTGTACCCGCCCGAACTGCTCGACGCGTCCGGCATCCGCGGCGCGATGCCCGGGCATCCCGCGACGTGGACCTACGAAGCCCTGCTGGCCCGCGGTCGGCCGTACGCCGTCGCGCGCGGTCGCATCCTCGGCGGGTCGACGACGATCAACGGCGGCTATTTCGTCCGCGCGCGGCGCGGCGATCATGACATCTGGGCGGATGCCGGAGGGCCGCGCTGGTCGTACGACGCGTGCCTGCCGATCTGGCGCGCGATCGAGGCCGACGCTGACTTCGGCGCGACCGCGCTGCACGGAGCGGCGGGGCCGGTGCCGGTGCGACGCCACGACGGCGGTCTGCTCGCGGCGGCGTTCACCGAGGCCGCGACCGCGCGCGGCCACCCGCTCGAACCCGACAAGAACGGCGAGCAGCCGGCCGGGGTGGGCCCGGTCCCGTCGAACGTGCGCGGCGGGGTGCGCGTCAACACCGGTCTCGCGTACATCGAGCCGGTGCGCGGCCGGACCAACCTGCGCATCCTCGGGTCGACGACGGTCGCACGGATTCGCTGGCGTGGCGCACGCGCGGTGGGGGTCGAGACCGACGTCGGTGGCGTCGACGCCGACGAGGTGGTGCTGTGCGCGGGCGCGATCGGCTCGGCGCGCATCCTGCTCTCGTCGGGCGTCGGCCCGCAGCGACCGTTGTCCACGCTGGGTATCGCGGTGCGGGCCGATCTGCCGGTCGGCACCGCGTTCGCCGACCACCCCGACATCGCGGTCGCCTGGCGACCGCGCGGTGTGATCCCCGACTCGGCGGATCCGTTCCCCTTCCCCGTCGCCCTTCACCTGGATGCCGCCGGCAGGGGAGGCGCCGATGGCGACCTCGAACTGCTGCTCGCTGCGCGGCCTCTCGATCAGCTGCTGACCGGTTCCGCCGCCCCCGACGCCGATCGCCAGGTGATCGTCGGACTGCAGGCGCCGCGTGGGCGCGGCGAGCTGAGCCTGCGGTCGGCGGATCCGACCACCTCGCCGCGCGTCGCCTACCGCTATCTCGAGGAGGCATCCGATCGTGATCGGCTGCGCAGCGGCATCCGTGAGACCGCCGCGCTGTTGCAGACGGGAGCGCTCGGCGAGGTGTGCGCGGGGCTCAGCGATCTCGGCGATGCACAGCTGCAGAGCGACGGCGCCCTCGACGACTGGATGCACGCGCACCTGGGCACCGCGATCCACATGTGCGCGACGGCCCCGATCGGCGACGTCGTCGACGGTGCCGGGCGCGTACTCGGCGTCGAGGGGCTGCGCGTCGCCGACACCTCGATCCTGCCCAGCGTGCCCTCACGCGGGCCCGCGGCATCCGCCGTGCTCGTCGGTGAGGTGGTCGCGCGCGCGATGCGGGCCGGGGACTGAGCGCGACCGAGAATAGGCTGGGACGGTGGCAGACTTCCGCATCCGGCCGGCGACCGCGCGCGACGTGCGCGGCATCCAGCAGATCCTGGAGCCGCTCGTTCAGCGCCGCATCCTGCTCGGCAAGGACCTCGTGGTTCTCTACGAGGCGGTACAGCAGTTCGTCGTCGCCGAAGACGACGACGGGCGGCTGATCGGCTGCGGCGCCCTGCATGTCATATGGGAGGACCTCGGAGAGGTGCGCACGCTCATCGTCGTCGACGAATGGCTGCACCGAGGCGTCGGCCGCGCGATCGTCGAAGCCCTCGAGCGCAACGCGCGCGCATTGGGACTCACCCGCCTGTTCTGCCTCACGTTCGAGGTGGAGTTCTTCACCCGCCGGGGCTTCGCAGAGATCGGCGAACAGGTCGTCGACCCCGACGTGTACTCGCAACTGGTCCGCAGTCCCGACGAGGGGATCGCGGAGTTCCTCGACTTGGCGCATGTGAAGCCGAACACGCTCGGAAACACCCGCATGCTCAAGCAGCTGTAGCCGCCGCGGGGTCATCGCTCCCGGTGGCGCGCCTCGCTGCATCCCGGACGGCCCCGCCTACGCTGGTGGCATGAGCGAACCGACGCGGAACAGGCGCCACTCGCCCGCCGTCTATCGTCGGCGCCGGCTCGTGGTGCTGCTGGCGCTCGTCGCGATCATCGCCGTGATCTGGCTGCTCATCGCCCAGCCGTGGCGGGGGGCGGCCACCGAGGGCACCCCGCAGAGCGCGGCGTCGCCCACGTCGGCGACCGCGACCGACCTTCCGGTGCCGTCGGAGGACGCGGGTGCGTCGGCGACGCCGGCTGCGTCGTCCGCCACCGCCTCGTCGGCGCCTTCGCCGGAGGCATCCGCGACCCCGACCGCGGCGCCGTGCGTCGCGCGCGACCTCATCGTCGAGGCCGTGACGGATCAGGACTCGTATGCGACGGGGCAGAATCCCCAGCTGTCGATCCGGCTGACGAACAACGGTGAGGACTGCACGCTGAACGTGGGAACCAGCGGGCAGGCGTTCACGATCACGAGCGGATCCGATGTGTGGTGGCGTTCGACCGACTGCCAGAGCGAGCCGAGCGACATGATCGTGCTGCTCGCGGCGGGGCAGACCGTCGAGAGTGCGTCTCCCCTCGAGTGGGACCGCACGCGCTCGTCGGTCTCGACGTGCGCCGACGAGGACCGGCCGCGCGCTCCGGGCGGCGGGGCGTCGTACCACGTCGGCGTCGAGATCGGCGGAGTCGCGTCGACCCAGACGAAGCAGATCTTCCTCTACTGACGCGACCCGACCGCCCTGTCGAGGGGTGCTTTCCTCGTATGCGATTCATAGGAAGTGTCCCCCGAAGAGGGGACAGCCGACCCCCTTGTGCGTGACGTAGCCTGGTATCAGCTCCCAGTCCGAGACTTGCGCGCTGACCCCAGCAGCGACTCGACCCCAGCGAGTGAATGCGGGTCTCCGGTGAGCTTTTGGCCCTCTCGAGCGTCTCCGATTCCCTGGAGACGCCGAGAGGGCCCTTCTTCTTCGTGGGGGTCGCCGTCGGCGGCGTCTACCCTGGAGCGATGGCACCCGTTCCCGCTTCGTCCGAGCCTGCGGCCGAGCCGCCGGAGCTGCGCAACGTGCTGCTGGTCGACGCCCTGCAGACCCAGGACGTCGCCGCCGTCGCGTTCGCGCTGCGCCACGGACCGACCGTCGTGCCGATCGTGCGGCCTGCCGACGGTGAGACGGGTGACCCCGACGGCGCGATCTGGACGTACCGAGACCCGGGATCCGGGCAGAACGTGCTACTGCTCTTCAGCGACGCCGCTCATCGGCCCGAGACTCTGCCGGTCGATCTCGCGCTGCTGTCGCCGGGCGCGCTTCGCACGTTCCTCGCTGTGCAGGGCGACGAGATCTCAGCGGTGTTCTTCGACGTCGCCGGGCCGCACCCGATGAAGGCCAGCCCACCCGACATCATCGCCGCGCTCGACGCCTGAGGGCGGAGTCGGCGCCTCAGAACTCGGGGGCGTCGTCGCCGGGGCGCGCGGCGGCATGACCGGCCAGCTCGGCGAGTGCGCGACGCAGCGTGCGCGAGGAGGTGCCCACCACCGTGGAATAGCCGAGACGGGACGCCTCGGTGCTCCGCTGCGCCGACTGCGTCACGGGCCGGATCTCGCCGGTGAGCGTGAGCTCGCCGATCGCCGCGACCCCGCGCGGCAGGGCGACGTCTCTCAGAGCGTTCGCGACCGCGACCGCGATCGCGAGATCGGCGGCCGGCTCGGTGAGTCGTACGCCGCCCACGGTCGAGACATAGACGTCCTGATCGGACACGGTGATGCCCCCGCGCCGCTCGAGCACGGCCAGCACCATCGCGACGCGGGCGGAGTCGACACCGTTCACGACCCGGCGCGGGTTGGGCGCGGAGGTCTTGATCGTGAGCGCCTGCACCTCGACCGGCAGTGCACGCCGCCCCTCGAGGGCGATCGCCACGCACGTGCCGGGCTGCGGGGATCCGTGGCCGAGGAACAGTGCCGACGGATCGGGCACCTCGGCGATTCCAGCGCCGGTCATGTCGAAGCAGCCGACCTCGTCGGTCGGGCCGAACCGGTTCTTGAGGGCCCGGACGAACCGAAGCGACGTCTGCCGGTCGCCCTCGAAGTGGCACACGACATCGACGAGGTGCTCGAGGATGCGCGGACCCGCGATCGACCCGTCTTTGGTCACATGGCCGACGACGATCGTCGGCAGTGCGCGTTCCTTCGCGATGCGGATGAGGGTGGATGCCACCTCGCGCACCTGCGAGGGATGCCCCGCCATCCCCTCGGACATCGCCGAAGACACCGTCTGCACCGAGTCGACGATGAGCAGGTCGGGTGCGACCTCGTCGACATGGCCGAGGATCGTGGCGAGGTCGGTCTCGCTCGCCAGGTAGAGCTCGTCATGGAGGGCGCCGGTGCGCTCGGCTCGCAGACGCACCTGCGCGGTGGACTCCTCGGCGCTGGCGTACAGCACGCGGCGTCCTTCGCGTGCGGCCCGGGCGGCCACCTCGAGCAGGAGCGTGGATTTGCCGACGCCCGGCTCGCCCGACAAGAGGATCGCGGCCCCCGGCACCAGCCCGCCGCCGAGGACACGATCGAACTCTCCGACCCCCGTCGTGCTGCGCGGGCTGTCGGCGGTGTCGATGTCGGTGATCGGCCGTGCGCGGCGCGACGCGCCCGGCGCGACGGGCGAGACCGAGCGCACGATGCCCGTCTGCTCGGCGGCCTCGACGACGGTGCCCCATTGCTGGCACTCGCCGCAGCGGCCGACCCACTTGATCGTCGTCCACCCGCACTCGGTGCAGCGGTACGGCGCGGTCTGCGTCGGTCGGCGGGGCGGCATGCGTCCAGGCTAGGCCGCACGGCCGACACTCGGGCTGTCGCCTCACCCACCACCGTGGAGCCCGTGCCCAGCCGCCGCTGGTAGCCTGGACGTACTTGCAGCGCTCACAGCGCTTCTCGCGTCGTAGAACGCTTCCCTCGCCGCCGTCTCTCAGACGGGCCCGGCTGACATCTTTCGCACGGCGAACCCGCTCGGGTCTCGATGCGGGCCACCGACCCAGGGCGCTCGCGCGCCCGGAGAAACCCCATGACTGACATCACCTTCGGCGCGCTCGGCGTGCCCCGTCCGCTCGTCGACGCGCTCGCCGCCGACGGCAAGACCACCGCCTTCCCCATCCAGGTCGACACCCTGCCCGACACGCTCGCCGGTCGCGACGTGCTCGGTCGCGGCAAGACCGGTTCGGGCAAGACCCTCGCCTTCTCGATCCCGCTCGCCGCCCGGCTCGGCGCCGACGGCGGAGCATCCGCCCGTCGCGGCCGTCCGCGCGGCTTGGTGCTCGCGCCCACCCGCGAGCTCGCGACCCAGATCAACGCCGTGCTCGAGCCGCTCGCCGCGGCCTACGGGCTGCGCACCACCACGATCTTCGGCGGCGTGAACCAGAACCGGCAGGTGCAGGCGCTGCACGCCGGCGTCGACATCATCGTCGCGTGCCCCGGCCGTCTGGAAGACCTCATGAAGCAGGGGTACGTGCACCTCGACACCATCGAGGCGACGGTCATCGACGAGGCCGACCACATGGCCGACCTCGGCTTCCTGCCCGGCGTCACGCGCATCCTCGCCGCAACGCCCTCGGGCGGACAGCGGATGCTGTTCAGCGCGACCCTCGACAACGGTGTGGACAAGCTCGTGCGCCGGTTCCTGCAGAACGAGGTCGTGCACTCGGTCGACGAGGCCACCTCGCCGGTCGCCGCGATGACCCACCACGTGTTCACGCTCGTCGACACCGACGCCAAGAAGCGCGTGGTCACGGCCCTCGCGTCGGGCACGGGTCGCCGGATCCTCTTCATGCGCACCAAGCACCAGGCGAAGAAGCTCGCCCGCCAGCTCACCGACAGCGGCATTCCGTCGGTCGACCTGCACGGCAACCTGTCGCAGCCGCAGCGCGACCGCAACCTCGCCGCATTCTCGTCGGGCGCCGCGCGCGTGCTCGTGGCGACCGATGTCGCCGCCCGCGGCGTGCACGTCGACGACGTCGCCCTCGTGGTGCACGTCGACCCGCCGGCCGAGCACAAGGCGTACCTGCACCGCTCGGGCCGCACCGCGCGTGCCGGTGCCGAGGGCTCGGTCGTGACGCTCGTCCTGCCCGAGCAGCGGCGCGACGTGAACCAGCTGCTGCGCAAGGCCTCGATCACCGCGGCGCCCATCGACGTGACCGCCGACTCGGCCGAGGTCGCCGCGCTCGTCGGCGAGGTCGCCGAGTACGTGAAGCCCGCGCCTCGCCAGGCGCCCCCGCAGGGCGGCGGCCGCAGTCAGGGCGCGAACGCCCAGCGCAAGCGCGCGGCGCGCGGCGGCGGCAACGGTGGCGCCGCGTCCCGTGGGGGCCGTACCGGCGGCTCGGCCTCGGGCGGAGGCGGCTCGGCTTCGCGTTCGGGCGGAAACACCGGCGGGGGCAAGCTCACCGTGGGGTCGGTCGTGCGTCAGAACGGTGGGGGCCGCCGCCGCGGCGGTCGCTGAGTTCGGCGCGGTCCAAGCCGGCTGCTCAGCGCAGCGACGCGGCGATCTCGGCCAACGCGGCCGCCGAGTTCTGGAACAGATCGAGTTCGCGATCGTCGAACCGGGTCTCGCGGATCGGCACCGCCCCTGAGGCGTCGACGATGCACGGCACCGACAGGGCCACGCCGTCGACGCCGTGGAAGTCGTGGAGCACCGGGCTCACCGGCAGCACGGCGTGCTGATCGCCGAGGATCGCCTCGATGATGCGCGCGCTCGACAGTCCGATCGCGTAGTTCGTGGCTCCCTTGCCCTCGATCACCTTGTAGGCGGCATCCCGCACGTCGACGGCGATCGCATCGAGCTCTTCGACGGTCATGCGGTCGCCGCGCGGAGTCACCCAGTCGAGGATGGGCACCGTGCCGATCGTCGCGCGCGACCACAGCGGGAACTCGGTGTCACCGTGCTCGCCGACGATGTAGGCGTGCACGCTCGATGTCGACACGCCGGCGCGTCGGGCGAGCTGCCACCGCAGCCGGGACGTGTCGAGCACGGTGCCCGAGGCGAACAGGCGCTCGGGCGGAAGACCGGTCGCCTCCTGCGCGAGAACCGTCAGCACGTCGCACGGGTTGGTGACGATCACGTAGATCGCGTTCGGGGCGACCTCGAGCAGCTGCGGCATCATCGTGCGCAGGATGCCGGCGTTCACGCCCGCGAGCTCGATGCGGGTCTGCCCGGGCTTCTGCTTGGCGCCCGCGGTGATCACGACGACGTGCGATCCCTCGACGACCGAGATGTCGCTGCCGCCGGTGATCTCGCTCGCACCGATGAACTGCGTGCCGTGCGACAGGTCGAGCACCTCGGCCTCGACCTTCGCGGTGGCGATGTCGTACAGCGCGACGTGGCGCGCCGAGCCTCGGATGAGCGCAGCGTACGCCGCGCTCGCGCCGACGCTGCCCGCGCCGACGATGGTCACCTTGGAGTTCTCGATCACGCTCATGCGTCAAGTCTGGCAAAGCGGATGCCGCCAGGACACGACATCGAGGTGTCAGTTCGGTGCATCCTCGTCGGCGGGAGCGTCGGGGGTGCGGATGCCGAGCCACGAGACGATCCCGCCGAGGGCCATGAGCACCGCGGTCGCCCACGCGGCGCGGTGGAATCCTTCGAGGTCGAGCATCCCGCCGACGATCGTCGCGAGGGCGGCGACCGCGAGGAGCCCCGCCACGCGGGCGATGGCGTTGTTCGTCGCCGACGCGATTCCGGACCGCTCGGGTTCGATCGCTCCGAGGATCGCCGAGGTGAGCGGAGACACCGTGATCGCGAGCCCCAGGCCCAGCACGATCATGCCCGGCAGCATCTGCCACCAGTAGTCGAACTGCTCAGAGACGGCGAGCAGCAGGAGCGACCCCGCCGCCATCAACAGGGGGCCGACGGTCATGAAGATGCGCGGACCGAACCGGCCGGCCAGCGCCCCGGCGCGTGAGCTCAGCAGGATCATGAGGATCGTCAGCGGCAGGCTCGCGAGTCCGGCGAGGGTCGCACTGAAGCCCGCCTCCTGTTGCAGGTAGACGCTCACGACGAAGCCGTTGAGGGCGAGGGCGGCGTAGACGAAGAAGGTCGCGACGTTGCCGGTCCAGAAGTTGCGCACCGTGAACAGGCTGAGCGGCAGCATCGGTGCGCGTACGCGGGACTGGCGCCAGAGGAAGGCGGCGAACAGGAGGCATCCGAGGATCAGTGGAACCCAGATCAGCGGCGACGACCAGCCGAAGTTCGGCTGCTCGATGAGGGCGAACACGGCTCCGCCGAGGCCGAATGTGCACAGGACGGCGCTCGTCCAGTCGATGCGTGCGTCCGGCGAGCGGGTGTCGCGGTGCTCGAGGCGCGTGAGCAGCCACAGGGTGACGGCGATCGGGACGACGTTGATGAGGAACACGTAGCGCCACGAGAGCAGGTCGACGAAGAGGCCGCCGATCAGCGGGCCCACGACCATGGCACCCGTGGTCCAAGCCGTCCACTGTCCGATCGCGCGGGCCTGCAGCGCTCCGCGCATCGTCGCGGTGATCAGTGCGAGCGAGCTCGGAACGAGGAAGGCGCCCGCTGCGCCCTGTGCGGCGCGCGCGATGACGAGGAACAGCGGGGACGGGGCGAGCGCGATCGCGACCGAGGCGATCGCGAACCCGATGAGTCCGATGCGCATCACGAGGATGCGGCCGAACGCGTCGCTGACCGATCCCGCCAGCAGGATGAGGGCGCCGAGGGTCAGCAGGTAGGCGTCGACCGTCCACTGCTGTGTGGCGAGACCGCCGCCGAGCTCGTCGCGGATGGCCGGCAGTGCGACGTTGACCACGGTGCCGTCGAGGAAGGCCACGAACGACGCGACCGACGCGATCGCGACGACCAGGCGCTGCTGCGCCGTCATGGTCTGGGCCATGCTGAGGAATCTACTCGCGGTGCACGGCGAGCGGGCCGCGGCGGACGGATGCTCTGCCCGTCCCGGATTGGCGGCCCGCGCGAACGTCACGTAAACTGACCCGCGGTGACGTGTCCGAGCGGCCGAAGGTGCAACTCTCGAAAAGTTGTGTAGGGTAACCCCCTACCGTGGGTTCAAATCCCACCGTCACCGCTCTTGTCGAAGCCCCGCGAACCCTTGAAAGCACTGGGATCGCGGGGCTTCCTCCATTCACGGATCAGGGCGGCCCGCGCACAGCACGTGAACACGGGTCGTCAGCGCATGCGAGCCGCCCGATTCGGCGCACGCCGCACCCCGGGGCCCTGACGCGGCGAGTCTCTATGCTGGGCGCGGGGAGGGAAGCGCATGGATGAGAACGCCATCTTCGTGGGGCTGACCACGATCGTCGTGCTCGGAGTCGGGGCGCAGTGGGTCGCCCGCCGAGCCGGTTTCCCCGGATTGCTGCTCCTGTTGCCCGCCGGGCTGCTCGCCGGCGGCGGACTCGGGCTGGTCCAGCCGCAGGAGATGTTCGGCGACACCCTGTTCCCGCTGGTCACGTTCCTCGTCGCGCTTCTGCTGTTCCAGAGCGGCCTGCAACTGAGGCTGTCGGATCTGCCCCGCGACAGCCGCAGCCCCGTGCTGCGGCTGGTCGGCATCGGCGGCGCCGTCACCTTCGTGGGAGCCTCTGTCACCTGCCTGTGGATCCTCGGCCTCGACTCCGATCTCGCGTTCCTGCTCGGCGCGATCATCGTCGTATCCGGGCCCACCGTCGTCGGCCCCCTGCTGAAGGTCGTCCGCCCCCGCAAACCGACCGGGTCGATCCTGAACTGGGAGGGCACGTTCCTCGACCCGATCGGCGCCACCCTCGGTGTCGTCATCCTCAACCTGGTGCTCGCCTCGGGCCGAGACGGGGGGCATCCCGTTCTCGAGATGTTCGCGCGGCTGGGCGTCGGAATCGCCGTCGGCGTCGTCGCCGCGGCGCTGCTCGTGTTCGTGATGTCCCGGTTCCTCGTCCCGGACAGCATGGAAGCCGCCGTCGCGCTCATGTTCGCCTCCGCCGCCTTCGGCGTAGCCGACGTGATGCTCTCCGAAGCGGGCCTGTTCGCGACCGTCACCCTCGGCTTCATCGCCGCGAATCAGCGGCTGGTGCCGACATCCCGCATCCGCGGGTTCGGCGACACCCTCGAAGTGCTCATCATCGGCACCCTGTTCATCCTCCTCGGCGCGCTCGTCGAGATCGACGCGCTCCTCGCGTACGCACTGCCCACCCTCATCGTGGTCGTCATCCTCGTCCTCGTGGTCCGCCCCGCATCGGTCGCGCTCGCCTTGATCAAGACGAAGCTCCCGTGGCGAGACCGTGTGATGATCGCCGGGCTCGATCCCCGCGGCATCGTCGCCGCCGCGACCGCAGCCCAGTTCGCGGTCTCGCTCGACGCCGCGAACATCGACAGCGACTTCCTCCTCCCGGTCGTCTTCGGTGTCATCCTCGGCACCGGACTCATCTACGCGCTCGGCGCGACCCCGCTCGCCCGAGCCCTGAAGGTCGCCCAGCCTGCACCCAACGGCGTCGGGATCATCGGCGACGACCGATGGCTCGGTGAGCTGGCCCGCACCCTCCACGTCCGCGGCATCCCTGTTCTGCTGGTGACGTCACGCGCCGACGCCGACGCTGTCATTGCGGCCGGGGACGCACCCCAGATCTCGATGTCGGACGCGGTCGAAGACATCGTGGACTCCCTCCAGCAGGCCGGTCTCTCTCAGGTGCTCATCGCGAGCGACCCCGACGTTCGACTGACCGTCCTCACCGCGGCCCTGGTCAACCGGCTCGGCCGCCGACGTGTGTTGCTCCTGCCCGACCGGGACCCCAGCGCCCTCCGAGCACGGATTCCGCACGGCACGACCGCGCACCCCTTCGCCCGTGGGATCACCCGGCAAGACATCGACGACCGCGTCGATGCGGGAGCCGTCATCCGAATCGTGGATGGCCCCGCGCCGCCCGACGGGCTCGTGCTCGCGACGATCTCGGGCGACCGAGTCATCCTGCGCGGGACCCCCACGCGGGGCGGCCCGAGCGCGACCATCGTCCTCGCTGATCCCAGCCACGTCGACCGCGGCTGAGCCGCAATCCGGCCGAGGGCGACGCCCCTCGCCGAGACCAGTCCAGACCAGCGGGTAGCCCGTGCAACGATCGCTCGGACCGGCACCGGTCCGGTTATGCTGAGCCCATCGGGCGGTGGCCCGAGGCGGATCGACGGCGCGCTGAGTGCACCCGGCACCCGGGTGACCGTCGCCGCACCGGGGTGGGCGGGTGGACCTCGACGACCGAGACGTCGGTGTATCCGCGTCGGCGCGCTCGCGTGTCGTCGGCGCCGACCGACATCCGGTCGCGCTCGGCACGGAAGATCGGCGACTCCTCGGTCGACTCGCGGGTTTCGCCGGCCCCTTTCCTGCCGCGGCCGTCGACTGCCTCGATGACCGCCCCTCCCAGGATTCCCGGGGGCAGACGACATGGCTGGCCGATCACGATCTCATCGAACCCTGCGCGCCGGTCATGGGAGAGGCGGTCTTCTCGCTCGCCCCCGCCGCGCGAGCTGGAGCGCGTGAAGAGCCCGCCCTCGTGCTCGAAGACGACGCCCGTCGAACGGCCCTCATCGCGCACTGGCTGACGGAGGCCGCTCACGCCCAGGAGCACGCGACGAGTTGCCCGTCGCTCGGCTACGCCCGAGTCGTGCGTCGCGACCTGCTGGACGAGGCCGATCGCCTCATGGTCGACGACGCGGAGGCTGCGGCTCGATGGCTCGTGGCGTGTGCGGACGTGCTCGTCGGGCTTCCCGAGCGCGCTGCGGTGGCGGGACTGCTCGAGCAACTGATCGCGCGCGGTGTCGTCGATGACTTCGACACGCTCCTGCGGGCGAAGGTGTGGATGTGGAGTTCCCACCTGCTGTCGCTCTCGCCTGACGCGGTCGGGATGAGCGACGTCGTGCAGGATCGGCGGGCGCGCGCTGCCGCACTGCTCGACGATCGGCGAAGCCCCTACGTCGTGCTCCAGTTGCACCTCATCTCTCTCCTGAACTTCGTGGCGACGGGGGACTTCGTGACGGCGATCGAGGCGGCGCGCGCGGGTGCCGAGCTCGCGCGGGCGATCGCGAGTCCGACGTGGACCGCGCGGTTCGACGTCTGGCTGGCCTCGGCCGCACATTCAGCGGGTGATACGGCCGACGCCGTGCGTCTCGCGCTGGCCGCCCTCGAACGCGGGCAGCGGGTGCACGATCCGTACACGATCGTCGTGGCGACGGTGGTGCTGCGGACACTGCCGCCCGGCACTGTCGACCCCACGGCCCCGATCCCGCCTCTCACGGCCGCCCTCGAGCTCGCCCGCGCGCGCGGCGAGGCACTGCTCGAGCGTTTCGCGCTGGCCGCGCTGACCAGTGAGAGCCTGAACGCAGGAGATCCGGCGACCGCGGCGCGCTGGTGTGGGCAACTGCTCGCACCGGGCGGGTACGCAGGATGGCTGGTCGAGGCCGAGATCGCCCTCGTCCAGACCGTCCTGATCGCGGCGGCGGCGGGAGACCACGAGTTCGCGGCGCGAATGCTCGGGGCCGTGCGCGCCGACCTGGAGCGCGTCCTCCGCGCGATGGCGCCCGCGACCACTCCGCGGCTCGAGCGCGAGCGCTCCGAGCTCTCGGCCCGTTTCGGTCCGGCCGGTGCCGCTGCGCTGGTCGGTGCGGGAGCGGTGCTGTCCATCACGGATGCCGCATCGGAGGCCGTGATCTGGCACGCTGCGCACGCCGCGCCCGCGCATCCGTCCGGGAACACCGACGTCGCACTGACAGCTCGCGAGTGCGAGGTGCTGTCGCTGCTGGCACAAGGACTGACCAACAAGGAGATCGCGGTTCGCCTCGCGGTGTCAGCGAAGACGGTCATGCACCACTCCGGGGCGATCTATCGCAAGCTCGGTGTGCGCGGGCGAGGGGAGGCAAGCGCCTACGCATACCGCCACGGACTCGTCTGAGTCGCCGCGCGCTTTCGCCGGGGTGATCGGGTGGCGGCGGAGGAGGGTGGTCTGGCTGATCGACTGCGCCTGGGTGAGGACACCCCGCGGCATCGGACTGGGCGACGAGATAGGGCATGTGCCCGATGTGCACCGGCGTCGCGCGTGGTTGATTCCGAGAAGGCCCTATCCGAGGGTGCGGGACGGGAGACGAGACGGTGAGACTCTCAGTGGAGAGGCCGGGTGTACGCGGCCGTGCGGGCGCAGTCGCGGCGAGCGTCGCGATCATTGTCGGGACGCTGGTGGCGGCACCGATCTCACCGGCGTCAGCGGGGCCGGTCGGGACGATCCCGGATGAGCTCGCTTCCGGACCCGAGGGCACCGTCGTCGCGTGGGGCTACGATCGTGCCGGGCAGTCCACGGTGCCGGTCGGGCTTTCGGGTGTGGTGGCCGTCGCGGGCGGGTTCTGGCATTCGCTGGCGTTGAAGGGTGACGGGACGGTCGTCGCTTGGGGGGACGACAGCGTCGGTCAGTCCGCGGTGCCGGTCGGGCTCTCTGGTGTGGTGGCCGTCGCGGCCGGCGCGGCCCATTCGCTGGCATTGAAGGGTGACGGGACGGTCGTCGCATGGGGAAATGACGACTTCGGGCAGTTGACGATGCCCGGTGGGCTCTCCGGTGTGGTGGCCGTCGCGGCCGGCACCTACCACTCGCTGGCCTTGCAGGGTGACGGGACTGTCGTCGCATGGGGAGATGACGACTTCGGGCAGTCGACGGTGCCGAGTGGGCTCTCTGGTGTGGTGGCCGTCGCGGCCGGAGACTCGCATTCGCTGGCATTGACGGGTGACGGGACTGTCGTCGCGTGGGGAGACGACAGCGTCGGTCAGTCGACGGTGCCGGTCGGGCTCTCTGGTGTGGTGGCCGTCGCGGCCGGCGCGGCCCATTCGCTGGCGTTGACCGGTGACGGGTCGGTGACCGCCTGGGGGTCGGATGGTGGCGGACCCTCAACGGTGCCGCGTGATCTTTCCGGTGTGGTGGCGGTCGCGGCCGGAGACTCGCATTCGCTGGCGTTGACGGGTGACGGGTCGGTGACCGCCTGGGGGTCGGACGCGAGGGGGCAATCGTCGGTGCCGAACGCTCTTTCCGGTGTCGTGGCGGTCGCGGCAGGTGGTTTTCATTCGCTCGTGATCGTCGAAGAGAAGAGCGAGCCGTGCGCCGTGGGCACCCACAGTGCCACGGGCGCGGAACCGTGCGCCCCGGCCGACCCAGGACACTACGTCGCCACGGTGGGGGCGACGTCGCAGACGGCGTGCGCGGCGGGCACGTATCAGGATCAGGCGGGTCAGGTATCGTGCACGCTCGCTGGTCGGGGCTTCCATGTGCCGACGGCGGGTGCGACGTCGCAGACCGAGTGTGCCGCGGGCACGACGACTCTGGTCACCGGGGCGGCCGTGTGCGTGGTGACGGTGCGATCGCTCTCGGGGGTGATCGTCGAGTACTTCGGTGGTGTCAAGGGCGGTGCGAGCGCGCTCATCGCAAAGGCATGGGTGATCGCGAGCGTTTCGAGTCCCCAGGCGCGAGCGGGGGTGCTGAAGGCGTTCACGAAGCAGGTTGCTGCGAGCGTCGGCAAGCCGCTCACCACGCAGCAGGCAGAGCACCTGGTCCAGCTGGCCACGCAACTCTGATCGCCCGCCTTGGGCGGCGCTCCCAGCGCAAGGTCGACGCGATCGTGCCGGTGCCGGTTGCCGCACGCTCCCGGTGTCCGCTAAGAAGGTTCCGAACGCGCTGAGCTCTTGGGCGGGGACCGACTACGTGGGGGCAGTCATGGACACAGAGCACGCAACGCGACCGTCGGTGAAGGCCGATTCGCCACGCCCGATCTCATCACCCGAACCGCCCCGACGCGCCGGCGAGGTGAGGTGAATGCTGCGCGCACTGCTGGTCGCCGTGATCGGTGCCGCCGCGATCTCGCCGCTGGCAGGGCTCACACTGGCGGGGTCGCACGATGCCGTCGCCGGTGAGTCGATCGTGTGCGCCGACTTCCTCGACGCGGAGCTCGCGGCCGCCATGGAGCAGGCCGACTGGGAGCAGATCGAGATCTCCGGTCCCTTCGGGTGGCTGGCGGAGCGCGGTGGGCTCGACTGTGTCTTCGGGCTTCCGCAGAGCGACTTCGGCTGGTGGACGGGGTACGCGCCGGCACCCGATGAGGAGGAACTGCGGACCTTCCTCGCAGACGCTGGATTCGCGGACGGTCCTGCCACGGCGGAGGGCGCGGTGCTGGTCCAGCCCGGGCCGACGGAACCCACACCCGAGTTCGACCAGGTGTGCCTTCTCAGCCAGGGGCTCCTCGTGTGCGAGATCGGCTCGGCCGAACCGTCCACCGTCGATTCGCTGGTGCGCACGCGGAACGCACTGCTCGCCGCCGGGGCCGTTGCACCCGAGCCGACCGCGGAGCCCATCGTCGAGGCCGACCCCGCGCCCGTGACGGAACGCGAGGTGGCACCGGCCGAGACGCCGACCGGAGGGCTCGCTGATGGACCGGCCGCGCCATCGACGCTGAGCGGCCTGCGCACGCCGGCCGAGGTCGATCTGCGGGCCGGCATCGTGGCATGCACGATCGCGTTGACACTCGTGTTCGCAGCGATCCTGGCGTTTCCGGGAAAGCTGATGGAGTCGGCGATCCAGAACAACTCGGAGCGCGTGTCGACCTTCTGGCGACCCGTGACCGCGCTCGCGGCCCGAGTGGGGTCCTGGGTGGCTCGCGCGCTTCGCCGCTGGCCGCGGTGGATCTTGCTGTCGATCGGACTCGTGGTGGCCGCGGTGATCAGCGGCTTCGTCGACCCCGAGTTCGGCTTCAACGCAGGCTCGGTGCGGATGCTGGCGTCGAGCCTTGTGGCACTCGTGGTCGACGGGTTGCTCGTCGCGCTCCTCGTCGCCGCCCTGGCCAGACGGTGGGGCTTGGGCGGGGGTATCGGCGTGCGCCTGGCGGCCGGATCCTTCGTCATCCTCGCGGTGTCGGTGCTCCTGTCGCGGCTGACGGGCTTCGTGCCGGGTGTGATCTTCGGTGTCATCATCGCCGTGACCCTTCCCGCCGTCGTCGGCGGACGCGACCAGCTGCGCATCGCCGCGTCGGAGACGGGCTACCTCCTGGGCATCGGCGTGGTTTCCTGGTTCGCCTACGGGGCGCTTGCCGAGCCGCTGACGACATCGGGGGGGATCATCGATCGGTTCGTGATCGAGGCGCTCTCTGCGATCACCGTGATCGGACTATCGGCTCTGCCGGTGCTGCTCCTGCCCTTCCGCGGCCTTCCCGGGGGATCGATCTTCTCCGCAGGCAAGATCGCCTGGGGCATCTCCTACATCGCTGCCGGGTCGCTGTTCATGGTCGTGCTGCTCCCCTTCCCGGGGAGCTGGGAGCAGACTTCGGCCGCGTTCTGGGTGTGGGTCGGCCTGTTCGTCGCCTACGCTCTCGTGGCGATCGCGCTCTGGTTCATCCTGTCCAGACCGAGAGCTGACGTCAGCGAAGACGAGACGGGCCCGCCCGCCGACCTCCCGGTCGGTGGCGGCGCAAGCTCGTATTCCCCTGATCCGTAGCCCTGCCGGGGCCACGCGCACTCCCGACCGCCACTCATAGCCTTCCCTCGAAGCCGCGAAATCCGCGGTGACGAGAGGACGCACGATGATGGACCAGCCGACCCCGCTGGGCGCTTGGGTGGCCGACCGCTACGAGCTGGTCGCCGAGCTCCACGACAACATGCCCACAGGCATCACGGTCGCCGACGACGGGCGCATCTTCGTGTCGTTCCCGCGCTGGGGCGATGACGTCCCCTTCACCGTCGGCGAGATCGTCGACGGTGTCGTGCGCCCGTATCCGGATGCCGCGGTCAACCGCTGGGGCGAGGGCGACCCGACCTCGCAGTTCGTGTCGGTGCAGAGCGTCGTGATGGATCCCGTCGGCCACCTCTGGCTGCTCGACACCGGAGCGCCCTCATTCGGTGCGGTCCGGCCCGGTGGCGCGAAGCTGATCGAGATCGATCCCGCCACCGACCGGATCGTCCGTGTGATCCACCCGTCCGACGAGGCGATGACGCCGACGACCTACCTCAACGACGTGCGTTTCGACTTCTCGCGCGGCGAGGCCGGGGTCGCGTACATCACCGACTCGCAGCCGACCGGAGCCATCATCGTCGTCGACCTCGCCTCGGGCGAGTCCTGGGCACGGTTGCGCGGTCACTCGTCGACGGCGGCGACCGACCAGTTCCGCGCGATCGTGCAGGGCGTGGTGCGTCCGAACTACAAGGTCGGTGCCGACGGCATCGCACTCGGATCCGACGGAACACGCCTGTTCTACTGCCCGCTTTCGAGCCGACGACTGTACTCGGTCGACACGGCGGCGCTGCTCGACCGCGACCAGGACGACGATGCCGTGGCCGGGACGGTGCGGGACCTCGGCGACAAGGGTGCCTCCGACGGACTCGAAACCGACACCGCCGGCAACCTCTACGCGACCGCGTGGGAGCACTCCGCGGTTCTGAGGCGGACGCCCGCGGGGCAGTGGTCGACCGTGCTGCACGGCGGTGCGCTCCTCTGGCCCGACACCCTGGCGCTCGCCGCCGACGGATACCTGTACGTCACGGTCAACCAGCTGCCGCGAACCCCGCTCTTCAACGGGTCGGACGAACGCGTCCCGCCCTACCTCGTCATCCGCGTGCAGGTGGATGCCTCGCCGGTTCGCCTCGTCTGACCCCCGCCCCCTCTCACGACGACCTTCCGAAGGAGAAGCATCCGCCATGACCGACAAGCAGACCGCTGAAACGTCCGCCCGCACGATGCGTGCCGTCGGCTACTCGGCCAACCTTCCCGTCGACGACGAGAACTCACTCGTCGTGCGCGACGTCCCGGCCCCCACCCTCGAGGCGCACGACCTGCTCGTCGAAGTGCACGCGGTGAGCGTGAACCCTGTCGACGTCAAGCAGCGCGCCGGCGCTTCCGCCCACGGCTTCCGCGTGCTCGGCTACGACGCTGCCGGCGTCGTGGTCGGCACCGGCAACGCCGTCACCCTGTTCGAGAAGGGCGACCACGTGTACTACGCCGGTGCGCTGAACCGGCCGGGGTCGAACGCGCAGTTCCAGGCCGTCGACGAGCGGATCGTGGGACGTAAGCCCGCCTCCCTGAGCTTCGCGGATGCCGCAGCCCTGCCGCTCACGACCCTCACCGCCTACGAGGCGCTGTTCCACAAGCTCCATCTCGACGAAACCAGCGAGGGCGTGCTCCTGATCGTCGGCGCGGCCGGCGGTGTCGGCTCGATCATGATCCAGCTCGCGAAGGTCAAGGCGCCCGGCATCCGCGTGATCGCGACCGCTTCGCGCCCCGAGACGATCGCGTGGGTCACCGAGCTGGGCGCAGACGCGGTGGTCGACCACCACGGCGACCTCGCGGCGAACGTGCACGCCGTCGCCCCGGACGGTGTCGACTGGATCTTCACCGCCGCGTCCGAGCGGCCGGGCTCTGTCGCCGCGTACGTGAAGATCAGCAAGCCGTTCGGCCAGATCGTCGCGATCGACGATCCGCATCACCTCGATGTGGTGAGCCTGAAGGGCAAGGCGCTCTCGTGGCACTGGGAGTTCATGTTCGCGAGGTCGATGCATCGCAGCGCCGACATGATCGAGCAGCACCGAATCCTCAGTGAAGTCGCCGAGCTGGTCGACGAAGGGCGTGTGCGCAGCACCGCGACGCAGCGCTTCTCGCCGATCGACCCCGTGCAGCTGCGCCGGGCGCATCGCGTCGTCGAGTCCGGTCGCGCGATCGGAAAGGTCGTCGTCTTCGACGACTGACCGTCCGCCAGCCGCCAAGACCCATCCACCCACCCCCAACAAGAGAGAAGAGATACCATGAGCACCCCGTTCGACCGCCTGCCTTCTGTGCCTGCGCTCACCGTCACCAGCACCGACGTCGCCGACGGCGAAGACTTCGCTCTGCCGCAGTACTCGGCAGCCTTCGGCGTCCCCGGCGGGGAGGATCGCTCGCCGCAGCTCTCGTGGACGGGCGCGCCCGAGACGGCGAAGAGCTTCGTCGTCTCGGTGTACGACCCTGAAGCGCCCACACCGTCCGGTTTCTGGCACTGGATGGTCGTCGACCTGCCCGCTGGGACCACCGAGCTCCCCTCGGGAGTGACCGATCTGCCCGGCGCCGCCTGGACGGTCAAGAACGACGCCCGTGCCGCGCAGTACATCGGGTCGGCTCCCCCCGAGGGCGCCGTGGATCACTACGCGATCGCCGTGCAGGCTCTTGACATCGCCAGCGTGAAGGAGCTCGGACTGGACGAGGAGGCGACACCCGCGTTCGTGTCGTTCAACGTCCTGCCGCACGTCGTCGCCCGTGGTGTCATCACCGCGATCGGACGCCGATGACCGAACTCACGGGGCGCCGCGTACTGCTGGTAGGCGGCGCCTCGGGGATCGGTGCGGAGGTGGCCAGAAGCGCAGCAGGTGAGGGCGCCGAGGTCATCATGGCCGGGCGCAATCCGGATGTCATCTCGCCGCCCCCCGGCGGGCGGTCTGTGCGAATCGACCTCGGGGATGAATCCACGATCGCCCAGGCGGCGGCGGACCTCGGCCATGTCGACGACCTGGTGGTCCTCGCCGCGGATCATGCGAACGGCGCGGTGACCTCGCTGGATGCCGGCAGGATCCGGCGTGCGCTCGACGCCAAGGTGATCGGCCCGCTGCTGCTGGCGAAGCACTTCGCGCCGCGGATGCCGGACGACGGTGCGATCGTGCTCTTCTCGGGCGTGGCATCGTCACGTCCGAGTCCCGACTTGGTGGTGATGGCCACGGGCAATCGCGCCGTGGAAGGCCTAGCGGACGCGCTCGCCGTGGAACTCGCGCCGATCCGGGTCGTGTCCGTCTCTCCGGGAATCGTCGATTCGGGAGCGTGGGACGTGTTGGGGGACGACGGCAAGGCTCGCTTGTTCGCGGACACCGCAGCGGCCAATCCGGCTCGACGGGTCGGCACGCCGGCCGACATCGCCGCCGTCGTCATTCTCACGCTGACCAATCCCTTTCTGACGGCGACCACCCTGCACGTCGATGGGGGCGCGCGGCTGACCTGAGCGTCCGAAGCCGCGGCGCAATCGAGAGAGGGAGAAGCCATGACGAGCGCGTCCACCGGCCGGGGCGTGTGGCCCCTCGCGGGGATCGTCTTCGCATCGATCGCCGTCGCTGCTGCCGCCGGGGCGGGAACGCCTCTGCTCGCTCTGTACCGCAGCCGGTGGGACCTTCCGCTGTGGGAGTTGACGGCAGCATTCGCCGTCTATGCGGCGACGCTGCTTCTCACCCTTCTCACCGCGGGATCTCTCTCCGACCATGTCGGGCGCCGTCCGGTGCTCGTCGGCGCACTGGCACTGATGATCGTCGCCAGCGCGCTCTTCCTCGTCGACGGCGGCATCGGCTGGGTCCTGGGGGCACGTGCGCTCCAGGGGATCGCAACCGGCGCGGCGACGAGCACGTTCACGGCGACGATCGTGGAACTCAGCAGCACCCGCAGGCGCGCGCTCATGACCGTCGTGACCAGCGCGGCGCCGGTCGGAGGGCTCGCGCTCGGTGCCCTGCTCACCGGGATCTCCGTCGATCTGCTCGGAGACTCGACGCGCGTTGTCTTCGCCGTGCTGATCGCCTCTTTCGTGATCGGGATCATTGCGGTCAGCGCGGCCCGGGAGACCTCGGCGCGTGTGCCGGGCGCGCTCAGGTCGCTGCGACCACGCCTGGTCGTACCGCGGCCCGCGCGTTCGGCTTTCCTGTCCGTCGCACCCCTGATCGGCGCCGGTTGGATGTTCTCGGGACTGTTCCTCGGATTGGGACCGACATTCGACCGCGCGATCCTCGGAGTCGACGGTGGAGCGGCGAACGGAGTGATCGTCGCGCTGCAACCGGCGGCCGCCGCGATCTGCGGCATCCCCTTCGCGCGCGTGCCGGCCAAGCGGTCGGCGTGGGTGGGCGCACTGCTCACGGCGTTGGGTGTGGCTGTCGCAGTCGCAGGCATCTTCACCACGGACATCCTGGTTGTCGCTTTCGGCGCCGTCATCGGCGGAGCCGGCCAGGGTGCGGGGTTCGGCGCTTCGCTGCGGCTTCTCGGCGCCCAGGCCGACAACACCGACCGCGGGGCCCTGTTCTCGAGCGCCTACCTGATCGCCTACACGGGCTACGGTCTGCCTGTACTCCTGGCGGGCTGGGCTGCCGCCGCCATCGATCTTCGTCTGGTCGTGCTCTCATACGGCGCGGTGACGGCGGGCCTCGCCGTCTGGGCGCTCGCCGGCCTGTCTCGAGGCCAGGGTCGGGTGCGCACTCAGCCTGCGCGCACCCCGTGACCCCCGGACGGTGCGATCGTCTCAGTCCTGTGTCGCATCCGCCCAGGAGCCGTCCGCGTCGACTCTGCGGAACACCGGCCCGGGAACGTGCGCGGTGACGATGGTCACCGGCCGCCCCTTCGCCCGTCCCCAGAGGGCTGCGCGTGCGCTGCGCGCGGTCACTCTGTCCATATCCGTCATGAAGTCGATGCTTTCGTTCTCCAACTGGCCGGGGTGCTCGATGAGGTCACCCGTGAAAAGCAGTTCCTCGCCGCCGGATCGGATCTCGATCACGTGGCTGCCGGGGGTGTGGCCAGGACTGGGGATGGCTCGGACACCCGGGGCGATCTCGACGTCGGGTCCGCCGTAGGGGTGGAGTATGCCGGCGTTCTCCGCGGTGACGAGGATGTCACGCGCGGGGTCCGAGGGGTCGGCACCGCTGACCAGCGTCTCCCAGTCCGCGTCCCCGAAATAGACATCCGCGCGGGGGAAGGTGGGCGATCCCCCGCTCATCAGCCAGCCGACGTGGTCGAGGTGCAGATGGGTCAACAGGATCGCGTCGATATCTGCGGGGCTGACACCCACGTCTGCCATGGCGTCCAGCAGGTGACCCGAGTCCAGAATGAAGCGAGGCGGATGTGACGCGTTTCCCGCGAGTTCAGCGGGAAAAGGCAGACGGCGCGGACCGCCTCCGGCATCGATCAGCATCGTCACGCCTTCGCCACGCACGAGGTACGCGCCGATCCTGATCTCGACGAATCCCGAGGGGTCCACCAGCTCCGGGTATGCCGCGAAGTCGGCGCCCGGATACGCCGACAGTGGAAGGTGCCCGGTCCCGTCGACGAGCTCGGTCACTTCGTACTGCCCGACGGTGAAGGTCGCGCTCATGGCTGTGTTCTCCTGTCTCGCTGGAACGTCATCGCGAGAACAGACACTAGGCGCGGCGGGGGGTCCTTCGGCGCGATCTGGGTGGCCCTGTCGAGGGCAGGCTGGGCCGCTCGCCCAGCGCGGTCTCGGCTGTCGTCGGGCGGATCGGGACCGCCACATCGGCGGGGGGCCGCGCCCCAGCCGCGGCCGTCGAAGATTCACGCGCACGTGCGGTCCCCGCTCCCAGATTCTGAGAGGATGGTCGGCATGTCAGACTCTGCCGCCGCTCGCTCGAACCCGACCGCCTGGGCTGCTTTCTGGGTCGGCCTGGCCGGCCTGCTGCTCATGCCCATCCCGCTGTTCATCGGACTGATCCTCGGCGGAGGTCTGTCGATCGTCGCGGCGGTCCTCGCCGTGATCGCGCTCCTGAAGGGGCTTGCACGCAGCGGCAAGGGCATCGCCCCCGTCGTCTTCGCCGCGATCTTCATCGCGCTCACCTGGGGCGGCATCTCGCTCGGCGGCGGCATCGTCTGGTAGCGCCGCCACCACGACTCGACGCTCGCTCCGATGAGATGACGACGAACGGCCCCGCGGCCCCCGACGTGCTGCAGCGCAATAACGTGCGCGTCTCAGGCGATCCCGACGCGCGGGTCATGATGTTCGCCCACGGATTCGGGTGCAGTCAGGAGACGTGGGGGCTCGTGGCGCCCCAGTTCGAATCCGACCACCGGGTCGTGCTGTTCGACTACATCGGCGCGGGCGGATCGGACCGCGCCGCGTACCGCCGTGGCAGGTACGCCTCGCTCGACGGCTATGCGACCGACGTGCTCGAGATCCTCGAGGCACTGGATGCCTCGGACGTGGTGTTCGTCGGGCACTCCGTGAGCGCCATGGTGGGGGTGCTGGCAGCCAATCGCGCACCGGAGCGCTTCGGGGCACTGGTGCTCATCGGCCCGTCACCGCGATACACGAACGATGGAGACTACCGCGGCGGATTCGAGCCCGCCGACATCGATGCGCTGCTGGACTCGCTCGACGCGAACTTCGTCGAATGGTCGCACGCAACGGCGCCCCTCATCATGGGCACGCCCGACCGACCCGAGCTGGGCGACCGCCTCACCGAGAGCTTCTGCCGCTACGACCCGAGCATCGCGCGCGACTTCGCGCGGGTCACATTCCTCTCCGACAATCGTGATGATCTGAGCGAAGTGTCCTGTTCCACACTCGTCCTGCAGTGCCGCGCAGACATGATCGCTCCCACCGATGTCGGCGACTTCGTCCACGCGGCGATCCGGGGCAGTCGTCTGCGAGTGCTGAACGCGACGGGGCATGTGCCCATACTGTCCGCCGCCGCCGAGGTCGTCACCGAGATCCGACAGTTCCTCGAATGAGCGACCACGAGGGGGTCGACTGGTTCGACCAGGCTCCGTGTGGACTGGTGTCGACATCGCTCGACGGTGTCATCGTCGCGGCGAACCCGGCTTTCGTCTCGTGGACGGGGTATCGGGCGGAGGACCTGTGTGGGCGGTCGTTCGCTTCGCTGCTCGACCCGGGCAGTCTGCTCTTCTTCGACACGCGCCACACCCAGCTCCTCCACCTGCGGGGGCAGGTGGAGGAGGTCGCACTCACCCTGCGGAAGGCCGACGGGGAGCGGATGCCGGTGCTGATCAACGCGGTGCGCGACGCTTCCGCGGGATTCGACCGCATCGCCGTCTTCAACGCGACCGAGCGCGTGCGCCATGAACGGGATCTGCTGGAGGCCAAGCGCCTCGCCGAGGCCTCGGAACGACGTGTGCGCATCCTGCAGGACGTCTCCACCGCGTTCGATGTCACGGCCACCGATGAAGACGTGGCGCAGTCGTTCGCCGAGGTGGCCGCAGAAGCGTTCGCCGCCCGTGAGGCCGCAGTCCTGCTGTGGCAGCCGGACGGGAGTCTCGCCCTGATGGGGGGATCCGATCCGCTGCACGCGAATGACATCCCCGTTCCCGCGCTGTGGTCTGCGACGGAGGTGACCGTCGTGCAGGCACGTGATCAGCAGTCACCGTTTCCCGAGCTCGCCTCGGCGATGCGCGCCGCGCGATTGGTGTCGCTGACCGTCACACCCCTCATCGGTGACGGCGCGCACCTCGGCGTTCTGGTGTGCTTCTTCGCGGCGCGCACAGAACTGGACGACCACGACCTCGAGCTGCAGCAGGCGCTGGGAAGACAGGCATCCCAAACGCTCACCCGTGTGCGGCTGCAGCGCCGGCTCGCCTTCCTCGCCCTTCATGACCAGCTCACCGGGGTCGGGAATCGGCAGCTGCTGCAGTCGGCGATCGACGACGCGATCGCCGAGAGCACGGCCACCGGCCGTCCCCTGGCGGTGATGTTCCTCGATATCGATGACTTCAAGAGCATCAACGACGCCTTCGGGCATGCTGCCGGCGATCAGGTGCTGGTCGCATTGGCCGAACGGCTGAGCGCGAGCCTGCGGGCCACCGACGTGGTCGGGCGGATGGGCGGCGATGAGTTCGTCGCGCTGTGCGCCGACACCGACGTCGCGGCTGCCGAGCAGGTCGCCGAACGCGTGCTCGAGCTGTGCCGCGAGCCCATCGTCGTTCCCAGTGGGGTGATCTCAGCATCCGTCAGCGTCGGGATCGACGTGTACCGGCCGGGGCTCGACGGGGTGCGCAATGCGCCCCAGATGCTGATGCATGCCGATGCGGCGATGTACGACTCGAAGCGCGGCGGGAAGGACCGCTTCACCCTGAGCGAGCCGGCCTGAGGCGCCTCCGCGGTCTGCGTCGTCAGAACCGGTCGAGCGCGTCGAGTGCGACTGCCAGCTCGCGCATGACCGCGTCGGGGGTTCCTTCGCCGAGCGCGCGCTGCAGGCCGATCTGCAGCGCTGCGATCAGGGCGGCTACCGCGGCCAGAGTGGCGGCATCGTCGTCCGGCAGCCCTCGGGCGCGCGCGACGGACCGGGCGAGCCCGCCCACCATCTGGGCAACCGCAGCGTGCATCGCCCCGCCCAGCGCGGGCTCATCGGCGATGAGCCGGAGCTTGCGGAAGGCGAGGTCCCACTGCTCTGCGGAGACGGCCGACTCGTCGATCATCGCGGCGATGGCGTGACGTGCGGCCGTGCGCAGGTCGTTCTCGGCTGCGAAGTCGGCGATCGCGCCGAACATGAGGTCATCGATCTCATCCACCGCGACGATGCCGACCTTCGTACCGAAGTGCCGGTAGATCGTGCGCTCCGCGACCTCGGCAGCGGCCGCGATCTCAGCGATCGAGACGTCGTCGTAGCCGCGCCGCTCGAACAGGTCGAGGGCCACCGCCTGCACGCGGGTCATCGTCGCGCGCCGCGTACGCTCCCGAAGACCCATGTCGACCCCGTTCCCCTTGGCCGAGCTCCAACCCCTAGAGTACAGTCACTGCCAAGTGACAGTGCTCTGCCAATTCGGAGGAATCGTGACCGACCGACCCGTCATCGAAATCGTTGGGCTCGTCAAGCAGTTCGGCCGCTTCCGCGCCCTCGACGAACTGGATCTGACTCTTCGCGAAGGCGAAGTGCTCGGCTTCCTCGGCCCGAACGGGGCGGGCAAGTCCACGACGATCCGCATCCTCCTCGGGCTCGTGCGGCGCACCGCCGGCACCGCGCGCCTGTTCGGGGACGACCCGTGGCGTCGCGCCGTCGCGCTGCATCGACGGCTCGCTTACGTCCCGGGCGACGTCGCACTGTGGCCGCAGCTCACCGGCGGTCAGTGCATCGATCTGCTCGGCGCCTCCGGAGCTCCGATAGACGAGACCCGGCGGGGTGAGCTCATCGAACGATTCGACATGGACCCCACCAAGCGCATCCGCGATCTGTCCAAGGGCAACCGGCAGAAGGTCGCCCTCGTCGCCGCATTCGCGACGAAGGCGGACCTGCTGATCCTCGACGAGCCCACCTCGGGGCTCGATCCCCTCATGGAGGAGGTCTTCCGACAGTGCGTGAAGGAACGCGCCGCGGAGGGCACGTCGGTGCTGCTGTCCAGTCATATCCTCAGCGAGGTCGACGCGCTGTGCGAGAACGTCACGATCATCCGGCACGGCACGGTCGTGCAGGCCGGGAGTGTGGCTGAACTGCGCCGACTGTCGCGCACGACCGTGCACGCCGTCACCCGTGCACCCGTTGCCGCTCCGGCCGGGGACGCCGTGACCGACGTCACGTCGTCACCCACCGACGACGGCGGCACGGAGCTCGAGTTCAGCGTGGAGCCGAAGGCGCTCGACCAGGTGCTTCCCGCGATCCTCGCTGCGGGCGTCACCGCGCTGACCGTGCGTCCGCCGAGCCTGGATGAGCTCTTCCTCGACGCCTATGAGGGTGCGCGGTGAGCCACCGGGCCGGGTCGGGATTCGGCACAGTGCTGCGCGCCCAGCTGCGCACCGGCTGGCTCGCGCCCGTGATCTGGGTGCTGGCGCTCGCGGGCGGGTACATCGCGACGGTCGCCGCCATCGACAACCTGTACGGAACCCCCGAGGCGCTCGCGAGCTACAACGAACTGGTCGCCGGCAACCCGGCGATGGCGGCGATCAACGGCACCCCGTACGGTGCCGACACCCTCGGCGGGGTCGTCTCGAACGAGTTCGGCTTCATCTCGGCGGTGGCGATCCCGCTCATGGGACTGCTGCTGGTCGTGCGGCAGACCCGCGCTCAGGAAGAGCGGGGGATGCTGGAGCTCCTGCGGTCGCGGAGCGTCGGCGCGCGCGCCCCGTGGACGGCTGCTCTGCTGGTCTCGGCGGTCTCGCTGACCCTGGTAGGCCTGGTCATGGCACTCACCCTGATCGCGTACGGCGAGGACGCCGACGGCGCGATCCTCTACGGGGCATCCATAGTGGGACTCGGACTCGTCTTCTCGGGCATCGCGATCTTCGCCGGCCAGCTGCTGCGCCGCTCGTCGGGGGTGACCGGGGTGGGGGTGCTCATCCTGGGCATCGCGTACATCACGCGCGCGATCGGCGATGTGCGTGCCAACGGCTGGAAGTGGCTCTCGCCGCTCGCATGGCAGCAGGAGACGAAGCCGTTCACCGACGACCTCCGCCTGTGGCCGCTGCTGCTGGCACTGGGTGTCGCCGCCGTTCTGGTGACGGCCGGCCTGGTGCTCGTCGGCCGCCGCGACCTGGGTTCGGCGATGGTCGCGTCGCGCCCCGGGCCCGGGCGCGCAGGCGCGACGCTGCGCACGACGCTCGGCATTGCGACGCGCACGCATGTCGTGTCCGGGGTCGCGTGGGCCGTGGGCACCTTCGCGGTCGCGGTCATCTTCGGCGCGTTCACCGACATCGTCGCCGATGCGATCGAGACCAACCCCGAGATGGCGGCGTTCTTCCCCGACAGCAGCGAAGTCAACGAGGGCTACGTCGGATTCGTGCTGGTGATCGTCGTGCTCATGGCGATGGGATACATGGGGCAGAGCCTGGGAAAGATCCGCGCCGAAGAGGCCGAGGGTCGACTGGAAGTACTGCTTGCCGGATCGGTGTCACGATACGGATGGAGTGCCGCGCACTTCGGCGTCTCGACGGTCATCGCGCTGATCATCGTCATGGTCGGCGGCGCCGGACTCCAGCTCACGGCGAGCACCGAAGTCGACAAGATCCCGGAATCGACTCTCGCGTTCCTCCCGGCGGTGCTGGTCGTCAGCGGACTCGCCTTCGCTCTGTTCGCGCTGCTGCCCCGGTCGTCGGCGGTCATCTGGCTCGCGGTCGGCTATATGGTCGCGGTGTCGTTCCTCGGCAACACCCTATCGCTGCCCGACTGGGCCCTGAACCTGTCGCCGCTCTACGCGGTGGGCAACCTGCCCTCCGACGACGTGTCGGCCGGCGCGGAGTGGATTCTGCTCGCGATCGCAGTGGTGCTGATCGCTGTCGGATTCATCGGCTTCCGCCGGCGCGACGTCCCTCACTGAGGAGAGGCGATCGATCACCGATACTCGGGGTTCTCGTCGAACCCGAACCGCTCCCCGTCGTTCCACGCCTCACGCAGGTTGCCATAGGCGGGAACGCCGCCGGCATCCTTCAGCATGCGTGCGGTGTGCAGCAGGTTCCAGGTCATGAAGGTGGTGTTGCGGTTCGTGAAGTCGTTCTCGGGTCCGCCTGAGCCGGGATCGAGGTAGCTCGGTCCGGGGCCGACCTCGCCGATCCATCCCGCATCCGCGGCGGGCGGGATCGTGAAGCCGATGTGCTGCAGACTGTAGAGGATCGACATCGCGGCGTGTTTGACTCCGTCTTCGTTGCCCGTGATCAGAGCACCGCCGACCTTCCCGTAGTAGATGTACTGGCCCTTGGCGTTGAACATGCCGCTCATCGCATACAGTCGCTCGATCAGCTGTCGGGTGACAGACGCATTGTCGCCGAGCCACAGCGGTCCGCCGATCACGAGGATGTCGGCGGCGTCGATCTTCGGCCAGATCACGTCGGGCCATTCGTCGACCTCCCAGCCGTGCTCGCGCATGTCGGGGTAGACGCCGGTCGCGACAGCGTGGTCGACCAGGCGCACATTCTCGACGCTCACGCCCTGCGCGCGCATGAGGGCGATGCTCCGGTCCATCAGCCCCTGGGTGTGGCTGAGGTCGGGACTGCGCTTGAGCGTGCAGTTGATGAAGACGGCCCGCAGGTCGTCGTAGGTGGCCGGTGGGTGTCTCTGGTCGGTCATGTGGTCACTCTAGGTCGGCGGGCCGGCGCTGTCAGTGCGGTGGACGCGTCCGCGCGGGCATGCGCGGGATCAGGCGCCGAGGGTGGGCGTCCGCCCCGGCGGCGTCCGCCGACGGGTGAGGGCCTCGTAGGCGGCGCCGACACGCAGGAGTCGTGTGTCGTCGTAGGCCCGGCCGGCGAAGGTCAGCCCGACCGGCATGCCGATGTCGGCCATCGTGCCCATCGGCACCGTGACCGTCGGAATGCCGAGGTGCCGGATCGCGAGGTTGCCATTGGCCACCCACACGCCGTTCGCCCAGGCGCGGTCGGCGGATGCCTCATTCACGTCGGCGTCCGCCGGACCGACGTCGGCCACGGCGGGGAACACCACGAGGTCGAGGTCGCGCTCGGTCATCCACTGCTCGAGGTCGACGCGGCGGGTCTCTTCGAGGCCGAGAAGGCCCTCGGCGAGCTCAGGCATACCGGTCCACGGGTCGACGCCCGGGTTGGCGCGCACCCAGTCGGGATACTCGGCGATGTCGTCGTCGAACCCGGTGTACCGGTCGGGGAGTGCGCCGGCCGGATGCGGGAAGATCCGCGCCCCGTCGACGTCGGCGAGATCCGAGAGGGCGGGGTCTCCGTTGGCCGCGAGGAAGTCCTGCCACCCCCACGCCGAGAGGTCGACGATTTCGCGATGCAGGTAGCCGGGCGACACGAGGCCGCGTGTGGCGATCGTGGGGGCACCGGGCCGGTCGCCCTCGTAGTTCGTCACCGCGGGGAAGTCGACCTCGACGACCGTCGCGCCGACGGACTCGAGGTCGCGGCGGGCCTGCTGCCACAGCTCGATCACCGAGTCCCGCGTGCGGACACGTCGGCCGGTCGGGCCGCCGATCCCGGGACCGTCGGGCGCGTCATCCTGGTTGATGTACATGCGCGGCACGCCGATGCGCAGACCGTCGACGGTCGCGGCGGCCGATGCGGCATCGGTCGGGGCGAGCGCGGGGTACGACGCGGGCCGCACCGACGACGCGGTCGGGATCGGGATCCAGTGCTGCCGGCGCCAGAAATCGCCGCGGGTCTCGGCGTCGTCGGCGACGATGACCTCGAGCACCTCGAGCAGGTCGGCCATCGTGCGCGTCTGCGGCACGACGACGTCCATCGTGGGTACGAGCGGCCAGTTCCCCCGCACCGAGATGATGCCGCGCGAGGGCGTATACGCGCACAGCGCGTTGTTCGAGGCGGGTCCGCGTCCGCTCGACCATGTCTCCTCGCCCAGCCCGAACGCCGCGAACGAGGCGGCCGTGGCCGTGCCCGACCCGTTGGACGAGCCCGAGCCGAACGGCGCGGTCAGATAGTCGGCGTTGTACGGACTCTCGGCGCGGCCGTACACGCCGCGCTGCATGCCGCCGTTGGCCATCGGCGGCATGTTGGTGAGCCCGAGGCAGATCGCGCCGCCGTCGCGCAGTCGCTCGATCGTGAACGCATCGCGCTGCGCGACGAGTTCGGCGAACGCCGGACTGCCGGCTGCCGCGGTGAGCCCGCGCACGAGATAGCTGTCCTTCGCGGTGTACGGGATGCCGTCGAGGGACCCGCGCGTCTCGTCGCGGGCGCGGCGGGCATCGGATGCCTCGGCTTCGGCGAGCGCGTCGGGGTTGCGCACCACCACGGCGTTGAGTGCGGTCTCGGTGTCGGGGCCGTCGTAGGCGTCGATGCGCGCGAGATAGGCCCGCACCAGGTCGACCGCGGTTGTGGCGCCGCGTTCGAGTGCGGTGCGCAGGTCGGCGATCGACGCCTCGGTCACCTCGAAACTCATGACGCAGCCTTCGGCTGCTGCTGGGTGATGCAGTGGATGCCTCCGCCGCGGGCGAAGATGGCGCGCGCGTCGACGGTCACCACCTTGCGGCCCGGGTAGGCGTCTTCGAGGATGCCGCGGGCGACGGCGTCTGCCCGCTCCTCGCCGAACCCGCACGCGATGACGCCGCCGTTGACGACGAGGTGGTTCACATAGCTCCAGTCGACGAAGCCCTCGTCATCGCGCAAGGTCTCGGGCGCGGGCAGTTCGACGATGTCGAAGCGGCGGCCGGCGGCATCCGTCTGCTCGGCGAGCAGCGCGCGCAACTCGGCGGTCACGGCCGCGTCCGGGTGGCCCGCGTCACGCTGCGCGTGCAGCAGCAGGCGTCCGGGTGAGGGGATGGTCGCCACGATGTCGACGTGGCCGTTCGTGCCGAACGCGTCGTAGTCGCGCGTGAGTCCGCGCGGCAGCCACACCGCGTGCGCGGCCCCGATCGTGCGGACCATCTCGGCCTCGACGCGCGCGCGATCGGCGAACGGGTTGCGACGCGGGTCGAGCTGCACCGTCTCGGTGAGCAGCACCGTGCCCTCGCCGTCGACGTGGATGCCTCCGCCCTCGTTGACGAGCAGCGAGCTGACCAGTTCGGCGCCGACCTCATCGGCGACGAAGCGGCCGATCTCGGCAGACAGCCGCCAGTCGGCCCAGCCCGGCGCCCCCCAGCCGTTGAAGGTCCAGTCGACGGCGCCGAGCACGCCCGGCCGGTCGTCGTCGACGACGAAGGTCGGCCCCATGTCGCGCATCCAGTACTCGTCCAGCGGGGCTTCGCGCACCTCGATGGCCGAGCCGAGCATGCGGGCGGCGCGGTCGGACTCGGAGGGGTCGACCACCATCGAGACCGGCTCGAACTCGGCGACCGCGTGGGCGACGTCGCTCCAGGCCGCGTACGCCTCTTCGCGTTCAGCCGCCGACTCGCCCAGAGTCCGGCCTTCGCGGGGGAACGCCATCCAGGTGCGTTCGTGCGGAGCAGTCTCCGCGGGCATGCGCCAGGCCATGGGTGCTCCTTGTTGATCACTTGATCAATTGCGGTTCGAGCGTACAGAATCATTCCTATGCCGTCAAAGCCCTCGGAGGCCACCGTTCGTCCCGGACGCACACGCCGTTCGCCGAACGAGCGCCGCGCCGAGATCGCCGAGGCGGCCCGTCGGGTGGCGATCAGCGAGGGCCCGGCCGCTGTCACCCTGCGGGCGGTCGCGGCCGAAGCTGGCGTCGCGCCGGCGCTGGTTGCGCACTACACGCCGTCGATGGATGCCGTCGTCGCCGAGGCGTTCACGGCGATCGTGGCCGACGAAATGCGAGACATCGAGGGCATCGTCGCCGGATTCGACGACCCCGTGGCGCGGATGCACCTGCTGCTGGCGACGCTGCTCGACGGCTCGCGTGACGACGTCACGCTCGTGTGGGTGCAGGCGTGGGGTCTCGCGCGCAACGAAGCGCTCGCAGACCAGGTGCGCGCGCAGATGGATGCGTGGATCGCCTTCCTCGAAGCCGAGGTCAGGCGCGGGGTCGCGTGCGGTGCGTTCTCGCTCGACGATCCCGGGGCGGTCGCGCGCCAGATGCTCGGCATGATCGACGGCCTGAACGCCCACGCGCTCGTCCGGTGGGGAGCGTCGGCTGAGCGCCGCGCGCTCATGGGCACGGCGGTCGAAGCGATGCTGGGTCTCGATCGGGGCGTGCTGGGCTGAGGCCCCGTCCGCGCGACCGCCGCCCTGTGCGAGAGTGGCGGCATGAGCGACGATGTCATCGGCCAGCGGCACGATCCCGACCTGCCGCGGTATGCGGGCATCGCAACCTTCGCGCTGTTGCCGACGATCGACGACGTGCAGCGGGCCGACATCGCGGTGCTCGGGGTGCCGTTCGACTCGGGCACGAGCTTCCGGCCCGGCGCCCGGTTCGGCCCGGCGCACATCCGTGAGAACTCGAGGCAGCTGCATCCGTACCACGCGGTCCACGACCTGCACCCGTTCCGAGACGTGCAGGTGGCGGATGCCGGCGATGTCGCCGTCGGCCCATACGGGATCGAGCGTGCCGTCGACGCGGTCGAAGTCCACGCCCGGCGACTGATCGACGGCGGCGCGCGGGTCGCAGCGCTCGGCGGCGACCACACGATCGCGCTGCCGCTGCTGCGCGCGGCCGCGGCCGCGCACGGCCCGCTCGCGGTCGTGCACTTCGACGCGCACCTCGACACGTGGGACACCCTGCACGGCGCGAGCATCTGGCACGGTTCGCCCTTCCGCCGAGCCGCCGACGAGGGCCTGCTCGATCTCGACCACTGCCAGCACGTGGGCATCCGCGGCGGCATCTACGACCCCGACGAGCTCGTCGACGATGCGCGCGCGGGATTCCGCATCATCCGCAGCGAGGAGTTCCTCGAGCGATCGGCCGCCGCCATCGCCGGGCAGATCCGCGAGCGGGTCGGCGACGTGCCCGTATACATCTCGGTCGACATCGATGTGCTCGATCCCGCTCACGCCCCGGGCACCGGAACCCCCGAGGTGGCGGGCATCACCACCGCCGAGCTGTTCGCCGTGCTGCGCCGGCTGCGCGGGCTCGAGATCGTCGGATGCGACGTCGTCGAGGTCGCACCCGCCTACGACCACGCCGGAATCACGGGGCTCGCCGCCGCGCACACGGCGTGGGAGCTCATCACCCTGATGAGCGCGTCCCGCTGAGCCCTGCTCGGCGCGGGTCTGCGCTCGTTCGACGGCTGAGGCTGTCGGCTCTACTCATGCGCAACGGCGTCGACGGTGATGGGACACCGCGACGGGTGGACCGCCGCGCGGTTCGCCCGGATGTACGACGCCCGCTCCACCGATCGGTGGAGGCCCCGTCTTCGTCGCATCTCGAGACTGGGACGTACCTCGACCGAATGCAGGTGCGATCATGACTCCTCCCGCCATCACCGTCCGCCGTCCCGGCTTCGTCGCGGCGCTCGCCTCGCTGCTGCCGATGGTGGTGTTCCTGCTTGCGGATCAGTGGTTCGGGCTCGTCCCCGCGATGATCGCTGCCAGCGCGCTCACCGTCGTGCTCATCGTCGTCCGTCGCCGGCGCGGGTTCGGCATCGGCATCCTCCTGCCGCTGTCGCTCGGGTACGCGGTGGTCAAGGTGATCGCGGGCGTGCTGACGCAGTCCCACGTCGTCTATTTCGGGGTCGGGGTCGCGCTCAGTGCGGTCATCGCGATCGCCGTCGGGGCGACCGCATTCACGCGCAGACCACTCGCCGTGCACCTCATGCCGCTCGTGACGCCCTACCGACGGCTGACCGCCGAGCACCCCGTCTATCGGCGGGTCGCCGCACACATCACTCTGATCTGGGCGCTCGCCGAGCTGTCGATCGCGGCCTGGGAGGGCTGGCACCTGACCGTGTCGACCGCCGCGTCGGAGTTCGTCATCATGCGCGCGGTCGGCCCGTGGGTCGCGATGGGCGTGCTGATCTTCTTCCTGATCTTCTACGTCCGATTCCGCCTCGACCGCTACGAGTGGGCGCTGACGCGTGAACAGCAGCGCGAGCGCGAAGCCGTCGAGGCGTAGGCCCTTCAGCGGTCGTCGATCGCGACGAGCTCGACGACGACCGCCCTCTGCGGAAGCTGCACGGGTGGGCGGATGCCGGTGGCGGCGAGCTGGCGCCCCGTGACGGTGATGCCGTCCGGTCCCGCCCAGGCGAGCTCGGTCGCCCCCGCCGAGTTCGGGGTGAGGGCGCTCAGTGCGAGTCGATAGCGACGGTCGGGGGCCAGGCCCGGCAGTCGGACGCGCCCGGGGGGATACGACGTGGACGTGCCCACCTGGGTGATCGTGAACACGGCCGATGCGTCATCGGCGGCGACGACGCCGCGCACGTCGATACCCGGTTCGACATGGTCGACGGCGATCGTGCGGCCGGTCGCGACCAGGGGGCGGATGCGCTTGGCGAACGCGACCCATCGCGCGATCCGCCCACGCGTGTGCGCATCGGTGCTGGTGAGATCCCATTCGATGCCGAAGTGGCCGAACAGGGCGACAGCGCCGCTCAGCTCGAGATCGACATGTCGCCCGGAGCTGTGCACGACGGGGCTGGTCAGATGCATCCCCATCATCTCCGGAGGCACCACCAACGCGGTGTAGCGCTGGTTCGACAGTCGCTCGAGCGGGTCGAGGCTGTCGCTGGTCCAGATGCGATCAGTCCGGTCGAGGATGCCGAGGTCGACGCGGGCCCCGCCCGCGGAACAGCTCTCGATCTCGAGGCCCGGGTGAGCAGCTTTGACTTCGTCGATCAGCGCATAGACGGCGAGGGTGTGCGCGTGGACGCGCCCGCCACCGCCGGGGCCCGATCCCGCTTCGACGAGGTCGCGGTTGTGGTCCCACTTCAGGTAGGCGATCGGGTACTCCTCGAGCAGCGCATGCAGGCGGCCCGCGACGTAGGCGTACGCCTCCGGGCGGGACAGATCCAGCACCTGCTGCTGGCGCGCGGACGGCGGCAGATCAGCGCGGCTGCGCAGAATCCAGTCGGGGTGCGCCCGGGCCAGGTCGCTGTCGGGGTTGACCATCTCCGGTTCCACCCACAGCCCGAACTCCATGCCGCGATTCCGGACATGATCGATGAGCGGATGCAGTCCGTTCGGCCACACGCCCTCGTCGACGAACCAGTCGCCCAGCCCCGCGGTGTCGTCGCGCCGGTGCCGGAACCAGCCGTCGTCGAGGACGAACCGTTCGACGCCCACGTCGGCGGCCGCATCGGCGAGGGCGGTGAGCCGGTCGAGGTCGTGGTCGAAGTAGACGGCCTCCCAAGTGTTCAGCGTGATCGGCCGCGGGCGGGTCGGGTGGTGTGGACGACCGCGCATGTCGTCGTGGAAGCGATGCGCCAATTCGCTCAGACCATCGCCCCACGAGCCGATGACCCACGGCGAAGAGATCGCACCGCCTGGCTCGAGGATCACCTCGCCCGGCGCGTACAGTTCGCCCCCGGCGAGGTGCGCCTCGCCCGTGATCACCCGCTCGGCGAAGGCGCGGTGATTCCCGCTCCAGGCGACGTGGATGCCGTGTACGCGGCCCTGCTCGAACCCGAACCCGAGGCGGCCCGCGGCGAGCAGCAACGTCGCGTCGGCACCGGGGCGGCCACGACGGCTCTCGCGCACATGGCTGCCGTAGGTGAACGCGTGCCGCTGAGGGGTGCGTTCGCGCAGATGGCGTCCCGTCGTGTCCAGGAGCTCGGTCGCATCCCACGGCACCGGGAAGCTGACGTGGAGGGACTGGAGCGTGTAATCGGTGAGTCCGGTGTTGCGCATCGTCATGCGCTGCCGAAGGAGTCCGGACGCGCCGAGCTGCATCTCGAGACGCGCCCAGAGGTGGGCCTCCGGATCGACCAGGGTGATGATCGCGTGATCCGCTTCCACAGTGACTTCATCGAGTGCGAGCTGCGCACTCACGCCGCTGCCGGCGCGGTGCCCTTCGACGGCCGGTGTACCCAGCCAGCCGCCGGCGGGTGTCGCCGACACCGTGAGTCGAGCCGTCTCGTCGAGTCCTCCCGAGACACGCTGGGGGCGGGCGCCGTCGGCAAGACCGCGAACCACGTCCGGCGGGAGATCGCCGAGGTCTTCCCCCCAGTGGACGATGGCCGGGGCCGGTCGGGTGCGCAGGTCGACGACCACACTCGTGCCTCCCCCGCGCAGGTGGAGCACCTCATCGACGTCCGCAGGCAGCTTATGGGGCTTCACGGATGTCGATGCTACCCAATGGATAGCGTATTCCATCGGTCGCCGCCCCAGAGATCAATGACCGTTGCGCCTTCGCGAACGGCTGGGATGGAAAGGCGGAAAGCGCTCGCTACGCGCTTCGTCAACGAGTTCGGGGCGTCGACCCCGTGAGCACCGGATCACCGGATCACCGGGTCGACGCTCGACAGCAGGCCCAGCTCGGCGCGCCGCGGTGCACCCTCCCAGTCGCCCTCGGCCAGGCAGGCGAACGCACCCGTCCGCACGGCGAGCACGAGCGCTTCGGCGGGAGAGGCACCGCTCAGGTGCTCGGCGAGGTAGCCGGCGACGAACGCGTCCCCGGCGCCGACGGTGTCGATCGGGGTGATCGGCAGCGCGTCGACGGAGTGCACTCCTGCGTCGGTCAGCACGAAGGCACCGAGCGACCCGCGCTTGATGACGACGGTCTCGGCACCCATCCCGTGAAGACGCTGCGCCAGGACGCGCGGTTCCGCCGAGATCCCGGCGGCGATCGCGGCTTCGTCGTCGCCCGCGAAGACGATGTCGACGTCGTGCATGACCGAGCCGTAGAACGCGGCCGCGTCGTTCTCGTCCCACAGGCGACGCCGGTAATTCAGATCGAGCGAGATCGGCACCCCGGCGTCCTTGGCGATCGCGACCGCGGTGCGAACCGCCTCGAGGCAGCTCGACGACAACGCCGGCGTGATTCCACTGAGGTGAAGCATCCTCGCGGATGCGATGAGCGAGGCATCCAGATCCTCGGACGACATCCGCGACGCGGCACTTCCGGACCGGTAGTACGTCACACTCACGGTGTCGGGCGTCCGGCGCTCTTTGAGCATGAGGCCGGTGGGCGCTTCGGGATCCCGGACGGCGGCGACCCGCACCCCTTCGGCCAGGAGTTCGCGCACGATGAGGTCGCCCCCGGAATCGGCGCCGAGGCGGCTCATCCACGCGACGTCGACGCCCAGGCGGGCCAGGCCGATCGCCACGTTGCTCTCGGCACCGCCCATCCCGAGGGCCATCGTCGCAGAGTGCGCCAGGGGGCCGGGCCGGGACGCCGTCAGACGCACCATGCTCTCGCCCAGCGTCACGACGGCCGGGCCGGTCATGACCGCACTCGCAGGTCGTCGACCAGCTGAACGGTCTGGGTGGCCCGTGCGCGCAGGTCCTCGAGCGACCCTCCTCGCAGGGCATCCCCGACGAGCGGGCCGCCGACACTGACCGCGAGGGCGCCGGCGCGCAGCCACGCCTCGATGTCCGACAGCCCGACGCCACCGGACGGGACGAAGCGCAGGTCCGGGAACGGGCCACGCAGGTGTCCGCCGTACTCGGCGCCGACGGTGCTCGCCGGGAAGATCTTCACCGCCGTCGCTCCGGCCGTCCATGCGGCGTGCACCTCGGTCGGGGTCAGCGCGCCCGGGTAGACCGGGACTCCCGCGCGAAGGCCCTCGGCGATCACACTCGGTCGTGTGATCGGCGTGACGAGGTAGTCGGCACCCGCGTCGATCGCTCGGCGCGCCTGGTCCTCGGACGTGATGGTCCCCACGCCGATCTCGGCCGCAGCGCCGACCCTGCGGTGAAGCGTGGGGAGGTGCTCGATCGTCTCCGGCGTGGTGAGCGTCAGCTCGACGCTGCGGATGCCGCACTCGACGAGCGTGTCGACGACGGCGTCATAGTCGCGTGCCGCGTCGGCGCGGAGCACCGCGATCACGGGGCGCTCGCGCAGCAGCGCGGACGGCTCGAGCCGTGACGAGGGTGACGTCGGAGCATCCATGGTTCTTCTCCCTGGTCGGGCGCGTTGGCGGGCCGCGGGTCAGGCGGGGGACGAGGTTACTGCGCCCACGGGTGCGGCAGTCGATCGGCGCGCGATGAGCTGAGGGCGCAACAGCACCGAGCGGCCCGGTTCGGCGGCGTTGCCGGGCGACGCGGATGCCTCTACCACGGCGAGCTGAGCCATCTCGGCGATCGGCTGACGGACGGTGGACAGCGGCGGGTCGTAGAGATCCGCGAGGATGATGTCGTCGAAGCCGATCACGGACACATCGGTGCCCACCGTCAGCCCCGCGTCACGCAGTCCCCGGCAGAATCCGAGCGCCGTCATGTCGTTGACGGCGACCACACCGGTGGGCGGCTCCTGCTCGCCCGAGAACAGACTCGCGGCGGCGGCCCGACCGAACCCGGCCGCTTCGACGTCGCCGAACTCACCCGTCTCGGACCCCGTCCACACGGGCATCTCGCTCACCGAGAGCCCCGCCGCCTCGATCGCATCGCAGTACCCGCGGTAACGGGCCGACCGGTTGACCGAGCGCAGCGAGCCCGAGACGAAGGCGATCCGCTCATGCCCGAGGTCGATGAGGTGCGTCGTCGCGAGGTGGCCGCCCACCTGGTTGTCGATGCTGATGCTGACCACGGATCGCGGATCGTTCGCCTGTGCGGGCCGGTCGAAGGTGACCAGCCGAAGACCGTCCTCGATCACATCGGCAACGTGATCGAGGGAGGGGAGGGAGGTGCACAGGATGATCCCGCGGATGCCGTCCTCCCACAGTTCCTCGACGTAGCGCCGCTCGCGTCCGGGGTCTCTTTCGGAGTTGCACAGCAGCACGTTCCCGCCGAGCTTCAACGCCGCGACCTCGACCTCGCGGGCGAACGCGCCCCAGAACGGATTGCCCACGGAGGGGACCACCAGGCCGAGGGTCTGCGTGCGGCCGCTGCGAAGCTGTCGCGCCGCGCGATTGGGTCGGTACCCGAGCTCGGCGATCGCGCGCTCGATGCGCTGACGTGTCGCCGGCACCATCTTGTCGACGCGGTTGTTGAGCAGGTTCGACACCGAACTCGGGGAGACGCCTGCCGCCGCCGCCACGTCCTGGATCGTCACGCGTCCAGCCATGGTCCCTCCTCTCGGCATCGATGCACGGTGCTCAGTGTATCGATTTAGTGTCGGAGCGCAACGTCAGTCGCCGCTGATTCCGCGCTCTACGGCGCGCTGTTCGAGAATTCTCGACGGTGAGGGTTGCGAATCTCGATCGTCTAGTGCATCGTTGCACCAGATCCATCACCGACAGATCGATCCGACGGCGGGACGCTGACACAGATGTCGCCCCCGGGCACCGTAGCCATCCGCCGTCACAATGAGAGGACGAATCACATGGAAGTGAAGTCAGCCGCCCGCCGGTTCGGAGCAGTCGCCGCTGTCGGCGCCCTCGCGCTCGGAATGGCCGCATGCTCAGGCTCGGGCGCAGGCTCCGGAGGTGAGGCATCCGTCGACCCGGAAGACGTCTCCGGCGACATCACGCTGCTCACGCCGATCTTCGAGGGCACGGCAGGCCAACAGCTGCTCGAAGACGAACTGCTCCCGCAGTTCTACGAGCAGTACCCGAACGTCACGGTCGAGGTCGACTACACGACCTACGGCAACCTCAACGAGAAACTGACCACCTCGGTCGCGTCGGGCCTGGTGCCGGACGTCATGATGATGGGCGTCGGCTGGATCGAGGGCTTCGCCGACAAGGGCGTGCTCGCCGACCTCGGTGGGCTCGGTCTGACAGAGGACATCCTGAAGGAGACGTACTCCGAGCGGATCGTCGAGGCAGGAATGTGGGATGGCGACGTGTACGCCGTCCCGATCATGCTCGACACGCGCTTCGGCGTCGCACGTATGGACATCCTCGAGGAGGCGGGCTACGACGCGCCGCCTTCGTCGTGGGAGGAACTCATCGAGATCGCCCAGGCGACCACCGTCCGCGCGTCGAACGGCTCGCTCGAGCGCGCCGGATTCGACATGCTGTCGCTCGACGCGCGGCAGGCCTTCGAGGTCATGCTCTTCTCGGCCGACGGCGCGCTGTTCAACGACGACGCGACCGAACCGCTGTTCAACGAGCAGCCGGGCGTCGACGCGCTCTCGCTCATGAGCGACCTGATCAATGTCTACGAGGTCGAGGACATCGGCTTCACGTCGACGGACGACATCGTGAATCCGCTCATCAACGGCCGTGCCGCGATGGGCATCGCCCACAACAATCTGTGGACCCAGGCGCTCGAAGCCGACCCCGAGGCGCTCGAGCACATGGAACCGTTCATGATCACGGGTGCTGCGCCGGGCATGTTCTTCGGAGGCACGCTGGCGACCGTGTCGAGCACGTCGCAGTCGCCGGAGGCGGCCCGTGCGCTGCTGGAGTTCCTCGCGAGCCCGGGGCCGGCCCTGGCCGCCAACGAGCAGCGCGGCAATGTCCCCGCGCTCACGGAGCTGCTGGACTCCGAGTACGTGCAGTCGAACCGCTTCGTGCAGTGGGCCCTCGAGAACCTCGAGTACGCCCAGCGCGAGGGAGGCCCTGCGCAGTGGCTCGAGGTCCGTGGCGATTTCGCACCCGCCGTGGAGGCCGCGCTGCTCGAGCAGAAGACACCGCAGGAGTCGCTCGACGACCTGGCCGCCACCGTCCAGGCTGCGATCGGCCGCTCGTAGCACCGTCGCTCGGGCGGGAGCCGATCCCGCCCGAGCGATGCCACTTCCAGGGAATGAGGGAATCGTGACCGCGATAGATCAGGCTCCGCAGGCACTGGCCGCGGGGTCGAAGGCAACAGGCGACGTCGCCGTGCCGCCGCGTCGACGCCGCTGGGGACTCAGCGACGCCGAGCGCAAGAAGCGCCGCTCGGGCTGGCTCATGGTCGCGCCGTCCGCGCTGCACATCGGACTCTGGACGCTCGTTCCGGTGATCGCGACCTTCTACCTGTCGTTCACCGACTACAACATCTTCGCGGCGCCGAACTGGATCTGGTTCGACAACTACATCGAGATGTTCCAGGATCCGGTGTTCGTCAAGTCGATCTGGAACACCGTCTGGTACACCTTCTGGACCGTTCCGGTCTCGATGGCGATCGCGCTCGTGGTCGCCGTGGCGCTGAACCAGGGTCTGAAACTCCAGAAGTTCTACCGCACGGCGTTCTTCCTGCCGCAGGTCACGGCGACCGTGGCCATCGCGATGGTCTGGCTGTGGATCTTCAACCCGCAGTACGGGCTGCTCAACGCCGCGCTCGAGGCCGTCGGCCTCCCCGGCCAGGCATGGCTGGTCGACCCCGCGTGGGCGCTGTGGTCGGTCATCCTGGTCGGCGCCTGGCAGGGCATCGGAATCAAGATGCTCATCTACATCGCCGCGCTGCAGAACATCGACGAGTCGCTCTATGAGGCCGCCGCACTCGACGGGGCCTCGGCCGCACGCAAGTTCTGGAGCATCACCGTCCCGATGCTCAAGCCCGCGACGTTCTTCGTCTTCATCATCTCGATCATCGGCGCATTCCAGGTCTTCGACCAGATCTACGTGCTGACCGACGGTGGGCCTGCGAACGCCACCACGATGATGACCTACGAGGTGTACCGCTCCGCCTTCCAGGAGTTCCGGATGGGAATGGCCTCGGCGCAGTCGGTCGTGCTGTTCGCGTTCCTGCTGGTCATGACCCTCATCAGCCGTCGCGTCACCAAGGAGGACGACTGATCATGACGATCAACACCACCCGCGCCCTCGTGATCGGCTCGAAGGCGGCGAACAACTACCAGGTCCGCTGGTACCGCAAGCGGACGACCCGCAACAGCATCCTGCTCAACATCCTTCTCGGGATCGGTGCCATCACGATGCTGGTGCCCTTCGTGTGGATGATCCTCACGAGCCTCAAGTCGCCGGGCGAACTGTCGCAGTTCCCGCCGAGCATCCTGCCCGAGCAGTGGCTGTGGAGCAACTACGCCGAGACGCTGCAGGCGGCGCCGTTCGACATCTACTTCCGCAACAGCCTCATCATCGCGACGTCGCACACCCTCATCACCATCGTGCTCGGCTCGATGGCCGGGTACGCACTCGGACGCATCTACTTCCGCGGGCGCGAGATCGTCTTCCTCACCTTCGTGGCGATGCTCATGATCCCCACCTACACGAAGATCGTTCCGCAGTTCCTGATCGTGAAGTTCATGCCGCTCTTCGGCGGGAACGACATCCTCGGTCAGGGTGGCATCGGATGGCTCAACAGCTGGTGGGCGCTCATCATCCCGGGCGGTCTCAGCGCGGCGGCGATCTTCCTGTTCCGTCAGTTCTACCTCTCGCTGCCCTACGAGCTCGAGGAGGCCGCGCGCCTGGACGGGCTGGGCGAGTTCCGCATCTACGCGCAGATCTACACCCCGCTCATCAAGCCCGCGATCGCCACCGTCGGATTGCTGACCTTCCAGGAGAGCTGGAACAACTTCCTCTGGCCGCTGCTGGTCACCCGCAGCAACGACCTGCGTGTGATCCAGGTCGGTCTGGCGGTGTTCCAGCAACTCGACAGCACGCAATGGCAACTGCTGATGGCGGGCACCACGATGGCCACGGTGCCGATGGTGCTGCTGTTCATCTTCGCCCAGAAGTACTTCATCCAGGGATTCACCAACGCAGGCATCAAGTAGCGCCTGCACGACTTCCAGACCGACCCACAGAGAGACGAAGAGAGAACCCATGAGTATCGACTTGACCGGACGCACCGCGATCGTCACCGGAGGAGGTGCCGGGATCGGCGCCGCGATCGCGCTGACACTCGCCGAAGCGGGGGCCGACGTCGCCGTCCACTACGCGAACAGCGCCGACGGCGCCCGCGAGGTGTGCGCCCGCATCGAGGACATGGGTCGAAGGGCGCTGATCTTCCAGGCCGACCTGACCGATCCCGAGCAGGCGGACGCGCTGGTCGACCGGGTGGTCGAACACTTCGGCGGCCTCGACATCCTCGTCAACAACGCCGGCCACCTGGTCGGACGCGCGCCGCTGGCCGAGACCACCGATGAGCGGTGGAAGGCCATCATGGACGTCAACGTCTCGAGCGCGTTCCACACCACGCGCCGAGCGCTGCCGCACTTGACCGCATCGAGCACCGGTCGGGTGGTGACGATGTCCTCCCTCGCGTCGGAGAACGGCGGCGGCGCGGGTTCGGTGGGGTATGCCGCAGCCAAGGCCGCTGTCGTCGGGTTCACACGTGGGCTCGCCAAGGAGATCGCTCCGACATCGACGACCGTCAACGCCGTCGCTCCGGGCTTCATCGGTGACACGGCCTTCCACAACACGTTCACCCCCGGTGATGCGCAGAAGGGAATCATCGCAGGGATCCCGCTGGGCCGCGCCGGCACTCCGCAGGACGTCGCCGACGTGACCCTCTTCCTCGCATCCGACCTCGCCTCGTATGTGACCGGCCAGGTCATCGACATCAACGGTGGGCTGAACTTCCGATGAGTTCCGTTCCCGCGCTCCCCGGCGGGTGGTGGCACGACTTCGTGTGCCCCACCCACGGGGTCGAACTGGGGGAGCGGGTCGAGGGCGGGTTCACGGGGTCGTGCGGGTGCCGGGTCGCCGGCGACGCGTTCGAGGGTGCGTGGCTCGCGCTCGAACATCAGGCACGGGCTCGCGAGGCCCGCGTTCATGCGCACCGATACCGTCGCGAGGGCGACGAGTCCGACCGGCGGCGCGCGATGACGATCCTCATCGACTACGCCCACCTGTACGACCGGTTCGCCTCCGAAGGGTGGAGCGCGCGCAGCGAACCATGGATGCTGCGGGGAAAGATGTTCGCCCAGGCGTTGTCCGAGGCGCAGTGGGCGGTGGGGATCGCCGACGCCGTCATCGCGCTGGACCCGCCACGGGGCACCGATGAGGCGGCCGCGCTCGAGCGGATGCTCGTGCAGATCGAGGACACGCTGCGCGATGCTCGCCGTGTCCTCGTCGACGAGCGCGACGACCAGCGCAACAACTACACCGCGTGGTTGGATGCTGCCCGCCGCATCGTCGCGCTCGCACGGGCATCTCTCGGCGGTCCCGAAGCCGATGCCGGTCTCGTGGCCGCCGTGTACGCGCACATGCGCATCGCCGTCCTTCCCGATGGCTGGGAATGGGAGGCATCCACGTACTACCACGTGTTCGTGCTGCGGGCCTATCTCCTGTCGCTGCGGGGTGTGGATCCCGCCGCGATCCCCTCCGACATCGTGCGGACGCTGCGCGCCATGGTCGATGTGCTCGCGGTGATCGCGGCGCCGGACGGATGCCTGCCGATCCTGCACGACGGCCCGTACGACCGCGTCGCGATGCACCGCGAGGTGCTCGAGATCGGTGCGCTGTCGGCCCAGCTGTTCGAGCGAACCGGTCTCAGCGTGGTCGAGGAGTGGGCGCGCAGCCGGTGCGCGGCCGACGACGACGGACTCGAGTCCACCCTCGACGGCTGGTTCGGTGGCCGCCCGATCGATCTCGAACCGGCTCCGCGTCGGTCTCATCTCTTCGCCGACGCCGGATACGCCGTCCTGCGCGACGCCGATGCGCGGATCACCGCCGTCCTCGACGCCGGGCCCCATGGCGGCGCGCATGGACACTACGACAAGCTGGCGCTCTATCTCTACGGCGACGGCACCCGGTGGCAACCGGCGCCGGGTGTGCCGCCGTACGCGAGCCCCCTCAGGCGTGGCTATTACACGCGCACCCTCGCGCACCCGACGGTGCGCGTCGACGATGCCGACCAGGCAGAGGCCGCGGCTGAGATCCGCGTCTGGGATCCCGCCGCCGCCGCGCTCACCGCAGCATCGGCGACCGCGATCGAGGGCGTCGACCTGCGGCGCGCTCTGCGCCTGCACGCAGGGACCCTGGTCGATGTCGTGCGGGTCATCGTGAACGACGGCTCGCGGCGTCGGCTGACCCTCGGCTTCCGTCCCGCGACCGACTTCGAGGTGCGTGCCGCGGGCGAATCGTGGAGCAGCGTGTGGCGCGACGGGAAGGCCCGACTGCACGCCGCACACTGGTCGAGTGCGCCCGCGTCCTTCACCGTCGCGCCCGGTCGTGGGCCGTCCGACGATCCGTCACGACCGCGCGCCGTCGGCGACTGGACCGCAGAGGCAGCAGCTGCTGACTTCATCACCGTGTGGAGCCTCGACGGCGGCCCCGCGCGATCCATCCGCTCCGCCGAGGGCTTCGAGGGCGGAATCGTCCTCGTCCTGGACGGCGACTCCGAGACCCCCATCACGCTCGAGGTGAACCTGTGACCGAACCGATCCTTCTCCACACTCGCGAAGACGAGCTCCGCGGCGAACTCGACGGACCCCGACGGGCGCAATGGCGGCGCCTGCTCGAAGAGTGCGAACGCGCCCGCGGAATGGAGCTCCCTCAGGAGCACCCCCTCGCGTCGATCACGTACTTCGGCCCCGGCGCGGCCAACCTCGCGCTCGCCTACCGGCTGACCGGGCAGAAGCACTACCTGACCGAGCTGCGCCGCTGGCTCGCGCCGCCGATCTCGTTCCCCCATTGGGGCAAGGCGAACCTCCCCGATCACGACCTCGACGCGGGCTGGATCCTGCACGGCTTCTCGCTCGCGTACTCGTGGGCCGGCGATGCCCTTCCGGACGCGGAGCGCGAAGCGCTCGAGGCGAAGCTTCTGCTGCAGGGTCGGCGGTTGTACGAGTTCGCGGTCGAGACCGAGGGCGGATGGTGGTCGTCGTCGTACTGGCAGAACCACAACTGGATCTGCTACGCGGGATTGGCCACGGTCGGCTACGCCCTTCAGTCCACCTATCCCGAAGCGCGACAGTGGACCGAGCGCGCGAAGGAGAACTTCGCCAAGGTGCTCGATGCGCTCCCCGATGACGGCTCCAACAACGAAGGCGTCGTCTACTGGCGGTACGGCGTGCCGTGGATCGCGAGCTACCTCGACATCCTGCGCGACCAGGAGGGCATCGACTGGTTCGACCGCGGCAGCTACCTTCGCGAGACGTTCTGGTACCGGCTCTACCAGGCGGCGCCCGATCTCGAGCGGATCGTCGACCACGGCGACTGCCACGATCGTCGAAGCGGACACCCGGTGGCCCTGTACTACAAGCTCGCCGCGGAGTACCGGATCCCGCAGGCTCAGTGGCTGGCCGACACGGTGGCGGAGCGCTTCTTCTGGCGCGAAGCCTACGAGAGCGGCGTGCGTCCCGGTGTGCGGCCCGAGGCCTACCAGGAACTGCTGTGGTTCGACCCCACCGTCGAACCCGCCGGCCCCGACGCGCTGCCGACGAGTCGGCACTTCACCGATCTCGGCCTCGTCGTCGGGCGCACCGGCTGGGACGACCAGGCCAAGCTCGTCTCCTTCAAAGCCTCGCCGGGCGGCGGGCACAAGGCCTGGAACCAGTCGCATCGCCAGCGGGAGGCGGACGGCTGGGTGACGCTCAACGCCGGGCACCACCATCCGGATGCAGGTTCCTTCGTGTTCCTCGGCGACGGTGCGTACCTCGCGATCGACGAGGGCTACTCCTCGCGCAAGCGCACGGCGCACCACAGCACGATCCTGGTGGACGGCCACGGCTTCGTGAACGAGGATCGGTACCACGTGTACGAGAACCTCGACGAGCAGTTCACCGCGCGCATCGTCGAGACGACCCTCGGCGGCGGCTGGACCCATGCGGTCAGCGAGACGTCCGCGATGTACGACCGTGATCTCGGCGTCACGCGCGTCCGGCGACACCTCGTCATGACACCGCGCGGAACGCTCGTCGTCGTCGACGACCTGGCCGCGCACGAGCCGCGCGCGTGGTCCTGGCTGCTGCAGACCGACAACCCCGCCGAGCACACCGGCCCGGCTGCGTGGCGTGCCGATGCCGGTCACGCCCTGCTGCGGACGCTCTCGTTCGACGAGCACCCCGACGGCGACGTCGTGAGCACGCCGGTCCACGCGAATCCGACCTCCTCGACGCCGTCGCTGGCCATCGAGAACATCCAGTACACGCTGGTCCGCACGACGGCCCCGACCACTGCTGCGCGATTCGTGACAGTCCTGCAGTCGCATCGGTGGGACGACCCGGAGCCTGTCGTCGCGCGCTGTCAGAGCAGCGACAGCGCTGTCGAGCTCGACATCGAGGTCGACGGCGGCGTCGAGCACGTCGTGATCCAGTTCGACGCGGCGGCGCCTGCCGCCGGACCGGCCGACGTCGCCGGGGTGGGTTTCCGCGGGTGGTCGAGCGAGTCGTGATGGATCGTCGCCGTCAGCCGCGGAAGAGGGGAGCGGGGTGGGAGGGCCGGCTGCTGGCCGCGCTCTCCTACCCCGCGAACCTCATCTTCGGCGCGGTCGCAGCGCTGGCACTGGCGCTGCCGGTGATCACGGCGCTCGCGTCGGCGATCGCGCTCGCACGGGCCTTCCGCTCGTGGTCGCACGACGACGACGATCGCGTCTTCACCAACACCTTCCGCGAGTTCGCCGCGACCTGGCGTCGATCGCTTCCGCTGAGCGTGGTTGCGACGCTGGTGCTCGGTGTCATCGCAGCCGATCTCGTCTTCCTCGCCTACCAGCTCTCGGACGGCGGAAGCGGAGTCGGCGTGATCGTCGGGGCGATGGCGCTGCCGGTGGCAGCGGTGTGCCCGCTCTATGCGCTCGCCGTCGCCGCCGCCGCCGCGGCGTTGCCCGACGCGACGGCTCGTGGCTGGCTCGGCGGCGCGGGACGGCTGATGTTCTCGTCTCCGGGCAGGTCGTTCGGCGTGTTCGCGGTCGCCGCGGCGACCGCCGCGATCGGGGTGATCCTGCCCACACTGCTCCCGTTCATCGTCTTCGCCCTGCCGGTCTACGCGGCCGTGAGACTGTGGCTTCCACGCCCGCCGGAGGCGGCGGGACCGCGGCGGTGACGGACGACAGACGACGCAGCGTCGGTCTGAAGGTGCTCTACGGAGACACCTTCACGATGGCCGTCGGGTTCTACATGCTGGTGCCGCTGCTCGCCTACCACTTCCTGGAGGATCTGCTCCTGACGATCGGAGTCGTCGCCGCGCTGACGGCGGTGCGCACCGCGGCGCAGAACGGACTCATGCCGATCATGGGCTGGGTGGCGGATCGGATCGACTTCCGACGCGCGATCCTCGCCGGCGTGCTCATCCGCGCGTCCGGCTTCGCGCTGCTCGGCACGGCTGAGCACGTGCCGGTGCTGATCGTCGCGTCGATCCTCACCGGGCTGGGCGGGGCCCTCTTCCACCCTGCGAGTTACGCGGCGTACGCCGCCCTGGCCGTCTCGAGCGATCGCGTGCGCGTCTACTCGACCCGAGAGGTGATCAGCAACGTCGGCTTCATCGTCGGCCCCCTCGTGGGGGGACTGCTGGCGGGAGTCGATTTCGCGATGGTCAGCCTGGGTGCGGCCGCCATGTTCGTGATCGCCTTCTTCATCAGCCTGCTCGGGCTGCCCTCGCCCGAGCTCGCTGTGCGCGAGCGTCGCCCGAGCCTGCGTCTGGCTTTCTCGGATCGGCCGTTCCTGCGATACTGCCTGCTGGTGGTCGGGGTGGCGGTGCTGATCACGCAGTTCTATCTGGTGATCCCGTACCGAGCAGGCACCCTCCTTCCCGGTCCCGAGGGGCTGGGTCTGGTCTACACCGGCGCGGCGATCGTCATGGTCATCACCATGCTGCCGCTCACCGGACTCGCCAATCGCCTGCTGCCACGCCGTGGCATCGTCGCGATCGCGGTCGTCTGCCTCGGAGTCGGAGTGGCGACGATCGGCCTCGCCGGAGCCCTCCCCGTGATGTTGCTGGGGGTGGGGGTGTTCGTCGTCGGGCAGATGCTCAGCCAGCCCGTGCTCAACGCGATCGTGTCCGACTTCGCGCCCGACGGCTCGGTCGCGAGCTACTTCGGTGTGCAGGGCCTGGCGACCGCGGTCGGCTCGATCCTGGGGAGCACGCTGAGCGGTGTGATCTACCCGCTCGCCGACACCGCGTGGGCGGCCATCGCCTGGGCGGTGTTCCCGGTGTGGGCGGCCATCGTCGCGACGCTCTTGTGGACGTGGGGGCCGCGCGAGCAGTCGTGAGGATCAGTCCGCCTGTGTGACCAGCGCCACGCCCCACGCGGGCAGGGTGATCGTGGCCGCCAGGCCGTGTTCGCCCGCCACCAACTCGGTCACGTCGAGCGCGCGCGCCGTCGCGGCGATGGCCGCCGTCTGCTCTCGAGTCGGGTTCAGCGGCGCCCCGAGTGCGTCCCACGCTGCGATCGCGTTACCCGACGACGGCGAGAGGGTCTCGACGCGGAAGCGCGTGCCGGCCGCGACTCCCGCGACGTCGAGCTGAACGTCGCGGGAGTCGCCTGTGGCCTGGATCGCGTCGGCGAGATCTCTGGTGTCGAACGAAGCCGGCACCGAGCGAGCGACTTCGGCGGGGTAGTTGTAGACCACGGCGACCAGCGCACCCGTCGCGCTGTCGCGGGTCAGCACTCCCGCATCGGTGTGCACGAGGAGCTCGTCGCCGAGGGTGCTGAGGAACCGATAGGCGTGGTACGTCGGCTTCGGGATCCCCTGCTGGTTCAGCATCCCGAAGCCCCCGTGGAAGGGCAGCTGCCCGCCGCCGGCCTCCTCGAAGATGTCGGTGAAGGTCCAGTAGGAAAGCGAATCGACGAGGCCGATCGAGTCGAGATTCGCCTTGACCACGAACGTCGCCGCCTGCGGATAGTCATGAGTGTGGTCACGCGAGCTCGAGGACGACGACCACTCCGTGAGGTGGATCTCGGCCTCGGGGAAGGCGCTGGCGTCGACGAGGTCGCGCAGCACGCGCAGGTCGGTGGCGGTGGCGTCGACACCGCGTGTCAGCCGCGCGCCTTGACCGTGTTCGTCGAGCGCCCAGTCGGTCGGATAGGGGTGCGTCGAGACGAAGTCGACGGGCAATCCCTCGCGCCCCGCCGTCTCGAGGAACTCGGCGACCCAGACGGGCTCCCAGGCGAGGGCGTCGAGGTCCGGTGCCCCGACGGTGTCGGCGTGCGCGGCGGTGTCCTCGGTCTCACCATCGAACCGCGAATCCGGAACGAAGTTGCTCGTGGCCGGGCCGCCGACGCGCAATGACGGGTCGACGCCTTTCACCGCGCGGGCGGTGCGGCGGTACAGCTCGAGGTACTGCGACTTCGTGCCGCGGAAGAACGGTCGCAGATTGGGTTCGTTCCACACTTCGAAGTACCACTCGCGGATCTCATCCAACCCGTACCGGTCGCGCCAATGGGCGACCGTGCCGGCGACGAGCTGTTCCCACTTGTCGAAGTCGGTGGGCGGACACCCGTGGGCTCCCCACCAGAACGCCGTCTCGGTCGCCGTCGCGAGTTCGCGCGGCATGAAGCCGAACTCGACGAAGGGGCGGATGCCGGCCTCCAGCAGCGCATCGAAGAGCGAGTCGACGTAGGCGAACGACGGCTCGACTCTGCCCGCCTCCTCGCGATAGACGAACATGTCGTCGTGGTAGAGGCCGTGGAACCTCACGTAGCGGAATCCCTGCGTGTCGACGACCTCGCGCAGCTGCCGTTGCCAGTCGGCACGAAGGCCCTCGTTGGCGCGCCCTGCCCCGACCACGAGGTTCCAGTGGTGCAGCAGGGCGGTTCCCGGCGCGTCGGCAGCGCCGTTGAGCGTCGCCGCGTTCGTCGACGACATGGTCATGTCATCCCATCTCTCGGCGGTCGGCCGCAGGGCTGTGCCCTCGCCGGGGCGTTGCAGGTGAATACATCCCATGTCTACCATGGCTCCATGGCAAGTGCACCCGACGGCGGGCAACAGAGACGGCCCAACATCGTGCTGATCCTCGCGGACGACATGGGCTGGGGTGACCTCGGCTGCTACGGAGCATCCGCGATTCCGACACCCCGCATGGACGGCCTGGCGCGCGGGGGCGTCCGCTTCGACGACGCGCATTCGTCGTCGTCGGTGTGCACTCCGAGCCGCTACTCGATCATGACCGGGCGCTATGCATGGCGCAGCCCCCTCAAGCAGCATGTGCTGCACAGTCACGCCCCGGCGATCATCGAGCCCGAGCGCCCGACCATCGCGTCGGAGCTGCACGATGCCGGGTACGCGACCGGTGTGTTCGGCAAGTGGCATCTCGGTCTCGACTGGCAGCGGAAGGACGGCACGCGCATCACGGCTTTCGGACCCGACGCCGAGCCCGACATCCTCGATCACCCCGAGCAGTACCCGGCCGACGAGATCGACTACGGGACGCCGTTCACGGGGGGACCGTGCGACCTGGGCTTCGACAGATTCTTCGGGATCGCGGGCTCGCTCAACATGCCGCCTTCCGCCTTCCTCTCGCAGGACCGGGTCGTCGGCGAGCCCACGTTGCAGCGACCCGTCTATCAGCCGGGAATCAACCCCGGTCTGATGACGGAGGGGTGGCGTGATGACGAAGCGGACGTGCGTTTCACGGAGGAGGCGGTGACGTGGATGCGCGATCGGGCCGAGAACGGCGAGCCCTTCTTCCTCTTCCTCTCCACGGCTGCGCCGCACCGCCCCTGCGTGCCGCCCGCGCAGTTCCAGGGCATGTCGCAGGCGGGTCCGCGCGGCGACGCGGTGTGCCTGGTCGATTGGATGGTCGGGCGGATCGACGACACCCTCGCTGAACTCGGCCTCGCCGACGACACGATCGTCATCGTCACCAGCGACAACGGCGCTCCCACGCTCTACCCGGAGGACGGTGACACCGAGCACCACCGCCCCAACGGCCCGTTCCGCGGCCAGAAAGGCGACATCTGGGACGGCGGCCATCGCGAACCGCTCATCATGCGGTGGCCGGCGGGTCTGCCCGCGGGCGTCGTGCGCGACGATCTGATCTGCCTGACCGATCTGTACCCCACCATCCTGTCCGCCGCCGGACTCGTCCCCCGCGAGGGCGCCGCCGAGGACGCGGTGGACATCATCGAGCGGCTGCGGCAGCCGTCGCCGACCCCGCGGGGTCGACCCGTCGTGCACCACAGCATGGGTGGCGCCTTCGGCCTGCGCTTCGAGCGGTACAAGGTGAACTTCTGCACCGAGTCGGGCGGTGGCTTCACCGCGCGCGTGACCGGCGACGACGGCGCCGTGTTCGGGTCGGACGCGCCGGTCGGGCGCATCTACGACCTCGAGGAGGATGCGATCGAGGCGGTTGATCTGTGGGAGGAACTTCCTGATCTGGCGGCGCAGGCCCACGCGGCGCTGTGCGACATCGTCGCCGGCTCGCGATCGGGCTTCGCATGCGACATCGAGCCCGTGGGTGCTGTCGGGCAGTGACCTCCGCACCCGACGTCGTCCTGATCTTCATGGACGACATGACGCACTGGTCGCTCCGCCGCGACGACGTTCGGACCCCCAACCTCGACCGGCTCCGCACGCGCGGAACGACGTTGACCCACGCCTTCAACCAGGGTTCGACCGAACCTGCCGTCTGCGTCCCCGCGCGGCGGATGCTGCTGTCGGGCCTCACGCTGTTCGAATCCGAGTCCCGGTTCCTCACGGTCACCCGGCTGGCCCGGGCGCTCGGCGATGCGGGATACGACACGTTCTTCACCGGAAAGTGGCACAACCAGCTCGAGGCCCTCGAGGACGACTACGACCGCGTCGGTCCCTGGGCCGGTGGCATGTTCGGATCCGTCGACGGCGAGAGCGAGGCGTACCGGCGCCCGCGCCCGGACGATCGGTGGGATCCGGCCGATCGGTCGCGTGGGGGTCACTGGCTGAGATCCGCCGACGGCTCGGTGCAGCATTCGTCTGAGCGCTGGACGGATGCCGCGCTGGAGTTCCTGTCGACCCGCCGCTCCGACGCGCCGTACTTCCTGCATCTCGCCTACCACGCGCCGCACGATCCCAAGCAGGCGCCGCAGGAGTACCTCGATCTCTATCCGATCTCGGAGGTCGTCGTCCCACCCAATGCGCTGCCCGTGCACCCCTTCGACAACGACGCCCTGGACATCCGCGACGAGCTGCTCGCCCCGCATCCGCGGACCGACGACGCCGTGCGGATGCATCGGCGCGAGTACTTCGCGATGATCACGCATGCGGATGCGCAGATCGGGCGGCTGCTGGACGCCGTCGAACGATTCGAACGCGAGTCGGAACGGGAGACGATCATCGTCTTCTCGGGCGACCACGGTCTGGCCCTCGGGGAGCATGGGCTCATGGGCAAGCAGAGCCTGTACGACCACAGCACGCGGGTGCCCCTGGTCATTGCAGGCCCGGGGGTCCCGCGCAGCGCCGTACGCGACCAGTGCGTGTACGCCGGCGGCATCTACGCGACGATCTGCGATCTCGCCGGCATCCCGATCCCGGACCATGTGCAGTTCGCGAGCCTGCGCCCCGTCATCGTCGACGACGATCCGGGTGAGGCCGAGATCTTCACGGCGTACGGCACCGCACAGCGATCGATCCGACGGGGGCGATGGAAGCTGATCGCCTACGGCGATCCGGCCCACGACCAGCTCTTCGACGTGCGGGAAGACCCGTGGGAGACGGCCGATCTCATCCACGACCCGGATGCGGCGGATCTGGTCGACGAGCTGCGCATCGCACTCGCGCGGCACCGTCGGCAGCGCCTGGACCCCGCTGCGCCCCGCTGAGACATCGGAGGATCCACGGGAGAGAACCCGGAAAACCGGGACGGTCACGGGGCCATTGACAGACATAGATCCCATGTCTACAGTGGTACGCGTACCATCCGGTGACATGCTCGAGGAGGAGCTGTGGCGAACATCCGAGACGTCGCGCGCCACGCGTCCGTGGCGCCGATGACGGTGTCGCGGGTGCTGAACCAGCCCGACGCGGTCTCGGTCGAGACCCGGATGCGCGTCGAAGCAGCGATCCAGGAGCTCAAGTACGTGCCCAACATGGTGGGCCAAGGCCTGCGAAAGCGCCGCACGATGGCCCTCGGCCTCCTGGTGAGCGACATCACCAACCCGTTCGCGATCCAGCAGATCCAGGGCGTGACGCGCGCGGCGCGCGAGAGCGACTACACCGTCATCTTCGGGCACACCGAATCGAGCCCCGCCGAGGAGATGCGCCAATTGCGCTCTCTGATCGAGCGCCGCGTCGACGGCGTGCTGCTCTCGCCTGTGTACGGCACGCCGGAGGCCATCGACTTCGTGCGCGAGCAGAGCCTTCCGATCGTGGTGCTCGACTACGCCATGCCCGACATGGACGTCGACGTCGTTCGCTGCGACACCCGAGCCGCCTCGCGCGAGCTCACCCGCTACGTGCTGGAGCGCGGGCACGAGCGCATCGCGATGCTCAGCGGTGATGAGGCGATCATCACGGCGCGCGATCGCGCGACCGGCTTCCAGGAGGCGATGGCCGAGGCCGGACTCCCCGCACCGGTGTCCTTCGGCCACTACACCTCCGAGTCCGGGTTCGAGATGGCGATGGGGATGCTGGACTCGCCCCGCCGCCCGACCGCGCTGGTGACGGCGAGCAACTTCATCGCGATGGGTGCGGCGGAGGCGGCCCAGGAGCTCGGGCTCGCCGTGCCTGACGACCTGTCCATCGTGACGTTCGACAACGCACGCACCGACATGGTGCACGATCCCTTCTTCACGGGTGTCGTGCAGCCCGTGACCGAGATGTCGAGTGCCGCGACCGTCATGCTTCTCGACCGGATCCTCGGCCGCTACGACGGACCCGGTCGCGACGAGATCTTCCCGACCAGCTTCGAGGCGCACCGCTCCACCGCGCCCCCGCCGGGAACATGATGCGCAGCCGCGCATCGCACCCACCGCACCCGAACCGCGGTGCGGGCATCACAAGGAAGGGAAAGGAACACAGCAATGAGAATTCGCAGAACACTGCTTGCGGCAGGCGGCGCCCTCGGTGCCGCCGTGCTCATCGCCGGGTGCGGCTCGTCCGGAGGGGTCGGTGGCCCCGAGGAGGTCGAGCAGGACACCAGCGAAGAGGTCGAACTGACCTATTGGACCTGGTTCCCGCCGGAGACGACGCTGACCGCCGCCATCGAGGCCTTCGAGGCGGAGAATCCGAACATCTCCGTCAACCTCCGGGTCTTCGTCAACACCGACTATCAGCAGCAGCTGCCGCTCGCGCTCAGCGGTGGCGAGGATCTCGACGTCGTCGGGGTGCAGGTGTCGGCCATGACGAACAGCGTGCGCGAGTTCCTGCTCCCCGTCGACGAGTGGGCGGGGGACTGGCTGGGCAACCTCAACGAGCCGATGGTGCAGCAGACCCAGGACATCGCTGACGACGACGTGCTCTACTCCGTTCCGATGGGGTCGATCGCAACGCCCATCGTGTACTACAACGCAGAGATGCTCGAAGAGGCCGGCGCCGAGGTTCCCACCACGGTCGACGAGTGGAAGACCGCCGTCGATGCCGTCGCCGCGACGTTCCCGGATGTCACCCCGGTCGTCTTCCAGGGCGAGCCGTACTGGCAGTCCGAGATGCTCTTCGGATTCGCCGAGCAGACCTCGCCCGGCATCTCCGACGACATCAACGTCGACGGCGGTTCATGGGATCAGCCCGCCGTGGTGGACGGCCTCAACATGTACAAGTCGATCTTCGACGCCGGAGTCGTCGACACCGACGTCTTGAGCCTGCTCGGAACGCGTCCCAGCGAGCTCTTCGCCGCAGGTGAGGCCGCCTTCTACATCGACGGGTCGTGGCAGGACTCGCTGCTGTCCCAGCCGTTCCGCGAGGCGAACGGCATCGAGGTGGCCGATGTCGGGGCGACCGCTCTTCCGCTCGCGGATGGCGGCTCTCAGACCGTCCGTGCGTTCGCCGAGGGAGGGCTGGCCATTCCGGCCGCGTCCGACAACGTCGAGGCGGCAGCGACCTTCATCGAGTTCATGGTCGATACCGCCGGCGCCGACGTCTGGGCTCCCGATCTGGTGCTGCTCCCCAGCCTCGACGGCTACGAGCTGCCCGACACCGTGCTCGCGACCGAAGCCTCGCAGCAGGGCTACGCGCAGGTCGCCCAGCTCATCGGCAACCCGAGTTCGATCCGCACCGCGCAGCCCGACTTCAACAATGTGATGGGCAACATGATCCTCGACATGCTTCGCGGCGAGGCGACCGCCGAGGAGACCGCCGCGAACATGCAGGCGGAGTGGACGTCAGGACGATACGGAGACCAGGGGTGACCCACACCTCCCCGCTCGACACCCGGACGTACGTCACGTCCGGCAGTGGGGCCCGGCGCAGCCAGCGCCGGGCCCCGCGCCCGGGAGCCGGCAGGCGATCGCCGATGCGCGGGCCCTGGTTCGCGCTGATCTTCCTCGCGCCTCTCCTGCTGTTCTACAGCGTGTACTTCCTCTACAGCTTCGGCATCCTCGGCATGGTGAGCACGCAGCAGGTCGGACTCACCTTCCGCAACGCCGTGGACGTCGGTCTGCAGAACTTCCAGCTCGTTCTCACCGATCCCGCGTTCCAGCGGTCGTTGTTCAACACGGTGTTCTTCGCGCTGTTCCTGGTCGGCGTCTCGCTGACCCTGGGATTCTTCCTGGCGATGCTGCTCGCGTCGGGTGTGCGCATGCGCCGCTGGTACTACACGGTCTTCCTGCTTCCGTCGCTCATCCCGATGTCGCTGTTCGCGACGGTGTACGGACGCATGCTCGAGACCCGCGATGGCGCGATCAACGAGGCGCTGCGCAGCATCGGACTCGGCTTCCTCGCGCAGGACTGGCTCGGCGACCCCACGGCCGCCTACATCGGCGTGCTCGTGCTGTTCACGTACACGATCGGATTGCCGATCATGTACTACACGACCGACGTGGCGCAGGTGAACGCCTCCATCGTCGAGTCGGCCACACTGGACGGCGCGACGGTGTGGCAGATCTATCGGATCATCCTCTACCCCCTGCTGAAGTCGACGCACATCACGGTGCTGCTGTCGGTCATCCTGGGCAGCTTCAGATCTTTCGACATCATCTTCTTCTCCACGGCCGGACAGCCCGGCGGCCGCACCGACATCACCGGCACCTACATCTACAGCGCCACCCTCGGCATCGACCGCGTCGGGTTCGCGGCTGCGGCATCCATCATCGTGCTCGTGATCGCACTGACGATCTCGATCATCCAGATTTTCGTGCGACGGAGGATGAGCTGACATGGCGACCCAGCTGGAAGAGGAGCGCCTGCCGCTCCACCTGCGCCGATTCGACCGGGTCCTCATCTACGCGCTGCTCACCGTCTTCGCCCTGGGGTTCGCCTGGCCGCTCATCAATGCCGTCCAGATGTCGGTCGCCGTCGGCGGCATCGCGAACTACTGGGCCGTGCTGACCCGCGATCTCAACGGGGTCTCGATCCCGCTCACCTTCGTCAACAGCGGCATCATCGCGATCATGCACGCGGTTCTGGTGTGCAGCATCGGCGCACTCGCCGCCTACGCCTTCTCGGTGATCGATTTCCGCGGTCGCGAGACGCTCTACTACGGCGTCCTGCTGTTCCTCGCGGTGCCGGCGACGGCGATCCTCGTGCCGGTGTACTTCATCAGCGGCACGCTGAGCCTGTTCAACACGCACATCGGAGTCGCGCTGCCCGAGGCGGTGCTGACGCTGCCGTTCGCGGTGCTGCTGCTGCGCAACCGGATGGACGACATCCCGCGTCAGCTCGTCGAAGCCGCGGTGATCGACCGCGCCAACCATGCGCAGATCTTCTGGCATGTGGCCCTGCCGCTCAGCCGCGGGCCGCTGGCGAACCTCGCCGCCCTGAGCATCATGTGGTCGCTGCAGGACTTCGTCTTCCCGTCGGTGCTCCTGCGCTCTCCCGAGCTGACGACGGCTGCGCAGGCGGTGCAGAACATCCGCAGCGCCTTCTCGCCGACCCCGCTGGAGTCCTCGCAGTACTTCGCCGCGCTCGTGCTGCTGGGAGTGCCGGCGCTGATCATCATCCTGTTCGCGTTCCGCTACGTCACGAAGGGCCTCGCTGCCGGCGGAGTGAAGGAATGAGCACTCTTCGCGACAGACATCCCATGTTTACGGTAGGGTCGTGGGGTACCACGAGCAGTGAGGAAGACCACACCCATGCGTGATGCCGCGCACCCGGCCGAGCCCCGCCTTCCCCTGAGGTCGGTTCACCTGGACTTCCACACGTCTCCGCTGATCAGGCCCATCGCCGACCGATTCGACCCGGCCGAGTTCGCTGAGCGATTCGTGCGACTGGGTGTCGACTCGGTCACGCTGTTCGCGAAGTGCCATCACGGGCAGCTCTACTACCGAACCGATCGGCCCGAGACGCATCCCGGCCTGGGTGATGGCGACCTGCTGCGCGAACAGGTCGAGGCGCTGCGCGCGGTGGGCATCCGCAGCCCCCTCTACATCAGCGTCCTCTTCGACGAGCAGGCCGCCGCCGACCATCCCGAATGGGTCGCCCAGGACGAGCACGGTCGGCCGGTCCGCGTCGACTCCCACGGCGTCCCGGGATGGCACGTGCTCGATATGACCAGCGCCTATCAGGACTACCTCGTCGAGCAGACATCGGATGTCATGCAGCGGTTCCCCGATGCCGACGGATACTTCTTCGACATCTGCTTCGACCAGCCGAGCTTCAGCCCCTCGTTCGCGGCGGTGGCACGCAGCGCCGGTCTCGACCCCGAGAGCCCCGGGGGCAGGCGAGAGGCGGCACGCATCGTGTCGCACAGCTACATGGCGCGGCTGCGCGATCTGGTGGCCGGTGTCGACCGCGAGGGCCACGCGCGGAGCATCTTCTTCAACTCGCGGCCGCGTCTGCGGCTCGCCGAGGAACTCGGGTACGGCACCCATGACGAGATCGAGGCGCTGCCCACCGGCGGGTGGGGGTACGCCTACGCACCGTATGTGGCCCGCAACGTCCTGCCGGTGCAGCCGCGCGCGCTCGGGATGACCGGCCGGTTCTTCGGCAGCTGGGGCGACAGTGCGAGCCTGCACCCGCCGCATGCGCTCACGTACGAGGCGCTGCAGATGGTGGGGATGGGACTGGGGATCTGCATCGGCGACTCGCTGCCCGCATCCGGGCGATCGCACGACGCCGTGACCGCGTTGCTCGAATCGACGTTCTCGGACGTCTCCGCCGTGCAGCAGGTGACCACCGGCGCCGTGCGCGTGACCGACGCGGCCGTGGTCCGAGCGCCGATCTCATCCGACGCCGACGTCATCCACGCCGATGCGCCGGGCCCGGGCGAGCTGGGCGCGCTGCGGCTGCTGACCGAGATGGGCATCGGGTTCGACTTCGTCACGCCCGATGGAGCCTTCGACGGATATCGCATGCTCGTCGTCCTCGACGGCGTCGAGGTCGACCCGGCGCTCGAGGCCAGGATCGCCGCCCACGTGGCGGGCGGCGGCGCGGTCTTCTTCTCGGGATCGCCCGACGGCGGGGCGGTGGAGCGTCTGGGCGGGGTCGTCGTGACGGACGAGCGATCCTTCGCCCGGGAGTTCGTGCGTCCGCGACCCGAGACGACCGGCCTGCCCGACTTCGATTTCGTGACGGCCGGGTCCATCCGGCGGGTGCGGGCGGATGGCCGCGCTCGCGTGTACGCGACCGTCACCGAGCCGTACTTCGATCGCACCCCCGACCGGTTCAGCGGTCACGAGTACACACCCGCGGGCAGGGCGACGGACTTCCCCGCGCTGTCGGTGAGGGACCGGGTCGGTGTCGCGGCGTTCCCGATCCTCGAGGAGTACGGCGAGAGCGGGGTCCCTGAGATCGGCATGCTCGTCCGTGCCGCATTGACCGACCTCATCCCCGATCCGTCCGTGCGCGTGGACGGCCCGGCCCATCTCGAAGTGGCCCTCCAGGCCGGTGAGCACGACACGTTCGTCCACCTGCTGAGCTATCTGCCGTCCCGACGGGCGATGTCGGCCGTCGAGACCGTGCGTGACCCCGTCCCGGTGATCGATGCGACCGTCGAAGTCCGATCGCCGCAGGCGCCCGCCTCGGTTCGCGACGCCCTCACTGACGAGCAGATGCCCTTCACCTATGCGAACGGCTACGCCCGCTTCGCTGTCTCGTTCGCAGGCGGACACCGCCTGATCGCCGTGGAACGGAGCGTCGACGCCGATGCCTGAAACCGAAGCGATCCCGACATCGACGCTGCGAACCGGACTCCGGATCTCGCAGTTGGGGTTCGGTGCCGCCCAGCTCGGGAACCTCTACCGAGCGACGACCGACGACGAGTCGCGCGATGCCGTCGACGCAGCGTGGGAAGCGGGCATCCGCTACTTCGACACCGCACCGCACTACGGTCTGGGCCTGTCCGAGCGTCGCCTCGGCGCTGCGCTGCGTGAGCGCCCGCGCGACCAGTTCACGCTGTCGTCCAAGGCGGGGAGGCTCCTGACGCCGAGCCCCGAGACCGCCGGCCGAAGGGACGACGAGGGCTTCGCGGTGCCCGCCGCGGTCCGTCGGCAATGGGACTTCAGCGGCCCGGGGGTGCGGCGTTCGATCGAGGAGAGCCTCGAGCGCCTCGGCCTCGACCGTCTCGACATCGTCTATCTGCACGATCCCGACGACTTCGGTGACCAATGCGTGAACGAGGCGTTCCCCGAGTTGGTGAGGCTGCGCGAAGCGGGTGTCATCGGAGCAATCGGGGCCGGGATGAACCAGGCGCCCATGCTGGCGCGGTTCATCCGCGAGTGCGACATCGATGTCGTCATGTGCGCAGGCCGCTTCACGCTGCTCGACGACGAAGCGCTCGTCGAACTGCTGCCCGCCGCGCAGGAGCACAGCGTCGGGGTCGTGGTGGCCGGCGTCTACAACTCCGGTCTGCTCAGCACGCAGACCGTTCCCGACGACGCGAAGTTCGACTATCAACAGGCTCCCGCTGAGCTGATCGCCCGCGCGAGGGCCATCGCCGAGGTGTGCGTCGAGCACGGCGTCACGCTGCCCGAGGCGGCCGTGGCGTACCCGCTGCGTCATCCGAGCGTGGTCTCGGTCGTGGTCGGCGCGCGCACCGACGCCCACGTGCGCAGCAGCGTCGACCGCTATCGGGCCGAGATCCCGGCCGCGCTGTGGCGCGACCTCCAGCGCCGGGGGCTTCTCGGACCCGACTTCCCCTTCCAGACAGGAGATGCCTCATCATGACGACGATCACCGGGATCACGGTCAGTGACGTTCGGTTCCCCACGTCCGCATCCGCCGACGGCTCGGACGCGATGAACAAGGACGCCGACTACTCGGCCGCCTATATCGTGCTGTCCACCGACGACCCCGCCCTCAGCGGTCATGGGTTCACGTTCACCATCGGACGGGGCAACGACCTGTGCGTCGAGGCTGCCCGTCAGCGCGCTCTGCCGCTCATCGGCCGCGACGTCGACGAGCTGGTCGGCGATCTCGGAGCGGTGTACCGGGAGCTCGGCGCGGATTCGCAGTTCCGCTGGCTGGGGCCGGAGAAGGGTGTCATCCATCTGGCCCTCGCCGCGGTGATGAACGCGATGTGGGATCTCGCGGCCCGTCGTGCAGGCAAGCCGCTGTGGCGGCTGCTCGCCGAGATGACTCCCGAGCAGATCGTCGACGCCGCCGATCTCACGTATCTCTCGGACGCGCTGACCCGGGACGAGGCGATCGCCATCCTCGAAGCGGCCGCGCCGACGCGCCACGAGCGGATCGCCCAGCTCGAGCGCACGGGCTACCCCTGCTACACGACGTCTGCAGGCTGGCTCGGCTATTCGGACGACAAGCTGAGGCGCCTGTGCCAGGAGGCGGTCGACTCCGGCTACAAGCACATCAAGCTCAAGGTGGGCGCGAACCTCGAGGACGACATCCGCCGGTGCAGTATCGCCCGTGAGGTCATCGGGTGGGATGCCGATCTCATGATCGACGCCAACCAGGTGTGGGACGTCCCCGAGGCCATCGAGTGGGTTCAGCGTCTCGCCGAGTTCAAGCCGCTGTGGATCGAAGAGCCCACGAGCCCCGACGACGTGCTGGGTCACGCCGCTGTGCGGCGCGCCGTTCACCCGATCGGCGTCGCGACAGGCGAGCACGGCATGAACCGCGTGCTGTTCAAGCAGTTCTTCCAGGCGGAGGCCATCGACTTCTGCCAGCTGGACTCGGCGCGGCTGGGCAGCGTGAACGAGATCCTCGCGGTCTACCTGATGGCGAAGAAGTTCGAGGTGCCGGTCTGCCCGCACGCCGGCGGCGTCGGCCTGTGCGAGCTCGTTCAGCATCTGTCGGTCTTCGACTACGTCGCCGTGTCGGCCACGCTCGAGGGCCGCGTCACCGAGTTCGTCGACCACCTGCACGAGCACTTCGTCGACCCGTGCATCGTGGAGAACGGCGGATACCGTCTGCCCGCGTTGCCCGGCTACAGCGCGCAGATGTACCCCGAGACGATCGAGACGTACCGATTCCCGGACGGAACGTACTGGCAGACGGAAGGCGCGTCGTCGCCTGCCCACGAATACGCCCTGGCGGCGGGAGGAGAACAGCGATGAAGTTCATGCGGGTCGGCGACGTCGGCACGGAGGAGGCGGTGGTCGAGCTCGACGGGCGCACCTGGGCGGTCGGTTCGGAGGTCGACGGGGCCTTCCTCGCCGGCGGCGGCATCGAAGCCACGCGGACCGCAGCTGCACGCGGCGCCCTCGACGAGGTCGACATCGCCGGCAGAAGGATCGGTGCTCCGCTGGCCCGGCCGGGCAAGATCGTCTGCATCGGACTGAACTACCGCGACCATGCGGACGAGACCGGTGCGCAGTACCCGGCTGAGCCCGTGCTCTTCATGAAGGACCCGTCGACGGTCGTCGGGCCCTTCGACGACGTCCTGATCCCCCGCAGATCCGTCAAGACCGATTGGGAGGTCGAGCTCGGCGTCGTGATCGGGACGACCGCGCGGTACCTCGCCTCGCCCGAGGACGCGATGGCCCATGTCGCCGGTTACGTCATCTGCCACGACGTGTCGGAGCGCGAGTTCCAGCTCGAGCGTTCCGGGCAGTGGGACAAGGGCAAGAGCTGCGAGACGTTCAATCCCATGGGGCCGTGGTTCGTCCCGGCATCCGAAGTCGCAGATCCCGGTGATCTGGGCCTGCGACTGTGGGTCAACGGAACACTCATGCAGAACGGCTCCACCAGGAACCTGATCTTCGACATCCCGTTCCTCATCCACTATCTGAGCCAGTTCATGGTGCTGCGTCCCGGCGACGTCATCAATACGGGCACGCCCGCGGGGGTGGCGCTCGGGCAGCCCGACCCCAAACCGTACCTGCGCGCGGGTGACGTCGTCGAACTCGAGATCGATGGGCTCGGTCGAGCCCGACAGAGGATGGAGCAGGCATGAGCGGATTCGAAGGGCTCACCGCCGTCGTGACGGGCGGATCATCGGGCATCGGCAACGCGACGGCGCTCGCGCTGCAGGCGCAGGGCGCGAACGTCGCCGTGCTCGATGTCACGGTGGATGGTCTCGACGACCGGCTGTTCGGCGCGGTTGCAGATGTCACCGACCGTGACTCCGTGAACGCGGCGATCGCGGCGGTGGTCGAGGAGTTCGGCGGCATCGACATCGTCGTCAACAACGCGGGAATCAGCGCCGTCGGCACGGTCGAGGAGAACGACGACGCCGAATGGCTGCGTGTGCTCGACGTGAACGTCGTCGGCATGGCGCGCGTCACCTCGGCGGCGCTGCCCTGGCTGCGCAGGTCCGATGCGGCGTCGGTCGTGAACCTCTGCTCGATCGCCGCCCTCAACGGACTGCCGCAGCGCGCCCTCTACGCGGCCTCGAAGGGTGCGGTCATGGCGCTCACGTTCGCGATGGCGACCGACCACGTCCGCGAGGGAATCCGCGTCAACTGCGTCAATCCCGCGACGGTGTCCTCGCCGTTCGTCGAGCGCATGCTGCAGAAGTTCCCCGACCCGGTCGCCGAGCGCGCCGCACTGGATGCGCGTCAGGCGACCGGCCGCATGGTCACCCCCGAAGAGGTGGCCGATGCGATCGTGTTCCTCGCCGGTCCCTCGTCACGATCGATCGCCGGTTCGGCGCTCGACGTCGACGGGGGTGTGACCCACCTGCGCGTGAGGCCGCAGTGAGCGATCCCTCACGCTGACGCGTCGGCGCGGCTGCGCTCGACGTCGTCGAACCAGTTCTCCAAGGCGCTGTGGAGTGCGCGCACACGCGCGGGATGCTCGGCGGCGAGGTCGGTGGTCTCGAGAGGGTCGGTTCTGAGGTCGAAGAGCAGGGGGCGCGCATTCGAGGGCCGCACGAAGACGGGCGCGGGGTCGTCGTCGATGCGCGGGAGGGCGTCGAGGGCCTTGATCTCGACGTCGCGTGCCATGTCCGCCGCGGACGCATCGAGCGAGCCGGGCCAGGCCGGCCACACGAGTTTCCAGTCGCCGTCGCGCGCGGCGGCGTTGGATTCGAGGAGCGGGGTGTAGCGCGTCCACTGCCAGAACCTCGTCCGCTGCCCGCCCGGTTCGCCGCGCAGGACGTCGAGCGCGCTCGCCCCGTCGAGCACGGGCGCCGAGGGCCGGGCGCCCGCGGCGTCGAGGATCGTCGGCAGCAGATCGGTGAAGTGGACCAGCGCGTTCGTCTGCTCGCCGGCGCCGAGGCCCGCGGGCCATCGGACGATGAGCGGCACTCGGATGCCGCCTTCATAGACGAGCGTCTTCGAGCCCCGCAGCCCGAGGTTCGGACGGTGGGTCGACTCCTCGCCCACACCGCGTTGGTCGGGGCCGTTGTCGCTCGTGAACATCACGATCGTGTCCTGTGCGATGCCGAGATCCTCGAGGAGTTCGAGGATCGAACCGACACCCGAGTCGACCATCGCCATCATGGCGTAGATCGTCGCGACGGCCCGCGTGCGCCGGCCGTCGAGGAATCTCTCGATGAGGGCCTCGGGGGCCTGGAGCGGATAGTGCGGCGCCGAGTAGGCGAGGTGCAGGAAGAACGGTTCGTCCGCGTGTCGACGCACGAAGTCGAGGGCCTCGGCCGTGAACACGTCTGTGAGGTGTCGTCCATCCGCGCGCAGCGGCGCACCCCCGCGCTCGATACGCCAATCCCAGTAGTCCTGCCATCCGCCCTGGAACCCGACGAACTCGTCGAAACCGCGATGCGTCGGGTGGTAGGCCATGTCGAAGGCCCCGGTGTGCCACTTGCCCACGAGACCGGTGGCGTATCCCGCCGTCTTGAGGTCATCGGCGACGGTGCGCTCGCGCGGATGCAACCGGTCGAGCCCGCGCGCTTCCATGGTGTCGATGGCCCCGGTGCGGTGCGGATATCGACCGGTCAGGAGGGCGGCGCGCGCGGGGGCGCACACCGGCGACCCCGAATAGCACTGGGAGGCCGTCACACCCTCTCGGGCGAGCTGGTCCAAGACAGGTGTCGAGGAGGCTCCGCCGTTGTTGCAGGAGAGATCGCCGTTTCCCATGTCGTCGACGACGATCTGGATGACGTTCGGGCTGCGCATAGGGGCCCTTTCTGCGTTGTTGCGGGTCGAAGACGGGCTGGGGGCGACCGCGGGTGCCATCGTAGAGCAGGACGGAAACCGCAGATGGAAAGCGCATGCCGTTCCATGCCGTTCACGCGTCCGGCAGGAAGCGCTTGCCCCACGCGCGCCAGCAGACCTCGACGAGCGCGGCGCCGAGGCCCACGATGGCGAGCGTCGGAAGCCACCCCGCGATGACGACGGCGGCACCGGCGGCGGCAAGGGCGACGACGCTGACCAGCGGGCGGGCGACCACGAGCCGTGCGGACTCGACCACGACCGCGCGGAAGCCCTGCACCCTGTGCGCAGCGGTGGGCACGGTCAGGGAGACGAGCAGGATGATGGCGCCGATGCACAGCAGGACGGCGAGCATCACCACGCCCAGCGGGGCGGGGACAGTGAGCCAGAACGCCACACCGATCCACAGGAAAATGCCGATCAAAACAACAATCGGGCCGACCAGCCAAAGCGTGCGGAAGTGCGTCCGGGTTCCCGACAGAATCGTTCGCACGGGAGCCGACGGGCCGTCTGGGCCCACGAGACTGCGGGCGCGCATCGCGGCGGCCGACGCCGGCGCGGCGGTGACGATTCCGAGCCACAGGACGAACAGGGCGAGTGAGATCATGATCACGTCCCCCGCGACGGTGAGCACGCCCAGAAGCGTGGGCTTCCGGCGCCCGCGCGGAGGTGGATCATGAAGCGACATGCACCTAGTCTTCCATCACGAATCGGTTACGGGGTTGACCTTTGGTATGCGCTTTCCGTAAGGTGAAGGAAATCGCGTTCCATAGGGGTTCACGATCGACACCACGCAGTCACAAGGAGGTTTCCGTGGAAAGGCGCACCAAAGCACTCGCGGCCATCGCAGCACTCGGCGTCGCGGCATTGACCGTCACCGCCTGCTCAGGATCGAGCAACGACAGCGGCGGACAGGCGTCGGAGGATCCGACCGAGGTCACCGGCACCCTTCGGGTGCTGACGCCCAGCTATCCCGCCAGCACCGAGGGCCAGGCCGCATTCGATGAGGTCGTCGCGGCGTTCAACGAGGTCTATCCGAACGTCGAGATCGAGCCCGACTTCGCGACATTCGGCACGCTCAACGAGAAGATCTCGACATCGCTGGCCAGCGGTCAGCCCTACGACGTGCTCGTCACCGGCATCGGCTGGGTTCCTCCGTTCGCGTCGCAGGGCGCGTTCCTCGACCTCGCCGAGTTCGGCGTCGACGTCGACACCGTCTCGGAAGAGACCACGCCGGCCGTCGTCCCCGCCGTCACGTACGACGAGACCGTCTACGCGTGGCCCCTCGTGATGGGCGCCAAGCCGGTGGCCCTCAGCAAGTCGGCGTTCGAAGAGGCGGGCCTGGACCCGAACTCGCCGCCCGAGTCGCTCGACGAGCTCATGGATCTCGCCGAGCAGCTCACGATCCGCGACGACTCCGGCAAGCTGGTCCGCGCCGGATTCGACTTCTGGGGCATCGGCTACCGCCACCCGTTCACGGCCCTGCTCGCCGCGACCGGCCCTGACCTCTACGAGAACGGCGCGCCCGGCTTCGACGGCCCTGAAGGTGCCGAAGCGCTCGACTGGATGGTTGAAGCGGTGAACGGCACGAAGATCACCGACTTCGGCCTGCAGTCGGCCTCCGGCGCACCGCTGCTGTACTCGGGCGAGGCGGCCATGGGAATGGTCGGCGGATACATCAACTGCGAAGAGGTCGGCCAGGAGGTCTGCGACGACCTGGTCTTCTTCAACCTGAAGGACGACCGCGAGGTCATGTTCACGGGCGGCCAGCTGGCATCCATCGGTGCCGGCACCGATCTGCCCGAAGCCGCATGGGCCTTCATCGAGGCGATGTCGACTCCCGAGGCCGAGGCGGCCATGGCATCGATGAACTTCGCTGTGCCGGCGGTGGCAGGCTCTGAGAACGCGGATGCCGTGACCAACAACCCCGCCAGCACGTTCGTGTACGCGAACCTGGACAAGGTCGTGTTCGAGGGCGGCGCGGCCAACTGGCTGGACCTGCGCGACACGTTCAACACGGAACTCGAGAAGGCGCTTCTCGAGGAATCCAGCACTGCGGACGTGCTCGCCTATCTCGCGGCGGAGTCCGAGTAAGCGTCGGCGACTGCTGACAGAGCGGGGTCGGGTGGCCCGACCGCCCGACCCCGCTCCACCCCGCTCGACCCGCACTGATCGAAGGAGGCTCGCGATGACGATGAGCACCGAACGGCGACAGGCAGCACCGGATCGCTCCGCTACCGACCGGCCGCCTGTCCGCAAGCGCAGGCACTCCGGGATGGTGCGCGCTCAGCGCCGCGCCGGGTACGTCCTGCTCGCTCCCGCCCTGCTGAACGTCTCGATCTTCCTCGGACTGCCGTTGGTGCTGGCCTTCGCGCTCAGCTTCACCGACTACGGCTTCTTCGCCGACCCGGAGTTCATCGGCTTCGCCAACTACGCCGAGATGTTCGCGGATCCGGACTTCCAGATCTCGGTGTGGAACACGATCATCTACACGCTGATGGTCGTCCCGGTCGCCATGGGCATCGCCCTCATCGTCGCGCTGGCACTGAACATGCCGATCCGCGCCCGTGCGACCTATCGCGTGATGTTCTACGTGCCGGTCGTCACCGCGACCGTGTCGGTCGCGACGGTGTGGCTGTGGATCCTCAACCCCACCTTCGGTCTGGCCAACGAGATCCTCGCTCTGTTCGGGCTCCCACCGTCGCGGTGGCTCACCGACCCCGACACGGCCCTCATGAGCCTGGCGATGATCGGCATCTGGCAGGGCCTCGGTACGAAGATGGTGATCTACCTGGCTGCACTTCAGGGCGTCGATCCGGCGCTGGTCGAGGCGGCTCGGCTGGACGGGGCCAACCGGTGGCAGGTGTTCTGGAACGTGACCTGGCCGTCGCTCGGGCCGGCGCACTTCTTCGTCTTCGTCACATCGATCATCGCGTCGTTCCAGGTGTTCGACCTGGTCTACGTCACGACGCAGGGCGGGCCCGCGAACTCCACGAGGGTGCTCGTCTACGACATCTACCAGAACGCGTTCTCGCGCCTGCAGTTGGGCTACGCCTCGGCCGAGTCCGTGTTCATGTTCGCACTCATCGCGGTCTTCATCGCAGGTGGGCTGTGGCTGCAGAGGAGCAAGTCCGATGACAACTGAGCTCATCCGCTATCCGAGTACCAAGAAGAAGTCGCTCGGGTCGAAGATCCGCTGGACGCTGTTCTACATCGTCCTGTCGATCGCGGCGTTCGCGATGGTCGTGCCGTTCATCTGGATGGTCCTGACATCGTTGAAGACGCCTGCTGAAGTCAACTCCTTCACGTGGTTCCCCAGCGAACTCCACTGGGAGAACTACGTCACCGCGATGACGGCGGCTCCGTTCCTGGACTACTTCCGCAACAGCTTCATCCTCGCCATCTCGTCCACGCTGCTCACCGTGGTGTTCGCGACCGCGGCGGGATATGCGCTCGCCAAGCTGCCGATCCCCGGACGCCAGTACCTGATGTGGTACATCATCGCGATGCTGATGGTTCCGTTCCAGGTCGTGATCGTCCCGCTGTTCCTCGTGGTCAAGCAGATACCGCTGTTCGGCGGCAACGACATCTTCGGCCAGGGCGGAAGCGGATGGCTGGACAGCTGGTGGGGTCTGATCATCCCGCTCTCGATGGGGCCGCTGTTCATCTTCCTCTCGCGGCAGTTCTTCACCTCGCTGCCCGATGAGCTCGCCGAGGCTGCGCGCATCGACGGCGTCAGCGAGTACGGCATCTTCTTCCGCATCATGATGCCGCTGGTCAAGCCGGCGCTGGTCACCATCACCGTGTTCCAGCTCGAGGCGGCGTGGAACAGCTTCCTCTGGCCGCTGATCGTCACCAGTTCGCCCGACCTGCGCCCGCTGCAACTCGGATTGGCCATCTTCGCGCAGGACGAATTGAACGTGCAGTGGAACTACCTGATGGCCGGTGCCACGCTCGCGACGGTTCCCATGATCATCCTCTTCATCGCCGCGCAGAAGTACTTCGTCCAGGGGCTGGCCAGCTCGGGGCTCAAGGGATGAACCGCCTCGACACCGCCGCTCGTGCTGCGCGCCACGAGCCGGACTCCGCGGATGCGAGCGAGAGTCTGGGCACATACGCCCTCGCGATGGCGGACGAGCACCTCGCGCGCATGCTGTTCGGGGCCGACCTGGAGGCGCTGACGGACATCCCCGCGCGTGGCATCCACCCGGTCATCCAGACGTTCGACCCGGCGACGCTCGATCGCCTCGGCGACGTCGAGGTGCTCGTCACCGGGTGGGGCGCTCCGAAGATCACGGCGAGGGTGCTGGAGGCGCTGCCGAGACTGCGCGCGGTGGTCCACGCCGGCGGCGGAACGCAGGCACTGGTCGAATCCGAGGTGCGTTCGCGCCTGGCACTGTCCACCGCCGGTGATGTGAACGCCGTTCCGGTCGCCGAGTACACGCTGGCGATGATCCTGCTCGCCTGCAAGCAGGTCTTCCGCGCGGCGAGGACCTACCGGCGGCGCCGGGAGGCGATCGATCGCGAGCAGAGCTTCCAGACGGCCGGCAACTTCGGCCAGACCGTGGGGATCGTCGGGGCGTCCCGCATCGGACGGCGGGTGATCGCCCTCCTGCGTCCCTTCGATCTTCACATCGTCGTCCACGATCCCCAGCTCGATCATGCCTCCGCACGCCGACTCGGAGTCGAGCTCGTCGACCTCGAGGAGCTCATGCAGCGCAGTGACGTCGTGTCACTGCATGCACCCCTCAATGACGAGACCCGCCACATGGTGGCCGCGCGTGAGCTGGCTGCCATGAAGGACGGGGCAACGCTCATCAACACGGCGCGCGGCGGCGTGGTCGACATGGCTGCGCTCGAGACGGAGCTCGTCTCCGGACGGATCGACGCCGTACTCGACGTGACGGATCCGCTCGAGCCGTTGCCGTCCGACTCGCGACTGTGGGACCTGCCGAACGTGCTGATCACTCCGCATGTCGCCGGTTCGATGGGCACCGAGCTGCGGCGCATGGGTGATCACGTCGCCGGCGAGCTGCGCCGGGCGCTCAACGGGGAGCCGTTCGTGGCTCCCGAGCCTCACGACGGCTGACTCACCCGCGGCGGGGCGTGCTCTCGCGGATCACGACATGACCGTGGACCACGCGCAGGCGGGGTCCGTCCACGCGCTCCGACAGCGCCAGGTCCAGGGCCTCGGCCGCGACGTCATCCCACGGCAGGTGCACAGTCGTCAGCGCGGGAGTGACGTCGCGAAGCGACTTGATGTCGTCGAACCCGGCCACGCCGATGCCCGTGCCACGTGCTCCGGCATCCCGCAGAAAGGTGAGCGCGCCCAGGGCCATCGCGTCGTTGACGGCGAAGATCGCGTCGATCGGGATGCCGCGCCGCAGCAGGTCTCCGGTGGCGGCATACGCGGCATCGCGGTCGAATTCGCCCGTCACGATCCGGTCGGCCGACAGTGACACGCCCGACTCGCCGAGACCCTCGAGGAACCCCTGCGTGCGATCGCGCTGGGTCATGCCGTTGGCGAAACCGGCCAGGATCGCGAAGTCACGGTAGCCGAGCTCGACGAGGGAGACCGCGAGGTCGTGTGCGCCCTGCTTGTTGGCGTACGTCACCGTGTCGAACGGCAGCCCCTCTTGAGAGATCAGGACGACGCGACCCCCCTCGGCCTCGTACCGCTGGAGCGCGTCGACGAGAGCGGGAAGGTCCTTGTCGTCCGTGCGCCGACCACCCGTGGTCATGAGGATCTGCGTGCGCTGACCCCGGGCGATGTGGACGGCGTCGATGATGTCCTTGGTCTGCGGTCCGGCGACCACCAGCGAGATCGGAAGTCCCTCGTTGCGGACGGCGTCGACCACGCCGGCGACGATCGGATTCGCGTAGTCATCGGGCATGACGCGAAGCAGCAGCGTCACGCCGGTGGTGCGACCGCGGGCCACCGCCTGGGCGGCGATGTTCGTCGTGTAGCCGAGTTCCTCGGCCGCGGCGAGTACGCGCGCGCGATTGGCATCCTTCACACCGCGATTGCTCGGGTTGAGCACCCGTGACGCGGTCGCGGGAGAGACCCCGGCGCGAAGCGCGACGTCGGTCAGTCTGGCCGGACGATGCTGCATTGCGTCTCCCCCTCGCTTCGTGCACGCTTCTGGTCACTGTATTGGAAGCGCTCGCCGCCCCGTGGTCCACAGGGTGCGCTCCCTCTCACGGCGTCGGGCATGCCCAGCGCGCGAGAGCCGCGATGAGGCGCACGTGCCCCACCGACTCGTACGACGCCTCGTCGTGCCCCAGGACGTCGACGGCGACACGGGAGGAACCGGCCGTGCGCACCCACGCCGTCGGCTCGGCGCCTGCGGGCCCGGAGTGTTCGGCGACCACGTGTCGCTCACCGAGCTGCTGAAGCCGGCAGTACCGTTCGTCGACGACCTCGAATCCGCTCAGCGCGGTGCCATCCGGCAGTGCGCCCGCGCTGACGGTCGCGGGCCCTGCCGGGGGATGGAATGAGCCGGAGGGGATCCACATTCCGCCGATCGCCGGGGCCCACGCGGGATAGTCGCGCAACGACGCGACCGCCGCGTGGATCGCGAGCACGCCCATTCCGCCGTCGAGCGCAGCGTCGAGGCCGGCGATCGAGTCGGCCGGCGCCCCGGTCGTTCGATCGTCGCCGCGCCAGGGGTCGCCGGCGTTGACGACGAGCAGGTCGATTCCATCGAGGCGACGCATGGCAGTGTCGACGTCGTCGTCGATGACCACCGAGAATCCCTCGCCGTGCAGAATCTCGGCGAGCAGCGGCGACGTCTGCGCGAACGGATGCCAGGGGTCCGCGTAGCGACCGGTCCCGCTGGCGATGAGAGCGCGCATGTGTGTCCTTCCCCTCTCATCGTACGGGGTTGGATAGCGCTCTCCAACCCGCTCCTGCATCGGGTGGCCCCCCATGACCCTGCGACGTCGATGCTCCGGCGAGAACAGCCCATAGGTTCCATCAGACATGGGATGTAGGCGAGCCCATAGGTTGACGTGAGCATCGATTAACGCTCTAATGATGCCGAACATCGGATGTATCTGTACCAAACATCCGACCTTTCCCACAGCTCAAGGAGGAACTGTGCGAGCAGGCATCCGCACTCTGGTATCCGTCGGCACCGCGCTGTCTCTGATCGGGACGGCTCTCATCGCCGTGCCCGCGGTATCGGCCGAGAGTTCCCAGGAGGCTGTGGCGCAAGGTGCCCCGCAGCACCGCCTCTGGTACGACGAACCGGCTCCGGATGACAACGGGGGCTGGGCCGATCGCTCTTTGGCGCTCGGCAACGGCTACATGGGTGTCAATGTGTTCGGCGGGACCGAGACCGAGAGACTCCAGGTCACCGAGAACAGTCTCTACGACTCCATCGAGGGGGGCGGGCAGCGTCCCGGAGGGCTCAACAGCTTCGCCGAGATCAACCTCGACTTCGGACACGCCGGCGTGACCGACTACATGCGGGAACTCGTCCTGGACGAGGGGGTTGCCCGGGTGAGGTACGTCCACGGGGGCAGCGAGTTCACGAGGGAGTACTTCACCAGCTATCCCGACAAAGTGCTGGCCATGCGTCTGGGCGTATCCGAAGCGGGCGAACTCTCGTTCACGCTTCGCCCCACCATTCCGTTCCTTCGTGAGTACCGCGACAGCCCGGGAGACGGCCGCGGAAAGAGCGGTACGGTGGTCGCTGTCGACGACACCATCACGATGTCCGGGACGATGGAGTGGTACGGGATCGAGTTCGAGGGTCAGTTCAAGGTGATCCCGCAAGGGGGCACACTCGAGGCCCACAATGACGACGGCAACGGGACGATCACCGTCTCGAACGCCGACAGCGCGACGATCCTCTTCACCCTCGGTACCAACTACGAGTTCGATCCCCAGGTCGTGCTGACCGAGGATCGGCTCGCCAAGCTCGCCGGATTCCCACATCCGCATGACGAGGTGACCGCGTCTCTCGCCGAGGCGTCCGCGAAGACCTACGACGAGCTGCTCGCCGCGCACCAGGCCGACTACCTCGAGCTGTACGAGCGGATGAGCTTCGACATCGGCGGCGAAGAGCCGACCGTCCCGACCGACGACCTCATCGACGCCTACCGTTCGGGCACGCCCAGCCCCTACCTGGAAGAGCTCGCGTTCCAGTTCGGGCGGTACATGCTGATCTCGTCCTCACGCGCGGGCACTCTGCCACCCACCCTGCAGGGAATCTGGAACGTCTATGAGAACCCGCCGTGGGGCTCGCGCTACCTGCACGACCTCAACCTCCAGATGGCGTACTCGCCGGCGTTCCCCACGAACATGCCCGAGCTCTTCCAGTCGTACACCGACTTCTTCGAGGCGTTCGTGCCGCGTCAACAGGCGTACGCGACCGAGTACATCGATCTGTACAACCCGGCCGAGCTCGACCCCGACGGTGACAACGGCTGGTCGGGACCGTTCTGGACCGCTCCCTACGACATCCCCGGCAAGTCGGCCGTTGCCGGCTTCGGGACCGGCGGCTGGATCGGCCTCATGTTCTGGGACTACTTCGACTACACGCGTGACGAAGGGCTGCTCGAAGATGTCGTCTACCCGGCGATCTACGGGCAGGCGAACTTCCTCTCGCGCTTCGTGCAAGAGCAGGACGGTCTGCTCCTTGCGAACCCCTCGTCATCTCCCGAGCAGGTGCCTCGCAACACGGTCGGCACCACTTTCGATCAGCAGATGATCTACGAGACCCATCTCAACACGCTGAAGGCGGCCGAGATACTCGGACGCTCCGACCCGCGGCTCTCGACGCTCGAGAGTCAGCTCCCCCTCCTCGATCCGATCCAGGTGGGCGCGTCGGGCCAGATCAAGGAGTTCCGCCAGGAGGAGTACTACGGCGAGCTCGGTGAGCCGGGACACCGCCACATCTCCCATCTTCTGGGCATGTCGCCCGGACAGCTGATCTCGACGCTGACTCCTGCCTGGCTGGATGCCGCAGAGGTCACCCTCGAAGGACGTGGCGGCGAGAGCGGCATCGGCTGGGCGCAGGCCAAGCGCATCAGCCTGTGGGCAAAGGTGCACGACGGCGCCCAGGCCTATTCCTACTACCAGGACCTGTTGCAGAACCACCTCATGCACAACCTGTTCAACAACCATCGGCTGACCGGCGTCCTGTTCCAGGCGGACGGCAACTACGGCGCAACGGCGGGGGTGGCCGACATGCTGCTGCAGAGCCACCACGACATCATCTCCCCCCTGCCGGCCCTCCCCGATGAATGGGCTGACGGCAGCTTCGAGGGGATGCTCGCACGGGGGAACTTCGAAGTGTCCGCCGCGTGGTCGAACGGTCACGCGGATCGCATCAGCGTGCTCGCGAAGTCGGGGGGGACTGCCAAGCTCAGCTACCCGAACATCGCCGACGCGGTGGTGACTGTGGACGGCGAACCGGTCGATGCGGTGCCGGACGGTCGGGACCTCGTTGCGATCGAGACGACCGAGGGTCAGTCGATCCTCATCACCGGCATCCCTGCGGTCGATCCGCTCATGGCACCCGCAGATCTCGAGATCATCGAGGATCAGCGCGATGAGGTCGAGCTGGCATGGAACGCGTCGACGGATGCCACGTCCTATCGGCTGTACCGGGCGGTCGGCAGTGCGCCGGCGTACGAACTGGTGGCGTCGGACGTCGAGGACGCGGTGTTCACCTACCGGGCCGATGATCTCGATCAGATCGAGCAGATGACCCTTCGAGTGACCGCGGTCTCGTCGGACGGCCGCGAAAGTGATGGAGCGACGATCGTGCGCCTCCTTCCAGACGAGAGCGCGACCGACGATCGCCCTGTCTACACCGGTACGGCCTCCCAGTCCTCGACACGATTCGGCGGAGTCCCCGAGCGCGCGATCGATGGGAACACCGACGAGGTGGACTCCCACAGTCACACGGACTTCGAGGATCAACCCTGGTGGGAGGTCGACCTGGGGGAGATCCGTGACATCGACGAGATCGTGATCTGGAACCGCACCAATCCGGTTCCCGCGCAGCGCACGAAGGAGTTCTACGTACTGGTGTCCGACGCTCCGTTCGTCTCAGGCTCGCTGGACGAGGTCCTCGCGCAACCGGGAGTGGCCGCCTTCTATCACGAGGCCGTGCCCATGCCGTCGGCCGCGTTCGACATCGACCGCACCGGCAGGTTCGTCCGCGTGCAGCTGACCGGCATCAACTCGGGAACCTCCGTCGCCCTCCACCTCGCAGAGGTGCAGATCTTCGGACCTGAGGAGCCCGCCGAGGAGCCGGACGTGGTGAGACCAGAGGCGCTTCTTGTTTCGCCGTCCACCGGGGGACCGTTCCCGCAGCTCGTCGTTCAGCTCGACGCGACCGACGACGTCGGGTTGCGGCGGATCGTCGCGAACATCTACCAGGGATCGACCCTGGTCCGGTCGACGCAGTCGGCCGTGCCCGATGGGGCCGCATCCGGTACCCACACGGCGACGGTGGATCTGCCCGACGGCGACTACACGGTGAAGTTCAATGCGCAGGATCTCGCCGGGAACATCTCGCGCACCGGGCAGGTGCCGTTCACGATCGACTCGACGCCGCCGACGGTCAGCGTCAAAGACGGCAGCGAGTTCACGGTTGCCGATGGCGATGGCTACGCGAAGGTCAGCTTCAAACTGCACGACCCGGGCAAGATCGATCGTGTCGAGCTCAACGGCACGGCCAAGGATCTCAACGACAACGTGTGGTCGGACCTCAACCATGTCGTGGTCGGAACCTTCGGCGGCGTGCTCGGCCCGAATCAGCTGAAGGTCTTCGACATCGCCGGCAACGTGACCCTCGTCGAGTTCACCCTCGTGGAGCCGCCAGGCGTGGGGTTGCCGGTCGGGGCCCACTGAGCAGCCGACCCCGACATCCGACGACGAGGGCGGGTGCATGTGACCTGACTGCCTGAGCCTCTATCCGAGCATTCTCTGCGAAACGCGACCCAGCACACCCACACCAACCGATGAACAGAGGAGTTCATGACATGTCAGAGATAGAGTCCACGCGGTTGCGCGCCCCACGCGGCGGCACCGGATCGCGCATCGCAGCCGGCGTCGGTCTCGCGGCGCTCGCACTGTCGACACTCGTCGCCGTACCTGCACACGCGGCAGACCCGATCACGGTCTACGTCGCGCCGAACGGCGACGATGCCGCGGACGGCGCTTCGCCGACGGCACCGGTTCGAACCCTTCCGCGGGCTCAGGAGCTGGTACGTGAGGCGACCCCGGATGCGGAGTCCATCACCGTCGCCCTCGCGGCGGGGGACTACTACCTCGATGAGACTCTGCTGTTCACCAACGCCGACTCGGGAGCCGACGGCGCACCCGTCCGGTGGGTGGGTTCGGAGGAGGGCACCAGAATCAAGGGTGGCCGAGTGCTCACCGGTTCGTGGACGCCTACTGCGAACGACCCGAGCGTCTTGGTGACCGACGTGCCCGTCGGCATCGACTTCGATGAGCTCTTCATCGACGACGTCCGCCAGGTGATGGCCCGGTATCCCGACTACGACGAGAACGCGCCGCGTCTCGAAGGGACGACGACCCTCGCGACCCTGAACGCGCGCTCGGCCCAGTGGGCGGATCCCACCACCGGATACGTCCGTGCCATGCACTGCCGAGACTGGGGGAGCGTCTCGTTCACCATCGAGGGTCGGGAAGACGGCGAGCTGCTCCTCGACTTCGTCGGCGACAACAACCGCCCGCAGAATTGCAACGAGGAACGTCCTCTCAGCGCGAATGCGGTCATGGTGGAGAACGTGCGCGAAGAGCTCGACGCGCCCTTCGAATGGTTCCTCGACCGGGATGCGGGCAAGCTCTACCTCAAGCCGGGTCCCGGTGTCGACCTCGACAACGCGACGGTCGAGGTGGGCGAACTCGATGAGCTCGTCATCCTCGAAGGAACATCGGCGGCGGACCCGCTCCACGACATCACGTTCGAGGGCATCGAGTTCGGTCGGACGCACCGCACCCTGTTCAACAGCACCTTCGAGGGCCTCTCGCGGGGTGACTGGTCGGTCGTGCGCAAGGGCGCAATGACGATCCGAAACACGCGCGATGTCTCCATCGTCGACTCCGCCTTCACCGACCTCGGCGGGAACGCGGTCTTCCTCGACGGCTACAACGAGGGCACCGAGATCGTGACGAGCGTCTTCGAGAACAACGGCGCGACCGACGTGCACGTGGTCGGCTCGCCGTCGTCAGTGCGCGACTACGCGGGCAACTACTTCACAACGCCGGACATCACCGACCTGGGTGCCGGGCCGAAGACCGAGGACTACCCGCGCGACGTGCTCATCGAGGGAAACATCATGAGCAATCACGGCCGTTACGAGAAGCAGACCTCTTCGGTCAACATCTCGATTGCGCTCGATGTCACTGTTCGCGGCAACACGATGTCGAACAGCCCCCGCGCGTGCCTCAACTTCTCCGACACGACGTGGGGTGGTCACCTGATCCAGGACAACGACATCTTCGACTGCGTCAACGAGACGGGTGACAATGGGTCGATCAACGCCTGGGGTCGTAGTCGGTTCTGGGAGACGGGTGCGCGCAGGGACGCGTTCGCGAGCCTCGCGGACGGGGTGACCTTCATGGGCAACACCGGCGGCGAGCTGACTCCGGAGCAGGCGCGCGAGATGGCGAAGCTCGACACGATCCGACCCATTCTCATCGATCACAACCGGTTCTGGCACGACGGCGATTGGGCGATCGACCTCGATGACGGGTCGTCGCAGTTCATCATGACGAACAACGTCCTGCTCAAGGGCGGCATCAAGCTGCGGGACGGCTTCGATCGCACGGTGACCAACAACCTCATCCTGGACGGATCGACATTCGAGCAGGTGAGCTACATGCCGAACGGCGATGTGATCCGACACAACATCACGTTGGGGGACAATCCGTACTTCAACACCAACAACGAGCCGGCGCTCGCCGCGTACGACATCGACGAGAACCTGTTCTGGAATGCCGGCGATCCGATCGGCATGAGAACCAAGCCCGGTGTGAACGAGCAGCTCTCGGCCGACGGGAGCACGCTGAACACGGCGACCCAGTGGTACGCCGCAGGGATGGATCGCAACTCCCGTGTGGCCGCTCCCGGCTTCACGAGCTCGGACCCGGCCGGCGAGTACGACTTCACGGTCGGCGCCGACTCGCCCGCTGTCGCACTCGGCTATGCCAACATCCCCATGTCGGGCTTCGGTGCACCCGGTGCCCCGCTGCCCCCGCCGGCGGTCCTGCTGCCGGACTCGGGCGGTGAGGTCCCCATCGAGGTCGAACGGCGGAGGTTCGTCGAGCAGCTGTGGGGTGGGCAGATCGACAACATCACGACACCCGCCGAGCAGTCGGCGTACGCGATCAACGACTCGAAGGGTGTCAGGTTCGTGTCGGTGCCGAGCGACAGCACCGCCGCGGCGGCGGGTCTCGAGCCCGACGACCTGATGCGCGCCATCAATGGAGAGCAGCTCTCCGCGGATCGCAACTCGTTCTGGCAGGTCTACAACGCACTGCCAGCGGGCGCCGCGATCACGCTGGACGTGCGGCGAGGCTCCACCAATGTGGCCATCTCGTTGACGAAGCCGACCGCTCCCGAGCTGCTGAACAACACCTCCGGCGTGATCTATCGCACCGCAGCCCCAGCCACGGCTGAGAGCTGGCTCTGGCGAGACGTCACGCGCGGCGGCAACGGAGCGCACCTCCAGGACATCGACGCCACAAAGAATCAGGGCGACACCTGGGAGCTGACCTTCCACGGAACCGGAATCGACGTGATCTCGCAGATCAACCGGGACCTCGGCGACGTGGACATCGCGATCGATGGAGAGCCCTACACGACGCAGTCGTTCCACAATCCCACGCGCATGCATCAGCAGACCGTGCTGTCGATCAGTGGCCTGGCTGCGGGCGTGCACACCATCACCGGGACGAAGAAGACCGGCAGCTACATGATCGTCGACGCCTTCCTCACCCACCCCGCGGAAGACACGGAGCCGGAGCCGGATGCGGAGCGTCCGGTGGCGACTCTGGTCGCTCCTTCCGAGTCGGGTCCGTTCCCGCAGCTCGATCTCAGGGTCGACGCGACGGACGATCGCGGGCTGAAGCGGATCGTGGCGAACGTCTATCAGGGCGCGACGTTGGTGAAGTCGACGCAGTCGGCCGTGGCCGACGGTGCGACCGCGGCGACGCACACTGCAACGGTGCGTCTTCCCGATGGCGAGTACTACGTGAAGTACAACGCGGAGGATCTTGCCGGGAACATCGCCAGGACTGGATCGTTCGCATTCACGATCGATGCCACTGCTCCGACGGTGACGGTCAAGAGCGGCGCGCAGTTCACGGTCGGCGAGGACCCGTATGACCTCGTCAGCTTCAAGCTGTTCGACGCGGGCAAGATCGACCGAGTCGAGATCAACGGAGTGGTGAAGGACCTGACGGACAACAAGTGGTCCGATGTGAACTTCGTTGCTCCGGGGAAGTTCGGTGCGGTGCAGGGTGCCAACGTCATGAAAGTGGTCGACGTGGCCGGCAACGTCTCGACGGTGGAGTTCACCCTCGGGTGATCGAGCGCGCCTGACGTGGGCGATGGGGCTGCCCTCCGATCTGCGATCGGAGGGCAGCCCGGCGCCGCGCTCTCGTCGGCCGTCATCCGGCAACGCGAAACGAGCCGTCGAGCGCCCCGACTGATGGGATGTCTAGGCATCCCGCACTGATTCACCCGCCGGACGTTCTCAAGAACGCGGCGATCCGCTCTGTTCAAGATTCAGCAAACGTGGGATGATTGTTCGGCTCACCTCGTCGATATGACCGAATGACGAGTTCGATCCGGCGCGGCCTCCGGCTTCGCCGGGTTGCGCGTCCAGACGAGCCCTTGGAACACCCCGATCAAAGGAGACGGACTAGTGGCAAAGCCCCGCCGACACGGCACGGAGGTGCCTGATGAATTCGATTCACCACGTCAGGCGAGGAGATGGGTCTCCGGATCGCTCGTCGCCGTGCTCTGCGTCGGCGGGATGGCGGCGGTGACCGCGCCGGCAGGCGCCGAGGAACCCGGCGGGTTCGGTCAGCAGCCCGACCTCAAAGCCTGGTACTCGACTCCGGCCGGGCCCGCGAACGATCCGGCACAGGCCTGGGAGAAGGAGAGCATTCCCCTGGGCAACGGTCATATGGGCGCAGGAATACTCGGCGGCGTCGAGGTCGACGAGATCATCATCAACGACCACACGTACTGGACGGGCGGGCCGGGGCAGAACCCGGACTACGACGGCGGGTTCAGCTCCAAGACCGCGGCCGAGAACGAGGCGATACTGGCGCAAGCGCAGCAGATGCTGCAGGAGGCATGGGACGGGACGACTCCCGCGAGTGTCGACGCGGACGGGAACATCACGCCGGCGACCACGCCCGACCCGGCCACGCTGTCGCAGGTGACGAGCCTGATCAACCAGCTCAAAGGGACCAAGGCCAACTTCGGCAGCTACCGGCAGCTGAGCACCGTCGTCATCGGATCCGACGAGGTCATCCGTGTGACCGGTGCCTCCGCGAACTACGAGAACCCGAACAATCCCGCCGAGCGGGCGAGTGCGCTGTTCGACCGTGACACGTCGACGAAGATGTACGCGGACGAGTTCGGCGCACCCACCGCGCAACGCCCGTACGAGGTGGAGTGGTCGTACTCGCGCGAGTTCGCCGCTTCGTCGTATCGCGTGGCGACGGGGAACGACCAGCAGTCGCGCGACTTCGCGTCGTGGGAGCTGTTCGCGAAGCAGGGCGACGGCGCCTGGACTCTTGTCGACACGGTCGCGGGTGCGGCCCTCGGCTCGGCGCGTCGGGCCTACCACTCCTTCGATCTCGACGTGCCCGGCACCTATGACGCCTATCGGATCGTCGTCACCGCGACGCACGGCGGCGGAAACCCGCAGATGTCAGAGGTCGAGGTCACAGCGTCCGGCGACGAGGGCCCGCGCATCCTGGGCGTTTCGGCGAACAAGGAGCACCCGACCAACGCCGCGGAGCGGTCAGGCGCGATGTTCGATGGTGACACCGGCACCAAGATGTTCGCCTACCAGTCCGGTGCGATCACCACGTCCAATCCCTACGAGGTCGAGTGGTCGTACACCGAGCCGGTCGAGGTCACGACCTACCGGCTGGCGACGGGCAACGATCAGCCAGGACGCGACTTCAAGTCCTGGAAGCTCTATGCGAAGTCCGGCGCCGGCAGCTGGATGCTGGTGGACACGGTCGACGACGCCGCCTTCGGATCCGCACGCAAGGCGTACAAGGACTTCGAGACAGACCAGCCCGGAACCTACGACGCGTTCAAGATGGTGGTGACCGGCCTGTCGTCTGCGAGCCAGAGTCCGCAGATGTCCGAGATCGAGATTCCGATCCCGACCGAGCCCGCCGAGGAGATCACCGACTACCGTCGCGAGCTCGATCTCGATGCGGCGAAGGCATCGGTGTCGTACACGCAGGGCGGAGTCGGCTACGAGCGCGAGTACTTCGTCTCCAACCCCGACAACGTGATGGCCATCCGGCTCACCTCCGACCAGCCTGGCGGCATATCGAAGGTGTTCTCGATCGTTCCGACTGACCCGCGGGAGATCGTCGCCGAGGGCGACACCGTCACGGCGACCGGCTGGGTCGGCGGCCACGATCAGGCAGCGGATGACGTCAACAGGTTCAACGACGCGCTGCACTACGCGCAGCAGCTCAAAGTGATTCCGGTGGGGGACGCGGTCGAGATGTACGCCTCGGGCGGCTCCATCGTGGTGAACAACGCCGACGCGGTGGTGCTGCTCACCACGACCGATACGAACTATCAGCAGGACATCACGGCCGACGAACTCTACGATGGCGAGGATCCGCTGAACAACTTCTTCGACGGTCGGGATCCGCTCACCGACGTCGAGCAACGGATCGACGCAGCCGCGGCGCGCAGTTTCGACGAGCTGTACGAGAGGCACCACGCGGACTACTCCGAGCTGTTCGATCGTGTGCAGTTGAACCTGGGCAACGTCCCGGCCGCCACGCACAAAACGACGACCGACCTGCTCGCCGGTTACCGCAGCGGGACGAACACCGAGGACGAGAACCGGTACCTCGAGACGCTGTACTACCAGTTCGGCCGCTACCTGCTGATCTCATCGTCACGAGAAGGCACTCTGCCGGCGAACCTGCAGGGCATCTGGGCGTACGGACCGACAGCACCGTGGAACGGCGACTATCACGCGAACATCAACCTGCAGATGAACTACTGGCTCGCCGAGCAGACGAACCTCTCAGAGCTCACGGAACCGCTCCTGAGCTACATCGACAGCCTGGTCCCGCGCGGTACGGTCGGCGCCCAGCGCATGTTCGGCGAAGCCACCCGCGGCTGGACCACGTGGCACGAGAACAACATCTGGGGCAACACCGCCCCGGCGGTGTCGGGCGCGTTCTACAGCCCGGAGGACGGTGCGTGGCTGGTCCAGCATGTGTGGGAGCACTACCGGTACACACTCGACACCGACTTCCTCGCCGAGCACTACGGCATGATGCGGGATGCAGCCCTCTTCTGGGTCGACAACCTCGTCCTCGACACGAGCAGCAACAAGCTCGTCGTCAGCCCGTCGTACTCGCCCGAGCATGGTCCGTACTCCCTGGGAGCGACTCAGCCGCAGGCGGTCGTCAGCGGCCTGTTCGAGGACGTCATCGAGGCTCATGCGGCGCTGGGTGACCGACTCGACGCCGCGGACGCTGACCACGGTCTCACGGGGCGCGCGTCCGAAGACGCATACATTCAGGAGATCGCAACGGCCAATGCCGGGATGCTGGGTCTGCAGATCGCACCTGAGGGTAAGTACACGCACACCAACGGCAACACCTACCCCGGTGGACAGCTTCAAGAGTGGCAGCATGCGATCGCGATCGACTTCACCGGCGACAACAGTCATCGCCACACGAATCACCTGTACTCGCTCCATCCGGGCGACCAGGTCGTGGCGGGCCGCAGCGCTGAGGAAGACGCGCTGATCGAGGCGATGAAAGTGACGCTGAACACCCGCGGCGATGCCTCCACGGGGTGGTCGATGGCCTGGAAGCTCAACTTCTGGTCACGCGTGCGGGACGGCGATCGCGCTCACACGCTCTACAGCAACCTTCTCAAGCGGGGAACGTACAACAACCTGTGGGATGCCCATCCGCCGTTCCAGATCGACGGCAACTTCGGCGGCACCGCCGGCGCCACCGAGATGATCCTGCAGACGCAGGGCGACGCCATAGAGCTGCTGCCCGCCCTGCCGGGCGTGTGGAGCGACGGCTCGGTGACGGGGCTTCGTGCGCGCGGTGATGTCGGCGTCGACATCGCATGGGTCGACGGCCAGGTGACGGAGGCGGTGCTGACACCGGGCGCGTCGCAGACGCTGACCCTGCGCGCCACCGATCTCGCTCACAGGGTCGTCACCGACTCGGCCGGGAACGAGGTGCCGTTCTCGGTGGTCGCGGACTACGATGGCGACCTCGACGGACACACGATCCAGTTCGATGCACAAGCGGGTGAGACCTACCGGATCGCTGCCGGGGTCGGCTTCTCCACGGCACTGTGGTTGGTCGACGTCGCCGAGCAAGCCGGCGACCTCGGTGCCAACGCTGCGAAGCAGGTGCGCAAGCACATCACGCAGGCGCAGCACCTGTCGGGCGGGTCGGCGTCGAACAACGCGATCATCGCGCAACTCGACAATGCGATCCGAAAGGCGGACGCGAGCGCCGGGCTGGTCGAGGCTCTGGAGGCGCTGGTGGACAGGTTCCGCTGATCCGACCCGCAGCAGGTGTGCCCGGCGCGCGATGCGCCGGGCACACCTGCGTCCGGCGATCCCACCTCTGACCGTCCGCCCCCTGCCGCCGGGAGCGCACGGGTCCCATGTTTCAAGCGAGAATGCCGCGTTCTGCCGAACTCAGCATCTTCAAGCTGCGTAGACATCCCACCAATAGCTTGACAGTGGGCATCCCATCTCATACCGTTTCTACCAAGGTCCCGCAATTGGTACTACGTCACTCGAAGAGGAGTATGGATGGACGTCGACACCGGCGCGAACGCTCCTGCCGTCGCACCTGCGACGCCGCTGCTGAGCATACGCGGTGCCGAGAAGGGGTTTCCGGGCGTCCAAGCGCTGAGCGACGTCGACCTCGATCTCGGCTACGGCGAGGTCCTCGCCCTTGTGGGAGAGAACGGCGCCGGCAAGTCGACGCTGATGAAACTGCTCTCGGGCATCTACGCGCCTGACGCCGGCGAGTTCGTCCTCGAGGGCAAGCCGTTCCGTCCAGAGTCGCCCAAGCACGCCCAGGAACTCGGCATCAGCATCATCCACCAGGAACTCAACCTGATGCCCGACCTCACCGTCGCGCAGAACATCTTCATCGGACGAGAGCCCCGGCGATTCGGTGTGCTCTCGGACCGCAAGCTGCGGCGCAACACTCAGGAGCTGCTCGACCGGCTCGAGTTGCGGCTTCGCCCCGACGCGATCGTCGGCGACCTCTCCGTTGCGCGGCAGCAGATGGTCGAGATCGCGAAGGCCCTCAGCTACAACGCACGCGTGCTCATCATGGACGAGCCGACCGCGGCGCTGAACGAGGCCGAGGTCGAGACGCTGTTCACCCTGATCCGCCGGTTCGTGACCCCGCAGACCGGCGTCATCTACATCTCCCACCGGATGCAGGAGCTCGCCCAGATCGCCGACGCGGTCACCGTGCTGCGCGACGGCGCGAACGCGGGAGACCGTGTCATGGCGGAGACGAACGATCGCGAGATCATCTCGCTCATGGTCGGCCGCACGATCTCGGTGGAGCAGCGGCCGCAGCCCGCGGACCCGGGCAAGGCGCTCCTGTCGGTGAAGAACCTCAGCACGACGCACCTGCTGCGGGACGTGTCCTTCGAGGCGCGCGCGGGCGAGATCCTCGGGTTCGCCGGTCTCATGGGCGCCGGGCGCACGGAGCTGGCGCGTGCGATCATCGGCGCCGACCCGATCAGCGGCGGGACCGTCGAGATCCACGGAACCGTCGAGAAGGTGACCTCTCCCGCACTCGCCGCGCGGCGCGGGATCGGCTACCTCTCCGAGGACCGCAAGAAGCTGGGCGTGCTCGTCGACCGCGACGTACGAGAGAACATCGCCCTGCCGTCGCTGCCATCGTTCCTCAAGGGCCCGATCGTCGACGTCAAGCGCATGGATCAGGTCGCCCGCGACTACATCATCGCCCTGCGCATCAAGACCCCCTCCACCACGCAGGAGGTGCGGAACCTCTCCGGAGGAAACCAGCAGAAGGTCGGCATCGCCAAGTGGCTGGAACGCGACTGCGACATCCTCATCTTCGATGAGCCCACCCGAGGGATCGACGTCGGTGCCAAAGAGGAGATCTACGGTCTGCTCAACCGGCTGGCCGGTCAGGGCAAGGCGATCATCGTGATCTCGTCCGACCTGCCCGAGGTGCTGCGGGTCTCGCACCGGATCGCCGTCATGTGCGAAGGACGTCTCACCGCGGTCATCCCGAACGACGAAGCAACACAGGAGAACCTCATGGAGTACGCCACCCACACCACGACTGAGGTGATCTCGTGACCGACACCCAGTCCACTCCCACGCAGCTGCCCACCGGCACGCTCGTCGCACAGTCCGGCGGCGGTCTGCGCGACCGGCTGCGCGGATCGCTGCAGCAGATGCTCGCCTTCGCGAGCCTCATCGTGATCGTCGTGGTGTTCTCGTTCCTGAGTCCGCACTTCTTCACGGTCAACAACATCATCAGCATCCTGGTGGCCGCGACCGTCGTCGGCATCCTCGCGCTGGGCACCACGTTCGTCATCATCACCGGCGGCATCGACCTGTCGATCGGCACGGGGATGATCCTGTGCGGCGTGATGACGGGCGTCTTCCTCACCTACTGGGGCTGGCCGCTGTGGGCCGGCGTCCTCGGTGCGATCGCGTTCGGCGCCGTCATCGGGCTTGTGAACGGCGTCAACGTGTCGATCCTCGGCATCCCGCCCTTCATCGCCACGCTGGGCATGATGCTGATCGCCTCGGGCCTGTCGCTGGTGATCTCGGGCACGAGCCCCATCTACTTCAACGACACCCCCGGGTTCGGCGACATCATGAACCTGCCGATCATTCCGGGCACCCGGTTCCCGCTCGGGGTGGCGATCTTCCTCGCCGTGATCGTGATCGCCGCGTTCGTGCTCTCGAAGACGATCATCGGCCGCTACGCGTTCTCGATCGGCAGCAACGAGGCCGCGACCGCCCTGTCGGGCGTCAACGTCAAGAAGTGGAAGATCCTCATCTACACGATGTCGGGTCTGTTCGTCGGACTCGCCGGCGTCCTGTCGGCATCCCGGCTGAGTTCCGCGCAACCCACCGGCGGCCTCGGCGTCGAGCTCGAAGCGATCGCCGCGGTCATCATCGGCGGCACCTCGCTCGCCGGCGGCAAGGGCTCGATCGTCGGAACCGTGATCGGTGCGCTCATCATGGCCGTGCTCACGAACGGACTGCGCATCATCTCGGTACCGCAGGAGTGGCAGTCGATCGCCGTCGGCATCGTGATCCTGGTGGCCGTCTACCTCGACATGCTCCGCCGACGCGCAGCGACCTGACGTTACATCCAATCGCACCAACAATCACACGAAGGAGTGAAATCATGTGGAACAAGCGAGCCCTCACCGCAGCGGTGGGAATCGCGGCCGCAGCCCTCGTCTTCACCGGATGCGCCGGTGACTCGACGGCAGGTGGCAGCACGACCGAGCCCGACAGCGGGGAACGGCCGTACGTCGCCCTCATCTCGAAGGGCTTCCAGCACCAGTTCTGGCAGGCGGTCAAGGCCGGCGCCGAGCAGGCGGCCGAGGAGTTCGACGTGGAGGTGACCTTCGAGGGCCCCGACACCGAAGCCGACGTCGACCAGCAGGTGCAGATGCTGCAGACGGCGCTCGACAAGAGCCCGGATGCGATCGGCATCGCCGCCCTCGACAGCCAGGCCGTCGGCCCGCTGCTCGACCAGGCTCAGTCGCAGGACATCCCCGTCATCGCGTTCGACTCCGGTGTCGACAGCGACATCCCGGTCACCACCGCGGCGACCGACAACCTCGCGGCGGCCGCGGAAGCAGCGGCGCAGATGGCCGAGGCGATCGGCGGCGAAGGCAAGGTCGCGATGGTCGTCCACGATCAGACCTCGCTCACCGGCCAGCAGCGCCGTGACGGCTTCGTCGACTACATGGAGGAGAACGAGCCCGGCATCGAGATCGTCGACATCCAGTACGGTGGCGGCGACCCCGCTCAGTCCGCCGACCTCGCCAAGGCCATGATCTCGGCGAACCCCGACCTCGCGGGCATCTACGGCTCGAACGAGGGCTCGGCGATCGGCGTCGTGCAGGCTGTGGACGAGCTCGGCCTCGAGGACGGCTCGCTGACCATCGTCGGATTCGACTCCGGCGCGGCGCAGATCGACGCGATCACGACGGGCACGATGCTCGGCGCGATCACGCAGAACCCGGTCGGCATCGGCTACGAGACCGTGAAGGCCGCCGTCGAGGCGATCAACGGAGAGACGCTGCCCGAGACCATCGACACCGGCTTCTACTGGTACACGTCGGAGAACATCGACGACCCGGAGATCCAGGCCGTCCTGTACGAGTGATCCACCCGCTCTTGTCAGCATGCTGACGCGCAGGCGCGGGTTCCCACGGACCCGCGCCTGCGCCTGCACTACCCTGGTGCTGCGCCGCCCGAGCACCCGAGACTGCTGATCCGGTCTGACTCACGCGAGCGTAGGGAGCACACACATGTCGCAGACAGACAATGCGATCGCCGCAGTGAAGCGGATGATCGAGAACGGCGAGGTGAAGCCGGGTGACCGGCTGCCTCCCGAACGCGAGCTCGGCGAGGCGCTGGGGGTGTCGCGGAACTCGCTCCGCGAGGCGGTCAAGTCTCTCGAGGCGATCCGCGTTCTCGACGTGCGGCGCGGCGACGGCACGTACGTCACGAGCCTCGACCCGAGTCTGCTCCTCGAGGGAATCTCCTTCATCGTCGACATCCACGACGACGCCACCCTGATCGAGATGTTCGGAGTCCGTCGCATCCTCGAAGCCGCCTCGGCGCGCGCCGCGGCGTCCTCGCCCACGCCCGACCTGCTCGGCAGGCTGACCGAGATCGCCGACGAGTCGGCACTGACGCAGTCCATCGACGACCTCGTCCGGCTCGACACCGACTTCCACCGTGAGCTGGCCACCGCGGCGGGCAACCGCTATCTCTCCGGCATCCTCGAGACGCTGTCGAGCAGCACCGTGCGCGCCCGCGTCTGGCGCGGGCTGTCACAGGTGGGGGCCGTGGACCGCACCGTCTCGGAACACGCCGCCATCATCGAGGCGATCCGGGCCGGCGACGCCGAGCTGGCGGCGGCGCTGATGACCGCGCACGTGGCCGGGGTCGAGAACTGGCTCAAGAGCGCGGCGAGTCTCGTCGGCGACGATGGTGCCGACGCACCGCTCGACGGGGGCGACACCCGGCATCTGCCCGAGGAGTCATCGTGACCGTTCGACGCATCGCGTCGGTCATCGGGCTCCCGGCCGAGTACGTCGAGGAGTACGACCGGTATCATGCCGACGCCTGGCCGGGTGTGCTCGATGCCCTCCGACGTCATGGGGTACGCAATTACTCGATCTTCCGGCATGGCGATCTGCTGTTCTCGTACATGGAGTACGTCGGAGACGACTACGACGCGGACATGGCCGGCATCGCCGCCGACCCGATCACGCAGCGATGGTGGAGTGTGATGGAGCCGATGCAGCGTCCGCTGTCCGATCGTGCCGAGGGCGAATGGTGGAAAACCCTGCCCGAGGTGTTCCATCTCGACTGAGCGGGGAAAGACCGTGCTGATCGATGCGCATGCCCACGTGTGGGACACGGCCGTGCTGGACTACCCGTGGATCGGGCCAGAGGTGCCGGTGCCACCGGTGTTCCTGCCCGCCCAGCTGCGCGAAGGCGACCGCGAGCCCACCGGCTTCGTCTTCGTCCAGGCCGACTGCGTTCCCGAGCAGGGTCTCGCCGAAGCACGCTGGGTCGCCGGTCTGGACGCGCCCGACCTCGTCGGCATCGTCGCCTTCGCGCCGCTCGAGCGGGCGGATGCCGCCGCTGCGCTGGCTGAACTTTCCTCACTGGACTCGGTCATCGGTGTCCGGCGCCTGCTGCAGGACGAGGAAGACGCGTTCGTCCGCGGTCCCGCGCTCGACGCCGGGCTCGCGGCACTCGCCCGACACGGATGGTCGTTCGATGCGTGCGTCCGCTGGACCCAGCTCGACGCCGTCGCAGAGCTCTCAGAGCGGCACGACGAGGTGCCGATCGTGCTCGATCACCTCGGGAAGCCGCCGCTGGACGACCCGGACACTGACGCGTTCGCCCACTGGCGGGCGGGCCTGGCGCGACTCGCCGCTCTGCCGCACGTCGCCGTGAAGCTGTCGGGACTGCCCGCCGAGACGACCCGCGAGCCCGAGGCCGATCTCGTCGGACCATGGCTGCGCGCCGCGGTCGACCTGTTCGGGCCGACACGCTGTCTGATCGGCAGCGACTACCCGGTCTCGGCGCGCGGCTCGGCGGGTCGCGTCGTATGGTTCGACACCGTCCGCGCCGCACTCGCGCCGTCCGACGCGGAGTGGGCGCACATCAGCTCGCTCAGCGCGCGGCGCATCTACCGGCTGCGCTGACCCGACGAACCCGCTCGCGCTCTCACTGGCGGGCGATCGCGATGCGCATCCGCTCGTCGGGGTCGATGAAGTGATCGTGATCGTCGTCGCCGAGGTCGATCTGCACCCAGTGGATCTTGCCGCGGAACCGACTGGTCTGCACGGTGTAGGCATCCGTCACCGGCGTGCCCGACTCGTACCCGACATCGGTCGTCTCATCCGCCGAGAAGATCATCGCCTGCGTGGCACCGACCCGCCCGCTGCCGACCGACTCGCCGTCGTAGTACAGCGTGACGTCTCCGCCCTTGCCGAGACCACCGCCGTCGTACGCGAACTCCATGCGCACCTGGTGCACCCCGGATGGAATCGCGGTCTCGGCGCTCGTCGTGAACGACTGGATCCCCAGCACGTTGTAGGCGAACGCCGCCCGGCCCTCGGACGCGTACAGGCTCCATCCGCCGAAGCGGCCGCCCTGCGCGATGATGACGCCGCTCGCACCGCTCTCGGGGACGTCGACCTCGGCGGTCACCGAGAACGACTTGTTCTTGATGTTGACCACGCTGTTCTCGGACAGGCGCCCCATGCCCGGGAAGAGCAGTTGGCTGTTCCCGCGGATCAGCTGCGGTCTTCCGGCGAGATCGGGATTGACCCGGTCGCCGGTGCGGTCGTCGACCGGCAGCACGTTGTACTTCACCGCTTCGATCAGCCACAGCCGCTGCAGTTCGCGGAGCTTGTCGGGATGCTCCGCCGACAGGTCGTTCGCCTGACTCCAGTCGACCGAGCCGTCGTAGAGCTCCCACACGTCGTCGTCCAGCGCCACGGTCCCCGCACCGACCAGCTGCCACGGCGTGCGGTGCTTGGTGACCGCGCTCCAGCCCTTGTGGTAGATCCCCCGGTTGCCGAACATCTCGAAGTACTGCAGGTCGTGGCGTTCGGGGGCATCCGCGTCATTGAAGCTGTACAGCATGCTCGTGCCCTCCATGGGCGACTGCATGACCCCGTTGACCATGGTCGGCTCGGGCAGTCCCGCCGCCTCGAGGATCGTCGGGGCCACGTCGATGCAGTGCGTGAACTGCGTACGGGTGCCGCCCTTGTCGTCGATGCCCGCGGGCCAGTGCACGATGGTGCCGTTGCGGGTGCCTCCCCAGTGGGAGGCCACCTGCTTCGTCCACTGCAGCGGCGAGTTCATCGCCCACGCCCAGCCGACCGCGTAGTGGTTGTACGACGTCGGAGAGCCGAACTCGTCCATCTTCGAGCGCATGAAGTCGACGGTCTCGAGAGCGGCCATGCCGTTGAAGTTGGCCATTTCGTTGAAGGCGCCGTTGAACGTGCCCTCGGCCGACGCGCCGTTGTCGCCGACGATGTAGTACACGAGCGTGTTGTCGAGCACTTCCAGGTCGTCGATCGCATCGATGATCCGACCGACGTGATGGTCGGTGTGCTCGAGGAAGCCCGCGTAGACCTCCATCTGGCGCTCCAGGACGGGCTTGAGATCATCGGGCATGTCGTCCCACGCCGGCATCTCGTCGCTGCGCGGAGTGAGCTCGGCGTCCGCGGGCACGATCCCCATCTCTTTCTGACGTGCGAACGTGCGCTCGCGCTGCACATCCCAGCCGTCGCGGAAGCGTCCCTTGTACTTGTCCGCCCATTCCTGGGGCACGTGGTGCGGCGCGTGGGTCGCGCCGGGGGCGAAGTACGCGAAGAAGGGCCGGTCGGGCATGAGCGACTTCTGGGTGCGGATCCACGTGATCGCGCGGTCGGCGAGATCCTCGGTGAGGTGGTACCCCTCCTCGGGCGTCGCGGGCGGCTCGACGGGCGTCGTGCCGTCATAGAGGGCCGGGTCCCATTGGTTGTTCTCACCCCCGATGAAGCCGTAGAACGTCTCGAACCCGCCGCCGGCGGACGGCCACGAGTCGAACGGCCCCATCGGCGAGGACTGCCAGACGGGGACCTCGTGGCACTTGCCGAACTGCGCCGTCGAGTAGCCGTTGAGCTTGAGCGTCATCGCGAGCGGCGCCTTCGTGTTCGGCCGCAGCGAGCTGTTCCCCGGCGCCGACGTCGCCGTCTCGGTGATGCTGCCCATGCCGACGGAATGGTGGTTGCGTCCGCTCAGCAGGGCGGCCCGTGTCGGGGCGCACAGCGCAGTCGTGTGGAAGCGCGTGTACCGCAGGCCGCCCGCGGCGAGCTTCTCGGCGTTGGGGGTGGCGCACGGTCCGCCGAACGCGCTCGATGCGCCGAAACCGACGTCGTCGAGCAGCACGATCAGCACGTTCGGCGCCGACTCCGGCGGCAGCAGGGGCTTGATCGGCGGGTAGGACGTGTCGGGATCCCTCGCATCGAACGTCGTGAGCCCGTGACCTGGCCGGTCCGGGATCGGCAGCATCGTTCGGGCGTGGCGGTCGGCGCTCATGGCATCTCCTCGGTCGCGGGTCTCCAGGGAAACCGTAGGGTGGTGCCGACGGCGGATCATCACACGATCTGCATGATGCTGTGCCCTCGAGGGGAACGCGATCCTGGAGAGGTCGCACGGCGGGCGACACCGAGAATCGAGGACGACATGTCGACGTACGATCCGATCGGGCCGATCCACGGCGGGCGGGCATTCCGCACCCACATCGATCCGTTCACCTTCCCGGAAGCGTCGATGCCGGCGGATGACGCGTACGAGCTCATCCACACCGGGCTCATGCTCGACGGGCGCGAGACCCTCAACCTCGCCTCCTTCGTGACCACGTGGATGGAGCCACAGGCGGAGAAGCTCATCCACGATTCGCTGCGCAAGAACCACATCGACCATGAGGAGTATCCGGCCGCGTCGCTCATGGAGGAGGCGTGCGTGCACATGCTCGGCGACCTCTTCCACGCCCCCGACCCCGCGGAGGTCGTCGGCGTCGCCACGATCGGCTCGTCCGAGGCGATCATGCTGGGCCTTCTGGCGCACAAGCGCAGCTGGCGCGACCGGCGGCGCTCGTCCGGGCTGCCCACCGATCGCCCGAACGTGGTGTTCGGCGCCGAGACGCATGTGGTGTGGGACAAGTTCGCCAACTACTTCGACGTCGAGATGCGCAAGATCCCGATGAAGCCCGACCGGTTCGTCATCGACGCCGACGATGTCGAGGCGCATGTCGATGAGAACACGATCGCCGTGGGCGTGGTGCTCGGAACGACCCACATCGGCGAGTCCGACCCGATCCCCGAGATCAACGAGCGGCTGCTGAAGATCAAGGCCGAGAAGGGGTGGGACATCCCGATCCACGTCGACGGCGCGAGCGGCGGCTTCATCGCCCCGTTCGCACATCCCGACTTCGCCTTCGACTTCCGTCTCGAGCAGGTCGCGTCGATCAACGTCTCCGGTCACAAGTACGGCCTGGTGTACCCCGGAGTCGGATGGCTGGTGATGCGGGACCGCTCCACGCTGCCCGAGGACCTCGTCTTCAGCGTCAACTACCTCGGCGGCGCCCAACCCACGTACACCTTCAACTTCTCCCGCGGCTCGGCGATGATCCAGGCGCAGCTGTACAACTTCCTGCGCCTCGGGCGGTCGGGCTACGCATCGATCGTCGAGACGATGATGCTGAATGCGCGGCACCTCAACGAGAAGCTCGAAGACAGCGGCTGGTTCGAGATCCTCAACCCGGGACTGTCGGAGCCCGTGGTGACGTTCCGGCTGAAGGGGGACCCGGGATTCACGGTTTACCACCTGTCGGCACGTCTTCGCGAGCACGGGTGGATCGTGCCGGCCTACAGCCTGCCCCCCGATGCGGAGGACGTGCACCTGCTTCGCGTGGTCGTGCGGCTCGATCTCAGCCGCCAGCTGGTCGATGTGCTGCTGCGTGACATGCTGGACGCGTGCACGCATCTCGCAAAGGAACAGCCCGGCGACCGCGTCGGCCCGAGCCCCGATCTGTGGACGGCACCCGCCCTGCTGGCCGCGCACCAGAAGGCGCGCACCGGCCAGCGCCGTGACTGAGACCCTGCACCCCCCGCTGACGGGACTGCGCGTCCCCCCGGGGTGGCGGGTGAGGAATGTCCAGGGCCGCTCGCTGTTCGCGACGCGCGCGACGGTGACGCGACCCGACGGCAGCGAGATCGACTGGAGCGCGCGACGACACCGCAAGGGGCTCGCGCCGGCACCGCTCGCGCAGCGCCCGCTTCGACGCTTCCGCGACCGTGCCCGTGGCGCCAGCCGGTCGAGTTGGTGGATGGGCGGTCTGTTCGCGACCGGGGCGTTCTGCTTCGCGCTCGGCTCGCTCCCGCTGTTCTTCGATCACATCCGCGCGGATGTCGTCGCCTGGGTGTTCTTCGTCGGATCGGTCCTGTTCACCTCGGCGGCCTACCTGCAGTTCCGAGAGTGCGTCGCCGCGCCCGACACCATCGATCCGGCCGCGCCGCGCCGCCACGGGGTGCACGGGCTGATCGGGCTGCGTGCACGCAGCATCGGCTGGTACGCGACGGCGATCCAGCTGGTGGGCACGGTGTTCTTCAATGTCAGCACCTTCGCCGCGACCCGCGCCGACCTCGACCTCGACCAGCAGGTGCATCTCATCTGGGTGCCCGACGTATGGGGATCGGCGTGCTTCCTCATCGCGAGCGCACTCGCGTACGCCGAGGTGTCGCCGCACATCTGGCGCCGGCCGCGGGGAGACGTCGGATGGAACATCGCCGCACTCAACCTGCTCGGCTCGGTCGCGTTCGGTCTCGCAGCGGTCGGCGCGCGGTACCTGCCGACCACGGGTGAGCCGGCGAACATCGCGCTCGTGAACCTCGGCACGTTCGCTGGCGCGCTGTGCTTCCTGATCGGAGCCGCGCTGCTCCCGATCGAATCGGCGGGTGCCCGCGACGCATCCCGTCGCTAGACTGCCCACCGTGTCGACCACGACGAGCGGGGAAGTCGCGACGGGCGTGGACCTGGCGGCGGTGCTCCTCGAGAGCAAGCTCGCGGTTCCGTCCCTCCCGCCCGGAAGCGTGAGCCGACGGGCGGTCATCGGCAGGGCCGCGCGGTCCGATGCCCGCGTGATCGCCGTTTCGGCCCCCGCCGGCTTCGGCAAGACGACACTCCTGGCCGAGTGGGCACAGCTCGAGGAGCGTGAGATCGCGTGGGTGTCGCTGGATGCCGGCGACGACGACCCCACGGCGCTGCTCACACTGCTCGCATCCGCCTGCGCGGCGTTCTCGCCGCTCGCCGAGAGCGCGATCGCCCAGATGCGCGGCGTCGGGGTGGCGCCGCTCGCGCGTGCGGCGCCGCTGCTGTCGGCGGTCCTTGCGGCGAGCCCCGAGCCGTTCGTGCTGTTCGTCGACGACCTGCACTTCGCCGATTCGCCCGGATGCCAAGACGTCCTGGAAGTGGCGGTCGCCGGTGTGCCGGCGGGATCCCAGGTCATCCTCGCGAGTCGGCGCGAGACGCCGCTGATCGCGCGGATGCGCACCGCCGGCGTCGCCGCCGAGGTGGCGGCATCCGACCTGAGCCTCGCATCCGACGACGCTCGCGCGCTGTTCGCCCGCGTGGGCGCGTCGATCGCCGACGACGAACTCGACAGCATCGTCGCGAAGTCGGAAGGCTGGCCGGCGGGACTGTTCCTGTGCGCGCAGATCGTCCGCGCCGACGGCGATACAGCCGGGATCTCGGGCGACCATCGCTACCTCGCCGACTACCTGTACCGGGAGTGCATCGCGCGCCTGCCGCCGGACGTGCAGCGGTTCCTGCGTCGCACCGCGGTGCTGACGAAATTCAGTGCGGATGCCTGCGTCGACGTCGCCGACGAGGACCGCGCGCGGGAGATGATCCACGAGATCGACACCGCGAACCTGTTCCTGATCCCGCTCGACCGCGAGCGGGGGTGGTACCGCTATCACGCGCTGTTCCGCGAGTACCTCCTCGCCGAGCTCGAACGCGAAGAGGGCGCCGCGGCCGTACAAGCGCTGCACCGCCGAGCGGCCGCGTGGCTGGGCGATCAGGGGTTGGCGGAGGCCGCGGTCGAACACCTGCTGCTCGCCGGTGACCTCGACAGAGCCGCAGTCGTCACCGCCGACGTCGCGCTGTCGCTGTACGACCGCGGCCGGATGCTCACCATCCGTCGCTGGCTCGGCGCGATCGGCCCCGATGAGATCCGGCGGCACCCGCCTGCGGCGGTCATCGCGGGGTGGGCCGGAGCGTTGTCAGGCGACATCGCCGAGGGCGAGCGCTGGGCGCATGTGCTCGAGGGCATCGAGACCGACCACGCGTGCGCCGGCGAGGAGGGCGCCGACGTGGCGGCCGCGCGCGCCATGCTGCGGGCGGCGATGTGCAGGTACGGCGCCAAGCGCGCCCTCGACGACGCGTTGTGCGGTGTCTCGCGCCAACCGCTGTGGAGTCCCTGGCGTGCGGTCGCGCAGCACCTCGTCGGGTCGGCGCAGCTGCTCGTCGGTGACGAGGATGCCGCGCGCGACGCCTTCCTCGACGCCGTCGACCTGTCGGAGGCGACGGGCATCGTCGACCCCGCGATCCTCAGCGAGCCCGAGCTCGCCCTGCTCGCGATGCGGGCGAATCGTGTCGCCGACGCGCGCGCACACGCCGAGCGCGGCGTCGCTCTGGTGGAGTCGAGCACCATGATCGGCTACCCCGTGACGGGTCTCGCGCTCGCGGTGGGTGCACGCATGGCGCTGCGCGACGAGCGACCCGACCGCGCGCGGCAGCGCCTCGCGCGGGCCATGCGTGCACGCGTCGACAGTACGTACCTGCTTCCGTTCCTGTCTGTGCGCACGCGCCTTCAGCTCGCGAAGGCGCACGCCTCGATGGGCGACCATGCGGCCGCCCGGCACCTCATCCACGAGATCGACGATGTGTTCGCCAAACGGCCCGATCTGGGCACGCTCGTCGAACAGGTGGAGGCGTTCCGTCGCTCGCTCGACGGCGACGCGTTCGCGGGTGGCGCGACCCCACTGACACCGGCCGAGCTGCGCCTGCTGCCGTATCTGCAGACCTACCTGACCATCGGCGAGATCGGTGAACGCCTCTTCGTCTCGCGCAACACGGTGAGCTCCGAGGTGAGCTCGATCTACCGCAAGCTCGGCGTGACCTCCCGCGGCGGCGCCGTCGACCGTGCGACCGAATTGGGGATGCTGGGCGACTGACCGCGGATCACCAGGGCAGGTCGAGCGTGATGTCCTCGCCGTGTCCGAGCGCCGCGGCGAGCATCGGCGCTGCGGCGACGACGCGGGGGAGGCCGACCACCGAGATGAGCCCGTCGAGCACCGCCACGATCTGCGCCGACGAGGCACCGGCGGTGATCGCGTCATCGACCGCGGCGCGCAGCGACGGGTCGGGTGCGCCCACCGACACCAGGGCGCCGAGCGTGATCAACGCGCGCGTGCGGCTGTCGACCGCGATGGTCCAGAGTTCGCCCGCATCGGTCGCCAGCAGAGGATCGTTCACGCAGAGCCGACGCAGGTGCGTGATCTCATCCATCGGCTCGTCCGTGCTCCGTCAGGTCGGTCACCGAACCAGTGGACTCCGCCTCGCGCCGGAGCGCACCACGCAGTCTGTATGAACTTCGCCTGGCGGCGCTGAATCACGCGAATCGCATGATGCCCACGTCGCCGCGCCGCCCCTAACGTCGAAGCAACCGACGATGTGCGCCGCCGAGAGCGCCCGGGGAGAGGAACGCCATGTCCTTCTGGGATTTCCTGCTGTGGATTCTGTGGATCTATCTGGTGATCACCTGCGTCTGGATCTTCATCTGGATCTTCATCGACATCTTCCGGGATCACACCCTCAGCGGGTGGGGCAAGGCGGGGTGGGTGATCCTGCTGATCGTGCTGCCCTTCCTCGGGGCCATCATCTACCTCATCGCCCGCGGCCGGTCGATGACCGAGCGGCGGATGCAGGAGACACAGGCGGCAGCGCAGGCGAACGCGGACTACATCCGAAGCGTGGCCGCAGCACCGTCACCGACGGCTGAGATCGAGTCCGCGCAGCGGCTGCTGGCCTCCGGTGCGATCAGCCAGAGCGAGTTCGACGCGCTCAAGGCCAAGGCGCTCGCGAGCTGAGGGGTGACGATCATGGAAGATCTGGAGTTCGGTCCGGTCGAGCTGGTGCTCGCCGCGCTTCCCGATGACGAGCCCGATCGCGGGGTGCTGGATGCCATCGCGGCGCTGGTCGAAGCGGGCACCGTGCGACTGATCGATCTGCTCCACATCGCGCGCGATGAGGACGGGCGGGTGACGTACCTCGAACTGGACGAGTCGGGCATCGACCTCGGGCCGCTCGAGCTCGCCGGCGCAGGGCTCGCGTCGCACGAGGACGTGCAGGAGCTCGGTGGATCGCTGCCGCCGGGCACGTCGGCGCTGCTGCTGGTCGTCGAGTTCCTGTGGGCGAAGGATCTCGCCTCGCGCCTCGCGCAGGCGGGCGGTTTCGTCGTCGACTGGGTGCGGATCCCCGCCCCGGCGGTCAACGCGGTCGTCGCCGAGGCGGCGGCCGTCGGAAAGGTGGGGTAGTGAGATGCCTCTGATGGGACGCATGGGACGACCGGGTCTGCTCGGAATGGCGGCTCGTACCGCCGTGGTCGCAGGCACCGCGACCGCGGTATCGGGGAACGTCGCGCGGCGCCAGCAGCGTCGAGCGCAGGACAAGTACGAGCAGCACGAGTACGAGGTGCAGCAGGAAGCGGCCGCGATGGCTCCGCAGAGCGCGCCGCCGCCGCAATACGCGCCGCCTGCCGCCCCCGCGGCGGCGACTGCGCCCGCTCCCGGCGGCGATCTCGTCGCCGAGCTCCAGCAGCTCGCGCAGCTCAAGGCGCAGGGCATCCTCAGCGACGCCGAGTTCGAAACGGCGAAGGCCAAGCTGCTCGGTTGAGCTGGGGCGGTCGGGTCAGCCGGCGGTGAGACGCTCGGCGACCGCATCCAGGGTCGCGTCACCGACGCCGGCCCCGGCGAGATAGCCGCGCGAACCGCCGTTGTCGTCGATCCAGGCGAGTGCGTGCTCGATCGCGGACGCCGGGGTGCCGGTGACGAGTTCGCGCACCTGCGGAGTGAGCGGGACGCCGTAGCCCTCGAGCATCCCGAGCATCCTGTCTGCGAAGGGACCCGCCAGGTAGGTCTCGGAGACGGCGTAGTCGGCGACGATCGCATCGCGCTCGACGCCGGCGACGTCGAGGATGAGCGCGACGGCCACGCCCGTGCGGTCCTTGCCGGCGGTGCAGTGGATCAGCACCGCGGGCTCGGTCGACCCCGCCGATCCCGCGACCAGTTGCGCGATGTGCGCGAACGACGTGCCTCCGCCCTGCAGCATGGAGACGTAGAGGTCTGAGAGCGCCGGCATCGCGGCGAGCGCCTGTCGGATCATCTCCGGCGAGATCTGCGTTCCCGCGGGGATCTGCTGAGCCAGCCCGGGCGCCGCACCCTCGAGCAGGGGGAGGGAGACCGTCCGCATCGGGCGATCGGGCAGCAGATCCGGCGCCATCGCCCGTTCCGCGTCGGTGCGCAGATCCACGACCGCTCCGATATCGCTGGAACCGAGTGCGGTCAGGCCGGCGTCGGTGAGAGTGCTGAGCGCATCCGAGCGGTACAGCACGCCGTCGGTGGTCGTTCCTCCGCCGCGCAGCGGCAGGCCGCCGAGTGAGCGGAAGTTCTGGGCGCCTTCGAGAACCACGGTCATGACGACCACGCTACGGCCCGATTCGCGCGCCCGCCGACGGATGCGCCCGCGCGCGGCGAGCCTGGCGTGCATTCGTGCCGACGTGGCGCACGTTCACCCGGCCGACATCGGCATGCGGGATCATGCCCCCATGGAAGATTCGAGCGACGACGACCTCGTCGACACCGTGACCGTGCATCTGCGTGAGCACGACCTGGCACAGGTGCGCGCGGTGATGGCTCGTCACGACGCCTCCGATCTGGTGCGACTGCTCGAACGCGAGGACGGTCGCGACCGTGCCGTGATGTATCGGCTGCTCGAGCGCCAGAAGGCGCTGGAGGTGTTCGAGCTGCTGGACGCCGGGATGCGCGCTGAGCTGCTGCAGGGGCTTCGCACCGAGGACGTCGCGCGATTCTTCGAGGAGATCGATCCCGACGACCGCGCGCAGCTCGTCGACGAGCTGCCGGCGGGGGTTGCGCAGAAGCTCATGCGAGGCCTCTCGCCGCGCGAGCGCGAGCTGACCGCACCGATGCTGGGATACCCCAAGGGCAGCGTCGGCCGGCACATGAGCACGGAGTACGTCCGGCTGATGCCGCACCTGACGACCGGCGACGCGCTGTCGCACGTGCGTCATCGCGGAGGCGACGCCGAGACCGTGTATATGCTGCCGGTCACCGATCGCGAGCGCCACGTGCTCGGCGTCGTGGGCCTGCGACAGCTCGTGCTGGGCAGGCCGGACTCCGAGATCGGTGCTGCGATGGTCGAGCCGCGCGTCGTCGCGGCGACCGACGACGCCGAGACGGCCGCGCGCGACGTGGTCGAGGCCGGGCTTCTGGCCGTTCCCGTCGCCGACGGCGAGGGGAGGCTGGTGGGGGTGTTCACGGTCGACGATGCGACGCGCATCCTCGAAGACGCCGAGGACCGCACCGCAGCACGTCAGGGCGCAGCCGAGCCGCTCGGGCGGCCGTACCTGACGACATCGGTGTTCGGCATCGTGCGGGCGCGGGTCGTGTGGCTGCTCGTCCTGGCCGTCTCGGCCCTGTTGACAGTGCAGGTGCTGGGCTTCTTCGAGGGCACCCTCGAAGAGGTGACGACGCTCGCGCTGTTCATCCCGCTGCTGACCGGCACCGCCGGCAACGCCGGGTCGCAAGCGGCGACGACGGTCACGCGGGCCCTTGCCCTCGGCGAGGTGACCAAACGGGACTGGCTCGTGGTGATGTGGCGCGAGGTGCGTGTCGGGTCGATCCTCGGTGGTCTGCTGGGGCTGCTCGGGTTCGCCGTCGGGGGTCTCGTCTTCGGATGGGCGCTGGGCGGCGTGATCGGCATCACCCTCATCGCGATCTGCACGATCGCCGCCGTGGTCGGCGGTGCCATGCCGATGCTGGCGCGCGCGGTCGGTGCCGACCCGGCTGTGTTCTCGACGCCGTTCATCGCGACGTTCTGCGATGCGACGAGCCTCATCATCTACTTCGTCGTCGCAACGTGGATCCTGCAGCTCTGATCGACCGACTGATCACCGGGTGCGGCGGGCGCGCGCGTACTGCCGTGGCCAGTACGGGATCTGCACGCCGAGTTCGACGGAGGCGCGGAGGGCGAAGTGCGGATCGCGCATCCACTCGCGGCCGGCGAAGACGGCGTCGGCGTCTCCCGCCTGCAGGATCCCTTCGGCCTGCGCCCCGTTGTCGATGAGTCCGACGGCGCTCACGGGCACCGCGGCGTCGCGGCGTACGCGCGCCGCGAGCGGTACCTGGTAGCCGGGCGACACGGGGATCCTCTCGCGGGGAACGGCGCCGCCGCTGGAGATGTCGAAGAAGTCGGCGCCGCGGGCGGCTGCGCACGTCGCCACCTCGACGGTCTCGTCGATCGTCCAGCCTCCAGCAGCCCAGTCGGTGCCCGAGAGGCGGACGAACAGGGCCGCCTGCGGCGCCACCGACCGCACGGCTTCGACGACGCGCAGAAGCAGACGTGCACGGTTCTCGAGCGATCCGCCGTAGTCGTCGGTGCGGTCGTTCGACAGCTGGGACAGGAACTGGTGGAGAAGATAGCCATGGCCCCCGTGGATCTCGATGACCTCGAACCCGGCCTCCGACGCGCGCGCCGCCGCGGACGCGAAGTCGTCGACCACGCGATCCAGACCGATCGCGTCGAGCGGTGCGGGCACCGCATACCCGTCGTAGGCGATCGCCGACGGCGCGGCCGTCGTCCAGCCCCCTCGCGACTCCCGCACTGAGCCGTACCGGCCTGCGATCAGAGGCGACCAGGTCGAGCCCTTGCGCCCGGCGTGCGCGAGCTGGATGCCTGCTGTCGCCCCGCGTGCGCGCACGGCGGCGACGATCGGCCTCCAGGCATCGCGGTGCGCGTCGCTCCACATGCCGGCGTCGTCCGGCGTGATCCGGCCCTCAGGCGACACCGCGACCGCCTCGGTCATCACCAGACCTGCGCCGCCCGACGCGAACTGCGCGAGGTGGGTGTGATGCCACTCCTGCGGCAGCCCGTCGATCGCGCTGTACTGACACAGCGGAGCGACCCACAGCCGGTTGCGCATCTGTGCGGTGCGGATGGTGAGGGGCGAGAAGAGAATCGTCATGCGAGTGGCCTCATAGAGTGTGGGGATGGGACTGTCCGCCGTGATCGCGACTTCGACGCGCCTGGATCCGACTGCCGTGAAGAGGCTGAGCGACGGCGGGTTCGACCTCATCGCGCGGACGGGTGTCGACCGGGCGAACGTGGGAGAGATACTCGGTCACACCGACCCCGCGGTCGCTTCGGCCGACCCGTTCTCGCCGCTCGAGGTCATCGTGGTCCCCGCCACGTCCGAGCCCTTGCCCGGACCTGTCGTCGTGCTCTCGCCGGCCGAGTCGGTGTCGTCGTACGAGCTGTACCTCGGCGCGGCGATGGCGGCTGCGTCGGGACGCCGCGTCATCCATTTGAATGGGCGCGGCTCGCGCGGCTCGGCGGTCCACTCCGGGATCGCTGGGCGGATGCTCGCCCGCTCCGCCGTGACGGAGTGGCGCGAGATCCCCGAGGCCCATCCCGCGCGGGCTCTGCGCAGGGTCGAGTATCGACCGGCGGTGATCGTCTTCCCCGTCACTGCGGGGGCCCGATCCGTCGCACAGCTCGTGGCCCATCATCCGGATGCCGACGTCGTGCTCGTCGTCGACCGCGCCCTCGCGCGGTTCGGAGGCGCTGTGGCCGAGCAGATCGGCTCGATGGTCGAGCTCGCCTTCAGCGTCGGGGCGCAGCCCGAACGGGTCGTGCCGGAGGAGACCGGGGGCGAAGACGTGCCCGTCGACCGCGAACCCGTGCCGCCGTCCGATGACCGCGCGCGCGATCTGCCGCCGATCCTCGCCTCCGATGTCGTCCACGTGCGCCTCACCGACACGACGCTCGAGCTCACGAATCGCACCGCACAGCGCCTCCGCGCCCGCGTCGCGCTCGGCGCGGCGAACAAACCCGGCACGGCGCTTGCTCAGTTCGAGGCGGCGCTCGAGCCCGGCGACTCGCGCGCCGCGCCGACCGAGGCCGTGCCGGGACTGGCCGGTCTCACCCCGCCCACGTCCGTCATGCGTCACTGGAGCCACGAGTCCGAAGAGGTCTACGAGGGCGGCGAGCAGCGGATCGTGGCATTCGGCATCGACGTCCTCGACGGGAGCGACACCGTTCGCGCGACGCGCACGTACCGCCCCGGCAACGGTCTGGACTACTTCATCACCGCGCGCGACCTGACGGACCTCATCGGACGTCCGGTACGGCACAGCGCTCTGCCCGAGCCGCGCGCGCAGCGCGCACAGGGCGCGCCGCCGCGAGATCTGCTCGGTTCCCTGGCGGCCGCGCTCGCCGTGGGAGCATCGGTCCTCGCGACCCGCTCGGCGTGACCGGGAGTCGCCACCGGCACTGAGTCTCACGCCGCCGGTCACCGGCCGCCGATCACGGGTTCTCGACGCGGACCCGGATCTTCACCAGCGCGGTATGGATGTGCGCGCGATCGGCGAGGTACGAGCTCAGTGCGTCGGCGTCGGCGTCGTCGGCCAGCGGCTCGGTTCCGGCGACGAGTACTACATAGCGGCGGCCGATCGCGTTCGCGGTCCAATCGTCGGTCACCGGCTGATCGAGCCACACCCCTGCGGTGGTGCACAGTTCGACCCGGCGGGCGCGCAGCGACGCGTACAGGATCTCCGTGCCGAGCGGGAGGATGTCGCCGTCCGCGTCGAGGCGCTTCAGGCCCATCCCCGAGATCGCCTCCGCGAGAGAGCCGTCGTCGCGACGTGTCAACGGGTGGACGAGCACGTATGCCGTCGGCTCCCCGAACGGGTTCGGCGACGACCACGTCGTGAGGCCGACGTCGAGTCCTGCTGCGGCCCCGGTCGTCATGCGAACGTGCCGCCCGCGGTCGGGTCGACGTTCTTGCGCTTCATCGCGAGCGCCGCGATCAGCACGCAGAGCGCAACCGCGGCAGCGAGGAAGATCGACAGACCGTTGACCAGGTGGTCGGCGAGGAAGCCGATGCCACCGCCACCGGCGAACCCGAGGAGGGTGAGGAAGAAGATCCCCGCCCACTTGAGGTTGGGGGTCTTGTTGATGCCCTCCTTCGAGAACGCCGCCTGCACCAGGAAGTTGAACGCCATCTGGACCACGAACGTGACCGCGACAGCGCCGTAGAGCATGCCGTGGTTCTTGTGGAACGCGTTGCCCTGCGCCCCCGCGACGAAGCTGATCGCGTACGCGATGTACTGCGCGTGCTCCTCCGGGAGGGCGGTGAGGTCGAGCGCGCCGCCGTAGGGCACCGGAGTGGTTCCGATGAGTGTCATCGCGGCGGTGCCGAGGATCACCAGCAGCGCGACCTGCGCCGACAGGATGCCGACGGTGAACGTCCGCCCGCTGCGCAGGAACGCCGTCATGAGCACACCCGCCAGCGCGGAGCCCACCCCGAAGGCTATGACCGAGATGAACGGGAACTGGAACTTCTCCCAATCGCCCTGGATGAGCCAGTAACCGCTGGAGAGGACGTTACCGGACTGGACCGTCGAGAACGTCGAGGCGTTCGCGAGGGTCCAGGCGTTGAGCGTGCCGGCGATGAAGGCGAGCAGGAACCCCACGAACGGCTGCTCCATGAGCGGGAAGCGGATCCGCTCGGGGTGGTCCTGGATGACGGCGTACGCCGGTGACGACGGCGGAGTGGCGTGCGCGGACATGCTGACCTCACCCGTGGATCTTTGACTGGTCATACCAGATGACCGGTGCCGGCTCGTCGTCCAACGGCAGCGACTCGACGAAGGCATCCGTCGACAACAGGTGATCGGCGACGACCTGCACCGGGTTGGAGGCGAGCCACTTGCGTGCCGAGATGTCGGAGTACTCCGGGTGCTTGAAGATCTCGACGAAGATCAGCTTCTCGTCGCCGGTGTTCTGCACGTAGTGCCCGGCGACGAGCGGCACGATGCCCACGTCACCTGCATGGAAGTCGAACGTGCGCGCGACGCCGCCCGAGAGGAAGACGGTCATCTTGGCTGTGCCCTGGATGTAGTACTGCCATTCCGCGGCCTTGGGGTGCCAGTGCAATTCCCGCATCCCGCCGGGCTCGATCTCGATGAAGGCCGCAGAGATGGTCTTCGCGGCGGGGAAGTTGTTGACATCGACGATGCGGACGCGGCCCGCTTCGGACTCGATGACCGGTGCGTCCTCCATGTGGAAGGAGAACGGCGAGGGGACCTTCCCGGCCGGCGTCGGCCGCTCGACGTCCGCGATCGGTCCGGGCACGTTCGCCTTGAAGATGTAGAGCTCCTCCTGGGGGAATTGCGAGATCTCGGCCTCGGTCTTGCGGAAGTTCGCCGCGACGACGTCCTGCGGCGTGTGCATGAACCAGTCCGACAGCAGGAAAGTGTTGTTCTCCGAGAAGTCGGGCTCGCTGAACACGAGCAGGAACTCGCACCCCTGATCGAGCGCCTGGATCGAATGGGGCAGGCCGGCCTCGAAGTTCCACAGGTCGCCGGCGACGAGATCATCGATGAAGTAGCGGCCGCTCTCGTCCACCGACGTCACCCGCACGTTCCCCGTGAGCATGAGGCCCCACTCGGCCTCCTTGTGCCAGTGCAGCTCTCGGTAGGCGCCGGGCTCGAGGGCCATGTTCACGCCGGCGACATCTTGCGACGAGGGCAGGTCGCGGTTGGTGACCTCGCGCGCCCAGCCACCGGGCTGCAGCCGCTGGTGCGAGTCCGAGAAGCTGTACTTCAGATTCGCAACCGTTCCGCCGTCTGTGGGCGGGGGAGTGAGGATGTCGGGATTCTCACGGTCGCGCCAGATGTCGCGCGGACCGAGGTCGAGCCATCCCTTCCCGTCGGTGGCGCGGATTGGCTGAGGCATGTCGGTCATTTCCAGCTCCCGTGTGTCACCGATCGTCGTGTACCGGCCTCCTGGTGGGGCCGCGACGAACGTTCGGGTGCGACGGTAGCGAGCCGCTCTCGCCGTTCGGTGGCCGAATGCGCCCACAGTCGATGTCGGTCACGTTCGCGGCCTGCATCGGCACGATCCGGACCTTTCCGGATCACAGAAGCTTGGCGTCGACCAGAAGCTCCTCGATGTAGGTGCCCTTGACCTTCGAGAGCGCCGCCTTCTCGATCATGCGCGCACCGAACGGAAGCCTGATCTCGTTCAGCGGTTTCCTGTCGTTCAGGTAGTAGAGGGCGTTGAGCAGCATCCGCACGTCGAACGATGACGCGAAGACCTCGGGCACACCACGGTCGACGTCGAGCAGGGTGTAGACCGCCTCCATCGCCGTGCGCACCGAGTACTCGGTCGTGAAGACGGTGTCGCGCTCGGTCTCGGCGAAATTGCCGATGAAGGCGAGGTTGCGCGAGCCCTCGGGCACGACCAGCGGACGGTCGCCGACGGCGCGCGGCATGAAGTACGACGTGATGTACGGCATGTTGCACGGGATCGTCCGGGCGGCGTTGTGCGCCAGGTCGTCGATCTGGTCGACGGGCACGCCCAGGTGGTAGAGCCACTCGGCGCACAGCTGCGCGCCGGTGCACTCGCGGATCGGCTTCTCGATGTAGTCGCCCGGTCGATCCGAGTACAGCCCGTACAGCCAGACGACGAGCTCTTTCTGCGGGTCCTGCACGGCGAAGTGCGGCTGCCGGCTCATCGTGAACCCGTACATCCAGCTCGAGTCCTTGATGTTGCAGGGTCCGCCCGTGACGATGCGGCCGTCGCGGGGGTCGCGGCCGGTGATCTTCTCGAGGTAGGGCCAAATCCTGTCATCGAGGAGAGTCACCGTCGCCGAGATCGTCCAGTTCGCGTCGGGGATGCCCTCGCTGAACTTCTCGGGGTGGCCGAATGCGCGGTCGCGCTCGGCCATCGTCTTCCACAGCTTCCACGCGCCGCCCCGGTCGGTCACGATCGGAGCTGGGGTGTCGTTGTCGCCGAACGTCGAGCTCTCGGTGATCGAGCCGTTCGTGATGAACACGAGGTCGGTCGGCGAGAGTTGGACCGACGACTCGACGCCGCCCTGCACCAGCCGGATCTCGGTCGCCGTCTTCTCGCCGTCGGCATCCGCGATGCGCACGTCGAGCACCTGCGTGTCGTAGACGAAGGTCACTCCGTGGCCCTCGAGGTAGGCCACGAGCGGCTTGATGAGCGACTCGTACTGGTTGTAGCGGGTGAACCGCAGCGACGTGAGGTCGGCGAGGCTCGCGATGTGGTGGATGAAGCGCAGCAGGTAGCGGCGCATCTCCATCGCGCTCGCCCACGGCTCGAAGGCGAACATCGTCGCCCAGTAGAGCCAGAAGTTCGACGCGAAGAACTCGTCGCCGAAGAACTCGTCGATCCGCTTGTCGTCGAGGTCTTCCTCGCGCGTGAGGGCGAGGGTGAGGATCTCCTCGATCGCCTTCGGGGTGAGCGTCAGCTCGGACATGTCGTCGATCCGGCTGCCGCGCTCGTGGATCGCGCGCGTCGGGTTCGACGAGGGGTCGCTCTTGTGCAGCCAGTACATCTCGTCGAGCACCGAGGCGTCTGCCGTCTCGAGCGACGGCACCGATCTGAACAGATCCCACAGTGTCTCGAAGTGGGCCTCCATCTCGCGCCCCCCGCGGATGATGAATCCCTTGTGCTCGTCGAGGATGCCGTCCATGCTGCCGCCGGGAAGCGCCAACTCCTCGTAGACGGTGATGTCCTCTCCGGGCATCCCGGCGTCGCGCACGAGGAACGCCGCCGCCGCGAGGGAGGCGAGGCCGGAGCCGACCAGATGGGCTCGCCGCCCTTCGACGCCGGCGGGACGCTGCGGGCGTGCGAAAGCCTCGAAGTTGCCGTTCGACCGATACATCGACCGCTCCTCTCGTCGGGGTGTCACCGTGGAGGACGCTACCGATCGCTTCGGGCGCCCGGGCCCGCCAGGCACGGTCAGCTCGACGGGTCGGCACAGATCCTCGCCCGCCGATTGCGAACGCCCCCGGATGCGGCGAGAATCGTCCGCAACGGAAGTGGGGATCCGATGGTCGTTCGTTCACTCGCGGCGGTGGTGAAGGGCAACGGGGCACGTGTGGTGGACGGCGTGCGCGACGCGGACGAGCTCGCCGAGGTCATGACGCGACTCACACGGCCGCACCGGATCGTGCCCGACGCCCGGGGAGGGGGCCTGGACGCGCGGGCGGATGTGCTCGCGTCCGGCGGACTCGCATTCACGAGACTGCGTTACGGCGGTGCCATCGTCGTGACACCCGGCGAGGTCGATCCCGACACCTACCTCTTCCCCCTGAGCTTCGCGGGCGAAGCGCGCCTGACCTACGGTCGCGCGACCGTACCCGTCACCGCGCGGGATGGTGCGCTCATCCCGCCGTATCGAGAGTTCCGCTCAGAGATCGACGCCGCGTACGAGCAGGTGATCCTCGCCGTCGATCGGCTGCGGGTCGAGGCGGCGGTCGCGAGGCTGACTGCCGGAGCGCACGACACCCTCGACCTCGACGCGACCAGCTTCGCTCCCCGTCGAGCGACGGTGCGCGCGCTCGAAGCGGTTGCGTCGTCGTCCAGCGCAGACGCGCACGAGGCGGCGCTGGCCGAGCGCCTCGGCGACGTCGCCCTGGAGAGCCTGCTCCTGGGCATCCCCCAGTTCGAGGCATACCTGCCTCGACATCGGGATGCCGGATCGGCGCGCGTGCGCGCGGCGATGCAGTTCATGCTCGATCACCTCGCGGAGCCGCTCACGGTCGCGCGCATCGCCGAGAGCGCGCACGTCAGTCCCCGCGCGTTGCAGGCCGCGTTCCGAGCCGAGGTCGACGCATCGCCGACCGAGTGGCTGCGCGACCGGCGCCTCGATCGTGCGCGACAGCTTCTCACCTCCTCGGGAGCCGACCTCACGATCGCCGAGATCGCCGCGTCGTGCGGCTTCGCGCACCTGGGGGAGTTCGCGGCGCGGTTCCGCGACAGATTCGGCGTGCTGCCCTCTCACGCCCGCTCTTCGCGAATCCGCTAGCAGGCCCGCGCGTTGACGATAGACGCGCGCATGGCGCTCCGATTGGCTCGAATCGGCATGGTGGATCCGCCATGCAGGGGTGTTTCGGGGAACACGCATGGCGCAGACCGCTCGAGAGGTGGGCCACTGGTTGGCCGATCCGCGGACGAGCGCGGTCGGGTCCGACGTCGCTGCGGCGTTCGCCGCGCTCGCGGAAGCGCACCGCGGCGGCGGGGTGCGTCAGCTCGCCCGGGCTGCCGAGCGCCACTTCTGGCCGTTGCTTCGCACGCGTCCGGCCGAACTCGACGATCTGCTGCGGGCCCTTCCTTCTGACGTGCTGGAGCGGCATCCGCTGCTCGTCCACGTGCATCCGATGGCCTCGTCGATGGCGGGGTCTCCGGCGGCGAGCGCCGCAGACCCCGCGGGGGATGTCGACGACGCCGGTCGTCTGCGCGCACTCGTCTCGCGGATGGTGGCGCTGCGCCGGTCCGGTGATGTCGCCACGGCGGCCGGTGTCGCCGACCGCCTCGTCGAACTGCTGACGGACTTGCGGGTGCCGTCACTGTCCGACGCCACGGGGCCCCTTCCGTTCTACTTCGCGCAGGTGGCGGTCACACGGCTGCTCGCCGGCGACGTCCTCGCTGCGATCCGTGCCGCGACGACGGCACGGCAGATGGCGGATGCCGACGCGTCGAGTCCCGTTCGTCGTTTCGCGTTCGCGCTGCTCGCGCTGGCGCACGCGCTCAGGGGTGGACTCGCAGAAGCTCGCGCCGCACTCGACGCCGCCGCCGGATCACCACCCGGGTCCCGGTGGTTCGCCTCGTGGTGCGCGGCCCTCGAGTCCGTCGCGCGCGCCATCGTCGCGGTCGATGCGCTCGATCCGGCGGCGGGGGCGGTCGTCGCCGCCGCGTACGACGAGCGCCTTCCGAGCGAGATCGTCGCCGTTGCGGCGCTCGCCGGCAGCCGGCACGCCGTGGTGCGCGGCGTGCCGGCTGAGGCGCTCGACGTCCTGGACCGGCTCGTGCCGCCGCGAATGGCGTCCTCGGGCTTGGCGGCCGACATCCGCAGCGCCGGCGCCATCGAGGCGCACGTGGCGATGGGCGATCTCGCCGCAGCGCGCAGCGTCGTGGTCGCGGGCTCTCCCGGTCCGATGACGTCGCTGGCGCTCCTCCGCCTCCGCATCCACACCGGCGACGGCGTCGGCGCGCTCGCGGCCGCGTCGCGTCTGAGCCGCTCGACCGCGCTTTCGCCCGCACAGCGCGAAGAGCTCCAGCTCGCCCGCGCGTACATCTCCGTCCAGCTCACCGGCGGCGTCGACGCCGCCGAGGCGAACGGGATCGCGAGATTGGCGGCGGCCACGACGCGTCGTCGGCAGCTCTCGTCGAACCTGTCGCCGTGCGTGATCGAGGCGGTCGCGGTGCACCTGGACTCCGACCGGCGTGCCGCCCTGCTGCGATGCCTCGACCCCGTCCCCGACGTGTCCGACATCCCGGCGGCGCCGCGGCTGTCACCCGGCGAGGTCCGCGTTCTCGCTGTGCTGGTTCATCGGGCCTCGACGACCGAGATCGCCGACGCGTTGTTCGTCTCGCCGAACACGGTCAAGACCCAGCTGCGTTCGCTGTACCGCAAGCTCGGTGTTCACAGCCGAACTCAGGCGATCGGCGCCGCCGTACGGTGGGGGTTGGTCGATCCGGCCGAGATCTCCGAACGGGTCTCAGCCTGAGCTCGCATCCACGGCTCCTGCGGGGGTGATGCCGATGATCGTCGGTCGCTCGCGCCACCACGCCGACGCCACGGCCTCGCCGAGCGCCGCGCGCGTCGAAGCGGTCTCGACGGCCGCGCCGAAGGCCCGTGCCAGTGGCCCGCATCCCGCGCCGTCCAGCACGACGACGACGAGCGGCAGCGCGAGAACCAGAGCGGTGGCCAGTGCCTGCACCGACGCCTGCAGCGACATGGCCGTCGTCACGACGAGCACCGACCGATTTCGCCCGAGGTCGCGTTGTGCCAGCGCAACCCCGAGGGCGAAGGGGATCTCCCACCCCGCGAGCCGCTGCGCCGAGCTGTAGCGGAGCGCTCTCGGCGTCGAGGCCCAGCCCGAAGCGGCGCGCGTGCCGACGGATCGGCCGTCGTCGACGAGCACCGTGTCGGCCGGGGCCGCGCCACGGAGTACCCGGATGATGTCGGCGACGTTGCGGAGGCGATCGCCGGGATCGCCGCGCACCACCCTCGGCAGGTCGACGGCCGGTCCGGTCGCCCGGTCGACGACCGGACGGGCCGGAACCGACAGCGTGTGCGACTGATGTCGGCCGACCGACTGGTGGCCCGATCCATGAGGGGTCAGCACCACGACGGGGCCATCCGACCGCTCGACGACCGTCGCATGCGCCTCGACCAGTCGTCGGGGTATCCGTCGCCGCGTCTCGGCGACCAGGGTGGTCACCGGGGCGCTCGGGATCTGCGACCACGGCCCCCCTCGGGTGGGATCGTCGTCGGTCGCCGCCGCGAGCACGATGAGCGGCGTCCGGTCAGCGCGGGCGGCCAGCAGGTGGCCCACAGCCGAGACGACGCCGAACTCGCCCGACGCGTGCACGAGGGCAGGACGGTGCGAGGTCTGGGCGTATCCGGCTGCCACCACGACCGCCATCCAGTCGTGAGCGTGATCCACGCGGCGGAAGTCGTCGGGCACGTCGTGGAACATCGACGCGGTCGGCGCGGGGCCCGCGAACACGGTGCGCAGTCCGAGGTCGCGGAGCAGCCGGAACGCAGAGTCACGGACGGTGACGGTCACGGTCGGGCGGGGTCAGGACGACGGTCGCCGACGACCGACGGCGTGAATCGAGTCTCGATAGGCGGCGGGGGTCACCCCGTGCGTCCGCACGAACTGCACGCGCATCCGCGCGGGATTGGTGAAGCCCGCGCGATGTGCGATCTCGGCGATCGACAGATCGGGCTCGCGGTCGAGCAGTTCCTGGGCGGTGCAGACCCGGCGCTCGGTCAACATCCCGGCGACACCTGACGACGACGCGTGCCTGTACAGCTGTCGACGGCTCGCGTAGAGCTCGCGCGCGATCTGATCCACGTCGAGATCGGGATCGGTGTGGCGCGCGTCGATCAGCGCCGCGAGACGAAGTGCGAGCGGCGCGCGCCGCGAACTGGGCGGCGAGGTCTCGGGATGCTCGGCGATCACCGCGCGCACTGCGCCGATCACGAGGTCCTCGGCCGCTCGCGCCGTCGGCTCGTCCGGCTCGTCGAGGTCGCGCACAAGGGTCGACAGCAGCGCGCGCGAGGCGCGCACCAGGGCGGTCGGGGCCAGCGGGGTCATCGGCGCCAGCAGGTGGGTCGTCACCCGCGCTCGGGGCATCGAGGCCACCACGATGTGATCACCGCTCACCGGCAGTGCGGCGTCGAGGTCGTCGGTGAGCACGAAGTCGGTGGGGTGTGGCGACGGCTGCGCGCGGTCGGGGTCACCGCCCTTGCCCCGTGCGTGCAGGATGAGCACATGCGGTTCCGTGGGCCGTGCCGACCGCACGACGTTGAGGACTTCGCCCGCCCGCCCGGCTGTGAGCACGGTGGAGCCGAACCGGGTGACCGTGAGGCGGAGGTCGCCGTGACGGCGGGCCGCGAAGTGGGCGGGTGGTGACGCATCGAGCGGCTGCAGCTGAGACATCCGGATTCCCCTGACTGAGAGCGGGTTCCCCGCCCGTCTTCTCGCGGGCGACGGTAGGCGGGGGTCCGTCGAGGGATCGTGCCTCGAGGGATCGTTCACCCCGGGTCTCACCCCGGGCATCACCCTGACGCGGCGTGCGAATGCGCGGTCGATCTGTGCCGTGATCGCGCCGCCGGTGGCCGTGGAGGCCGGTTCGGTGCTGGTCTGGATGAGACGAGTGCGGGGAGCCGAACGATGCGACCACGGGAAGCGGCCGACGCGACGCGATGGCGTCCGGCGGTGTGGATGCGTGCGCTGACCGGCGTCAAACGCGGCACATGGTCGTGGAGCCGTGCCATCAGAGCAGCGCTCGGCGTGGGCGCACCCCTGCTCATCGCAGTGCTGACCGGGAACGTCGCGTGGGGGATGTGGGTCTCCATGGGCGCGCTCCTGCTGGCGGTCGGCGAGCGGACGGGCACGTACGCCGCGAGGTTCCGACAGATCGCGGTCACCGCACCGCTGGCCGCCGCGGGATTCGCGTGCGGGCTGCTGGCCGATCTCGCGTGGCCGGTCGTCGTTGCGGTGATGACCGCGGTCGCCTTCGCGGCGGGGATCGTGAGCGGCATCTCGAACGCGCTGTCGATCGGCACGATGCAGGCACTGCTCATCTCCGCCATCGCGGTCGGCGTGCCCTCGGCGGCGCCGTACTGGCCCGCCGCCGCGCTCTTCCTCGTCGGTGCGCTCTGGTACTCCGCGCTGCTGATGATCGAGGCGGTCTTCGCCCGGCGGCGACCGTGGCGCACCGCTGTCGTTGACGTCGTGCTCGCGCTCGCCGCCGCCGCGGACGACCGCGTCGACGGCGACGCGCGGACCGCTCACGTGCGCTCTCGCTTCAACGCGGCCGTGGACGCCCTCGATGCGATGGTGCTCGGCATCCGTGGGCGGGCCATGGGCCCCTCCCGCGAGGCCGATCGGGCCTCGGCGATCTCGCGGGCCGCCGACCATCTGTTCGCCCGGCTGGTCGCCCAGGACGCCGATGTCGAGCTGTGCGAGAAGACCGCGGCCCGTCTGCGCGTGGTCGCCGAGGCGGTGGATCACGGTCGGCCCCGGCCGCCGTGGACCGCGGCGCACGGCACACTCGTGCGTCTGTCACTGCTCGAGGCCGCCATCTGGGGCGATCTGCCGCTCGGCACGCCGACGGCGGACCGTCGTCCCGCGCGCCACCTCCGCTTCGTGCCCGGCGCCGACCTGATCGGCTCGGCCGCGCGGCTGGCGGCGTGCACCGGACTCGCGTACCTGGCATTCCTGACCCTTCCCCTCGCACACGGGTACTGGATCCCGCTCACCGTCGCGCTCGTGGTGAAGCCCGATCTCGGGTCGGTGTTCGGGCGCGCAGTGCTGCGCAGTGTCGGCACGGTGGCCGGTGCGCTCGTCGCGGTCGCCATCGCCGCGGTCGCCACCGTCGACCTCGCCGAGAGCATCGCCGTCCTGCTGCTCGCGGCGGTGCTGCCGTGGGCGGTGGGCCGCTCGTACGCGCACCAGGCGCTGGTGCTCACCCCGCTCATCATGCTGCTCATCGGGCTCGTCGCGACGGATGTGTCGGCGGCGGATCTCACGGTGGATCGGATCGTCACGACCCTGCTCGGCGGCGTCATCGCGATCGTCGCGGGCTATCTCATCTGGCCGGCATCGCGGCATCCCGCGATCGCCCCCGCCTTCGCCGGGGCCGTGTCGGCCCTCGCGACCTATGCAGCCGGGGTGGCGTCGGAGGCGACCGACACCGAAGTCCAGGACGATCGACGGGCTGCGTACCGTCGGCTGTCCGACGTGAGGGTGCGTCTGCAGCGCACGCTCGCCGAACCCCCGCCCGCCGGCCCTGAGGCATGGGCGTGGTTCCCCGCCGTGAGCACTGCCGAGCGCATCGCCGACCGATTGACCGACGTGTCGGGCCGGCGCAGCCCGCGCGGGCCTTCGGAATCCGCCCAGCTCGCGGCGATCGCCGACCGGATCGCGCACTTCGCTCCCTCGGCCGATCGTTCCCAGGGGCGTCCGCCCGCCGCGATCCCCGCCGGAGCCGAGACGACGGACCCGCTGCTCGCCGCGCTCGCCGACGATGTCGCGAGCCTCGCGCCCCTGCTCGATCAGCGTTCTTCGGGTGGCTCCCCCTGAGTGGCGCGGGCTCGCGCAGCCTCGGCGACGCGGTGGATCCGGTCGTTCAGCGCTGAGACGATCGTGGCGCTGGTGACGCCGATCACGGCGACCCCGCCCAGCATGAGTCCGACAGCGAGGACGCGCCCGAGCAGCGTCACGGGCACCATGTCGCCATAGCCGACGGTCGTGATCGTCGTGAAGCCCCAGAACAGCGCATCGCCGAACGAGCGGATGCTGGAGCCGCTCGCGGTCCGCTCGACCAGCCAGACGCCCCACGCGGCCGTGTACACGAAGAGGATCACGAAGACGACCGTCGTGGCGAGGAACAGCCCGCGCTGCACGGCCGATGAGCCGTACCGGAAGTACGGCAGCCGCCAGACGTAGACGATGATCAGGAACGGGCGCAGGAAAGGCAGAACGAGGGTCGCCGCGTCGAACGCCCTCGTCCGTACGAACCGTCGACGAGCGGGCCCCGCGAGCCGCAGTCGGATCAGGTAGTCGACGATGAACAGCGCCCACAGCACGACGATCGCAAGCGACGCGATCGTCAACCCGACGGCGCCGGGCGTCTCCTCGACGAGGAGCCAGGTGGTGCAGGCGAACATGAGGATCGCTCCGGCGAACAGCGGCCACGCCCAGCGGTCCTCCCAGACGGTCACCGCGTCGAGGTCGGCGGCTCGGTCGTCCCGGGGGTGTGCAGTGCTGTCGTTTTCCATGCCCACACCATAGGCGCCCCGCGTTGTCACGATTCCCGCCCCGTCTGGGCACGGATGGCTCTCACGATGACGCGCCGGCGCTCACTAGCGTCGCTGACGGCCCGCGCCTCCACGGGCCCGTCGACCCGTGATTCGAGGAGTGTCATGACCGAAGAGAACGACGAACTCGCCCCGGTGTTCGAGCGCGCGGGAGAGGCGAGCGTGACCCGCCACGACGCCTTCCCGGTGCACGAGATGCTTCCCGAGACGGCGTACCAGATCGTTCACGACGAGACGATGCTCGACGGCAACGCCCGGCTCAACCTCGCGACCTTCGTCGGCACGTGGATGGACGATCACGCCGACCGGCTCTACGCCGAGTCGTACGACAAGAACATGATCGACAAGGACGAGTACCCGCGCACGGCCGCGATCGAAGACAACTGCTGGCGCATGCTCGCGGACCTGTGGCACGCGCCGAGCGTGGCCGACGCGGTCGGCACATCGACGACGGGCTCGTCTGAGGCGTGCATGCTCGGCGGTCTCGCCCTCAAGCGCAATTGGCAGAACGCGCGCAAGGCGGCGGGCAAGTCGATTGACAAGCCGAACCTCGTCATGAGCTCGGCGGTCCAGGTGTGCTGGGAGAAGTTCTGCAACTACTGGGACGTCGAGCCGCGCTACGTGCCCATCAGCGACGATCACAAGGTGCTCGACGGGCACGATCTCGCCTCGTACATCGACGAGAACACCATCGGCGTCGTGGCGATCATGGGTGTGACCTACACGGGGATGTACGAGCCGGTCGCCGAGATCGCGAGAGCGCTCGATGCGATCCAGGAGTCGACCGGGCTCGACGTGCCGATCCACGTCGACGGCGCCTCCGGTGCGATGATCGCGCCGTTCCTGCAGAAGGATCTCGTCTGGGACTTCCGGCTCGAGCGGGTGCACTCGATCTCGACGTCGGGTCACAAGTACGGCGGGGTGTACCCCGGCGTGGGCTGGGTCGTCTGGCGTGAGGCGAAGTGGCTGCCGGACGATCTCGTCTTCAAGGTCAGCTACCTCGGCGGCGAGATGCCCACGTTCGCGTTGAACTTCTCGCGACCGGGCGCGCAGATCCTGCTGCAGTACTACCTGTTCCTCCGCCTCGGTTCCGAGGGTTACACGCAGATGCAGCAGGAGGCGCAGGACGTCGCGCTCTTCCTCTCCAAGGGCATCGCCGAGATCGGTGCCTTCGACCTGTGGAACGACGGCTCCGACATCCCCGTGTTCGCGTGGCAGCTCAAGCCCGGACACACGGCCAATTGGACGCTGTATCACCTGTCGGACCGCCTTCGTATGAAGGGCTGGCTGGTTCCCGCCTACCCGATGCCCGACGACCTGACCGACCTCACCGTTCAGCGGATCGTGGTGCGCAACGGACTCAGCATGGACATCGCGGCCGAACTGCTCGACGACATCCGCACCGAGACGGCATTCCTCGACCAACTCGAATCCCCCATGCCCGTCGAGGGTCAGCACGCCGGATTCCACCACTGAGCCCGGCCCGCCGCGAAAGGATCGACGTGACCACGTCCACCACCAAGACCGGAAGCACGACCGGCAACGCCGGCAAGATCAGCATCTTCGGCCTCGCGCTGCTGAACATCACAGCCGTCGTCGCGCTGAACAACCTCCCCGCTGAGGCCGAGTACGGTCTGAGCTCGGCGTTCTACTTCGTGTTCGCCGCCGTGTTCTACCTGATCCCGATCGCGCTGGTCGCCGCGGAGCTCGCGACCGGATGGTCGGAGAAGGGCGGCATGTTCCGCTGGGTCGGCGAGGCTTTCCGCGGCCGGATCGGGTTCATGGTGATGTTCATCGCCTGGATCGAGGTCTGCGTGTTCATCCCGACCGCCCTCACGTTCGGTGCGGTCTCGCTCGCGTTCATCGACCCGAACGAGAAGGAAGCGCTCGCGATCAGCGGCGACAACTGGTTCGTGATCGTCGTCGTCCTGGCGGTCTACCTGATCGCGACCATCATCACCTTCCTCGGCTCCAAGGGCTTCGCGACCATGGCGAAGTGGGGCGGCGTCATCGGCGTGTTCATCCCGATGGCCGTCCTGATCGTCGGTGCGACCGCCTACGCCATCGGCGGGAACGCTCCCCAGATGGACGTCGGCTGGGGAGAGGTCCTCCCCGACTTCGCGGGCTTCGGCACGATCGTCCTCGCCGCGGGCATCACGCAGATGTACGCGGGGATGGAGATGAACGCGGTCCACGTCAAGGAGGTCAAGAACCCGACCCGCAGCTACCCGCTCGCGATCTTCCTCTCGGCGGGAGTGACGGTGGCGATCTTCGTCTTCGGCGCGCTCGCGATCGCATGGGTCGTGCCGGCCAAGGACATCAACCTCACCCAGGCGATCCTCGTGACCTACTACGACATCTTCGAGTGGATGGGCATCCCGTGGGGCGGTTCGGTGGCGGCCATCATGCTCGCCGTCGGAGTGCTCGTGACGGTGACGACATGGGTGGCCGGCCCGTCGACCGGGCTGCTGGCGGGCGCCAAGTCGGGCTTCCTGCCTCCGTCATGGCAGAAGACCAACAAACACGGCGCACCGACGACGATCCTGCTCATCCAGGCGGGGCTGATCATCATCCTCGCGATCCTGTTCGTCGTCCTTCCCTCCGTGCAGGCGGCCTACCAGATCCTCGAGCAGCTGGCGACGATCCTCTACATCACGGTGTACCTCCTGATGTTCTCGGCGGCGATCCGGCTGCGCTACTCCCAGCCCGATCGGCCGCGCCCCTTCCGCCTGGGCAAGAAGGGCAACGGTCTGATGTGGATCGTCGCCGGATGCGGCTTCGTGGTCTCGGCCTTCGTGTTCGTCATCGAGTTCATCCCGCCGGCGCAGATCGACGTCGGCAGCCCGGTGGTGTACACCCTGCTGCTCATCGTGTCGGTGCTCGTGGTCTACGCGATCCCCAATGTGATCTACCACTTCCGCAAGCCGAGCTGGAAGTCGCAGGATCCCGACTATGCGCCCTTCACCTGGGAGCAGAAGGCCGAGGCGCCCGCGGTCGCGAAGGCGGCGCCGGAGGGCACCGGGACCGGAGAAGGCACGGGACATGCGTAAGGTCGCGCCGGTCGTCAAGCGCGTCCGGTTCATCGGCTACGCGGTGCCCACCACCCCCGCCGACGTGGTTGCGGTCGGAGACCCCGACGACACGGGCTCCCTCGCAGGCACCTACCGGGCGCTGGGTGATCGCGACGCCGACATCGACGCCCGGGTGGCGGTGATCAAGGCGGCGGTCGATCGCGCACGCGAGGTGCTTCCCGCGGACGAGCCCGACGTTCTGAACGTGTTCGTCGCTCCCGAGTTCTTCTGGCACGGCGTGCACGGGCCGTATGTGCACGGGCCGGCGGATCCGGATCCCGCGGACGTCATTCTGGATCGCCTCACCGCGGCACTTCCCCCCGATGAGTACCCCGGATTCCTGATGGTGCTGGGCACCGTCATCACCACGAAGGTCGCCGACATCGACTCGGTCTTCGCCTCCCAGTCCACCAGGGTGCGCAACGACGTCGTGCGGGCGCTGGGCGAGGCCTGGAATTCGGTCACCGGTCCGATGCAGACGGTCGTCGCCGACGCGCTCATCAACTTCATCAAGAACTGCCACGCCTACCCCGATGTCGAGGTGCGGAACCGTTCGTTGATCCTCAGCGCCCACCCGATCGACGGCATCCTCGAACCGATCGGCGCGCATGCGGTGACGACCGAGAAGAACTTCGACTCGAACGAGGACTTCCTGCTGTGGGACGTCACCGGGAAGGACGTCGTCACCGAGCAGATGACGGCGTACCCCGTCCTGGACCTCACGGGCGGCGACTTCAAGGCCGACGCGCGGGATCCGTTGTCCGTCTTCCGGATCGGGGGCGAGCACCCGCGCTCGGTGGGCGTGGAGATCTGTCTCGATCACTCCGACCGCCGCCTGCGCAAGGGGATCGACCGGAACCCGTGGCCCGAGCGTGCGGACGGTCTGGATCTTCAGCTCATCCCGTCCTCCGGCATGCAGCTGCACCAGGCGTCGATCGGCGCCCGTGCCGGGGGCTGGGTCTTCAACTGCGACGGGCAGTACCGGCTCGGAAGCGAGAGCGACGCCGGCACCGCGCAGCACGCGGTGATCGCCGGCGTGCCGTGCGCCTTCGTCGACTACCGCGATCCGGCGGGAGCGTCGTTCGGCGCCCACAGCCAGCTGACCCGAGTCGAGCGGGCGGCGGTCCGCGGCGACGACGCGGCCCCGGGTGCCCACGACGCGGTGCTCGAGGCGCCCACCGACGTCGACGTCGGCGTGTTCCCCGTCGCGCAGGCCGACGACTTCGACGCCGTCTTCGCGGGCGGTCCGGGCGCGCTCCACATCTACGGACTGCGCTCGCCGATCGTCCTGTCCGGCTGAGCTGTGGGTGTCGAAGCCCTCTGGATCACGCTCGGCGTCGTCATCCTCGCGATCACGGCACTCGACACGTTCCTCGCCGTCATCAACTACAACGAGGTCGGCCTCGTCGTCAATCGTGTCGCGCGGGTCCAGTGGCTGGCGATGCGCGCGATCACCCGCTCGCTGCCGCGGAGATTCCGGCCCCTCGCACTGCGTCAGGTCACCGGCATCATCACGATCACGATCATCCTCACCTGGCTCGCGGGCATCATCTTCGGGTTCTCCCTCATCTACTTCGGGGCGATGAGCACGGGCGCCATCAGCCGCGCGGATGGCGCGCCCGAAGGGTACTGGGCCGCGCTCTACCTGAGCATCGGTCAGTTCTCCACCGTCGGGGTCGAGACCGTCACCGCCGTCAACCCGGTCATCGCGGTCCTCGCCGTGCTGCAGGCGCTCACGTCGGTGGTCATGCTCTCGATGATCGTGACCTTCCTGCTCAACGTGTTCAACGGCATCCAGATGCTCCGCTCACTCTGTGCGGATGTGTCGGTGCCCGCGGGCATCGACGATCCCGTCGCCGTGCTGTATCCGTTCTTCCCACACGGACAGATGCGCGACCTCGAGCGCTACCTCACGGTGACGTGGGGGGACATGAATCTCTACGGCGATGTGCTGCGACAGACGCGTGTCACGTACTACTTCCAATCGGGGGAGGACACGTTCGCCTCGCCGTTCGCCCTGTCGTCGATCGGATCGATCGTCGCGGGCCTGCGCTGGGGTCTGCCGACGGCGTCCGGCATCCCCACCCTGCCGGGTCTGCTGCGACTCGAGGAATCGCTCGCGGCCGCCCGTCGCTGGATCAGCGCCGAGATCCTGCATCTTGAACCGCTCGCCCCGCCGATCCCGGTCGAGCGGGGGGCGTTCGCCGAGGCGATGCGCGCCCTCCACTCCGAGGAGGGTCCCGGCGCGATCGTGGATCCGTGGGTCGCCGAGTTCGACACCATGTGCCGAGCGATGGCGCGGCTGACATCAGCCGATCGATCGGATGACGCCGCGCTCACCGCCGATGACGACGAGGCTTACCACCGCTACGTCGAGTGGCTGCCGTTCGCTGTGACCACGCGGCGATTCAACAACGCACTCAGCGCCGACCTCGATTACCAGCCGCTCTACGTCGGCGCGTCGCCGCCCCTGCTGGATGCCGCGGGGGTGCCGGTCGCGCTTCCGCCCGGCGATGCGCCCGCGCCCCCACGCACCCGGCAGTCGTGGTCGCAGCGGCGACTCGTCGCCGCGGATCCGGGAGGGCAGACCCGGCGGACGGTCGGGGTGCTGGCCGGAGCCCTCGTCGCGATCGTCGGTGTCGGGCTCGCAGCGGGGCTTCCGGCTGCCGGCATCGTCGTCGCCGCGGGTACGACCGTGCTGAGCGTGATCGATCCCGGCCTCGCGATGACGAGACGACCCTGGTGGACGGTCGTCGGAGCGATCCCCGCCGCCGCGGCGGTCTTCCTGGCGGCGGTCACACCCGGGGACCCGCTGTGGTCTGCCGTGGGGATCGCCGTCGTGGTCGCCGTCACCATCGCGGCCCAGGTGATCGGACACGCCCCAGCCGTGGTCGGCCGCCAGGTCGCCGCCGCCTATCTGCTCGCGCTGTTCGCCGGGGTCGCGGTCGAGGAAGCGCCCTGGACCGCGGTCGCGGTCGCGGCCGCGGTCGCATCGGCGGTATCGGTCACGGCGGCGCTGCGGTCGCGCGACCCCCATCGTCTGCTCGGGCAGACCGTGCGCTCCATCCGCAGCCGGGTCGACGATGTCCTCGTCGCCGCCGCAGACGCCGTCGATGCGCGCTTCGCCGACCGTCGGCAGCACCGGGCACTGAAGCATCGCGTCCGGGCACTCCGGCGCACTGCGGCCCTCGGCCTCGACCGCCTGGTGGCCTCGGCCGACGCCGCCGGCGCGCCCCCGCTCGCGTGGCGGGAGATCGAGTCGGTCACCGTGCAGGTCTGTGCCGAAGCCGACCGCGTGGCGCGCGCCAGCGTCAGCGACGGCCTTGCGAAGCTGAACCCCGCCGCCCGAGCCGTGGTCTCCGCAAGGCTCGACTCGGTGCGGGACGGCAGGTCGCCCGGTGTGGCCGATCGAGCAGAGGACGCAGTCCAGGCCGCTCTGCTCGGCGATCTCGCCGACCTGAGCGCAAGTCTGCGCGACCTCGTCGAAGTCGGCGACGCGCCCGCATCGGCACCGTCTCGCATGCTCGACGGCGAACCGCCGCGGGCGGCGGGCCTGCGACGTGCCGCCCAGGCGGGCATCGCGGTCCTGGCCGCCACAGGCGTCGCCGGTGCGGTCGCGGGGTCGCCCCAGCCGTGGCCGGCCGCGCCGTCGGCACACCTCGTGCACGGACCCGGGGTCGAGAGCCGCGGGCGACTCCTCGTTCGCGCGGTGTGGTCCGCCCTCGGTGCGGCGTCCGGGCTCCTCCTCGGCACGGTTGCGGCGACGCACACGATCTCGCTGGTCGTCATCGCGCTGGCCGGTCTGTGCCTGGCGCTGGTGCACGGTCGCTCGGCGGCCGTCGAGTCGTTCGCCGTGAACGCCCTGTTCGCCACCGTCTATGCGGGTTCCGGTGCGTTCCTGCTACCCGACTGGTGGATCATGTTCGGCCTGCTCGTCGGCACGATCGTCCTCTCGAACGCGATCGCCCTCGGCGTGCTCCCGCTCACGCTTCGTCGCGACGAGCGGGACTCCGCCGCGGCGCGGCTGAGTGAGATCGGCCGCACGGTGAAGGCATCGCTCGGGGGGCGGCGGATGCCCGCGCTCGACGGTGAGTCGGATGGCGCGACCGGGCCGATGCCGATCGCTCCCGCGTGGCTGGGCGTCCAGCCGGTCGCGACCGCGCCGCTGCTGAGGCCCGAGCTTCGGTACCTGGAGTCGGCGGCGGACGAGCTCGCGGACTCCGTTCCCGGCGCATCTCACGAGCTCGGCGACGCGGGGTTGCGACGCCGCGCGGCCGAGATCACGGAGGTGAATGTGGCGGCCGCCGTCACCGCCTGCCGGGATCGGCTGCCGCGTCACATCGTCGGCCTCGAAACGGTATCGGAGCTGGCGATGCCCAGTGCGGGCGCGTCCAACCCCACCATCATTCAGCTGCGGCGCCTCAACGCGGGCCTGCAGGGCTTGGTCGACACGGTGCGCACCGGGTCCTGACCTGTCAGCGGCCGCGGGACGGCGGCGCTGCGTCGCCGTCCTCGGTCTTCACGAAGATCTCGCGGAGGCTGTCGTAGACGGGCTTGGACCGCAGCAGCGTCGTCGTCAGCACGGCCATCGCCGCCGCGATGATCATCGGGATGACGACCGTGGTCGTGGCCGTCATCTCGACGATCAGGGCGATGCCGGTCAGCGGTGCGCGCACGACGGCGGCGAACAGCGTCGCCATGCCGACGAGCGCGAGCGTGAGGGCGATGTCGGCGTCGAGATCGGGGCTCAGCCACGCGGTCGACTGATGGAACGCCAGCCCCAGCAGCGCGCCCAACGCCAGCAGCGGTGCGAACAGCCCGCCCGGTGTGCCGGCGGCGTACGAGAGCGGTCCGGCTAGGAAGCGGATCGCGATGTAGGTCAACAGCACCGGAAGCGCGAAGGCGCTTCCGCCCAACGCGAGTTGGGTGACGACGTCACCGCCCCCCACAGCGAGCGGATCGTAGAGCAGCGCCGCCCCGACGATCGCGCCGACTGCCGCAGCCCGCACCGTGACGGGGACCCGTCGCATCCGCTGCGCGAGGACGACGAAGCCCACCGTGAGCGAGGCGTACGCCGCTCCGAGCAGTCCGACGACGACCCCGAACACCGCGAACAGCGGGAGAAGGTGGATCGGGGTGGTCGCGATCGCGGCCACCGTGAAGTCGGGATGGTCGCCGATGATGATCCGCGCGAAGGCGACCGCAAGACCCACGCCGACGAGCGTCGCGATCGTGAGCCGCGTGCTCACCCGATGGGTGACCTCCTCGAACACGAACAGCGCCCCCCCGATCGGTGCGTTGAACGCGACGGCGAGTCCGGCGCCCGCGAGGGCTGTCTGTGCGACGCGGACCTCATCGGTCGGACGCCCCAGCGCGCGAGCGGTGCCGGTGCCGATCGCCGCGCCCATGTGCACCGTGGGCCCCTCGCGTCCGAGGACGAGGCCGCCGCCGATCGCGAGGGCGCCGCCGACGAACCGCCCCGGGATCACGCCCAGCGGTGCCGGAGAGACCTCGCCGCGGACGACCGCCTCGACGTCCTGGATGCCGCTGCCCGCCGATCGGGGTGAGAGGCGGACGATCGCCGCGGCCGCGGCCGCGGCCAGCGCGGTCAGCAGCACCGGCACGATCCATCCCCACGGCGTGGCGTGCGCCCACTGCACGATCGACGCCCTCAGCGCGTCGGCCTGCTCGAGCACCCACCGGAACGCGCCGCCCACGAGCCCGGTGGCCACGCCGGCGATGGCTGCGACCGCCACGACCCACAGGAGTCCGGGCGGGATCGGCACGGCGTCTTCGCGCTTGGTGACTTCCATGCTCCTCCGCAGGTGCCGGGCCGGTGGCATCACGGCCGTGCCGACGAAGCTAGCAGGGCGCCGCTCCCCGACGACGTGGGCGACGGGACGGGGCGCACCAGCGCGCCGGTTCGGCACAGGCGCATGGTGGTGGGGACCGAGCCTGGGGAGCCCGCGGCGGTCCGTTCACGCGACGGAGCGCTCCACGCCACCCGGCGGCCCCCGTACGTTCACCCGGTGACTCCACCATGGCACCCATCCGATGAGGCCGGATGAAGGAGGCCGCATGCACGCGCACGCGTCGCCCGTCATCGCCTGGGTCGAGTCGCCGCTCCAGCTCATCGGTGCCGCCGAGTGGGCGGCGGCGCAGGGCCGACGCGTACCGGTGGCCGGTCGGCTCACCCCGCAGATGTCGGAGACCGCCGACGAACTGCTGGCCCGCGGCGCGATGTTCGGCGCGTGCGAGCCCTACCTCGGCATTCCGTGGAACCTGCTCGCCCGCCATCGTCACTGGCTGGTGGGCGACGGCTTCTCAGGACAGTTCCGCTTCGCGGCATCCGTCCTGCGGCCGCGACGCATCACGTTCCTCGACGACGGAGCGAACACGCTGCCGTTCGTCGACGCGCTCATCGGCGACGGTCCGTACGCCAGGCCGGGCGTGCGCGAGGGCGGTCTCACCACCCGTGCCGCCCCCTTCGCCGCACACCATGTGCTGGCGCGGATGCGTGCGCGCGCGGTCGACGTCTTCACCGCCTTCGACCTCGGCGACCGTCGCGAGCGAATGATCGGCGAACTCGGTGGTCGGGTCGACCGCCACGCCTTCCCGTGGACCCGGCAGACCGCGCCGGCGTTCACGACCGAGACCGCCGGGCGCGTGATGCTGGGCAGCGCCCGTGTCGTCGACGGGCGGATGCCGCTCACCGCGTACCTCGACTGGGTGGCGCGCCTGGCGGCGCAGTCGCCCGTGACCTACCTGCCTCACCGTCGCGAGACCGACGAGCAGCTCGCCGCCGTCGAAGCGATCGCCGGCGTGCATGTCGACGCGAGCGGTCTGCCCGCCGAACTGCTGCTCGCCGGCACGACCGAGCCCCTCGAGCTGCTCACCCTTCCATCCTCGACGACCACCACGCTGCCGCTCGTGCTCGACGGTACGGGCAGCACGATCCGCACCGAGGGTGGCTTCGTGCGCGGATACGGCCGACGGGTGATGCCGTGAACCGATCCGAAGTCGTCGCGGTCATCCCCGCGCGCGGCGGATCCAAGGGCGTTCCGCGCAAGAATCTGCGGCGCGTGGGCGGCGTGCCCCTCGTCGCCCGGGCGATCGCGGCCGCGCAGGGCGCGGCATCCGTCGACCGCGTGGTCGTCTCGACCGATGACCACGAGATCGCGGCCGTCGCGCACGAATGGGGTGCGCAGGTGATCGACCGGCCCGCCGAGCTCGCGGGCGACACCACGTCGAGCGAGCGGGTGCTGCTGCACGCCCTCGACGACCTGGCCGCGGCCGGTGTCGACGTCGGCACGCTGGCGTTCCTGCAGGCGACGTCGCCGTTCATCGACCCGCGCGATCTCGACCTGGCAGTGGAGCTTCTCGCGGCGAACGAGCACGACTGCGTCTTCTCGGCGATCGAGACGTACGGCTTCCTGTGGAAGTCCGAGGCCGGAGACGCAACGGGGGTCAACCACGACTCCGCGGTGCGCCCGCGCCGGCAGGACCGCGATCCCCACTATCTCGAGACGGGCGCCTTCTACGTGATGGACGCCGCGGGTTTCGCGGCCGCGCGTCACCGCTTCTTCGGTCGCATCGGAATCGTCGAGGTGGCCGAGCGCACCGCCATCGAGATCGACTCCGAAGAGCAGCTCGCGATGGCGCAGGCGATCGCACCGCTCGTGCCCGAGGCATCCGACCTCGTCGACGTCGTCGCCGTCGTCACCGACTTCGACGGCGTGCACACCGACGACACCGTCATCACCGACTCGTACGGGCGCGAGAGCGTGCAGGTCAGCCGCTCGGACGGCATGGGCGTCGCGCGCTTGCGGCGCGCGGGCATCCCGGTTCTCATCCTGTCGTCCGAGACCGACGATGTCGTCAGCGCGCGCGCTCGCAAGCTGCAGGTCGACGTGCGGCAGGGCGTCGACGACAAGGTCGCCGTACTGCGCGAATGGGCCGCGACCCAGCAGGTTCCGCTCTCGCGCATCGCGTACATCGGCAACGACGTCAATGACCTCGGCTGCCTGGAGCTCGTCGGCTTCCCGGTGGCCGTGCCCGAGGCGCACCCGCTCGTGCTGGCCGCGGCCCGGGTCGTCATGCGGCATGCCGGCGGACACGGTGCCGTCCGCGAGCTCGCCGATCGCGTGCTGCGTGACCGCGGCGCCGCTCAGCCCGTGCGCACCGGTGCCGGGCGCACCTCATCAGGAGACGAGGCAGACCGATGACCGTGAAGATCGGGACCCGCACGATCGGGGCGGGCCATCCCGCTTACGTGATCGCCGAGATCGGCCTCAATCACAACGGCGACGTCGAGATCGCCAAGCAGCTGATCGACGTCGCCGCCGAAGCCGGAGCCGACGCCGTGAAGTTCCAGAAGCGCACGCCCGACATCGCGACGCCTGCGCACATGCGCGACACCCTGCGCGAGACACCGTGGGGCACGATGACGTACCTCGAGTACCGCCACCGTGTCGAATTCTCGCGCGAACAGTACATCGAGGTCGCAGACCATGCGGTGCTGCGTGGACTCGACTGGTTCGCGTCGCCGTGGGACGTGCCCAGCGTCCACTTCCTCGAGGACCTCGGCGTCGTCGCGCACAAGGTCGCGTCCGCGTCGCTCACCGACCTGGCCGTGCTGCAAGCGCTGCGCGCCACCGGCAAGCCGGTCATCCTGTCGACGGGCATGTCGACGCTCGAGCAGATCGATCTCGCGATCGACGTGCTGGGCGTGGACCGACTGGTGCTCATGCACGCCACGTCGACCTACCCGATGGAACCCGACGAGGCGAACCTGCGGGTCATCCCGACGCTGCGCGAGCGCTACCCCGGGGTGCCGGTCGGCTACTCGGGACACGAGCGAGGTCTGCAGATCTCGATCGCCGCGGTCGCTCTCGGCGCCGCCGCGGTCGAGCGGCACATCACGCTCGACCGCACGATGTGGGGCTCCGACCACGCCGCCTCGCTCGAGCCGACGGGCCTGCAGCACCTGGTGCGCGACATCCGCGTCGTCGAGGCGGCGCTCGGCGACGGCGTGAAGCGGGTCTTCCCGGGCGAGCTGGCGCCGATGGCGAAGCTGCGCCGCGTCCTCACGTGACAGGCGGCGTGCGGCGGATCGTCGCACTCGCCGACACCGACTCCTACGTCAAGTGGGCGGCCGCGCTGCTGGAGGCGCTGCCCGATGACGTCGAGACCGAACTGGTGATCGTCGAGACGCCGCTCGCCGTGAGTGCCGGGCAGCTGCGCAACGCGCTGGCCGGCACCCGCATCGACCCCGAGACGGTCCGTCGCGTCGAGTTCGGCGAGGTGCCCGCCATCCTCGACGAGGCCGCCCCCGACGCCGTGCTCATGGCTTCGCGCGGTCCGGTCGTACGCGTGCTCGCCGCGACCGTCGCGTCGCTCGTGCCGCGGCCGGTGATCGTGACGGGACTGCCCGGCATTTCGATCCCGGCGACGACCGCGGCGATGCTCCACCGCACGCAGTGCGACCTGTTCGTGCTGCACTCCACGCGCGAAGTGCGCGAGTTCACCGAGCTCGCGCGGCACCGCGGCCTTGCGCAGCGCTTCGCGCTGTCGACACTGCCGTTCGCCGCGGTCGCCCGCACGGCCGATCGCAGCGCCGGGGGCACTGACCTCGTCTTCGCCTCGCAGGCGATCGTGCCGCGCGAGCGCGCCGACCGGGTGCGCGTGGCGCGGATGCTCGTCGCCGCGGCGGCCGCCGATCCGACCCGGCGCGTGGTCGTCAAGGAGCGTGCGGTGGGGGGAGAGCAGCAGACGCACCGGCAGAAGTACTCCTATCCGGACCTGCTCGCGACGGTCGGGCCCGTGCCCTCCAACCTCGTGGTGTCGCACGCGCCGATGCTGCGGGCTCTCGACGACGCCGAAGGCCTGGTCACGGTGAGTTCGACGGCGGCGATCGAGGCGGTCGCGCGCGGGGTGCCGGTGATCGTGCTTGATTCGTTCGGCGTCGACGACAGGCTGATCAATCCCGTCTTCGTCGGCAGTGGGCTGTTCGGTTCGGAGGACGCCGTGCGCGAGCGGGACTTCCGGATGCCCGCCGAGGGCTGGCTGGCCGACAACTACTTCCACGATCGGGCCGCCGACGACTGGGTGGCGCAGCTCGACGAGCTCGTCGCCCTGCGCCGCGGCGGGGTGCTCGCGCCCAAGCCCGCGCGCGAGCGCCGCGGCGGTCGGGTGCGCGACGTGTGGGAGCGCAAACTGGCGTTCGGCCGACACGATCGCTCACTCGCCGGGGCGGTGGTGCTCGTGGTCGGCGTCCCGTTGCGATTCGTGCTGCGCCCGATCCTGCGGCCGTACCACCGTCGCCGACTGCGCGCGGCGTGAGCCGGTCCGGCTCGGCGGACGGCGCAGCGCGGTAGCGCACGGCCCGACGCCGCGCAAGCACTACCCGGCCGTGATCGCGGTGCGCGATCGTGGGACGATGGCCGACTTCACCGGTGACGGAATCCTGTTCCTGGCTCTCGGTGTGGCGGCACTGGCGGCCGCGCTGCTTCCCCGATTGCTCGGGAAGCTGCCGGTGTCGATGCCGATGGTGTTCCTGGCGGGTGGGGCTCTCGCGTTCGCCCTGGTGCCGGGGCTGCCCGACCCGCTTCCCCGCGAGCATCCTGAGATCGCGCTGCGGCTGACCGAGGTCTGCGTGATCGTCTCACTGCTGGGGGCCGGCATCGCCATCAATCGGAAGTTCTCGTTCCGCGGATGGTCATCGACGTGGAGGCTACTGGGCCTCACGATGCCGCTGACGATCCTGGCGGTCGGGCTCCTCGGCTGGTGGGCGCTCGGACTCGGAGTGGCCGGCGCCGTCCTGCTGGCCGCCGTCCTGTCGCCGACCGACCCCGTGCTGGCCACCGAGGTGCAGGTGAGCGAGCCGGTCGACGAGCCCGGCGCCGTCGACGACGAGACGCGATTCGCGCTCACGTCCGAGGCGGGTCTCAATGACGGGCTCGCGTTCCCGTTCACGCTCGCGGCGGTTGCTGTGAGTCTCGTCGGTGTGGACCCCGCGGGGTGGCTGGGCGAATGGCTGCTCGTCGACGTGCTGTGGCGGATCGGCGTGGGCGTGGCGGCAGGCTTCGTCATCGGCTGGCTGTTCGGCAAGCTCTTCTTCTCGCGGACCGGTGACGAACTGAGGATCGTGCAGCGCGCGGAGGGCTTCATCGCGATCGCGGCGATCCTCCTCGCCTACGGGGCTGCGGCGATCGTCGAGGGCTACGGGTTCCTCGCGGTGTTCGTATGCGGGGCGACCATCCGCGCATCGGAGCGGGCTCACGGGTATCACGGCGTCCTGCACACGTTCGTCGAGCAGATCGAACGGCTCTTGACGGTCGTCGTGATCGTGCTCCTGGGCGGCGCGGCGGTGCGCGGACTGTTCGCCGACATCGGTTGGATCGACATCGTCGCAGCGCTGGTGATCGTGCTGCTCGTGCGGCCCCTCGCGGGGTGGATCGGTCTGACGCCGGGCAGGACCGGACCGCGTGAGCGAACCGTGATCGCGTTCTTCGGCGTGCGGGGGATCGGCTCGCTGTTCTACGTCGCGTACGCCCTCACCCACGGTGCGTTCGCCCAGGCCGATCGCCTGTGGGCGATCGTCGGACTCGTCGTCGTGTTCTCGATCGTGATCCACGGCATGGCTGCCGCGCCGGCGATGGCGCTGCTCGACGCCGAGCGCCGCAGAGTCGCGCGGGAGGATCCCGCCGAAGACGACCCGCGAACGACCGCCGTCTAGGAGTGCCGGGCCGCATCGTGCCGGCGTGGTGCTGCGCTCATCGCGCTTCGCGCGCCGTCACGTGCTGATCGAGCCCCGCTCGGCGGAGGGCTCGTCCATCGACGCGGGAGAGTCGCCCGACGCCCGCCAGGTCTCGATCGCGGCCCACACCAGCAGCGAGACGGCGATCCCCTCGAACAGACCGCCGAACACATCGGACAGCCAGTGCGTGCTGAGGTAGGTGCGCCCCCACATCATGAAGACGATCCACAGGACGCCGGCGACGGTGACGTACCATCGGCGCAGCAGCAGCGCGAGGGTGATCGCGAACGTCGTCGCGACGGCGGTGTGGCCCGACGGGAACGAGGTGGCGAGGTCTTCGGCGAGCGTGCCTTCGGGTCGTTCGCGTCCGACCACGTACGACAGAGGCGCGCCGATCGCGACGACGACGATGATCGCGGTCGCCATGTTGACCGCGCTCCATCGTCGTCTTCGCCAGAAGAACGCGGCCACGACGAGGATCGGGATCACGACCATGACGACCGTGCCACCCACGAACGCCGGGATGAACGCGATGAACACGCCCACCTCGGTGCGTTGCGACTCCAAGAGGTCCCGCCACCACAGGTCGAACTCCAGTGGCTGGAGACCGTTGGCGGCGACGATGGCGAAGATTCCGAGGAAGACGCCCGCCGCTCCCAGACCGAAACCGAGCGCGACGATCCGCGCGCGCGCCGACGCCGGCGGGAAGTCGCGCACCGGGGGTCGGTCCAGCCAGCGTTGCTTCGTCACCGCGGCAGAGTATCCCGCGGCTTTCGCATCGAGGCGCCCCTTGCGTGCCGGCACCGAAGGACGGTATGGGCGCCGGTCGAAAGGACGATGCAGGCGGCCGACGGCAGTCCGGGGCATCGCCCGCGCGGGTTCGTTCCGGTAGCCTGCCGACCGTGACCACGACCCGCGTGTGCGTCGCCGGCGGCGGGCCCGCCGGGATCATGCTCGGCCTGCTCTTGGCGCGACACGGGATCGACGTCGTCGTTCTCGAGAAGCACGACGACTTCTTCCGTGACTTCCGCGGCGACACCGTGCATCCGTCGACGATGAACCTGCTCGACGCACTCGGCCTCCGGGCGGGATTCGACGCCATCCCGCATCACCCGCTCACCATGCTCGACGTCGTGGCCAACGGCGTGCGCGTGCACGCCGTCGACTTCACCACACTCCCGCGACCCAACAACTTCCTCACGCTCATGCCGCAGTGGGACCTGCTCGACCTGCTGGCGAGCGAGGGGGCGCGGCATCCGTCGTTCGACCTGCGGATGGGTACCGAGGTGATCGACGTGCTGCACGACGCCGGTCGCGTGAGCGGAGTGCGCGTGCGCGACAGCGACGGAGAGAGCAAGGTCCGCGCCGATCTCGTCATCGCCGCCGACGGACGCGACTCGACCGTTCGTCGCCGCGTCGGACTGAGGCCCGCGGCCCGCGGCGTGCCGGCCGACGTCGTCTGGTTCCGGCTGCCGCACCCGAGCCGCCATGTGCCCGACACGCTCGCATGGCTGTCGGAGGCGGGCATGCTCATCACGATTCCGCGCCCCGACTACCTGCAATGCGGGTTCCTCATCCCCAAAGGCCGGTTCGACGACATGCGCGCGGAAGGGATCGAACGCTTCCGCGCCCGCGTGGCGCGCGGATCGCCGCCTCTCACCGAGGTGACCGACCACATCGTGTCGTTCGACGACGTCAAACTGCTCTCGGTGCAGATCGACCGCCTGCCGACCTGGACCGCGCCGGGCGTGTTGTGCATCGGCGATTCCGCGCACGCGATGTCGCCCGCCTTCGGCGTGGGCATCAACTATGCGGTGCAGGACGCCGTCGCCGCGGCGCGCATCCTCGTTCCGGTGCTGACACGCGGCGGAGGGCACGCGGAGATCGACCGCGCGGCCGCCCGCGTGCAGCGGCGCCGGGCGTGGCCGACCGCGATGATGCAGCGCATCCAGCAGGTGGTGCACCGTGCGATCGCCAACGGGCGTGCCGTCCGAGTGCTCGACAACCCGCCGACCCGCGCTCAGCGCGCCGTGATGCGCGTGGCGATCCCCGTCGCCCGCCCGCTGGTCGCACGCATGGTCGGCTACGGCTTCCGGCCCGAGCGGCTCAGTGGATGATGGCCTTGAGCAGGGCCAGCAGCCCTCCGAAGCCCGCGGTCACCAGAGCTCCGATGATGCGAAGGTGCAGCGGCGCGCCCCGGCGCTGGTAGGCCACGTACCCCAGCACGGCGAGCGTGACGATGCAGGAGATCAGGGCGAGCCAGCCCGCGAGTCGGTCGGGGAAGACCCGCAGCGTGCCCAGCAGCAGGATGACGCAGGGGACGATCGCCGACAGCAGCATGCCCCACGTGGCATGCAGCGACATGCGGAATGCCTCGCCGAGGCCGACGTTGTGACCCTCTTCGAGACCGTGGTGCGCGACGGTTCCCGCGTAGACGTGTGCCGCCCAGAAGACGAGCACGGTGACGACGACGGTGACCAGCACTTCGGCCGACGTTCCGCCGTGGGCGCTCGCGGCGACGATCATGCCGGCGACCAGCAGCATTCCGTAGACGGCCTGCTCGGTGGCGAAGCCGGCGCGCACGATCAGCTCGGACGGCCGGCGATGCTTCGAGAACATGATGCGAACCTACCCCGGAGGACCGGGTCCTGGCGCACCCGGTCCCCGGTCGCATCGCGGTCGGTCAACCGGATCGAGTACCTCGCCCGGGCGAGGACGCGTCCAAGAAGCGGTCGACGATCTTCGGTCTGTGCCATCGGCGGTAGGCGAGCCACAGCGGAGAGCTGAGATCGGAGTCTGCGAGGGGGATGCAGCGCACACCCTCACGGCGAATCGACTGATTGCTCGCGGCCTGGAGGGTGAGCCCGATCCCGGCGGAGACCAGCGCCAGCTGGGACTCGAGGGAGGTGCCGTACCCGGTGATCCGCGGTGTGAAGCCGGCCCGCTGGCAGCCGGCGATCACCCTGTCGTAGTACCAGGGTCCGTGATAGCGAGGCCACAGGATGAAATCCTCGTCTGCGAGTTCCTGGAGCTTGATGGACGCGCGGTCCGCGGCGGGATGCGCGTCAGGCAGGTAGACGATGAACGGTTCATCCAACAGCTTGCGCGAGGCGATCAGCTGCTCGTTGCTTATCGAACGGACGACGCCCACGTCGATCGATCCGTCCAGGATGTCGCGTTCGAGTGTGGCGTTGTTCGGATGGTGGTGCAGTTCGACGATCAGTCCGTCCACCGACTCTCGAAAGGACGAGATCATGTGGGGCAGCGGGCCGTTCGCCCCGGCCCCGAGCGAACCCACGATGAGTCGCGCATTCACTCCGAGAGGTGCGTCTCGGACGATCTCCGTGGTTCGCAGTGCTTCCGCGAGCGTGCGGCGGCAACCGTCGAGGAACAGTTCGCCGACCGGCGAGAGACTCACCTCACGACTGGTGCGGATGATGAGCTCCACCTCCATCTCGGATTCGAGCTTCGACAGCTGTTGGCTCAGCGCGGGTTGCGAAATGCCCAGCGATGCCGCCGCCCGTCCGAAGTGCAGGTGGTCCGCGAGGGCGACGAATGCGCGCATCTGCCGTAGATCCATAAGGGAACGATATCGAACTAGAAGTGGCGGCGCGTTGCTTTATCGAAAGGGGCTCGGCATCGTGAAGTGTGCGAGCCGAACACCGCAGGTTCGGTCGCATCCCGAGACCGGCGCCGATGCCACTCGAGAAGGACGGGTCCGATGACCGCTGAGAATGTCGCCTCGCCGGGCAGGCATCCCCATGTCGTGCTCATCTTCATGGACGACCAGGCGTTCCGCACGATCGGTTCTCTCAACAACCCCGAGATTCACACTCCGAACCTCGACGCGCTCGTTCGTCGTGGCACCGCGTTCACCCACGCCTTCAACCAAGGCTCATGGGTGCCGGCGGTGTGCGTGGCATCGCGCGCCATGCTGATCACGGGAACGGGACTTTTTCATGCTCGGGAGGGTGTCAACACCGGATCATTGCTCGGCCAGCACTTTCGCGACTGCGGCTACCGCACTTTCTTCACCGGGAAGTGGCACAACAGCGCGAGTGCGCTGGAACGCAGCTACGACGAGATCGGGCCCTGGTTCGGCGGTATCAACGCCGACGGATTCCACCCCGACAACACTGCGTACCTGCGCCCGGCGCCGGGCAACGACTGGAGCCCGTCCGATCGCGAACAGGGCCGGCACTGGATGGAGCGCGACGGCGAGGTCGTCCACAGCAGCGAACGCTGGACGGATGCGGCCATCGACTTCCTCGAATCCGCCACCGGCGACGAGCGATCGTTCTTCCTGCACGTGGCCTATCACGCGCCCCACGACCCGCGGCAGACGCATCCCGAGTTCCTCGACCTGTACCCCGCCGACAAGATCGAGGTCCCGCCGAACTTCCTGCCGGAGCACCCCTTCGACCAGGGCGACGCGCGCATTCGCGACGAGTGGCTCGCCCCCTTCCCGCGCACCGAGGACGCGGTCCGGCTGCACCGAAGCGAGTACTACGCGATCATCAGCCACGCCGACCAGCAGATCGGTCGGATCCTCGACGCGCTCGACGCGAACGACCTGATCGATGACACGGTCGTCGTATTCTCGAGCGATCACGGGCTCGCCGTCGGCGAGCACGGCCTGATGGGGAAGCAGAATCTGTACGACCACTCCGTGCGGGTGCCGCTCATCTTCGCGGGTCCCGGAGCTCCCCAAAACGAGACGCGCGATGCGCTCGTGTATCAGAGCAGCATCTTCCCGACGCTGTGCGATCTTGTCGGCATCCCCACCCCCGCGACGGTCGAGGCGCCCTCTCTCGCGCCGGTGATCTCCGGCGAGGTCGATGATCTCTACCGCAGCATCGTCGGGGCATACCGCGACTATCAGCGAATGGTGCGGACGAAGTCCCACAAGCTCATCGCCTACCCTGACCAGCGCCGCCACCAGCTGTTCGACATCGCGCGCGACCCGTGGGAGACGTCCGACCTCAGCGATCGCCCGGAAGAGGCGGAGCGCATCGGGGAACTTCGCCGGGACCTCGAGCGGTGGCAGACCGAACTGGACGACGATCTCGACGTCTCGCCGGCGTTCGCATCCGATGACACGGGAGGTGCCGCATGGCCCGTCCCAATGTGATCGTCATCATGGCCGACCAGCTCAAGGCCACGGCGCTGCCGATTTACGGCAACCCCGATGTGCGCACTCCCGTGCTCGATCGGTTCGCGGAGGAGTCCGTGCGCTACGACCTGGCATTCGCCGCGCACCCCCTGTGCACCCCGTCGCGCGTTTCGCTCTGGACCGGCGCCTACCCCCACGACCACGGTGTGCGCACCAACGAAGCGCAGGCGCCGAAGTCGCGCGACAACTATCTGCGCCAGTTCCATCAGGCCGGGTACCGGCTCGCCCTCATCGGGAAGAATCACTGCTTCGGCTCCGAGGACCTCGCCCTCTTCGACGAAGTCGAGGAGTTCAGCCATCGCGGGCGCACGCACGCGAGCGACGCGCGAGACGACCGATTCCGTTCGTGGCTCAACACGGACGCGGAGTTCGATCGGCTGTGGCACGCGCACCCGACGCCCGTCCCGCAGGAGGAGTGCCCGGCCGCGCGCATTACCGAGGAGGCGAGCCGCTTCGTCCGCACCGCAGCGGAACCGTTCCTGCTGTGGATGTCGCTACCTGAGCCGCATGAGCCTTACTACGCCCCCGAGCCGTTCGCCTCGATGTACGACCCGGAGCGGATCCACCTCCCCGAGGGTGCGCTCGAGGACGACACCGCCGAGCCCGTGCGGCGCAGGCTCTACCGCGAGCTGTGCGGATTCGACGACATGGACGAGGCGTCCCTGCGGACCGCAGTCGCCACCTACTACGCGATGGTCAGCTTCGTCGATTCCTGCATCGGACGACTGCTCGACACGCTCACCGAGGCGGACCGGGACAAAGACACGATCGTTGTGTTCCTGGCCGACCACGGCGACTTCGCCGGTGAGCGCGGGCTGATGGTCAAGTGCAATTCGCTCATCGACGCACTGACGCGGGTTCCTCTCGTGATCCGGATCCCCGGAATCGACGCAGCGGGCGACACAGTGGCCGATCCGGTCAGCTTGATCGACGTGATGCCCACCGTCGCGCATATCGCGAGCGTGACCGCGCCGACCGGGAGCCGAGGTCGCGTCCTGCCCGGGCTCGGCATCCCCACCGAAGCCCGCAGTGCGGTCTTTGCGGAGTACGGGGCCGGATCGCCGCCTATGACCTACGACCAAGGAGTGTCTCGTGGTCACGCGCAGCGCGATCAGCTGCGACCACTTCTGCGGGCCGCCGAGGCGGAAGGCCGATCGAAGATGGTTCGCACGCGCCGCTGGAAGTACATCTACGACCCGATGGATCCGGTCGACGAGCTGTACGACATGGAGGCCGACGCCCGCGAATTGCACAACCTCGCCGCCGACCCGGCGCACGGCGGCATCGTCGCCGACATGCGTCGACGGCTGCTCGATTGGTCGATCCGCACCGAGGACGCGGAACCGACGGCCCTGTACTTCGATCCCGGCGACTTCTCGCCGAGGGTCGAGCCGCACTACGCCCCGTTCGGGGCGTGATAGGCGAGATGCACGAGAAGGACGCCAGGAGGTGGAATGGATGAGAAGCGCGATCATCGGCGTAACCGGGGGACGAGCACGCGCCCACGCTGACGCCTACCGCCGCATCGACGACGCGGAGCTGGTCGCCGTGTCGGCCCGCACGTCCGACGCCGCCGACGCCTTCGCGGCCGGATACTCCGGAGTCGACCCGTTCACCGACCACCGGCAGATGCTCGATGCCGTACGTCCGGAACTCGTCCACGTGAGCACGCCGCCCTCGGCGCGACTGGCCATCCTGCGCGATTGTGACGAGGCCGGCGTCGCGGCGGTGATCCTCGAGAAGCCGGTGGCCATCGATCGGGAAGACCTCGAGGAGCTGGCCGCGTTCGAACGTCGCACTCGCATGCGCGTCGCCGTGAACCATCAGCTCCACTTCCACCGTGCGATGGCGCGGATGAAGGAGTCGGTGGGCGCCTGGGCAGGGCCGATCGACATCTACGCGTCGGCGGGGATGAACGCCGCCTACCAGGGGACCCACCTCATGCAATCCGCCCGCGATCTGCTGTCCTCCGAGGTCACCGACGTGACGGCCGAGGCCGAAGGGTCGAACGGTCTGGAACCCAGCCCTGCTGCGCACTATGCGCCCGACGATCTCGAGGCCCGGTTCCATACCGCCGCGGGGAACATCCGGCTCCACTGTGGTGTGGGCGCGCCTCGCGTGCCGGACCACCGAGCGGACGGCATCCACCTTCACAAGCGCGTGAAGGCCACGTCCGCGGCCGGCGACCGCTTCGAATGGAACATGTGGTCGTGGCAGTGCGATGCCGAGGGGCGCCGGTCCGGTGGCGACCTCGACTGGAAGACGGAGGATGCGCACGCACAGGCGGCGCTCACCCGCTCGGTCGTCGCGTGGAACGGCGTCGAGCAGCATCCGCTCGAGCTGGTCCGGGCGCTTGACGAGTACAGTCTCATCCTTCGGGCGTATGCGTCGGCCGCGGACGTCGACGACGCCGAAGCCGTCCTCCCCCAGCTGCGCCGCGCGCTGCAGGCGCCGTCACGACCCGATCGGAGACTCACCGATGTGTCCTGACACCGCACTGCGCCAACCCGCTTCCCCCGCCCCGCTCCAGAAAGAGACTCCCTCTGTGGTCGACACCGACAAACGAGACTACGTTCACACCCGCTTCGCTCAGCGAGCGGATGCGGCATCCAATCCCGCTCTCGCCTGGTTCCGCGAGGCGCGGTTCGGAATGTTCGTCCACTGGGGTCTGTATGCCCTGCCGGCGGGCACATGGCAGGGTCAGCCCACCCCGCACATGGGGGAGTGGATCATGCACGACCTCGAGATCCCGGCGGCGGACTACCGCCGGCTCGCCGACGACTTCGACCCGCAGTCCTTCGACGCCGGCGAGCTGGTCGATCTCGCCGTACGCGCCGGCCAGCGCTACATCGTCGTCACCGCGAAGCACCACGACGGCTTCTGCCTGTGGGGAACTGAGCAGACCGAGTTCAACTCGGTGACAGGGACCCCCTTCGGCCGCGACATCATTGGGGAGATCTCGCGCGCCTGCTCCGAGCGCGGAGTCGCGTTCGGGCTCTACTACTCGCAGACGCAGGACTGGACGCACCCCGACGCCGCCGGCAACGACTGGGACTTCGACCCCGAGACCAAGGACTTCGAGGGCTACCTGCAGACATACGTGAAGCCTCAGCTGACCGAGCTGCTGACCGGCTACGGGCCGATCGCGCTCATCTGGTTCGACACTCCGCTGGGCATCTCCGCCGAGCAGAGCAAGGATCTCGTCGACCACGTCCACGCGCTCCAGCCGGACTGCCTGGTCAACGGCCGTGTGGGAAACGGCCTCGGCGACTACGGGCAGACGGCCGACAACGACATGCCCGACGCTCCTCCCGGAGACTGGGAGACGCCGATCACCGGCAACAGCACGTGGGGGTACATGGCAGGACGGGACGACTGGAAGAGCGCCCGCGAGATCGCCGCCACAGTCGCCGAAGCCGCCTCACTGGGCGGAAACGTCCTCCTCAACGTCGGCCCGGACGCCCAAGGGCGGATCCCCGACGGTCAGCGCGCACAGCTCGCGGCACTCGGCGAATGGATGGACCGCTGCGGACGAGCCATCCGAGGCACCACCCGGGGCCCGTTCACGGGACTTGACGGGGCATGGAGCACCGAGGACGCCGACCGGGTGTACCTCCACTTGCGCGAGTGGCCTCCGACGGGCGAGTTCGCGCTCTCATGCGACACCCGATTCGCCTCGGCCAGTCTGCTGACGAACGCCGGGGGCGAGAGTGTCCCGATGCGGGTCGAGGGCGACTGGATCGTCCTCGATCTGCGCGCATGCCGGCCGGATCCCGTGCTCTCGGTCATCGAACTCGAGCGCGTGGAACGCGGGGAGTGCTGATGGCTCGGCCCAACGTTCTGCAAATCGTCGTCGATGACCTCGGCTTCGGCGACATCGGATGCTTCAACTACGGAATCACCGACACTCCCGCGCTCGACCGCCTGTTCGCTGAGAGCGTCCAGCTCAGCCAGCACTACTCGGCCTCCCCGGTGTGCGCGCCGGCCCGAGCGGCCCTCTTCACGGGGCGGTATCCCCATCGCACCGGTGCCGTCGACACACTCGACGGACGGGGCCTGGACCGCATCGCGCTCGACGAGGACACGCTGGCCGATGCCCTCGCCGCAGCGGGGTACACCACCGGCCTCGTCGGCAAGTGGCACAGCGGCGCGCTCGACCCGAGGTTCCACCCGACCCGTCGCGGCTTCCACGAGTTCGTCGGATTCCAGGGCGGCTGGATGGACTACTGGGATTGGACGATCCAGAAGGGCGACGTGGTTCGTCGCGCCGACGGACGGTACCTCACCGATGTCTGGACCGACGAAGCCGTCGACTTCCTGCGCCGGCACCAGCAGGATCCCTTCTATCTGCACCTCGCGTACAACGCTCCCCATGCCCCGTTCCAGGCTCCCGACGGAATGATCGACAAGCACCTCGCACGTGGCAACAACCCGGCGGTCGCCGCGCTCTACGCGATGGTCGAGGCGATGGACACCGGTATCGCACGCGTCCTCGCGGAATTGGATCGGCTCGGACTCGCGGACAACACCGTGGTCCTGTTCACCAGTGACAACGGCCCTCAGATGCGCGGTCACGGGCCCGAGGCGACGGACCGCTTCAACTGCGGGTTCCGAGGCTCGAAGGGCCACACTTATGAAGGCGGCATCCGGGTGCCTGGCCTCATCCGCTGGCCGGACGGCATGGACGGCGGAACCAGGGTCGACGCGATGATCCACTTCACCGACTGGTACCCGACGATCCTCGCGATGGCGGGCGCGCCGTCGGTGAACCCGGACCTCGCCCGAGACGGTGCCGACATGTTCGCCGCGCTGCGGGGTGAGTCCGGTGATGTTCCGGAGCAGCGCTTCTGGCAGTGGAACCGCTATCGTCCGGTCGGCGTGTGCAACGCGGCGATGCGCGACGGCCACTGGAAGCTCGTCCTCCCCGAGATCGAGTCCGCGATGCACGTCACCGCCGACGATCTCGAGATGGACCGCGCGCTGCGCTACGAGCCCGATCGCTTCACGCACATTAGGACCGATCCGATGCCTCCGATGCCTGTCATCACTGAGGACGAGGTCCGGCCCGAGCTCTACAACCTCGCCATCGATCCGCTCGAGCTGGACGATCTGGCGGCGGCCGAGCCCGACAGGGTGCGCAGGATGCGCGCGGAGTTGGACGCCTGGTTCACCGACGCCCAACGACCCGACCTCGGTGCGGATGCGTCCGCTCTGCGACGAGATTGGACAGTCGTGTCATGACACCGTGACCACATCGCACCACGAGCTCGCACGAAGACCTACCCACACCACCACTACCGATCCTGATCCCAGGATCAACGAGGCAGAGATCAAGGAAGAGGAGCTGCCATGACAGAAACGATGAAGTTCTCCAAGACACGCGCTGCGCGTGCGGCCGCAGCGGCAGCCGCCGTCGGCATGCTGCTGACGGGTTGCGCCGTCGGCGGGGCGAGCACCGAGGAGGTCGAGCAGGCGGATGGCGACGCCACGCTCGTCGTCTGGACCGATGCGGTCCGTCTGCCGCTGTTCGAGGCATACCAGGAGGCGCACCCGGACGTGACGCTGGAGATCGAGACGCTCGACAGCAGCCCCGAGGAGTTGGCGTCGAAGATCCTCCTGGCCAACACCTCCGGTCAGGGCTGGCCCGACGTCCTGGCGACGGCCGCTTCCGCGGCCAGCTCGCTGGCATCCGACCCCTACGACTTCACCCTCGACCTGAACGGGTTGGTCGACGACGAGATCGTCGCCGACTTCTCGCAGGGCACTCTCGACCCCTGCACGGTCGGAGACGAGCTCATCTGCCTGCGCGGCGACTTCGCTCCCGGGGTGCTGTGGTACAACCCGAACCTCATGGAGGAATTCGGATACTCGCTGCCGACCACGTGGGAGGAGTTCCAGGAGATCGGTCTGCAGCTCGCCGAGGAACACCCCGGCTACATCGTGGGCAGCGCGAGCAACCCGTGGGACGACCTGACCTACTACGCGGCCGCCGAATGCCCCGGTCCGGAGTTCACCGGCGTCAACGAGGTGAAGGTCGATCTCGAGGACCCGAACTGCACGCGGGTGACCGAGATGATCGACACTCTGCTCGACGCGGGCGCGTTCGCTCGCACGGCGGTCGTCGACCCGCAGTTCGCCCAGGACTACGGCACCCCCGAGAAGGTCCTCATGATGATGGGGCCGATCTGGTACGGGCAGAACGTCTACGCGAACATGTACGAGAGCGCCCCCGGGTCGCTGTCCTTCGCCGCTCCCCCCAAGTGGGAGGCCGACGCCGAGGCCCACACCGGAGACATCGGCGGCCGGGCGTACGTCGTCTCGCGGCACAGCGAGTACCAGCAGGCCGCTGCCGACCTCGTCACGTGGGTCACGACCGGTCCGTTCCTCGCCACCGAGGCGTCGACCACGCTTCCCTCCTACGAGCCGATGCAGGGCGCGTGGCTGGACCGCAACATCAGCGACGGCACGTTCGCTGTCGTGGACACCCCGCTCGATGAGGTCCTCGCGGCGGCGGTCGACGGTATCTGGACCGGCCTCACCTACAAGCAGGCCAACTCGGAGACCTACCGCTCCGTGGTCCCCGCGGCACTCGGCACCGGCAAGTCGATGACCGAGACGGTTCCCGAGTGGGAGACCCGGCTCGTGCAGAATCTCGAAGCTGGCGGATGGGACGTCGAAGACTGATGTCCGCTCCGATGGGCCCCGCGCTTGCATCCGCAAGCGCGGGGCCGCCCGCCCTGGACCCGGCCCCTGACGGCGCCGCGTCCGGCCGCCGCCGGCGCCCTTCCGCTGGCGCTTCGCGCTCGATGGTGCGTTCCTCATACCTGTTCCTGCTGCCGTACCTCCTGCTGGTGGGCGCGTTCGGCATCGTGCCGGCGATCTACGCGCTCATCATCTCGGTCTCCGGGCCCGAAGGCGGATTCGCCGGGTTCGACGCCTATGTGCAGACCTTCGAGGACTTCCGGTACGTCGACGCCTTCGTGAACATCGCGATCTACGCCGTGTTCTTCATCGGGCCGTCGATGATCGTCTCGATCGGGATCGCGCTGCTGCTCCAGGGCCGATCGTCGCGGGTGGGCTCCGGCTTCCGGTTCGCGTACTACCTTCCGCAGGCCATGGTCGGCGCGGCCGGGGTGGTCGCGTGGATCTTCATGCTCAACCCGGCGACGAGCCCCGTCGGCGGGCTGTTGAACGCACTCGGCATGGAGAATATCTTCCAGGTGCTCAGGCCCGCGGCCGTGCCCCCGATCCTGGCGATGATCGCCGTGTGGACCTCGGCGAACGCGATCCTGCTGATGTACGCGGCGCTCACCTCGATCCCGTCCGAGATCCTCGAGGCGGCGCGTATCGACGGTGCGGGTGCATGGACGACCGCGTTCCACATCAAGCTGCCGATGCTGCGCAAGTGGATCGGCTACACGCTCATCCTGAACATCGCGGCGGCGACGCAACTCTTCGTCGAACCGCAGATCCTCGCGAGTGCGACCGGTGGGGCGATCGGCGACAACTTCGCGCCGCTGCAGCTGACCTACACGTTCGCGTACACCTACGGGAACTTCCCCGCGGCCGCCGCACTGTCGGTCCAGCTCCTGGCGATCGCCGGAATCCTCGCCGCCGTGGTGCTTCGCAAGACGAACATGTTCCGAGTGGAGATCTGACATGGCACAGCTCACCGATCCCTCGACGCGCACGGACACGCCCCCGCAGCAGCGCACGGAGGCGGACGCGCGAGGGCGAACCTCTGCCCGCCCCCAGTTCGGAGCCTCCGCCGCACGCACCGGCGCGTGGATCGTGCTGCTCGCATGGGCTGCGTTCTCGCTGACGCCGATCATCTGGGTCCTGCTCGCGGTCACGAAGAACAACGCGCAGCTGCAGAACGACTTCCCGTTCTCGTTCGGAAGCTTCGACAACATCTTCATCGCGTGGGGCAACCTGCAGGGGTACGACCACGGGGTGGTCCTCGATTGGATCGGCAACTCCGTCGTCCTGACCGTCGGCGGCATCGCCCTCGCCGTCCTCACCACGGTGCCTGCGGGCTACGCCCTCGGCACGCGGGAGTTCCCGGGACGCAAGTCGGTGCTCATGGTCAGCCTGCTGCTCATGCTCGTTCCCGCGTCCGCGCTCGTGCTGCCACTGTTCCTCGAGATGACGACGCTGGGCCTGGTCGGAAACCCGCTCTCGGTGATCCTTCCGCTCGGTGTCTTCCCCTTCGGCGTCTACATGTCTTTCATCTACTTCAGTACGACGGTCGACAAGGACGTGTACTCGGCCGCACGCCTGGACGGCTGCAACGAATGGCAGGTGTTCGCCCGCGTCGCCGTGCCGCTGGCGAAGCCGATCGTCGTGCTCCTCGCCTTCTTCGCGTTCATGCGGAACTGGAATGAGTACTTCCTGCCCTTCGTCATGCTCGGCGGCCCGCAGCATCCGCTTCCGGTCGGACTCGCGACCCTGGCGAGCAACGTGCCGCAGCTCAACCCGTTGTCGGCTCAGTCGGCGGACATCGGGCTGCCCGAGCTGATCCTCGCGACGATCATCTCGATGGCCCCCGTGATGATCGTCCTGATCGTCGCGCAGCGGACAGTGCTCAAGAGCGCCGACCTCATGGGAGGCGGTCTTCGTGGCTGAACCCGACTCGGCGCAGCATCGCATCGCCTCGGTCGAGGTCGTCCTCGTCGACACTCCGGCGGTGTCGCCGGCGTTCGTCTGGCGCCAGGGACTGCCCGGCTCCGACGGCGCGGGAGTCGAGGGATGGCTCGTCGTCACGACGGATTCGGGACTGCGCGGCTTCGCGCACAGCCGGCGCGGCGTCATCCTGAACGACGTCGTCGAGCGACGGCTGCGACGCGAGCTCGTCGGCCAGGATGCGCTGGCGCGCGAGTACCTCTGGCACCGGATCTGGGAGATCGATCGCATCGAATCGATGCCGCTGCACCTGCTCGGCGTCGTGGACGTCGCCCTGTGGGACATCGGTGCGAAGGCCGCGGGCGTGCCCCTGTACATGCTTCTGGGCTCGTTCCGTGAGTCGATCCCCGCATATGCGTCGACGGTGACGTTCGACGACATCCCGGAGTTTCTGGACGTCGCCGATCAGTGCCGCGACCTCGGGTACCCCGCCATCAAGCTCCACGCGTGGGGTGACCCTCGCAAGGACGCCGCGCTCGCTGGGGCGCTGCGCGAGCGCGTGGGTGACGACATGGATCTCATGTACGACGGTTCCGCCGGCTTCGACCTCGCCGATGCGCTGTACGTCGGCCGGGCACTCAGCCACTACGGCTACCTCTGGTACGAAGAGCCCATGCGCGAGCACAGCGTCACTGCGTACAAGGCACTCGCCGACCGCGTGGACATCCCACTTCTCGTGGCGGAGACGAGCGGTGGCGCACACATGAACACCGGCGACTTCATCGCCTCCGGCTGTGCGGCCGCGGTACGTACGAGTTCGGCGCTGAAAGGGGGTGTGACGGGCGCGATGCGGATCGCGCATCTCGCCGATTCGTTCCTGCTCCGCGCTGAAGTGCATGGGGGCGGCCTGGTCAACACCCACTTGTGCATGTCTATCTCGAATACGACCTACTACGAGTCGCTCGTATCGAGTTCCGTCGTAGAGCGTGAGCGTGCGGTCGGCGCCGACGGGCTGGTGCGCGCGCCGACGGCCGCGGGCGTCGGCTGGGAAGCGGAGTGGTCCGCGTGGGGGGCACCCGACGGCATCGATGCCTGACGGGCCGCGTCAGCAGGCTGCCGGCGCTTCGGTCAGAAGGGTGGGTCGGTGCCGTTGGTGACGGGTGTGAAGGTGGGTGTGCGCCGTTCGGGGTGGACGGTGTAGATGCGTCCGGTGGGTGAGGTCCATTCCAGGATCCCACCCGGTTGTTGTCGTACCGTCCAGTTGCCGTGGTGTTTGACCGTGTGGTTCGCTTTGCACAAGGGGGCGAGGTTGGCCTCGGTGGTGGTGCCGCCGTGTTCCCATGCGATGGTGTGGTCGATTTCGCACTGGGCGGCGGGTTTCCCGCAGCCGGGTGCCATGCAGTGTCCTGCCCGCCATTTCACGAGGCGGGCGAGGTCGGCTGGTGGGGTGTAGGTGTCGCGTCCGACGGAGACGACGACGCCGGTTTCGGGGTGGGTGAGCACCCGCATCCACCCTGTTGAGTTGCCGCATAGTTCCCGGGCCTTGTCGGTGGGGATCGGTCCGATGCCGTCGACGGTCGCGGGGGTGGTCTCGTCGACGCCGAGGAGGGTGAGCACCGGGACGGTGACGGCCACGGTCGCGCGGATCCCTCGCGCGGTGTCGGGCAGGTGGGCGGTGGTGCCGTCGATGAGCAGGTCCAGGGCCACGTCGGCACGGGCCTGGTCGAGGGTGCGGTCGTCGTCCCCGCACGCGGCGATGGGGTTCGCGATCGCCGACACCCGACCGTGCGCCGCCTTCAGCTCGACGGCGGGGCCGTGGATGGACAGCCACCCCATCCCGTCCACATCGTCCTGGTACACCACCCGTCGCCGGGTGACCGCGGACGCGTGACGTTCCGCGAGCGTCACCGACCGCACGGCCGCGATGAGGTCACCGAACGCCCGTCGGAAGGACCCGACCGGCAGTTCCTCCGCCAACGCGAGCCCCTCCGCGGCGAGCTGGTCCTGCAGGTCGGGTTCGACCTCGCGCATCAGGTCGACGAACGCTTCGGCATGGGTCTGGGTGATGTTCGCCCGACCCAACGCCTCGAGCACCGCCGGGTACCGCGAGGTGAGCGCGTCGGCGAGGTCCAGCAGCCGGTCCGCGGCGTACTCGGTGATCCGCAATGCGGCGGCGATCTCGAGCCGCAAAGACCGCAGCGCGATCTCCATCGACGCCCCATACGTCACACCGGTGACCGCGGACTCGCGAGCCGACGCGATCCGCTCCAACCGGTCCGCGGCCATCATGCACAGCACCGCATCCGCGTCGCAGATCAGATCGATCGGATCCGGCGGAACGAGCTCGTACACATCCGGCGGCGCATCCGGGTACTCCCCGTCGTAGGGCACCATCCGCACGTTCGCCATACATCGACATTAGAACATACCTGCGACACTGCGACCAGCAGCACTTCGGGAAGGAGCTCGAATGAACGCGTCGCGGCCGGCGCCGGACTGCTGCCCACGATGCTTCGTCTCGCCGGCGCCGATGCCGGGGTCAGGCGTCGCGCGCGCAGCGGAACCCGACGTGCGACATGCCGGTGTCCTCGGCCTGCGGCGAACGCGCCGCCGGCCGGAACCGCAGGCAGTAGTCGGGCGAGCAGAGGAACGAACCGCCCTTCAGCACGCGCCGCGGAATCTGCGGGAAGCCCTCCTGCGCGCTCGCCGCGGCGAGCAGGTTCTCCCGCTTGCCCGCGTCGACGGGCTTGTCCGACAGGCGCAGGTGCCGGGGCGTGTAGTAGTCGCTCGTCCACTCCCACACGTTGGCGATCATGTCGAAGAGCCCGTAACCGTTCGCGGGGTACGAGCCGACGGGTGCGGTGCCGCCGACGCCCCGGTTGTCGTACGGGAACCGGCCCAGCCACGAGTTGGCCTGCGCCTCGCCGCCGGGATACGCCTCATCGCCCCACGCGAACGGCGCGCCCTCGAGTCCACCTCGCGCCGCGTACTCGTGCTCGGCCTCGGTCGGCAGCCGCAGGCCGGCCCAGTCGGCGTAGGCGACCGCATCCGGATAGGCGACGTGCACCACGGGATGCTGCATCAGGTCGTCGATCGTCGAGTCGGGCCCGAACGGATGCCGCCAGGAAGCCCCCGGCTGCCAGCGCCACCAGTTGCGCCAGTTCCCGAGGTCCGTCGGTCCGGACGTCGGGGTGAAGACCATCGCGCCGGGCACGAGGTCGGCGGGGTCGGCGCCGGGGAAGTCCGCCGGGTCGAGGTCGCGCTCGGCGACCGTGACGTACCCGGTGTCGTCGACGAACGCCGCATACTGCGCGTTCGTCACCTGGTACCGGTCGATGAGGAACGCCTCGACCGCCCGCTCGTGGACGGGCCGCTCGTCGGGGTAGAAGTCATCCGAGCCCATGAGGAACGATCCCGCCGGGATCGGGACGAGGTCGTGATCAGACGTTGACACCGCTCCACCGTAGCCCGGTGCGCGGGGGTGTACCGTCGCCTCGTGAGCTCATCCCCCGTCGCGGTGCTGCGGTATGCGGCGTTCACGAGCGACGCCGTCGGCGGGAACCCGGCAGGCGTCGTGCTGACGGCCGACGAGCTGGCCGACGATGCCATGCTCGGCATCGCTGCCGACGTCGGGTACTCCGAGACCGCCTTCCTGTCGAGTTTCGTCGGCGGTGAAGGGGTGCTGCGGTACTTCAGCCCCCTCGCCGAGGTCGCCTTCTGCGGGCACGCGACGATCGCGACCGCGGTCGCGATCGCCGAGCGTCACGGCGCGGGACCGATGCGCTTCCAGACTCCCGCGGGCACTGTCGACGTCGTCACCCGCCGCGAGGGCGACGAGATCATCGCCGCCCTCGTGTCGCCGCCGGCCTCCTCGGCGCCGATGACCGAGGCGGAGCTCGACGACCTCCGGTCGGCGTTCGGGTGGGCGGTCGACGACCTCGACCCGAGATTCCCGCCCCATGTCGGGTCGGCGGGCAACAGGCATCCGCTCATCGGGCTCCGCGACCGGGAACGCCTCGCGCGCTTCGACTACGACTACGACGCGCTCGCCGACGTGATGGCGCGTCGCGAGTGGACGACCGTGCACGTCTTCCACCGGCGGGCCGAGGGCGTCTTCGACGTGCGCAATGCATTCCCGCCCGGCGGCGTGCGCGAAGACCCCGCGACGGGTGCCGCGGCGGCGGCGTTCGGGGCCTACCTCCGGGACCGCGGGTCGCTGCCGCAGGGCTCCGAGGTCGTGCTCCACCAGGGCGTCGACATGGGCGTGCCGTGCCGGCTGGTGATCTCGGCCGTGCCCGACTCGACGGCGATCTCGGTGGCCGGCGCCGCCCACACCATCGGCCCCGACCGGACCCGCCGTTAGACTGGCCGCGGCCCCCGCGCTCTGCGGGTGCGGCATCCCCACCGTTTCCGCGCTCCGGCGCCTGCGCGACGACGCGCCCCTCCCTGTGTCCGACCCCGTCAAGGAGCGTCCATGACCGACGTCATCTCAGTCCCCGACCCGGCGGCTCGCTATCGCATCGAGCCCACCGTGCTGCAGGCCCTGCGCAGCCCCCGCATCCTCACGCGCGAAGTGCTCGCGGGCCTCGTGGTGGCGATCGCGCTCATCCCCGAGGCGATCGCCTTCTCGATCATCGCCGGGGTCGATCCGCGCGTCGGCCTGTTCTCGTCGTTCGTGATGGCCGTCGCGATCGCCTTCCTCGGCGGTCGACCCGCGATGATCACCGCAGCGACCGGGGCGATCGCGCTCGTTGTCGCGCCGGTCGCGCGCGAGTTCGGAATGGACTACCTCATCGCGACGGTGCTGCTGGGCGGCGCGATCCAGATCGTGCTGGCCGCCCTGGGGGTCGCGAAGCTGATGCGGTTCATCCCGCGCAGCGTCATGGTCGGGTTCGTCAATGCGCTCGCGATCCTCATCTTCGTGTCGCAGGTGCCGCAGCTGATCGGCGTTCCGTGGCTGGTGTATCCGATGGTCGCGATCGGGCTGCTGATCATGTACCTCATGCCGCTGTGGACCAAGGTGGTGCCCGCGCCGCTGGTCGCGATCATCCTGCTCACCGGCGCGGCCGTCGTGTTCGGCATCGCGGTGCCGACGGTGGGAGATCAAGGCACCCTGCCCGAGACGCTGCCGGAGCTGTTCATCCCGAACGTGCCGCTCACGTGGGAGACCCTCGGGATCATCGGCCCGTACGCGGCCGCGGTCGCCGTGGTCGGCCTGCTCGAGTCGCTCATGACGGCGAAACTCGTCGATGACATCACCGACACCCACTCCCGCAAGACCCGCGAGGCGTTCGGCCAGGGCGCCGCGAACGTGCTGTCGGGTCTGTTCGGCGGCATGGGCGGCTGCGCGATGATCGGTCAGACGATGATCAACGTGAAGGCGTCGGGAGCGCGCACGCGCATCTCGACGTTCCTCGCGGGGGTGTTCCTGCTGATCCTCGTGCTCGTCCTCGGCGACGTCGTCGCCGTCATCCCGATGGCGGCGCTCGTGGCCGTGATGATCGTGGTCTCGGTCGCGACCTTCGATTGGCACAGCATCCGGCTGTCGACCCTGCGACGGATGCCGAAGAGCGAGACCCTCGTGATGGTCGTCACCGTCGTCGTCACCGTGTGGACCCACAACCTCGCCATCGGCGTCGTGGTCGGAGTGATCGCCGCGATGGTCGGGTTCGCGCGCCGCGTGGCGCACTTCGTGAGCGTCACCCGCGAGGTCGACAAGGACGCCTCCGTCCCGACCGTGCGCTACACGGTCGACGGCGAGCTCTTCTTCGCGTCGAGCAACGACCTGACGACCCTGTTCGAGTACTCGCATGATCCCGAACGGGTCGTCATCGACATGTCGCGCTCCCACATCTGGGACGCTTCGACGGTCGCCGCGCTCGATGCGATCGTCACCCGCTACGAGTCCCGTGGCAAGCGGGTCGTGCTCGAGGGGATGAACGAGGCCACGCAGGATCTGCATGGGCGGCTCAGTGGAGGCTCGGGCGACGGTCACTGAGGAGCGGTCTGCGGCCGGCTCGCCGCACACGGACGGGCGGGCACCGGATGTGGCGCCCGCCCGCCCGGTCGAATCGGCCTACTTGAAGGCGTCCTTGACCTTCTCGCCCGCCTGCTTGAGGTCTGCCTTCGCCTGATCGGTCTTGCCCTCGGCTTCGAGACGCTCGTCGTCGGTGGCCTTGCCGGCCGCCTCCTTCGCCTCTCCGCCCAGCTTCTCGCCGGTGTTCTGCATCTTGTCGTCGAGTCCCATGGTGATCTCCTTGTCCTCTTCGGCGCCGGATCGTGTCCGGTCGGCTCAGAGAACGTAACTCTGCGTGCGGCGAGGATGAAGGCGCTTGAATCCCGAGCCGCAACGATGTATTGGGCTCTAGGTGAGTCGTCGTCGCACGTCAACCCCCTCCCGGCCGGGCACGTGTCCGTCATACCGTTTCGGCGTTGCTGTTCGAGCTGACGAGAGGAGTGCCCGTGACCGGCGAGGAACCTCAGGACCCGCGCACCAAGTACACGACGGCGGACTTCCCGACCCAGGAGCAGGGTCAGCCCGGGATGACCGACGAGACCCGACCGACGCCCGACCATGGCGAGCAGACGTATCCGAGCGGAGATCGACTGTTCGGCCGGTCGGCACTGATCACAGGCGGCGATTCGGGGATCGGCCGTGCCGTCGCCCTGGCGTTCGCACGCGAGGGTGCCGACGTCGCGATCGCCCACCTGCCCGAGGAGCGTCCGGATGCGATGGGCGTGTGCGAGCTGATCGAAGATGCCGGGCGACGCGCGGTGTCCTTCGCGGGCGACGTGCGCGACGAGGACTTCGCGACGTCGATCGTCGCCGAGACGCTCATGAGCCTCGGTCGACTGGACGTGCTCGTGCTCAACGCCGCCTACCAGAAGGACCGCGACGGGCTCGAGAATCTTGCGACGGACGAGATGGACCGCGTGTTCCGCACCAACCTGTACGGACTGATGTGGACGGCGCGTGCGGCTGTGCCGCACCTGCGCCCCGGGGCATCGATCATCGTGACGACCTCCATCCAGGCCTTTGACCCGTCGCCCGGACTCATCGACTACGCGATGACCAAGGCAGCGCAGGTCGCGTTCGTCAAAGCACTCGCCGCCGAGTTGGGTCCGCGCGGCATCCGCGTCAACGGTGTCGCACCCGGACCCATCTGGACGCCTCTGATCCCCGCCACCGGCTTCGACGAAGAGAAGCTGCAGAACTTCGGCGCCGACACCCCGCTCGGGCGGGCGGGGCAGCCGGCCGAACTCGCCGGCGCCTACGTGTACCTCGCGAGCGAGGCGGCATCGTATGTGTCGGGTGCCATCATTCCGGTGACGGGCGGTCGCCCACTGTGACGCATCCCGCCGTGCGCCCCGCTATCGTGAGGACCGTCGCGTCCGTCCAACGCGGAGTGCGGAGGCACGATGAGCGGGGTGGAGCCTGAGGCTCAGCCGTTCGGGGTCATCCGCACCTCCGAGACCGACATGATCGTCGACGCGAACCCGTGGTTCGCGGCGTGGTCGGCGCGAACGCTCGACGCGTTGCGGGGGCGGGCGCTCAGCAGCATCCTGATCCACGTCGAGGACGATCTGTTCCAAGGCGATCAGTGGCCGGGGCCCCTCATCATGCGGCACGTGTCTGCACCGGAGCGGGCCGTGATGGTGAGCCGACACCCGCAGCCCGGCGGTGATCTGCTCGTCGTCACAGAGGCGACCGAGCGGTACCGGGCGCTGCGGGCACTGCGCGCCTCGTACGCGCTCGCCGATCGCACGGCATCGAGGCTCGCGCTGATCATCGAGGCGTCGATCGCGCTGTCGACCGCGACCGGCGAGACCGAACTCGCCGGCATCCTCGCGCAGACCGCCGAGAACGCCTATCGAGCCGAGCACGCGGTGGTCGTGCTCACCGGAGACGACCGCGGCGCGGAGCAGGTGGCCGGTCGATCGCCACTCGACGATTCCACTGCGAGCGCGCTCGTCGGCCTCGTCGACGGCGCGCAGGCGGTCGTCACCGTCAGCGCGCCGGACGAGGCGGATGCGTTGGTCCCCGGACTGGGCGACTCCATGCGGCGCGCGGGGGTCCACGCGATCCTCGCGGCACCCATCCGCTTGGGCGAAGAGGTGCTGGGCGCCATCATCACGTTCTTCTCGCACGAGCGCGTCTTCGACCAGGAGGCGGCGCCGCTCGCCGAAGCCCTGGCCGGGCAGGGGGCGCAGGCGCTTGCGACCATGAGACTCCAAGCCAGGCTCGCCCACGCCGCGATGCACGACGAGGTCACCGGCCTGCCGAACCGGCGCGCCCTCGAACGGGCGGTCCCGGCGACGACGACCGGGACCATCGCCGTCATCTTCGTCGACGTCGACGGGTTCAAGGCCGTGAACGACCGCTACGGCCATCACTGCGGCGACGCGGTGCTGCGCGAGGTCGGGCAGCGCCTGCGCGCGATCGTCCGCGAGCACGACCTCGTCTCGCGGTACGGCGGCGACGAGTTCGTGGTCATCGCGGATGTGCCGAGCCGCGACGAGGCCCATGACATGGCGCGGCGCATCTGCGAACGGCTGCGCGATGTCTATGAGGACCTCGTGGATGCCGCTCTCGGTGCGAGCGTCGGCGTGGTCGTCGCGTCGCAGGACGATGCTCTCACGCTCGATCGTCTCGTGCGTGCCGCCGACCAGGCGATGTACCGAGCCAAGTCCGCAGGCGGCAACGGGGTCGCCGTCGGCATCGTCGGCTGACTCGACGGGGCTCGCACCGAGAGACGCACTCCCGTCTCACGGTGGGCGCGACGCACCCGGACGCGGCGTCGGGAACTCCGACCGCACGCTACGACGATGTGAACTCTCGGTGGATTGCCTGTCAACCCCCTCGCCGATCAGGGGTCGCAGGAGGAACATTGCCCGCAGGTGGGGAGTTTCGCGACATCGGAGGGGAAGTGGCGATGGTCACGGTCGTACCGGGCCCGCGTCGGACATCGAGGCCATTGCGAACGGCGCCGCCGAGTACCGCGCCGCCGAGTACCGCGCCGCCGAGTGCTGCGACCGAGTCCACCTCGCACGATGACGGCGCCCGCTGGCATCGGGTCGATCTCGACCGATACGAGGTCATCGTCGGCGGGTCCGTCGTGGGGTACGTCGACGTCGTCGGCGCCGTTTTCGTCGCGCTGCGGGGGACCCGCTACGACCGTGCCGTCGAGGTGGAGCAGACGCTGCTGTTCGATCGAGCGATCGCCGTGCTGCAGCCTGTGCACTGACGACTCCGTAGGCTGACGCCGTGAGGGACGGTGTTCGCTGGGACGACGTGACGGTGCGGTGGATGCCGTCCGACGCGACCGACGCGGACCCGTTCGAGGTCGTCGAGCCGTTCGGCCGCCCGCAGATCGACCGGCTCCGTGCGTTGCCGCCCGGTCGCCGCGCGGCCTTCGCGGTCGGGCGCCACCTGCTCGGCGCACTCGCGCACGACCTCGGCCACGACGGCATCCTCATCGAGAGCGTGTGCGAGAGGTGCGGCGGCCCGCACGGCGCGCCCCGAGCCGACGGGCTCGCTCTCAGCGTCGCGTACACGGACGGTCTCGTGGTCGCGGCCGCCGCAGCCATCGCATCCGCCCCTGCGGTCGGCGTCGACGTCGAACGCGGTCACCCCGCCACGATGCTGCGCGACCTCGCTCCGCTGTTCGCCGGGCGCCGTGCTCCCGACCTCGCCGGGTGGACACGGATCGAAGCCGCCCTCAAGGCCGACGGCCGTGGCCTGCGCGTGCCCCCCGACCGCGTGCACGAACATCCGGGGCCCGACCCCGGCGAGTTCCTCGCCACGATTCCCGGCAGGCGTCACCCCGTGCGGACGACGACCCTCGACGGGCCCGACGGCTTCGTCGTCAGCGTGGCCCGCGTCCCACCCGCGGCAGCGGGGCGGTGATGGGCGCCGCGACCCCGTCGTCGCCCGCGACCGCCGGCAGATCCGGCAGGGCCCGCGAGTACAGCCACGGCCGCAGCACCCCGACCACGCCGCTGCCCCACTCGTCGGCGACCAGCGCGAGCAGGTCCTCGGTCGTCGCCGTTCCGTGGGCGTGGCGTTCGGTCCAGGTGCGCAGCAGCGCGAAGAACGCGGTGTCGCCGAGGGTGAGCCGCAGCGCGTGCACCGCCAGCGCGCCGCGCTTGTAGACGCGGTCGTCGAACATGTCCGCCGGTCCCGGGTCGGCCAGCACGAGATCCTGTGGAAGCGAGCGCAGCCGGCCGTGGTGGGCGAGTGCCTTCGCGTGGGCGGTGGGCCCGCCGGACGCTTCGGACCAGATCCATTCGGCGTAGCACGCGAAGCCCTCGTTGAGCCAGATGTCCTGCCACCGTGCGACGCCGACGCTGTTGCCGAACCACTGGTGGGCGAGCTCGTGGGCGACCAGACGCTCGGAACCGCCGGCGCCGTCGATGTGGTTCGAGCCGAAGATGCCCATGCCCTGACCCTCGAGGGGGATCTCGAGTTCGTCTGCGGTCACCACGACCTGGTAGTCGGGCAGCGGATACGGGCCGAAGGCCTCTTCGAAGACGGCCATCATCTGCGCCAAGGGGGCGAGGTCGGCGCGGGCCCGTGCGGTCAGCGATCGCGCATGGTGCAGGCGTCCCGGCACCGAGCCGAGCGAGAGCGTCCGTGTGGTGTAGCGGCCGATCTGCGGACTCACGAGATACGTGGGGGTGGGTGTGTCGAGCACGAACTCCCACGTCGGCCTGCCGCGCTTGCTCGATGTGGTCCCATGACCGCCGAGAACCGCGGTGTAGCCCTGCTCGGTGGTCAGCAGCACGCGGTACGTCGCCTTGTCGGAGGGCACGTCGTTGCAGGGGAACCACGTCGGCGCGCCCGTCGGCTGGGACGCCACCAGGGCGCCGTCTTCGAGCTCCTCCCAGCCCAGCAGACCCCACCGGGTCCGCCGCGGTCGCGGTGCACCGGAATAGGCGACCGTCACGCGGAACTCCGCGCCCGCCTCCCGTTCGGTCGTCAACTTGATCTTGAGCTTCTTGACCGACTGACGAAAGCCCGCGCCGGCATCGCCGTCGACGCGCACGCGGCTCGCCCGCAGCCCCACGAGGTCGAACGACAGCGTCTTCGTGGGCGCGACCGTGCGGCCCGAGATCACGGCGGTGCCGCTCAGGCGATTGGTGGCGACGCGGTACTCGATCTCGAGGTCGTAGTGGTCGATCTGCAGCGACGCGTCGCCGCTGTCGGGGGTGTACGCGTCGACGGTCATGCGCCCGTCGCCTGATAGGCGCGCACCTTCACAGCGCGCCACGGGCCGATCGGGTTGCCGCTCCACCGGCTGCCGACCGGCACCACCTCGCCGCGCATCACGAGCGAGGCAGGCCCCACGGTGGCATCCGATCCGATGGTCGCCGCGGGCAGGATGACGCTGTGCGGCCCCAGGGTCGCCCCCGGTTCGATGGTCACGGTGTCGGTGCTCATCACTCGATCATGGAACAGATGGGTCTGAACGACACAACCGCGGTTGACGGTCGCGCCGTCGCCGAGCTCGACCAGGTCGGGCTCGGGCAGCCAGTAGCTGTCGGTCCACACCCCCCGGCCGACCTTCGCGCCGAGCGTCCGCAACCACAACGCGAGAGCGGGGGTGCCGGCGGCGGCACGGGCGAACCACGGTGCCGCGACCATCTCGGTGAAGGTGTCGGCGACCTCGGTGCGCCACACGAAGCTCGACCAGAGCGGATGCTCGCCGGGGCGGATGACCCCGACGAAGACCCACTTCGCGGCGGTCGTGATCGCCGCGGCGACGGCGCCGGCCGCGAGCAGCACGGCGCCCGACACCACGACGGCGAGTGCCAGGCCCCACACCTGGATCATCCAGGCGAGCACGAGGAGCACCGACAGGCCGATGCCGCACGTGACGACGACGGGGATGAGGCGGCACAGCTCCCACAGGGCGCGCGCGAGGCGCAACCCGCCGCTCGGGTGGTAGGTGCGTTCCAGATCGGCTTCGTTCACGACGCGGCGCAACCGCACGGCGGGCGATCCGAGCCACGACGAGCCGGGCTTGGCCTTCGCCGGCGCCACCGACAGCACCGCGACCAGGCCGTCGCGCGGCACGCGGTGGCCCGCGGCGGCGAGTCCCGAGTTGCCGAGGAACGCGCGCTTGCCGATCCGGGCGGGGGCGATCCGCATCCAGCCGCCGTTGAGTTCGTAGGTGCCGACCATCGTGTCGTCGGCGAGGAACGCGCCGTCGTCGACGGTCGTCATCGCAGGCAGCAGCAGAACGGTGGACGCCTCGACGTCGCGTCCCACGCGCGCGCCGAGCGCGCGCAACCAGATCGGGGTGACGAGGCTCGAGTAGATGGGGAAGAGCAGCGTGCGGGCCGAGTCGAGCATCCGCTCGGTCGTCCACGCCTGCCACGCGGTGCGGCTGTGCACCGGGTGCACGCCCTCGCGCAGCCCGATGGACAGGAGCCGCGTCACGAGCAGGACGAGCAGCCCGTAGGCGAGCCCGGCCACGAGCACACCCGGCACGAGCCACGCCAGCGCCGCGATGGCGGCGTCGCCGAGCGTCTGCGAGCCGCGCATGCCCGCGGCCAGCACGGCGGCGCCCGCCGCGAAGCCGAGGAACGGTGCCAGCCCGAGGAACATCGATGACACCGCGTAGGCGACCACCCAGCGGGTGCGCTGGGGCGGGCGTTTCGGCGCGAACGGCTCGGATGTGCCGCCGACCCGGACGGCGGGCGACCCCGCCCAGCGCTGATCGGCTCTGACCCGGCCGAACACGGCGGATCCGGGGGCGATCTCGGCCCGCCGGCCGATACGCGTGCCGGGGGCGAGCGTGCTGCGTGCGCCGACCGTCGCTTCGGCTCCGATGCGGATCCCGCCGATGCGCACCGTGTCGCCGTCGATCCAGTATCCCGACAGGTCGACCTCGGGCTCGATGGCGGCCCCCGCGCCGATCTCGAGCATCCCCGTCACCGGTGGCACGGTGTGCATGTCGACGCCGCGGCCGATGCGGGCGCCGAGTGCGCGGGCGTAGGCGACCACCCAGGGGGCTCCGGCAAGGCCGACGGGATCCACCTGGTGGGCGACCTGCTCGGCGAGCCACAGGCGCAGGTGCACCCCGCCGCCGCGCGGGTAGTCCCCGGCGCGCACTCCCGCGAGCAGCATCCTGGCCAGCAGCGCCGAGATCGCCATGCGGCCGAACGGAGTCGCGAACACGAGCAGGCCGACGAGCACGGCCCATCCCGGGGCAGCGGGAAGGAACTCGAAGCCGGGCACGAGCTGCAGCAGCCACGTCGCCGTGAGCAGCCACACGATCCACCGTGCACCGGCCAGGATGAACAGCGGCAACCCCGCGAGGGTCTGCACGACCTGCATCGCCCGGGGCGTCGGGTGCGCCGTCGTGAAGCCGGTCTGCGCGTCGGCGTCGTCGAGTTCCGCCTCGACGGCCTCGGCCATCTTCGCGAGTCGCGGCACGTCGTACACATCCGACATCGTGAACGCCGCCGCGCGCTGCCGGATGCGCGAGACGAGCTGGGCGGCCGCGAGCGATCCGCCGCCGAGCTGGAAGAAGTCGGCGTTCTCGTCGTCGGGGCGGATGCCGAGCACCTCCGCCCACTGATCGGCCAGCCACGCGGCCGTGCCCGACAGCGGCGAGGCATCGTCGTCGGCAGCGGTGAGCGGCCAGGGCAGTGCGGCCTTGTCGACCTTTCCGGACGTGCGCACCGGAAGATCGTCGACCGTGGCCAGCAGCGGGATGAGCGGAGCCGGCAGTACGTGGGCGAGTCGAGAGCGGGCATCCGCCGCGTCGAACCCGACCTCGGGGACGATGTAGCCGACGAGCACCGCGGTGCCGGAGGCGGTGCGCTGCACCGCCACCGCGGCCGCGGTCACCGACGGCAGCGCCTGCACGGCGGCCTCGACCTCGCCGAGTTCGATCCGCCGACCGCCGATCTTCACCTGATCGTCGGCGCGACCCTGGAAGACCAGTCCCTCGGGGTCGGCGCGCACGAGATCGCCCGAACGGTAGGCGCGCTCCCAGCCCAGTGCGGGCATGGGCGCGAACTTCGCGGCATCCTTCTCGGGGTCGAGGTAGCGCGCCAGACCGACGCCGCCGATGATGAGCTCGCCCACTTCACCGTCCGCCACACGCCGCCCGTCCTGGTCGACCACTGCGAGCGACCAGCCGTCGAGGGGAAGTCCGATGCGCACAGTGTCGTCTGCGGCCATCAGCGCACCGCACGCGACGACCGTCGCCTCGGTCGGGCCGTACGTGTTCCACACTTCACGCCCGTCGGCGACCAGTCGCGCGACGAGTTCCGGCGGGCACGCCTCGCCGCCGAAGATGAGCAGCCGCACGTTCTCGACGGCGTCGGGCGGCCACATCGCCGCGAGCGTCGGTACCGTCGACACGGCGGTGATGCCGTGGCCGACCAGCCACGGTCCGAGGTCTTCGCCCGACCGCACGAGCGCGCGCGGTGCCGGCACGAGGCATGCGCCGTGGCGCCACGCGAGCCACATCTCCTCGCAGGACGCATCGAAGGCCACCGAGAGTCCTGCCAGCACGCGGTCGCCCGGAGCCAGCGGCGCGTCCTGCAGGAACAGCCGGGCCTCGGCGTCGACGAATGCCGCCGCGGAACGGTGGGTGACCGCGACGCCCTTGGGCACCCCGGTCGAGCCGGAGGTGAAGATGATCCACGCGTCGTCGTCGGGGGTCGGCGGGGGCAGCGCGATCAGGCTGCTGGTGTTGGGGTGGGGGGTATCGCCGTCGAACAGCGAGTCGGACGCCGACGTGTCGGCGCCTGCACGCTGCAGCACGCCGTCGCCCGTCATGACACCGACCACGCCGGCCTCGCCGAAGACCAGGTCTGCCCGCTCCTGCGGGTCGTCCGCGTCGACGGGCACGTACGCCGCGCCCGCTGCCATCACCCCGAGGATCGCGATGTACAGTTCCTTGCGTCCCGACGTCATCCGCACGCCGACGCGGTCGCCGCGTCTCACCCCGTGTTCGTGCAGACGGGCGGCCGTCAGCAGCACCGAGGCCAGCAGCTCGCCGTAGCTCAGCGCTCCGTCGGCGTCTTCGATCGCCGAGGCATCCGGATGCTTCGCGGCGGTCGCACGAAGGATGTCGATCAGCGTCCGTGGCGCAGGAGCGGCGTCGGCGCGGTCGAAGGACTGCTGCACGGGCGGGTCAGGCCGACAGCAGGGCGATCAGCTGCGCCTTGGTCAGTCGCGAGTACCCGGTGCGGCCCTCGGCGCGCGCGCGGGCCCGCAGCTGCACAACGGTGAGGCCGGCGAGCTCGTCGGCGGATGCTGTCGGGGTCGCGGCCGGTTCGGACGCCACCGGTGCCGGATCGGCCACCACCGGCTCGGCGACCACCGGCTCGGTGACGAGCACGGTCTCACGGTCGGGTGCGGGCTTCTTCGCCTTCTTCGGGCCGGATTCGCCCGGCTTCGCGCTCGTCTTCTTCGGCTTCCGGCTCTTCTTCGGCTCGGCCTCGGCAGCGTCGGGCTTCTTCGCCTTCTTCGCCTTCTTGGGGGCCGACGGCGTGCCGTGCTTGGCCTCGAGCTTGTCTGCGGCCTTCTGAAGGCGCTCGGTCACCGTCTCGGCCTTCTTCTGCACTTTCCGCGGATTCTTCGCGACCTTCTTCTTCGTGGTCGACGAGGCGTCCTTCGCGTCGTCGACGAGCTCGCGCAGCTTCTTCGCATCCTTCTTGGGCAGCGTCTTGGCGAGCTTCTTGGCATCTTTCGCGGCATCGGCGGCGGCGGTCAGTGCCGCCTTCGCCGTCTTGGTCGTCGCCTTGGCCATGTCGTCCTCCGTTCGCCGACGCGCACCGGGGGTACCGCGGTCGGGCGGGGCATAGGTTACAGCGTCAAGGGGAACGGAAGGTTACGCGTCATCGCGGGCCTTGCATCGCCCGGTGGGAGAGCGCATCCTGAGAGTGTGAGCGCGACGAACCCGTCGACCGAGTACGAGGCGCTGCTGCACGTGGTGGCACGGCTGTCCTCGCGGTTCCGCTCGGTCGACGAGGACGTCGTTCGCGACATCGTCATCGAGGAGTTCATCGCCTTCGACGGTGCCTGGCTGCGGCACTACGTCCCCGTCCTCGTCGAGGGGCGGGCGCTGCGACGCCTGAGATCCCTCACCGGGCGGGACTCGAGCGGCAGAAACGACGAGACGCTCGCCGCGGCGGGCTGAAAGGGCGGAGATGGCGATGGGCGAGAAGGGCATCGACGAGGCGGGCGCCGAACAGGAGATCATCGATCGCCTCGGGCTCGCGTTCCCCGACGTCGAACCGGCGATGGTGGAGACCATCGTGCAGGAGGCGTACGCCGGGATGGCCAACGCGCGAGTGCGCGACTTCGTCCCGGTGCTGGTCGAGCGTGAGGCGAAGACCCGTATCAAGGCGTCCCGGGTCGCCGAGGCGACGTCGCCGATCGCCTGAGCGAGACGGCCCCACGCAGTGGGGGTGGTCGACGGTACCGTGCCGGCCATGGCGGAGCGGGTGCAGGACTGGTGGGCGCGGCGGCAGTTCTCGCGCGGCGTCGACGTGCCCTATGCGGTCGGCACCTACCGCGAGGCGTGGGCTTCCTATCCCGCGCTCATCCGCCAGTACCATCCCGATCTCAACGACGGCATCACCCTCACGCAGATCCCACCCGCCGCCGACGTGCTGCTGCTGTGGCAGTGCGAGGCAGGGCACACCTTCGCCGCGACGCCGGCCGAGCAGCGGGCGCGCCCCGGTCGGCAGCGCCGCAGGTCGGCGTGGTGCCCGGAGTGCAGCATCCTGGCCGCGCCGCCACGCGTGCGGCCCGCCGGCGGCGCGCGCCCGGGCCGGGTGAAGCGGCCGCGCGCGCTGTGTCCTCGCACGCCCGACCTGCCCGTCGGCGAGCCCTTCGTGAGCCAGTGCGCGCCGAAGCCCGCGTCGGCCGTCGAGGCGCGGCTGCGCGCCGACCTGTTCGCGCGCCTCGACCTCACCCCCGGGTTCACCGCGGTGCGGGTCGCGCGCCCGTTCTTCGACCACCTCGAGGTGTGGCCCGACATCCTGCTGCCCGAACTGCGCATCGCGATCGAGTACGACAGCCCCGGTCGGTTCGGTCTCGAGCATGTCGGTGCGCGCGAGGATGCCGACCGGCGGAAGGACCGCGCGCTGCGCGCAGCGCGCTGGGAGGTCGTGCGCATCCGCACCGGCAGGCTCGAACCGCTGGGGCCGCACGACCTGCGGCTCGGCTCGCTCGGTGCGCGCGGCGTCGATCGCGTGATCGACCGCCTGCGCGACATCCGTGGTCCCCTTCTGGTCGATGCCTACCTGCGGTGAGCGCCGCGGACTAGCCTGACGGCGAGGGGCTGAGACGGGAGGCGGCATGGACGACGACACCGTGCGGATGCTGCGCGCGACCGCCGAACGGATGCGGACCGCCGAGGAAGCCCACGAAGACATCACCGGCCGCGGCTTCCGCGCCCTGTTCTCCGGGCCATCCGGCACGGGCAAGACCCTCGCGGCGCAGGCGCTCGCCACCGAGCTCGACCAGCCGCTCTACCGCGTCGACCTGTCGCGGCTGGCCTCGCGGTACATCGGCGAGACCGAGAAGAACCTCGACGCCCTCTTCGACCGCGCCGAACAGGGCGGGTGGATCCTGTTCTTCGATGAGGCCGACGCGCTCTTCGGAAAGCGGACCGACGTGCGCGATGCGCACGACCGGTACGCGAACCTCGAGGTCTCGTACCTGCGTCAGCGCCTCGAGGCGCATCCGGGCGCGGTGATCATCGCGGCCGAACGCGAGCCGGACGGGGTGGGTATCGACGCTGTCGTGGCGATCCCCGCCTCGCGCGTGAGGCGCCGCGGACCGCGTCGCCCCGACCCCTCCACCGGCTGACGCAGCCGCGGGGTTGGCGGACGGGCATCCGCCTGGCATGATTTACTGAACGATCGTTCGATAACGTCGGATCGAGAGGATGAGGATGTCCGCAGGACCGTTGCGCGTCGACGAGCGCGAAGACCGCGTCGTCGCGACCCTCGACCGACCTGAGACCCGCAACGCGATCGACCAGGCGACGGTGGATGCGCTGCACGCCCTGTGCGAGAGCCTCGAGGAGCGGCCTCGAACGCTGATCCTCATCGGCGCGGCCGGCGACTTCGCCGCGGGAGCAGACATCGCTCAGCTGCGCGAGCGCCGCGCCGACGACGCGCGCCGCGGCATCAACTCGAACGCGTTCCTGCGTGTGGGTGCCCTTCCCATGCCGGTGATCGCCGCGCTCGACGGCTACGCCCTGGGCGGCGGTGCCGAACTCGCCTACGCCGCCGATCTGCGGATCGCCACCCCGCGGCTGCGCATCGGCAATCCCGAGACCGGCCTGGGCATCATCGCCGCGGCCGGCGCGACCTGGCGGCTGCCGCGTCTGGTCGGCGACGCCCGTGCCGCGGAGCTGCTGCTGACAGGGCGGCTCCTCGACGCGGAGACGGCGCTGGCGTGGGGGCTGGTCTCGGCCCTGCACGAGCCCGACGACCTGCTCGACGCCGCGCACGAACTGGCCGACCGCATCGCCGCGAACGATCCGCTCGCCACACGCCACACCAAGACCGCGCTGCGTGCGCCCGTCGAGCGGCATCCCGACATCGAAGGCGAACTGCAGGCCGAGCTCTTCGAGAGTCCCGAGAAGTTCCGCCGCATGGATGCGTTCCTGGCGAGGAGAAGCCGATGAGCGCCGTGCCCGCCGAGATCGGTGTGCTGGGCGGCGGGCGCATGGGCGCCGGCATCGCCCATGCCTTCCTGCTCGCCGGCTCGCGCGTGACGATCGTCGAGCGCGACGCCGCGGCCGCCGACCGCGCGCGCGGCGCGGTCGAGGCGTATGTCGCGCGCTCGGTCGAACGCGGCGCCACCGAGCGGTCGGCCGACGAACTCACCGCGATGCTGTCGGTCTCGTCCGACCGCACGGCCCTCGCGGTGTGCGAGCTGGTCGTCGAGGCGCTTCCCGAGGACAGGTCCGTCAAGCTTCGGATGCTGGGTGACACCGAGACGCTGCTGCACCCCGACGCGGTGCTCGCCACCAACACATCGTCGATCTCGATCGACGCCCTCGCCGGGGGTCTTGCACGACCGCAGCGGTTCCTGGGGCTGCATTTCTTCAATCCCGTGCCCGCCTCGGCTCTCGTCGAGATCGTGACGGGCGAGGCGACCGATCCCACGGTGGTCGCGGCCGCGCGCGGCTGGGTCGAGGGGATCGGCAAGACCCCGATCGTCGTGCGCGACCGGCCGGGATTCGCGTCGAGCCGCCTGGGCGTCGCCCTCGGTCTCGAGGCGATCCGGATGCTCGAAGAGGGTGTCGCCGACGCCGCAGACATCGACGCCGCGATGGTGCTGGGCTACCGGCATCCGGTCGGCCCGCTGCGCACGACCGACCTCGTCGGGCTCGACGTGCGCCTCGGCATCGCCGAAGAGCTGCACGCCGAACTGGGGGAGCGGTTCGCGCCGCCCGACCTGCTGCGGCGCATGGTCGCCGACGGCCACCTCGGACGCAAGAGCGGACGGGGCTTCTACGAATGGAGCGAGTGATGACCGAGATCCTGCCGAGCTACGTGCGCGACGAGTGGTGGCTGCCCACCGCTGCGAGCGACGCGACGGTGCTGCGGGATGCCTCGACGGGCGATCCGGTCGTGGCCCTCAGCACCGACGGACTCGACCTCGCCGGCGCACTCGAACACGCCCGCACCGTGGGCCAGGCGAGTCTGGGTGATCTGACGTTCCACGAGCGTGCCGTTCTGCTCAAGCAGTACGCACTGGCGCTGAACGACCGCAAAGAGGAACTCTACGAGCTGTCGAAGCGGGCCGGCGCGACCGCGCGCGACTCGCTCAGCGACGTCGACGGCGGCATCGGGGTGCTCTTCACCTACTCGTCCAAAGGCCGCCGCGAGCTGCCCAACAGCCGGGTCTACGTCGACGGACCGGCCGAACCCCTGTCGAAGGACGGTTCCTTCCTCGGCCGGCATGTGTACACACGGCTGCCCGGTGTCGCCGTGCAGATCAACGCCTTCAACTTCCCGATGTGGGGAGCGCTCGAGAAGTTCGCACCGGCGTTCCTCGCGGGCGTGCCCACCATCGTCAAGCCCGCCTCGCCCACGGCGTACGTCGCCGAGGCGTGGGTGCGCATGCTCGTCGAGACCGGCCTGCTGCCTGCCGGTTCGCTGCAGCTCGTGAGCGGTGGCGTGCCCGGGCTGTTCGACCACCTGCGGCTGGGCGACATCGTCGGCTTCACCGGCAGTGCCGCCACCGCCGACCGCCTGCGCCGCCATGAGAGCGTGCAGACCGGTGGGGTGCGCTTCACGAGCGAGACCGACTCGATCAACGCATCGGTGCTCGGCCCCGACGCGAAGGACGGCACGCCGGCTTTCGACGCCTACATCTCGCAGCTGTTCGTCGAGCTGACCTCGAAGGCGGGGCAGAAGTGCACCGCGATCCGCCGGGCGATCGTGCCCGCCGCATCCGTCGACGCCGTCGTCCGCGCGCTCGGCGAGAAGATCGCGAAGCGCGTGGTGCTGGGCGACCCGCACGCCGAGGGCGTCACGATGGGCCCGCTCGTGTCGACAGCCCAGCGCGACGAGGTGCTGGAGCGGGTCGCCGAGCTCGAGGCCGCCGGGGGTCGCGTGCTCCTCGGATCGACCGACGCGCCCGAGGTCACGCGTGCCGACGGCACGTCCGGAACCGCCGAGGCCGGCGCGTTCGTCGGCCCGATCCTGCTCGGCTTCGGGGCGGACTCGCCCGACGAGGTCCACCGCATCGAGGCGTTCGGTCCGGTCGCGAGCATCCTGCCGTACGCCTCGCTCGACGAGGCCGCGGCCCTCGTGGACCGCGGCGGCGGGTCGCTCGTCACCAGCGTCGCGACCGACGATCCCGATGTCGCGGTGACGCTCATGTCGCGGATCGCGGCCTACAACGGCCGTGTGCTGTTCGTCGGCGAGCAGAACGCCCGCACCTCGACGGGGCACGGCGCGCCGGTGCCCCATCTCGTGCACGGGGGCCCCGGGCGTGCCGGCGGCGGCGAAGAGCTCGGCGGCATCCGCGCCGTGCTGCACCACATGCAGCGCACCGCCGTGCAGGGGTCGCCCGACGTGCTCACCGCGCTGACGGGCATCTGGCATACGGGTGCGAAGGCGCGCGTCGACCGGCACCCGTTCCGCAAGTCGCTGGGCGAACTCGCCCTTGGCGACCAGGTGATCTCGGCGCCGCGGACGGTGTCGCTCGACGACATCGAGAGCTTCGCGGATTTCACCGGCGACACCTTCTACGCGCACATGGACGAGGAGGCCGCCGCGGCCAACCCGTTCTTCCCCGGCCGCGTCGCGCACGGCTACCTGCTGGTGTCGTGGGCCGCGGGACTGTTCGTCGATCCTGACCCGGGCCCCGTGCTCGCCAACTACGGGCTCGAGAACCTGCGGTTCATCACACCCGTCTCGCCCGGCGACGAGATCCGTGTGATCCTCACCGCCAAGCAGATCACGCCGCGCGAGACCGACGAGTACGGTGAAGTGCGGTGGGACGCGCTCATCCTCAATCAGAACGACGAGACCGTCGCGACCTACGACGTGCTCACCCTCGTCGCGAAGGAGCACGCCCCCGCCGCGTGAGCCACGTCAGCGGGTGCGCAGGCCCTCGAGCACGACGGCGAGCACTTCGCGGGCGAGCGTGTCGCGGTCGACGGGGCCGTCGGGGCGGTACCACTCGACCACCGAGTTGACCATGCCGAACACGAGGCGGGTCGCCAGCGCGGCATCGAGGTCGGCGCGCACGAGGCCCTCGCGCTGGGCGTCGGCGACGAGGGCGGCGACCCGCTGGTCGAACAGGCGCCGGCGCGCGAGCGCCGCCTGCTCGACCGCGCCGTTGCCGCGCACACGCAGCAGCAGCGTCACCGACGGCAGCTGGTCGACGAGCACCTCGACGGCGGCGGCGATGACGAACTGCAGCCGGGCGGCCGCGCTGCCCTGCCGCGCCTCGGGGCGCTCGAGTACGCCCTCGAGTCCGCCGAGCGCCGTGTCGAGCGCGACGGCGAGCAGTTCCTCCTTCGATGTGAAGTGGTGGTACAGCGCCGAGCGGGACAGGCCGAGGCGGGCGGCGAGATCCGACACCGATGTCGCGTCGTACCCCTGTTCGTTGAACAGCTCGACGGCGATCTCGAGCACGCGGTCGCGGTCGTATCCCGGCCGTCCGCGCCGGGCGGGCACGGCGGCGGATGCCGCGCGCGAGGTCTCGGTCGTCATGCGCCCATGCTCCCATCCCGCTGTTGCGGTGCTCCACCTCCGAGCGTAGACTAACTGAACGATCGTTCTGTAAAGGAGCGCCGATGACGACGACACAGGGATCGACGACGATCACCGCCGACGACGAGGCGGGGCAGGCGGCGTTCGACGCCGTCATCGCCGCCGACTCGCGCATCGAACCGCGCGACTGGATGCCCGCGGCCTACCGCAAGACGCTCATCCGGCAGATATCGCAGCACGCGCACTCCGAGATCATCGGCATGCAGCCCGAGGGCAACTGGATCACGCGCGCGCCCAGCCTCAAGCGCAAGGCGATCCTCATGGCGAAGGTGCAGGACGAAGCCGGCCACGGCCTGTACCTGTACTCGGCCGCCCAGACCCTCGGCATCACGCGCGACGAGATGACCGAGCAGCTGATCACCGGCAGGGCGAAGTACTCGTCGATCTTCAACTACCCGACCCCGACGTGGGCCGACATGGGCGCGATCGGCTGGCTCGTCGACGGTGCGGCGATCTGCAACCAGGTGCCGCTGTGCCGGGCATCGTACGGACCCTACGGCCGCGCCATGGTGCGCATCTGCAAAGAGGAGTCCTTCCACCAGCGGCAGGGCTTCGAGATCCTGCTGTCGCTCATGCAGGGCACCGACGCGCAGCGCGAGATGGCGCAGGACGCCGTGGACCGCTGGTACTGGCCGAGCCTCATGATGTTCGGCCCGCCCGATGACGCGTCGCCCAACTCGGCGCAGTCGATGGCGTGGAACATCAAGCGGTTCTCGAACGACGATCTGCGCCAGCGCTTCGTCGGGATGCTGGTGCCCCAGGCCGAAGTGCTCGGTGTCACCCTGCCCGATCCGAACCTGCGGTGGAACGACGAGACCGGTCGATGGGACATGAGCGAGATCGACTGGGACGAGTTCTTCGAAGTGCTCGCCGGCCGCGGACCCATGAACGCCGAACGGCTGCGCATCCGCCGCGACGCCCATGAGGACGGCGCGTGGGTGCGCGAGGCCGCGGCCGCGTACGCGCGGAAGCAGGCCGCCCGCGTCGAAGACACGCGCGAGGTGGCGTGATGGCGACCCCCGGCAACGACGATCGCGAGACGTGGCCCCTGTGGGAGGTGTTCGTCCGCGCCGGCCGCGGGCTCAGCCACGTGCACGCCGGCTCGCTGCACGCACCCGACGCCGACATGGCGCTGCGCAACGCGCGCGATCTGTACACGCGCCGCAGCGAGGGCACGAGCGTGTGGGTGGTGCCGTCCGAGGCGATCACCACCAGCGACCCCGACGCGAAGGGCGCCTTCTTCGAGAGCGCCGCGGGCAAGAACTACCGGCACGCCACGTACTACACGGCGTCGGAGGGGGTGCCTCACCTGTGAGCGATGCGACCGCCCCCGAGATCGACATCCACGGCGACGTCACGGTCGACCGGGTGGAGCTCGCCGCCGAGCTGGCCGGCGACGCGGACGCCGTCGCCTCACCCGACGTTGCGGAGTACGCGCTGTGGCTGGGCGACGACTCGCTGATCCTCTCGCAGCAGCTTGGCGCCTGGATCGCGCGCGCCCCCGAGCTCGAGGAGGATGTCGCGCTCGGCAACATCGCCCTCGATCTGCTCGGCCATGCGCGCTCGCTGCTGCGCTACGCCGGCACCGCCGACGGGCGCTCCGAAGACGACCTCGCCTTCTGGCGCGACGAGCCCGAGTTCCGCTGCGCATGGCTGTTCCAGCAGCCCAACGGCGACTTCGCGCACACGATCGCACGCCAGCTGGCCGCATCCGTCTACCAGTTCGAGCTCTACACCGGCCTGCGTGCGAGTGGCGACGCCACTCTCGCGGCCGTCGCCGAGAAGGCCGTGAAAGAGGTCGAGTACCACCGCGACCACGCCGTGCAGTGGACGCTGCGGCTCGCCGACGGCACCGATGAGTCGCGCCGACGGATGATCCGCGCGGTCGACGACGTCTGGCCGTACGTCGACGAGCTGTTCCGCGACGAACCGCTCACCGACGTGCTCGCCGAGACCGGCGTCGCCGTGCGCCCGTCGAGTCTGAGTGAGGGTTTCGACCGCGTGATCGCCGCCGTCTTCGGCGAGGCCGACCTCCAGGCCCCGACGACGTTCGTCTCGGCTGCGGGTGGCAGGCACGGTCGCCACGATTCGTCGCTCGGCTACCTGCTCGCCGAGATGCAGGTTCTCGCTCGGCAGCATCCGGGGGCGACGTGGTGACGATGACGACCACGACGGATCCCGCCATGCGCGCCCGCGCGGTCGCCGCCGAGGTGCGCGACCCCGAGGTGCCGGTGCTCACGATCGACGATCTCGGTGTGCTGCGCGACGTCAGCGCCGACGGCGACCGGGTGATCGTGACGATCACGCCGACGTACTCGGGCTGCCCCGCGATGGACACCATCCGCGACGACCTCGTGCTCGCCCTTACCGAAGCCGGCTTCTCCGACGTCGACGTGCGGCTCGTGCTGTCGCCGGCCTGGACCACCGACTGGATGAGCGATGAGGGCAAACGCAAGCTGACCGCGTACGGCATCGCACCGCCGAGCGGCCGTTCCGCGGTGCGCGGCCCCATTCCGTTGGCCCTGTCGGTGCGCTGTCCGCGGTGCGGGTCGCCGCAGACCCGCGAGGTGTCTCGTTTCGGCTCGACGTCGTGCAAGTCGCTGTGGGAGTGCACCGCCTGCCTCGAGCCCTTCGACCACTTCAAGGTGCATTGATGGACGGCCGCACCCTCGCCGACGACGAGCAGGTCGCCGGCGCATTCCTCTCCGGCGCCGTCGGCGGCACCGACGGGCCCCGTGCGCGGGCTCGCTTCCACACGCTCACCGTCGACGCCGTGCGTCCGCTAACGGATGCCTCGATCGAGGTCACCTTCGCGGTGCCCGACGACCTGCGCGGGGAGTACGACTATCTGCCCGGCCAGCACGTCGCGCTGCGGGCGCATCTCGACGGCCGCGAGGTGCGCCGGTCGTACTCGCTGTGCCGACCGCCCACGGACTCCGAGGCGACCGGGCCCGCGACGATCAGCGTCGCGATCAAGCGTGACGACGGCGGACGCTTCTCGACATGGGCCCAGACCGGCCTGAAACCCGGCGACGAGATCGACGTCATGAGTCCGCAGGGCACGTTCACGTCGTCTCTGGCCGCCCTCGACGGCGCACACGTCGCGGGGATCGCCGCGGGCTCGGGCATCACGCCGCTCATGGCGCTCGCCCATGCGGTGCTCGCGCGCTCCACGTCGTCGCGCTTCACGCTCGTGTACACGAACCGCTCCACGCTCGATGTGATGTTCCTCGAAGACCTCGCCGACCTCAAGGACCGCTACCCGACGCGGCTCGCCGTGCACCACGTGCTCTCGCGTGAGGACCGCTCCGCGCCGCTGCTGTCGGGCCGCATCGACGAGGCCAAGCTGCGCGGCATCCTCGACCGGCTCGTGCTGCCCGAGACGGTCGACGAGTGGTTCCTGTGCGGGCCGTTCGACCTCGTGCAGATGTGCCGCGATGTGCTCGCGGACATCGGCATCGAGCGCGCCCATGTGCGGTACGAGCTGTTCACCGTGGGAGAGCCGGGGGCCGAGCGCCCTGAGGCCGGTCGGCCCGTCGTCGTCGCGCGCGACGAGCCGGTGCGTCGCATCGACTTCACCCTCGACGGGCAGGCGGGATCCGTCGACAGCCCCGTCGCCGCGCACGAGACGATCCTGAACGCGGCGCTGCGTGTGCGCCCCGACGTGCCGTTCGCGTGCGCGGGCGGCGTCTGCGGCACGTGCCGCGCGCGCCTGGTCGAGGGCTCGGTGAACATGACCGAGAACTATGCACTCGAGCCGGATGAGCTCGACCGCGGCTACGTGCTCACCTGCCAGTCCCACCCGACGACCGATCGGGTCGTCGTCGACTACGACATCTGACGCCGAGGAGCCGCGATGATCGACCTCACCATCGACGACGGGGTCGCCCGCGTCGTGCTCGACAACCCGTCCAAACTCAACGCGCTCGACGAAGCCGCTCTCCGCGAGCTCGATGCCGCATACGCCGAGGCGGAGGCATCGGGCGTGCGCGCACTGCTGCTGCGCGGCGAAGGACGCGCTTTCTGCGCCGGCCGCGACATCGCGGGCGTCGACCCCGCCCGCGACGACGTGTCGGGCTACCTCGACGGACTCGTCACCCCCCTGCTGCGCCGCATGGCGGCGTTCCCCGCGCCGACCTTCGCCGCCGCGCACGGGGCGTGCCTCGGCGTCGGGCTCGGACTGCTCATCGCGACCGATGTGGTCTACGTCGCAGCGAACGCCAAGATCGGCTCGCCCTTCGCCGCGCTCGGCGCGGCCCTCGACTCGGGTGGACACGCCCTGTTCGTCGATCGGCTGGGCGCCCACAAGGCCCTCGACCTCATCTACACGGGTCGGCTCATGACCGGTCAAGAGGCGGTCGCCTCGGGTCTGTTCTCGCGGGCGCTCCCCGTCGACGAGGTGGTCGATGCGGCCGAGGATGCCGCCGCCGCCGCCGCGACGGGTGCGACGGCGGCGTTCCTGGCGAGCAAGCGCCTGGTCGCGCGCATCCGCGACGAGCGGCTGGCGCTGTGGGACGTCATGGCTGAGGAGAACCGCGCCCAGGTCGCGCTGCGCGACACCGAGGACTACCGCGAGGGCTTCGCGGCCTTCCAGCAGAAGCGGGCACCCCGCTTCGCGGGCCGTTGAGCGGCCCCTCCCACGGCGCCGGGTAGCGTCGGAGGATGGCTCTTCCCTCCGCTGACACCGTCGTCGACTACCCGCGGGGGGCGGTCGAGTCCGACGGCACCGTCGTGCACGTCGCCGACGGCCCGGGCGACCTCGTCGCCGTCCTGCTCGATCGCACCGCTTTCCACCCCGTCGACGCCCACTGGCCCGACCAGCCCGCGGACCGCGGAGTGCTCGAGGTCGCGGTCCCGGGAGGTCCCGCGCTGCCGGTCATCGACGCGGTCGTGGCTGCGACCGACGGCGAGACTCTCTTCCTCGGCGGTGACGTGCCGGTGCGCACCGGCACGGAGGGCTGGGTGTTCTCGGTCGCCCACCTCGTGCCCGCCGGAACGGTGATCGCGGAAGGCGATCGCGTTCGCGTCATCGTCGACGCCGATCACCGCGCGGCGCTGTCGATCGGACATACCGCGTGCCACCTGGCATCCCTCGCCCTCGATCGGGCACTGTCGGATGCCTGGGGCAAACCGGTCCCCGGTGACGCCCTCGGGGCGCCGGGCTTCGACGCGCAGGCGATCGAGACCTCGACGATCCTCGAGCGCGGTTCGCGCGACGTCTATCGCATCGGCAAGTCTCTCAGGCGCAAGGGGTTCGATCCGGCGGCCTTCGACGACCCGGTCGCGGTCGCCGGGCGTGTCAACGCGATCCTCGGGGAATGGACGGCCTCGGGCGCGTCGGTGCGGGTGGATGCCTCCGAGCCGGGCTTGTCGGCCCGCCGCAGCTGGGTGTGCGACTTGCCGGAGGGTGAGGCCCGCATCCCGTGCGGCGGTACGCATGCCACCGGTCTCGCCGATCTCGGCACCGTGTCGGTGTCGTTCGAGACCGAGGACGTGCCGGGTGCGCGCCGGGTCGTGATGACGACGACGGCCGGCTGACCGCCCGCGGCCGGCCGACCACCGCGGGAATGACTGCGACCGCGACGCCGAAGCGCCGCGGCCGCAGTGTTCTCGGGGGGATCAGCCGGTGATCTTCTTCTTGTTGAAGTTCTTCCCCTTGCCGTCCGGCTTGTAGTTCTTCTCGACGTTGCCCGCCGAGTCGACCGAGAACCAGTTGATCTGGGTCCCGACCGGAACGGTCAGCAGTTCGGCGCCCTCACGGACACCGGCGCTGCCGAACAGGAGCGACTCGTAGGTGGGCGTCGAGCCGTCGAGGGTGTAGAACACCGACGCCGTCTCGCTCGTCTGGAACTGCACGTTCACCATGCCCGGCGTGCTGCTGGGGGCGCTGATGATCGTGCTCGTGGGGCGCTGGTGATCCTTGTCGAAGTCGTAGGCGACCTCGAACAGTTCGACCAGGCCGTTCGCGTACTCCTGCGACTCCGGGTGCGCGGCGGCCGCGTTCGGGTTCTCGCTCTCGTACGGGGGCTGGAACTGCGAGCCCACCTCGAAGTTCCACGCGTAGATCCCGTACTTGTACCACAGCATGTCACCGGAGTTCCCGGCCGCCGAGTACAGCACGTCTGAGATCGGGCCGGTGCGAGCCGGGGTCACCGACAGGCCGCGATACCGCTTGATCTCGGAGAGGATCCGCGACGACGCACCCCAGAAGAACGACTCCTGCTCGAGGGTCGGGCGAGGGGCGTCGATGCGACCCGGCGTCATGTAGGCACCGGGCGACCACATGAAGTAGTTGCCCGAGCTGTGCAGGTTCATCGAGAACTTGATGTTCGGGTTCGCCCCGGCGATCCAGTCGATGTTCGCGCTCTCCGGCTCGCTCAGCTCCGACGGGCCCGCGTACGTGCCGCTGGTGCACGAGGTCGAGGCGCCGTTGTAGCCGTCGAACAGGCTGTACGTGTCGTAGTTGCGGTTGTTGTCGACGCCCCAGCTGTTGCGGGCGAGGTAGTCCGCGCTGCCCGAGAGGTCGCAGTGGTTGGTCATGTTCTTGCGCTGCGACGCGAAGTCGTAGAACGAGTACATGCCGCCATCCGGGTTGACCGACGGGATGATGAAGATGTCGAGGTTGTTGACCAGCTTCTTCGTCTCGGCATCCTGCGCGTAGTTGCGCAGCATGCGCTCGGCGGCCTCGATCGTCACCAGCGGCGGCACCCACTCGCGAGCGTGCTCCTGGGCGTACGCGAGCACACCCGTCTTCGAGCCGTCGCGGTGCTTGCCGATGCGGATGCCGTAGACGGTCTGCGGCCCGCGCAGCACGTCCTCGGGCACCGACAGGCCATCGGTGAGGTCGGCTGAAGCCGGCGAGACCACACCGCCACCGCTGTTGCCGCGGTAGGTGTACGCGACGATCAGGGCGGATGCGGCAGGCGACGCGTTGACGGCCGCGACCACGTCGGCCGCAGTGCTCGTGATCGCACCGAAACCGTCCGTCCCGAGCGACACCGTGATGTCGTCTCCGGAAACCGACACCGACAGCGGCGAGTTCGCGGCACCGGGGTCGACCATCGCGAAGCTGAGGTCGTTGCCGCCCTCGTGTCCCCACGTGTGCGAGTCGACGCCGACGCGGTTCGAGCTCGACGATCCGACCAGCGCCTGCGCGAGGCGCTGGTAGCCGTTGGTCTGATACGGCAGCTCGAAGATCTCGGAGATCTCGGGGAACTCCGCCGCGAGGGCCTTGATCCGGTCGTACAGCTCGACGGGGGTCAGGTACGACGTGATGAAGTCGCTCTGGTAGTTCGGGCCGAACTGGTCCTCGCCCTCGATGGGCAGCCAGTCGTTCACCTTCATCTTCGCGACGTCACCGGTCGGGCTGGTGATCTGCACGTAGTCGGGACGCGTCTCGACCGCCGTGGCGCCGCGGTGGTAGAGGTAGACGCCGGCGTCGACGAAGCGGCTGATGTTCTGGCTGCCGCCGCTGCCGATCGCCGTGCCCGGTCCGCTGTCGCGCTGCACCGTCAGCTGGCTGCTGCTGGTCTGACCGTTCGCCCACTTGGCCTCGACCGAGAGGTAGCCCTGGCCGAACGAGGTGTACCAGTCGGCACGGATGATCCGCACGTCCGACTCGCCGGCGGCGACGGCCTGCTCGAACTCCTCGTTGTCGGCGGTGTGACGGGCGATCGTCGCGTCGCGCTCTTCGATGGCGGCTTCGGTGTCGTCTTCATCGTGGATCGACTTGCCGACGGCGAAGCCCTTCGATTCGAGGGCGGCGGCCTCCTTCGCGCTGATCACGGCGTGAACGGTGATCGAGCCGTTGTTCTCGGGGTGGACGTGGTGATCGAGGTCGACTCCGGTGTCGACCAGTCGGTCGAGTTCGGTCGTGTCGGCCACGGTGATCTCGACGACCTGCACGGTCTCGTCCGCGTCGCGGACGAGTTCGAGCTCGGTCTCGGATCCGACGGCGCCGACCGGTCCCAGGGTCGTCACCAACAGCCCGAGCAGTCCGGCCGCGGCGGCCGTCCCCCCGAGCGCTCTCCTTCTGACTTTCGACAACATCAGGCGAACTGCCTCTCCTCGTGGGGCGCATCGCTGCGCAACGAGCCGGAGGTGCTCGGATGGAGGGCCTGCACCTCTCCGGCAGCGTCGGCGGGGGTTCGCGGGTGCGGACGTGTCGACGCTTGCGACCTGTCTAGCGGCTTTTCAGTTAACAGGTCAATACCGAATTTCACTTCACGAACCGCGGATGCCCTACCGAACCACCTTTTCGGCAACACGGTCGCGGCCGCCGGATAGACTGGACACGTGTTGATCCGCGCCTGTTGTCGCCGTTGAATCGCGACCTCCACCCCTGACGACAGCCTCCGCACGCGTGTGTGCGGCCCCGACCGAGGACAACAGACCGTGCGTTACGCCCACACCATCGCCGAACTGGTCGGCGACACCCCCCTGGTCCGACTCAATCGCGTGACCGATGGCGTCGCCGCCACGGTGCTCGCGAAGATCGAGTACCTCAATCCCGGCGGATCGTCGAAGGACCGCATCGCCGCGAACATCCTCGATGCCGCCGAGCGGGACGGACTGCTCCAGCCGGGTGGCACGATCGTCGAGCCGACGAGCGGCAACACCGGCGTGGGTCTGGCCCTGATCGCACAGCAGCGCGGCTACCGGTGCGTGTTCGTCGTGCCCGACAAGGTCGCCGAAGACAAGCGCGCCGTGCTGCGCGCCTACGGCGCCGAGGTCGTGGTCACGCCGACCGCCGTCGAACCCGACGATCCGCAGTCGTACTATTCGGTGTCCGACCGGCTCGTGCGCGAGATCCCCGGTGCGTTCAAGCCGAACCAGTACGCCAACCCCAACGGGCCGCGCAGTCACTACGAGTCGACCGGGCCCGAGATCTGGCGCGACACCGACGGACGCGTGACCCACTTCGTCGCCGGCGTCGGCACCGGTGGCACGATCACCGGGACGGGGCGATATCTGCGTGAGGTGTCGAACGGCGCCGTGCGGATCGTGGGGGTCGACCCGGTCGGGTCGATCTACAACGGCGGACCGGTGCACGGCTATGACATCGAGGGCGTCGGCGAGGACTTCTGGCCCGCCGCATACGACCCGTCGGTCGTCGATGAGATCCACTCGGTGAGCGATGCCGAGGCATTTGCGATGACCCGCCGCCTCGCCCGCGAGGAGGGGCTGCTCGTCGGAGGCTCGAGTGGCATGGCGGTCGTGGGTGCCCTCGCGGCCGCACGCGGCCTCGATGCCGACGCGATCGTCGTGGTGCTGCTGCCCGATCACGGCCGCGGCTATCTCAGCAAGGTGTTCGACGACGAGTGGATGCGATCTCGGGGCTACGAGGTCGAGGAGGGGCAGCGATGAGCGACCAGAACGGAAACCGCGCGCGCGGCTTCGCCAGCCGGGCGGTGCATGCCGGACAGGCCTTCGATCCGACGACCGGCGCGGTGATCCCGCCGGTCCACTTCTCGACCACCTACGCGCAGGACGGCATCGGCGGTCTGCGCGGCGGATACGAGTACGGCCGCAGCGGGAACCCGACGCGCGCAGCGCTCGAGACGCAGCTGGCGGCGCTGGAGGGCGGCCGGCACGGCATCTCGTTCTCATCGGGTCTCGCCGCCGAGGACGCCCTGCTGCGCGCGGCATTGCAGCCCGGCGCCGAGGTGCTGCTGGGCAACGACGTCTACGGCGGCACGTACCGTCTCATCTCCCGCGTCCTGGGGCCGTGGGGCATCCGCCTGCGCGTCGTCGACATGAGCGACCTCGACGCCGTGCGGGCCAAGCTCGACGAGCGTGCGCCGCAGATGCTGTGGGTCGAGACGCCGAGCAACCCGATGCTGCGCATCACCGACATCGCCGAGCTGGCCCGGCTCGGCCACGAAGCCGGGGCGCTCGTGGTGGTCGACAACACCTTCGCCTCGCCGGCGCTGCAGCAGCCGCTTGCGCTCGGCGCCGACGTCGTCGTGCACTCGACGACCAAGTATCTGGGTGGCCACTCCGACGTCGTCGGGGGCGCGCTCGTGCTCGACGACGACGCGCTCGCGGAGCAGGCGCGCTTCCTGCAGTTCGCCGCAGGCGCCGTTTCGGGGCCGATGGATGCCTGGCTCACCACTCGCGGCATCAAGACCCTTCCACTGCGGATGCGCCAGCACTCCGAGAACGCCCAGGCTGTGGCGGAGTTCCTCGCCGAGCATCCCGCGATCGCCCACGTTTACTATCCGGGCCTGCCCGCGCACCCCGGCCACGCGCTCGCCGGTGCGCAGATGTCGGGCTTCGGCGGAATCGTCTCGGTCCGGCTCGCCGATGCGGCCGCCGCGCGCCGACTCGCGGAGTCGACGCGCATGTTCCAGCTCGCCGAGTCGCTCGGCGGCGTGGAATCGCTCATGAACTACCCCGACGAGATGACCCACGCGTCGGTGCGCGGAACCGAACTCGCGGTGCCGGACGACCTCGTCCGCCTCTCGGTGGGCATCGAGACCGTCGACGACCTCATCGCCGACCTCGACCAGGCGCTGCGCGGGCTCTGAGACGGCCCCGCTCGCCCGCCACGGCGCAGGCTGCATCGGGCCGGTCGGCTCCGACGCTGCGGCGCGGATGCTGCTTGACGGCAGAATGTTAGTCGCTAACATACAGTAGTGACCAAACGTGAACGGACCCGTGCCGCCCTCTTGCAGGCGGCATTCGAGCTGTTCGCGGAACGGGGCTACGACGCCACGACGACGAAGGCCATCGCCGATCGGGCCGGGGTCACCGAGATGACGCTGTTCCGGCACTTCCCCGCAAAGGCATCGCTCGTGGTGGACGATCCCTACGACCCGCTCATCGCTGACGCCGTGCGCGCGCGCCCGGCGAACGAGCAGGCGATCGTGGCCGCGGCGCGGGCCGTGCTCGACGCGTGGACGGCGGTCGAGCCTCCCGCGGTCGAGGCCGTGCGCGAGCGCCTGCGTCTTGTGGCCGAGACCCCGTCGCTGCTGCCCGCGCTGGCGGCCGGCAGCCGTGAGACCGAGCGGGCCATCGGGCAGGCCCTCGTCGATCGCGGTGACGACCGTGCGACCGCGGGCGTCGTGGCCGCATCCGTCGTCGCGGGTCTCAACGCGGCCCTGCTGCAGTGGGCGGTGCGATCCGACGACGATCTCGGTGGGGCGATCGCGATCGCGGTGCACGCCCTGGCGGGAGGTGCCGAATGACGATGCTCGAGCTCGAGGGCGTTGCGCGCCGGTTCCAGGGCGGGGCCGGAGTGACGGGACTGGACCTGCGGCTCGCCCCGGGAGAGATCGTCGCGCTCGTCGGGCTCAACGGCGCCGGCAAGACGACGCTGCTGCGGCTCGCGCTGGGCATGCTGCGTCCGGACCACGGTGCAGTGAAGATCGACGGCGTGCCCATCGGCCGCCTGGCCGCCGACGCCTGGCGTCAGGTCGGGCACCTCATCGAGGTGCCGTTCTCCTACCGCGAGCTGACCGTGCGTCAGAACCTCGAGATGTCCGCGAACCTGCGAGGCGCGCCGCTCTCGATCGTCGATCGCGCCCTCCCCGCGTGGCGCCTCGACGCACTCGCCGATCGACGAGCCGGCCGCCTCTCGCTGGGCAACCGCCAGCGGGTCGGACTCGCGGCGGCCCTGCAGCACGCTCCGCGTCTGGTTCTGCTCGACGAGCCCGCCAACGCGCTCGACCCGGCCGGCGTTCTGATCCTGCGCGATGCCCTGGTCGCGCGCGCCGCGGCCGGCGCCGCCGTGCTGGTGAGCAGTCACCATCTCGACGAGGTCGCGCGGATCGCCGACCGCGTCATCGTCATGAACCGCGGCCGATTGATCGGCGAACTCGATGCGACCGGCCATGACCTCGAGCGCACGTTCTTCGACCGCATCCACGCGGACGACCTCGAGGAGTCGAGCGCATGATCACCGCCCTGCGCATCGAGGCGACGAAGTTCGCACGATCGACCGTCGGCATCGTCGCGTCGGCGGCGATCGGAGCGGGCATCGTCGTGCTGTGCGCGGCCATGATGCTCGCGGTCGTCGCGGGCGAGCCGTCGATCGTCGCCCGGCTGGGCGAATTCGGCACGTTCGACTGGCGGGGGTTGCTGGGCGCGGCCGCCCAGATCACGTCAGCGGGTGCATTCGTCGGGTTCGGCGTCGTCGCCGCGTGGATGTATGCGCGGGAGTTCGCGGAGGGCACGATCACCGGGCTGTTCGCGCAGCCGATCGGTCGCGCGACCATCGCGATCGCGAAGGCACTGGTCTTCCTCGCGTGGGCCATCGGGGTGAGCGTGCTGGTCGCCGGCGCGCTGCTGCTGCTCGGATTCGCCCTGGGGTTCGGGCCGCCCGACAGCGAGACAGCGGCGGCGCTGGGGCGCCAGGCGGCGCTGGGGGCCTTCACCGCGGTGCTCACCCTGCCGGTCGCGTGGGTCGCGTCCCTGTCGCGCTCACTGCTGGCGGGAGTCGCGACGACCATCGGGTTCGTGGTCGTCGCCCAGGTGGGCGTACTCGCCGACATCGACGGCTGGATGCCGCTCGCGGCCCCAGCGCTGTGGGCGCTCTCGGGCGGTACCGCGGCCTCTCCCGCGCAACTCGTGTTCGCCGTCGCGGTGGGCATCGCGGCACTGAGCGCGACGGCGTGGAGCTGGCATCGGCTGCAGCTCGACCGCTGACGCGGTGGGCGCAGGACACCCCCCTCGCTAGCCTGGGCGCGTGGACCCGATCGTCGCGACGCTCACGATCCTGGTGCTCGCGATCATCGCCTTCGTCAGCAATCGCGTGCCGCTGGGCATCGTCGCGATCGGCGTCGCCCTGTCGCTGTGGGCCACCGGGGTGCTCACCCTCAACGAGGCGCTCGCCGGGTTCGGCGATCCCACGGTGCTGTTCATCGCGGGCCTGTTCGTGGTCAGCGAGGCGCTGGATGCCTCAGGTGTGACCGCGTGGGCCGGACAGAAGGTGATCGGCCGGGCGGGAACGAACCGACTGACCCTCGTCGTCGTCATCTCGCTGCTCGCCGCCGGGGTGTCCGCGATCATCAGCGTCAACGGGGCGACCGCGGCGCTGCTCCCGCTGGTCGTGGTCGTCGCCGCACGCGCGGCGATCCCCTCGTCGAAGATGCTCATGCCGCTCGCCTTCGCGGCGTCCGCCGGATCGCTGCTGCTGCTCACCGGCACGCCGGTGAACATCATCGTGTCGGACTTCGCCGCCCAGGGCGGCGGTCGCGCGTTCGGCTTCTTCGAGTTCGCCCTCGTCGGTGTGCCGATCGTCGTCGGCGCGACCGCGATCCTGCTGCTGCTGAGCGATCGTCTGCTGCCCGAGCGCACCGGCGCGATCATGCCGACCGATCTCGTGCGTCACGCCCGGCTGCTGCGCGAGCAGTACTCGCTCACCCTCGACACCGGGGTGATCCTCGGTTCAGCCGGCGGAGTCAGCGAACTCGTCGTCGCCCCGCGCTCCCCGCTCATCGGCGATCGCATCACGCCGGGGATGAAGACGCCGACGGGCGACCTCGTCGTCCTCGCCGTGCGCCGCGGCGACGACCTGCTGAACATGCCCGACATCCGTATCCGAGTCGGTGACGTCCTGCTGCTGCAGGGCACGTGGGACGAGCTGTCGCGCCAGGCATCCGCACCCGGGATGCTCGCGGTCACGCCGCCCGATCACCTGCGACGGGCGGTGCCCCTCGGTCGCGGCGCGAAGCGCTCGCTCGTCATCCTCGCCGCGATGATCGTCCTGCTCGCGACGGGCCTCGTGCCGGCGGCCGTCGCGGCGCTGCTGGCGGCCGGCGCGCTCGTGGTCTCGGGGGTCGTCACCCCCTCGCGGGCGTACCGCTCGATCTCGTGGACGACGATCGTGCTCATCGCCGGCATGATCCCGCTGTCGACGGCCTTCATCCAGACAGGCACCGCCGACCTCGTCGCGGGCGCCCTGCTCGGGGTGCTCGGCGACGCGGGTCCTCACGTGGCGCTCCTGGTGCTCGTAGTGATCACGGTCGTGCTCAGTCAGCTCATCAGCAACACGGCGACGGTCCTGATCGTCGCGCCGATCGCCCTGTCGCTCGCTGCCGACATGGGGGTGTCGGCGCTGCCGTTCATGATGGCCCTCACCGTGGCGGGAGCCGCGGCCTTCCTCACCCCGATCGCGACGCCTGCCAACCTCATGGTGATGGAGCCGGGCGGGTACTCGTTCGGCGACTACTGGCGGCTGGGCACGCCGCTCGCGCTGTTCTTCATCGCGATGGCCGTGCTCTACGTACCTCTCATCTGGCCGTTCTGAGGCCTATAGTCCTGCCATGGGCAGGTTCATCTACGACACCGTCGCGAACTCGGTCGACATCGAGGACCGCACGCTCGCGCACCTGCGTGTGGTGGTCATGAACAAGCTGCGACGGTCGGAGCCCTTCATGTTCGACGTCGAGATCGGCGACGGCAGCGGGCGACGCAGCTTCTGGATCCACCCGGCGGTGCCGCTGCAGTTCCACTTCTTCGGCGGCCGGCAACCTCGTATCAACCGTGCGTGGGTCGAGGCGCTCATGCAGGCGGCGAGCGGACCCAGCGGCCTGACGATCGTGCCCGAGCCGGACGAATCCGCCGCCGAATCCACACCCGCGCAGGGCTGAGGTCAGACCGTCTCGCGCGTGCGCGCCGTCACGTCGGCGTCGACGACGGTGAGCGAATCGATCTGGAGATTCTCGACCTCGACCGTGCCGAGCGACACGTCGCGGTCGGCCTCGGCGGCATCCGCCTCCGCGCCCTCGAGGTGCTCGGGCACGAGCATGATCCCGCCCGATGAATTGGCCGAGTTCGCGAGGCTCTCGATCCAGCTGCGGCTGAGCTCGGCGGGCTCGGGGTCATCGAACACGAACCGCAGCGGGATCGCCGGATGCACCCAGATCGTGCTGCGGCCGCGGGGCTGGTCGTCGGGATGCCGCCACGAGACGGTGAAGCTCTCGTTGCGGCGCAGCTTGGTCGCGATGATCACCTTCAGGTGGGCCAGCGCGCGATCCTCGATGTGGATCGGTGTCTCCGATCCCCCGTAGTAGATGGTTCCCACGGGTGCATCCTACGACTGCACGGTCACAAGCGGGTCCAGGCCTCGGTGAGCACGCCGCGCAGGATCTGCTCGATCTCGTCGAATTCCGCCGGTCCGATGGTCAGCGGCGGGGCCAGCTGGATCACCGGGTCGCCGCGGTCGTCGGCGCGGCAGTACAGCCCCGCGTCGAACAGCGCCTTCGACATGAACCCCCGCAGCAGCCGCTCCGATTCGTCGTCGTCGAACGTCTGCTTGGTCGCCTTGTCCTTGACCAGTTCGATGCCGAAGAAGTAGCCGTCGCCGCGCACGTCGCCGACGATGGGAAGGTCGGTGAGGCGCTCGAGAGCCGCGCGGAACAGCGGTGAGTTCTCGCGGACCCGCTCGTTCAGGCCCTCTTCCTCGAAGATGTCGAGGTTCTCCAGGGCCACCGCGGCCGAGACGGGGTGCCCGCCGAAGGTGTACCCGTGGTAGAACGCGCGGTCGCCGTGCGCGAACGGCTCGTAGATGCGATCGCTGACGATCGTCGCGCCGATGGGAGAGTACCCGCTGGTCATCGCCTTGGCGCACGTGATCATGTCGGGCTCGTAGCCGTACGCGTCGCACGCGAACATGTGGCCGATGCGGCCGAACGCGCAGATGACCTCGTCGGAGACCAGCAGCACATCGTGCTTGTCGCAGATCTCGCGCACCCGCTGGAAGTAGCCGGGCGGCGGGGGGAAGCATCCGCCCGAGTTCTGCACCGGCTCGAGGAAGACCGCAGCGACCGTGTCGGGGCCCTCGAACTCGATCATCTCCTCGATGCGATCGGCGGCCCACACCCCGAACGCCTCGAGGTCGTCGCTGGGGGCGCCCATGTCGTCGGCACGGTAGAAGTTCGTGTTGGGCACACGGAAGCCGCCGGGCGTGACGGGCTCGAACATCGACTTCATCGCAGGGATGCCGGTGATCGCGAGCGCTCCCTGCGGGGTGCCGTGGTAGGCGACCGAGCGCGAGATCACCTTGTGCTTGGTGGGCTTGCCCTGCAGTTTCCAGTAGTACTTCGCGAGCTTGAACGCCGTCTCGACGGCCTCGCCGCCGCCGGTCGAGAAGAACACGTGGTTGAGGTCGCCCGGGGCGTAGTCGGCGAGACGGTCGGCGAGCTCGATCGCCGCGGGGTGGGCATAGGACCAGATCGGGAAGAACGCGAGCTGCTCAGCCTGCTGGGCGGCGACCTCGGCGAGTCGCTTGCGGCCGTGTCCCGCGTTGACGACGAACAGGCCCGCAAGGCCGTCGATGTAGCGCTTGCCCCGCGAGTCCCAGATGTGGTGGCCCTCGCCCTTGACGATGATCGGCACACCGGGCCCGTCGGTCATCACCGACTGGCGCGCGAAGTGCATCCAGAGGTGATCGCGGGCCATCGACTGCAGTTCCGCCTCGGTGCGGGGTGTACGTTCGGTCGTGGTCGACATGGCTGGCCTTCCGTAGGACGTGCCTCCACGCTACTCGTGCGACCGGCGCGCCGCCCGAGCGGTTCGTCCGGTTCGTCGCCGCCGTGTCGCCGGTCCGTCCGAGACCTGCATCCCACCCGAATGAATGGAGAGCAATGACGCGCAACGCGTTGATCGTCCGCGGCGGCTGGGCGGGACACCATCCCGTCGAGGCCACCGATCTGTTCGTGCCGTTCCTGCAGGCGCAGGGGTTCGACATCGCGATCGAGGCGTCGCCCGACGTCTATGCCGATGCCGAGCGCATGGCGGCGACCGATCTGATCGTGCAGTCGGTGACGATGTCCGAGATCTCGACCGAGGCGCTGCGAGGATTGCGCTCCGCCGTCGAGGCGGGCACGGGTCTGGCCGGGTGGCACGGCGGGATCGCCGACTCGTACCGGTCGAGCTCGGACTACCTGCACCTCGTCGGCGGCCAGTTCGCGACGCATCCGTCCCGCGACCCGGGCGAGACCGTCGGCGACGAGTCCGACAACTACCTGGCGCACGACATCGAGCTCACCGCGCTCGGTCGCACACACGAGATCATGCAGGGCGTCGACGACTTCACGCTGGTCACCGAGCAGTACTGGGTGCTGCACGATGACCTCATCGACGTGCTCGCCACGACGACGCACCCGGTGCAGCCGTACCACCCGTGGCATCGGCCGATCGTCTCTCCCGTGGTGTGGACCCGCGAGTGGGGAGCCGGCCGCGTGTTCGTGGCCACGCCGGGTCACAGCCTCGACGTGCTCGCCGAACCGAACGTGCGCACGATCATCGAGAGGGGGATGCTGTGGGCAGCCCGCACACGGTAGGAATCGTCGGCCTGGGTGTCATCTCGGGCCAGTACCTGGAGACGCTGCGCACCGTCGCCGACGTGCGCATCACCGCGGTGGCCGACCTCGATCAGGCGCGCGCCCGCGCGGTCGCCGACACGATCGACGGCTGCCGCGCGCTCACGACCGACGAGCTGGTCGCCGCCGACGACGTCGAGACCGTCCTGAACCTCACGATCCCCGCGGCACACGCCGAGGTCGCGCTCGCGGCGATCGCACACGGCACCGCGGTCTTCGGTGAGAAGCCGCTCGCGGCGACGTTCGCCGAGGCGCGCGCGATGACGGATGCCGCAGCGGCTGCGTCCGTCCCGCTCGGCGGGGCGCCCGACACGGTCCTCGGAACCGGGGTGCAGACCGCGCGGGCCGCGATCGACGGCGGCGCCGTCGGCCGGCCCGTCTCAGCGGCCGCGACCTGGGTCTCGGGCGGTCACGAGTCGTGGCATCCGAACCCCGACTTCTACTACCGTGCCGGCGGCGGGCCGCTGCTGGACATGGGGCCGTACTACCTCACGTCGCTCGTCCATCTGCTGGGCCCGGTGGTCGCGGTGTCGGGCGCGGCGTCGCGATCGCGCGATCACCGTGTGATCGGCGACGGACCCCGTGCGGGGGAGTCGGTGCCGGTCGAGGTCGACACGCACCTGGCGGGCATCCTGCACCACGACTCGGGCGCACTGTCGACCGTGACCATGAGCTTCGACGGCGGCACCACAGCCGCTGCGCCGATCGAGGTGCACGGCACCGGGGGCACTCTCCTCGTGCCCGACCCGAACCGCTTCGACGGCGACGTGCGGCGCCGCACGTCCGACGGATGGGAGACCCTCCCGCCGTCGGCCGGATACGTCGGCGCCGGTCGCGGCATCGGTCTCGTCGACTTCGTGCGCGGCGAACGGCGCGCGGGCGCGGATCTCGCGATGCACGTGCTCGAGATCATGACCCTGCTGCAGACCTCGGCCGAGTCGGGCATGCGCGAGACGCTCACGACGACGGTCGAGCGGCCGACTCCGGTTCCGCTCACCGAGCCCCGGGACTGGCGGGGCTGAGTCGGAGGACCGTCACACGGCGGGATCGGCGATGAGTGCGGCGAAGACCGACTCGGCAGCACCCATCAGCAGGCGATCCTCGCCCAGCGAGGCGACGCGGATGTCGAGGCCCTCGGCGCTGGCGCCCATCGCCTGCGCTGCCACCTCGGCGGAGAGCCCGGGAAGGTCGGGTGAGGCGAGCGTCGCGAGGAAGCCGCCGAGAATGACGACCGACGGATTGAGGACGTTGACCGCATTCGCCAGCGCCGTCGAGAGGATGCGACGCTGGCGGGCGACCTCGTCGGCGGCCGACGGGTCGTCCGACGTGGCGAGGGCTTCGGCGAGGGTCGGCTCGTCGGCGTGTTCGAGTCCCACCGCCCGCAGCAGACGTGCGCGGCTGACCTCGTCTTCGAGAACGCCGTGCTCCACCCGGCGGTCGCCTTCCGACGCGATCCCCGGACGGTTCTGCCCGAACTCGCCCGCATAGCCGCCCGCGCCGGTCACCGGCATCCCGTGCACGATCACCCCGCCGCCGATGCCGCTCGCACCGCCGTTGAGGTAGACGACGTCGTCGACGCCGCGCGCGGCGCCGAACAGGTGCTCGGCGAGCGCACCGAGGCTCGCGTCGTTGCCCACGGTCGCCGGCAGCGAGGTCGCCGACTCGACCAGCTCGCGCAGCGGGGTGTCGCGCCACAGCAGGTGCGGGGCGTTGCGCACGAGACCGTCGGCGGCGCGGACCAGACCCGGCACCGCGAGCCCGACCCCCACGACCTGGCAGCCGCGCAGCATGCTGCGTCGCCACCGCCTCACGGTGTCGGCGACGAGCTCGGAGACCTCTTCCGAGGTCACGAGGTGGTCGACCTCGATGCGCTCGCGCGCGCGGATGCCGCGGTCGAGGGCGACCGCGCCGATGGTCACCGCATCGACCTCGGGGTTCACCGCGACGGCGACCACGTCGGCCGACGCGACGACGAGCGGTGACGGCCGACCGACGCGCCGCGACGGATCGGGCGCGCGCTCGACCACGAGTCCGTCGCGCGCGAGCTCGCCCACCAGGTCGGCGATCGTCGATCTGTTCAGCCCGGTCGCCTCGGTGAGGCTCGCGCGCGAAAGCGGTCCGTCGACGTGGACGAGTCGCAGCAGGCGGGCGAGGTTGCGCCGTCGTCCCTCGGTGGCACCGGTCGTCGTCTCGCCCATCCGGCCACTGTAGGGCCTGCCGCGGGGTGGACGAAGCCGCCGCGCTGGTATAGGTTGTTGTTCGCAACAATTCCGCGAAGGAGCGCCATGCCCACCCCCACCCGCGCCGACAAGTTCTCGTTCGGCCTCTGGACCATCGGCTACAACGGCACCGACCCGTTCGGCGGCCCGACCCGGCACGCGCTCGACGTCGTGCACGCCGTCGAGAAGCTCGCCGAGCTCGGCGCCTACGGCCTCACGTTCCACGACGACGACCTGTTCGCGTTCGGATCGACCGACGCGCAGCGTCAGACCCAGATCGAGCGACTCAAGGGTGCTCTGGCCGACACCGGCCTCATCGTGCCGATGGTGACCACCAACCTGTTCTCAGCACCGGTGTTCAAGGACGGCGGATTCACCTCGAACGACCGCCAGGTGCGTCGCTACGCGCTGCGCAAGGTGTTCCGCCAGCTCGACCTCGGCGCCGAGCTGGGCGCGAAGACCTTCGTCATGTGGGGAGGACGCGAGGGCGCCGAGTACGACTCGGCGAAGGACATCCGCGCGGCGCTGGAGCGCTACCGCGAGGCTGTGAACCTGCTCGGCGACTACGTGACAGACAAGGGCTACGACATCCGCTTCGCGATCGAGCCGAAGCCGAACGAGCCGCGTGGAGACATCCTGCTTCCGACCCTGGGCCACGCGATCGCGTTCATCGACTCGCTCGAGCGGCCCGAGCTGGTGGGCCTGAACCCCGAGGTCGGGCACGAGCAGATGGCCGGACTGAACTTCGCGGCGGGCATCGCGCAGGCGCTCTACCACGGCAAGCTCTTCCACATCGACCTCAACGGCCAGCGCGGCATCAAGTACGACCAGGACCTCGTGTTCGGACACGGCGATCTGCACAACGCGTTCGCGCTCGTCGATCTGCTCGAGAACGGCGGTCCCGGCGGGGTGCCCGCCTACGAGGGCCCCCGCCACTTCGACTACAAGCCGAGCCGCACCGAGGACGAGACCGGCGTGTGGGATTCGGCGGCCGCGAACATGCGCACATACCTGCTGCTCAAGGAGCGCGCGGCGGCGTTCCGTGCCGACCCCGAGGTGCAGGAGGCACTGGCCGCCGCGAAGGTCGACGAGCTCTCGGTGCCGACCCTCGCCGACGGCGAGTCGTACGACGACTTCCTCGCCGACCGGTCGGCCTTCGAGGACTTCGACGCCGACGCCTACCTCGGTGGCAAGGGCTTCGGCTTCGTGCGCCTGCAGCAGCTGGCCACCGAGCACCTGATGGGCGCGCGCTGACGTGAGCCTCGTGATGGGGGTCGACTCGTCGACCCAGTCGTGCAAGGTCGTGATCGCGGATGCCGCGGCGCCGGCCTCGATCGTCCGCGAGGGGCGTGCGGCGCACCCCGAGGGCACCGAGGTCGACCCTGCGGCCTGGTGGGCCGCCCTGCAGCGGGCGATCGACGCCGCCGGAGGCCTGGCGGACGTCGAGGCGTGGTCGATCGGCGGGCAGCAGCACGGCATGGTCGTCCTCGATGCCGAGGGCCGCGTGATCCGCCCGGCCCTGCTGTGGAACGACACCCGCTCGGCGGGCGCGGCGGCCGACCTGATCGCCGAGTTCGGCGCCGCCGAACTCGCCCAGCGCACCGGCCTCGTGCCGGTGGCATCCTTCACGATCACGAAGCTGCGGTGGCTGCGCGATCATGAGCCCGACCACGCTGCCCGCGTCGCCGCCGTCGCGCTGCCGCATGACTGGCTCACGTGGCGCCTGCGCGGCTTCGGACCCGCCGACGAGTCGCCACGGGGGCCTGTGCTCGACGAGCTCGTGACCGACCGCTCGGATGCCTCCGGCACCGGGTACTGGAACCCCGAGACCGGCGACGCCGACCGCGACCTGCTCACGGCGGCACTCGGCCACGACGCCGTGCTGCCACGCGTGCTCGGACCCGAGGAGTGGGTGACCGATGCCGACGGTCGGCGCGTCGGGTCGGGCGCGGGCGACAATGCCGGCGCAGCCCTCGGCCTCGGGGCCGCCCCCGGCGACGTCGTCGTCTCGATCGGCACGAGCGGCACGGTCTTCGCCGTGAGCGATGAGCGCACGATCGACCCGACGGGAACCGTCGCCGGGTTCGCCGACGGCACCGGGCGGTTCCTGCCGCTGGTGGCGACCCTCAACGCCGCACGCGTGCTCGACGCGATCGCGCGGTTGCTCGGCGTCGACCACGACGAGCTCAGCCGGCTCGCCCTTGCTGCGGCATCCGGCGCCGACGGCCTCGCGCTGCAGCCGTACTTCGAGGGTGAGCGCACCCCGAACCTGCCGGATGCGACGGCGACCCTGAGCGGCATGACGCTCGCCTCGACCACCCGCGAGAACCTCGCGCGCGCTGCCGTCGAGGGGATGCTCGGCGGACTGGCCGCGGGACTCGATGCCCTGCGCGGGCTCGGGGTTCCACTCCGCCGTGCCCTGCTGATCGGCGGCGGCGCTCAATCCGAGGCGGTGCGCGCGATCGCGCCCGTCGTGTTCGGGATGCCGGTCGACGTTCCGCCGCCCGGCGAGTACGTCGCGCTCGGCGCGGCGCGCCAGGCTTCACAGGCGCTTGCAAGTTCCGCTTCCTAGCCTGGAGGGCATGCCGACTCCCGCGCCTCCCGCGTCCGCCTCCCCCTCCGAAGACCTCGAGATCCGCGTGTCGCCGGCCGAGTTGAGGGAGCTGCGCGACGAGCTGCAGCGGTTCCTCATGGAGTACCGGTTCGGGTTGCGCGAGATCGAGACGAAGATCGAGATCCTGCGCGAGGAGTTCCAGCTCGTGCACGACTACAACCCGATCGAGCACGTCTCGAGCCGTGTGAAATCTCCCGACAGTCTTGTCGAGAAGGTGCAGCGCAAGGGTATCGACGGCGACCTGCCGTCCATTCGTGCCGCCATCACCGATATCGCCGGCATGCGCGTGACGTGCAGCTTCGTCGCCGACGCCTACCGTCTCTTCGACCTGCTGGTCGCTCAGGACGACGTGCGGCTGGTGCAGGTCAAGGACTACATCGCCAAGCCCAAGCCCAACGGCTACAAGAGCCTTCACGCGATCGTCGAGGTGCCGGTGTTCCTGTCCACGGGGCGCATCGATGTGCCTGTCGAGGTGCAGTTCCGCACCATCGCCATGGACTTCTGGGCGAGCCTCGAGCACAAGATCTACTACAAGTACGACGCGCACGTCCCCGGCGAGCTGCTGGCGAGCCTGACGGATGCCGCGGATGCCGCGGCCGAGCTCGACGAGCGCATGGAGCGGCTCCACCGCGAGATCCGCGGCGGTTCCGGCACGCCGCCGATCCCCGGCACGTCGCGCGTCCTGCGCGCCTGACCGCGGCCGGGTCGGGCGCACCGCAGTCATCCGCGTCATCCGGACAGGCCCTGCGCTCACACACGGTACGCGCGAGAATGGGCGGATGCCGCAGGCCACCGCCGACGCGCTCGACGAGATCGCCGCCGAGCTCTACGCTCTCACCCCCGCCGAGTTCACCGCCGCGCGCAACAGCCGGGCGGCGCTGGCCGACCCCGCACTGGCGAAGCGTCTGAAGGCCCTCCGCAAGCCGGTGATCGCCGCCTGGACCGTCGACCTGCTCGCGCGGGAGGGTCAGCTCGGCGACGCACTCGACCTCGCGGCTGCCCTGCGTGAGGCGCAGGACGACCTCGATGCGGCCGAACTCGCGCGGCTCGGCAGGCAGCGGCGGCAGCTGGTCGCCGCACTGGCGGCGCAGGCGGTCGAGCTCGCGGCCGACCGCGGGGTCACGGTGAGCGCCGCGGCCGTCGACGACGTCCGCAAGACCATCAACGCGGCCGTGATGGACGCCGCCGCGGCCGCCGCCGTGATGACGGCACGGCTCGTCGCGCCCCTGGAGGCGGGGTCGGTCGACGATGACACCCTCGCCGCCGCCGTCGGCGGCTCGGTACCGGGTGTCGTCGTGGCGGCGCCCGCCGACGACCTCGCCGAGCGGCGAGCGCGGAAAGCCGCTGAGAAAGCGGCGCGCGAGGCGGACCGCGCCGCGAACGAGGCCGAGCGCGAGCACGGCAGGATCGCGACGCGGCGCGACACGGCGCGTGAGCGCGTCGATCACCTGCGCGAGCGCATCGACGACATGCGCCGCGACCTCGCCCGCCTCGAATCCGACGAGGCCGAAGCCGCGCGACGGCTCGCCGAACTCGACGCGCAGGAGCGGGCGGCGGCGTCCCGCGCGAAGGACGCGCGGGGCCGCGCGCAGGCGGCCATGCGCACCCTCGAGTAGGCCCGCTGCGTGACGGCGACGCCAGTACGCTGGCCCCATGGAGTCGAGCATGCCGTCGCTGCTGGTCATCAGCGCGCTCGCGGTGCTCGCACCGCTCGCGGCCCGCGGCATCGGACGCGTTCTGCGCGTGCCCATCATCGTGTTCGAGCTGATACTCGGCATCCTGGTCGGACCGAGTCTGCTCGGCTGGGTCCAGCCGTGGGCGTTCATCGAGGCGCTCAGCGACTTCGGCCTCGCGCTCCTGTTCTTCGTGGCGGGTACGGAGATCCAGGCGAGCGCCCTGCGCGGGCGCACCGGCCGTCGTGCCTGGATCGGCTGGTTGATCAGCATCGTCGCGGGGATCGCGATCGGGCTGATCTTGCTGTCGGGCGAGGCGGCGGTCATCGTGGGGATCGCGCTGGCGTCGACGGCGCTGGGCACCCTCATCCCGATCCTGCGCGACGCCGGCGAGCTGCGCACCCCGTTCGGACAGTCGGTGAGCGCCGTCGGCACGGTCGGAGAGTTCGGTCCGCTCGTGGCGATCTCGGTGTTCCTCGGTGGGCGGAATCCCGGTCTGGCGACGCTCGTGCTGCTGCTGTTCGCCGTGATCGCGGGCCTGGCCGTGTGGTGGGCGATGAAGGTTCCGCAGGGCAGGCTCCACGCGTTCGTCGATGCGACGCTGCACACCTCCGGCCAGTTCGCCGTGCGGCTCGTGCTCCTCATCCTCGCCGCTCTGGCCGTGTTGAGCATCGCCCTCGAGATCGACATGCTCCTCGGCGCGTTCACCGCGGGCATCCTGTGGAAGCTGCTCATGCGCGAGGCCGACGAACGCACCCGCGAAGCGGTCGACAGCAAGATCGAGGCGGTGGCGTTCGGCTTCCTCGTGCCGATCTTCTTCATCTACACCGGGGTCACCTTCGATCTCGAGGCACTCATCGCCGAACCGGTGCTGCTGTTGTTCGTGCCGGTCACCCTGGTCGTGCTCCTGGTCGTGCGCGGGCTGCCCTCGATGCTGGCGGCGCCCGCGGGCGCGTCGGGCCGAGAGCGGGTCGCGGTGATGCTCATGGGGGCCACGGCGCTGCCGATCATCGTCGCGGTGACCGCCATCGGCGTGAGCGAGGAGATCATCCCGTCCTCGCACGCCGCGGTGCTGGTCGGCGCGGGCATGCTGTCGGTGCTGCTGTTCCCGCTCCTCGCGACGGCCGTCCGGGGCACCGGACTCAAGCGCGACCGGTCGCGCCCGATCGAGGACGACGCCGCGTGACCTGATGGCCGAAGCGATCATCCCCCTGCTGGATGCCGCACGCCGACGCCTCGCACACTGTCCGCGCGAGGCGCTCGGCGAACTGATCCAGCCCCGGCGCCTGCTGGGGATCTCCCGCGCGCCGCGCATCGTGCGGCGCGGAGCGGCGTGGCATCTGGGGACGGTGCTGCTCGCGGACGATCGGATGCTGCTCGTCGGAGAGATCGTGCGTGCGCGCCCCGACGTGCGCCGTGGCTATACCGCCCAGTCGCAGCGTGAACGGGCGGGCCTGGCCGCGGCGGCGCACCGTGGCGGCTTCGCCGAGGGCGAGATCGTCCATCTCGGCTGGCAGGAGCTGGATCTCGATGCGGCGGCGACCGGGGCCGCATCCGGACCGCTGCGCACCGTCGACGGCGTGCCGATGATCCGGTGGAGCACAGCGGGCGGCTATCAGCCGCTGGAGCGCTATCTCGATGACCGGATCGAGCTCGCCCTGCACGCTCCGGACGGCACGACCGACCGACCCTGATCTGCGACCTGCCAGCATTCGCGCATCGTGTCAACACCCCCCCGGTCGCGGGCCCGGACGCGTACCGTCGGCGGCATGGACTCCCCTCCCAACGACCTCGCCCGCCGCATCGGCGTCATCGCCGCTGCGTCGTTCATGATCATCGCCGCGCTCGTCGGCACCGGCGCACTCGGCGGCACGCCGGTGCAGGACCTGCAGAACGGTGCACTCGACACCGACGGCTCGTACCTGGCTCCCGCCGCCTCGGCGTTCTCGATCTGGTCGGTGATCTACCTCGGGCTCATTGCCTACACGGTGTGGCAGGCGCTCCCGTCGCAGCGCACGGATGCCCGTCAGCGGGCGCTCGGCTGGTGGATCGCGGCGACCATGGTGCTCAACGGCCTGTGGCTGGTGACCGCCCAGTTCCTCACGCTGCCGCTCACGGTCCTCATGATCGCTGCGCTCACCGCGGTGCTGGCGTTGACGTTCCGCCGCGCCGTCGTCGTCGCGCCGCCGGTCGGCTGGCTCGACCGGCTGCTCATCGACGGCGTCACGGGCCTGCACCTCGGCTGGGTGACCCTGGCAACCGCGGCGAACACGGCCGCCTGGCTCACGCAGATCGTGCCGGCGGACTGGGAGGCCGCTGCCGATGTGTGGGGGGTGGCCGTGCTGCTCGCCGTGGCGGTCATCGGCGTCACGATCCCGGCGGTCACCGGGCGACTCGCGCCCGGTCTCGCGCTCGCGTGGGGCCTGTCGTGGCTCGCTGTCGCACGTCTGACCGGTGAGCCTTCGAGCACCGTCATCGGCATCACCGCGCTGGTGGTCGCGATCGTGGTGCTCGCGGCCGGAATCATCGCGGCCGTGCGGGCTACGCGCCGAACTCCTTCGCGAACGCGCGAAGGAGTCGCTGCGGCTCGGTGACCGACGCCGCCGTCACGCGGGCCGCGATGACCTCGAAATCGCGCGCCTCGAAGTACCCGTCGTCGCGGTAGATCTGCATGCGCTCGACGAAGGCCGCTCCGGTCGGCTCGGGGTGGAACTGCGCGGTGTAGAGGCGGTCTCCGACGCGGTAGCCCTGCACGGGGCATCCGTCGTTCTCGGCGAGCAGCACGGCTCCCGCAGGGGCGACCCCGGCACCTTCCTTGTGCGCGGTGAGAGCCCAGAAGCTGTCGGCCAGCGCTCCGTACACGGGATCGTTCGCGGCGTCGGCCGTCAGGCGTACGGCGACCGGGCCGGTGTCCTCGGGGAAGGCGCGGCTGACCTCGCCGCCCAGCATCCGCGTCACGACGCCGATGCCGTAGCACGTGAACAGTGCCGCCGTCTCGGACGCCGCCGCCCGCGCCGCGATCGTCTCGAGATCGGCTTCGAGGCGGCGCTGCACCTCGGTCTTGGTGGACTCGGGGTCGGTGACGTTGAACGGACTGCCGCCGATGACGAAGCCCGACCAACGGTCGAATGCGTCGGCCGGGAGCGGCTCGTCGACGAGATCCCACATGTCGAGGGCGCCGGGCTCGAGGCGTGTTCCGGCGCGGAAGGACTCGTACTCGGCGGCTGCCGCATCGGCCTGCGGTCGCACGCAGACGTACACCAGCGGACGCGTCGTCATCCCGCGATTCTAGGCCGCGGGTGCGATCCCCCCGAAACCCACTCGAGCGGACGGGTATGCACGCGACACGCCGTGTCGGGCGTGCATACCCGCCCGCTCGACAGGGGAGTACCCCGGAGTTCCGCGCGTCGTGTATCAGGTGCGGCCTATCGCGCTCGGGCGTGGTGTGGACAGAATGGGCCTTATGACGCACACCGGCGCCGAGGCATCCGTCGACTCGGTCGAACCGGCGCGCTGGGAGCGCGCCGCCGACCTGTTCCTGCGCTGGCGCGTGGGCGACAGCCGGGCGATGGACGACCTCGTGCGGCTGATGACGCCTCCGCTGTGGCATGTCGTGCGCGCCTACGGGCTCGACCGCCAGCTCGCCGAGGACGTCGTGCAGACGACGTGGATGACCCTCGTGCGCAAGCACGAGAGCATCGTCGATCCGCAGGCCGTGTCGGGGTGGCTGACGATGTGCGCACGCCGCGAGGCGTGGCGTGTCGGCAAACAGCACCGCAGAGCGGATGCCACCGAGGCCGAGACGCTCGAGCCCCATCTGCCCGTCCACCAGTCCGCCGAGCAGACCGCAGCCGACGACGATGAGTCGCGTCGCCTGTGGCTGGCCGTCGGCGGGCTCGACGAACGATGCCAGCGGCTGCTGCGGATCGTCGCGTTCGAAGACCGGCCCGACTACGCGCGCATCTCCGAGGATCTCGGGATGCCGGTGGGGTCGATCGGACCGACGCGGCAGCGCTGTCTGGGCAAGCTCCGCGCCGCTCTCGGGGGCGACGGATGGGGAGGCGATCACGATGGAAAATGACGGAACCGTCAGCGACGGGCAGCTCTTCGCGCGGATGCGCGATCACTGGCAGCGCATCGATCCGGTGCCCGCCGACCTCGTCGACCGCATGGTCGCCGCGGTCGCGGTCGAGGACCTGACGCGCGAGTACGCGCTGCTGACGCTCGTGGAGGGCGCCGAGCTCGCTGCGGTGCGCGGCGAGACCGACACCGCCACGCTGCAGTTCAGCGACGGCAAGACCAGCGTGCTGCTGCACGTGTCGGCCACCGATCAGGGTGGTCGCAGGGTCGACGGATGGGTGGATGCCGCTCCTCTCGCGATCCGACTGGTGCATGCGGACCGCGAGTGGGCGGCCGAAGCCGGCGAGAACGGCCGGTTCGCCTTCGACGAGGTGACACCGGGCGTGGTGCGGCTGCGCCTGGTGGTGAAGGACGACGTCGGCGAGATGCGCGAGTTCGAGACACCCCAATTCGAAGTATGACCCGACGAGAGCGGATGCCGCGGCCAGGGGCCCCGGCATCCGCTGTGTGAGGAGAAGACATGAGCACTCTGGACCCCGACGACCCGGCGCGCGGCTCCGCGGGCGACCGGCACGGCACGTGGAGGGAGCGCTATCGCGCCGCGCGCGGCGAGGGCGTGCCGCTCGATCCGCGCAGCGAGCCGGTCGAGGGCGTCGACGCGTACCCGACCGACTACGCGCCCGACCACCTGCTGATCACCGCGGTCGACGACGTCGAGGCCCTGCTGACGCTGCTGCGTCCGGCCGCCGCGGACTTCGGCTGGGGCATCGCGCTGCGCAACCTCGACAACACCCCGGTCGAGCTCGACGTCGCCCTGGACCGGGCTGAACGCGGCCGCCGCGAGTTCGATCTGCCCACGATCTACCGCGTTCAGATCTTCCCGTCTCCCAGTCCCGATCGCGACGACCAGCCCGTGCCTCCGATCGACGCGTGGCGGCTGCTGCAGCGGGCGCGCGCCCGCTCCGGCGTGAAGCGCCTGCGCCGGGTCACCCTCGACCACGTGCTCACCCTGGACCCCTTCGGTGGCAAGACCAATCCCTTCGGCGGCAAGACGAATCCGTTCGGCGGCAAGACCAATCCCTTCGGTGCGAAGACGAACCCGTTCAGCTCGAAGACGAACGGCCTCGACTCGTATGAGTGGGCGGGCAGCGGCGGCCGCCAGGTCGTCGACTACGTCGGCCCCGGGCCGACCCGCACCGGGGCGCTCGCCCGCGGGGGGCGCCGGCCCGTCGTGGCCGTGCTCGATACGGGCTGCGGCCGGCACGAGTGGCTTCCGGACGACATCGTCACCCGCTATCCCCGCACACCGGACGGCGTCGTGATCGGCGAGGACGACCCGGCGACGGACCCCGAGACCGTCGGCGACCTCGCCGGTCCGTTCGACGGTGCCCTCGACGGATCGGCCGGGCACGGCACGTTCATCTCGGGCGTGGTGCGACAACTCAGCCCCGAGTCCGACATCATCGCCGTGCGCGTCGCCGACAGCATGGGCAACGTCCTCGAAGGCGCGTTCCTGCTGGGCGTGCGCAGGCTCGTCAAGGCGATGCTGACATCGCCGCGCAAGGGCGGACGGGCCGTCGATGTGATCAACCTCTCGATCGGCTACTACCACGAGACCCCGGACGACGGACTGTTCGACCAGACGCTCGCCGAGCTGCTGCTTCGCGCGCGTCGTACGGGATGCGCCGTGGTCTGCTCGGCGGGCAACGACGCGACCGATCGGCCGACGTTCCCGGCGGCGCTGTGGCCCTGGGGGCCCGAGGTGGTCGTGCCCGACTCGCGCTCCGCCGCGCCGCACGTCTCGGTGGGTGCGCTGAACCCCAACGGGACGGTGGCGCTGTTCAGCAACATCGGCCCGTGGGTGAAGACGTACGCGCCGGGAGCCGCCGTGTTGAGCTCGTTCCCTGCCCTCAACGGCGGAATGCAGGCCGAGGTCCGCAACGACCGCGAAGGCCTCCGGCGCGAGTCGATCGATCCCGACGACTTCCGCGGCGGGTTCGCTCTGTGGAGCGGCACGTCCTTCGCGGCACCGTACGTCGCGGGCATGATCGCCGCCGGCATCTCCGACGCCCTGATGAGCGGAAAGGTCTCGGACGACAAAGCCCGCATCGCGCACACGCGCAAGGTCTGGAAGGCGGTCGAGAAGGATCTGCTCGCGATGAGGCGCGGACCGCACTGATCCCACGCGCCGCGCACCCCGCGCACGGCATGATGGGCGGATGGGCAGATCGGCCGAGGCGCTCCACCACGACGCGGTCGACCTGACCAATCGAGGACGCTTCGGCCAGGCGCAGCACCTGCTCGCACGCGCCGACGCACTCACGGACGACCGCGACCTGCGTGCCCGCATCGCGGGCACGCAGGCCCTCATCCACGCACGGTCGGGCGACCTCGTGCGTGCCGAGTCGGTGGCGTTGGCCGCGTGGGAGACGGCGGGCCTGTCCGACGGCACCATGGCGATCCTCGCGGGTCAACTCGGTTCGATCGCCGAACGCGCGGGGCGCCTCGACGATGCGGATCGCTGGCTCACGCGCGCGATCGACGCTCTCGACGACGGCGTGGCGCGCGCCAACCTGCTCGTCAACCGGGGTGTTGTCGGCATCGAGCGACGCGACCTCGCCCGAGCCGCTGCCGACACGCGGGCCGCCGCCGAGATCTACGCAGCCGAGGGGCTCGACGTGGATGCCGCGGAGGCACGCCACAATCTCGGCTACATCGACCTCCTGCGCGGCGACGTCGTCGCCGCACTCGCCGAGATGACGCGTGCGCATCCGGTGCTGGCCCGTGCATCGAAGGCGGGGGCCGCCATCAGTGCGCTCGACCGCGCCGAGGTCCTGCGCGATGCCGGTCTGCTGCGCGAGGCGGAGGAGCTCTTCTCCGACGCCGCCGATGCCCTGGCGACCATGCGCATGCCCAAAGAGCGCGCCGAGGCCGAGTTCGCGCTGGCCACGTCGCTGCTGCGCAACGATCCGGTGCGGGCCCGGCGCATCGCAGCCTCAGCCGCACGTCGCTTCCGTCGTGCGCGCAATGAGCGGTGGGCGGTGCGGGCCGAAGGCATCGAGATGCGGGCGCGTCTCGCTGCAGGCGCCGTCTCGACGCGCGGCGAGCGGGTGCCGGAATCGGCGCGCTCGCCGCGTCCCGAGGCGGTCGCCGCGCTCGTGGACGCGCTGCGCGGGCACGGGATGCCGGTCGATGCGACGGCGCTGCGCCTCGCGCACGAGCTGTGGCTGGCGCGCCGCGGACGCGTGCCCGCGGTGCGCACCGTGCGCACGCCCGCGAACGCACCGATGGACCTGCGCCTGCTGGCGCACGAGGTGCGCGCGGTGCGGGCCGCCGCGCGGAATCGGCCCGCGCAGGCGCGACGACATGCCCGTGCGGGTCTCGAGGAGCTGTTGGGGTGGCAGCGCCGGTTCGGCAGTCTCGACCTGCAGACATCGGTCGTGTGGATGGGGCACGGGCTGATGGGTGAGGGCCTGCGTTCGGCGGTCGGATCGGGCCGGCCGGATGTCGTCTTCGAGTGGTCGGAGCGCGCCCGGCACCTCACCCTGCAGGTTGCGCCCCTGCGCCCCCCGCCCGACCCCGAGCTGGCCGCGGAACTCGCAGAACTGCGGATGCTGCGCGCCGACGGCGATGCCTGGATGAGCGACCCGCGCGCCACCGAGCTGCGCAACCGGGCGCGGCAGCGGCAGTGGTCGGAGACCGGCTCGGCCCAGGTGCACGGCAGGGCGACCCTCGACGAGGTGCAGGGCGCCCTCGACGACGCGACCGCTGTCATCTCGTTCGTCTACTCGGGCGAGGGGCTGTCGGCGCTCGTGGTCACCGCACGGCGGGTCTCGCTCGTAGCCCTCGGCGACTGGTCGGACGTGCGAGCGCTTCTGCCCGGACTGCGCAGCGACCTCGACATGGCCGCCGCCGTGCAGCACGGCCCACTCGCCGCCGTCGTCCGTCGCTCGCTCGACGAGCGCGTCGGCGCGCTGTCGGCGCGCCTGCTGGATCCCATCCTGCCGGCGATCGGCGACCGCCGCCTGGTCCTGACGGCACCGGGCGTACTCAACGGCATCCCGTGGGCGATGATGCCCGCCCTTCATACGCGCGTGCTCACCGTGGCCGGATCGGTCTCGCGCTGGCTCCAGGCGGGGCGCGACCTCGTCGTGCCGTCGGCTGCCGGGTTCGCCGTGGGCCCGCGGGTCCCTCGCGGCGCCGAAGAGGCACGGACGGCCGCGGCGTCGTGGCGCGACGGGCAGCTGCTCGACCCTGCCGCGATCGCGGGTGTCACCGGCCTGGCGGAGCGCGTCGACGTGCTGCATGTCGCCGCGCACGGACGCCACGCCGCCGACAACCCGATGTTCTCGGGTCTCGAACTCGCCGACGGCACCCTGTTCGGCTACGACATCGACCTCATCGAACGCGTGCCGGGGACGGTGGTCCTGTCGGCGTGCGAGGTCGGCCGCTCCTCGGTGCGATGGGGCGAGGAGGCGGTCGGGATGACGCGCATCTGGCTGCACGCCGGCGCGCGCTGCGTGATCGCCGCGCCCGTGGTCGTCGCCGACGACGACGCGTGCGAGCTCCTCGGTGGACTCCACGCGGGGCTCGCGTCCGGGGAGCCCCCCGCCGTGGCTCTCGCCGAAGCCGCGCGCCGCACCGGCATCCGCGCCCCGTTCCAGGTGCACGGCGCAGGTTTCTGAAAAAATCCCGCGTCCGGTGTATCAGGGGTGCGGTCGCCTGCTCCGACACTGTGGAAAGGCTCGATGACCGGCACCGGGGGGCGTCGGAACTGGGAGCGGAGTCCCTGGGGCGCCATCGGCGAGGACTCCGCGAGCCGGACCACGGAGGATGTCGCAGAGACCCAGGTCGGCGACATCCTCCGTCTTCGTCTGCGCGCCCGGCCCTGGGGCATTCAGCCGCGTGACGAGTTCGCGGTGCGCCCCCGCACGATGCCGACGAACGTGTCGACGGCGGGAGTGGTGCGAGACGCGTGCCATGCCAGCGCGACCGTCGAGGTCGGGCCGTCGCGCAGCGGCCGGAAGGCGACGTCGCGCCGGTGGTGCAGCCGCGCCAGCGACATCGGGACGATCAGCACCCCCACCCCGGCGGCGACGATCTCGACGGCGTCGGCGGTCGTCGCCGGCGGGTCGAACGCGGCGGGCGCGGCATCCGGCGCCGTCACGGCGAGCACGTCGTCGGCCGGTGCGATGACGACCTCACCCGCCAGATCGTCGAGTTCCAGCTCGTCGGCGGCCGTGAGGTGCGACTCGGCCGAGCACACGACGACCGGAATCTCGTCGTACAGCGGGATGACGTGCAGGTCGGCGCGATCGATCGGCAGGCGCACGAGGGCGGCGTCCAGGTCGTCCGCATCGAGCGCCGAGCGCTGGTCCGAGACGGCGATCTCGCGCAGCACGAGCGGGGTGCGTGGCATCCGCCGGCTCCACGCGTCGATCCACTTCCCCAGCGTCGCACCGGGGATCGCACCCAGCACGAAGCGTTCGGGCGGTGGGGGTTCCGGCGTCGGGGCGGACGCGGGCGAGGCACGCCGCGCGCGCGGCGGTGCGGCGCCGGTCGCGCGCTTCGGGCGCGGCGTCCTTCCGGTTCCCCCGCGTCCTCTGGCCACCAGGCCAGCGTATCCGCAGCGGTATCGTTCGCTCATGATCGCGATCTTCGCCACCGTCGTCGCCGCGCTCGCGGCGCTGCTGCACGTGTACATCTTCATCATGGAGAGCGTGCAGTGGACGCAGCCGCGCGTCTGGAGGCGCTTCGGCGTGCGCGACCAGGCGTCTGCCGAGACCGTGCGGCCGATGGCCTACAACCAGGGCTTCTACAACCTCTTCCTGGCGATCGGCGCGGTGATCGGCCTCGTTCTGTACTGGGTCGGCGTCGACGGCATCCGGGCTGCCGGGGTCGCGCTGGTGCTGTTCAGCCTGGGGTCGATGCTCGCGGCCGCGCTCGTTCTGCTGACCACAGGACGCGCCTATCTTCGGGCGGCGGCCATCCAGGGAACGCTGCCGCTCCTCGGCTTCGTGCTGATGCTGTTCGCGTGATCCGCCCGCTGCCTCAGCCGCACGCGCCCCAGCGCCCGACGCCGGCCGACTGCGCGTCGGCTTCGAGGTCACGCAGCAGTGGTTCGTAGAGGACGTTCGGAGCGTAGACCTCGACGCGCGCGGCACCCTGAGCCACGAGCTCGGCATTGATGAACGTGCCGTCCGCGGTCCAGAGGTAGAGCAGGTGACGGTCGTACTGGTCGCGCACCTCGACGTCGGGCGAGGCCCAGATCGTCGCGCCCGGCGGCGCGAACTCTTCGAGCACCGCGGTCGCCTGCGACCCCCAGCACTCGAGGTCTGGCGAGATCTCGGGGGTGTCGATGCCGAGCAGACGGACCCGTGTCGATCCGGTGTCGGTGACGACATCGTTCGGCCGGGTCACGTGTGCGCGCAGCGTGTCGCCGTCGTGGACGCTCTCGACGATCATCGCGAACGCGTCGGCCGGCAGGTCTGGCGCCTCGGATGCCGCGGGCGCGGGCGGATCGGCATCCTGCACCTCGCCGATCGTCGCCGTGCACGCCGACAGCCCCACCGCTCCGGCGATCAGCAGCACCGTCGCCGCGATCCCCGCGCGGGTGATCGCGGAACGTGTCATACCGGCACCCTAACTGCGGCTGCCGACGCTCCCGTCACGAGGTTCGGAGCATCTCACGAACCTCGGAGCCATCGTGGCGATGCGGTCCGAACTCCGTGTAGATCTCCGGAGTCGATGTTCGCGTCAGGCTGCCAGACGCAGACCTCGCGGGTCGGTGGCGACCTGTTCGCCCTCGCCGATAGTCTCGTCGTCGCCGATGAGGGAACCCACGGCCACGCGGGCGTCCGGTCCGACCTGGGTGCGGATGCCGATCTTCACCCGCGCGCCGATCGCGGCGCCCGGGCCGATGTGCGCGTGGGGGGCGATCTGGGCCTCGGGGCCGATGACGGCGTTCGACTCGACCCAGACGCCGCGCCCGATGCGTGCACCGGCGGCCACCTGGACCCCCGGTTCGACGTACGCTCCGGCTTCGACGGTCGCGCTCGGGTGCACCTTGGCGCCGTGCGCGATCAGACCCCGACCGTTGGCGTGCTTGCGGTACCGAAGCACCTCGCCACTGTCGTTCTCGATGTCGACGTAGTTCTTGCCCACTGTCCCCTCCTTCGGCACGGTCATTGCGCCGAGTAAAGGAACAACCTCATGCCGCAGGGTTCTATTCCCTCGCATCGGAGGGAAACCCGGGGGGTCTTGCGCGCGGGGCGGGGTGACGCTAGGCGACCGACCGTCAGCGCGTGTGCTCGTCGGCGGCCGACAGCGCACGGTCGATGACGTCGAGACCGCGCACCAGCTCGTCCTCGTCGATCACCAGCGGCGGCGCGACGTGCAGCCTGTTGAAGTGCGTGAACGGCCACACGCCGTCGCGCCTGCAGGCCGCCGCGACCGCGGCGACGGGTGCGGCATCCGCTCCCGACGCGTTGAACGGCGCGAGCGGCTCGCGCGACTCGCGGTCGCGCACCAACTCGATCGCCCAGAACAGGCCGAGACCGCGGACGTCGCCGACCGACGGATGCCGCGTCGCGATCTCGCGCAGGCGCGGCTCGACCACGCGGGAGCCCAGGTCGCGCACGCGCTCGAGGATCCCGTCGCGCTCGAAGACCTCGAAGGTCGCCACGCCCGCGGCGCACGCCAGCGGATGCCCCGAGTAGGTGAGGCCGCCGGGGAAGGCGAGGGTGTCGAAATGCGAGGCGATGCGATGCGAGATCACGACGCCGCCGAGCGGCACATAGCCGGAGTTCACCCCCTTCGCGAACGTGATGAGGTCGGGCACGGCATCGAAGGCCTGGAAGGCGAACCACTCGCCGACGCGGCCGAACCCGACCATCACCTCGTCGGCGATCCAGACGATCCCGTGACGGTCGCACAGCTCGCGGACGCCGGCGAGGTAGCCCGGAGGCGGCACGAGGACGCCATTGGTGCCCACGATCGACTCGATGACGATCGCCGCGATGGTCGAGGCGCCCTCGAGCACGATGGTCTGCTCCAGGTGCTCGAGAGCGCGCTGGGTCTCTTCTTCCGGCGTCGCCGCATGGAACGCCGAGCGGTACGGGTACGGGCCGAAGAACTTCGCGACCGAGCCGTCGCCGGGCTCGTTGGGCCAGCGGCGCGGGTCGCCGGTCAGCGAGATCGCGGTCGTGGTGTTGCCGTGGTAGCTGCGGTACATCGACAGCACCTTGCGCCGGCCGGTGACCAGGCGCGCCATGCGCACGGCGTTCTCGTTCGCGTCGGCGCCGCCGTTGGTGAAGAAGACCTTCTCGAACCCCGCGGGCGCGACGCCGGCGATGCGGCGCGCGAGTTCGCCGCGCACATCGTTGGCCATTGACGGCTGGATCGTGGCGAGGCGGCCGGCCTGCTGCTGGATCGCGGCGACCAGATCCGGATGCTGGTGTCCGAGGTTCAGGTTCACCAACTGCGAGCTGAAGTCGAGGTAGGCGTTGCCGGCGTAATCCCAGAAGGTCGACCCCGCGCCACCCGCGACGGGGAGCGGATCGATGAGCGCCTGCGCGCTCCACGAGTGGAAGACGTGCGCTCGGTCGTCGGCACGGACGCGCGCGTTCCTGTCGAGGTCGGAGTCGGCGATGAGGGTCATGGCGTCCTTCGCGGGCTGTCTCGGGGGTGGGAGCAGGCGTCCCGGACAGATCGACCGGGCATCGTCTAGGCTGTTGTCGTCCCAGTGTGTCAGAGCAGATCGGGCGATACAGGTGGCCGAACGTCGCGAAGAGCAGGCGATCCAGACGGATCGTCCGATGGCGCGCTCCGCCCTCGAGACGCTACCCACCGTCCGCGAGGTCCTCGGTCTCGACGCGGTCGCCGAGGGCGTTCCCGAGGTCGTCGTCGGCGACACCGCGCTCGATGCGCGCGTGCGCTGGCTGCACGTGTCCGACAGCGCGGGCGTCGCACGACTGCTCGACGGCGGCGAGCTGCTGCTGTCGACCGGCTCGCAGTGGCCCGCCGACCCGTCGGAGCTCGCGCGCTTCGTCGGCGAGCTGGCCGATGCCGGGCTGTCGGGGCTCGTGCTCGAGCTGGGCACCCACTACCGCTATCTGCCGGCCGTCGTCGCGAAGGCCGCCGCAGAGCGTGGGTTGGCACTGGTCCTGCTGCACCGCGAGGTCAAGTTCGTCACGGTCACCCAGGCCGTGCACAGCCGGATCATCGCCGGTCAGACCGACGCCCTGCGTGCGCGCGACGAGGTGCGCGAGCGGTTCACCGCCCTCGCGCTGCGCGGGTCACCGGCCGACTTCATCGTCCATCAGCTCGCTCAGACGCTCGGTGCCCCCGTCGTGCTCGAGAACCTCGCCTACGAGGTCGTCGCCGCCGAGGTGCCCCCGGTGATGGAGGAGGAGCTGTTCACCGACTGGGAGCTGCGGTCGCGGTCGGCGCACCGACGCGCGCAGCAGCGTCGCGAACGCGGCGCGGCCGCCGGCGCCGACGACTGGCTCGTGGTGCCGGTCGAGGCGCGCGGCATCCGCTGGGGGCATCTGCTCGCGCTGCCCGGTCCCACGCATCCGGCCGGACGCTCGGCGGTGCTCGAGCAGGGCGCGATCGCGCTCGCGGTCGGACGCCTCGCCGACGGCGAGGAGGAGTGGGCGCGCATCAGCCGTCGCCGCCTGGTCGACGCTCTGCTCGCCGGCCGGTTCATCGGGGCGGGCGGCGTCGCGGCGCGGCTGGAGGCATCCGGTCTTCCGATGCAGCGCTCGACTCTGTACGGCGTGATCCTCGCGGGAGCGTCGGTCGGAGCGACGACGGCGGATGCCGCAGCCCGCGCGCTCGGCGGTCGTGCGCTGGTCGGGTCGGCCCCCGACGGGGTGCCCGCACCCGCGGCGACCGTGCTGCTGTCGGTGCCGTCACACGCGACGTTCGACGACGATGCCGCCCTCGCCTTCGCGACCGCCGCGATGGAGAACGCGGCGACGGCCGAGCCGGATCGCCTCGTCGTGTCGGTGGGGCGCGCCGCAGAGGGTCTCGAGGGTGCGTTGGTCTCGCTGCAGGAGGCGGTCGATCTCGCGCGCGGACGTCGACGGCGCCCCGGCCGGGGCCCGCAGCTGCGCCGGGCCGAGAACCGGCCGCTGGTGCAGTTGGTGACCGCGCTGCGCGACGACCACCGCGTTCTCGAGCACGGCGAGCGGATGCTCGAGCCGCTCATCGTGCACGACCTCGGCCGTGGCGGCGATCTGCTCGACGTGCTCGAGGCGATGCTCGCGCATCCCGGCAACCGCACCGCCGCCGCATCCGCGTCGCATCTGTCCCGCTCGGTGTTCTACCAGCGCATCGCGCTCATCGAGCAGCTGCTCGACGTCGATCTCGACGACGGCGAGACCCAGACCGCGCTGCACCTCGCGCTGCTGGTGCGCCGCAGCGCCGGCCGCTGACCCACCCCGCCCCGTCGTCGAGCGGACGTGTATGCACGCGACACGCCGGCGGAAGCGGGCGATCCCGTCCGCTCGACCGCAGCACGGCGGCGGTCAGGGGGCGATGTAGACCTTGCGGAGGGTCTCGCGCACCGTCCAGACCGTGCGCATGCCCGCGCGCAGGCGCACCACCGATCCGGGGCGGAGGTCGATGGACTCGAGTGCCGGGTCGTCGAACGCGACCGTCGCCGACCCGGCGACGACGACGAACAGCTCGTCTGCCTCGGTGTCGCGCATCGCGCCCGGGGTCATCTCCCACACACCGACCTCGGCGCCGTCGAGTTCGGTCAGCTCGACGAAACCGGTGGTCGGCGAGCCGTCGACGATGAGAGACGCCGGCACCGGCTCGTGGTCGAGGGCGACGGATGCGGCATCCGCCACCGTGCCCGCTTCGAGACCGGTCACGAGTCGAACCCCAGCCCGAGCGCATCGAGCGTTCTGAGCAGCACATTGCGTCGGCCGCCGTTGTGGTCGGCGCGGTCGAGCGACCACCGGGTGGCATTGATGCCGATCGCGGCGGCCGGCTCGGGCGGGAACGGGAGTGGACGCCGGCGGACCATCTCGAGTTCGGTGCGCTCGGTGCGTTCGCCCGACAGCAGATCGAGCATGACCTCGCCCGCGAACCGCGCCGCCCCCACGCCGAGTCCGGTGAACCCGGCCGCGTAGGCGACCCGTCCCTCGCGGGCCGTGCCGAAGAACGCGCAGAACTGGGTCGACGTGTCGATGGCGCCGGCCCAGCGGTGGCTGAAGCGCAGCCCCTCGAGTTGCGGGAACGTCGTGAAGAAGTGGCTCGCGAGGCGCTGCCACGACTCCGTGCGGTTCTCGTAGGCCGAGCGCACCCTGCCGCCGTAGTGGTACACCGCGTCGTAGCCGCCGAAGAGGATCCGTCCGTCCTGCGTCGGCCGGTAGTAGTGGAACTGGTTCGCCATGTCGCCGATTCCCTGGCGATCGCGCCAGCCGACGGCATCCCACTGCTCCTGAGAGAGCGGCTCGGTCATCAGCACGTAGTCGTAGACCGGAACCGTCATGAGCGCGTTGCGGCGCAGCAGCGACGGGAACACGTTCGTGGCCAGCACGACGCGGTCGGCGGTGACGGCGCCGTCGGCCGTCAGCACCCGAACGCGCGTGCCGCTGGAGTCGATGGACTTCACCAGCGAGCGCTCGAAGATCGTCGCACCGCGCTCCTCTGCCCCTTTCGCGAGTCCCGCGGCCAGGCGCGCCGGGTGCACGATCGCGTTGTTCCGCTTGTGCCAGACCGCTCCGAGGTAGGTCGGCGAGGCGATGGACGCCTGCACCGCGGCTTCATCGAGGAACACCGTGTGCTCGTCGGCATCCGTCAGCTCTTCGCGCAGCCACTCCAGCTGGTGCGGCTCGACGGCGACGTCGAGCTCGCCGACCCGCTCGAACTGCGCGTCGACGCCCCACTCGGCGAGGTCGGTCTCGAACGCGTCCAGGTTCGCCATGCCCATGCGCTCGAGCTGCTCGATCTCGTCGGGCCACCGCGAAAGGCCGTTGTCGTACCCGTGGGTGAGGCTCGCCTCGCAGAACCCTCCGTTTCGTCCGGATGCCGCCCACCCGACCGTCCGCGCCTCGACGATCGCGACGCGGAGCGAGGGGTCTCGGCGCAGCGCGTGCATCGCGGTCCACAACCCGGTGTAGCCGGCGCCGACCACCACGAGGTCGGCGTCGTGCTCGCCGGCGAGCGCAGGACGGGCGGGGACGAGGTCGTCGGGCAGATCGTCCAGCCAGAAGACGCTGTGCGCCGCGCCTTCGAGGCTGCGCGAGATGACGGATGCTGCGGGGGGATGCCGTTCGAAGACCGTGGTGCCCACGGCTATCACTTCCTGTTCGGTGAGGGTGGGATGGATCTCAGGTGGCGTCGTCGGCGGCGTAGACGCGCTCGCCCTCGACGAAGGTCTGCAGCACGCGCGTCGCGCCGATCTGGTCGGGCGGGCCGGCGAAGGGGTCGCGGTCGAGCACGGCGAGGTCGGCGAACTTGCCGACCTCGATCGTGCCGGTCACATCGTCGAGGTGGTTCGCCCACGCCGAACCGGCGGTGTAGGCGGTCAGCGATGAGCCGAGGTCGATGGCCTGCTCGGGCAGGAAGACGTCGTACTCGCCCTCCTCGTGGCCCGGCGCGGCGAGACGGTTGACGGCGACGTGGACCGCCGCGAGCGGATCGGGCGAGGTCACCGACCAGTCGCTGCCGGCGCACAGCACGGCGCCCGAACGCAGCAGATCGCCGAACGGGTACTGCCACGCGCTGCGGGTCTCGCCGAGGAACGGCATCGTGAGCTCGACCATCTGAGGTTCGAGCGCGGCCCACAGCGACTGCATGTTCGCCCCGACGCCCAGGTCTCGGAACCGGTGGATGTCGTCGGGGTGGATCACCTGGATGTGGGCGATGTGGTGGCGATTGTCGGTGCGGCCGTTGCGCGCGATGGCGAACTCGACGGCGTCGAGGCACTCGCGCACGGCGCGGTCGCCGATCGCGTGGAAGTGCACCTGGAAGCCGTCGGCGTCGAGCAGCGGCACCGCCTCGTTCAGGATCTCGGGCGGCACGAACGAGATGCCCGAGTTGTCGGTGCGGTGGCCGTGCCCGTCGCAGTACGGCTCGAGCATCGACGCGGTGAAGTTCTCGGGTACGCCGTCCTGCATGATCTTGATGCTCGTCGCGGCGAAGCGTCCTGCCTGGAAGCGCTCGCGCCGCGCGCGCAGCGCGGGGATCTGCTCGAGGCCCGCCTTGCGATCCCACCACAGCGCGCCGATGACGCGTGCGGTGAGCGTGCCGTCGGCGGCTGCCTTCATGTATGCGGGCGCCGGGTCGCCGGCATCGCCGTAGGAGCCGACGATGGCGTCCTGCCACGCGGTGATGCCGTACGAGTGCAGAAAGCGCTGGCCCACGAGCAGCGCCTCGGTGAGCCGGTCGAGCGACTCCTCGGGCAGCAGCCGGTTGACCAGGCTCATCGCACCCTCGTGCAGGGTTCCCGAGGGGGTGCCCGTGGCGTCCCGCTCGATGCGCCCGTCGGCGGGGTCGGGTGTCTCCCGGTCGATGCCGGCCAGTCGCAGCGCCGCCGAGTTCACCCAGGCTCCGTGTCCGTCGCGGTTGGGCAGGAACGCCGGCCGGTCGGGGACGACCGCGTCGAGCGCGGCAGCCGTGGGCGTGCCGCCGGGGAACGCGGCCATGCCCCAGCCGCCGCCGAGCACCCACTCGTCGTCGGGGTGGGATGCCGCGTACCGGCCGATCGCGTCGAGGTACTCGGCCGCCGTGCCCAGCGCCGACAGGTCGCAGCGCAGCATGTCGAGGCCGCCCCACACCGGGTGCACGTGTGCGTCCTGGAAGCCGGGCACCAGCATCCGCCCGGCCAGATCCACCACCTCGGTGTCCGGACCGATCAGGTCGTCCAGGTCGCCCTGCGACACGGCCACGATGCGACCGCCCGCAACGGCCACCGCCCGTGCGCGGGCGCGCACGGTGTTCGCGGTGAAGACCGCCCCTCCCGTGAAGACGGTTTCTGCATACGCCATCCGACGTCCTTTCCGTGAGACTGCACCCGTTCGCCGAGACTGCGGCGGATGCCGGCGGTCTCGGCCCGCGGATGCAGTCTCGGGGTTTCGGTCCGCGCCGGATCAGCCGCCGGTCATCGTGCGGGCGATCTGTGTCGCGGAGTCACCCGCACGCTTGAGCACGAGCGCCACCAGGGCGAGGGCCACCAGCGTGAGCAGCAGCATGATCGTCGACACGGCCGCGATCTCGGGCCGAAGGCCCGAGCGCACCGCGCTGAGCACATACACCGGCCACGGCGTCGTGCCTGAGACCTGGACGAACGCGGCGATGATCGTGTTGTCGAGGCTCAGCGTGAACGCCAGCAGGAAGCCGGCGAGCACCGCCGGCATCGCGAGCGGCAGCGTGATGCGGCGGAACGTCGACAGCGGCTTGGCGTACAGGTCGGCCGAGGCCTCTTCGAGGTTGGCGTCCTGGCCGATGAGACGGGCGCGGACGATGTACGACACCACCGCCGTGGCGAACAGCGACGAGCCGACCGAGAGGCGCACGATGCCGTCGTTGAAGATGGTGAGGCCGAGATCCTGTCCGAGCAGCACCATCCACGGCAGCAGGGCTACCGCGTCGACGATCTCGGGGGTCACCGAGACGAACAGCAGCAGACCCAGGAACCACCACGACCATTTGCCGGGGTAGCGCGCCATCGCGATGCCGGCGAGCGTGCCGATGCCGGTCGCGATGATCGCCGCGATGAAGGCGGTGATGAGCGAGACGCGCACCGCGTTCTGGATGGCCGGCTTCTCGAGGATCGTGAGGAAGGCGTCGAAGCCGAAGCCGTCCCACGCGACCAGCAGACGACCGGTGTTGAACGAGTAGATGACGATCACGATGATCGGCGCGAACAGGAAGAGCATGACGAGCACGCCCCACACGCCGAGCGCGATGTCCGACCACGAGCGGTGCTTGCGGGCGCGAGGGGCCGGGGTTCCCGCGCTGCGCTCGCGCAGGATCGTCTCGGTCTGGGTCACGGTCATGCCGGCACCTCCTCACGGGCGGGGGAAGCCGCCTCTGTCGGCTCCGGATCGGGGGCGGGTCCCAGAACCAGCCTGTTGTACCGCTGGAACGGAAGGAGCACGAGCCAGATGATGAGCCCGGCGACCGCGATGGTGAGCACGATCACGAGCATCAGCACGACGGCCATCGCCGAGCCGAGGGCCCAGTTCTGCGCCGTCTGGAACTGGCTCGCCACGAGCTGCCCCACCATGTTGCCCTGCGCGCCGCCCAGCACCGTCGCGGTGATGTAGTCGCCCATCAGCGGGATGAACACCAGCAGCACGCCGGCGATGATGCCGGGCCGCGCGAGCGGCAGCGTGACGCGCATGAACGTCGAGACCTTGCCGGCGCCGAGGTCCTTCGACGCCTCCCGCAGGGCCGGGCCCACACGGTCGAAGGCGACGAACAGCGGCAGGACCATGAGCGGCAGGTAGTTGTAGACCACTCCCAGCAGCACCGCCGCCCGCGAGTACAGGATGTCGAACGGTCCGCCGATGATCGGCGCGAAGAACTGCGACACCGCCCCCTCGGGCGACAGGATGATCTGCCAGCCGATCGTGCGCACCAGGAAGTTCGTCCAGAACGGCACGAGCACGAGGGCGATCAGGATGCCGCGCCGTTCGGGGCGCACCTTGAAGGCCATCCAGTACGCGACCGGCGCGCCGATCGCGAAGCAGAGGATGGTGCCGATGACGCCGACCCACAGCGTGTTCTGGAAGGTCACGAAGAACGTCGGCGAGAGCGCCTCGGCATAGCGGTCGAACGACAGGATGTCGGTCGCGTGGGTGCCGAAGATGCCCGGCTTGTAGCCGAAGCTGAAGTACACCACCATCAGCACGGGGGCGACGAAGAAGAGCAGGAGCCACGCCCACGCGGGGACGGCGAGCGCGGCTCCGGCGGACCGTCTAGGCACCAGCGGCGGCCTTCATCTCGTTCCAGATCTCCACACGACGCGCCTGCGAGTCGTTGAGCTCCTGCTCCTTCATCGTCGCGAGCTGCTCGGGCGTGAAGAACATGAGGTCGAGCAGCTCGAGGCCCTCGTCGGCCGCGGCCTGCTCCATGTCCTTGCCGCCGACGTTGTAGCCGATGTAGTCGAGGTTGAGCATCAGGTTCTCGGGCGTCATCGACCAGTTGATGAACGCGTGGGCCGCCTCAGGGTGGGGGGCGCCCTCGGCGATCGCCCAGTTGTCCATCCACAGCTCGGTGATCGGGCCCGGCAGCACCCACTGCCAGCGGTCGGGGTCGCTGCTCTCCATGAGGCCGAGGCGCGCATCGCCGTTCCACGACTGCATGAGCGCGTGCGTGCCCTGCGGGATCGCGTTGCTTCCGGCATAGGAGTCGAATGCCGAGATGTGCGGTGCGATCTCATTGATGAGGAAGTCCGCGCAGGCGTCGAGCTCGGCCGGGTCGTCGGTGTTCCAGTCCATGTCGTTGGCCCAGAAATAGGCGCCGATGATGCCGGCGGGGTCGTCCGACATCGAGGTCTTGCCGCTCGCCTCGTTCTGGGCGGCGTCGAAGAAGTCGGCCCACGTGGTCAGCTCGCGCGTGATGACGTTCTTGTCGTAGACGTACCCGGTGGTGCCCCACGCCTTGCAGACCGAGTAGTTGTTGTCGGGGTCCCACGACCGGCTGAGGTAGGCCGGATCGAGGTTGGCCATGTTGGGGATGAGCTCTTTGTTGAGCTGCAGCAGCAGTCCGTTCTCGATCATCTGCGGGATGAACACACCGGTCGGCACGATGATGTCGTAGCCCGAGGTGCCGCGCGCCGCGATGAGCTTCGCGATGAGCTCCTCGTTCGACGAGTACGAGTCCATCGTGATGCGAGGACCGAGCTCGGCTGTGAACGAGTCGATGACGTCGGGCGAGTCGTAGTCGCCCCACGTGTAGATCGACAGCTGGTCTTCGAGGGTTCCGCCGGTGGCCTGCGCGGTGGGAGACGTGCTGCCGCTCGGGGTGCACGCGGCGAGCACGGCGGCGCCGCCGGTGAGGGCGGCGAGGCTCAGGAAGCGGCGGCGCGAGAGCTCGTTGCGGATCCGATCGGCGGACTCGGCGGGCGCGAGGATGCGCAAGGGGCTGCGTGAGGTGGTCATCGTGGTCTCCTGGTTCGGGTGGTGGACCGGGGTCGGCGGATCAGGCGGTGGGCGGGGCGACGTATCCGCCCTGCTCGGCGGAGTCGTCGTTGGGGAACAGCAGGACGTGGTGGGCAGCCCAGGTGCAGGTGACCTGGTCGCCGGTGCGCAGCACCGGCGCGTCGGGCGTGGGACGCCGCACGATCAGGCTCTGGTCGTCGCCGAGGCGCACGAGGTACTGCATCGTGTCGCCGAGGTGAGCGACGCCGATGAGCTCGCCGGACGCGGTGTTCGCGGCGGACGCGGCACCGGTGGCATCCGCCGCCTCGATGGAGATGTACTCCGGACGCACCGCCGCCTCGCCCTGGCTGGAGCCGGCGAGCGCCGTGCCGGCACCGCGGACCACGGCGTGGGGGGAGTTCACGGCCGCACCGGATTCGACGACCTCGCCGCGGAAGAAGTTCTGCTGGCCGACGAAGGCTGCGACGTACGCGGAGGTGGGCCGCGCATAGACCGTGTCGGCATCGGCGAGCTGCTCGATGCGGCCGGCGCGCATGATGGCGATGCGGTCGCTCATCGACAGTGCCTCGCCCTGGTCGTGGGTGACGAAGACGAACGTGATGCCGAGGCGCGACTGCAGCAGCTTGAGTTCGAGTTGCATCTCTTCGCGCAGCTGGCGGTCGAGCGCCCCCAGCGGTTCGTCGAGGAGCAGCACCGCGGGGCGGTTGACCAGGGCGCGCGCCAGCGCGACGCGCTGCTGCTGGCCGCCCGACAGCTGCGTGGGCTTGCGATCGCCGAAACGGCGCATCTGCACCAGGTCGAGCGCCGACGAGACGCGCTCGCGGATCTCGGCCTTGGGTGTGCGGCGCTGCTGCATGCCGTACGCGACGTTCTCGGCGACCGAGAGATGCGGGAACAGCGCGTACGCCTGGAAGACGGTGTTGACGTCTCGGCGGTAGGGCGGCACGTTCATGACGGAGGTCCCCGAGATGCGGATGTCACCGGCATCCGGATGCTCGAATCCCGCGATCATGCGCAGGGTCGTGGTCTTGCCGCACCCGGAGGGGCCCAGCAGCGAGATGAACTCGCCGGGCTGGATCGACAGCGACAGATCGTCGACCGCGACCTGGTCGCCGTAGCGCTTGGTGATGCCGTTGAGGATGACGGCGCCCCGGCCGTCGCCCGTCGCGGTGCTGTCTGCCGGAGCCGTGCCGGAATCGGTCGCCGTAATCACCGCGGAGGGCCTCCTGGTCGAGGGGCCGCGCGACGATGCGCGGCGGAGTCGGGTTGTTCGGGTTATTCAATAGCGGCGGATCGTGCGCCGCAACGCACCCGCGGGCGAACCGGACGATCCGCGCCCGAGTCCGACCCTGCCTGACAGATCGTCCGAGCTTGTGTAACGGTTAGGAAACCGCGGGGTTTCGGGCGGCTCACGGTCGACACCTGCGACCGGCGTGACAGATCGTCTGTCAGGGTTGCCCGGGCTCGGGCTGGCAGCGGGGGCACCAGAATGCGATGCGCTCGCGCGTCGGATCGGCGCCGAGGTCGATGCGGCGGATGGGCGTGCCGCAGCGACGGCAAGGCCGGCGGTCGCGACCGTAGACCCACGTCGATCTCCCGGGGCGCGCGTCGCCCGTGAACACGCGCTGGCGACGGTCGACGTTGGCGCGGATCAGCCGGGCGCCCAGGTCGATCAGCGCGGCGGCATCCGTGCGGTTCGCGGGCATTGTCGGCGGGATGCCGCGCAGGAACAGCAGCTCGCTGGCGTACTCGTTGCCGAAGCCGGCGACGTTGCGCTGGTCGAGGATCGCGACGTGAACCGGGCGCGGATCGGCGCCGACGCGCCGCGCGGCTTCAGCGGCATCCCACGACTCGCCGAGAGGGTCGGGCCCCAGATGGCCGATGAGCAGGTCTTCGCTCACGGTGGGTACGAGGTCGACCTGGGCGACGTCGAACCCGACCGCCTGCCAGGAGACCCCGGACGCATCGACGACGTCGATCACGACGCGCGCGCTGTGGGCGGGCCGGCGCCAGCGCTCGCCGGCGTGTGCGACCACCCACAGGCCCTCCATCTTCAGGTGCGTGCGCAGCGTGTCGGAGCCGATGCGGTGCAGCAGGTGCTTGCCACGCGCGGCGACCTCACGGATCGTCTGACCGCGCAGGTCGGGGTCATCGGCGGCGGGCGCGAACGCACGGCGCTGCGGGCGGGGGATGCGCAGCTCGAAGCGTGTGACCTCGGCGCCGGCGAGCACGGCGTTCATCCGCCGCGCGGCGCGATGGACGGTGTCGCCCTCAGGCACGGACCGTGGCCCGACGCAGCGTGAGCCCGCGAGGGGACTCGACGAAGCCGGCCTGCCGCAGGGCCCGGCCGACGGGAGTGTCGTACACGAAGGCACCGTTGACCTGCTCGACGGTGATCGTGTCCAGGTGCCGCGCGCGGGCGGTCTCGGCGAGCGCGCCCGCTGCGGCATCGAGCGCGGCGGTCTCGGCGGTGAACGCGAGCGCCGACCGTCCACCGCGCTCGAGGTAGAGCGCGAGGCGGCCGTCGACGAGGATCACCAGGCCGCCGGCTTTGCGGCCCGGCCGGTGGGTCACGCCCTCGATGGCGGGCCACGCGAGTGCCGCCCCGTACGGATTGGCGGGGTCGGTCGCCGCCAGCACCACGGCTTCGCGGGGCGGCGGGTCGCTCAGTCCCGCGAACTCGCGGATGCGGTCGACGGTCGACGACGCGGCGAACTGCGCGGCTCCGAGCTGCTCGATCACATAGCCCCGGCGGCAGTGGCCGGCCTCCTCGAATCCCGCCAGCACGCGGTACGCCTGGGCGAAGCCGCCGGGCAGACCTTCGGCCTGCACGCTGCCGCGTGTGACCACGCCATAGCGATCGAGCAGCATCCCGCCTGCCGCGGCCGCCCGCACCGAGGCATCCGGTTCGCGTTGGGGCAGCAGCGACCAGCGCCCGCCGGGAGACGTCGATCGCGAGGGCACGGAGGCGGCGACGGTCCGCACCGCGGCGCCGCGGTAGAGGCGGGTGCGCGGAGCGCGCCTGCTCACCCGGTGCGCCTGCGATCCGCCGGCAACGAGCGAGCGCACCGGTGCGAAGGTGTCGTTGGTCACCCGTCCGGCCCATGCCAGTCGCCACAGCGCCGCGGTCACCTCGGTCTCGCTGACCTCCTCACCCGCGAGTCGACTGAGCTGGCCTGCGAAGTACGCGCCGCCCCCGGCGAGCACTTCGAGCACCCGCGCATCGAGCGATCCCTCGGCGATCTCGTCGGCCGGCGGCGCCACCGTGAGTGAGGCGGTGTCGGCCGGATGCAGCGCGATCCAGCCGTCGCGCCCCGCGAGGGCGCCGTGGCCCGACCACACGAGCTCGCCCGACGCCGTCAACTCGTCGAGCATCGCAGGCCGATAGTCCGAGACGCGCGAGGGCAGCACGAGCGACTCCCACGCGCTCGCCGGGATCGGCACACCCGCGAGTTGCTCGACCACCGCGACCACGCCGTCGATGCCCTCGAGCGGGCGCGTGACGTGCTGCCAGGCCGGCAGGAACCGCGCGAACGCGTCCTGCGGCACCGGCTCGACACTGCCTCGGATGGCGGCGAGCGATCGCATCCGCAGTCGCCGCAGCACTTCCGTGTCGCACCACTCCGTCTCGTCCGCGTCGTCGGTGCGCGCCGCCTCGGGAAGGAAGAAGCCGCTCGTCACCCGCCCCTGCGCCTCGAGGCGGTGCAGCGTGTGGCGCGCGACCGCGCCGCCGAGGCCGAACCGCTGCGACACCGCCCCGACGGCGAACGGGCCGTGGGTGCGCGCATGGCGGGCGATCAGATCGCCGAGCGGGTCGGCGACCGGCTCGAGGAAGGCGGTCGGAACCCCGACGGGCAGAGCTGTCCCGAGAGCGTCGCGCAGGCGACCGGCATCCTCGATGGCCGCGACGCGCGCGGTGCCGCCGATGCTCACGCGGATCGCGCGCCGCGCCTCGACGAGCTGGTCGAGCAGCGCGGATGCCTCGGCGGCGGTGCCTTCGAGCCGCGCACCGACCTCGGCATCGTCGAGCGGACCGAGCAGCCGCAGCAGGTCGGCGACGCCTTCGACGCCGCGTGCCCGGCGATCGGGGTCGAGCCGTTGGGCTTCGCGCTCGAACTGGGCGATGACGTCGGGATCGAGCAGCTCGCGCATCTCGACGGTGCCGAGCAATTCGGCCAGCAGTGCGGGATCCACCGACAGCGCGGCGGCCCGGCGCTCGGCGAGCGGGGAGTCGCCCTCGTACATGAACGCGCCGACGTAGCCGAACAGCAGGTCTCGGGCGAACGGCGACGGCTGGCTCGGCGTGGTCTCGACGAGACGGATCGACCGGTCGGCGATCGAGCGGGCCACGCGCAGCAGCGCCGGCAGGTCGTAGACGTCCTGGAGCACCTCGCGCAGCGTCTCGAGGATGATCGGGAACGTCGGGTAGCGGCGGGCGACCTCGAGCAGCTGCGCCGACCGCTGCCGCTGCTGCCACAGCGGACTGCGGCGGCCGGGGTTGAGGCGTGGCATGAGCAGCGCCCTCGCGGCGCACTCTCGGAAGCGCGACGCGAACAGCGCCGACCCGCCGACCTCGGCGGTGACGAGCTGTTCGAGCTCGTCCGCGTCGAAGACGAACAGCTCGGCGCCCGGTGGATCCGCCTCGGCGTCGGGCACGCGCGCGATGATGCCGTCGTCGCTCGCGACCGCCGACCCTTCGACCCCGAGACGCTCACGGATGCGCGCGTTGACGGCCAGGGCCCACGGGGCGTGCACCTTCATGCCGTAGGGGGAATGCAAGATCACGCGCCAGTCGCCGACCTCATCGCGCCCGCGCTCGACGGTGAGCGATCGGTCGGTCGGAACGGTGCCGGTCGCCTCGCGCTGCTCGGCCAGGTACGACAGCAGATTCGCGATCGCGTGCTCGTCGAGGCCCGATCGCGCGAGCCTGTCGCGCGCCTTCTCGGTCGGTGCCGACGACAGCTCGCGATTGAACCGGCCCAGCGCTTCGCCGAGCTCGGCGGGCCGGCCGATGCCGTCGCCGTGCCAGAACGGCACCTTGCCGGGCTGGCCGAAGGCCGGCAGCACGTTGACGCGGTCGTGCGTGATCTCGACGATCCGCCAGCTGGTGGTGCCGAGCGTGAAGACGTCGCCTGTGCGCGACTCGTAGACCATCTCCTCGTCGAGCTCGCCGACCCGCGCGTTCTGCGACTCGCCCGCGACGAACACGCCGAACAGCCCGCGATCGGGGATCGTTCCTCCGCTCGTGACCGCGATGCGCTGCGCACCGGGCCGACCGGTGAGCACGCCGCGGTCGCGGTCCCACACCACGCGCGGCCGCAGCTCGGCGAACTCGTCGGAGGGGAAGCGCCCCGACAGCAGATCGAGCGTCGCCTCGTACGCAGACCGCGGCAGCGACCGGAACGGCGCGCTGCGCTTGAGCGTCTCGTACCACCCTTCGACGTCGACGGCGCCGATCGCGGCGGCCGCGACGGTCTGCTGCGCGAGGATGTCGAGCGGGTTCTGTGGCACCGCGATCGCCTCGATCTGGCCCGCCAGCATCCGCTCGGTGACGATCGCGGTGTGCAGGACGTCCCCTCGATGCTTGGGGAACAGCGCGGCTCGGCTGATCTCGCCGACCTGGTGGCCGGCGCGCCCGACCCGCTGCAGGCCGGATGCCGCCGACGGCGGTGCCTCCACCTGGATCACGAGATCGACGGCGCCCATGTCGATGCCGAGCTCGAGGCTGCTCGTGGCCACGACGCACCGCAGCGTGCCGGACTTCAGCTCCTCTTCGACCTGCGCGCGCTGTTCCTTGGAGACGGACCCGTGGTGGGCCTTCGCGAGGATCGGGTCGGCCCCGGCGGTCGCACCGGCCTGGGCCATCGTCGCGGCGGGCACGGCCGGGTCGGGCAGCTCGATGCCGAGTCGCTCGGAGTGGATCTCGTTGAGGCGGCCCGTCAGGCGCTCGGCGAGGCGCCGTGAGTTGGCGAACACGATCGTCGACCGGTGCTGAAGGATGCGCTCGACGATCGCCTCCTCGACATGCGGCCACAGCGACCCGGTCATCTCGAGCTGCCCGGCATCCGGCGCGAACCATTCGCCGTCGCCGTCATCGGCCGCATCAGCGCCTCCGGACTGCTCGTCGGCGCGCGGCGGGGCCGGCGGGTTGAGCATGTCCGCGACGGGCACGACGACAGAGAGTTCGAACGTCTTCGAGGCGGGCGGCGCGACGATCTCGACCGGCTGGGCTCCGCCGAGGAACCGGGCGACCTCGTCGATCGGTCGCACGGTCGCCGACAGTCCGATGCGCTGGGCGGCGGGCACATCCGGATGCTCCGCCCGCCGCAGGTCGTCGAGGCGCTCGAGACTCACGGCGAGGTGCGCGCCGCGCTTGGTGGCCGCGACCGCGTGCACCTCGTCGATGATGACCGTGTGCACCTCGGAGAGCGTGCGACCGGCCTGGCTGGTCAGCATGAGGTAGAGCGACTCGGGTGTCGTGATCAGGATGTCGGGCGGAGCGGAGACGAGTTTGCGACGATCCGACGAGGTGGTGTCTCCCGAGCGCACTCCGACCGAGATCTCGGGTGCCGTCAGGCCGAGCCGTCTCGCCGACTGCGCGATGCCCACCAACGGCGACCGCAGGTTGCGCTCGACGTCGACGCCGAGGGCTTTCAGCGGCGAGATGTAGAGCACGCGGGTGGGGGATGCCGCACCCCTCGCGGCCGCGGCGCGCGCGGGCGCCTCGGCCTTGTCGTGGAACACCCGGTCGATCGCCCACAGGAACGCCGACAGCGTCTTGCCCGAGCCGGTCGGAGCCACCACGAGGGCATGCCGACCGTCGGCGATGGCGTTCCACGCGCCGACCTGCGCATCGGTCGGCTGGGGGAAGGCGCCGCGGAACCAGTCCTGCGTCGCAGGCCCGAACCGCTCGAGGACTTCGGCCATCCCTCCATCTTCGCGCCCCCGGCCGACATCGGCGCCGACGGATCAGTCCGATGCCGCCTGCAGGTCGAGGAAGCGGCGGACGTCGTCGAGCTCCTGCTCGGAGATGCTGTGCGTGAGCCCCGGGTAGATGCGTCCGCTGAGATCGGAGTGGTCGGGCAGCCACTGGCTGGTCGCGTCCACGAGCGCCGTCGGGATGACGTCGTCCGCCGCGCCTCGGCCCCAGAACACGGGCGGACGCAGCTCGCGCAGCCGCGCATCGCCCTCGAGCGCGCCGGGCGCGGCATAGCCGCTCAGCGCCACGATGAACGCGAAGCGATCGGGTTCGAGCCGCAGCGCCTGCAGCGCGACTGCGGCCCCCTGCGAGAAGCCCAGCAAGCCGATCGAGGAGGCATCGGAACCGGCGTCATCGAGCCAGTCGAGCAGCGCCCGGGCACCCTCGGTGACCGCCGCCGACGATCGGCCGTCGAGGCCTTCGATGGGGTACCACGACCTTCCCGGCATCGGCCACGGCGGGCTGAGCGGCGCTGCGACGGCCGCGACGACGGTGTCGGGCGGCAGGAAGGGCACGAGCGAGAACAGGTCATTCTCGTCGGCGCCGTACCCGTGCAGCAGCACCAGGAGCGGCTTTCCGCTGCGTTCCCCTGGGGGCTTCGACCACAGCGTGAGGGCGGGATCGAGGGCGATGGCCATCAGCCCATCCTGGCATCCCCCGGGCCACGGGGTCAGAATGGGGTATGGCCGTGCGCACCCCCGACCCCGAGCCCGCGGGCGACGAGCCGTTCGGCCCGCCGCCCGGCAACGTCTCCAACCCGGCGTGGCTGAGCGAGATCGAACTCGCAGAAGCCCGTCGGCGCCTGCCGATGCTCTATGTCGAGGCGCTGCCGGTGCGCACCGACGGGATGGGTGCGGTGACCCAGGTCGGCATCCTGCTGCGGGCGACTCCGGTGGGGGAGATCACCCGCACGATCGTGTCGGGGCGCGTCCGTTACGGCGAGACGGTGCGCGACGCGCTCTTCCGCCACCTCGAGAACGATCTCGGTCCGATGGCGTTCCCGCTGCTGCCGCCGCAGCCGGTGCCGTTCACGGTCGCCGAGTACTTCCCGCTGCCCGGGGTCACGGCCTTCCACGACGATCGGCAGCATGCCGTGTCGCTCGCGTTCGTCGTCCCCGTCACCGGCACATGCGAGCCGCGCCAGGACGCCCTCGAGGTCACCTGGCTGACCCCGCAGGAGGCGGCATCCGATGCGCTGGCGTCGGAGATGGAGGGTGGGCGAGGCACCCTCGTGCGTCTCGCGCTGGCGAGCGTCGGCGCGTTGCACTGACAGGTTCCTCGCACCTGGCGCAGGAGCGGCGCGGGTATGATACACGCGACCCGATTCACCCCCTGGCGGCGCGCCCGAACGTGCCGCGCCGTCGGCACGGACGAGCACCGCGTGCCACGTTCCGCGGGCAGGGGTGTGACCCCGGCGACTTCGAACCGCACCACCCCCCCCGACGAAGCGGAGCATCCATGTCCGACCCCCGGTCGCAATCCAGCACGACAGAGTCCGACGGCCTGTCGCCGTTCCACGAGCTGATCAACGGCGCCGCCGACGAAGCCGAGGCCGGTGCGCCGGTCGCCGCATCGACGGGTTCGTTCACGACCGCGTTCCGCGGGTACGACAAGGACGAGGTGGATGCCGCGATGTCGCGCCTGTCGGCGCAGCTGCGCTCCGAACGTCAGCACCGCGAGACTCTGGAAGAGCGCCGCCGCACGGCCGTGGACGAGGCCGGCGCGCACGCCGAGGAGCTGCTCGCACAGGTCGAGGCGGCCAACGATCGCGCCGACGCCGCCGAGAAGCGGATGAAGGAGATCGCCGCGCAGCTGGAGGCGGCTCGCGAGGACGACGGCAGGGTCGCCCGCCTCGAGACCGACCTGGCCGCCGCCCAGGCGAAGGCCGCCACCGCCGAGCAGAAGGTCGAAGCCCTCACCGAGGAGCTCATGGGATCGGAAGCCGAGTCGTCGAATCGGCACCGCTTCGACGAGATCCTGCAGGTCGCCGAGGACCAGGCGAGCTCGATCATCCGCAACGCCACCGTGCAAGCCGACCGCCTGCTCGCCGCCGCGCACGAAGACATCGAGAACCGCCGCAAGCAGGCCCAGGCCGACGCCGACGGCATCATCGCCCGCGCACAGCACGACGCGCAGCAGGCGCGCCTTCGGATCGACACCGAGCTGACCGCACACGAGTCGCAGCTCGAGCGCGAGGCCGCGCATGCGGCGGAGAAGGTGTCGCAAGCCGAGCAGGAGGCCGCGACCATCCGCAGCGAGGCCGAGAAGGGTGCCGCGTCGCTGCGCTCGCTCGTCGCGCGCGAGACGGCGCACGCGCGCAGCGAGGCCGAGGAGCGGGTGCGTGAGCTCGAGATGCGCGCGCTCGAGTTCGAGGAGTCGCTCACGCGTCGCCAGGACGACGCGCAGCAGGAGTTCCTCGTGCTGCACAATCAGGCCGTCGCGCACGCCGAGCGCATCACGCAGGACGCGAACGCGCAGGTCGCGGCGTCGCTCGAGCATGCGCAGCGCGTGTCGGCGAAGGCCGACGAGTTCGACCGTCTCATGCGTGCCCAGGCGCAGCAGATCGAAGCCGACGCCCGCGTGCGCGCGAGCGAGCACCTCGACCGCGCCCGCGACAAGGCTCAGCACATCATCGACACCGTCACCGCCCACTCGCAGGCGGTGCTCCGCGACGCCGAGGACCGCACGCGCCAGCTGCGCTGGCAGCAGCACCAGCTCACGAGCTTCATGGCCGAGATGAAAGAGCTCATCCGCCCCGAGGGCGCGCGGGACGCCGCCCCCGAGCCGGCGGCCGAGGTCGACGTGACCGAGGAGCAGGGCGAGCAGGTCGCGGCCGACTCATCCGAGGCCTCCGCGCCGTCGGGCGAGGAGGGCACCGAGTCCGAGCCGCACCGCGACGGCGAGCACGCCGAGGATCACGCGCACGCCGAGGCGCACTGAGGGGTCGCGTCAGCCCGCTTCCCGCGTGATCGCCTCGATGAAGGCGTCGATGTCGGCCTCCGACGTGTCGAAGCTGCACATCCAGCGCACCTCGTTGCGTGAGGCATCCCAGTCGTAGAAGCGGAACGCGGCGCGCAGACGGTCGGCGACGCCGTCGGGCAGCGTCGCGAAGACACCGTTGGCCTGCGTGGGCTGGGTGAATCCGACGCCGCGGATCGAGCCGTCCGCCAGGCCGGCCTCGACGCCCGCGCGCAGGCGCTGGGCCATCGCGTTGGCGTGGCGGGCGTTGCGCAGCCAGAGGTCTCCCTCGAGCAGCGCGATCAGCTGGGCCGACACGAACCGCATCTTCGAGGCGAGCTGCATGTTGAGCTTGCGCAGGTAGATCAGGCCGTCCGACGCGGCAGGGTCGAGCACGACGATCGCCTCGCCGAGCATCGCGCCGTTCTTCGTGCCGCCGAAGCTCATGACGTCGACTCCGGCGTCGCGCGTGAACGCGCGCAGCGGCAGGTCGAGGGATGCCGCGGCGTTGGCGGCACGCGCGCCGTCGAGGTGCAGGCGCATCCCACGGGCGTGGACGTGGTCGGCGATCGCGCGGATCTCGTCGGGGGTGTAGAGCGTGCCCAGCTCGGTGGACTGCGTGATCGAGACGACGAGGGGCTGCGCCCGATGCTCGTCGCCCCACCCCCACGCCTCGCGATCGATGAGCTCAGGAGTGAGCTTGCCGTCGTCGGTGGGCACATGCAGGATCTTGATGCCGCCGACCCGCTCGGGCGCGCCGCCTTCGTCGACGTTGATGTGCGCGGTCGAGGCGCTCACGACCGCGCCCCACCGGGGCAGCATCGACTGCAGACCGGTGACGTTCGCGCCCGTGCCGTTGAAGACGGGGAACGCCTCGACCCCGTCGCCGAGGTGGGCGGCGAACACCTCCTGCAGGCGCGCGGTGTAATCGTCTTCGCCGTAGGCGACCTGGTGGCCGCCGTTGGCCGCTTCGATCGCGGCGAGCACCTCGGGGTGGATGCCGGAGTAGTTGTCGGATGCGAATCCGCGGACGGCGCGATCGTGCAGGGTGGTCACGAGTGACCAGCCTACGACGTCGCCTCGGGCGCGGGCCGTCAGTCGGGCGGGGCGATCTGCACCGGCGCGGCGAGCCCGAGGAACGCCACGATCTCGTGGCCGCCGGGCGCGTTCTGGTACGGGATCTCGAGCCAGTTGTTGGCGAGCCACACGTTGCCGGACTGGTCGACCTTGACGCCGGTGTTGCGCACCAGACCGTCGAAGAAGAAGCCGGTCAGGTCGGGCGATATCGCATCGCCCTGCGCGAGACCCGGCGGGCACGTCGAGGAATCGACGCCGCAGAACGCCGACAGACGCTTGCCCGCGAAATTCGCGACCCACACGTTGCCGTCGCCGTCGGTCGTGATTCCCCACGGCAGCGTCGCGCCGCCCGCGCCGGCGCCGCCGTAGCGGGTCGTTGTGGTGCCGTCGGGGCTGATCAGGGCGATGGATCCGATGTAGGGATCGGCGCCGTCGACGTACCGGCCGGTGTCGTCGAAACGGGTGTCGACGAGGTCGCCGAGGCCACGATCGTCGTCGTTCGGGTCGTCCTTCATCGTCGGGCAGGGCAGATCGACCTGCGCCGAATTGGCGACCCACACGTTGTCGTGGCCGTCGACGGCGAGCCCCATCGGGTTGGCGAAGACGTCGGTGTCGCGTCCCGGCGAGGTCTGCGTCGGCACGCCGTCATCGTCGAGCATCTGTACCGAGTCGCTGATCATGCCCGACACGAAGATCCCATGCCCGTTGTCCACGACGTCGAACGGCTCGACGACCTCGAAGTCCTCGTGCGCGCCGAGGTCGATGTTCTCGGCCCGCTGCGGGTCGCCGTCGCGGTAGACCGTGGCCGTCCCGCCGTTGCAGTTCGCGAACCACACGTCGCGGTTGTGGGCGACCTCGATGCCCTGCGGCCAGTTCAGGTCGCCGGCATCCCACCCGTCCTTGCCGGTCAGCATCCGCTCGTCGACCGTCTCGAAGAGCGACACCGTGTCGTGCGGCGGCTGGATCGGGGTCGGGCATCCGGGCGCGGCGAAGCCGAAGTTCGAGACCCACAGCCGACCGGTCGCGGTGTCGAGCTCGATGCCGAATCCCGAACCCGACAGCCCGCCGCCCTTGAACCAGTCGAAGTCGCCGGTCGGAGAGAAACGGAAGATCTCGTCGGAACCGCACGTGTGGGTGAGCGGGCGGTAGCGGTAGTTGTTGTTGACCCAGAGGTTGCCCTCGTGGTCGATCGCGAAGTTGCCGGGGCCGGAAAGCGACTTCCCGTCGCCGTCGAAGCGCAGCGCCAGCGTCCACGCCGCCGGGGCGTGGGGGAGCACGTCGCCGCCGTCGAGCGTCACCCGCGTCGACAGCTCGTACAGGCGCTCCGGGTCTGCCACGCCGGGGTTGCGCGCGATCTCGGCGAGCGCGCGGAACGCATCGACGGGCACCGCCGGATCCTGCGCCTCACCGGCGATGTCGACAAGCTCGTCGCACGCACCTGCGAGACCGGTGACACACGCTGCGAGGGCGGCCGAGATCGACCCGAAGGCGGCGACCGTGGACGTCTCGTCGCCGTTGGGCGAGCTGCCCAGCACCTGTGCGATCCCGCCCGAGCGCGGGTCGGCGAGGTTCGCGGCCATCGCCGCGGAGTTGCGCAGACCCGGAGCCGGACCGTCGATGCCCGCGTCGGAGACGAACTGCGCCATCGACCAGGCTGCCGCGACGGTGGTGCGTTCGTTCACGGCGACCTGCCGGTGCTTGGGGATCTCGACGAGCACCGAGACGAGAGACGCCGTCGACGCGATCTCCCCGCCGACCGGCGGACGGGCCGAGATCGAGAGGAACCCGTCGGCGGGGATCGGCACGGTGACCCGCAGTTCGAAGTCGCCGTCGGCGTCGACGGTGTCGGTCGCGACGGGTGCGGGGATGCCGGTCACGCGCGCTTCGATGCGCCAGCCGCCCCACCCGCCGGGTTTGCCGCCCGCCGAGACGGTGTCGAGGCTGCCCTGCAGCACGGATCGATCGGGTTTCGCCGCCTGTGCGGCGGTGGCCGGCAGAGCGACCGCCACTCCCAGCAGCAGCGCCGACGCGGTCATCACGGCCAGTGGTCTTGCCTGGTGCATCTGAGTCTCCTCGGTTGCCCACTCGCAATCGCCCCTCAACCTAGCGAGGCACCCCGCCGGCTACAAGGCACCCACTCGGTCGAGCGGACGATGATGCACGCGAAACCGGCCCCCGAGCGGGCATTCCCGTCCGCTCGACACCAGGGCGCGCTGGGCGCGCCGAGGCCCGTCCGATCAGGCGGTCAGGTCGATGACGGTGTCGTTGACCTCGGAGGCGCTCTCGTCCCAGAGGGCGACGTACGCCTCCGCCAGCGCGGACTCCAGGCCCTCGAGCGCCTTCACCCGGAAGACGACGGATGCCGCCTGCAGCGGCTCCTCGGCGTCACGAGCAGCCTTGGCGAAGCCCTGGGCCACGGCGCGGGTCCACGCCTCGGCGGCCGCCTTGAGCGCGGCGTAGTTCGCGCCGCCGGCGAGGGGCCGGGCCACGGAGGTCGACGAGACGATCGCCAGCCGCGCGCCGGGAGAGGCGCGCAGATCGGCGTCGAAGGCGCGCGTCACGTGGCGCAGCGCGGTGAGCGACCCCTCGAGGAACCGGTAGTCGTCGTCGGTCTGCCCCGCGAGCCCCCCGCCGCCGCGCCAGCCGCCGACGAGGTGAAGCACGCCGTCGATCCGTCCGCCGTCGGCGTGGACCCGCTCGGCGAGCGCGGCGACGTCGGCCTGGTCGGTCAGGTCGGCTTCCTCGGTGCGGATGCCGGGAACCGCCGCCGTGAGCTCGGCGAGCTTGCGGGGGTCGCGGCCGACCGCGATCACCCGCGCCCCGGCGTCGGCCAGGGCGCGGGCGGCCACGAGTCCGCTGGCGCTGGTCGCGCCGGCGATCAGGACCGTGCGGCCGGCGACCTCAGGCATCCGTCCCGCGGATCCCCGATGTCGATTCGATCACCGGCTTCATCTTGCGGTCGAGCGCCTCGAAGAACATCGACAGCGGGAACTCGTCGTCGAGCACGGCGTCGGTGAAGCCCTTCGGCGCACCCGCGAGGATCTCGTCGTCGAGCCCGCGTGCCCACGCCGAGGCCGGGTGGGGCGTGAGGGTCGAGCGCACGAGATCGTAGGCGGCGAGCCAGTGCGCCGTCTTGGGGCGGTCGATCGAGCGCCAGTAGAGCTCGTCGATCGCCTCGCCGAGCGCGACGACGGCCGCCGGCACCTCGTCCCAGTCGAACGCGAGGGCGGTGTCGGTCCAGTGCAGCACGCCGCGCTGATGCAGCCAGGCGAACAGCAGCTGACCACCCAGCCCGTCGTAGTTGCGCACGCGCGACCCGGTGATGGCGAAGCGGAAGATGCGGTCGAAGATCACGGCGTACTGCACCAGCACGGCGTGCTCGAGGGTCTCCTGCTCGACGGCGTCGAGCTCGTCGCCCTGCTCGACCCGGGCACGCAGCCGTGCGGTGATCGCGACGCACTCGCGGAACGCGGTGAGGTCGCACCGCAGCTCTTCGAGCGAGTACAGGAAGTACGGCATCCGCTGCTTGATCATGAACGGGTCGAACGGCAGGTCGCCGCGCATGTGGGTGCGGTCGTGGATGATGTCCCACATCACGAACGTCTTCTCAGCGAGCGCCTGATCGTCGAGCATCCGCGCCGCGTCATCGGGCAGATCGAGCTTGGTGATCTCGGCGGCCGCGCGCACGACACGGCGATAGCGTGCCGCCTCGCGGTCTTGGAAGATCGCGCCCCACGTGAAGGACGGGATCTCGCGCATCGCGACCGTCTCGGGGAACAGCACCGCGCTGTTGGTGTCGTAGCCGGGCGTGAAGTCGATGAGCCGCAGCGAGACGAACAGCTTGTTGCCGTAGTCGCCGGCCTCGAGCTGCTCGATGAATTCCGGCCAGATGACCTCGACGAGCAGCGCCTCGACGTGGCGGTTCGCCGACCCGTTCTGCGTGTACATCGGGAACACGACGAGGTGCCGGATGCCGTCGACGCGGTGCTGCTGCGGCTGGAAGGCGACGAGCGAATCGAGGAAGTCGGGCTCGGCGAAGTCCGACGCGACCCAGCGCTCGAAGTCGGCGACGGATGCCTTCAGGTAGGCATCGTCGTGGGGGAACAGCGGCCGCAGCGCTTCGATCGAGGCGGTGATGGTGGCGACGTGCTCGCGCGCGGCGGCGTGGTGTGCGGCATCCGGGATGGAGCCGTCTTTGATCTGCATCGACTGCAGCGCCGTGGCGGCGGCCTTGAGATCGGCCCACGCGGCCGAGTCCTCGACCACTTCCGGCTCTCCGATGATGGACTCTGCGTTGTGCGCGGTGAGGGACATGGGAACCTCCGATCGGAAGTAGGCGGGAAACTTTCCTGCGGATGCAGGGCTTCACCGGTATTCTTCCATGCATGGAGGATCCTGTCGACACGCAGATCGTGCGCGCTGTCTCGCTCAACGCGCGCGCGACCCTCGCCGAGCTCTCCGCCGCGGTCGGGCTCTCGGTGTCGGCCGTGCAGGCGCGCCTGCGTCGCCTCGAGACGCGGGGAGTCATCACCGGCTACCGGGCGACGGTCGATCCCGAGGCCGTGGGCAAGCCGCTGTCGGCGTTCATCGAGATCACGCCGCTGGATCCCGCGCAACCCGACATCGCGCCCGAGCAGCTCGAGCACCTCGACGCGATCGAGGCGTGCCACTCGATCGCCGGCGAGGCCAGCTACATGCTGTTCGTCCGGGTCGCGACACCCCGTGCGCTCGAGACCCTCATCCGCGACATCCGCTCCGCGGCATCCGTCAACACGCGCACCACGGTGGTGCTGCAGACGTTCTACGAGAACCGCCCGCTGCTGCCCGCGTGACCCTGGTCGAGGTTTCTCGCTTCTCTCTGAAGATCTCGATACGCCGCCTGCGGCGGCTACTCGATCTTGACCCGAGCCGCGTCAACGCCGCTGCGCGGCATTGACCCGCCTCGCGTCAATCGTGCTGGGGGAAGCCCAGGTTGAGGCCGCCGTGCGAGGGGTCGAGCCAGCGCGAGGTCACGGCCTTCTCGGCGGTGAAGAAATCGAAGCCGTGCGTGCCGTAGGCCTTCGCGTCGCCGAACAGCGAGGCCTTCCAGCCGCCGAACGAGTGGTAGGCGACCGGCACGGGGATCGGCACGTTGATGCCGATCATGCCGACCTGCACCTCGTGCTGGAACCGCCGCGCGGCGCCGCCGTCGTTCGTGAAGATCGCGGTGCCGTTTCCGAACGCGCCCGAATTGATGAGATCGAGGCCCTCCTCGTAGCCGTCGACGCGCACCACCGAGAGCACGGGCCCGAAGATCTCGTCGCGGTAGGCCGCCGAGCCCGTCGGCACCTTGTCGATGAGCGTCGGGCCGACCCAGAAGCCGTTGGGGTCGCCGTCGACCTCGATGCCGCGGCCGTCGACGACGACGGATGCCCCATCCTCGGCGGCCACGTCGACGTACGAGGCGACCTTGTCGCGGTGCGCGCCGGTGATGAGCGGGCCCATGTCGCAGCCGCGGGTGCCGTCGCCGGTGCGCAGCGTGGCCATGCGCTCCGAGATCTTCTCGACGAGGGCATCGGCCACCGTGTCGACGGCGAGCACGACCGAGATGGCCATACACCGCTCACCGGCCGAGCCGAAGCCCGCGTTCACGGCGGCGTCGGCGGCGAGGTCGAGGTCGGCGTCGGGCAGCACCAGCATGTGGTTCTTCGCGCCGCCGAGCGCCTGGACCCGCTTGCCGTTGCGCGTGCCCGTCTCGTAGACGTAGCGCGCGATCGGGGTCGACCCGACGAACGAGATCGCCTTGACCTCGGGATGTTCGAGCAGCCCGTCGACGGCGACCTTGTCGCCGTGCACGACGTTGAACACACCGTCGGGCAGACCCGCCTCGGTGAGCGCGGCGGCCATCCAATTGGCGGCCGAGGGATCCTTCTCGCTGGGCTTGAGGATGACCGCGTTGCCCGCGGCCAGCGCGATCGAGAAGAACCACATCGGCACCATCGCGGGGAAGTTGAAGGGGCTGATGATGCCCACGACGCCCAGCGGCTGACGCAGGGTGTAGACGTCGATACCGGTCGAGACGTTCTCGCTGTAGGCACCCTTGGTGAGTTGCCCCAGCCCGCACGCGAACTCGACGACCTCGAGGCCGCGGGCGATCTCGCCGTGCGCGTCCGAGAGCACCTTTCCGTGTTCGTTGGTGAGGATGCGGGCCAGCTCGTCCTTGCGTGCGTTGACGATCTCGCGGAACGCGAACATCACCTGCTGCCGCTTCGCGATGCTGACGTCGCGCCAGGACGCCGCGGCATCCGAGGCGACCTGCACGGCGTGGTCCATGTCGTCGGCGGTGGCGAAGCGCACCTGGCGCTGCACGGTTCCCAGGGCGGGATTGAACACATCGCCGGTGCGGTCGGACGCCCCGGCCCAGGGTGCGCCCCCGACCCAGTGCTCGACGATCGTGGTCGCGGACGCGGTCTCGCGCTCGAGGGTGGTGGTGTCGGTCATCATCGTCCTCTTCTCGGGGCCGGTCGTGGGGCCCCGTACCAGTCTGCGCCGATTCACGGCGGGGTGACACCCCGCGCGTGAGACGACCTGTCCGGATCAGCCCGCCGCCTCGACCAGGCTGATCGCCTCGTCGTACGCCGCGACCGCCTGAGCGACCTCGTCGGCGGTCACCACGCACGGCGGCACGACGTGCACGCGGTTCTCGGCCGCGAACGGCATCACGCCCCGCGCGACGATCTCGGCCTTGAGCCTGCCCAACCGCGTCGCCGGCAGCGGTTCGCGCGTGTCGCGGTCGGCGACGAACTCCATCGCCCAGAAGACGCCCTCGCCGCGCACCTCGCCGATGAGCGGATGCCGCTCCTGCAGTTCGCGCAGCGCGGGGCCGATCACGTCCTCGCCGATGCGCCAGGCGTGATCGACGATGCCCTCCGACTCCATCGCGTCGATCGAGGCGACGATCGTCGCGGCGGCGAGCGGATGCCCGGAGTAGGTGAGCCCGCCCGGGAACACGCGCTCGTCGAACGTCGCGGCGATCTCGTCCGAGATCAGCACGCCGCCGACGGGCACGTACCCCGAGTTCACGCCCTTCGCGAAGACGATGAGGTCGGGCACGACGTCATAGCCCTGGAACGCGAACCAGCGGCCGGTGCGCCCGAAGCCCGCCATCACCTCGTCGAGGATCAGCACGATGCCGTAGCGGTCGCACAGCTCGCGCACCCCGGCGAGGTAGCCGGGAGGGGGCAGGAGGATGCCTGCGGTGCCGGGAACCGACTCCAGCAGCACCGCCGCGATCGTCTCGGAGCCCTCGGACTGGATCACCCTCTCGAGGTGGCGCAGCGCTCGCTCCGACTCCTCCTCGGCAGTGGTCGCCCAGAACTCGGAGCGGTACAGGTAAGGCCCGAAGAAGTGGACGTGGCCACGTGCGTAGCGGTTGGGCTGGCGCCGCCAGTCGCCGGTCGCCACGACCGCGGCGCCGGTGTTGCCGTGGTACGAGCGGTAGGTCGACAGGACGGTGTCTCGTCCGGTGTGCAGTCGGGCCATGCGGATCGCGTTCTCGTTCGCGTCGGCCCCGCCGTTGGTGAAGAACACCTTCGAGAATCCGTCCGGTGCCTTCGACACGATACGGGCGGCGGCCTCGCCACGCTGCAGGTTGGCCGTCGCCGGCCCGATGGTCGCGAGTCGGTCGGCCTGCGCGTGGATGGCGGCGATGACGGCCGGATGCTGGTGGCCGATGTTCACGTTCACCAGCTGGCTCGAGAAGTCCAGCATCCGGTTGCCGACGTGGTCCCATACCGTCGCGCCCGATCCGCCGGCGACCACGGGCAGGTCGAGACCGCCCTGGGCGAGCCACGAATGGAAGACGTGCGCGCGGTCGAGCTGCTTCGCCTGCGCGTCGAGGTCGTGATCGGTCATGCCGAGATCCTTCCCGATCGGGCCGCGGGGCGCTACGGCCGCAGCCGCAGCGCCCCGCGATGGTGCTACTGCCCGCCCTCGGTGAGTACGACGACGATCGGCGTGTACACGCCGTCGACGACGATGCCCTCTTCGGCGAGCTCCGACAGCGCCTGCTCGATGTACTCGTTCGAGTACGCCGAGGCGGGCGGCTCGGCCGTGATGAGCTCGAGGCCGTCCTGGTTGACCGCCGACAGGGCGCCCGCGACGGTCTTGTCCCACGCCGCGGAGTCGATCACGCCGAACTCGCCGCCGGCCCAGATGAGCTTGTTGACCTCGTTCATCTGCCACAGCTGGTGGGTGGGACCGACCGGGAAGGCGGCCTCGGCGTTGATCGCGGCGTCGTAGGTGATCTGAGCCGCCTCTTCGGGATTGTCGCGCGCGAAGATCCAGCCCTTCGTGACGGCCTTGAGGAACCGCACCGCCGCGTCGGCGTACGCCGGATCATCGGCGAGGCGCTGCGTGTCGGCCCAGATGGCGTCCTGCAGCATGGCGCCCTCGGTCTCTTCGTACGAGACGACGTTGAAGTCCTCGGGCTGGTAGAGCTCGCCGGTGTCGGGGTTGACGACCTCGAGGATCTGCGCCCACTCGTTGTAGGTCATCGCCTGGGCGGCGTCGACGTCGCGGTCGAGCAGCGCGTTCATCGAGAAGTCCTGCGTCGTGATCGACACGGTCGTCGAGTCGAGGCCTTCGGCGGCCATCGCCGCGAAGATCTCCCACTCGTTGCCGAAGCCCCACGAGCCGATGCGCTTGCCTTCGAAGTCGGCGACCGAGGTGATGTCGTCCTCGGCCCATGAGACCTGCAGGGTGCCCGAGGTCTGGAACACCTGGGCGATGTCGGTCAGCTCGACACCGGTCGCTTCCAGGGTTCCCAGCACCTTCGGCACCCAGGCGATCGCGAAGTCGACGTCGCCGGCGACGAGGGCGTCCTGCGGGACGATGTCGCCGCCGGAGGGGATGACCTCGACCTCGTCGAAGCCCTCCTCCTCGAAGTAGCCCTGGTCGAGGGCGACGTAGTATCCCGCGAACTGGGCCTGCGGCAGCCACTGCAGCTGCAGACTGACCGAGGTGAGCGGCTCGAACTCGCCCGAGTCCGCATCGGTCGTCACCGGGTCGGGCGACGAGGACGAGCAGGCGGCCAGGGCGAGCGCCGCGACGGTCGTGAGGGACGCGGCGGCCAGGCCGCGCCGGAGTGTGACTCTCATGCTGTTCCTTTCGATGTGATGGTGCAGGTGGTGCGGTGCCGGTCAGGGTGCCGGCGATCTCCTGGTCACGAGGCGCTCGAGCAGCGCGGTGACGAGGAAGAAGACGAGCCCGATGATGACGCCGCCGGCGACGTACGCCCACGCCAGTGCGGCACGGCCGGACTTCGCGTACGTGGCGATGGCGGTGCCGATTCCGTCGGCCGGACCCCCGAAGTACTCGGCGACGAGGGCGGCGATCACGGCCAGCGAGCTCGCGATGCGCAGGCCCGTGAGCAGGTACGGCAGTGCCGTGGGCAGCGTGAGGTAGCGGAACGTCTGCCCCGGCGTGGCCGCCGAGGCGCGCAGCACGTCGCGGTGCACGGCGCGCGTCTGCCGCAGCCCGCGCAGCACGTTGACGAACACCGGGATGAATGCGGCGATGGTGGCGACCGCCTGTCGCCCGAATTGGCTCGACGCGCCGAACATCGTGTTGAGGATCGGCGTGATCGCGACGATCGGGATGACCGCGAGCGCCGCGACCAGGGGCGCCAGCATCCCGTCGATCGGCTTCGCCGTCGCCGCGAGACCCGCGAGGGCGACGGCGAGCAGCGAGCCGAAGATCAGGCCGACGAGCGCGTTCGTGGCGGTGACGAGCATGTCCTCGAAGATGATGTCCCACCGGGCGACGAACTCGTCGGCGACCGCGAAGGGGCTGGGCAGGCCGAGCGGCGCGGTGCCGATCACGTCGACGTAGAGCACCCACAGCGCGAACCCGATGACGCCGACGCCGAGCGGCGCGGCCACGCGCACCCACGACGGCAGGGTCCGGGTGGCGGGCGGCGGTGCGGTCGTCGTCGCGGCCATCAGCGTTCGTCCGCCCGCTCGAGGCGGCGGCCGTGCAGCGCCTCGCGCACGGCGGTGACCCGGTCGAAGTACTCCGGCGCTTCGCGCAGCTGCTCGTCGCGCGCGGCCGTGAACCCGGTCGCGATCACGTCGGTGATCCGCCCCGGGCGCGGGCTCATGACGACGACGCGGTCCGAGAGGAAGACCGCCTCGGGGATGGAGTGGGTGACGAAGACGACGGCCGCCCCCGTCTCGCCCGCGATGCGCGTGAGCTCGGACTGCAGGTACTCGCGGGTCATCTCGTCGAGCGCGCCGAACGGCTCGTCCATCAGCAGCAGACGGGGGCGGGATGCCAGAGCCCGGGCGATCGCGACGCGCTGCTGCATGCCGCCCGACAGCTGGTCGGGATAGCGGTCCTGGAACTCGCCGAGTCCGACGAGGTCGACCAGCTCGCCGACGCGCGCGGCGCGCTCGGCTCGCGAGGAGCCGTGCAGCTCGAGCGGCAGCGCGATGTTCGCGGCGACCGTGCGCCACGGCAGCAGCCCCGCCTGCTGGAAGGCGATGCCGTAGTCCTGGTCGGTGCGGGCCTTGGGCGCGGGCTTGCCGAACAGGGAGAGGTCGCCCGAGGTCGGCCGGTCGAGGTCGGCGATGAGGCGCAGCAGGGTCGACTTGCCGCATCCCGAGGGCCCGATCAGCGAGACGAACTCCCCGGCCGCCACGTCGAGATCCACGCTCGCGAGCGCCGTCACCTCGCCGCCGGTTCCGGGGAAGATCTTGCCCACGCCGGCAGCGTGGACCGCGGCCGCCGTCGGCGCGGAGGCCCCATTCGTCTGGGTGGTCGGCACGGTCATCAGGTCGCCTCCCCGCGGCGGTAGTTGCGCAGCAGCAGCGCGATGATCGCGACCGAACCGGCCGCGATGAGCCCCAGCACGATCGAGCCGAAGGTCGGTCCCCAGGGGGCCGCCGGGTCGGAGGACGCCTGTCCGGCGAGCTGGATCAGCATGCGTCCGATGCCTCCGCGCATGCCGATCGACACCTCGGCGACGACGGCGCCGAGCACGGCGTTGGCGGCCGCGAGCCGCAGCGCCGGCAGCACATAGGGCACTGCCGCGGGCAGGCGCAGCCGCCACAGCGTCGGCCAGTACCCGGCGGCATACGTGCGCATCAGGTCGAGGTGGATCGCATCGGGAGCAGCCATGCCCCGCAGCATCCCGACAGCGACGGGGAAGAACGCGAGGTACGACGCGATGACGGCGACCGAGAGCCACTGCGGCCACGGCGTGCCGCCGCGGTCGATCTGGGTGCCGATCGCGTTGACGACCGGGGCGAACGCGATGAGGGGGATGATCTGGCTCACGACGATCCAGGGCAGCAGGCCCCACTCGACGAGCTGCCAGCGCTGCATCGCGAGGCCGAGGAGCGCACCGACGAGCACCCCGATGAGCCAGCCGACCGCCGCGATCCCGAGCGTCACGAGTGCTGCTCCGACGACGGCGACCCACAGCGGCGCGGTGTCGCCGCCGCTGGTCGGCGCGAACAGGCGCGCCACCATGTCCCACACGTGGGGCATCGCGCGGTCGTGGGTGCGCGGCAGGATCATGACGCCCGACCCCGCCTCGCCCTCGACCGCGCCGATCGTGACGCCCTCGGCCGGCCCGAGGAACTTGTACGCCTCCCACAGGAAGACGACGAGCATGATGCCGACCGCGCCCCAGCCGACGGCGACCCACCGGCTGGAGTCGACGCTCCGGCGGTAGCGGCGCCGACCGGCAAGGGCCTGCGCAGGGTCGAAGGCGGTCTCGGGCGGTGCCGTCATGCCTTCGCCGTCACGTGCTCGGCGAGGGCGGGGATGATGGTCTCGCCGTAGACGCGCAGCGTCTCCTCCTTGTTGTCGTGCTGGAGGTAGCCGGCGAACTGGGTCACGCCGAGTTCGGCGAGCTGCGTGAGCTTCGCGATGTGCTCGTCGGCGGTGCCCAGAATGCAGAACCGGTCGACGATCTCGTCGGGTACGAAGTCGACATGGTCGTTCTCGGCTTTGCCGTGGGTGTTGTAGTCGTAGCCCTTGCGGCCCTCGATGTAGTCGGTGAGCGCTTCGGGGACGCCGGATCCGTGATGGCCGTACTTGGTGACGATGTCGGCGACGTGGTTGCCGACCATGCCGCCGAACCAGCGGCACTGATCGCGCATGTGCGCCATGTCGTCGCCGATGTACATGGGAGCGGCCACGCAGAACTGCAGCGCGTCGGGGTCGCGGCCGGCGGCGGAGGCGGCATCCTTCACCGTCTTGATCATCCACTCGGCGATGTCGACGTCGGCCAGTTGCAGAATGAACCCGTCGCCGACCTCTCCGGTGAGCTTCAGCGCCATCGGACCGTAGGCGGCGACCCACACCTCGAGCTCGGAGCCTTTGCTCCACGGGAACTGCAGGGTGGAGCCCTTGTACTCGACCGGCCGCGAGTTGGCGAGTTCGCGGATCACGTGGATCGACTCGCGCAGCTCGGCCATCGTCGACGGCCGCCCGTTGGTCACCCGCACTGCCGAGTCGCCGCGACCGATGCCGCACACCGTGCGGTTGCCGTACATCTCGTTGAGCGTGGCGAAGACGGATGCCGTCACCGTCCAGTCGCGCGTCGCCGGGTTGGTCACGAAGGGGCCCACGGTGATGCGGTTCGTCTCGGCGAGGATCGCCGAGTAGATGACGTACGGCTCCTCCCACAGCAGGTGGGAGTCGAAGGTCCAGGCGTGGCTGAACCCGTGCGCCTCGGCGAGCTTCGCGAGCTGCACGACGCGCGACGCGGGCGGATTGGTCTGCAGGACGACTCCGAAGTCCATGGTCACACCAGGTACTGCGACAGGCCGCGCTTGAGGTAGCGCCCGTCACCCTTCGAGCCGAGGTACTGATCGTCGTCGACGATGATCCTGCCGCGCGAGAGCACCGTGTCGACGTGTCCGTCGATCTCGTAGCCCTCCCACGCCGAGTGGTCCATGTTCATGTGGTGGGTCTTCTCGTACCCGATCGACGTGTGTCCGTTCGGGTCGTAGACGACGATGTCGGCGTCGGCG
>NZ_BAAAYU010000005.1:0-289312 GCF_039536545.1 Microbacterium awajiense | reverse complement strand
TCAGTTCGACCCAGCGCTCGAGGGTGATCTTCCCGGTCACCACGCCCTGGTACATGAGGTTCATGCGGTGCTCGATCGAGCCGATGCCGTTGGGGATCTTGCGGAAGTCGCCGAGGCCGAGCTCCTTCTGGTCCTTCATGCAGAAGGGGCAGTGGTCGGTCGAGACCATCTGCAGGTCGTTGGTGCGCAGCGCCTGCCACATGTGGTCCTGGTGGCCCTCGGCGCGCGAGCGCAGCGGCGTCGAGCACACCCACTTCGCGCCTTCGAAGGCGCCCCATTCGTCGCTGGATGCCCCGAGCTGCTCTTCGAGCGAGAGGTACAGGTACTGCGGACAGGTCTCGCCGAACACGTTGTGGCCGTTGTCGCGGGCGGCGGCGAGCTGCTCGACGGCCTGCTTCGCGCTCACGTGCACGACGTAGAGCGGCGCTCCCGTGAGGTTCGACAGCATGATCGCCCGGTGGGTGGCCTCCTCCTCCATCTGCCATGCGCGGGCGATGCCGTGGTAGTACGGGTCGGTCTTGCCCTGCGCGACGAGCTGCTCGGCGAGCACGTCGATCACCGGGCCGTTCTCGGCGTGCATCATCGTCATGAGACCGGTGTCGGCCGAGATCTGCATGGCCTTGAGGATCTGGTCGTCGGTCGCATAGAAGACGCCGGGGTAGGCCATGAAGAGCTTGAAGCTCGTCACGCCCTCGTCGATGAGCGACGGCATCACCGAGAGGGCCTTCTCATCGACGCCGCCGATGATCTGGTGGAACCCGTAGTCGATCGCGCAGTTGCCCTCGGCCAGGCCGTGCCAGGTCGAGAGCCCTTCCATGACGTCGCCGCCGGCGGTCTGCACCGCGAAGTCGATGATGCTCGTCGTGCCGCCCCATGCGGCAGCGCGGGTGCCGGACTCGAACGTGTCCGACGCGAAGGTGCCGCCGAACGGCAGCTGCATGTGCGTGTGGGCGTCGATGCCGCCGGGGATGACGTACTTGCCGGTCGCGTCGACGACGGTGTCGACGGATGCCTTCAGGTCGGTGCCGAGCAGTTCCGAGCCGGGTGCGAGCACCGCGGCGATGGTCTCGCCGTCGATGAGCACGTCGGCCTCGGCGCGCCCGGTTGCCGTGACGACGGTGCCGCCGGTGATGAGTGTGGTGGTCATGTCTGGTGCCTCCGGGTGGATCAGGGCGCGACGATGTCGCCGTAGGTGTCGGGTCGGCGGTCGCGATAGAACTGCCAGTCGTCGCGCATCTGCTGCACCATGTCCATGTCGAGGTCGCGCACGAGCAGCTCCTCGTGCTCGCCCGAGCCGAGCGCGCCGACGAAATTGCCGCGCGGGTCGATCACCTGGCTGGTGCCGTAGAAGTTCACCGCCTCGTCGCCGTACTCGTTGTCTTCGAGACCGACGCGGTTCGGCTGAAGCACGAAGTACCCGTTCGCGACCGCCGCCGCGGGTCCCTCGATCTCCCACAGCCGGTTCGACAGCCCCGGCTTGGTGGCGTTCGGGTTGAAGACCATGTGCGCGCCGCCCAGGCCCAGCTCGCGCCATCCCTCGGGGAAGTGCCGGTCGTAGCAGATGTACATTCCGACCTTGCCGACCGCGGTCTCGAACACCGGGTACCCCTGGTTGCCCGGGCGGAAGTAGAACTTCTCCCAGAACTTCTCGACGTGCGGGATGTGGTTCTTGCGGTACTGCCCGAGGATCGTGCCGTCGGCGTCGACGAGCACCGCGGTGTTGTAGTAGATCCCGGTCTGCTGCTCCTCGTAGATCGGCAGCACCATGACGATGCCGAGCTCCTTGGCGACCGCCGCGAAGCGCTGCACGATCGGCCCGTCCGACGGCTCGGCGAAGCGGTAGTACTTCTTGTCCTGTGTGATGCCGAAGTAGGGGCCGTAGAACAGCTCCTGGAAGCACATCACCTGTGCACCCTGGGCTGCGGCATCCCGAGCGAACTGCTCGTGCTTGTCGAGCATCGATTCCTTGTCGCCAGTCCATGTGGTCTGGCTGATTCCGGCGCGTACGGTCGTCATGGTTCTCCGTCCCCTCGGGCCGCGAGTCGGGGTGCTCGCCGGTGTCCTGATCTTTCAACTCCGACGTTTCCCGCCCGTTTCGGCTTGTGTCCGGACAGTAAAGCCTCGGCAGCGGCGGCGGCAAGGGGGACGGCGGTTCGACCGAGCGCAGGCCGTGCGGGATACATCGCTGGACGGATGCCTCGGGCCGGGCGGTCGCATAGCGTGTGAGCGTGCTCCGCCCGCTGAAGACCTACCAGGTCGTCGTCGACCTCGTCGTCGCGGCGGCGTTCCTCGTCCTCGTCGTCGCGGTGGAGGGGGTGACGGCCTTCACCGTCGGGCTCTACGTCCCGGCCGCGTCGTACCCGGCGTCACTGTCGTCGCTCTTGATCGCGCTGCCGTTCACCGCCGCGCTCGCGGTGCGGCGGCTGTCACCCGGGCTCTCCCTGGGCCTCGCATGGGCGGGGGCCCTGCTGCAGATGGGCCTCGGCTGGGCGCCGAGCGTCGCGGACCTCGCGATCTTCGGCGTGCTCTACGCCGTCGCCGCGTACGGCGGGCGCGCCGTCTACTGGGCGGGGCTCGTCTCGGCGCTCGCCGGCGGCATCCTGATCTCGCTGTATCTCGTGCTGGGGCCACCCTTCTCGTCGACGGCGCTGACCTGGCAGACCCTGCCGGTCGTGCTCACCCTGCTCGTCGCCGCGGTCTTCGCGCTCGGACTCGCCTGGACGATCGGCGCGCTCGTTCGCACCGGCATCCGCGCCCGCGAAGACCGCGAGAACCGGCGTCGCGCCGAGGCCGAGGCGGCCGCGGAGCAGGAACGCGTGCGCATCGCGCGCGACATGCACGACGTCGTCGCCCACTCGCTCGCCGTCGTCGTCGCCCAGGCGGACGGCGCGCGGTACGCGGCGGCGTCCGACCCTGCCGTGGCGACCCAGGCACTCGGCACGATCTCGGCGACCGCGCGATCGGCGCTCTCGGACGTGCGGATGCTGCTCACCCAGCTGCGCCTGCGCGAGGGCGACGGGCCGCAGCCGACGTTCGCCGACCTGCCGGCGCTGTTCGAACAGGTGCGCGGCGCGGGGGTCGACCTCGCCGTCGACGTCGACCTGGGTGACCCGGCGCGGACCCCTTCAGCGGTGCAGCTCGCGGCGTACCGCATCCTGCAGGAGGCCCTGACCAACGCGCTGCGCCACGGCGACGGCGGCCCCGTCGCGGTGCGCCTGCGGAGCCAGACCGGTCAGCTGCACCTCGAGGTGCGCAACGGACTGCGCGGCGGCGTCGATGCGGGATGGTCCGGACACGGCCTCATCGGCATGGGCGAGCGCGCGAGCCTCGTCGGCGGGCGGCTGAACGCGGCTGCAGAGGACGCGGACTTCGTCGTCACGGCGACGTTGCCGGCGCGGGAGACATCGTGATCCGCGTCGCGCTCGTCGACGACCAGGCGCTCTTCCGCGCGGGCATCCGCATGCTCGTCGACTCGCAGCCCGACCTCGAGGTCGTGGCCGAGGCGGGCGACGGCAGCGAAGCGCTCGCCGTCATCCCGGCTGCCGGCGCCGACGTGGTGCTCATGGACATCCGGATGCCGGTGATGGACGGCCTCGCCGCGACCGAGCAGCTGCTGCGGATGCCCGATCCGCCGCGCGTGGTCATGCTGACGACCTTCGACCTCGACGAGGCCGCGGCCCGGGCGATCCGGCAGGGCGCGAGCGGCTTCCTGCTGAAGGACGCCGACCCCGAGTTCCTGCTCGCCGCGATCCGCACCGTCCACGCGGGCTCGGCCGTCATCGCCGCATCAGCCACCCGCGACCTCTTCGCACACGTCGGCGGCACCGCCGTACGCGCGGTGCCGCCCGTGTACGCGACCCTCACCGAGCGCGAGAAGGAGATCTTCGCGCTGGCCGCCCGCGGTCTGTCCAACGCCGAGATCGCGGCATCGGAGTATCTGTCCGAGGCCACCGTCAAGACGCACATCAGCCGCATCCTCACCAAGCTCGGCCTGCGCGACCGGGTTCAGCTCGTCGTCTTCGCCTTCGACCACGGGCTCGTCTGAATCCGCGAGATCATCCTCGCGATGTACGCGGATGCCACCTCGCGGCCGATGCGCGATCGTACGGGCGGTTCCTAGCGTCGAAGCATGCACATCAGCACTTCGGAACTCGGGCTCGCCGCCCGGGTGCAGCACCTCGACAAGAGCTTCGGCGACGGCGGATCGCGCGTGCGCGCGCTCGAGGGCGTCACCTTCGGCATCCGGCGCGGGGAGTTCACCGCGATCATGGGGCCCTCGGGCTCGGGCAAGTCGACCCTCATGCACGTCATGGCCGGTCTCGACGCGCCGACCGCCGGCCGCGTGTGGATCGGCGACACCGAGATCTCCGGCCTCTCCGACCTCGAGCTGACCGTCCTGCGGCGCCGACGCGTCGGCTTCGTCTTCCAGTCGTTCAACCTCGTGCCCACCGTCGACGCGATCGGCAACATCCTGCTGCCGTTCGAGCTCGATGGCCGATCGCCGTCGCAGGCCGAGCGCTCGCGCATCGACGACCTCGTCGCGAGCCTCGGCCTCGCACCACGCCTGCGTCACCGTCCGCACGAGCTGTCGGGCGGCCAGCAGCAGCGGGTCGCGATCGCGCGGGCGCTCGCGACGGCGCCCGATCTCGTGTTCGCCGACGAGCCCACCGGCAACCTCGACTCGCGGACGGGACGCGAGGTGCTCGCGCTGCTGGCCGCGGCGAGCCGTGAGCGCGGCCAGTCGATCGCGATGGTCACCCACGACCCGATCGCGGCGAGCCACGCCGACCGCGTCGTCTTCCTCGGCGACGGCCGCATCGTCGCCGACCGTCCGCGCATGGCCGCCGATGAGATCGCCGCGGCGATGCTCGCAGCCGAGGCGGACACGGGGGTGGCGGCGTGACCGCTGTCGCCGCCGTGCCGCCGGCCGCGGTCGGTCGCGGCACGAGCCCGCACCTCGCCTGGCTGCGCGACCGCGGCATGGGCGCCACGGTCGTGGTCGCAGCGATCGCCGCCGCGTTCGCGACGGTGCTCGTGAGCGCGACCGGACTGATCGGCGCGATGCTGCTCGCCGACCCCCACATCGGCGGGGGCGGGACGACCCTGCTGGTCGTCGGCATCCTGTCGATCCTGCTGGTCGGCGTCGCCGTCCATGTCAGCGCGGTCGTGACCGCCAACACCTTCGCGACCGTGGTCGCCGGGCGCACGCGCCGGATCGCCCTGCTGAGGCTCATCGGCGCATCGGCGCGCTCTCAGCGCGGTGAGATCGCCCGCCAGGGACTCGTCACCGGGGCGATCGGCGCCTTCGTCGGGCTCGTGGCCGGCACCGCGGCATCCGTCCTGGGGGTCGAGGTCGCGCGTTCCGTGTTCGGCCTCGGCGAGGTCGGCCACCAGGTCGTGCAGCCCGTCCTGCTGCTCCCGCCCGCGGTCGTCGCGCTGACGACCTGGGCCGCGGCCTGGGTCGGTTCGCGCGGCGTGCTCGACGTCACGCCGCTCCAGGCGCTGTCGGCATCCGTCGAGCCCACCGTCGCCGAGGCATCCGCTCGACGCGGCCTGCGCGCGGGCGCCCTCGTGCTCGGATCGCTCGGGATGCTGCTGCTCGTCGCCGGTGTCGCGCTCGGGCTCGTGCATCCGATCGGCGTCGCCGTCGCGTTCGTCGGGGGGCTGCTCTCGTTCACCGCGCTCGCCCTCGGCGCGACGTGGGTGATGCCGCCGCTGCTGCGTGCCGTCGGACGGCTGTTCGGCCGATCCGCCGCCGCGCGCCTGGCGACGCTCAGCGCCGCGCGGCATCCGCAGCGGTCGAGCCGCACGGCGATCGGCATCGTCATCGCCGTGACGCTCGTGACGATGTTCGCGGTCGCGGGCGAGACGGTGAAGGCGGTCGCCGCGGTCGCGGCCGGGGGCGAGATCGACCCGTACGTGGCCGGCATCCTCGACACGTTCACCGGGGTGATGATCGGACTGGTCGCGGTGTCGGCGGTCATCGCCGCCGTCGGCCTCGTCAACCTGCTGACGCTCGGCGTCGCGCAGCGACGGCGGGAACTCGGGCTGCTGCGCGTGCTGGGGCTGTCGAGCGGGCAGGTGCGCCGCATGGTGCTGCTCGAAGCCGCGCAGCTCACCGTCGCCGCCGTCGGGTTCGGACTCGTGCTCGGCGCGCTCTACGGGTGGGCGGGTGCGCAGTCGGTGCTCGGCTCGGTGGCGCTGCCGCCCGCATGGACGTCGCCGACGTTCGTGGCGCCCGCGCTGCCGTGGAGCGCGCTCGCGCTGATCGCGGCGGCGGCCGCCGTGGTCACCGTGGCCGCGACGGTGGGTCCGACGCGCCTGGCAACCCGTGTCACGCCCGTCGCGGCGCTCGCGGAGTGAGCGAGGCGCGCGCGGTCAGCGCCCCTCGAGCACCGCGCGGTTCTTCTCGTACTTCGGCCGCCCGATCCACCGCCACAGCAGCCGGAACGCAGCGGGGAAGTCGCGCTTGAGGTACTCGTCGGGGTCGGGCTGCGAGTTCACGATCGCGCCCACCACGTTCCAGGTCTGCCCCTTGGGCGTGCTCTTTCGACCGTGCTCGGCGAACCACTCCACCTCCTTCTGAGTGATCACGGTCTCCATCACCGGCACGATGGTGGCCTCTTCATCGGGCAGGTGCGCCGCCAGGGCGTCGTTCACGCCGTCGAGTGCGCTCAGCACCGGTGCGGCGTCGGACTCGAGCGCCGATCGGCGCCAGGCCGGCAGCGCCGCGTCGAGCGCCGTGAGGTGCACGAGCATCTCGGCGTGCTGCGCTTTCATGCGCTCGACGTGCACGGCGCACGCCGGTGCCCGCTCCTCGAGCTTCGACCACAGGTTCTCGTCTTCCGCCTCGTGGTGCGAATGCAGCGTCGACGACAGCGTCGCGAGGTGCTCGCCGACGGCGTCGGCGTGCGGCAGATCGGCGGTGCCGACGCCGCGGACCAGGTCGGGTGCCTCGCCGAACCCCCTGCGCCAGAGCCGATGGATCTCAGCCATGCCGCCGGCATCGCAGGTCTTGGCCGGGGGTGTGTCCCCGCTCGCGGGAAGGGCTTCGGCGGACATCGACATGCTCCTCGGGGGTGGAGACTCGCGGGTGCGCCCAGTGTGGCCCCGACCTGCGTCGACGGCAAGAGGGTGCGCCGATGCTGTCGGGTCAGGCCTCGTCGTCGGCGGTCGACTCGGCAGTCGACTCGGAGGCGGCCGGTTCGGGATCATGGGCCCACGTTGAGGCGAGTGCACGGATGCGGGCGCCCCGCCACTGCCACACCGACCACAGCAGCGGCCACAGCAGCGGCGCGGTGGGGCCGCCGATCACGAGCCGGTCGCGCCACAGCGTGCGGCCGGGGTCGCCGGGTGCGGCCGAGACCGCCATCTGGTGGTCCCACACGTCGAGACTCGACAGCGGCCCGGTGAGCGGGATGCCGCTGTCGCGGAAGATCCGCACCTCTCCGCCGCGCTCGTCGACGCGTCGCTCGCTCATGTGGATGAACTGCTGCCCCAGCGGCACGGTGCCCAGGGCCGACAGTCGCACCGGAACGTCGTCGCCGGGCTGGAATGCTGTCGGCAGGCCCTCCGGCGCCATCGGCGCGAGGTCCACGAACGGCCCGTACAGCTCGGCGACCGCGCGCGGGGAGTGCAACGCGCGCCACGCGGCATCCGGATCGCAGTCGATGACGAACTTCAACAGGATGCGCATGCTCCCAGTGTCGCACCGGCCTACGCTGGGCGGATGCCCGCAGAACCCCGTCACGTCGACCAGGCCGCGTATCAGGTGCGGATGGACTGGGGCGTCGCCGGACTCGCGCGACTCGCCCCCGCCGAGGTGGTGGTCGTCGTCGACGTGCTGCGCTTCTCGTCGACGGTGATCGCCGCGATCGAGGCGGGTGAGCCCGTGGGCCCGGATGCCGAGGCGTGGGCGACGTCGATCAACGGTGCCGGGGTCGCTCGCGCAGCGGCGGCGACGGGTGCGGTCGTGCTCGCCGGAGGGCTGCGCAACGCCCGTGCGGTCGCCGACGCCGTGATGCGCCTGCAGGAGGGCCGCGGTGCGCGCACCGGCGTCGCGGTGATCGCGGCGGGCGAGCTCGTGTCGACGGATCCTGGTGCACCGCTGCGGTTCGCGGTGGAAGATCAGCTCGGTGCCGGCGCGGTCGTCGATGCGCTCGCGGCGATCGGCATCGACCATTGCTCGCCCGAGGCGGTCGCCGCATGCGAATCGTTCCGCGCGCTGCGGGGCGCGGTTCGGCATCTGCTCACCGCGAGCGGCTCGGGGCGAGAGCTGGTCGATCGGGATCTGCGCGATCAGGTCGTCGCGGCGGCCGCCGTCGACGCGGCATCCGTCGCGCCCGTGCTGCGGGACGGGGCCTGGGTCGCGGCGTAGCCGAGCAATCGCGTCAGGGCCCTCACTCGGATGCAGGCGGATGGTGGATGCCGCGATGCACCTCGTAGACGCGAGCGTGCGACCGGGCTTCGGGCGGCTGGGTGATGGGCTGGTCCGCCATGAACCGTCGGATCACGTGGGCCAGCTCGCGCGGATGGCTGAAGTTGATCGCGTGCGCCGCGCCGTCGAGGACGACGAGCAGAATGTGGTTGTCGTCCTGCTCGGCGATCTCGCGGATGCGCAGCGCGTGGGGCATGAGGGGATCGCGGGTGCCCAGCACCGCGAGCGTCGGGATGGTCAGCGCGAGCAGACGGTCCAGTGAGGGGAACTCGGTGAGCGCTCGGAACATCTGCAGCGTGCTGGGCACACCGAAGCGCAGGTAGTCGGGCGTGGCGACGCCGACCATGCGGATGGGCTCGCGACCACCGTCGCGGGCGAGCTGGCCGATCGCGCGACCGAGCGGCTGGTTGTAGGCGCCGCCCGCGGGCGAGACCAGCACGGCGCGCTCGATGCGGTCGGGAAAGCGATGGGCGAACTCGACGATGACGGGGCAGCCCATCGAGTTGCCGACGAGCGTCGCCCGCTCGACGCCGCGGTCATCGAGGAAGCGGGCCGCCGCATCCGCCAGATCGGGGATGTCCAGCCGGGTCCCGACGCGACCGCTGCGTCCGAAACCCGGCAGGTCGGGCACGAAGGTGTGGAAGTCGTCGCTGAGCAGTTCGGCGGTGGGCAGCAAGTAGCGGCCCGACAATCCGAAGCCGTGCAGGTGCACCATGACGCGCGCGTCGCCCGACGTCGGCGGGTTCGGCGATTCGCGGTAGAAGACGGGCGCGCCCTCGATCTCGGTCCAGTGCTCGGCCAGAGCGGACGCGGGACGCCGCGGCGTGCGCCGCTTGATGTGCGCGGCGTTGCCCGCGCGGTCACCTCGCATGCCCTGAACGGTACCGTGCCGAACCGGTCTCGGCATCCTGCGATCTGGGCGAACGGCGCGGCGGCGGGCGGGTCAGCCTTCGCGCGGCGTCATCGCGGCGAGCCGTGCCGCCGGCGTGATCTCACGGCGGCGCCAGGCGATGATGTGGGCCTCGTCGAAATGGGGTGCGCACTTCGCACAGGAGGTCGGCCGTGTCGCGCGACGATGCCGGTGCACGACATGCCCGGCGGGGCATGTGCCGACCCACGGTGCGAGCTCGACGGCGGTCTCGCCTCGGTGGGTCGTCCCCCCGACGTAGCCCAGCTCACGCGCGACGGTCTTCCAGCGCGGACCGTGCCCCGCCGCGGGCCCCGCCAGGGCGTGGGCGACCTCGTGCAGCAGCGTCTGGTGGTTGTCGTCGTCGCTGTGGCGCGCGGCGAGATACCGCGAGACGCTGATGCGCTTGCGTGTGTAGTCGCAGAGTCCGGCGCGGCGCTTGGCGTTGTCGAACCCGAACGACCACGAATCGTCGAGGTGGAGGGTGATGAGCGCCTCCGCCCAGCGGCGGACGTCGGAGGGATCTGACATGCGGCGAGAATAGAACAGATCTACGACACTCAGCCGGCCAACGGCGCAGTGGCGCGGCGGCGGTCGGCGGCGTCGATGGCGAGCAGGGTCGACTCGAGCTGATCGTCGGGGGTGCCGGCCTCCTGTCGCAGGAACAGCGCCCGCTTGAAGTCAGCGCGCGCGAGCGAGAAGTCGCCCGCGTCGTAGAAGGTCTTGCCGCGGTGCTGGTACGCGAACGCGGCGATCGCGTTCCACTCCTGGCCCTCGGCCTCGGTGGCGCACGTGGTGAGCTCCTGCTCGGCGGCGGCGAATGCACCGCGGTACTGCAGGATCGTCGCGTGCAGGATACGGGCGCGCAGCAGATCCTTACGGGTGCCGCCCATGCGGGCGACACGCACCGACTCCTCCGAGAGTGCGAGGGCGTCGTCGAGCCGGTCGAGCACCTTCAGCAGCCACACGCGCTCGAGCATCGAGGGGAGGCTCCGCTGCTCCCCGATCTCATCGAGCCGGTCGCGGCAGCGTCGCACATCGACCTTCTCGCGCAGGGTATCCGGGTCGTATCCGAGGATGTAGCTCACCGTCCACTCCTTCCAGGCGGCTGTCGTTCCAGTGTGCCCCGGTGGTTGCGGCATCCGCTCTTCGGCACGCCGCGATGCGCCCCGTCTGGTTCTCTCGCGCGACCCGACGGGGGTGGCGTGGTCGGTCAGCGGTCGAAGACGGATGCCGAGGGTTTGGGCGACGGCGTCGCGTCGACGTCGGTGGCGGGGCGGACCCCGCGCGTGAACTCGTCGAGTTCGGCTCCCTGGGCGACCTTCGCGGGATGCGGGCCGGCCGCCATGAGCCGCGGCAGCCACTCGGTCGGCAGGGGAGAAGGGGACGCCGCGATCACGAGGTTCCCGAAGCGGCGCCCCTTCAGGGTCTGCACCTCGGCGAGCACCACCACGTGCTCGAGCACGGCGCGCACGGTCGCGACCTGCCGGCGTGCGAAGGCGAGTCCGGCGCCGTCGGCGACGTTCACGAGGAGGACGCCGTCAGGCGCGAGCACGCGGGCGGCGTCCGCGAAGAACTCCACCGACGTCAGGTGCGCCGGAGTCTGCGCCCCGGCGTAGACGTCGGAGACGAGCAGGTCGACGTTGCCGACCAGGCCCGCAGGCAGGCGACCGAGTACGTCGCGGGCGTCGCCGATGCGCACCCGGATCGCCGCGCCGCGCGGCAGCGGAAGGTGCGCGCGCACGAAGTCCACGAGCGCCGGCTCGAGCTCGACGACCTGCTGGCGCGATCCCGGGCGCGTGTGCTCGACGTAGCGCGGGATCGTGAACGCACCGGCGCCGAGGTGCACGGCGGTCAGCGGCTGGCCCGGCATCCGCAGCCGGTCGATCACCGCGGCCATCCGCCCGACGTACTCGAAGTGCAGATGCGTCGGATCGTCGAGGTCGACGTGCGACTGCGGAGTGCCGTCGACCTCGAGTTCCCACCCCGGCGCGTAGCGCGATCGAACCAGGCGCGCCTCGCCGCCGTCGGACAGCCGTGCCGACGGAGTCTCCTCGAATCGCGCCCGGGCCATCCCCCTACGCTATCGGCGGTGTGCCGGTCACCCGCTCGGCGGTGGCGCGCGCGGTCTACCGTGGAACCATGCGCGCGATCGATCTGAACGCCGACCTCGGCGAGACGGTCGGCGGTGCGCCCACCGCCGACGACGCGGCGATGTTCGCGGTGATCTCCAGTGCGAGCATCGCGTGCGGCGGGCACGCGGGCGACGCCGTATCGATGCGGACCTCGGTCGAGAGGGCACGCGCGACGGGCGTGGCCGTCGGCGCCCACCCGTCGTATCCCGATCCCGCGAACTTCGGCCGCTCGGCGATGCCGATCGAGGCCGCCGAGCTCGCGGCATCCGTCTGCGCCCAGTTGGCCGCCCTCGTCGACGCCGGCGCCGACGTGCGGTACGTCAAGCCGCACGGCGCGCTCTACCACGCCGTGCTCGCCGACCGAGCGCACGCGGCCGCGGTGGTCGGCGCCGTCGCCGACCTGTCGGACCGGGTCGGTCGACCGGTGCCGATCCTCGGTCTGCACGGCGAGGTGATGCGCGCGGCGGCGAAAGTCGGCATCCCGTTCGTCCTCGAGGCGTTCCTCGACCGCGCATACCTCGCCGACGGGCGCCTGGTTCCGCGCGGCGAGCCGGGGGCCGTGCTCGACGACCCCGCGGCGGCCGCCGACCGGGCCGTGCGCCTGGCCACCGAGGGAACCGTGGTGGCCACCGACGGATCGGTGGTCGAGACGGGGGCGGCGTCGATGTGCGTGCACGGCGATTCGGCGGCGGCCGTCGCGATGGCGCGCGCGGTGCGCGCCGCGCTGGACGGGGCGGGGATCGAGGTGCGTGCGCCGTGGTGATCGAGGTGCGGCTGCTGCCGATGGGCGATCGCGCCGTGCTCGCCGAGGTCGGTTCGCTCGCCGAGGTGTTGGCGCTCCACGCCGCCCTGCAGGCCGCCCTCCCCCTCATCGAGCGGACAGGAACGCACGCTGCGGGCGGCGTGTCGCGGGCATGGTCGTCCGCTCGACCGGTTGAGCTGGTGCCGGCGGCCCGCACCGTGCTCGTCGCGTTCGACCCGGGGCGGATGCCGGTCTCGGCCGTGCGCGGGTGGATCGCCGAGATCGCCGGGCAGGCGGCCGTCGGCGACGCCCCGACGGAGGCGGACGAGGTCGAGGTGCCGGTCGTCTACGACGGCCCCGATCTCGCCGACACCGCGGCTCTGCTGGGCATCGACGTCGGCAGCCTCGTCGCCCGGCACCGTGCGGCGGAGTGGACGGTCGCCTTCACCGGCTTCGCTCCCGGCTTCGGCTACCTCGTGAGCGATGACTGGCCGTACGACGTGCCGCGCCTCGAGTCGCCGCGCACACGGGTTCCCGTCGGCGCGGTCGGGCTGGCGGGAGGCTTCACCGGCGCCTACCCCCGAGAGACGCCCGGCGGGTGGCGACTGATCGCGACGACCGATGCGGTGCTCCTCGATCCGGATGCCGCACAGCCGGCCCTGCTCACCCCCGGCGCACGGGTGAGGTTCCGCGAGTCGGTCGCTTCGGGCCGCGCGACGGCGCGTGCCGCCAGGACCGGCGACCCGACAACGGCCGACTCCGCCTTCACCGTCGTCGAGCCGGGCCTGCTGGCCACCGTCCAGGACCTCGGCCGGCCGGGAGCGGCATCCCTCGGCGTCTCGCACTCCGGTGCGCTCGACCGTGCTGCACTCCGCGCGGCCAACCGGCTCGTCGGCAACGACGAGGACGCCGCGGTGATCGAGGTCACGATGGGCGGCTTCCGTGCGATCGCCGACCGCGACCTCTGGTTCGCCGTCACCGGCGCGTGGGGTCCGATCACCGTCGACGACGAGCCGATCGACCCGTACGACGCCCACGTCTGGCCGCGCGGTCGCGAGCTGCACCTCGACTGGTTCGCGCACGGCGCGCGCGCCTACCTCGCGGTGCGGGGAGGTGTCGGCGGCGCAGCAATCCTCGACTCGAGGTCGACCGACGTGCTGTCCGGTCTCGGCCCTGCGCGGCTCGCCGCGGGCACGCGCATCGCGCCGGCCGGTGCCGCTGCGCGCGAGGTGCCCCCCTCGGTCATCGCGCCCTGGGGCGCGCCGCACGATGACGAGCTCGAAATCGAGCTCGCTCCGGGCCCGCGCGCCGACTGGTTCACCCCCGATGCGCAACGCACCCTGTACGAGTCGGTCTGGACCGTCACCAACGATGCCGACCGCATCGGCATGCGCCTCGACGGACCCGAACTCGCCCGTGCGCGCACCGACGAGCTGCCCAGCGAGGGCATGGTGCCCGGCGCGCTCCAGGTGCCGCCGAGCGGGCGGCCGACCGTGCTCCTGGCGGACGGGCCGGTGACCGGCGGCTACCCCGTCATCGCGGTGGTCGCGGAGGGCTCGCTCGATCTGCTGGCGCAGGCGCGGCCGGGTACGCGCGTGCGCCTGCGGCATGCGCGCCCGGCGTGACCGGCGACCCCCTCACCAGCTGCGCAGCGCGTCCTCTGCCGCGGGGTCGTCGACCCGGGGCAGAGCGAGGGCGACCGCTTCGGTGAGGGTCAGCTCGCGACCCGACGCCTCGCCGGCCGCGACGGATGCGGGGTCTTCGGCGCGCACCCGGGCGAGATGGGCGGGGTGCACGGTGAACGCCTCGACGTCGAAGACGCCGATGCGATGCCGGATCGTCTCTGCCGCCGTGGCGAGCGCGCCGGCCCGCCACGCATCGCCCCGAGCCGCCGCGACCGCGCAGAGCCCCTCGAGACCGTAGGCGACCCCCTCCTCGTAGTGCAGTCGAATCGAGAGCATGAGGGTGCGCACGAACCACTCCTCAGACGCGCCCACGTCGCCGAGGCTGAAGGTGAGGCGAGCGCGCAGGTTGCCGGCCACCGAACTGGTGAACAGGTCGCCGCCCGCATCGGCGATCTCGTACGCGGTCACGAAGTGGGTGAGGGCGTCGTCGGTGCGTCCGGTGACCCAGCACAGGCGTCCGAGAGAGACCTCGGTGATCGCCTCGGCCCAATGGTTGCCCAGGTCGTGCAGCCGCACGACCGCCCGGCGCAATTCCGATTCGGCCTTGTCGACATCGAGGCTCGAGAACTGCACGCGCGAGGTCGCACGTGCGGCGAGGACCATGGCCGCGGCGTCGTCGTCGCCGCTCTCGGTGAACAGTCGCAGGCACTCGCCGAGGCCTGCGACGACCTGCTCGCTGGGGTGCTGCCACATCTCGCCCCACAGCGCGAAGAACCAGGCGACGGCTCGGGTGTGCTGACTGATCGGATGCTGCTTGTCCAGCAGCTCGAGCATCCACAGCCGCACCTCGGCGAAGAACCCGGCGATCCACCAGTAGATGAGCAGGTTCCATGCGAAGGCACCCGCGTCGTCGAGGCGATCGATGTAGATGAGGTGCCGCACGGCCGCACGCAGGTTGGGCAGCTCGAGTTCGAGCTGCGCCACCGCCTCGGCCTGCCCGCGCCCACCGAGGTCGGGCGCGATGCGGGCGACGAGCCCGGAATAGTAGTCGGCGTGGGCCGCGCGCATGCGATCGGCGGCTCCGTTGTCCTTCAGCCGGCCGATCGCGTACTCGCGCACGATCGCCAGCAGCGAGAACACCGCGCGGCCGCGATTGTCGACCTGCTTGACCAGCGAAGCGTCGACCAGCGCGGCCAGCGATTCGATCGCCGTGCCGTCCCAGCTGCGGCCGCGCCCGAGCGCCTCGACGGCGTCGAGGGTGAACTGGCGGGCGAAGACACCGAGATCCTCGAGCATCTCGCGCTGCGCCTCCGGAAGCAGACCGACGCTCCAATCGATCGTCGCCCGCATCGTGCGGTGCCGGTCGGGAAGATCGCGCACGGCCGCGGTCAGCAGCGGCAGACTCTGCTCCAGCCGCTGTGCGATCTGGCGTGGGGCCAGCATCCGCGTCTTCGCCGCGGCGAGCTCGATCGCCAGCGGCAGCCCGTCGAGCCGGCGGCAGATGTCGCTGATGTCGCCGGCGTTGTCGTCGGTGAGCTCGAACCCCGGCTTCGCCGACGCGGCACGGTCGACGAACAGGGCGCACGCCGGCGATCGCCGGGCGCGCTCGAGCGTGGCCGGAGCCGAGGCTTCCGGCGGCGGCAGCGTATCCACCTCGTACACGCGCTCGCCGCGGATGCGCAGCACCACGCGACTGGTCACCAGGAAGGTGGCGTCCGGCGCAAGGGTGTACAGCCCCACCAGCACCGGCGCCGCGGTGACGATCTGCTCGAAGTTGTCGAGCACGAGCAGCACCTGCCGGTCGGCGAGCGCATGGGCGATGCGCTCCTCGAGTGCGGCCTCCCCGTTGTCGCGGATGCCGAGGGTGAACGCGATCGTCGGCAGGAGGAGCCCGGGTTCGAGCACACCCTCGAGCGGCACGAAGTAGACGCCGTCCCGGAAGAGGTCGTCCGAGGCGCGCGCGACCTCGATCCCCAACCGGCTCTTGCCGATGCCGCCGGGTCCGATGAGGCTGACGACGCGATCCTCACGACGGCGCAGCAGTTCGCGGATGTCGGAGATCTCGCGCTCGCGGCCGATCGTCGTCGTGTACGGAACCGGCACCCGCGCGGTGAGCGAACCGGACGCCGCCGAGAGGTCGATGTCCTCGCCGGCGATGGCGTCATACTCGCGGGATTCGTCGAACCGTTCTGCCAGCAGGGTGGCCAGGTCGCCTGCCACTTTGTCGGCGAGGTCGTCGGGGGTGGTGAAGGGGAGGTAGGCGGCGGTGTCGTCGTCGCGGATGCGGGTGATGAGGGTGTCGAGGCGGGGGTCCCGGTGGTCGAGGGTCTTGATGTAGATGAGTTTGGGCATGCCGGGCGGGGCGAGGTTGTATTCGTCTTCGAGTCCGGAGACGGTTTCGTCGGGGGCGACCCAGCCGTAGCTTTCGGCGTAGATGCCGATGAAGATGTCGCTTTGGGCGAGGTAGGAGCGGTAGAGCTCGCGGGGTGGGTGGGGGCGTGCGCCGAGTTCGAACATGACGGGGGCCAGGCGGAGGCGTTCGATGGCGGTGCGGACGGCGGCGCGTTCGGGTGCGAGCTCGCGCAGGGTCGAGCTGACGAACACCCGGATCCGCTGGTCGGGGGTGCGGATCGCGGGCCTCCGGGCCCCGGTCATGACCACATCATGGCGCGCGAGGTGCCGTCATGCCAGACATCTCGGCGCGGCGCGTCGCCTGTTCGCGTGCGTGCAGCACGTGCTCGCGCGCGCGCTCCGCGGCTTCGTAGGCGCCCAGCTCCGCGCCCTCGGCTTCGCCCTCGTCCACGAGTGCGGCCGTGGCGGGGTCGCCGCGCAGCCGCTCGAGGAACGCCGCGTGGTAGAGGAACGGGGGTGCGTCGACGACGGCCGTGTGCTGTCGGATCGTCGTCGCAGCGCCCGAGAGCACCCCGGCATGATGCGCGTCGCCGCGTGCGGCCGCCACCGCGCAGAGGCCCTCGAGCGAGTAGGCGAGACCCTCATCGTGGCGCAGCATCTCGGAGCCTGCCATACCGTGCAGGTAGGCATCCTCGGCCTCGTCGAGGCGCCCCTCCAGCAGCCGCATGCGCCCCAGATGGTGCAGGGCGATCGTGCCGGCGAATCGCTCGCCGCTGCGCTGCGACGCGTCGACCGCCCGTTCGAACAGCGCGGATGCCTCGTGGAGGCGCTGCCCGAGAAGAGCGAGCCGACCGAGCGCCACGAGCGCGAGGCATGAGCCCCACCCCGCGCCTTCGGCATCGAACCGCCGCGCGGCCTCGGTGAGCCGAGCGGTCGAGACCGTGACATCGGGTTCGCTGTGGTTCATCTCCGCGACCGACGCCACGGTGAGGGTCATGGCGACGCCGAGGCGGTCTCCCTGGGATGCGAATGTCTCCGCCGCGTCGATGAGGGATGCCGCGACCTGTCGGCTGTGCGGCTGCCACATGTCGCGCCAGCCGACGTAGAAGGCGACGATCGCCCGCACCCGGTCGGATGCCGAATCGGCCGTGCGGCCCAGCAGCTCCTCCATCCAGGTCGCGACCTCGGTGAGGTAGCCGCCCACCCACCAGAAGATGTACAGCCGCCACGCGATGTCGGCGGCTGTCTCGGCATCGCCTCGGGCGACCAGCTGCCGCACCCCGGCACGCAGATTGCTGCGCTCGAGGGTGAGGCGTGTCACCGCCTCCGCCTGGCCCTCGCCGCCCAGCAGCGGCGCCTGCTCGCGGGTCAGCTGCGCATAGACCTCGGCGTGGGCGTCCCGCACCTCCTGCTCGCGGCCTTCGGAGCTCAAGGCGGCGAGCCCGTGCTCGCGCACGCTGACCAGCAGCGAGAACACGATCTGACCGTCGACCTCGGCCTGCGAGACCAGCGACGAGTCGACGAGCGACTCCATCGCGGCGAACACGTCGAAGTCCCACCGGCGCAGTCGGCTCAGCCGTTCGACGGAGTCCAGGGTGAAGCCCGGCGAGAACGCGGCCAGCTCTCGCAGCATCGTCCGCGCGGACTCGTCGAGCAGATCGGTGGACCAGTCGATCGTGCTGCGCAGCGTGCGCTGTCGCGGGGGCAGATCGCGTGACGCGTCCACGAGCAGAGTGAGCTGGTGATCCAGGCGGCGGAGGATCTCGGCGGGCGGCAGTGTGCGGGTTCGGGCCGCGGCGAGTTCGAGGGCGAGCGGGACCCCGTCGAGCGCATCGCAGATCCCGACGATCGCGGCCAGGTTCGTGTCCGTCACGGAGAACCGCGGGTTGGCGGCGGCCGCACGCTGGACGAACAGCGCCACCGCCGGTGCCTCGCGTGCGCGCTGGAGCGAGTACGGCGCGTCGGGATCCTTGGTCGGCAGCGGCGGCACTTCGACGACCTGCTCGCCGCGGATGCGCAGCACGGCACGGCTGGTCACCAGGAACACCGCATCCGGGGCGACCGTGTACAGACTCACCAGGATGGGCGCGGCCGACACGATCTGCTCGAAGTTGTCGAGCAGGATCAGCATCCGGCGTCCCGCGAGCGCGCGGGCGAGCCGCTGCTCGAGGGGGAGTCCGGGGCCGTCACGCACTCCGAGCGCATAGCCGATCGTCGCCAGCAGCAGCTCCGGCTCGAGCACGTTCTCGAGCGGCACGAACACCGTCCCGTCGGGGAAGTGCTCGGCCGCCCGCTCGGCGACCGCGATGGCCAGACGGCTCTTGCCGATGCCGCCGGGGCCGACGAGCGTGACCACGCGGCTGCCGGATGCGGCCAGCATCCCCACCACGTCGTCGACGAGCCGGTCGCGCCCCACGATCCGCGTGTAGGCCACCGGCACGCGCGCGAGCAGGTCTCTCACCTGGTCCTCGGCGACGGTCTCGGCGCGTGCCGCATCGAACCGTTCGGCCAGCAGCGTCGCCAGATCGGACAGCACGTGCTCGGCGAGGTCGTCGGGGGTGGTGAAGGGGAGGTAGGCGGCGGTGTCGTCGTCGCGGATGCGGGTGATGAGGGTGTCGAGGCGGGGGTCCCGGTGGTCGAGGGTCTTGATGTAGATGAGTTTGGGCATGCCGGGCGGGGCGAGGTTGTATTCGTCTTCGAGTCCGGAGACGGTTTCGTCGGGGGCGACCCAGCCGTAGCTTTCGGCGTAGATGCCGATGAAGATGTCGCTTTGGGCGAGGTAGGAGCGGTAGAGCTCGCGGGGTGGGTGGGGGCGTGCGCCGAGTTCGAACATGACGGGGGCCAGGCGGAGGCGTTCGATGGCGGTGCGGACGGCGGCGCGTTCGGGTGCGAGCTCGCGCAGGGTCGAGCTGACGAACACCCGGATCCGCTGGTCGGGGGTGCGGATCGCGGGCCTCCGGGCCCCGGTCATGACCACATCATGGCGCGACCGACCCGGCCGCACCAGAGGTCAGGGCTTGTACCAGGTCGTCCTCGCGCTCACCGTGCCGTCGAAATTGCGCTTCACCGTCGTCTTGGAGCCGCCGTCCTCCCACGTCTGCTCGGTCCCGTCGGCGTTGGAGGTCGGCTCCGACCCGTACTCGCGGGAGTACCAGTCGGAGAGCTCGTCCTCGTGCTCTCCGTCGTAGTGGTACTCCTCGGTCGCGGACTGCTGTCCGTCGCCGTCCGTGGAATGGAACGCGTAGGGGTCGTCGTCGAGCGGTTCGATGTCGGGCGGTGGCTGCTGGTAGGTGTCCCAGTCGTCGCGCGCCTCGCGCATGCCTTCCTCGTACTCGGGATCGCCCTGGTCGGGTTGGGTGTCCTCGACGGCTTCCTGCACCTCGTCGATGGCCTCGCGGGCCTGGTCGAACAGATCGTTGAGATCCTCGGGCTGCATGTCGCCGCACCCGGTCAGAGCCAGCGCGATCGCGACCACCCCGCCGGCGACGAGCATCCGTCGAGGCGCGCGCACGCGTGTGTTCCTTCTGTTCACGGCCGTCCCCCAGTCGTGTTCGTCGGTGCGCGCCACGCTAGCAGCGGGCTGCGCGGGCCGACAAGGGAGGCCGGCCGTCGCGGGCGCCGAACCCCCTCTTCCGCCGCCGCTCCGACGGGAGTATCGTCCCGCGATGGCGGCACCGATGCGGGTGTCTCCCGCCCGGTGGTCTGGGTGCATCGGGCGTACCTCACCTGGGAAGGGGAACGCGATGAAGAAGGCTCTGGTGTGCGCGGCTGCGGCCGTCGCGCTGGTGTTCGGCAGCGGCGGCGCCGCGATGGCCGGTGAAGTCAACGGGAAGGGCGATCCGATCGGGGCACCGGGGAAGGCGGCGTCCGAGTGCGTGTACTCGGGACTGGACACGCTCGACTCGATCGAGAACGCTCCGGGGTCGCCCGGCTACGACCCGATGTTCGACGATGACGCGCTGGCTGTGCGCGGCAATCAGAAGCACGGCTTCCACGGCGTGCAGAACTACGGCATGTTCAAGAGGGCCGGCATCGACATCGGCATCAACCCCGGCATGGCCTGTCGCGGCACCGGCGGCTGAGACCCGCGAACACAGGGATCCCCGGGCCGCGGTGCCTGGGGATCCCCGTGTTCGCGCGACTTATACCGGAGGATGAAAGGCTCGTCAAGGCGAGGACTGGACACGCAGCCGGAATGGACGTATAGTCGGTAGTTGCGCTCCTGGATTCCCCCTGCCTTCATATGGTGGTCGGCTGTGCCTGCGCGCCCCCGTCCCGCGGACAACCGCGATCGGGTAGCGGCGCCGGGCTTCGGGGATGACCGAGCGTTCAGCCCCTACGACAAGGAATCGAGCCCACTCGGGCCCATGGAGGTTATCCCCTTGGCTGCTGCGCGCAACGCATCCAACCCCACCACCACCAAGAACGGCCGAGGCGCACCCCGCCTCTCGTTCGCCAAGATCTCCGACACGCTGACGGTCCCCGACCTGCTGGCGCTTCAGACGGAGTCCTTCGACTGGCTCGTCGGCAACGACACCTGGAAGGCCCGGGTCGCCGAGGCCAAGGCCGCCGGTCGTACGGACGTGCCCGAGATCAGCGGCCTCGAGGAGATCTTCGAGGAGATCTCGCCGATCGAGGACCTGAGCGAGACCATGCAGCTCTCGTTCACCAACCCCTACATCGAGCCCGAGAAGTACTCGATCGAGGAGTGCAAGGAGCGCGGCAAGACCTACGCCGCTCCGCTGTACGTCGAAGCCGAGTTCATGAATCACCAGACCGGTGAGATCAAGACGCAGACGGTCTTCATGGGCGACTTCCCGCTCCAGACCGCCAAGGGAACGTTCATCATCAACGGCACCGAGCGTGTCGTCGTCTCGCAGCTGGTGCGTTCCCCCGGTGTCTACTTCGACAAGACGCCCGACAAGACCAGCGACAAGGACATCGTCTCGGCCCGCATCATCCCCAGCCGCGGCGCCTGGCTCGAGTTCGAGATCGACAAGCGCGACCAGGTCGGCGTGCGCATCGACCGCAAGCGCAAGCAGTCGGTCACCGTCTTCCTCAAGGCCCTGGGCCTTTCCAGCGAAGACATCCTCAGCGAGTTCGCGGGCTTCGACTCCATCGAGGAGACGCTTTCGAAGGACACGATCCTCACCAAGGAGGACGCGCTCCGCGACATCTACCGCAAGCTCCGTCCGGGTGAGCAGGTCGCCGCCGAGGCCGCGCGTGCGCTGCTGGACAACTTCTACTTCAACCCCAAGCGCTACGACCTGGCGAAGGTGGGTCGCTACAAGATCAACCAGAAGCTGGGTCTCGAGTCGGCTCTGACCGAGTCGGTGCTGAGCGTCGAGGACATCGTCGCGACGATCAAGTACCTGGTGCGCCTGCACCGCGGCGACACGACGTTCGACGGCATCCGTCGCGGCAAGCCCGCCGAGATCCGTCTCGACGTCGACGACATCGACAACTTCGGCAACCGTCGCATCCGCGCGGTGGGCGAGCTGATCCAGAACCAGGTGCGCACCGGTCTCTCGCGCATGGAGCGCGTCGTCCGCGAGCGCATGACCACGCAGGACATCGAGGCGATCACGCCGCAGACCCTGATCAACGTGCGGCCCGTCGTCGCCGCGATCAAGGAGTTCTTCGGGACCTCGCAGCTGTCGCAGTTCATGGACCAGAACAACCCGCTCGCGGGTCTGACCAACAAGCGCCGCCTCTCGGCGCTCGGCCCCGGCGGACTCTCGCGCGAGCGCGCCGGTGTCGAGGTGCGCGACGTCCACCCGTCGCACTACGGCCGCATGTGCCCGATCGAGACGCCGGAAGGCCCGAACATCGGTCTGATCGGCGCGCTCGCGTCGTTCGCGCGCGTCAACTCCTTCGGCTTCATCGAGACGCCGTACCGCCGCGTCGAGGACGGCCGTGTCACCGACACGATCGACTACCTCACCGCGAGCGAGGAGGAGAACTTCATCGTCGCGCAGGCCAACGCGCCGCTGAAGGCCGACGGCCACTTCCAGGAGACCCGCGTGCTCGCCCGCAAGAAGGGCGGCGAGGTCGACCTGTTCCCGGCCGAGGACATCGGCTACATGGACGTCTCGCCGCGCCAGATGGTGTCGGTCGCGACGTCGCTCATCCCGTTCCTCGAGCACGACGACGCCAACCGCGCGCTCATGGGCGCCAACATGCAGCGTCAGGCCGTGCCGCTCGTTCGCTCCGAGTCGCCGCTGGTCGGCACCGGCATGGAGAGCTACGCCGCCGTCGACGCCCGTGACGTCATCATCAACGAGAAGGCCGGTGTCGTCGTCGAGGTCTCGGCCGATGTGGTCTCGGTGCAGCTCGACGAGGGCGGCACCAAGGAGTACTTCCTGCGCAAGTTCGACCGCTCCAACCAGGGCACGAGCTACAACCAGCGGGTCATCGTCTCTGCGGGCGACCGCGTCGAGGTCGGCGAGGTGCTGGCCGACGGCCCGGCGACCGAAGAGGGCGAGCTCGCGCTCGGCAAGAACCTCCTCGTGGCGTTCATGCCGTGGGAGGGCCACAACTTCGAGGACGCGATCATCCTGAGCCAGGACCTGGTGAAGGACGACACCCTCTCGTCGATCCACATCGAGGAGTACGAGGTCGACGCGCGCGACACGAAGCTCGGCAAGGAGGAGATCACCCGTGACCTCCCCAACGTCAGCCCCGACCTGCTGAAGGACCTCGACGAGCGCGGCATCATCCGCATCGGCGCCGAGGTGCGTCCCGGCGACATCCTCGTCGGCAAGGTCACGCCCAAGGGCGAGACCGAGCTGAGCGCTGAGGAGCGCCTGCTGCGCGCGATCTTCAACGAGAAGAGCCGCGAGGTGCGCGACACGTCGCTGAAGGTCCCGCACGGCGAGGCCGGCACGATCATCGCGGTCAAGGAGTTCAACGCCGAGGAGGGCGACGACGAGCTGGGCTCGGGCGTCAACCGCCGCGTCGTGGTCTACATCGCCCAGAAGCGCAAGATCACGGAAGGCGACAAGCTCGCCGGTCGCCACGGCAACAAGGGCGTCATCGCCAAGATCCTCCCGGTCGAGGACATGCCGTTCCTCGCTGACGGGACCCCGGTCGACGCCATCCTCAACCCGCTCGGCATCCCCGGCCGCATGAACTTCGGCCAGGTGCTCGAGACGCACCTCGGGTGGATCGCGAAGCAGGGCTGGAAGGTCGAGGGCACCCCGGAGTGGGCGGCGACGCTCCCCGAGGTGGCTCGCGAGGCTGCGCCCGGCACCAAGGTCGCGACCCCCGTGTTCGACGGTGCGCGCGAGGAGGAGATCGCGGGTCTGCTCGACTCGACGCTGCCCACGCGTGACGGCGAGCGCCTCATCGACTCCAGCGGCAAGACGCAGCTGTTCGACGGCCGCTCCGGCGAGCCGTTCCCGGCTCCGATCTCGGTCGGATACATGTACATCCTGAAGCTGCACCACCTCGTCGACGACAAGATCCACGCGCGTTCGACGGGTCCGTACTCGATGATCACCCAGCAGCCGCTCGGTGGTAAGGCGCAGTTCGGCGGTCAGCGCTTCGGCGAGATGGAGGTGTGGGCACTCGAGGCCTACGGTGCCGCGTACGCGCTGCAGGAGCTCCTCACGATCAAGTCCGACGACATCCTCGGCCGCGTCAAGGTGTACGAGGCCATCGTCAAGGGTGAGAACATCCAGGAGCCCGGCATCCCCGAGTCCTTCAAGGTGCTCATGAAGGAGATGCAGTCGCTCTGCCTGAACGTCGAGGTGCTCTCGGCAGACGGCACCGCGGTGAACCTGCGCGAGACCGACGACGACGCGTACCGCGCCGCCGAAGAGCTCGGCATCAACCTCTCCACCCGGTTCGAGTCCTCGTCCATCGACGAGATCTGACCCGACCGATTCGACTCACACAGAATTCCGACACAGGAGAACCAGTGCTCGACGCAACAACTTTCGATGAGCTTCGTATCGGTCTGGCCACCGCCGACGACATCCGTCGTTGGTCCTATGGCGAGGTCAAGAAGCCCGAGACCATCAACTACCGCACCCTGAAGCCCGAGAAGGACGGCCTCTTCGGAGAGCAGATCTTCGGGCCCTCCCGCGACTGGGAGTGCGCGTGCGGCAAGTACAAGCGCGTCCGCTTCAAGGGCATCGTCTGCGAGCGCTGCGGCGTGGAGGTCACCAAGTCCTCCGTCCGCCGCGAGCGGATGGGCCACATCGAGCTGGCCGCGCCCGTCACCCACATCTGGTACTTCAAGGGCGTGCCCTCGCGCCTGGGGTACCTGCTCGACATGGCGCCGAAGGACCTCGAGAAGGTCATCTACTTCGCCGCCTACATGGTGATCTCGGTCGACGAGGATGCTCGTCACCGCGACCTCGCCACGCACGAGAACAACCTCCGTCTCGAGATCAAGAACCTCGGCGACCGCCGTGACGCCCGCATCGCCGCGCGTCTGGCCAAGCTCGAGGAAGAGCTCGCGGCGCTCGAGGAGGAGGGCGCCAAGGCCGACCAGAAGAAGAAGGTCAAGGACGCCGCCGAGAAGGACATGGCGGCCACCCGCAAGGGTGCCGACGAGCAGATCGCGAAGCTCGAGCGCGTGTGGGAGGACTTCCGCACCCTCGAGGTCGGCGCCCTCAAGCCCGAGGACGACGTCTTCCACGAGCTGCAGGACCGCTTCGGACAGTACTTCGAGGCCTACATGGGCGCCGAGTCGATCCAGCGTCGCCTCGCGGCGTTCGACCTGCAGGCCGAGGCCGACAGCCTGCACCTGCAGATCTCGGAGGGCAAGGGCCAGCGCAAGATCCGCGCCATCAAGCGCCTGAAGGTCGTCAACTCGTTCCTGACGACGGGCACGAGCCCCGCATCGATGGTCCTCGACGTCGTCCCGGTGATCCCGCCGGAACTGCGCCCGATGGTGCAGCTCGACGGCGGCCGCTTCGCGACCTCCGACCTGAACGACCTCTACCGCCGCGTGATCAACCGCAACAACCGCCTTCGTCGCCTGATCGACCTCGGTGCCCCCGAGATCATCGTCAACAACGAGAAGCGGATGCTGCAGGAGGCCGTCGACGCACTCTTCGACAACGGCCGTCGCGGCCGCCCGGTCACCGGCACCGGCAACCGCGCGCTGAAGTCGCTGAGCGACATGCTCAAGGGCAAGCAGGGCCGGTTCCGCCAGAACCTGCTCGGCAAGCGCGTGGACTACTCGGGCCGCTCGGTGATCGTCGTCGGTCCCCAGCTCAAGCTGCACCAGTGCGGTCTGCCGAAGCAGATGGCGCTCGAGCTGTTCAAGCCGTTCGTCATCAAGCGCCTGATCGATCTCGGTCACTCGCAGAACATCAAGGCGGCCAAGCGCGCCGTCGAGCGCACGCGTCCCGAGGTGTGGGACGTGCTCGAGGAGATCATCCGCGAGCGCCCCGTGCTGCTCAACCGCGCGCCCACGCTGCACCGCCTCGGCATCCAGGCCTTCGAGCCGCAGCTGGTCGAGGGCAAGGCCATCCAGCTCCACCCGCTGGTGTGCGCGGCGTTCAACGCCGACTTCGACGGTGACCAGATGGCGGTGCACCTGCCGCTGTCGGTCGAGGCGCAGGCCGAGGCCCGCATCCTGATGCTGGCGTCGAACAACATCCTGAAGCCGTCGGACGGCCGCCCGGTGACCCTGCCCTCGCAGGACATGATCATCGGTCTGCACCACCTCACGACGCTGCGCGAGGGCGCCGCCGGCGAGGGTCGCGTGTTCGGGTCGGTGTCGGAGGCGATCCTGGCGAAGGACGAGGGCACCCTCGACCTGCAGGCCAAGGTCCGCATCCGCATCCCGGGTCTGACGTTCCTCGAGGGCGAAGGCCCCGAGGGCTACGAGCGCCACGGCCTGGTCGACACCAGCCTGGGCCAGGCGATCTTCAACGACGCGCTGCCCAAGGGCTACCCGTTCGTGCGCGAGCAGGCCGACAAGGGCAAGCTGTCGCAGATCGTCAACAAGCTGGCCGAGGAGTACCCGAAGGTCGAGGTCGCCGCGACGCTCGACCGGATCAAGGACGCCGGCTTCCACTGGGCCACCCGCTCGGGTGTCACCGTGGCGCTGAGCGACATCCTCACCCCGCCCGAGAAGGCCGAGATCGTCGCCAAGCACGAGAAGGCCGCGGCGAAGGCCCAGGCGCAGTTCGAGAAGGGCCTCACGACCGACGCCGAGCGTCGTCAGGAGCTCATCAAGATCTGGACCGAGGCCACCGACGAGGTGCAGGTCGCGATGAAGGCGAACTTCCCCGCCGACAACACGATCAACCGCATGGTCAGCTCCGGCGCCCGTGGTAACTGGCTGCAGATCCGCAACATCGCCGGTATGCGCGGCCTGGTGAACAACCCCAAGGGTGAGATCATCCCGCGTCCGATCATCTCGTCGTACCGCGAGGGACTGTCGGTGGCGGAGTACTTCATCGCCACGCACGGTGCCCGCAAGGGTCTCGCCGACACCGCGCTGCGCACCGCCGACTCGGGCTACCTCACCCGTCGCCTGGTGGACGTGTCGCAGGACGTCATCATCCGCGAGGAGGACTGCGGCACCGTCAAGGGCCTCGACCTGCCGATCGCGACGATGAACGCCGACGGCGGCCTCGTGAAGGACCCGAACGTCGAGAACTCGGTGTTCGCGCGGACGCTCGCCGCCGACGTGGTCGACGCCCAGGGCGCCGTGCTCGCAGCCGCCGGCGACGACGTGGGCGACGTGCTCATCGACAAGCTCGTCGAGGGCGGCATCGAGTCCATCAAGGTGCGCTCGGTGCTCACGTGCGACTCGGCCGTCGGTGTCTGCGCGAAGTGCTACGGCCGCTCGCTCGCGACGGGCAAGATCGTCGACATCGGCGAGGCGGTCGGCATCATCGCCGCCCAGTCGATCGGTGAGCCCGGAACCCAGCTGACGATGCGTACGTTCCACACCGGTGGTTCTGCTTCGGCCGATGACATCACGCAGGGTCTTCCCCGCGTGCAGGAGCTGTTCGAGGCTCGCACCCCGAAGGGGGCGTCGCCGATCGCCGAGTCGGACGGTCGCATCACGATCGAAGAGACCGACAGGTCGAAGAAGGTCATCCTGACCCCCGACAACGGCGACGAGGCGCACGTGTACCCCGTGCTCAAGCGCGCGACGCTGCTGGTCGAGGACGGCCAGCACGTCACGGTCGGTCAGCCGCTGCAGGTCGGAACGCTCGACCCCAAGGAGGTCATGCGCGTGCAGGGTGCCCGCGAGGTGCAGAAGTACCTCGTCGGCGGCGTGCAGGGCGTGTACCGCTCGCAGGGTGTGCCGATCCACGACAAGCACATCGAGGTCATCGTGCGCCAGATGCTGCGCAAGGTCACGGTCGTCGACCACGGCGACACGAGCCTGCTGCCCGGTGAGATGGTCGACGCGAAGCGCTACCAGTCGATCAACCGCGAGACGGTCGCCGCCGGCAAGCGTCCCGCCTCGGGACGCCCCGAGCTGATGGGCATCACCAAGGCGTCGCTGGCCACCGAGTCGTGGCTGTCGGCGGCGTCGTTCCAGGAGACGACCCGCGTGCTCACGCAGGCCGCCATGGAGGGCAAGAGCGATCCGCTCGTCGGCCTCAAGGAGAACGTCATCATCGGAAAGCTCATCCCCGCCGGAACCGGACTCGCGAAGTACCGCAACGTCACGGTCGAGGCGACGGAGGAGGCCAAGAGCGAGCGGTACCCCAACCGCATCTTCGCCTCGGACGGCGCCTACAGCGACGCTGATCTGAGCTACGTCGACTTCGACAGCTTCTCCACCGACGGCGACTTCACGTCGTATAACTGATCGGCAACATGTTGCGAAGGGCCCCGGGACCACCCCGGGGCCCTTCGCCGTCGTCGCACGGCGTGTCGGCACGGCTTGCGCTGCACGCGGGGCGACCGTGGAGGGGGAGGGCGGCATGGCGCGCATCGGCGGCAGGAATCTGTGGATCGCCGTGCCCGCGGGGCTGCTGTGCGCGGGCATCGTCGGTGCGCTCGTCTACCTGGCCGTGCCGATGGTGCCGTCGGTGGTCGCCTGGACCGGCGACACCCTGCGGGATGCCACCACCCGCGCGGCCGAGGTGACGGCCGAGCCTTCGCCGGCGCAGATCGCGGCGTCGGAAGACCTCGACTGCCGGGCGCTGTACCCCGATCGGCTGTGGTCCGAGATGGTGTGGCGCGGCGACGTTCTGCTCACCCAGGACTACGCACCGCCCGTGACCGCGACGCCCGGACTCGTCGAGGCGGCCTCGCCGACGGTGCGGGTCGCGTGCGCGTGGCGCACCGAGTCCGGGGAGTCCGTGGTCTCGACCCTCGCGGTCGTCGATCCCGCGGCGGGCGAGGCGGCTGCGCAGATGCTCGGCGCGAACAGCTTCGCGTGCGCCGAGGGATTCGGCGGGTTGTCGTGTTCGCGGGAGCGCGGCTCGGTGGTCGAGAGTCACGTCTTCAGCGGGGGCCTGTGGCTGTCGAGCGTCGAAACGCGGTGGCATCCGGAGGACTACGCGACGCGCCTGGCCGCCCACGTGTGGCGGTGAGCGGCCCTCTCAGCCGTGGATCGCGGCGATGATGGCGTCGGTGTAGCCGCTCGGCGCGATACCGACGAAGGTGGTGTCGATGAGCACGTCGTCGAGGTAGTACAGCGTTCGTCCTTCGATGGCCGCGCCGCTGCCGCTCGCGGTCTCGCAGCGGGTGCCTTCATCGGGCTGGTAGCACGTGAAGCCCTCGTCGAACAGCTCGTTGAGCAGGTCGAGCGCGGGTCCACGCGACAATCCGCTGATCGTCGTCGTGAGCCGCATCGTCTCGTCGCCCGCCTCGCCCCATACGCAGACGAGCGTCCCGTCGGGCTGTGGACCGGACGGGTTCATCCCGGTGTCGTTGAGCGGAACGCCCTCGAGCTGGGCGAGCACGCCCGGGCTGAGGATCGCGCGGCAGTCGTCGGGGATGCCGCCGTGCGCGGTCGCGCCGTCGTCGGTCGTCGGCGTCGGAACCGGGCTGCCGAAGGGGGTCGGCGTGCTCGTGGTCGATGACCCCGGCTGCGGGCTCGGTGTCTGCGTGCCCGGCTCGGGTGCGCACGCGGCGAGCACGAGGGCGGCTCCGACGGCGGCCGCCGCGCCGAGCAGGATCCGTCGTCGCGACATGTCGTCACCCTAACCCGGTCGCACCCGCGGGCGACACGGCACGCCTGCGCGGTGAGCGCTCATGTGCGGGATACCCTCGCAGAACGGGGACCGACCCCGCGTGAGGAGTGCACCCGATGAGCGATCCCAAGGCCACGTACGGAGAACCCGTCGACGAGCCGGGCGGCGACGAGGACGTCGTCGGCAGCGCGCATGAGGGTCTCGCGGATGCCGAGGCCGCCGGCCGCGATGCCGTGGACGAGCCGGTCGTCGAGGAGACGGTCGTCGAGGAGACCGTGGTGGACGACGCGCCCGTCGCGTCGCCGTCGACGGAGCCGGTCGTCGAGGAGACGGTGGTCGAGGAGACCGTCGTGGCCGAGCCGGTCGCCGACGTCCCGGCCGAGCCCGACGCCGAGACGAAGGTCTGGACCGAACCCGCCGCGGACGCCACCGCCACCACGGCGTACGACACTCCCGCGGTCACCTCGAGCGAGCCTGCCGCCGGAGCCGCCGTCGCCGCGCCGCAGCCGATCTTCGTGCAGGCGCCCGAGGCGCCGCGCCCCCGGGGCAACCGCGCCGCAGCAGGCGCGATCGGGCTGCTCGCCGCCCTGACCTTCGCGGCGCTGTACCTCGCGACCGGGCTCATCGTCGGAGCCGTCTCGGGCGAGGTCACCGCCGACAACGTCGGTTCGACGGCACTGGCCGCTCTCGGCACCTGGTCGCTGTGGGTGCCCACGGTGGTCTTCTTCATCGCCTTCTGGCTGCTGGGCGCGATCGTCAATCGCGGCCGCTGGGGCATCTGGGTGCACCTCGGACTCCTCGTCGGAGTCGCCGCGTACGGCGGTCACCTGCTCGGCCAGCTGTTCCAGGCGCCGTTCTGGATGCTCACGGCCAGCGAGGGCGCTGCACTCGTCGAGAGTCAGCTGCTCGTGCCGCTGTCGGTCGCGGCCTTCGTCTTCGCCCGCGAGCTCACGATCTGGTACGGCGCATGGGTGGCCGCGCGCGGCAAGCGGGTGACCGAGCTGAACCGCGAGGCGCAGCGCGAGTACGAGCGCACGCTCGAGGCCGGACCCCAGCTCGTCCGCCAGTGACATGACCGACCACGAGGGCGGCGCGGGAGTCCGCCCCGCCCTCGCGGTCGTTCTCGCCGCCGCCGCCGACCTCGCCCTCGTCGTCTTCGGGTTGGGAATGACCAGCCTCGCCCTCGATGAGGATGTCATCGCCGTGCCCGACCTCGGCCAGCTGCCGGGCGTGCTGGGGGTCGCCTTCTCGGTGCTCGCTTTCGCGGGGGCGCTCCTCGTCGGCGTACGACGACCGCGCCCGACGTACTGGTCGGCGCCCGTGACAGCCGCGGCGGCGTTCCTCGCGTACCTCGCCGGCGTCGGGCTGGGTGCGCTCTCGGTCGCGAGCCCCGGTGAGGCCGCGTCGGCGGTCGGGATGCTCGCGACGAGCTGGTTCGGGGCGGTCATCGCCGGGGCCGCGCTGGTGTGCGGCTGGGCGGGTGTCGCCCTGGTGCGCACGCGCGCCCACCGGCCGAAATGGCCGTGGGAGGACGAATACTAGCGCGCGACGCGCCGTGTCGCGGCGGGTGGCGATGCATCCACGGCCCTTCGCCTCTACCGTGGAAGGGTGGAGCGCTCGCTGGAGACGCAGGTGAGCCAGGCCGTCGACGCCTGGCTGCGCTGGCTGCCGCGCTGGGAGCCCGCCACCCACCGCGGTCGCGTCGCACCGTGCCGTCGCTGCTTCGGCTCGCCGGTGCTCTCGGCCGCAGGGCTCGGCGCCGACGTGCCCCACGGCGTGCAGCACGGGCTCTCGACCCGGATGAAGACGATCGTCGACCACGCCGTCGCCGAGTACACCGCGCTCAATCTGCCGATGCTGCAGGCCGAGCTCGATCAGCAGGCCGCGCGCAACAGGGCGCGCACGTATCGTCCATCGGAAGGGCTCGACCCCGAGTTCGAAGGCATGCCGCTCGACCCCGATCCCGTGCCGGGTGCGCCGTTCCTGTTCACGATCGCGGGCATGGCCGAAGAGGCCGACGCGGACGTCCCCGCGCTGCCGCCGCTCAGCGACGAGGCCAAGGCCGCGCTGCGGCAGGAGGTCGGCCTCGCCGACGACTACGCGAACATGGTGGGCCGTGAGGTGTGCAGCATCCTGCTCCACCATCGCCTTCGGATCCAGGCCGCGCTCGCCGAGTACGTCGAGCCCCAGATCGAGGCGCTGCTCGACGAGCTGACGAAGTCCCTCGACGCGCCGTTCGACCCCGGCGAGGCGTCGAGCGCCTGACCGTCGCGTCCACAACCCTGAGCGGAACACGGAGTTCGCTTTGTTAGCATGGCCGGGTTTCCGTCGCGCATTCGCGCACACCCCGCCGGGTCCCGGCGGCTGACTCCGGGGGAGGGATCGGTGGCCCACCGCCTGCCGTCTGCTCCGCCCATCCTGCCCGGTCTCACGTACATCCGTCCGCTCGGCTCCGGCGGGTTCGCCGACGTGTTCCTCTACGAGCAGGACATGCCTCGCCGCGACGTCGCCGTGAAGGTGCTCCCCGCGGACGTGCGCGATCCCGATCTGCGGCGAATGTTCAACGCCGAAGCAGATGTGCTCGCGCACCTGTCGGCCCATCCCTCGATCGTCACCGTCTACCAGGCGGGTATCTCGGCCGACGGGCGGCCCTACATCGTCATGGAGTACTGCCCGGGCTCACTCGCGCAGCGGTACCGCGTCGAGCGGCTGCCGGTCGACGAGGTGCTGGCGATCGGCGTGCGGATGGCCAGCGCCCTGGAATCAGCGCACCGCGCAGGCCTGGTCCACCGCGACGTCAAGCCGAGCAACATCCTCATCACCACATTCGGCGCTCCCGTGCTCGCCGACTTCGGCATCTCGTCATCGCTCACGCGTCGCGCCGACAGCGAGGTGCTCGCGATGTCGGTGCCGTGGAGCGCGCCCGAGGTCATCGCCGAGACGACGCCCGGCACCGTCTCGAGCGAAGTGTGGAGCCTCGGGGCGACCGTGTACTCGCTGCTGGCCGGGCACAGTCCGTTCGAGCGCCGCGAGAAGGGCCAGAACTCCAAGGAGCAGCTGCGTCGCCGCATCGCGCGTGCCTCCTACAGCGAGATCGCGCGCGCCGACGTCCCGCCGGCGCTGCAGGACGTGCTCGCCCGGGCGATGTCGCGGGACCCCGACAAGCGCTACGGCTCGGCGCGCGAGCTCGGAGAGGCCTTCCGCGAGGTCCAGGCCGACCAGGGCTGGTCGCGCACACCGCTCGAGGTCGCCGATGACCAGTGGCATCCCACCACGGATTCCGTCGACTTCGCGGACGAGTCGATGCGCGGACCCGCGCGCAGTCGCATCGAACGCCCCTCGTCGCGCAAGACACGGGAGAGCGCCGGGATCGCGGGGCTCGCCCGCGACGAAGAGACCGCGTTCACGGCCGATGCCCCGCGCGGGCGCCGCGCCCTGCCGTGGCTGGTCGGCGTCGGTGCGCTCGCCGTCGTGGCCGGGGCGGGGGTCGCGGTGGCGGCGGCGATGGGGGCGTTCTCGTGAGGCGCGGTGTCGTCGCCGGGCTGACCGCGGGGCTGGCGGCGGTCGGTCTCATCGTGGGCATCAGCGTGGTGTGGCCGGGGCTCGATGCGCAGGAGACGCCCAAGGTCGACGCCTCGGTGTGGGCTCTGCAGACCGGCGACGGCCGTCGGTACGCGCGTGTCAACACGACCATCGGCGAGCTGGACACCGTTCGCAGCGTCGGCAACCCGAGCGAGGTCGTGCACACCGCCGACGGCGCCTTCCTGTTCAGCGAGAGCTTCAGCAAACTCACCCGCATCGATGCCGCCATGCCGGTCGACCTCGATGAGCAGACTCTGCGCGCGTCGCCGTCGACGCCGGCGGGCACCACCGATGTCGCCACCGCCGGGGACTTCGTGGCGTACCGGACCGACGCCGGTGCGGTCTACGTCGGTCGCCTGTCGACCGGCGACGCCACCGTCCTCGACCCGTTCCGCTCGGACGACGACGATGCGACGCAGTACGCGGCCGAGGCGATCGCCGTGGATGCGCGGGGAACGCTGTTCGCTGTCTCTGCGGCCGACGGGTCGGTGCTGCGCTACGACATCGCCTCATCCGAGGTGCGCCAGCGCGACGCGTTCCAGCCCGAGGGGCTGAGCTCTCCGCAGGTCACGGCCGCCGGCGACACGTGGGCGGTGGTCGACACCGAGGACGGGCAGGTCTGGGTGCGCGGCTCCGAGGGACCGGTCTCTGCGGGGACCACGGGCACCGTCGTGGTCGCCGCCCCGGATCCGGGCGCGAGCGTCGTGCGTGTCGTCGACGAGACGTCCTTGATCGAGGTGCCTGTGGACGGTACCCAGCCGCGTCTCGTCTTCGGCACCGGGACCACGGTGCTCGGTGCGCCGGCGCAGCCCATCGTCCACGACGGCGCCCTTCTGGCCGCGTGGCTGCCGCGCGGGAACGCCCCGGGCACGCTGTGGAGCAGCTCGGGCGGTTCCACCACGCTCGACTACGGGGGCCAGTCGCTTCCCGATCAGCGTCGACCCGTGCTCGTCGCCGGCGACGACGCCGTGATCCTCAACGAGACGCGTACGGGGTGGGTCTGGACCGTACCCGACGGACAGCTCGTGGCTTCCAGTCAGGACTGGACCCTCGACGACCGCAGCGACCCCGACGCGGTCGAGAGCGAGGAGCAGCTCAGTCTCGTCATCGATCCCAAGCCGCCCATCGCCGAACCCGACGAGTTCGGAGTGCGTGCGGGAAGCCTGGTGACTCTGCCCGTGCTGCTCAACGACCATGACCCCAACGAGGATGTGCTCAGCATCGATCCCGAGTCGGTGACCGGTCTCGACCCGGGATTCGGCACCGTCTCGATCACCGACGACGGCGGACGCCTCGCCGTGCGCACCGCGCCGGGGGCTTCCGGAACCGCGGCCTTCCGGTACGCCGTGGACGACGGGACCACCGACGGCGGCCTGCTGTCGGCGCCGACGACCGTGACGCTGACCGTCGCCTCGGAGACACAGGACTCCGCCCCGCAGTGGTGCGGCGTCGAGGGATGCCTGCAGGAATGGCCGACGCCCGAGGTCGCGCGCAGCGGCACGGTCACCGTGCCCGTGCTGTCGGGATGGGTCGACCCGGAGGGTGATCCGCTGCTGCTGCTGTCGGCGACGAGCGCCGACGCGTCGGGCAGCGTCGCGGCGACGCCGGCGGGCGACGTCGTCTATCAGCACTCCGACGACGGCTCGGGCGGTGAGCAGGTCGTCTCGATCGATGTGACGGTGTCGGACACCCGGGGGCGCACGACCACGAAGCCGCTCGTCATCCGCGTCAGCCCCCAACCCGCGATGCACGTCCAGTCGTTCGCGGTCGTCGACAGCGTGGGCACCGGTATCACGGTGGATGTCGCGCCGCATGTCACGGGCACGACCGGAGCGATGTCGCTCGACTCGGTCCGCGTGCTCGACGATGCGACGGCGACCGCCACCGTCGTGGACGGCACCACATCGTTCGACTTCACGGCCGCCGAGCCCGGGACGTTCCGCGTCGGCTTCACGGTGACCGACGGCACGACGGATGCCACGGGCACGGCGCGGATCACGCTGCTCGCCGAGGACGCACCGCCGCAGCTGGCCACCGCCCCGGTCGTCGCATTCGTCCGGCCGCAGCAGGACGCGACGCTCGATGTGTTCGCCGCGGTGTCGAATCCGACCGGACGCGTGCTGCTGCTCAGCGACGTCGTGGGCCGCGCGGACCCGGGTGCGTCACTGGTCGTCGACGCGGTCGGACAGAACCATCTGCGGGTGACCGGCACCACCGCCACGGGCGCGGCGGGGCGGCTCGGCACCGTCGAGTACACCGTCAGCGACGGCAGCGAGGACGCCGGTGCGACGGTCGCCGGCGAAGCCACGGTCTTCCTGCTTCCGCCCGCGCCCGAGGTCGCGCCGATCGCCGTCGACGACACGGTCGTCGTGCGCGCAGGCTCGCAGATCGACATCCCCGTGCTCGACAACGACATCTCGCCGGCCGGCGGCCGGCCCACCCTCAACCCGGCCTCGATCGTCTCGTCGACCGATGGGGCGCTCGCCTTCGCCGCGGGCGACCTGCTGAGATACCTGGCGCCCGACGAGCCGGGGGAGTACGGCGTCGACTACGCCGTGTTCACCACGGGGGCACCCTCGCTCGCCGACACCGCCACCGTGCGCATCCAGGTGCTCGCGGACGACGCCAACCGCGCCCCGCTTCCCGACACCCTCGTCGGACGGGTGCTCAGCGGGCAGAGCACCGTCGTGGACTTCGACGGGTTCGGCATGGACCCCGATGGCGACGTCGTGGCACTCGACCGCATCGTGAGCCAGCCGTCCAGCGGGTCGGCGGCGATCGCGCCGGACGGCGTCTCGATCGTCTACACGAGTGTGCCCGGTGACGCCGGCCAGGTCTCGTTCCGCTACCGCGTCGTCGACGCGTTCGGCGAGACGGGTGAGGGCACCGTGCGCATCGGCGTGCTCGACGGCCAATCGAACCCGAGCCCGATCACCTTCACCGACTACGTGCAGGTGCAGGCGGGCGCCGACCGCACCATCCGCGTGAGTCCTCTCGCCAACGACGTCGATCCGACCGGCGGCACGCTCGCCCTGACCGGCCTGCGCCCCGACCTGCCCGCTGCGCTCGTGGACGGCAGCCCCAACCCCGAGTACACCCGGCTCGACGCGCGCATCCGAGACAGCGATGACACCACCGTCGTCATCGCTGCGGGCACGGCCCCTGCGACCATGTCGTTCCTCTACGACGTCGAGTCGTCGTCGGGCAACACCGGGCGCGGACTCATCGTCGTCAAGGTCGTCCGCGAGAGCGTGCCCGACTACCCCGTCGTCGACGACACGGTGCTCACAGCCGAAACCCGCGACGACTTCCCGCGTGGCGTGGACGTGCTCGACGGGAAGGTCACGTGGTCGGGCGGCGACGTCTCCGACCTGGAGGTGTCGCTGTGGGGCGACCCGCCCGGCGTCGCCGCGTCGGGACGCCAGCTGCGCGGCGACCTCGCCGACCGCACCCGCATCATTCCGTTCGCCGTCACCGGCGAGGGCTCCTCAGGTGACGTGACGACCTACGCGTTCCTGCGAGTGCCCGGCGACGACGACCTGACCCTCGCGCTGCGCTCCGGCGCGCAGACCCCCGAGGTCGACGAGCTCGAGAGCGTGTCGTTCGACATGGCCGCGCTGGTGGCGAAGCCCCGCGGCAGCGTGCTCGAAGTGGGCGACGATGTGCGCACCTCGGGTGCACGCGCCGATGCGTCGTGCACGCTCGAATCGGGCACCACGGTGCGGTACGACGCCGGACCCGGCGCGCCGTGGGCTGACGCGTGCGTCGTTCCGGTGCGCGTCACCGGCCAGGACGAGTGGACCTACCTCTCCGTGCCGGTGCACGTGCGCCCGCTCGATCCGCAGCCCGAGCTGCGCGCCGGATCGATGACGGTCGGCCCCGGAGAGACGGCGACCTTCGATCTTCGCGACATGACGACATGGCAGCTGCGGGCCGACTGGGCCGGTATCCGCTACCGGATCGACTACGGCGGCTCGGCGTTCGCCGTGTCGCTGTCGGGATCGGTGGTGACGGTCACCGGCGCCGACCGCGCGGTACCCGGCTCCGAGGACGCCGTGATCGTGTCGGTCGCGAGCCACGCCGATGTGCAGCCGGTGCGGCTGATCCTGCGCGTCGGCCAGGCGCCGTCGACGCTGCCGCAGGGCGGGTCGGTCGCACAGGCCTGTTCGCAGGCTTCCGGTTCGGGGTGCACCGTCACGGTGATCGGAGCGGGCGGCGAGGTGAATCCGCTGCCGCGGACTCCCCTCGAAGTCGTCGACGTCCGGGCGACCGGTGCGTGCGTCGGCGTGAGCTTCTCGGTCGCGTCGGCCTCGACGATCGCGGCATCGTGGACCGCAGACGCCCCCGGTGCGACGTGTACGGCGACCTTCTCGGTGCAGGACGCGCAGGGCCGCCGCACCAACGCGGAACGAGACGGACGTCTGCTGCTCGACCTGCAGGGATACCCGAAGGCGCCCGCCAGCCTCGTGCAGACCGGATTCGCCGATGGGAGCCTCACGCTGCGGGTCGATCCCGGTGAAGCCCGTCAGGCGTACCCCGCGCTCACCGGATTCACCGTGCGCTCGGCGGGGCAGGTGGTCGCCCAGTGCGCCGCCGACGGCACGTGCCCGCCCATCGCGGCTCCCAACGGCGAGCAGCGCACGTACGAGGCCGTGGCGGTCAACGCCGTGGGGGCCTCGCGCGGGTCGGTGCAGACGATCGCGTGGGCGTACGACGCGCCGGGCGCGCCGGGGTCGGTGACGGTGCGGCCCGTCGTCACCACGAGCGGCGAGGGCCGTGTCGTCGCGCTCACGATCGACGACCTCGACCCCGGCCAGACGGGCAGTCTCGAGATCACGAGTGCCTCGGGTGACCGCGTCCGCATCCCGGTTCGTCCGAACCAGACGCAGGTCGAGGTGCCGTCGTACCGCGTCGGCACCAACTCGGCCAGCGCGATCACCATCACCCCGGTCTCACGGTTCAGTCTGCCGCCCGGCCTCGGCGGCAGCACGTCGGGCGCGGCGATCACCGTGACGGGCAACGGCGTCGGGGCACCGCGCGACGTGCAGCTCACGCTGAGTTCGTCCTCCGACGGCGACGGCACCTCGACGGTGACCGCCCGCGCGGTGGCCGTCCGCAACGGCGACGGCTCGACGCTGCAGTACGGCATCGTGCGCGACGGATCGTCGTGCACGGTCGCGCCGGGTGGCGAGACCGCCACGTTCAGCGGGCTGCCCGACGGTGAGGAGTACCGCTTCCTCGTCTGCGTCGAATCGATCTGGAACGGCGAGTCGTTCGGCAGCGCGTCGACCACCGCGACGGTGCGGGCGCAGCAGTCCGGGCGTGCGCCGCGCGGGTACTCCTTCACCGTCGACGGCTCGCCCGAGGTCAGCTCATCGCGCGCGGAGTGGGTCATCCGCTCGCAGCCCGATTCGTCGGAGCGCGTGCCCAACCGCAACCACGTCGAGTTCGCCGGGTTCCCGACCGGCGTCTTCGGTCGCGATCCCGGCATCCAGGTGCGCTACGTGCACGACTGGTGGGGCACGGCGACCGCCTGGTCCACCGTCGTGCCCTCCACCGGAAGCGCGCCGTACCAAGTGCAGGCGACGTGGTCGGTCTCGTGCGTCGGCGGCGCTGCGCTCGGCCGCTCGTCCTCGTCTTCCCAGGCGCCGTCGGGAAGCGGGGCGGCGATCACGTTCGGCAACGGCGGCCTGACCTACTACGGCAAGAACGGGCGCGTGATCGCGCACGAAGCGGGCACGTGGCAGGTGCCGGTGGGTGCCGAACGCGTCGAGGGCATCACCGTGAACGTCGATTGGAGTGCCCACGGCTGGGGCCTCGCGCCGGCGAGCACGACCTTCGGGGCCACGTGCGATCCCAACGATCCCGGACCGCCGCCCGATCCCACCCCCACTCCGACCCCCTGACGCCGTACGACACACGAATGAGGATGCCGAGATGACGATCTCCCAGGAGCAGGCGACGTGGTTCGCCCAGACCTTCGCGCAACTGGCCGACAACGTCGAGCGTGCCGTGCTGGGCAAGCGCCACGTGGTCGAGCTCGTGCTGACGACGATGCTCAGCGACGGCCATGTGCTGCTGGAAGACGTGCCCGGCACGGGCAAGACCTCGCTCGCCCGCGCGATGGCGCAGTCGGTGCAGGGTACCAACACGCGTATCCAGTTCACGCCCGACCTGCTGCCCGGCGACATCACCGGCATCACGGTCTACGACCAGAAGGAGGGGGCCTTCGAGTTCCACGCGGGTCCGGTCTTCGCCAACATCGTGCTCGCCGATGAGATCAACCGAGCGAGCCCCAAGACGCAGTCCGCCCTGCTCGAGGTCATGGAGGAGGGTCGCGTCACCGTCGACGGCGTCTCGCGTGAGGTCGGCGTGCCGTTCCTGGTGCTCGCAACGCAGAATCCCGTCGAGCAGGCCGGCACCTATCGCCTTCCCGAAGCGCAGCTGGACCGGTTCATGATGCGCACCTCGCTCGGCTACCCCGACCATGCAGCCACGGTGCGCATCCTGGACGGGGCCGCGGTGGCGACCGCCGACCTGGCCGCCGTGATCACACCGCAGGCTCTCGTCGGCATGGCCGACCTCGCCGCCGACGTCTACGTCGACGCGCTCGTTCTCGACTACATCGCGCGCATCGTCGACGGCACGCGCTCGGCCGACGAGGTGCGCCTGGGCGTCAGCATCCGCGGCGCCCTCGCGCTCACCCGCGCGACGCGCACTCGCGCGGCGTCTCAGGGGCGCACCTATGCCACCCCCGACGACGTCAAGTCGCTCGCGGTCGCCGTGCTCTCGCATCGGCTGATCCTGCACCCCGAGGCGGAGTTCGACGGTGTCACCCAGGAAGCGGTCGTCGGCCAGGTCCTGCTCGACGTCGCCCCGCCCACACGTCGAGAGGCCGTATGAGCCTGACCGAGTCCCGTCTGACGCGCACCGCCGCCGGCACCGGCAGCGGCACCGGCTCGCGCACCGAGGTCACGTCGGCGCGCGGCGGCCGGATGCTGCGCGCCGTGGTGCGCGGCGCGGCTGCGTGGCGTGCGCTCTCCGTGGGCGCCGAGACGGCCGTCGAGTGGGTGTCGCGGACGGTGAGACCGGCGGGTGTGCTCGTGGTGCTCGCCGCCACCGTGGGACTGGTCGTGGGCATCGTGTTCGGCTGGGTCGAGTGGATGGTCGCGGGCGCGGCATCCGTGCTGCTGCTGGTGATGGCGGTGCCGTTCCTGTTCGGTTCGCGCGCGTACGCTGTTTCGCTCACGCTGGGGCACGCCCGCGTGGTCGCCGGAGACGAGGTCGCCGGCCGCATCCTGGTCCGCAACGACAGCGGCAGGCTCGCACTGCCCGGCCGTCTCGACATCCCCGTCGGCGACGGACTGGTCGAGTTCGGCGTGCCGCTGCTGCGACCCGACCACTCGATCGAGCAGCCGCTGGAGATCCCGGCGCTGCACCGGGGGATCGTGACGGTCGGTCCCGCGACGACCGTGCGCAGCGACCCGGTCGGTCTGCTGCGCCGCGAACACGCGTTCGACGACGTGCACGAGCTGTTCGTGCATCCGCGGACGGTCGATCTGCCGTCGACGAGCGCGGGGCTCATCCGCGACCTGGAGGGCAGCCCCACCAAGCGGCTGGTCGACGCCGACATGTCCTTCCACGCGATCCGCGAGTACGCCCCCGGCGACTCGCGGCGCCAGATCCACTGGAAGTCCACGGCCAAGACGGGCCGGCTCATGGTGCGGCAGTACGAGGAGTCTCGACGGTCCCGCATGGCGATCGTGCTCTCGCTCGCCACCGACGAGTACCTGGACTCCGATGAGTTCGAGCTGGGCGTGTCGGTCGCCGCATCGGTCGGGCTGCGGGCGGTGCGGGATGCCCGGGAGCTCGACATCGTCGTCGGATCCGAGATCCCCCGCGTCGTGCGCGGTCGGATACGGTCGATCCGGCATCTTCCCGCCGAAGCGCCGCGCCCGCTGCTGGACGCGTTCAGCGGAGTGTCCGCGCTCGAGAACACGATGGCCGTCGCGGACGTCTGCCGGCTCGCGTCCGAAGCGAACGAACGCCTGTCGATCGCGGTGGTCGTGGTCGGTTCGACCGTGTCGCTCACGAGCCTTCAGAAGGCCGCGCTCGGCTTCCCCGCCGATACGAGCGTGGTCGCCGTCCGCTGCGACGAGCGCGCGCACCCGCGCATCCAGACTCTGGCGGGTATCACCGTGATGACCGTCGGCACCCTCGAGGACCTGTCGGGACTGCTCTTGCGGGGTGCGACCTCGTGAGCCGACGCCGCCGCATCCCCGCCGCGCGTCCCGTCCGCGCGCCGCGGGTCGTCGTCGGCTCGGTGTACGGGGTGGCCGTGGTCGCGCTCGCAGCGACGGCGGCCTGGCCGATCTACCGGGAGCCGGCCTACGCGCTCCTCGTCGCGGTCGCTGCCCTCGTCGGCGGGGTGGTCGCGGCATCGTCCGCGCGACTGCGGTGGAACGGCTGGGTCACGACCGGCGCCCTGGCGGCGGCCACCGTCGTGCTCGGCGTGCTGCTCGCGGTGCCGTCGCTGCTCGGCTCGGACCTCGTCGCCGCCGTCGTCGAGGTCGGCCGCGGCATCGTCTTCGGCTGGAAGGACCTCGTCACGGTCGAGCTGCCGGTCGGCACGTACCGCAACCTCATGGTGCCCGCCCTCGTCGTCTTCCTCGTCGGCACGGCCGGACTGCTGATGCTCGCCTGGCGCGCCGACCGGAAGGCGTATGCCGCGGTCGCGGTGGCGATCGGCATGGTCGCGTTCGGTCTGGTGTTCGGGCGCGCCGGCGTGAGTGCACCGCTGGACCTCGGCCCGTTCGTGCTCTACGCACCGCTCGAGACCGCACTCGGAGCGGCCACCCTGATCGTCTCCCTGCTGTGGCTGGCCTGGCGCACGCACGACGAGCGGCTGCGTGCGCTCGAACGTGCCGCGCTCTCCAGCGGTGTCCGGGGCGGCGGCGCGACCTCGGCGGCCGACCGGCGGCGCACTGCGCTCGCGGCGCTCATGGTCGTCGTCGCGCTCGGCGCCTCCGTCGCGGTGATCCCGCTCGCCGCGCGGGGCGCCGAGCGCGACGTGCTGCGTGCGGCTGCCGGACCCGAGGTCGACCTCGCCGCCGCGATCAGCCCTCTGGCGTCGTATCGCGCGCTGTTCGCCGACGAGTCGGCGGGCGAGGTCCTGTTCACCGTGTCCGCCGACGGCGCGCTTCCCGAGCGCGTGCGGTTGGCCACCCTGGACGACTACGACGGCGAGACATTCCGCAGCGGCGGCACCACCGCGGCATCCGATGCCCGCTTCGTGCGCGTCCCGTCCTCGCTGGACGCCGGTGGCGGACCGCCGGTATCGGTCGACATCGCGATCGAGGGGCTCGACGGGATCTGGATGCCCACCGTCGGCGCACTCGAATCGGTCGAGTTCGACGGTGCACGGGCGGCTGCGCTCGCCGACGGCTTCTACTACAGCGCTGCCGCTTCGGCCGGGGTGCAGACGGCGGGCTCGGGTCTGGCCTCGGGCGATGCCTATACGCTGCGGGCGGTCGTGTCTGCGCCGCCCGACCTGGCGGCCGTGGACGCTCCCGGCGTCGACGCGTCGGTCACGCCTCCGGACAGCCTCCGGCAGTGGGTCCAGACGCACGCGTCGGGCACCGACGGTGCGGCACTCGCGGGTCTGGTGACCTTGTTGCGCGAGCGCGGCTACCTCAGCCACGGCCTGACCGAGAGCGACACCGTGTGGACCGAGGCGCTGCCCGGCTACCGGTTCCAGCCCGCCGTCGCCGGGCATTCCCTTGCGCGCATCGATCAGATGTTCACGCGGCTGCTCGAGCGCGAGAACGACCCCCGCGCGGTCGCCGGCGACAACTTCGTCGCGGCCGTCGGCGACGACGAGCAGTTCGCGGTCGCCGTCGCGCTCATCGCCCAGGAGCTGGGCTTTCCTTCCCGCGTCGTGGTGGGAGCGCGACTGGGTGCCGCCCCGGAGGGCCTCTCGGCGTGCGAGCAGGGGGTCTGCCGCGCTCAGGACCTCTCGGCGTGGACCGAGGTGCAGACGGCGGCGGGCGCGTGGGTTCCGATCGACGTCACGCCGCAGTACGAGCAGTCGCCCAGCCTCGAGGTCACCGAGCTGCGAGACCCCGAGATCGTCACCGAGGTGCGGCCCGAGGCGGTCGAGGAGGTCGTGCCGCCCGACCCGCTGCAGGAGGACACCGGCTCGGACCAGGCGTCCGACGACGGCGGCGGCATCGACCTCGCATGGCTGTGGCCCGTGCTCCGGGTGGCGGGCATCGTGCTCGCCGTCGCGGCGATCGCGTTCGGACCGCTGCTGGCGATCGTGGCCGCGAAGAACGTGCGGCGCCGATCCCGGCGCACGCAGGGTCGGCCTGCGGCGCGCATCGCCGCAGGCTGGGACGAATACGTGGATGCCGCCGTCGACGCCGGCCGCGAGGTGCCGACGTGGTCGACGCGCTCCGAGCTCGCCTCGACGTTCGCGACCCCCCGCGCCGGAGCGCTCGCGCTGGACGCCGACCGCGCAGCCTTCTCAGGGTCAGCGGCCTCCGACGACGACGCCGCCGCGTTCTGGCGCATCGTCGACGAGGAACGCCGACGCTTCGCCGCCGAGGACGGCGGCTGGCGCGTCATCCTGGCGACCGTATCGTTGAAGTCGTTCATCCGACACCTGGCGCCCCGCAGCGCCACGGCCGAGAGGGGGAGGCGCCGCACCCGGCGCCGCTGACCATGGGCACCATCGATGACTCGACCGCCGTCGCACTGGGGCTGACGACCGGCATCGTCCTGATCCTGCTGTACGTGTGGGTCGCCATCGCCCTCGCGGCGATGTTCCGCAAGTCCGGAGAACAGGCGTGGAAAGGCTGGGTGCCGGTCCTCAACCAGATCGTGGTCCTCCAGCTCGGCGGTCTCTCGGGCTGGCTCGCGCTGCTTCTCCTGGTGCCCGGTATCGGTGCGCTCGCCTTCGCGATCTGCGTCCTGATCGCCTGCCACAGCCTCAACAAGGCGTTCGGGTACGGCGGCGGGATGACGGTGCTCGCCGCGTTCCTCTTCCCGGTGTGGGCGTCGGTGCTCGGCTTCGGGCCGGCGCGCTGGATCGGTCGTGATTCGCGCGGGCTGCGCCGGTCGACGGCGATCGATGCCCGCGGGCCGGCGAGCGCGGACATCGACGTCGCGTCGAGCCCCGGCGTGGGCTCTCCGGCGGTGCTCCCCCCGCCGCCGACGATCCCGGCGGCACACGCCGCGGCCGTCGCCGCCGCCGCTCCCACCGCCGCTCCGACCGCCGCTCCCACCGCAGCTCCCACCGCGGCTGACGTCACGACGGGTCGCACACCCGAGGCGGCGGCCGCTCCCTCTCCGGCGATGTCCGCCGTGGCGGCGGTCGACCACGGCGAAGACGAGACGGACGAGCCCGCGTCCGACGGCGCGGAGTGGGAGGCGCCGCGAGCGGCCACCCTCGAGCCGACCGATGAGGTCACCGCAGCCGCGCCCGGCGCGCCCACGCCGATCTCGGCGATCCCGCGTCCGGCCACCACGACCGGCGGCGATGCCCCGCTGTTCGCTCCGCCGGCGCGAGGCGCGACGACAGGCGACGACGCACCGCTGTTCGCCCCGCGTGCCGCAGGAGAGACCGACGACGCCGCCGCCGACGACGCCGCCGAGATCTTCGCCCCGCCGGTCACGGCCGGAGGGTGGACCCCGTCGCGCTCACCCGCCCCCGATGCCGACACCTCCGACGAGACCTCGGCCGAGGTGTCGGCGATCGCCGGTGCACCGGATGCGGGCGGGCCCCGTTCGGCGCGCACGTCGGTGTCGGCCCTGTACACCCGGGCCGAGATCCCCGAGGATCCGCTCGACGAGACGATCGTCGCCCGTCGGCGTCGCTCGCGGTGGACGCTCAGTCCGGTCGGAGGTCAGCCCGTCGCGCTGACCTCGGACGTCGTCATCATCGGCCGGCGCCCCGCGCCGGATGCCGCCTACCCGGCAGCGCAGCTCGTCGCCGTGCACGACGGCACCGTGTCGAAGACGCACGCCCGCATGGTGCTGCGCGACGACCGCTGGTTCATCACCGACCTCGACTCGACGAACGGGGTGCTCTTCCCGACGGTGCTCGGCACCGACGTCGAGGCGACACCCGGCGAGGAGACCGAGGCGGGCGAGCGCTTCCTCCTCGGCGATGCCGAGATGCGGCTGGCGAGGGTGGACGAGTGACCGATCCGCCCGACGACGACACGATCCCGGTGAGGATCGGCCCCGTCGCCGACCGCACGCAGCGCTCCACACGTCGAGCAACCGGCGTCGCCGATGCGGGCGGCGCAGCGGCTGCCGGGTCTGCGCAGATCGACACCGCTCCGGTCGATGTCCACCCGACCGCGACGATGCCGGCATCGCGGTCACTCGACGCCGGCGAGGACACCATCGTGGCGCGCGATCCCGCCGTCTCACGTGCCGCCGACGCGACGCCGGAGGCGGCGACGGGCCGACGCGAAGCCCAGGAGGGGGGCACCCCGCAGCGCATCTACCGACCCCGCGCGGGCGAGCCCGTCGTCGTCGCGCGCACGCCGCCCCGGCCGCGGGCGCCGCAGGCCGCGGCCGACACCGCCGGGGTCGAGGCCGAGGAGCGGCGGCTGGGTCTGCGGCGCGTCATCTGGCTCGCGCTCGGCGCGGCGGGCATCGTGCTGGCGGGTGCGGCGACGGTGGTTCTGCTCGCCGTCGCAGGCTGACCGGCATCCGTTTGACCGCCCCGCCCCGGGGCGCGTATCATTGAGTCGGTGTGCGCCCGTGCGCTCCTCCTGTCGTGCCCCGGCCCGAGAGGAGGCGGGTAGGCGCCTCATCTCAGGGAACGGCCTGCGAACAGGTCACCCCCACGGCATATCCACCACCCAGACGCGACGGATTCTCGGCGTGTCGGTGGATCCACGTGAGCCCGGGCGGATGCCGCATCCGACCGGGGGAGACCCACGAACGCTGTCACCGTGCAGCACAATCAGGAGAAGAACGTGCCAACCATTCAGCAGTTGGTTCGCAAGGGACGCAAGCCCAAGGTCACCAAGACCAAGGCGCCGGCCCTGAAGTCGAACCCGCAGCAGGCAGGCGTCTGCACCCGCGTCTACACGACCACGCCCAAGAAGCCCAACTCGGCGATGCGCAAGGTCGCCCGTGTCAAGCTCCGCAACGGCACCGAGGTCACCGCCTACATCCCCGGCGAAGGTCACAACCTGCAGGAGCACTCGCTGGTGCTCGTGCGTGGTGGTCGTGTGAAGGATCTGCCCGGCGTGCGCTACAAGATCGTCCGCGGAGCCCTGGACACCCAGGCCGTCAAGAACCGTAAGCAGGCTCGCAGCCGCTACGGCGCGAAGAAGGGCTGAAAAAGATGCCTCGTAAGGGACCCGCGCCCAAGCGCCCCGTCGTCAACGACCCGGTGTACGGCGCCCCCGTCGTCACCCAGCTGGTCAACAAGATCCTCGTCGACGGCAAGAAGTCGCTCGCCGAGTCGATCGTCTACGGCGCCCTCCGCGGCGTCGAGTCGAAGAACGGCCAGGACGCCGTCGCCACGCTCAAGAAGGCGCTCGACAACGTCCGCCCCACCCTCGAGGTCAAGAGCCGTCGTGTCGGCGGTTCGACCTATCAGGTGCCCGTCGAGGTCAAGCCGCACCGCGCGAACACGCTCGCGCTGCGCTGGCTCGTCAGCTACGCGAAGGGTCGTCGTGAGAAGACGATGACCGAGCGTCTGCAGAACGAGATCCTCGACGCCTCGAACGGCCTGGGTGCCGCGGTCAAGCGCCGCGAGGACACCCACAAGATGGCCGAGTCGAACCGCGCCTTCGCTCACTACCGCTGGTAAACAGCAACCGGTCGCCGGCCGGAGACGACCCTCCGGCCGGCACCACAGCGACCACCTCAGACACGTAAGGAACCCACCCCGTGGCACAAGAAGTGCTGACCGACCTCAAGAAGGTCCGCAACATCGGCATCATGGCGCACATCGATGCCGGCAAGACGACGACGACCGAACGCATCCTGTTCTACACCGGCGTCAACCACAAGATCGGCGAGACCCACGACGGCGCTGCGACCACCGACTGGATGGAGCAGGAGCAGGAGCGCGGCATCACGATCACGTCGGCGGCCGTCACGTGCTTCTGGGAGGGTTCGCAGATCAACATCATCGACACTCCCGGCCACGTCGACTTCACGGTCGAGGTCGAGCGCTCGCTTCGCGTGCTCGACGGCGCGGTCGCCGTCTTCGACGGCAAGGAGGGCGTCGAGCCCCAGTCCGAGACGGTGTGGCGCCAGGCCGACAAGTACGACGTGCCCCGCATCTGCTTCGTCAACAAGATGGACAAGCTGGGCGCCGACTTCTACTTCACCGTCGACACGATCGTGTCGCGTCTGAAGGCCAAGCCGCTCGTGCTGCAGATCCCGATCGGCGTCGAGAACGACTTCGTCGGCGTCGTCGACCTCGTCTACATGCGTGCACTGGTGTGGCCCGGCGATGCCAAGGGTGACGTCACCATGGGTGCCAAGTACGAGATCCAGGAGATCCCCGCCGACCTCGTCGACAAGGCGAACGAGTACCGCGAGCAGCTGCTCGAGACCGTCGCCGAGAGCGACGAGACGCTGCTCGAGAAGTACTTCGGCGGCGAGGAGCTGACCCCCGAGGAGATCAAGGGCGCGATCCGCAAGCTCACCATCTCCTCCGAGGTCTACCCCGTCCTGTGCGGCTCGGCGTTCAAGAACCGCGGTGTGCAGCCGATGCTGGACGCCGTCGTCGACTACCTGCCGTCGCCGCTGGACGTGCCCTCGATCGAGGCTCACGACCCGAAGGACGAAGAGGTCGTCATCGAGCGTCACGCCGACGCCGACGAGCCCTTCGCGGCCCTCGCGTTCAAGATCGTGTCGCACCCATTCTTCGGTCGCCTCACCTACATCCGTGTGTACTCGGGCAAGCTCGACTCCGGCTCGCAGGTGGTCAACGCGACCAAGCAGAAGAAGGAGCGCATCGGGAAGATCTTCCAGATGCACGCAAACAAGGAGAACCCGGTCGACTCGGTGACCGCGGGCCACATCTATGCGGTGATCGGCCTCAAGGACACCACCACGGGTGACACGCTGTCCGACTCCGGCCAGCAGGTCGTGCTCGAGTCGATGACGTTCCCCGAGCCGGTGATCGAGGTCGCGATCGAGCCCAAGACCAAGGCCGACCAGGAGAAGCTGGGTCTCGCGATCCAGAAGCTCGCCGAAGAGGACCCGACGTTCCGCGTCGAGCAGAACGCCGAGACCGGCCAGACCGTCATCCGCGGTATGGGCGAGCTCCACCTCGACATCCTCGTCGACCGCATGAAGCGCGAGTTCAAGGTCGAGGCCAACGTCGGCAAGCCCCAGGTGGCGTACCGCGAGACGATCCGCAAGACCGTCGAGCGTCACGACTACACCCACAAGAAGCAGACGGGTGGCTCGGGCCAGTTCGCGAAGATCCAGTTCGCGATCGAGCCGCTCGAGGTCACGGCCGACAAGATCTACGAGTTCGAGAACAAGGTCACCGGTGGCCGCGTTCCGCGCGAGTACATCCCCTCGGTCGACGCGGGCTTCCAGGACGCCATGAACGTCGGCGTCCTCGCCGGCTACCCGCTGGTGGGAGTGAAGGCGACGCTGATGGACGGCCAGTCGCACGACGTCGACTCGTCGGAGATGGCGTTCAAGATCGCCGGATCCATGGGCTTCAAGGAGGCCGTGCGCAAGGCGAGCCCCGTGCTGCTTGAGCCGCTGATGGCGGTCGAGGTGCGTACGCCCGAGGAGTACATGGGCGACGTCATCGGCGACCTCAACAGCCGTCGTGGTCAGATCCAGTCGATGGAGGATGCCGCGGGCGTCAAGGTCGTACGGGCTCTCGTGCCGCTGTCCGAGATGTTCGGCTACATCGGCGACCTGCGCTCGAAGACCTCGGGCCGCGCCGTCTACTCGATGGAGTTCGACAGCTACTCGGAGGTCCCCAAGGCGGTCGCCGAGGAGATCGTCCAGAAGAACAAGGGCGAGTAGCCCTCCGGGCCCCCGGCGATCGGGTGGCGGCGCAGCCGCCGTATCGAGATCCGGGGCTCGGGCCCACAACTGCATACAAGGAATCACCAGAAACCCCTCCACTAGGGTGGAGGAATCCCCGTAGAGAGCCGGTCGCAAACCAGCGCCCGGAGCTTCTACACGACAGTCCTGAGGAGGACCAAGTGGCCAAGGCCAAGTTCGAGCGGACCAAGCCGCACGTGAACATCGGAACGATCGGACACGTCGACCACGGCAAGACGACGCTCACCGCGGCGATCTCGAAGGTGCTCGCCGACAAGTACCCGTCGGATGTCAACGTCGTTCGTGACTTCGGTTCGATCGACTCGGCTCCCGAGGAGCGTCAGCGCGGCATCACGATCAACATCTCGCACGTCGAGTACGAGACCCCCAAGCGTCACTACGCCCACGTCGACGCCCCCGGTCACGCCGACTACATCAAGAACATGATCACCGGTGCCGCCCAGATGGACGGCGCGATCCTCGTGGTCGCGGCGACCGACGGCCCGATGGCCCAGACCCGTGAGCACGTTCTGCTCGCCAAGCAGGTCGGCGTGCCGTACCTGCTCGTCGCGCTGAACAAGGCCGACATGGTCGACGACGAGGAGATCCTGGAGCTCGTCGAGCTCGAGGTCCGCGAGCTGCTGTCGTCGCAGGACTTCGACGGCGACAACGCGCCCGTCATCCGCGTCTCGGGCCTGAAGGCCCTCGAGGGCGACGCCGAGTGGGGCGAGAAGATCGTCGAGCTCATGGAGGCCGTCGACGAGTCGATTCCCGACCCGGTGCGCGACCGTGACAAGCCCTTCCTCATGCCCGTCGAGGACGTCTTCACCATCACCGGCCGCGGCACCGTCGTGACCGGCCGCGCCGAGCGTGGCACGCTGGCCATCAACTCCGAGGTCGAGATCGTGGGTCTGCGCCCGACGCAGAAGACGATCGTCACCGGTATCGAGATGTTCCACAAGCAGCTCGACGAGGCCTGGGCCGGCGAGAACTGTGGTCTGCTCCTGCGCGGCACCAAGCGCGATGAGGTCGAGCGCGGCCAGGTCGTCGTCAAGCCGGGTTCGGTCACGCCGCACACCGACTTCGAGGGCACCGCGTACATCCTGTCCAAGGACGAGGGTGGCCGCCACAACCCGTTCTTCACGAACTACCGCCCGCAGTTCTACTTCCGCACCACCGACGTCACCGGCGTCATCACGCTGCCCGAGGGCACCGAGATGGTCATGCCCGGCGACACCACCGAGATGTCGGTCGAGCTGATCCAGCCGATCGCCATGGAGGAGGGCCTCGGCTTCGCGATCCGTGAGGGTGGCCGCACCGTCGGCGCCGGCACGGTGACGAAGATCCTGAAGTGAGCCGAGTCTAGGTTGAGCACCCGCCGAAGGCGGCGTGTCGAAACCGCTCAGATCGAGTAGCCGCCGCAGGCGGCGTATCGAGATCTCAGCTTGACGGAAGGGCCGGATCCATACGGATCCGGCCCTTCTGCGTGCCCGGTGCCGTTGACGTGTGCGCCCCCTACCGAGAGGATGGGGCCAATCACCTCAAGGGGGACACATGGGCATCGACGACCTCGTCAATCAGGGCAAGGACTTCCTCGACCAGAACAAGGACAAGATCGAGGACGTGATGAAGTCCGAGCAGGTCGAGGACGTCAGCGACAATGTGCTCGACGCGGCCGCGGACTTCGTCAAGAAGGTCGCGCCCGAGCAGTTCCACGGCACGGTCGACGACGTGCGTGACAACGTCGACGGCGCCATCGGCGACAAGTAGTCGTCGTCGGGGGCGAGCGAGGGCGTCCTCACGGCGATTTCCCCGCCGCCCTCGTTAGGATCCAGGGGTGCCCGACTCCCTGGACGATCTTCTCGAGACTCCCGTCGAGCGCCGCGAGCGGCGCCGACGGCGTCGCGTGTGGCCGTGGGTCGTCGGCGTTCTGGGCGTTCTGCTGATCGTGCTGGTCGCCGTCGGGTTCGCCGGGGCCGCGTTCGCGCGCGAAGCGTTCTCGGTGCGGGACGACCTCGAGGCGGCCAAGGTCGGCATGGCCGAGGTTCCGGCCCTCGTGCGCGCCGGCGACGCCGACGGGTTCCAGGCCGCGGCCGCAGAGATCCTCGTCCACACCACGAACGCGGACCGCACGGTGCAGGGCCCGCTGTGGGATGCCGCGACCTGGGTCCCGTGGGTCGGACAGAACGTCGCCGCCGTGCGCGGCGCGACCGAGGCGACGCACATCCTGGTGCGCGACGCCCTGCCGGCCAGCATCGATGTGCTCGGCGTCGCGCAGATCGACCGGATCCGCCTCGAGGGCGGCGGCTTCGACCTCGAGCCGTTCCGCGAGGTGATCGCCGTACTGCCGACCATCAACGCGGCCTTCGCCGAGGCCGAGGCTCACGTCGCCGACATCGACCGCGGTGCGCTCGTGCCGATCGTGTCGGACGCCGTCGGACAGGTGCTCGACGTGATCGATCAGGGTGCGCCGCTGCTGCGGACGATCGAGCAGGTGCTGCCGCCCGCGCTCGAACTGGCCGGCGACAGCGGGCCGCGCACGTATCTCGTGCTCTTCCAGAACAACGCCGAGATCCGCGCAACGGGCGGCAACGCGGCGGCTTCCGCCCTCATGCGCGCCGACGACGGCCGGATCACGCTCGTCGGGCAGCTCAGCTCGTCGACCTTCATCGACGCCGGACTCGGGGGGAAGGTCTTCACCGATCTGCCGCAGGAGACCCTCGACCTGTACTACGACGAGTTCGCCGGATACTCGCAGAACTACACCATGACGCCCGACTTCCCGACCTCGGCCCGGATGTTCTCGGATCTGCTCGCGGCGACCGGCACGCCGGTGGACGGCGTGATCGCAATCGATCCGGTAGTGCTCGCCGACATCCTGCGCGTCGCGGGGCCGCTCGGCATCGACGGCGGCGAACTCACCGCCGACAACGCCGTCAAGGTCCTGCTCAGCGACACGTACGAGCGCTTCGGGCATGACGGACCGGCGGCCGACCGCTACTTCGCCGCCGTCGCGGCGGGTGTGTTCACCAAGCTCATCGCGGGCAGCTGGGATCCGGTCACGATGATCGAGACGCTGCAGGGGTCTGCCGACGACCAGCGCGTGTACGCGTGGTTCCCGCGCGAGGACGAGGAGCAGATGGCGGTCGACCTCGGCATCGACGGCGCGCTGGCGACCGACAACGCCGAGGGTACCGAGGTCGGCATCTTCCTCAATGACTTCGGCGTCGGCAAGCTCGAGTACTACCTGTCGACGACCATCGCGGTCACGTGCGACGCCGATGCCGGCACGATGACGACGGCGATCACGATGAACAGCGCGGTTCCCGGCGAAGACCTGAGCCAGTACACGCTGAGCCTGCGCAACGGCACGTACGGGATGCCGCGGACCACGATGCTCCTGGACGTCGTCTACGTCGCGCCCCCGGGATCGACGATCACCGGTTCGGACCCCGTCGACGGAGACGTGCCCCCGCTGTCGCGCTCGGGTCGGGAACAGGGGCGAGACGGCGCGAGCATCACGATCGGCGTGCCGATGGGTCAGTCCCGCACCGTGTCGTTCACCAGCAGCATCCCCGACGACGCGAACGGCCCGCTCACCGTGCGCTACAGCCCGACCGTCACCCGCACGCCGGTCGACGTGTCCCAGACGTGCACGGCCGCTGTCGGCGGCTGACGTCGGCGCCATTCGTTTTCATCGCCGTAACCTGCCCGAATCAACCCCCGGGGTACTGTGCCTGTGTCGGGCAATGGCGTTCCGCACGGTGACCGCAAGGGGGGACGCGGATGACAGACATCTCACGACGGACCGCGACGGCGTTTCTGGCATTGGGCCCGGCGCTCGCGCTGGCCGCCTGCACGCAGGAGCGGACCGCGGCCGAACGCACCGGCGCTCACCAGACGCTGGGCACGACGACCGCGTGGTCGACGACGAAGGCGCGGCCTGCCGCGCTGCTGTCGACGGCCGAATTCGGTCCGACGGGCAGGCACTGGCCGTCGCGCACGCCCCGGCCGACCGACCGTTTCACGATGGTGCTCGAGGTGGACGCGTCGTGGACGGCCATCGCGGCGGCGATCACGCGCGCCGTCGACGAGCAGCCCAACGGCAGGGTGGCGATCCTCGTGCGGCCCGGCACATTGCCCGGGTACGGCGCCGGCTCGACCGCACGCGCGGTGCTCAAGGGCGTCGGCGCGGCGGGACGGAAGTACCGGATCCTGGTCGCGCCCCGCGACGGCGCCGGCACCGTGCAGCACAGCGCGTCCTTGCGGCTCGAGCTGGTCTCCGGCGTATCGTTCATGGGCTTCTGGCCGTACCCGTACAGCGTCGTCATGTCGGCGGTGACCGACGTGGCGTGGGGCTGGTCGAAGGTCCAGGCGCTCAACATCACGGGGAATTCGGCGACCCCCGTCGACGACGTCGAGCTCGTCGAGTGCGTGACTCCTGAGGCTCAGCTCAAGGACTCGGACACGTGGGCGTTCCGCACGGTCGATCGGTCGATCTCGAACGTCTCGATGATCGGATGCTACGTCTCGCCCTCGTACAAGCAGGCCGGCTCGAGCGCGCACTGCGACACACTCCAGCTCTCGGGGAATTCTGCCAACACGGGCCTGGTCATCCGCGACAGTGTGATCTTCGCCTCGACGAATGCGGCCTTCATCCCGTCCGGGGCAGCGACGGGCGTCATCTTCGATCACTCGCTGGTGGTGGGTGGAGACAGGATGCTCGAGAGGTATCCGCTTCCGTCCGGCGCGAACGCCTTCACCTCGGGCTTTCCACAGGCTGTCAACGGCAGCGGGTCGGTCGACCAGCTGTCCGGCGCGGACTCGGTGTTCATCGGCGGGGTGTCCGGAACCTGGCTCGACGTGAAGGATTGCACGGTGTCGGGAACGCGCGCGCCCACGGTGACGACCGGCGGCTTCACCAGCGACCCCGCCCTGTCGGGGATCGACGACCAATGGCTGGAGTCGATGGCGCCGATGCCGTCGGACGACCGGCTGAGAGCGGCGTGGTCGGTCTGACGGAAGCCGAGGTCGGGATGCTCGGCAGCGCGCAACGCGCCGGCAGCGTCGCGCGCGCGACGCGGATCGGGGGAAGAGAACGATGAGGCCACCCGAGTGGATGCTCAACCCGCTGCGCGGTGAGTCGCTGATCCGCGCGGTCGATGCGGCGATACTGCGCAGGCGCCCCGCACCCGGTGGCGGACGCCACATCCTCCTGGCTCCGCCGGGGGCGGGCAACATCGGCGACCAGGCCCTCGTCGAGGCATTCGTCGAGGCCGTCGACGGGCCGGTGACGGTGCTGACGCGCTCGCGGCGGGACATCGACGTGGCCGCCCACCTCACCGACCGGATGACCGTCCTGCCGGTGCCGGCGTTGGTCTATGGAACCGCCCTCGGCCACGCCCGCGATGCGAGGACGGTCGACCGCGCGCTCGACGGAGCCGCCTCGTTCTCGGTGCTGGGCGCCGACATCATGGACGGCGCATACGTGCCGCGCGCCTCGGTCAACCGCGCGGCGCTCGCTGAGCGCCTCGCCGACCGCGGGTGGTCGAGCCGCGTGGTGGGATTCAGCTGGAACGATCGACCCGACGCCCGCGCGCTGGCCGCCCTGCGCCGCGCCGACGCCGCCGGCGTGCGGCTCTACGTGCGCGATCCGCGCTCTGCGGCCCGGGCCCGCGCCGACGGGCTCACCGCCCTCGACAGCGCCGACATCGTCTTCGCATCCCAGACCGCCGACCCGGGCGCGGTCGATCGCCTCGGCATCGACGCGGTGTCGGGGCCGTTCGCCATCGTCAACGCATCCGGACTCGTCGGGGACCGGACTGAGGCCTACGTCCGCACGATCCGGCGTCTGCGTGATGCCGACCTGGGGGTCGTGGTCGTCCCGCACGTGTCACGGCACGGTGCCGACGATCTGCCGCCGTGCCGCGCCCTCGCCGAGCGCTTCGCCGAGGATCCGGGCGTGGGCATGGTCACGGGCCTGCTGTCGCCGCGCGAGATCCGCGGCCTCGCCGCCCGGGCCGTCGTCACCGTGACCGGTCGCATGCACCTCGCGGTGATGTCGCTCATGGCGGGCGTCCCGGCGATCACCGTGGCCACGCAGGGCAAGGTCGAGGGCCTCATGGACCTGTTCGGTCTTCCCGAGCTGTGCGTGTCGCCATCGGACGGGTTCGCCCAGCGCATGGGGGACGTGGTGGCGACGACGCTCGCGAGCGCGCCTCGGTACGCGAGCACGATCCGCGAGGCGCTGCCCCGGGTGCGGGAGCTCGCTCTCGCCAACGTCGAGGGCATCGCAGCCGTGGCGCGGGAGCGGGTCTCGTGAACGGCATGACGGTCATCCAGGGCGCGATGCGTGTGCGCGACGCTGTGTACAGCGCGCTCGCCGGCACCGGCTTCGCGTCGTTCGGTCGCGGGTCGCGCATCATGCTGCCGTTCCGGTCCGGCAATCCGCAGAAGGTCGTCGTGGGTCGCGACGTGCTGATCGGTCCCTCGTCGTGGTTCATGGTGCCCCGGCTCGAGACGCCCGGTCCGGTGATCTTCCTCCACGACCGGGTGCGGATGAACCAGACGTCGATCACCGCGGTGCGCGAGGTCGTGATCGAGGAGGCGGTGGAACTGGCTCGTGGCGTCTACATCTCCGACCACATGCACGGGTTCGACGACGCGGACGTGCCCATCCGCGACCAACCCCTCATCCGCGTCGCCCCGGTGCGGATCGGAAGAGGGGCATGGCTCGGTCAGAACGTCGTCGTCATGCCGGGGGTGACGATCGGCGCGGGCGCCGTGATCGGAGCCAACAGCGTCGTCACCAAGGATGTGCCCCCGCGGACGGTGGCGGTCGGGGCGCCCGCGCGCGTCATCCGAGAGCTCGCGACGTGACGGCCGCCACCGTCGCGCGGGACGTCGTCTTCACGTTCTCGTACGAGACCTACGCCGATGCCGTCGCGCGCGGCATGATGCGCCCGCCCGATCGCATCCTGCAGACGCTCATGTCGTCCGACGAGGTCGGAGGGCTGCTGGTCGCCAACCCGTTCCGCTCGCTCCCCGGCGTCGCGGCACGGCGTCTGAGCGGTCGGCGCGCCGCTGCTCTTCCGCCGACGCCGCAGCAGCGCCTCGTCACGCCCGTGCGGTTGCGCCGGGCCGACCCTGTCGGAGTCCCGGCGATCGTGCGCAGCTATCGGCGCTACGACCGGTGGCTGCGCGAGTCGGCATCGGAGCTGGGGCTCGTCTCGCCCGCCGTGGTGACCGCCAACCCGCTGGTCGCGGCCTACTGCCCGTTCGCGTGGGCGTCCGCGGTGACGTACTTCGCGCGAGACGACTGGCTCAGCTACGCCGGCCGACGCGAGTACTGGCCCGCCTACGCGGCCGCCTACGACCAGATCAGCGAGGCCGAGATCGGCGTCGCCGCCGTCTCGGCGCAGATCATCGAACGGATCCGGCCGCGCGGCCCGCACGTCGTGGTGCCCAACGCGATCGACCCGGCCGAGTGGGCCGGTCCGACGCCCCCCGCTCCGACGTGGCTCGAGCGCATTCCCCAGCCACGGGCGATCTATGTCGGAACGATCGACGACCGGGTCGACGTCGAGGGCCTGGCCGTGCTCGCGTCCGCTCGTCCCGACCTGCACATCGTGCTGCTGGGTCCTGCTCCCGAGATCGGATACGTGGCCGCGCTCGGCGCGCATCCGAACGTCCACGTGCACCCGGGCGTCGGACGCGCCGAGGTCGTCGCAGCGTTGCGCAACTGCCAGCTCTCGCTGCTCGCGCACCGCCGTACCGACCTGACCGAGGCGATGAGCCCGCTCAAGGTGTACGAGTACCTCGCCGCCGGGCTACCTGTCGTCTCGGTCGATCTGCCGCCCGTGCACGGCATCTCCGAGCGCGTGCTGTTCGTCGAATCGACCGCCGACACGGCGCGCCGCGTGGATGAGGCGCTGGCGCTCGGCAGCGCGAGCGAGTCGGAGCGGACGGCCTTCCTCGCCGAGAACAGCTGGGAGGCGCGCCACCGCGCGGTCGTCGATCTGGTGCTCCGCCCGCCTGTGTTACATCGAAGTGAAGAGTTCGCTCACGTCGTGTGAAACGTGTCCGTCACGACGGTGAGACAGCTCTAGCCTGACAGTGGACGACGACGGGAGCCCGTGGGCGACGTCGACGACTACGCAACATCGGAACATCGTGCGCCCGTCGGGCCCACTCCTTGGACGACGTAGTCCCATCCCATCCACACTCATGACCTTGGGGGGTCGCAGTGAGTGGTTCACTATCGACGCACCTGCAGCCGGCGAGCGAGCAGCCCGGCTCTCGACGCGTACCGCGGCAGCCATTGGCGCTGGTCTGGTTCCAGCGCCTGGTGCGCGGCATCGTCGTCGGAGACGTGCTCGCGGTGTCGGTGTCGCTCGTGATCGCGAGCTTCGTCCGTTTCGGGGTGGGAAACGGGCGGCTCCTCGACGTGAGCGCGGCATCCGCGGCGGCGGGAGTGCTGATCGCGCTGACCTGGCTGCTCACGCTGTGGGCGTCGAAGTCGCGCGCGCGCCGGATCATCGGCCAGGGCATGGCCGAGTACCAGCGCGTCACGAACGCGACGCTCATCGCGTTCGGACTCGTGGCCATCGTGTTCTACGTCGGTCAGATCGACTTCGCCCGCGGGTACGTCGCCCTGGCGATGCCCCTCGGCTGGCTGCTGCTGCTGGCGAACCGGCTCTTCTGGCGTCGCACGCTGCTCCGGCTGCGGCGTGACGGGCGATGTCTCAACGGGGCGATGCTGGTGGGCCCGGCAGCCGATGTGGCGCGCGCGGTGACCGAGCTCCGCGGCAACGTGAAGGCCGGGTACCGGCCGGTCGCGATCTGCATCACCGATGATCCGGCCGGAATGTCGGCGTCCGCCCGGCTCGCGGTGGCGGGTCTGCCCGTCGTGGACTACGACGACGTCGTGGCGTCCACGAAGACCGCTCGCATCCGCGCGCTCATGGTCGCGGGCGACCTGCCCGGGGGACGCGACCAGATCCGCGCACTGGGCTGGCAGCTCGAGAACAGCCGCGTCGAGTTGATCCTGGTCTCACGCCTCACCGATGTCGCAGGTCCCCGCATTCACCTGCGTCCGGTCGCGGGTCTGCCGATGGTGCACGTCCAGCTGCCGCAGTACTCGGGCTTCACGCACTCGGTCAAGCGTGTCTTCGACGTCACCGCGACCCTGCTGGGCCTTCTCGTCCTCGCGCCGCTGCTGGCCGTGATCGCGGTGCTGGTCCGCACCGACGGGGGCCCCGCGATCTTCCGTCAGGAGCGCATCGGACGCGGCGGCGTTCCGTTCACGATGCTCAAATTCCGGTCCATGAGCGTGGATGCCGAGCAGCGCCTGGCCGCTCTGGTGACGCAGGACGAGGGCAACGGCGTCATGTTCAAGATGCGCGACGACCCCCGGGTGACCCGGATCGGACGGGTGCTGCGGCGCTCGTCGCTGGACGAGCTTCCGCAACTGTGGAACGTGCTGCGGGGCGACATGAGCCTGGTCGGCCCGCGTCCGCCGCTTCCGGCGGAGGTCGACCGCTACGAGGGGGCGGAGACCCGGCGGCTGCTGTCGAAGCCGGGGATCACGGGTCTGTGGCAGGTGAGCGGGCGCAGCGACCTCACGTGGCAGGAGAGCGTGCGTCTGGACCTCTACTACGTCGAGAACTGGTCGTTCACCGGAGACCTGCTGCTGATCCTGCGCACGCTGACCCAGATCTTCAAGCGCGACGGCGCCTACTGAGAGGAGACCGACGATGGCCAAGACGATGATGGTGTGCTCAGGGGGAGGGCACCTCAAGCAGTTGTTCACCCTCGCCGAGCGGCTCGGCGTCGACCCGGAGGATCAGGTCTGGATCACGTTCGAGAACGGTCTGTCGACGAGTCTGCTGGCCGAGCGGGAGGTGCACTTCGCGCCGTTCGTCGCCCCCCGCGACCTGCGGAATCTGTGGACGCTGCGGCGCATCGCCGAGAAGGTGCTGGGCCAGCACACCTACGACCGGGCGTTCAGCACCGGGTCGAGCCCCGCCGTCGCCGTGCTCCCGCTCGCGGCGGCGCATGGCGCGACGGCCCACTACATCGAGAGCGCGGCACGCGCCGACGGGCCGAGCATGTCGGGCCGCCTGCTCGAGAAGCGTCGCCGTGTCTTCACGTACACGCAGTACCCGTCCTGGCAGACGAGTCGGTGGGGCTACGCGGGGTCGATCTACGACGGCTTCGCTCCGGGGGAGGAGGCGCCCGCCCCGCGCCGTCTGCGCAAGGCGGTCGTCACCCTGGGCACGCAGGAGGGCTATCCGTTCGAGCGACTCATCGACGCGCTCGTGCCGCTGCTCGAGGACTGTGACGACGTGCTGTGGCAGACCGGCGGGCAGGACGTCAGTCGCTGGGGGATCGAAGGCCGAGATCGTGTGCCGCACGACGAACTCAACCAGGCGGTGGCCGAGGCCGATGTCGTGATCGCGCACTCCGGCACCGGGTCGGCCATCACGGCGTTCCAGCAGGGCAAGTTCCCCGTGCTCGCCCCCCGCAGCGCGCGGCACGGTGAGCACGTCGACGACCATCAGGTGCAGATCGCCAAGGAGATGCAGCGCCGTCGGCTCGCCTTCCTGCGCACCCCCGGCGAGTTGGACCACGCCACGCTGCTGAAGGCCGCGCAGCGGTCCGTGCGGACGGTGGATGCACCGCCGATGCAGCTCGCCGCCTGACGACCGCCCGTCCGCCTCGAGCGGACGGGTCCGGGCGACTCACCCTGTGGCGGACGGGAGTGCCCGCTCGACGGCGGGCCACGCGCGCGCCGCGAGGGTCGCCTGTCCCTGCGTCGAGGGGTGGAAGAAGTCGACCTCCGACACGTCCGCCCGGGCGAACGACGTGGCGTGCACGGCTCCGTCATCGGAGGTGCACCACGGACGGGCGTCGCACGCGAGGCGGATGGCGACGTTGTAGGCATCGACCGACTCGACCACGCGGGCGCGGCGGGCCACGTCGGCGGCATCGGTCGAGTCGGCGTCGCCGAGGAGTGAGCCGCAGGACGGGCTCGAGTTCCACAGTGCGACCGCACGCGGATCGTCACGGCCGAGCTGCCAGAGCTGTTCGAGGTCCGGCACCGAGTAGGCGACGACACGGACGTCGGGTGCGGCGGCATGGATCCCGTCGAGCATTCGCGCGTATGCGTCTTCGAACTCGGCGGCGGGCGTCACCCGATCGGCGGAGGGCCGGCAGGCGTCGTTGGCTCCGATCAGCACGAGCACGAGATCGGGCGCTGCCGCTGCGACCGTCGCGGCGGCGGCGGCGACGTCGCCGACGTCGGCGCCCGGCTGCGCGGCGACCACCGTCTCCGGCCGGGTTCCGGTGGCGGATTCCAGTCGCTGTGCGATCGAGGAGACGCCGGGCGAGGACCCGGTCGCCCACGACACCTCCGGGCACGCCGAGACGCTGCCGCACGCGTTCACGCCGAGAGAGATCGAGTCGCCGACCACGGCGAGGGTCTCGACGACCGCGCCCGGCACCGCCTGCGGCGGCTGTGCCGACGTCGTCGTGGCGGAGGGTGCGCCGCAGGCCGTCAGCACCGCAACCGCCGAGCCGAGGGCGGCGGCCGCCCACGCACGTTTCCGCATGCCCCGCTTCACGCGCGCCCGCCCTGTCCGCTCTCGCGCCGCGTGTCGGTGACGGCCAGCTCCACCTCGAGGGCGTCCGCGGCGGTCGCATCCGTGCCGATGATCTCGGCGGTGCGCTCGGCGGGGTCCTCCGGCGGCGCCTGCGTGGCCGTCGGCCGTCGTGCGTTCCGGACGAAGTCGAGCAGCATCCGGTAGTCGCGGCGGTAGGCGGGCACCAGCCATGCGGCGGCGAGCACGGCGACGCCGGCGAAGCCGCCCACCAGCAGGCCCAGCCACGCCGGCAGCGTCGCGACGCCGAGGCCGGCGGCCCACGACGCCCCGAAAGCCAGCGCGGCGACGATGGCCGGTCGCACCAGCGGTGCGGCGATGTCGCTCCATCCCCGCAGGAAGGTGCCGTGGATCGCGACCGCGAAGCCGGGCACGAGCAGCGCGAGGGTGACGACGCCGTACAGCAGGGCGAGGCCGTTCATCCCGGCCCACCAGATGCCGACGAAGAACGCGGCGATCACGATGGGACGCGTGATCAGGTAGTAGACGAGCTGCCGGTGCGCGCGGCCGAGACTGATGTAGATCCAGCCCTGCACGTTCCCGACAGCCTGCGCGACCCCGGCGATCGCGAGGATCGCGAAGACCTGTGCCGCGGCATCCCAGCCGGGTCCGAGCAGGATCAGCAGCAGGGGCTGCGCGACAGCCGCGGCGATCGCATAGGTGGGCAGCGACAGATAGCCGATCACGACGAGTGCGCCGCGCACATAGCGGCGGTAGCGCTCGCCGTCGTCCTGCAGGCGGCTGAGCACGGGCAACGCGACGCGGCCGAGCGGTGCCGTCAGCTGCTGCTGCGGAAGCAGGAACAGCGCGTACGCCCGCGAGTACTGTCCGAGCGCCGCCGATCCGAGCTGCTGGCCGATGATCACGTTGTCGATGTTGCGTGAGACGTAGTTCAGCAGCTGCACCCCGAAGATGCTGCCGCCGGTGGCCACGAACGGGCGGATGTCGCGCCCGAGGCGAGGCCGCCCCCACCGGGGCTTGGCCGCCACCCACAAGGCGATCAGGCGGTAGACCTGACCGGCGCCGGCGAGCACGACCAACGACCACACGCCCCAGCCCATCCAAGCGGCTGCGACCGACAGCACGACCCCGACCGCCATCGCCACGATGTCGATCATGGCGAGCGTGCCGAACCTCAGATCACGCTGGACCGCGGCTTGCAGCGGCATCGCGAGGCCGTTCAGCAGGAGCGTGGGAGCGACCGCGAGGGTCAGCACCACCAGTTGCCGTTCACCGTAGAGCAGCGCGATCAGCGGCGCCGACGCGGCCACGAGCACCATCAGCACGGTGCCGAGCCCTGCCGAGAACCACAGCAGCGACTGCCACTGAGCGGCGGTGAGCTTCTTCGCCTGCAGGATCGCGCCGGTGAGGCCGAAGTCGCGCACCAGGTCGGCCACGCCCACGATCGCCATGACCATCGCGACCAGACCGAAGTCGGCGGGCTCCAGCATCCGTGCCAGCACCATCGTCGACAGCAGCTGGATCAGCGTCTTCGTCCACAGCCCTCCCGCGGTCACCGCGGCACCGCGCGATGCGCGGTGCTTGAGGTCGCCGGGCGCGCTCATACGCGGGCCGCCTCTCGTGCCGATTCGTCGCGGCCCCAGCTCACGGGCCCGCGCGGCGACCCCATGCGCACGCGGATCTTGGGGGCCGCGTAGCCGTACACGTAGAACGGGAATGACGCCCACAGGCGCGGCGACCGTGCGACCCGCGCGACGAGGGCGCGTCGCGACCCGCCGCCGCCGGGGCCGGCCTCGGCATCGAGTTCGCGGTTTCCGCGCTCGATGCGGATGCCGCGGCGCACCAGGGCGGTCATGTCGCGCGGCGCGCGCACGGTGAAGGTCGCGTCGGGGTCGGTCACCCGTTCCTCGGCGGCGAAGCGGAGCTGCACGAAACGGTCGTCGGCGATCACCGGGGGGAATCGCCCCCATCGCATGCGGCCGAGCTCGTTGACGGCGTACACACCCGAGCCGACGTGGCCCGCCTGGCGGTACTCCGACAGCTCCCAGACCCGGGTGTGCGCACGCACGGCGGGCGTGCTGGCGGCCGCGTCGACGCGCAGGGTCGGTGCCGCGACGACGGGGTGCTCCGCGCGCATGAGCAGGGCGGCGAGTCGGCGCAGCGCGGCCGTGTCGATGTCGACGTCGGCGTCCACGTAGGCGCGAGGGTAGACGGTGGCCAGCTCGTCACCGCGGTTGAGGGCGGCGATCTTCGAGGCCTCGGCGATCTCGGTGACGATCACCCCCGGGACGCCGCCTGCCTGTGCGGCGGTGTCGTCGTCGCAGCCGTTGGCGACCACGATGACCTCGAACTCGCCGGGTTCGGCGTCGCGCAGCATGCCCGTCAGGGAACGGCGAACGAGGGGACCCTCGTTGTGCGCGGGCACCACGATGCTCAGCCGCGCGCTCACGCGGACTCCCGGAGCGCAGGGGCCTGGGCGGGGGGCTCCGCCATCTCGTATCGCCCGCGACCGGCCGCCTCCGCCGCGAGAGCGGGTGGGCTGGCCGTCAGCAGCCACGCGCCGACGGCGAGCAGCATGAGGTAGACGAAGAACGTCTGATAGAACCCGAAGGCGTCGAAGAAGAACAGCGCCGTCGCGTAGCCGCCCGACACGATGACCAGTGTCAGTGCGAGCAGCGCGTAGCGAGGCTGGTAGCGGGCCGAGGTGTACGCCCAGACGAGCATCATGATCGCGGGGGCGAGGATGAAGGCGGCCAGCCCGACGACGCCGACCGCGCCGGCCTCGAGCAGGGTGCCCAGCACCTGGTTGTCGAGGATGAACGCGTTCTGGCTCTCGCCGGTCACGATCCGGCTGCCCAGACCGGTGCCGAAGAACGGATACGCCGCGGCTTGGGCGAGCGCCGGCTCCAGATCGGCGAGGCGCCCGGCGCCGCGGAAGCCCGCAGACGTGTACTGCGAGGCGATCAGCGCGTCGAAGTCGAAGAACGAGCCGATGAGCGTGTCGAACACCTTCGGGAGCACGGCGGTGCCGATCGCGAGTGCCGGCAGCCCGAGTGCGAACAGCGTGATGCCGAGCCACGGGCGCAGCAGCAGGGTGAGCAGGAACATCATCGCGAGCACGACGATCGCGGTGCGCGAGACGGCTGAGAGGACGCCGCCGATCAGGATGACGACGGCGATGCCGTACACGATGCGCCTGTTGATCGGGTTGTGCGGGCGGCCGCCGTATGCGGCGAGGTAGATCGCGACGGCGATCAGCAGGCACAGCATGACCGACAGGGCGATCGGATGCTGCGACGAACCGAACGAACGGAACCCGCCGGCCCGGTAGGCCTCGCTCTCGTCGGCGATGACCTCCAGCGGCAGGAAGGAGTTGAGCCGCCAGAAGATGTTGACGCGCGTGACGCGCTCGGCGATCGCCAGCAGCGCGACGATGGTGCCGCACCACACCAGACCCGCCAACAGGCCCATCACGATCCGCTCGGTGCTCAGGATCTGCCGGGTGATGTAGAACACCGAGAGCACCAGCACCCAGTTCACGACCGCTCCGACGGCCGTGCCCCCCAGGCTCTGCTCGACGAGCGCCGTGCCGTTGATCGGAATCGACACCAGCATCGCGGCCGCGAAGATGCCGATCGGCCATCCGAACGCCACGGGCCGCCACGGGCGGGAGCGGTCCAGCAGCAGAGCCGCCGCCGTCGCGCCAAGGAGCAGGACCAGCACCACCCGGTACGGCTCCAGCTCGAACGGCAGGGGGATCGGCAGCGCGTACCGACGCACCGGGATGAACATCACGACGGCGACGAGGATGCCCAGCGCCCCGACCCATGAGAACACCGCACGCCGGGCGAGGTAGAGCACCGCGACGAACAGCAGCACGCCGCCGGCGGCGAGCGGCGGCAGAAAGAGGATCGCGGTGATCGAGACGAACGCCAGGATCACGCTCGCGATCGCCATCCGGGCCGCTCCGACGGTGGAGCCGTCGGCGACGGGCGGCGCCGCGGGCTCCGCCTCGGCGGCCGCATCGTGCCGCGGCGTCGTGACCTGCTGCATGGTCGTCGCGTCTCGGGTGGTTCCCGTGTCCACTACGGGGTGGGCACGCGCTCGGACTCGTCGGCGGACTCCGGCGCGGGCTCGAACTCGTGGTCTGCCGGATCGGTGGGCGCCGCCGTGTCCTCACGTCGGCGCCGGCTGCGGCGGTCCACGTCGGCTGCGGCGGGTCCGTCACCCGGTTCGCCCGCGGCGCCCGCTGCGGCGGCCGCCTCGCGCGCGGCGCGCTTGCGGGCGCGACTGCTCTTGGCCCCGGCGACGATGAACGCGGCCGCGACGAACAGCAGGAAGACGCCGAGGAAGGCCACCACGATCGGGATCGCGGGATTCGAGCCCTCATCGGCGACGGCGTCCGACTGATCGAGCATCTCGAAGGTCACCCTCTCGGACTCCGGCATCTCGACCGCCTCCTGATCGGCGAGCGCCTGCTCCTGGAACAGCGTCGCGGCGGTGCGCGAGATCTCCTCGGCACGCTCCGGGTCGTCGGAGCCGCCGACCACATCGAGGATGGGCAGCACGTAGCGCCCGGGGAACGCCTCGTCCCCGCCGGGCTGTGTGGTGCGGCGGAGGGCGGTGAGGCCCTCGGTGTCGTCGAGTTCGCCCACGATCGCCTCGACCTGGTCGCGCATGTCAGTGCCGCTGATCAGGTACGCGTAGAGGATGGCCTTGCTGGTCAGGTCGACGTCTTCGGGAGGGGTCTCGCCCTCGACGAGTTCCTGACCCGGCAGGACCGCCTGGTACAGCGGCTGGGTCTGGCTGCTCACGAGGATCGTCGTGCTCGCGGTGTACTGCTGGTCCGCCCGCGGCACGACCTCTCCGTCCACGAACTTGAAGCCTGCGAGGAACGCGGCCGCTGCGGCGACCACGACGCCGACCAGCAGCAGCCATTTGCTGGCCCACAGGACCTGCAGATACCTGGGTACTTCCATGTGTTGACCCTCCAGCCGCCCGATCCGGGCGTCGTCGATTCGCGTGCCGCCGGTGGCGCGGAGGAAGTGGTCCCCAGGATCATGCTGTCGATCCCATGACGTGGACCGGCCCCCACATCCATCGTGGGGCCGATCGCGCCCGGACGTGTTGCCGGGATGTTACGTCTCGTCGAAGATTGCGTGGCCTGCCTTCGCGCGGCTTGCACCGTCGCCGCCGACAACTCCACAGTGGGACCATCCGGATCGCCGCAGCGACCGGATCGCGAGCGATGGGGGGCCGCATGCGGGTGCTGTTCTCGTTTCCGCACGCCATCGGCGCGTCGGGGATCGGATGGTCCGCGTGGAATCAGGTGGACGGGCTGGTCCGGCGCGGTCACGAGGTGCACGTCGTCGCAGCGAGCCTCGCCCGCCCCGTGCCCGGCGCTCGGGTGACCACCACGCTGGCCGCCGGTCGCGTCCGGATCCCGCATCGGGCGATCGGCCGGGATCGCGCCTTCCGCGTACACGACCTCGCCGCGCGGGCCCTCCTGCGGCGGGGCGACTACGACCTCGTCCACCTCTGGCCACTCGGAACCGGCGCGACGGCCCGCGAGGCGTCGACCCGTGGCATCCCCGCCCTGCGGGAGGCGCCCAACACGCATACCGCTCATGCGTGGCGGGTGGTGGGCGCCGAGGTGGATCGCCTCGGGCTCGGTGAGATCACGACGGCGCACACGGCGGATCCGGTGCATCTGGCGATGGAGGAGGCCGAGTGGGAGGCCGCGACCGGGATCCTGGTGCCCTCCGACGCTGTCGCGGAGAGCTTCGCCGCGGCGGGGTTCGACCGTCGGCGGCTGCTGCGGCACCGATACGGCTATCGGCCCGGCACGCGCCGGATGCACCCTCGCGCGGTCGCGGACCCCGGCGGGCTGCGCGCCGTGTACGTCGGCCTGGGAGAGCCGCGCAAGGGCCTGCACCACGCGCTCGACGCCTGGCTCGGGTCCGAGGCGTCGCTCACCGGAACGTTCACGGTGGTCGGTCGCCTGCTCGAGCCGTACCGGGCCCATCTCGCGGATCGGCTCGACCACCCCAGCGTGCGCGTCGTCGGCTTCAGCAGCGCGGTCGACGCCGTGCTCGCCGCGGCGGACGTGCTGGTGCTGCCCACCATCGAGGAGGGAAGCGCGTTGGTGACGTACGAAGCGCAGGGTGCGGGCTGTGTTCCGCTCGTGTCCGCGGCCGCCGGGGCCGTCCTCGACCACGGGGTCGAGGGATACGTCCACGATCCCGGAGACGTCGCCGTGCTCCGGGACCAGTTGGACCTGCTCGCAGGGGATCGCGGTCAGCTCGCGCGCATGAGCGAGGCCTGTCTGCGCCATGCTCCGTCGCTGACGTGGGACGCCGCGGCGGCCGCACTCGAGGACTGCTACGAGCGGGCCGTCGTGCTCGCCGCGGGCGGGTCCGCCCCGCACGACGTGTTCGACCCGGAGGAGACCGATCGTGCCGTCGCCGTCTGACGTGTCGGTCATCGTCTGCACTCGGAACCGGCCCGAGTACCTCGACAACGCACTGCGGGCGATCTCGGCGGCCACTCCGTCGGAGACCGAGGTCATCGTCGTCGACAGCGGCTCCGACGATGACCGGACCCGCGTCATCGCGCAGCGCGGGGGAGCGACGTATGTGCGCTCCGAACGGGGCCTGTCGATCGCGCGCAACGCCGGGCTCGCCGCGAGCGCGCGACCGCTCGTGATGTTCACCGACGACGACTGCCTCCCGACGTCCGGATGGATCGAGCGCGCGGTGTCGGGCTTCGGCGACCTGCGTACCGGAGCGGTGACGGGGCGGATGCTCGACCACACCTCCGACGAGGATGAGCCCTACGAACGCCGCGCCCGGTACGCGCGGCCGCTGTCGGGCCTGGACGCCGGACACGGGGCGGTCATGGCCTTCCGCCGTGAACTGGTGCTGCGCCTGGGCGGCTTCGACGAGACGATGGGCGCCGGGCAGCCGCTGGCCGGCGCGGAGGACCTCGACATCTTCGTGCGGATCATCCGCGCGGGCTCACGCGTCGTCCACGATCAGCGATGCATCGTCCGACATGCCAACACTCGTGTCGGCGACGAGTACGTTCGCCTGCACCGGGGGTACGGGCTGGGTCTGGGCGCGCTCATCGGCAAGTGGCTGCGCATCGATCCGTGGTTCGGAGCGCGCGTCGCGTGGCGCATCTACGGCCGCTCCGCCGCACGCATCGTGCGCGCACGTGCGCGAGGGGGGGACAGCGCGCACGATGAGGCGCTGCTGGCCGGCGCTCTGGAGGGGGTGCGCCGCACGTGGCGGGTGCCCATCGTGGGGGAGCGCTTCGCACCGCCCTCACCGGCGGCGTCGGCCGCCCGGCCGCGTGAACCCGTGTCCGTCGAGCTGCTGCGCATCCTCGATGAGACGCACGTGGCCAACAGTCTGCAGTTCGAGGCCATGCACGTCGGCGCCGTCATCCGGCTGGACGGCGAGCGGCTCACCGGCGCAGACGGCGCACTCGATCGCGACGCGCTGCACGCTGCGATCACGCGCGCGGTGGCGCGCGTGCCCGAGCTCGCGCTGCGGATCGAGCGCAGCCCCGCCGGGCTCAGCGCCCCGGCGTGGGTGCCGGCGATCGGGTTCGATCCCCGCGAGCACGTGTTCTTCGACGACCGCCCCGTCGCGTTCGACGACGTTCCGCTGCGCCGGCTGATGGACGGCGGCCGCGGACCGCTGCCGATGGACCGGCCGCTGTGGGACGTGACGTTCACCCGGCTCAGCGACGGCGACGTCGCGATGGGCGCGCGCCTGCATCACGCCAACGGCGATGCGATGTGGGCGTTCGCGACGCTGACGGCGATCACGGACGCCACGGCCGAGCCGCCCCCGCCCGAGACGCCCGTCCGTGCGGCCCGTCCGCCCCGGTCGCGTCTGCTCATCCCGGTCCTGGCTGCTCGTTCGTGGGCGCGTGCGCAGCCCTCGGCGTCGGCGGCGTGGCATGAGTACTGGCGCAAGCCCGTCGTCAAGCGTGCGAAGAGGCTCGTCGGGCGCAACCTCGCTCCGATCCGCGAGTTCGAGATCCGTCGGCGGGGGCTGAGGGACGTGCACCTGCCTCCGACGGCGAGTGCGACCTTCGAGCTGGACGCCGCAGAGTCCGTGCGGCGCGCCGCGGGCCTGCGCGGGTCGCTCAACGACCTGCTCGTGGCGGCGGCGATGCGTTCGGTCGCCGACGACGATCTCGGCGTCGACGTGCTGGTCCCCGTGTCGCGACGGTCCCGTGCCGACAGCGCGGTGCGCAATCACATCGCGATCGTGCGGGTGCACGCGCCGCCGGACATCGGCCTCGCCGAGCTCGTCGCCGAGGTGCGGGCCCAGGTGCGCGCATTCGCACGGGATGAGCACGTTGCGCCGACGCCGCGAGGACGCCTGATCGGCTACGCCACGTCGCTGCCGTGGGCGGATCATCCGCGGTGGTTCGCCGGTGCGCGCATCCGTGCGATCGCCGTGCTGCCCGGCGGCGATCCGACGGACGAGTTCTCGGTGTTCGGCACGATCTACGACGGCAGTCTCGCCGTCACGGTGACCACACGCGCCGAGCTGGACACGCAGCGCAGGACCGAGCGCATGCGCGCGATCCTCGCCGGAGCACAGGAGCTGCCATGACCCGTCGCCGCGCCCTCGGCGCCCTCGCGTCCGTCCTCGACCCGCGTGTGTACCTGCATGCGCTGAGGCTGCTGCACTTCTACGGATACGCGCACGTGCGCCAGGTCGGCCTGCTCACCCGCGGCGCCGACGTGAGCTTCGCCCCGAACGTGTCGTTCCGCAACGCGGAGCGGATCGTCATCGGCGCCGGAAGCCACATCGGCGAGTACTCGATGATCTGGGCGGGCAACTCCACCGGCCGGATCGTGCTCGGCGAGAAGGCCCTCCTCGCCCCGCGCGTGACGATCACCGCCTCGGATTACGGCATGGCGGCGGGGACACCGCCGATGGACCAGCCCAAGGTCGAACGCGATGTGCACATCGGCGCGGGCACGTGGCTCGGCGCAGGTGTCGTGGTGGTGGCGGGCGTGACCATCGGCGACGGTGCGATCGTCGCCGCGGGCGCCGTCGTCACGCGAGACGTCCCCGAGAACGCGATCGTCGGGGGTGTGCCCGCGCGTGTCATCGGATCGCGGCCGGGCGCACCGGTTGCCGATGCGGAGTCGCACGGATGAGCCCCGCGCGCATCGACATCGTCGTTGTGAACTACAACACGCGCGATCGTACGATCGAGTGCCTCGACTCGGTCGCGCGGCAGCGCATCGAGGGACTGCGCGTGATCGTGGTCGACAACGGGTCGCGCGACGGATCCCCCGCTGCGATCCGTGCCGCTCATCCGGATGCCATGGTCATCGCGGCCGGCGAGAATCTGGGCTTCGCCCGCGGGGTCAACCGGGGCGTGGCCGAGTCCGACGCCGAGTTCATCCTCCTGCTCAATCCCGACGCCACCGTCTTCCCCGGCTCGATCGAAGCGCTCGTGGGGTTCGCGCAGCGCCACCCCGAGCATGGCGTCTACGGAGGCCGCACCGTCCGCCCCGACGGCGCGCTCGACCCCTCGTCGTGCTGGGGTGCGCCGACGCTGTGGTCGCTGCTGAGCTTCGCGGCGGGTCTGTCGACCGCCTTCCGCCGATCGCGGCTGTTCGATCCGGAGTCTCTCGGTCGCTGGCAGCGCGACAGTGTGCGCGAGGTCGACATCGTGACCGGATGCCTGCTGCTGATCCGTCGTGCGGACTGGGTGCGACTGGGCGGCATGGACGAACGCTTCTTCCTCTACGGCGAGGACGCCGAGTTCTCGATGCGCGCACGGCGGCGGGGTCTGCGACCGGTCATCGTGCCGGAGGCGGTCATCCAGCACGACGTCGGCGGATCGACGAGTTCGACGGGGCGCAAGATGGCGATGGTGCTCGCGGGCAAGGTGACCTACCTGTGGAGCCTGTGGTGGCCCCCGCTCGCGCTCGTCGGGGTGCTGCTGCTGCAGGCGGGTGCCGCCACGCGCGCCGCGCTCGAGGTCCTCACGCGCACCGAACGGGCGACGTGGCGCCAGGTGTGGGCGCATCGCCGCGCGTGGCGTCGCGGGTATCCGAGCGCCGAACGCACCCTGTTCGGGCGGACGCCGCCCGCGCGCGAGGACCTCGCCGTGCAAGCCGAGCCCGCCTTCCGGACCGAGGCGGCCAATCCCTACAACGCCGAACTCTCGCGCGCCCTGCAGCGGCGCGGCGTCAGAGTGCGGGATCTGGATCATCCTCGGCTGCTGCTCGAGCGCACGCACGTCGTCCACCTGCACTGGCCCGATCTGTCGTTCCTCGCGGGACCGCGTCGGTACCGTCACATTCTCCGCCTGTCGCTGTTCTACGGGACGCTCGCCCTCGCGCGAGCGCGCGGCACGGTGCTGGTGTGGACGGTGCACAACGTCAGCGCGCACGAGGCTCGATCCTCGCCGCTGCTGCGAGGGATCGCCGAACGCCTGCTGCTCTCCAACGTCGACGGCATCATCGCGCTGAGCCGGCGCGGTCTCGAAGACGCGCGCAGCGCGTACCCGGCGTTGGCGGCCGTGCCCGCCGCGGTGACCCCGCACGGTCACTACCGCGACGTGTATCGCTTCGGTGTCGGTCGCGACGAGGCTCGCCGACGGCTGGACATCCCACCCGGACGCCCCGTGATCGCCTCGATCGGTCAGATACGTCCGTACAAGGACATCCCCCGACTGATAGACGTCTTCGCGCAGACGGCGGTCGACGCGACCCTGCTGATCGCCGGACAGGTGTCGCCGCCTGCGCTGCGCGCCGAGATCGAGGAGCGGGCCGCGGCGGATGCGCGGCTGAGGCTGGATCTGCGGTTCATCCCCGACGACGAGCTGCCCGTTCTGTTCGCCGCGGCCGACCTCGTCGTGATCCCGTACGCGCGCATCCAGAACTCCGGGTCCGCTGTGCTCGCATTGTCGGCGGACCGGCCCGTGCTCGTGCCCGACATGGGCGCCCTCGCCGAGCTGCAGACGACCGTCGGCGATGCATGGGTGCGCCTGTACGCGGGAAGTCTCGACCCGGATGGGCTCGCGGACGCCCTGGCGTGGGCGACGGCTCCCGACCGCCCCGAGCGGGCCGATCTGCATGCGCTCGACTGGGACGTGATCGCCGAGTCGACCGTGCGCGCGTACCGGGATTTTCATGAGCGGTCACGCCGTCGTAACACAGCGCGGATAAGGTGAGGCCAACGCCGGGGGGATACGGCGCTCGGATGGGGGATTCGAGATGGCCAGAGCGATGTCGCAGCGCCTCGGCGGGGTTCTCGGTGCACTCGCCGCGTGCGCGCTGATCGGGGCCTGCCTCATCGGCGGAAGCGCCCCCGCGGGCGCCGCGGCGCTCCCGGCAGGGCGGTATGTCGTGTCCGTGACGGCCGGTGCCGACGTGACCGCACTCGCCGCTGCCTGGGGATTCACACCCGACCGGACGTTCTCCGCGGTCGTGTCCGGCATGTCTGCGCAGTTGACGTCCCGGCAGGCGACGGCGCTGGCGAGCGATCCCCGAGTCGCCGCGATGGTTCCCGACACCGTCTTCGAGGGCGCCGCCCAGGCGTCCCCGACCAGCGTCAAGACGGTCGAAGCCGACCAAGCGCCCGTGTTCGCCGGCGACGGCGTGCAGGCGGCATGGTCCGGTCCGGCGGTCGCGATCGTCGACTCGGGCGTCAACCCCCACCCCGACTACGATCTCGCCGGCGCTGTCTCGTGCGTCCCGGGTGCGGATGCCGGCGACGGCAACGGGCACGGCACCGGGGTGGCCGGCTACATGGCCGCCTACGACAACGACGTCGGCACGGTCGGCGTCGCCCCCGGCGCGCCGATCTACTCCGTGCGCGTGATGGACTCGCGCAACCGGGGGACGCTGTCGTCGATCCTGTGCGGGATGGAGTGGATCGCGCGGAACGCGGCGACCTACGGCATCGGCGTCGTCAACATGAGCCTGGCGACGCAGGGTTCGGACGACGGCGACTGCGGATACTCCAACAACGATCCGCTCCACCAGGGGATCTGCGACCTGACCGCTCGCGGGCTGACGGTGGTCGCGTCGGCCGGCAACAGCACGGCGGATGTGGCGGGGTGGGTCCCCGGTGCCTACGACGAGGTGCTCACCGCGACCAATGTCGCCGACTACGACGGGCGGCCCGGGGGGCTCGGGTCGGCGCCCTGCGGCGTGTCCACGCCCGACGACCGCCCTGCCCTGAACTCGAACTTCGCCGTTTCGCCTGCGGATGCCGCTCATACGCTCGCCGCACCCGGGATGTGCCCGTACACGACGCTCAAGGGCGACCGCTACGGCTACATCCAGTCGGGCACGAGCATGTCGGCCGCGGCCCTGTCGGGGGTCGTGTTGAACTGCCTGGCTTCAGGGTCGTGCTCGGGGGCGCCCGCTCAGGTGCGCGCGCAGGTGATCGCCCAGGCGCAGGCGGCCGACGCGCGCGGTCACTCGTTCTTCGGCGACCCGACCACGCAGCCGACCGCCGGACGCCACTTCGGCTACCTGGCGTCGACCGTGCCCGTCGGCCCGGTGCCCACCCCGACGCCGACGCCGACGCCGACCCCGACCCCGACGCCGACCCCGACTCCGACTCCGACGCCGACCCCGACGCCGACCCCGACCCCGACGCCGACGCCGACCCCGACGCCGACGCCGACACCCGACACGACGGCGCCCACGGCGACGATCCTGTCGCCGGCCTCCGGGTCCGCCGTGAGCGGAACGGCCACGGTGCGCGTGTCGGCGACCGACGACGTCGGTGTGACCTCCGTCACGCTCTACTCGGGCGCGACGCGGCTGGGCACGACGACGCGGCAGACCGACGGGTCATGGAGCGGCAGCTTCAACACGCGCGCGTACCCCAATGGCACCTACCCCGTGGTCGCGCGTGCCGCGGACGCGGCCGGCAACATCGGGTCGAGCGCGGCGATCCTGGTGACTGTGCGCAACTGACCCCCGCCGGCCGTGCTCAGTACGCGGTGTCGCCGGGCGCGAGCGCGGCGCGCAGCGTCTTGAACAGGATCACGGCGTCGCCGATGAGCGTCCAGTTCTCGACGTAGGAGAGGTCGAGCCGCACCGACTCGTCCCACGACAGCGACGAGCGTCCGCTGATCTGCCACATGCCGGTGATCCCGGGCTTGACGAGGAAGCGCCGGTGCACGTGATCGTCGTAGCGGGCGACTTCGCGGGGCAGCGGCGGGCGCGGGCCGACCAGCGACATCGACCCGCCGAGCACGTTGAACAGCTGGGGCAGCTCGTCGAGGCTGAACCGGCGCAGGAAGCGGCCGATCGGCGTGACCCGCGGGTCGCGCGACATCTTGAAGAGCACCTCGTTGCCGGCATCCCGCTCGGGGACGAGCGCGGCGAGGCGGTCCTCGGCGTCTTCGACCATCGTGCGGAACTTGAGCATGCGGAACGCGCGCCCGTCGTAGCCGATCCGCACCTGCCCGAAGATCGCGGGCCCGCCGGAGGTCGATCGGATCGCGATCGCGACGGCGACCATGAGCGGGCCGAGCACGACGATGCCGATGAGGCTCAGGACGATGTCCATCGTCCGCTTGACGATGCGCTGACCCAGGCTGTAGCGCGGAGTCTCGACGTGGATGAGGGGGAGACCGGCGACGGGTCGCGTCTGGATGCGCGGCCCCGCGACGTCGATGATCCCCGGTGCGAGGACGAGATGCTGGCGGCCGGCCTCGAGCCCCCACGAGATGCGCTTGACCCCCGAGGGCGGCAGCTCGTCGGTGCTGGTGATGGCGACCGTATCGGCGTCGGCGACGGTCAGAGCGGACGCCACGTCCGTGACGTCGCCGAAGATCGGGATGTCGGTCGACTCGACCGTCGTCCCGGGTCGACCGCCGGGAACGCACGCACCGACCACGCGGTAGCCGGCGCTCGTGCTGCGGCGCAACGATGCCGCGATCTGCGCGACCGAGGCCGCCGACCCGACGAGCACCACGCGCGCCGTGAACTCGCCGGCCGCCCGCTTGGCGATGAGCCAGCGGCGCCACAGCCACCGTTCGAGCAGCAGCGCGGCGACGCCGAGCGGGAACGAGATGAGCAGGTAGCCGCGCGCGACGTCGACGCGTAGCAGGAACGCGAGGATCGCGATGATGCCGAAGACCCGCGTGCTGACCGAGACGATGCGGATGTACTCCGCCGAGCCCGCGCCGACGATCCGGTCGCTGCGCGAGTCGATCAGGCTGAGAGACCACATCCACACGACGACGAGCGCAGTCGAGAACCCCCAGTACGAGATCGTGCTCAGTCGCGAGTCCTCGCGGATCGAGACGTCGGCGTTGCCGAGGCCGAACCAGGCGATCTGCGTGCCGAACACGACGATGAGCAGCACCAGGGCGTCGCTGGTCCACAGCATCCGGGCGTAGCGCCTCCGCCAGTCGGGAGTGCTCCGATCCGCCACCGGGCGTGCCGAGGCGGTCGCCTTCGACTCATCAGGGTCGAGAGGCGACGACGCTGCGCCGAGGATTTCGGACGCCACATCTCCCCCTTCGCGCCGACCACGGAGGCCGACGGCCCCCGTTCCCAGGGACGGAACACGGATTCTGCCATTGTGCCACTGTCGACCGCGCGCGTCCGCCGTCGCCGTCATCGTGATGGTGTCGTGACGCGCCTGCTCCAGCGCGGAGAGGCCGCGGACGCGGTGGTCGACCTCGCAGGCGGGCTTGACCCGACACGCGACGGGCCGATAGCGTCCCCAGTGGAGCATCGTGTGCCCAAGCGGTGGGGACCGGCAAGCACACGAAACCCTGGGGGCTCCAAAACGTGGTGGCCCCTTTTTTGCCGACCTCTCAAGGGCTGGGGACCATGAACGTCATCTTCTCGAGTCGAGTACGCCGACTGCCCAAGCTGCGCCTGTGAGCGCGCCGCCGGCCCGTGCTCCCTCGTCTCGGGTCGGCGACGCCGCGTCGCTGAGCGCACAGAGAGCGGGAAACTCCCAGGGCCCGCTCTCCGCGACCCCCCGTCCGTCCCGGCGGGGGGTCGCGTCGTTGTGAGGATGCTGTGCAGGGTCCGTCCGGGTTTGCGACACGCCCGGGCGTCTGGCAGAATTATCAGGTTCCACATTCCTGTGCGCCTTCCGGCGCGCACGGATCACTGCCAGGGCAGTGCATAGGCGGCGCACACGCGCAGGGTCCTAGGCCGCGGGCAGCAGAACACCGACTCCGATCCGATCACCCGGGAATCCGGGATCCGCACGCGTGCGTGCGGAGCGGATGGGATTCCGGATGCCCCCGGCATCCGGATTGACAGCAGAACAGCGGTGCAGCATCACCGGCCGAACGCCGGTTGACGTGCCGATGGCGCCTCGTGCGTCACCGTGCGTCCGATGCCTCCCGGACCCCGGGACGGTAAGACGCGAGAAAGAGAGTGAGCAGACAATGGCGGGACAGAAGATCCGCATTCGCCTGAAGTCGTACGATCACGCCGGCCTGGACTCCTCGGCCCGCAAGATCGTCGACACCGTGACCCGAGCGGGCGCGACAGTGGTGGGCCCCGTGCCCCTTCCGACCGAGAAGAACGTCGTGTGCGTCATCCGGTCGCCCCACAAGTACAAGGACAGCCGCGAGCACTTCGAGATGCGCACCCACAAGCGTCTGATCGACATCATCGACCCGACGCCGAAGGCCGTCGACTCCCTGATGCGCCTCGACCTGCCGGCCGACGTCAACATCGAGATCAAGCTCTGAGGACGACGACCATGGCACACATCAACGAGAAGGTTTCCAAGGGACTGCTGGGCACGAAGCTCGGCATGACCCAGGTGTGGGACGAAAGCGGCAAGCTCGTCCCCGTCACCGTCATCGAGGTGGCCCCGAACGTGGTGACCCAGGTTCGCTCCACCGAGAAGGACGGCTACAACGCGGTTCAGATCGGCTACGGCCAGATCGACCCCCGCAAGGTGAACAAGCCGCTGACCGCGCACTTCGACGCTGCCGGCGTGACCCCCCGCCGCCACCTCACCGAGATCCGCACCGCGGATGCTGCTGACTACTCACTCGGTCAGGAGCTCACCGTGGACGGCGTGTTCGAGGCGGGCCAGCTGGTCGACGTCGTCGGCACCAGCAAGGGCAAGGGCACCGCGGGCGTCATGAAGCGCCACAACTTCAAGGGCGTCTCCGCCTCGCACGGTGCGCACCGCAACCACCGCAAGCCCGGTTCGATCGGCGCATCGTCGACTCCGAGCCGTGTCTTCAAGGGCATGCGCATGGCCGGCCGCATGGGCGGCGAGCGCGTGACCGTCCTCAACCTCACGGTGCACGCCGTCGACGCCGAGAAGGGTCTGCTGCTCGTCAAGGGCGCCGTCCCCGGTGCGCGCGGCCGCATCGTCTACGTCCGCAACGCAGTGAAGGGGGCCTGAGCACATGGCTGACTCGACTCTCGCGCTCGACGTCGTGAAGGCAGACGGCACGGCGGCTGGTTCCGTCGACCTGCCGGCATCGCTGTTCGACGTCAAGACGAACATCCCGCTGATCCACCAGGTCGTCGTCGCCCAGCGCGCCGCCGCCCGCCAGGGCACCCACTCGACCAAGCGTCGCGGTGAGGTCTCCGGCGCCGGCCGCAAGCCCTTCCGTCAGAAGGGCACGGGCAACGCCCGTCAGGGTTCGATCCGCGCGCCGCACATGACCGGCGGTGGCATCGTCCACGGCCCGAAGCCGCGCGACTACGCGCAGCGCACCCCCAAGAAGATGATCGCGGCGGCACTGCTCGGCGCGCTCAGCGACCGGGCCCGTGGCGAGCGCCTCCACATCGTCGAGTCCTTCGGCATCGAGGGCGCCCCGTCGACGAAGGCGGCCGTCGAAGTCCTGAAGGCTCTCGGCGCCGTCAAGAACGTGCTGATCGTCCTCGACCGCGACGACGAGCTCGGCGCGCTGAGCGTGCGCAACCTCGCGTACGTGCACGTGCTGTACTCCGACCAGCTGAACGCCTACGACGTGCTCGTCTCGGACGACATCGTCTTCACCAAGCCCGCCTACGACGCGTTCGTCGCGTCGAAGACGGTGACCGAGGAGGTCTCGGCATGAGCGCCGTGAACAAGGACCCGCGCGACATCATCCTGAAGCCGGTCGTCTCCGAGAAGAGCTACGGGCTCATCGACGAGGGCAAGTACACCTTCCTCGTCGACCCGCGTGCCACCAAGACCGAGATCAAGCTCGCGATCGAGAAGATCTTCGGCGTCAAGGTCGCCGCGGTCAACACGATCAATCGCGTCGGCAAGGCCCGGCGCACCCGCTTCGGCACCGGCAAGCGCAAGGACACCAAGCGCGCCATCGTGACGCTGAAGTCGGGCACCATCGACATCTTCACGGCAGTCGGCTGACGGTCGGGATAGAGGAACCAGAGAAATGGCTATTCGCAAGTACAAGCCCACGACCCCCGGTCGCCGCGGCTCGTCGGTGGCCGACTTCGCCGAGATCACCCGATCGACGCCCGAGAAGTCGCTCCTCCGCCCGCTCGCCAAGACCGGTGGCCGCAACAACCAGGGCCGCATCACCACCCGCCACATCGGCGGTGGGCACAAGCGCCAGTACCGCGTGATCGACTTCCGTCGCAACGACAAGGACGGCATCGACGCGAAGGTCGCGCACATCGAGTACGACCCCAACCGCACCGCGCGCATCGCGCTGCTGCACTACAAGGACGGCGAGAAGCGCTACATCCTCGCGCCGAACAAGCTGCAGCAGGGCGACGTGGTCGAGTCGGGTGCCTCGGCCGACATCAAGCCCGGCAACAACCTGCCGCTGCGCAACATCCCCACCGGTACCGTGATCCACGCGATCGAGCTCCGCCCCGGCGGCGGCGCGAAGCTGGCCCGCTCGGCCGGTGCGTCGGTTCGCCTGGTGGCGAAGGACGGTCCGTACGCGCAGCTGCGTCTGCCCTCGGGTGAGATCCGCAACGTCGACGTGCGCTGCCGCGCCACGATCGGCGAGGTCGGCAACGCCGAGCAGTCGAACATCAACTGGGGCAAGGCGGGCCGCAAGCGCTGGAAGGGCGTGCGCCCGACCGTCCGCGGTGTCGCGATGAACCCCGTCGACCACCCGCACGGTGGTGGCGAGGGCAAGACCTCGGGTGGTCGCCACCCGGTCTCGCCGTGGGGCCAGAAGGAAGGCCGCACGCGTCACGCGAACAAGGAAAGCGACAAGTACATCGTCCGTCGTCGCACCGCCGGCAAGAAGCGCAAGTAGGTAGGAACAGAAGATGCCACGCAGTCTCAAGAAGGGCCCCTTCGTCGACGAGCACCTGCTTCGCAAGGTGTCGTCGCAGAACGATGCGGGAACCAAGAACGTCATCAAGACCTGGTCGCGTCGCTCGATGATCGTGCCGGCCATGCTCGGCCACACGATCGCCGTGCACGACGGTCGCAAGCACATCCCCGTGTTCGTGACCGAGACCATGGTCGGCCACAAGCTGGGCGAGTTCGCGCCCACCCGCACCTTCCGCGGTCACGAGAAGGACGACAAGAAGGGACGGCGCCGCTAATGGTCGAGTCCATCGCACGTGTGAAGCACATCCGCGTCACCCCGCAGAAGGCCCGTCGTGTCGTCGCGCTCATCAAGGGGAAGCAGGCCGAGGAGGCCCTCGCGATCCTGTCGTTCGCGTCGCAGAGCGCCAGCGAGCCCATCGGCAAGCTGGTCGCGTCGGCGATCGCCAACGCCCGCGTGAAGGCCGACGCCGCCGGCGAGTACCTGGACGAGCAGGACCTGTACGTGAAGAACGCGTACGTCGACGAGGGCACGACGCTCAAGCGCTTCCAGCCCCGCGCCCAGGGCCGTGCTTTCCAGATCAAGAAGCGCACGAGCCACATCACGGTGATCCTGGCGACCCCCGAGGTCGCGGACGCCGTTCCGTCACAGACCACGAAGAAGGCGAGCAAGTAATGGGACAGAAGGTCAACCCCTACGGCTTCCGCCTCGGCATCACCACCGACCACGTGTCGCGGTGGTTCTCGGACTCGACCAAGCCGGGCCAGCGCTACGCCGACTACGTCGCCGAGGACATCAAGATCCGCAAGCTCCTGCAGACGCAGCTCGACCGCGCCGGCGTGAGCAACATCGAGATCGAGCGCACGCGCGACCGCGTCCGCGTCGACATCCACACCGCCCGTCCGGGCATCGTCATCGGCCGCCGCGGCGCCGAGGCCGAGCGCATCCGCGCCGACCTCGAGAAGCTCACCGGCAAGCAGATCCAGCTGAACATCCTCGAGGTGAAGAACCCCGAGGCCGACGCTCAGCTGGTCGCACAGGGCATCGCCGAGCAGCTCTCCGCCCGTGTGGCTTTCCGCCGCGCGATGCGCAAGGGCCTGCAGGGTGCCCAGCGCGCCGGCGCCAAGGGCGTGCGCGTGCAGGTGTCGGGCCGCCTCGGCGGCGCTGAGATGAGCCGGTCGGAGTTCTACCGCGAGGGTCGTGTGCCGCTGCACACGCTGCGCGCGAACATCGACTACGGCTTCTACGAGGCCAAGACCACCTTCGGCCGCATCGGTGTGAAGGTCTGGATCTACAAGGGCGATCTCACCAACAAGGAGCTCGCCCGCGAGCAGGCGAACCAGAAGCCGTCGCGCGAGCGCGGCGACCGTCGTCGTGGCCCCCGCAACGAGGCCCCCGTCGCAGAAGGAGCGTCCGCCTGATGCTTATCCCCCGCAAGGTCAAGTACCGCAAGCAGCACCACCCCAAGCGCGATGGCCAGGCCACCGGCGGCACGAAGGTCTCCTTCGGCGAGTTCGGCATCCAGGCACTCACGCCCGCCTACGTGACCAACCGTCAGATCGAGTCCGCTCGTATCGCGATGACCCGTCACATCAAGCGCGGCGGCAAGGTGTGGATCAACATCTACCCCGACCGACCGCTCACCAAGAAGCCCGCCGAGACCCGCATGGGTTCGGGTAAGGGCTCGCCGGAGTGGTGGGTCGCCAACGTCAAGCCGGGTCGCGTCCTCTTCGAGGTCGCAGGCGTCAACGAGGAACTCGCTCGTGAGGCCCTGACCCGTGCCATCCACAAGCTGCCTCTCAAGGCACGCATCATCAAGCGCGAGGAGGGCGACGCGTAATGGCGATCGGCACCAAGACGCTCGCACCCAGCGAGCTCGACACGTTCGAAGACCAGCGCCTCGTCGAGGAGCTGCGCAAGGCCAAGGAAGAGCTGTTCAACCTGCGCTTCCAGTCGGCCACCGGCCAGCTCGAGAGCCACGGCCGCATCCGCGCCGTCAAGCGCGACATCGCGCGGCTCTACACCGTCATCCGTGAGCGCGAGCTCGGCATCCGTGCCACGCCCGCCCCGATGGAGACGTCGACGAAGGCCAAGAAGAGCAAGGCGAAGAAGGCGGATGCCGCCGACGACGCCGTGAAGGAAGAGGCTGAGTGATGGCCACCACCAAGAAGGCCGACGCCGCCGAGACGACCCCCGTCGTCCCCGGCCACGAGCACGCCGAGCACGACGTGCGCGACGCCGACGCCCGCGGTTACCGCAAGGCACGCCGCGGCTACGTCGTCAGCGACAAGATGGACAAGACGATCGTCGTCGAGGTCGAAGACCGCGTGAAGCACCCGCTGTACGGCAAGGTCATCCGCCGCACCTCGAAGGTCAAGGCCCACGATGAGGGCAACACCGCCGGCATCGGCGACCTCGTCGTCATCAACGAGACCCGGCCGCTGAGCGCCACCAAGCGCTGGCGTCTGGTGGAGATTCTGGAGAAGGCCAAGTGATCCAGCAGGAGTCCCGCCTCAAGGTCGCCGACAACACCGGCGCGAAGGAGCTGCTCACCATCCGCGTGCTCGGCGGTTCGCACCGCCGCTATGCGGGCCTGGGCGACACCATCGTGGCCACGGTCAAGGACGCGATCCCCGGCGGCAACGTCAAGAAGGGCGATGTGGTCAAGGCCGTCATCGTCCGCACCGTCAAGCAGACCCGTCGTCCCGACGGTTCGTACATCAAGTTCGACGAGAACGCCGCCGTGATCCTCAAGAGCGACGGGGAGCCCCGCGGCACCCGTATCTTCGGACCGGTCGGCCGTGAGCTTCGCGACAAGAAGTTCATGAAGATCGTCTCGCTCGCACCGGAGGTGATCTGACCCCATGGCCAAGATCAAGAAGGGCGACCTGGTTCAGGTCATCTCGGGCCCCAAGCCCGAGCGCGGCGGCGACCGCGGCAAGCAGGGCAAGGTCCTCGAAGTCCTTACCGAGCAGAACCGCGTCATCGTCGAGGGCGTGAACTACGTCACCAAGCACAACCGCGTGGGCCAGTCCCAGCGCGGCACCAAGACGGGCGGCATCGAGACGATGGAAGCCCCGATCCACATCTCCAACGTCGCCCTGGTCGACCCCTCGAGCAAGAAGCCGACCCGCGTCGGCCATCGCGTCGAGGAGCAGGTCAAGGACGGCGAGAAGCGCACCGTCCGTGTGCGCTACGCCAAGAAGTCAGGCAAGGACCTCTGAGAATGAGCACCGTTACTGCCGCGGAGGCTGGCAAGATCCAGCCCCGCCTGAAGCAGAAGTACAAGAGCGAGATCCAGCAGAAGCTGCAGGACGAGTTCGGCTACACCAACGTCATGCAGATCCCCGGCCTGGTGAAGGTCGTGGTCAACACCGGCGTCGGCGAGGCTGCTCGCGACAGCAAGGTGATCGATGGTGCGGTCGACGACCTCACCCGCATCACCGGCCAGAAGCCGGTCGTCACCAAGGCCCGCAAGTCCATCGCGCAGTTCAAGCTGCGCGAAGGACAGGCGATCGGCGCGCACGTCACCCTGCGTGGCGACCGCGCGTGGGAATTCCTCGACCGTCTCATCAACCTGGCGCTGCCGCGCATCCGCGACTTCCGCGGTCTGTCGCCGAAGCAGTTCGACGGCCACGGCAACTACACGTTCGGTCTCCAGGAGCAGTCCGTGTTCCACGAGATCGACCAGGACAAGATCGACCGCGTGCGCGGGTTCGACATCACCATCGTGACGTCGGCCGACACGGACGACGAGGGTCGCGCCCTGCTGCGCGCGCTCGGCTTCCCGTTCCGCAGCGTGGACGCTCAGGCCTGACCCGATACACCCCGATCGCGCCGCGATCGGACCACCACAGGTCGGCCGTCGTGTAACGACGTACGAAACCTGGTGAACGAAGGAAACACACACATGACAATGACAGACCCGGTCGCAGACATGCTGACCCGTCTGCGCAACGCGAACTCGGCGCACCACGATCAGGTGTCGCTGCCGAGCTCGAAGCTGAAGACGCACATCGCCGAGATCCTCAAGCAGGAGGGCTACATCGCCGACTGGTCGGTTGCCGATGCCCGCGTGGGCCAGACGCTCACGCTGACGCTCAAGTACGGCCCGAACCGCGAGCGCTCGATCGCCGGCATCAAGCGGGTCTCCAAGCCCGGCCTGCGCGTCTACGCGCGCTCGACCGAGATCCCCACCGTCCTCGGTGGCCTCGGCGTCGCCATCCTGTCCACCTCCTCCGGTCTTCTCACCGACCGTCAGGCCGAGCAGAAGGGCGTGGGTGGGGAAGTCCTCGCCTACGTGTGGTGATCTGACATGTCGCGAATCGGACGACTTCCCATCGACATCCCCGCCGGCGTGACCGTCACGGTCGACGGCCAGGCGGTCGCCGTCAAGGGCCCCAAGGGTGAGCTTTCGCTCACCGTGGCGCGCCCCATCGAGGTCAAGGTCGAGGAGGGCCAGGTCATGGTCTCCCGTCCTGACGACGAGCGCGAGTCGCGGTCGCTCCACGGCCTGACCCGCTCGCTCATCAACAACAACATCATCGGTGTCACCCAGGGCTACTCCAAGGGCCTCGAGGTCGTCGGCACGGGCTACCGCGTGCAGCAGAAGGGCAGCTCGGTCGAGTTCGCCCTCGGCTTCTCGCACCCGGTGCTCGTCGACCCGCCGGCCGGCATCACCTTCACGGTCGAGGGCAACAACAAGGTCACCGTGAGCGGCATCGACAAGCAGGCCGTCGGCGAGGCGGCTGCGAACATCCGCAAGATCCGCAAGCCCGAGCCCTACAAGGGCAAGGGTGTCCGCTACGCCGGCGAGATCGTGCGGCGCAAGGCCGGAAAGGCTGGTAAGTAACCATGGCCGTGAAGACGAAGTCCGACGCCCGTGCGCGTCGCCACGCCCGCCTTCGCAAGAAGGTCGTCGGCACCACCGACCGTCCGCGCCTGGTCGTGACCCGCTCGTCGCGTCACGTGTTCGTGCAGCTGGTCGACGACAGCAAGGGCCACACCGTGGCATCCGCGTCGACCCTCGAGGTCGACCTGCGTTCGCTCGACGGTGACAAGACCGCCAAGGCCCGCAAGGTCGGCGAACTCGTCGCCGAGCGCGCGAAGGCCGCCGGCGTCTCCGACGCCGTGTTCGACCGCGGCGGCAACCGCTACGCGGGCCGCGTCGCTGCGATCGCCGACGGCGCTCGCGAAGGGGGTCTGAACCTGTGACCGAGAACAAGGAGAACGAAGTGACCACCGAGCAGTCCGCTCCCGCGGCGCAGAACGCTCCCGCCGAGGCGCAGAACGAGCGCGAGCCGCGCGAGGCGCGTCGCGGTGGCCGTGAGCGCAACCAGCGCAACGACCGCGGCGGTCGCGACCGCAGCGAGAGCCAGTTCCTCGAGCGCGTCGTGACGATCAACCGCGTGTCGAAGGTCGTCAAGGGCGGCCGCCGGTTCAGCTTCACGGCCCTCGTGGTCGTGGGTGACGGCAACGGCGTGGTCGGTGTCGGCTACGGCAAGGCCCGCGAGGTGCCGCTGGCGATCTCGAAGGGCGTCGAAGAGGCCAAGCGCAACTTCTTCCGTGTGCCGCGCTCGGGCTCGACCATCCCGCACCCCGTGCAGGGTGAGGCCGCCGCCGGCGTCGTGCTGCTGCGTCCCGCCGCCGCCGGTACCGGTGTCATCGCGGGTGGTCCGGTCCGCGCCGTGCTCGAGTGCGCCGGCATCCACGACGTGCTGTCGAAGTCGCTCGGCTCGTCGAACACGATCAACATCGTGCACGCGACCGTCGCTGCGCTCAAGCAGCTCGAGGAGCCCCGCTCGGTGGCCGCGCGTCGCGGTCTCGAGTTCGACCAGGTGGCCCCCGCGCGTCTGGTGCGCGCCGAGGCCGAGGCCGCCGCTGCCCAGAAGGTGGGTGCGTGATGGCCGCGCGTCTGAAGGTGACCCAGGTCAAGTCCAAGGTGAGCGAGAAGCAGAACCAGCGCGACACGCTGCGTTCGCTCGGTCTGAAGCGGATCGGCGACTCCGTCGTCCGCCCCGACGACGCGCAGACGCGCGGCTACGTCAACACCGTCGCCCACCTCGTGAAGGTTGAGGAGATCGACTGATGGCCGACAAGGCTGAGAAGAAGGACGCCGCGGCTGAGGCCGAGGCCCCCAAGAAGAAGGCACCCGCCGCCAAGGCGACCGCCGAGAAGAAGGCTCCGGCCAAGAAGGCGACCGCGGCGAAGGCCGACAAGCCCGCCGAGGGCGAGGCCAAGAAGGCCCCCGCCAAGAAGGCCCCCGCCAAGAAGGCCCCTGCGAAGAAGGCTCCGGCCGACGACGCTGCGCGCCCCGGTGTGCTCAAGGTGCACCACCTGCGTCCGGTTCCCGGCGCCCACACCCCCAAGACCCGCGTGGGTCGCGGTGAGGGCTCCAAGGGCAAGACCGCCGGCCGCGGCACCAAGGGGACCAAGGCGCGCTACCAGGTGCGCCCCGGCTTCGAGGGCGGGCAGATGCCGCTGCACATGCGCACCCCGAAGCTGCGCGGGTTCAAGAACCCGTTCCGCGTGGAGTACCAGGTCGTGAACCTGGACAAGCTCGCGGAGCTGTACCCGAAGGGCGGCGACGTCACCGTGAGCGACCTGGTCGCCAAGGGTGCCGTGCGCAAGAACGAGAAGGTCAAGGTGCTCGGCACCGGCGACATCTCGGTCAAGCTCAACGTGGCGGTCGACAAGGTCTCGGGCTCCGCCGAGCAGAAGATCGTCGCCGCAGGCGGCACCGTCAAGTAGTGGCATCAGCGGGGGCCGGAGATCTCTCCGGCCCCCGCTGGGCTACGCTGGTGGACGGTGCGCCCGTCGCACCGGCATCCCCCCTGGAGGAAAGCTCTTGTTCAGCGCCATCGCACGCGTCTTCCGCACACCCGATCTGCGGCGGAAGATCGCGTTCACCCTGGCGATCATCGCCATCTACCGTCTGGGCGCCCACATCCCGGCGCCGTTCGTCGACTTCCCGAACGTGCAGTCGTGTCTGCGCCAGTCAGCCGGCACCGAGGGCCTGCTCTCGCTGGTCAACCTCTTCTCGGGTGGCGCGCTCCTCCAGCTCTCGATCTTCGCGCTGGGCGTCATGCCGTACATCACGGCGACGATCATCACCCAGCTGCTGCGCGTGGTCATCCCGCACTTCGAGGCCCTCTACAAGGAGGGCCAGGCGGGCCAGTCCAAGCTGACCCAGTACACGCGCTACCTCACCATCGCGCTCGCCCTGCTGCAGTCGACCACGCTGGTCACCGTGGCCCGCAGCGGCCAGCTGTTCGGCGTCACCGGCATTCCCGAGTGCGAGAACCTGCTGACCAACGACGTGTGGTGGGCGCAGCTGCTCATGATCGTCACGATGACCGCCGGTACCGGCCTCATCATGTGGTTCGCCGAGCTGGTCACCGAGCGCGGTATCGGCAACGGCATGTCGCTGCTGATCTTCGTGTCGATCGCCGCCGCGTTCCCCGCCTCGATGTGGGCGATCTGGCAGTCGCGCGGCTTCGAGACCTTCCTGCTCGTGCTCGCGGTGGGCATCGTGGTCGTCGCGCTGGTCGTGTTCGTCGAACAGTCGCAACGGCGGATCCCGGTGCAGTACGCCAAGCGCATGGTCGGTCGACGCACGTACGGCGGAACCAACACCTACATCCCGATCAAGGTCAACATGGCCGGCGTCGTGCCCGTCATCTTCGCCTCGTCGCTGCTGTACATCCCGGCGCTCATCGCACAGTTCAACCAGCCGCAGCCCGGCGAGGAAGTACCGGCGTGGGTCGCGTGGATCCAGCAGTACCTGGTGCGCGGGGACCACCCGTTCTACATGGCGCTGTACTTCCTTCTCATCGTCGGGTTCACCTACTTCTACGTCGCGATCACGTTCAACCCCGTCGAGGTCGCCGACAACATGAAGAAGTACGGTGGCTTCATCCCCGGCATCCGTGCGGGTCGGCCGACCGCCGAGTACCTCGACTACGTGCTCACCCGCATCACCCTGCCCGGGTCGATCTACCTGGGCCTCATCGCCCTGCTGCCGCTCATCGCGCTGGCCACGGTCGGCGCCAACCAGAACTTCCCGTTCGGCGGTGCGTCGATCCTCATCATCGTCGGTGTCGGTCTCGAGACCGTGAAGCAGATCGACGCGCAGTTGCAGCAGCGCCACTACGAAGGGCTGCTTCGATGAACTCCGCCAAGCTTCTGATCGTGGGGCCGCAGGGCTCCGGCAAGGGCACGCAGGGCGTGCGCATCGCCGAGGACCTCGGCATCCCGGTCGTCTCCACCGGAGACGTCTTCCGCGAGAACGTGAAGGGCGGCACGCCGCTCGGCCAGCGCGTCAAGGCGATCATCGACGCCGGCGACCTCGTGCCCGACTCGCTGACGGGCGAGGTCGTGCGCGACCGGCTGTCGCAGGACGACGCGCGCGAGGGTTTCCTGCTCGACGGCTACCCGCGCAACCTCGGCCAGGTCTCCGACCTCGATGAGTTCCTCTCGTCGCGCGGCGACGAGTTGGACGCCGTGATCGAACTCGACGTGCCCCGCGAGGAGAGCATCGAGCGCATCACGCTGCGGGCGAAGGAGCAGGGACGTTCCGACGACACCGAAGAGGTGATCGCGAACCGTCTGGCGATCTACGAGCGCGAGACCGCGCCGATCCTCGACGTCTACCGCGCACGGGGGATCGTCGACCGCATCGACGGCGTCGGCTCGCTCGACGAGATCACCGCGCAGATCTTCGCCGCCCTCGAGGCGCGCGGCCTGCGCGGCTCCGACGCAGCCTGACCCGTGGTGGGTCTGCGCCGCTCGATCTACAAGTCGCCCGCACAGCTGCGGGCGATGATGGAGCCCGGTCTGATCACCGCGGCCGCTCTCGCCGCCGTGCGTGAGCACATCGCGCCCGGCGTGGCGACGGACGAGCTCGACCGTGTGGCCTCTGAGGTCATCACCGCACGCGGCGCCGTCAGCAACTTCCAACTGGTGCGCGGGTATCGCCACACCATCTGCGCGTCGGTGAACGAGCAGGTCGTCCACGGCATCCCGAGTGAGCGCGTGCTGCAGCCGGGCGACATCATCTCGGTCGACGCCGGGGCACAGTACCGCGGATGGAACGGCGACTCGGCCTTCTCGGTCGTGCTTCCCGATCCCGATCGACCCGAGATCGTCGCCGAGCGCGAACGTCTCTCGCAGGTCACCGAGGGGTCGCTGTGGGCCGGCATCGCCGCGCTGTCCCGAGCGACCCATCTGGGCGAGGTCGGCGCGGCGGTGCAGGAGCACGTCGAGGCGAACGCGCCCGAGGGTGGGTACGGCATCCTGCGCGAGTACGTCGGGCACGGGATCGGGCGCAAGATGCACGAATCACCGTCCGTCTTCAACTACCGCACGCCCGATCGGGGCGCCGAGGTGCGCCCCGGGCTGGTCGTCGCGATCGAGCCGATGGTCGTCGCGGGGTCGGACGCGACCTTCGTCGAGGACGACGGCTGGACGGTGTCGACGGTCGATGGCACAGCCGGCTCCCATTGGGAGCACAGCGTCGCCGTGCACGATGACGGGATCTGGGTGCTGACCGCACCCGACGGCGGCGCCGCGGGCTTGGAGCCCTTCGGCGTCACGCCGGTGCGGATGCGATAGGGGAGAGAGATGGCTTCGGGACGCAAGACGAACTGGTTCGCGATCTGGATCAGCGTGGGGGTCGTGGTCGCCCTCGTGCTGGTCGCCGCGCTCGTGGTGTGGATGAACGACACGTCGACCGGTCCGGGCGATGCTCCCCAGGCAGCGAACATCGACACCGAGACGGGCGCGATCCTCGTCGGCGACGGCGACCAGTCGATGGACACCTACATCGACTTCATGTGCCCCATCTGCAACCAGTTCGAGCAGATCTACGGCGCCTCGATCGAAGAGCTCGTCGACGACGGCACCATCACCCTCGGCATCCACCCGATCTCGATCCTCGACAGACTGTCGCAGGGCACCGAGTTCTCGTCGCGCGCCGCGGGCGCCATGTACTGCGTCGCGGCCGCGGACGGCGACGCAGCCCTTCCGTTCATGCAGGCGATGTTCGCCAACCAGCCTGCCGAGGGCTCGACCGGCCTCACGGACGAGCAGATCATCGAGATCGCCGGCAGCGTCGGTGTGACCGGTGTGGACGGGTGCATCAACGACGGCACCTACATCAAGTTCGCGCAGGCCATGACCGAGAACACCCCGATCCAGCCCGACCTGGACGGCATCGCGACGCCGACGATCGCGATCAACGGCGAGGCGATCTCGAACTCCGAGCTGCCCGACCCGGCCGACCTGGCGTCGCTGTTCGGCGGGGAGTGACGCGCCGCGCCGCCGTCTTCCGCGGGTCGCGGTGTTTCACACCGTCGCGCGCCACCGCATCGAGGTGGTCGAGGCCGATCGGTGCCTCGTGCAGAGGGAGGACTGGATCCGCGGCACCACTCACCGCAGGATGCCCCGGTGGGGGAGTCGCCACAGCGCGGAAGGGGCGAGTTGCCGGGACGTCCGCGATCACGTATCATTGATCTTTGGTGCCTTGCGCCTGCATCGGCGTGTCCGGGCACCGAATCCCATCCACCGCAGACCGACCGGTCTGCACGAGCGATAGCGAGTATATGGCGAAGAAAGACGGGGTCATCGAGATCGAAGGCGTGATCTCCGAGGCGCTGCCCAACGCGATGTTCCGTGTTGAGCTCACCAACGGACACAAGGTGCTCGCCACGATCTCGGGCAAGATGCGGCAGAACTACATCCGCATCATCCCGGAGGACCGCGTGGTCGTGGAGCTCAGCCCCTACGACCTCACCCGTGGCCGCATCGTCTACCGCTACCGCTAGACCGGTCGAGAAGTAACGCCCCATCCGGTGATCGAAGGCCGCGCGACGTGCGCGGTGAGTCGAGAACGGATGCCCGGCGAAGACAGCGAGAGAAACATCATGAAGGTCAACCCCAGCGTCAAGCCCATCTGCGACCACTGCAAGGTCATCCGCCGCAACGGTCGCGTGATGGTCATCTGCAAGTCCAACCCGCGCCACAAGCAGCGCCAGGGCTGAGACCGGCAGCACCCGACTCCACAACTCAACATCACACAACGGCAGGATCAGAACCCGCTCACGCGGGGGACACCTCGGGTCGGAGGCCCGGGCACCGATTCTGCTCCACACCTCCACGACACTCCTAGGAGAGCCGCATGGCACGTCTCGCCGGCGTCGACATCCCGCGCGACAAGCGCGTGGTCATCGCCCTGACCTACATCTACGGCATCGGCCGTACCCGCTCGACCGAGATCCTGGCCGCGACCGGGATCGACGAGAACATCCGCGTGAAGGACCTCAGCGACGACCAGCTGATCGCACTCCGCGACAACATCGAGGCGACCTACAAGGTGGAGGGCGACCTGCGCCGCGAGGTGGCCGCCGACATCCGCCGCAAGGTCGAGATCGGCTCCTACGAGGGCCTTCGCCACCGCCGCGGTCTTCCCGTGCGCGGTCAGCGCACCAAGACCAACGCGCGCACCCGCAAGGGCCCGAAGCGCACCGTGGCCGGCAAGAAGAAGGCGCGCTGATCGCGCCGCCGAAGGTTTAGAGGAGAACACTCATGGCACAGGCCAAGACCGCGGCGCGCAAGCCCCGCCGCAAGGAGAAGAAGAACATCGCGCTGGGCCACGCCCACATCAAGTCGACGTTCAACAACACGATCGTCTCGATCACCGACCCCTCGGGCGCCGTCATCAGCTGGGCATCGTCGGGTGGCGTGGGCTTCAAGGGCTCGCGCAAGTCGACCCCCTACGCCGCGGGCATGGCGGCCGAGTCGGCCGCCCGCCAGGCGCAGGAGCACGGCGTCAAGAAGGTCGACGTCTTCGTGAAGGGCCCCGGTTCGGGCCGCGAGACGGCGATCCGCTCGCTGCAGGCCGCCGGCCTCGAGGTGGGTTCGATCCAGGACGTGACCCCGCAGGCGCACAACGGCTGCCGCCCCCCGAAGCGCCGCCGCGTCTGATCCGCCTCGCCGGGTGCCCCGCGCACCCGGCCGCGGATCCCGCCGCCCGCGAGCGGGCCACAGATCCGACGACGGATGCCTCGCCGAGGCGTCCCCGACGAAAACTCAACACCCTTCACTCACCGCACGTGTCATATAGCGGGCACGTGACCGAAAGGAACACATAGTGCTCATCGCACAGCGTCCCACTCTGACCGAGGAGAAGATCTCGGAGTTCCGCAGCCGGTTCATCATCGAACCGCTGGAGCCCGGCTTCGGCTACACGATCGGCAACGCGCTGCGTCGCAGCCTGCTGTCGTCGATCCCCGGCGCGGCAGTGACCAGCATCCGCATCGAGAACGTGCTGCACGAGTTCAGCACGATCGAGGGCGTGAAGGAGGATGTCACCGAGATCATCCTCAACATCAAGCAGCTCGTCGTCTCGAGCGAGCGCGACGAGCCGATCACGGCCTACCTGCGCAAGACCGGCGCCGGTGAGGTCACCGCGGCCGACATCTCGGCGCCCGCCGGCGTCGAGGTGCACAACCCCGACCTCGTCATCGCGACGCTCAACGACAAGGCGAAGTTCGAACTCGAGCTCACCATCGAGCGCGGTCGCGGCTACGTGTCGGCGACGCAGAACCGCAACGAGTACGCCGAGGCCGGCCAGATCCCGATCGACTCGATCTACTCGCCAGTGCTCAAGGTCAGCTACCGCGTGGACGCGACGCGCGCCGGTGAGCGCACCGACTTCGACAAGCTCGTGCTGGACGTCGAGACCAAGCCCTCGATCGACCCGCGCGACGCCGTGGCGTCGGCCGGTCGCACCCTCACCGAGCTGTTCGGCCTCGCCCGCGAGCTGAACGTCGAGGCCGAGGGCATCGAGATCGGCCCCGCGCCGGTCGAGACCGTCCTGTCGAACGAGCTGTCGATGCCGATCGAGGACCTCGACCTGTCGGTCCGCTCGTACAACTGCCTCAAGCGCGAGGGCATCAACACCGTTTCGGAGCTGGTGGCCCTGTCGGAGACGCAGCTGATGAACATCCGCAACTTCGGTCAGAAGTCGGTCGACGAGGTGCGCGACAAGCTCACCTCGCTCGGGCTGTCGCTGAAGGACTCGGTGCCCGGTTTCGACGGCGCCCACTTCTACGGCGGCTACGACGACGAGAACGCCTGAGCCCCGACCGACTTCCCCCACTGGAGTAACTGACAATGCCCAAGCCCACGAAGGGTCCCCGCCTCGGAGGCGGCCCCGCCCACGAACGCCTGCTGCTCGCGAACCTCGCCGCAGCGCTGTTCACGCACAAGTCGATCCAGACGACCGAGACCAAGGCCAAGCGCCTGCGTCCGCTCGCCGAGCGCCTCATCACCTTCGCCAAGCGCGGAGACCTGCACGCCCGCCGTCGCGTGCAGTCGGTGATCGGCGACAAGGAGGTCGTGCACATCCTGTTCACCGAGATCGCACCGCTGGTCGCCGAGCGTGAGGGCGGCTACACCCGCATCACCAAGATCGGCAACCGCAAGGGCGACAACGCCCCGATGGCCGTGATCGAGCTCGTGCTCGAGCCGGTGACCCCGAAGGCGAAGTCGGCGAAGAAGACCGCCGCGGCGCCCGTCGCTGACGAGCCCGCCGCCGAGGAGACCCCCGCCGAGGAGTCGACCGACGAGACCGTCGACGCCGGCGCCGAGTCGCCCGAGGAGGGCGCCGCCGCCGAGGCCGCGGCCGAGGACGCCGTCGCCGACGAGGCGGACGCGACCGAGGATGCTTCCGCCGACGAGGCGGAGGAGAAGGCCGAGTAATCGGTCCGGCCGGGCGACCGGCCACCCCTGCACCAGCGAGACCCCGCGGTGTCCGATGAGGACCCGCGGGGTCTCGCTCGTCGCGGGTCTGGTCGTAGGCTGGTCGGGTGACCGAGCAGCCCCTGTCGCAGCGTGTGACCGCCCCCGCGAGCGTGGCCGAGCCGCGGCATCCCGATGTCGCGACCTGGCGATCTCCGACCGCCGACGACGTCGACGCGATCCACGCGCTCATCGTGGCGGCCGACACCGTCGACCACCCCACGTGGGCGACCCCCCGCGACGAGATCGAGGATCTCTTCGATGCCGCGCACATCGACCCCGCGCGCGATCTGCGGGTCGGCTTCGACGGCGACGGGCGTGCGATCGCGCTCGGGGTGGTCATGATCCATCCGTCGCGCGACGTGCATGTCAACACCTACCTGATGGGTCGCGTCCATCCCGACGTCCGCGGGCTCGGCATCGGTCGAGACGTGCTGCGCTGGGAGCACGAGAGCGCGCTGTCGCGGCTCGCGTCGATGGATGCCTCGGTGCCCGCGGGGATCTTCGTCTACATCGACGAGGTCGATACCGCGGGGCGGCGCCTCGCCGAGCGGCGGGGTTTCGCACTCGAACGATGGTTCTCGAGCATGGTCCGCGATCTCGCACTCGAGGCGCCGAGCATCGACGTTCCCGACGGCATCGACGTCGTCGCGTTCGAGCGACGATGGAGCGAGTCGACCCGGCTCGCCCGCAACGACGCCTTCCGCGACCACTGGGGCAGTCTCGAGACGCCCGCCGACCGCTGGACGAAGATGATCGAGGGCCCGCATCACCGCGACGACCTCTCCTTCGTCGCGGTGGACGGTGACCGTGTGGTCGCGCTCGCCCTCGGCTCGGTGAACGAGGACGACTGGGAGATGCAGGGCTACTCCAGCGTGTACATCGAGCTGATCGGCGTCGTGCGCGACCACCGGGGCATGCGCCTCGCGCCCGCGGTCATCACCGCGCTGCTGCGCGCGGCGCGCGACGCGGGACTCGACAAGGCGGTGCTCGACGTCGACACCGAGAGCCCGACGGGTGCCAACAGTCTCTACGGTCGTCTCGGATTCGAGGCGACCGAGCGCGCGATGGCGCTGGTCGCGCGCGTGTGACGATTCCCGCGCGTCACTCGCCGATCGGCTGCGGGTGGGCCTGGATCGCCTCGTACACCCGGAGCTCTCGCTCGTAGCGCTCGGTCGCGGCGCGTTGGTCGATCTGCTGCACGGTCGCCGCGATGGTGTCGGCGAAGATCCGTGCCGCTTCGTCACCGGGATGCACGCGGTCGGCGGCGAGCAGCTCGGGCCGAGCTGCGATGGCGCCGGACCAGTCCGCGACGGTCACGTGATCGTGCTCGCGCGCGAACGCCACGAGATCGGCGTTGACACCGGCGATCCAGTCGCGCGGCGCGTAGGCGTTGACGAGGATCACCTCGCGCGTGGGCCCGGCGATCGCCGCCATGCGCTCGAGTGATCCGCGATCGACGGGGCCGTTGGTACCCAGCGCGATCACGACGAAGCGGCGCAGGTCGCCCTCGGCCCGGAACGCCTCGAGCACCCGCGGACCGGCCCAGGTCGACCGCGACACGGCCGCATCGATGCGGATGCCGGGAAGACGCTCGAGCAGCGCGGGCACCGCCGCGAGCATCACCGAGTCGCCGACGGCGCTGACCGAGCGTCCGTCGGCCGCCACCGTGGTCGGGGTGGGCGACGGGCGTGTCTTGTTCGTCACCGGTCCCGGCGCAGGGCCGGGCGCCGCGGTGGCGGTGGCGGCGGGTGACGGCGTCACGGATGAGGACGACGACGGCGCGGGGGTCGCGGTCGACGTGGCGGCATCCTGCAGCGCGCGCTCACCCGCGGAAACGACCGTCTCGGCGTCGGTGCGCATGGGCGCGTGGGCGATCGCCGCCGACGTGCCGCCCAGCAGCAGGGCCGTCGCCGCGGCCACGCCCAGGGTCCGCACGCGTGTGCGCGAGCCGCCGGCGAGCCCATCGCGCAGCCGTCGTGCCGTGGCGCGGAAGCCGTCACGCCGGATGGGGGTCTCGACGTAGCGATACGACACCGTGGCCGCCGCCGTGGTGAGCGCGAGCACGAGCACGCCCGTCCACACGGGGACGCCCGACTCGGGGGTGGTGCCCTCGAACGCCGCGACCAGCAGCACGAGCAACGGCCAATGCCACAGGTACAGGCCGTACGACCGCTCGCCGATCCACCGCAGCGGGCGATCGAGCTGCCGGCCGAACGAAGACTCCGGCCAGATGCCGGCCAGGATCGCGACGGCCGTGAGGAGGCTCGCCGCGAGCATCGCGCCGGGGAAGGTCGCCACGGTGTCACCGGGAGGGATCGTGGCGATGACCAGGATGCCGACGACCGCCGCCCACCCGAGGATCCCGACCGTGCGCCGCCCGCGCAGCACGCCGCCCTCGAGGACCCGCCGGGCGCCGAAGGCGAGCGCGACGCCGATGAGCAGCGCGAACGCATGCGTGCCCGTTCCGTAGTAGGCCCGGGTGGGGTCGCCGTCGGCCGCGACCACCGCCATCCACCCTGCCGACACGGCGGCGGCGGACGCGGCGACGACCACGCGCGCCCACGCGCGCGGGACGAGGAAGAGCAACGGGATGAGCAGGGGCCACAGCAGGTAGAACTGCTCCTCCACGGCGAGCGACCACAGGTTGCGGAACAGCTCGGACTCGGTCGCCGAGAAATAGGAGGTCCCCGAGGCGATCGCCACCCAGTTGTAGCTGAAGGTCGCCGCGCCGAGCACCTGACGGCCGATCCCGACGAGCACGTCGCCGCCGATCAGCCACGCGGCCGTCGCGCACACGGTGATCAGCAGCACCAGGGCGGGGAGCAGGCGGCGCGCGCGGCGTCGCCAGAACCCCACCAGACCGATCCGGCCCGTGCGGTCGTGCTCGCGGATCAGCAGGGTCGTGATGAGGAACCCGCTGATGACGAAGAACACGTCGACGCCGATGAACCCGCCCGACAGTCCGACGCCGGGGAGCACGTGGTAGACGATAACGACGAGAACCGCGACCGCGCGCAGTCCGTCGAGGCCCGGCATCCGCGCATCGCGAGCGGCCGGGGCCGTGGGTGCTGAGAGGGAGGTGGCGGTCATCATCGTGTTCGCCCTCGGGGCGACAGCACAGTCTACGTCGGCATCGATCGCCTTCCCGAGGGCGGGTGTATCTGTCGGGCATTCGGAAGCTCTATCCCCCTGACGGGCGCGGCGCTATTGTTGCCCCAACTCGGCGCAGCGCCGGGTCTCTGGGGTGCCCGCACGGTTCGTGCCGACGGAGGGGGAGTGCGTGTCCGAGTCGCCGACGCCGGCGGTGCCCACGCCCGCAGCCGCGTCGGCCTGGGTGGGCACGCCGCAGCCGCGTCAGCGTCCGGGGCTGTCGATCTACTCGATCCTTCTCATCATGCTGCTGTCGGTCAGCGTTCTCTCGAGCATCGTCGTCGGGATCATCGGCTACCTGAACGGGTCGCAGGCGCTGCAGATCATCGCCGAGGAGAAGCTCACCGAGATCCGCGAGAACCGCGCGCGCGAGATGGCGCAGCTGTTCCGCACGATCGAGAACTCGGTGCGGCTGGGGGCCATCAACGAGACGAGCAAGCAGGCGGCCCGCGCCTTCACGGCCGGCTTCGAGGAACTCGGGGCGCAGCCGGTCGATGCGCAGACCGCCGCCGCGCTCGACGACTACTACCGCACCGACTTCGCCGTCGCTCTGTCGGAGGCGACCGGCGAGGACGTCGAGGGCGCCGCGTTCGCGCCGCGCGATCCCGCGCAGGCCTATCTGCAGTACAACTACGTGCTCCCCTACGACGACTGGGAGCAGGCGATCGCGAACGAGGATGCCGGCGACGGCAGCGGCTGGTCGCGCGCGCACGCGCTCTACCACCCGTACTTCCGCACGCTGACCGAGGTGTCCGACTTCGAGGACATCCTCATGCTCGACACCGACGGCAACGTCGTGTACACGGCCTTCAAAGGCGTCGACCTGGGCACGAACCTGTTCGACGGGCCGTACCGGCTGTCGAATCTCGCGGGCGCGTACCGCGAGGCGATGGACCGCAACATCGTCGGCGACGTCGTGATCGCCGACTTCGACGCGTACAGCCCGAGCCTGGGCACGCCCGCAGGGTGGGCCGTGACGCTCATCGCCGATGGCGGCGAAGTGATCGGTGCGCTGGCGATCGAGCTTCCGATCGATCGCATCAACGCGGTCATGACGGTCGGCGGCGAGTGGGAGCTGAATGGGCTCGGCAGTACCGGCGAGACCTACCTCGTCGGCACGGACGGCCTGATGCGTTCGATCTCGCGCGGCCTGATCGACGACCCCGAGGCCTACGAGCGCGCGGCGGTCGCGGCCGGGCTCTCGCCGGCGTCCGCCGCGCTGAGCGTGCGCAACGGAGACACCCTGCTGCAGCAGGCCATCGCCTCGGAGGCCGTGACGCGCGCCCTCTCGGGTGAGGACGGCACGATGCTCGCGCGAGACTACCTCGGCCGCGACAGCCTGACCGCCTACGCGCCGCTCGGCGTCGACGGGCTCGACTGGGTGATCATCGCGCAGGAGACCTCGGCCGAGGCGCTGACCCCCGTCGAGGAGTTCACGCGCAACCTCATCCTGTCGACCGCGGGCATGATCATCTTCGTCTGCCTGCTCTCGCTCGTTCTCGCCCAGGTGTTCATCCGCCCCCTGCGCCGGCTCAAGTCGGCGGCTCAGCGCATCGGCGCGGGCGAAGAGGGCGTGCAGGTGGACGCCGGATCCAGTGACGAGCTCGCCGATGTCGCCGTCGCGTTCAACGACATGAGCCGCAGCCTGCAGGCCAAGTCGCAGCTGATCGCCGAGCAGGAGCGGGCGAACGAGGAGCTCATCCTGTCCTTCATGCCCGAGGGCATGGCCAATCGCTATCGGCAGGGCGACGACACCATCACGCAGGATGCCGAGGACGTCACCGTCGTCTTCGCCGACATCGTCGGCTTCGAGGAGCTCGCGATGTCGCTCACCTCGGACGACGCCCTCGCGCGCCTCAACGACCTCATCCGCAGCTTCGACGAGGCCGCGGAGCGTCACGGTGTCGAGCGGGTGCGCTCCACGAGGCAGAGCTATCTCGCCTCGTGCGGACTCGTGACACCCCGCGTCGACAACGCCCGCCGGGCCGTCGAGTTCGCGATCGAGCTCGACGAGATCGTCGAGCGCTACTCGGCCCAGCAGGGCGTCGATCTCAGCGTCCGCGCCGGACTCGACTCGGGCCGGGTGACCAGCGGCCTCATCGGCCGCGCGCGTGTCGTGTACGACATGTGGGGCGACGCGGTCAACCTCGCGTTCCGCGTGCAGGGCGACTCGCACGAGCCGGGCATCTACCTGACGCAGCGGGTCGCCGATCGCCTGCCCGAGTCGCTGCCGGTCGCGCCGGCGGGCGACCTCGAGACGCAGAGCGGTCCGCAGCGCGTGTGGCGGGTGGCGACCGCGGCGACCGTCGGGGAGGTGTGAACCATGGCCGATCTCGCCGCACAGCCGTGGTTCTGGCCCGCCGTGATCGTCTCGATCGGACTTCCGCTCGTGCTGATCGGGCTCACCGAGCTGTCGAACATGCTCGTGCGCCGCGGCAGTCGTGCTGCCCCGATCGTCGCGATGGTGCGCAACTACCTCGTGCCCGTCGCCGGCGTTCTCGTGCTCATCAGCCAGCCGGGCGCATGGGAGGGCGGCGGCACGTGGCCCCGCGTGATCTGGACGATCTTCGGGCTGCTGGTGATCGTGGTCACGATCAACGCCGTCAACCACCTGGTGTTCCACCGCGCCGAGAAGGGGTCGTGGCGTGACCGGTTCCCCACGATCTTCAGCGACCTCATCCGGTTCGTCTTCATCATCATGGGGATCGCGTTCCTGTTCTACTGGGTGTGGGGCGCCGACGTCGCCGGCGTGTTCGCCGCGCTGGGCGTCACATCGATCGTCGTGGGCCTGGCACTTCAGAACGCCGTCGGGTCGGTGGTCTCGGGTCTGTTCCTGATCTTCGAGTCGCCGTTCGAGTTGGGCGACTGGATCGAGACCGGCGGCACGCGCGGACAGATCATCGAGGTCAACTGGCGGGCCATCCACCTCGACACCGGCAGCGGCATCGTCGTGATGCCCACGGCGCAGCTCGCAGGGGGCGAGTTCGTCAATCTCTCGCGCGACCCCGAGCCCTACGCGGCCACCGCCGAGGTCGGATTCGGCTCCGATGACCCGCCGGGCCGCGTGCGCGAGCTCATGGTCACCGTCGCCCGCGACATCCCGCTCATCTCGCGCAAGCGCGAGCCGACGGCGTCGAGCGTCGGCGGCTCACGGTACCGCGTGTCGATCCCGCTCCACAGCCCGGCCGACCACGACATGGCGGTCGACACGTTCCTGACCCGCATCTGGTACGCCGCCCGCCGTGCTGAGCTGCACCTCGACGGCGACGCGACCGACGACTGGCGCACGGCCGGGCGACTACAGGATGCGCTGCGCCAGATCGCGCCCATCCTGAGCGTGAACCCGGTCGAGGCCGAGCAGCTCGCCAGTGACGCGTGGCTCGAACGGTACTGCGCCGGCGAATCGATCCTGCGACCGGGGATGGTACCCGGCGAGACGCGCTTCATCCTGACGGGCACGGTCACCCTCGGCATCCCGACCGACGACCACGGGTTCGTCCATGTCGCCGATCTCGGGCGCCACGACCCGGTGGGGATCACCGCGATCTCGCGCACGCAGACCATCTCCAAGGCCGTCGCGGCGAGCGAGGTCGACGTCGTCGTGCTGCCGGTGTCGGTGCTCGACGAGATCGTGCGCGGGCATCCGGTCGTCGCGCGCGAGATCGTGCGCGAGAGCGAGAACCGTGTGGAGCAGGCGCGTCTCGCGATGTCCGCGATCGGCTCGCGGCTGCCCTACGGCCGCCGTGTGCTCGGCTGACCTCAGGCGACGGCGCGTCGCCGGAGCGCCCGGGTGCCGCCGGCCACGCGACCGCGTCGGTCGATGACCTCGCGCATCCGGCGGCCGAAGGCGTCGGCCGAGAACCGGCCGGCGTGCCGCTTCACGGTGTCACGGTTCCACGAGACCGGGAACGCACGCACCGCGTCGACCACGGCGGTCACCGTATCGGCCGCGATGAACGATCCCGACACGCCTTCGTCGGTCGAATCCAGGAATCCGCCGGCCCGCAGCACGAGCGACGGCGTGCCGAACGCGTTGGCCTCCAGCGGGGTCAGACCGAAGTCCTCATGCGAGACGGATGTGAGCGCCCGCGCATGCGCGTACAGCCAGCGCAGCTGGGATTCGCTGACCTCGCCGAGGCCGCGCACGTTCGGGGGGCCGTCGCGGTCGGCGGCGCCGACGACGACCAGCTGCTCATCGGGCATGCGCCGGAAGGCCTCGCGCAGCACTTCGGTGCCCTTGTAGCCTCGAGGTCGGGCGACGGTGAGGAAGAACCCGTCATCGAGACCGTCCACCGCCTCCTGGGGGCCGTCCGCGTCGATCGAGACCGGAGGATGGACGACCTGGGCCTCGATTCCGTACACGCGACGGATGCGGTCGGCGACCACGCTCGAATTCGCCAGGTATGCGTCGGCACTGAGCGCGGCGGTCGCGTCCCATCGGCGCAGGCTCGGAGAGAGCGCCGCGAGGGCGGTGCGCACCGCGAGGGACGCGCCACGCGTGTAGTCCTCGCGCTGGTAGAGCCAGCGGGCGGGATTGTGGCAGTACACGACCTTGAAGGTCCCCTCGGCGACCGGCAGTCCGTGCGCCCATCCGGAGCTGCTGCACACGACCGCGTCGGCCTCCACCGGCGGCACGTGCGACCAGGCGTGTGCGAGGAACGGCAGCGCTTTGCGCGGGTCGGAGGCGAACGGTCGCAGCAGGGCGGACTCGATCTCGCGGACGTCGAAGTCCGCGGCCTGCGTGAAGGTCTGGTCGGGACGGAAGACCGAGGTGAGGATGGTCGTCGCATCGAGCTGACCGGCGAGCTGCAGGGCGACGCGCTCGGCCCCGCCGTGTTGAGTGAGGTAGTCGTGTGCGACGACGATGCCGTCGAAGGCGGTGTGCGCGCTCACGAGACTCCTCGCTGTCGATTCGGTCGAGTCGGTCGGGAATCCGTCGGCCGGCATGACCTGCATCGGCGCACGGTCATTCGCGACAGTCTACCGCGTCTCCCGCTGAACGGGCCTCCGATCTGCTGATCGCCGTGATCGGGTGCGCGCGTCGGCGATCGCTTCGGCGAGAACGAGTCCGAGGCATGCGCCGGTCACGTTGGCCAGGACGTCGTGCGCACTGGCGGTCCGCTCCTCCAGGGCGAGCGCCTGAACCACCTCCATCGCCACCGAGGCCGCGAGGGCGAGCAGCACGACGAGGAGCCGACTGCGCACGAGTGTCGCTCCGAGCGCTCCGAACGGCACGAACAGCAGCACGTTGGCGCCGATTTCGACGACGTCGTAGGTGAGGGCGGGAACCGCGTCGGTGACGGCGGCGATCAGGGCGTCGGCGCCCTGATCCACCCGGGCCGGCCACAGCGCGATCAGTGCGAGCGCGCACAGGTATGCGACCAGTGCGGTGCGGCGACCTCCGCCGTCAGAGCGTGGCGGCAAGGGTGCGCAGCCACGCGGCGAAGTCCGGACCGAGGTCCTCGCGCTCGAGGGCGAGGGTCACGGTCGACTTGAGGTAGTCCAGCCGATCGCCCGTGTCGTAGCGGCGACCGGCGAAGACCACACCCAGCACAGGCCCCGCGATCTCTTCATCGGCGGCCAGCACCTGCAGGGCATCGGTGAGCTGGATCTCTCCGCCCTTGCCCGGAGGCGTCTTCTCGAGGACGTCGAAGATCTGCGGACGCAGCACGTAGCGTCCGATGACGGCGAGGTTGCTCGGTGCATCGGCGGCAGAGGGCTTCTCGACGAGGGAGGTGATGCGGACGACGCCGGCATCGTCGGTCGGCTGGACGGCGGCGCAGCCGTAGAGGTGGATCGACTCGGGGTCGACCTCCATGAGGGCGACGACGGATGCCTGCCGTCGGTCGGACACCTCGATCATCGTCGTCAGCAGGTCGTCGCGGGCATCGATGAGGTCGTCGCCCAGCATCACCGCGAAGCTCTCGCCTCCGACGTGCTTGCGTGCGCGCAGCACCGCGTGCCCGAGGCCGCGGGGATCCCCCTGCCGGACGAAGTGGATGTCGGCCATCGCGCTGGATTGCATGATGCGCTCGAGCTTGGTGAGGTCCCCCTTGCGATGCAGGGTGTCTTCGAGCTCGGTCACGCGGTCGAAGTGATTGGCGAGCGCGTTCTTGTTGCGGCCGATGATCATGAGGATGTCGTCGATGCCCGCCGCCACCGCCTCTTCGACCACGTACTGGATCGCGGGCTTGTCGACGACGGGGAGCATCTCCTTGGGCATCGCCTTGGTCGCGGGGAGGAAGCGGGTTCCGAGACCGGCGGCGGGGATGACCGCTTTCATCGTGCGTGTCGTCATGCGTCGACGCTAACGGCGTTCGATGTACACCATGTTTCGGATCGGCGAAGAACCTGTGCGTCCGGCCGGTTAGCCTGTGGTCGTGCGCATCCGCCTCGACATCGCCTACGACGGCACGCACTTCCGTGGCTGGGCGCGTCAGCCGGGCCTGCGCACCGTCCAGGGGACGCTCGAGGACGCCCTGGGGCGGATCCTGGGTGGCCGGCCGCGTCTGGTGGTCGCCGGGCGCACGGATGCCGGAGTCCATGCCGTCGGCCAGGTCGCCCACCTCGACCTCGACGATGCGCAGCGCACCCGTCTGCTGGGCTCGCGCAGGGGGACGGACGCCCCGGTGCCGGCGCTCGCCCGACGCGTCGGCGGGGCCCTCGGCGCGTATTCCGATGTCGCGGTGAGGGCGTCCTCCGTCGCCCCCGACGGCTTCGATGCGCGGTTCTCGGCGGTGTGGCGGCGCTACGAGTACCGCGTGGCCGACCGGCGCTCCGGCTACGATCCGCTGCGCCGTCACGACACCACGACGGTGCGCGCCGATCTGGATGCCGCCGTGATGGATGCCGCGGCGCGCTCGCTGCGCGGACTGCACGACTTCGCGGCGTACTGCAAGCCGCGCCCCGAGGCGACGACGATCCGCACGCTGCTCGACTTCGCGTGGCATCGCGACGACGACGGGGTCCTGGTCGCCGCGGTGCGCGCCGACGCGTTCTGCCACAGCATGGTGCGCGCGCTCGTGGGCGGATGCGTCGCGGTCGGCGAGGGGCGCCTCGCGGTCGACGATCTCGCGGCGATCCGTGACCGCGGTGAGCGGGTTCCGGAGGTGAAGGTGCTCGCTGCCAGAGGTCTCACGCTCACCGAAGTCGGCTATCCCGAAGACGACCAGCTCGCCGCTCGGGCCGACCAGACGCGTGCGCGACGCGGCGGCGAGCAGATCGACTGAGGCGACCCGCTGCGTCAGGGCGCGCGCAGCGCGGGATCGGGATCGCGCCAGTGCTGCGCCGACTGCAGCACCCAGAAGGCGGCGAAGAGCACGAGCGCGATCGCCTCGCCGATCAGCACCGGCCGGCCGTCGGCGAAACGCTCGTCGCCCAGGGCGATCGTGCAGATCAGCACGACCGCGAGTGCGATGGCGAGCACGAGGTACGACGTCCGCAGCCAACGGGGCATCCCGGCGGGTGCGCGCAGCGCCTCGACGAGGGCTGTGACGGCGATGAGGGCGAAGAACAGCGCGGCCGCGACCGCGTGCCCCCAGCGCAGCAGCGCGGGGTGCGCGAGCCACCACACCAGACCTGCGGTGGCGATGACCGCACCGGCCACCGCGAGCGAGACGGCTCCGTCGCGCGCGACCTCGCCGCGGGCCGCGAGCACCGCGCCGATCGCGACCGCCAGAGCGCCGACGGCGAGATAGACGATCATGCCGTTGTCGACGCCGGGGATGAACGCCGCCGGCACGCACACGCCGCAATCGGAGTCGACGTCGACCGGCACGTCGGGCACCGAATCCGGGGCGACCGCGACCGGGATCACCGCGACCAGCGGCGGGAACAGCGCTGCGGCGTCGAGCAGCGCACGACCCGCGCCCCGACCGGACAGGGCCAGCAGGCAGACGGATGCCGCGATCAGCGCGGCGGTGAACGCGGTGCGCGCGGGCGAGTAGAAGTAGTGGCTGATGCTCGGCAGCACCCCCACGACGGGGATCGCCGCGGCGACGGCGACGAGGATCGTGGGAACGGTGAGCGCTGCGGCGATCCGCAGATAGCGATAGGTCCGCTGCGGCGAGGTCACGGCGCGGGCGGGCACGCGTCCACCGTAGCGGCCGGTTCCGTCGTGCGCGGGCACACGCGGCCGCTTAGGCTGGCAGGGGTATGAAGGTCATCTCCTACAACCTGCGCAAGCACCGGGCCGCGGGCGAGCTCACCGGGCTCGTCGATCGGTATGCCGTCGACGTGCTGTGCCTGCAGGAGGCCGACACGCGCAGCATCCCCGATCAGATCGGGGGACTGCACCTCGCCGACGCGACCAGTCGCAATCGCCTCGGCCTCGCCGTGTACTACCGCGAGAACACCTACCGTGCCGTCGAGGTCCGTTCGATGGGCCTGAAGAAGTCGCTGCACGACCGGGTGCTCAAACCGGCCGAAGAGCGCATGCTCGCCGTGAGGCTGCACGACATCGATGAGAACCGCGACTTCGTCGTGTGCTCGTTCCACGCCGCGCCGCTCACCGCGCTCAATTCGCTGCGTCGGCATCAGATCCGCACGGCGCTGCAGGAGCTGGGGCAGCTGGGCGACGGATTGCCCGTGCTGATGGTCGGGGATTACAACTACCCGGTGTTCAAGGAGAACCTCGGGCAGAAGGTGCGCGAGCAGGGGTACGAGCTCAATCTCAGCGATGCGCGCACCTACACGCGGTACCGGTTCTTCCGCGGACACTACGACTTCGCGACGTCGGTTGGGTTCGACATCGATCGCGTCCGCACGCTGCCGCAGGGCCGCAGCGACCACCTGCCGATCCTCGTGACCGCGCGCATCACCGACCCGGTTCCGGTCGCGGGGCCGACGGTCACAGCCCCGACCAGCGTCCGATCGGCCAGATGACCGCGACCGACTTGCCGACCACGTTCCCGGCCCACCTCCAGCACGACGGCGAGACTTCGGCGGCCCGACAGCGGTGGGCGGAGTCGGCGGATCCCGTCCGATTGTCGCCGAGGACCAGGTACGACTGGTCGGGCACGACGACCGGTCCGAAACAGCGACCGGAGCGCGGCTCGGACTCGCAGTCGATCGTGCCGGGCTCGAACGCGAAGTCGTTCGTGACGTAGGGCTCGTCGAGGCCGACGCCGTCGACGGTCACGCGGCCCTGCTCGTCGCAGCACTGCGCCGTCTGCCCCGGCCCGGCGATGACGCGCTTGACGAGGGTGTGCGGACCCGACGGCCCGAAACCGGTCACCTCGCCGAGCCAACGCAGTGCCGTGCGCACCGGATCGTCGGAGTCGGGCGCGGGCAGGCCCCATGCGGCATCCGCGTCGAAGACGATCACATCGCCGGTCGTCGGCGTGGATCCGACGTAGGCGAGCCGGTTGACGAGGATGCGGTCGCCCGGTTGCAACGTCTGCTCCATCGACCCCGACGGGACCCAGTAGGGCTTGGCGACGAACGAGAGCACGAGGCCGGTGGCGACGAACGCGGCGGCGAGCTGGAACCAGAAGCTGCCGGTGACGCGACGCCACAGCGGGCGGGGCGCGTGTTCGTCTGTGGACAAGATCGCGCGAGACTCAGGGGCGACCCATGCCGAAGTACTGCCACCCGGCGGCCCGCCATGCTGCCGCGTCGAGGCAGTTGCGGCCGTCGATGACGACGCGGCCGCGCACGAGGGTGGCGGCGTGTGCGGGATCGAGCTCGCGCCGCCACTGGTCCCATTCGGTGACGACGATGACCGCATCGGCATCGCCGAGGGCCTCGTCGCGCTCGTCCACGTAGGTCAGCTGCGGATGCGCGCGGCGCGCGTTGGCGAGCGCCGCGGGATCGGTCACGACGACGTCGCCGCCGAGCCCGTGCAGGCGCACGGCGACGTCCAGAGCGGGGGAGTCGCGGATGTCATCGCTGTGGGGCTTGAACGAGGCTCCGAGCACCGTGATCTTCTTGCCGTGCACGGTGCCGCCGAGGGCGTCGACGACGAGCTCCACCGCGCGGCTGCGTCGGCGCAGGTTGATCGCGTCGACCTCCCTGAGGAAGCCGACCGACTCACCACGGCCCAGCTCTTCGGCGCGCGCCGAGAACGCGCGGATGTCTTTCGGGAGGCATCCGCCGCCGAATCCGATCCCCGCACCCAGGAACCGGCGACCGATGCGCGCGTCGTGCCCGATCGCGTCGGCGAGCTGGGTGACGTCGGCGCCGGTGACCTCGGCGATCTCGGCCATGGCGTTGATGAACGAGATCTTGGTCGCGAGGAAGGCATTCGCGGCCACCTTGACCAGCTCGGCGGTCGCATAGTCGGTCACCAGGAACGGCGTGTCCTTCGCGACGGCCGTGTGGTACACCTCGCGGAGGATCGCCGCAGCGCGGGCGCCCTCCTCGGTCGGTTCGCCGTCGGCGCTGGGCACGCCCGCCACGAGCCGGTCGGGATCGATCGTGTCCTGCACCGCCCAGCCCTCGCGGAGGAACTCGGGGTTCCACACCAGGGTCGCGCCGCGTTCGGCGACGGATGGCGCGAGGCGGGTGGCGGTGCCGACGGGTACCGTCGACTTGCCGGCGACCAGGTCGCCCGGCGACAGGTGAGGCAGCAACGCCGCGACGGCGGCATCGACGTACGTCAGGTCGGCGGCGTCGCCGCCCTTCAGCTGCGGAGTGCCCACGCCGATGAAGTGGACGGCGGCGCCGTGCGCGGCGGCCATGTCGGTGGTGAAGCGCAGTCGGCCGCTGCGGATGCCCTCGGTGAGGATCTCCTGCAGGCCGGGTTCGAAGAACGGCGCGTCACCGACCGACAGCGACGCGATCTTGGTGGCGTCGACATCGATGCCGACGACGTCGTGCCCGATCGACGCCATCGCCGCCGCATGGACCGCGCCCAGATACCCGCAGCCGATCACAGACATCCGCATGTGAGCCCCCTCTCGCTGGGGTCAACTCTACGGGGGTGAGCGAGCCCCGATGCACTGCGTGGGCCCAGGCGAACCGGCATCGGCGCCGGTTTGTCCGACGCGGCCGGATGGCGTAGCATAGCCCTTTGGTGCGCGCGGCCCCTGCGCCCGGCACCGCGAACGTGAGCCCTCCACCGGTGAGTTCGATCGCCCTCGGCATCGGAACCGCCCCGGAGCGGGATTCACGAACCTCTCCGTTCGATTCAAGAAAGCAGCACTACTGTGACGCGCACGTACACACCCAAGGCTGGCGAAGTCCAGCGCGAGTGGCTGGTCATCGACGCGACCGACGTCGTCCTCGGCCGTCTCGCCTCGCACGCGGCCGCCCTTCTCCGCGGCAAGCACAAGCCGACCTTCGCGAACCACGTCGACACCGGCGACTTCGTCGTCATCGTCAACGCCGACAAGGTCGCCCTCACCGGGCAGAAGCTCCAGAAGAAGATGGCCTACCGTCACTCGGGCTACCCGGGTGGCCTCAAGGCGGTCTCGTACGAGGAGCTCCTCGCGAAGAACCCCGTCCGCGCGGTCGAGAAGGCGGTGCGCGGCATGCTCCCCAAGAACACGCTGGGCCGTCAGCAGCTCTCGAAGCTCAAGGTCTACGCCGGCGCCGAGCACCCGCACGCGGCGCAGCAGCCCAAGCCGTACACCTTCGACCAGGTCGCCCAGTAAGCGCCGTACAGGATAAGGACACACTCGTGGCGAAGATCCAGGACACCACCGACTCCCCGACCGAGTTCTCGACCGAGACTCCGACCGACGAGGCCGCCGTCGCGGCCGAGCGCCCCGTGCTCTCGGTGCCCGGTGCGGCCGTCGGCCGCCGCAAGGAGGCGATCGCACGTGTGCGCATCACCCCCGGCTCGGGAACCATCACCATCAACGGCCGCTCGTTCGAGGACTACTTCCCGAACAAGCTCCACCAGCAGCTGATCACCGATCCGTTCACCGTGCTCGGCCTCACCGACGCGTACGACGTCGTCGCCCGCATCTCGGGTGGCGGCCCCTCGGGTCAGGCCGGTGCACTGCGCCTGGGCATCGCCCGCGCGCTCAACGAGGTCGACGCCGAGAACAACCGCCCGGCTCTGAAGAAGGCCGGCTTCCTCTCGCGCGATGCCCGCGTGAAGGAGCGCAAGAAGGCCGGTCTCAAGAAGGCCCGCAAGGCGCCCCAGTACTCGAAGCGCTAAGGCGACCCCACTCCGATGCCGCTGTTCGGCACGGACGGGGTGCGGGGACTGGCCAACGGCCCCCTCACCGCCGATCTCGCTCTCACCCTGGCCCAGGCGACCGCCGTCGTCCTGGGTCAGGGTCGTACCGCTGACGCACGCCGCGCCGCGGGCCGACGGATCACCGCCGTCGTCGCCCGCGACCCGCGCGTGTCGGGGGAGTTCCTGTCCGCGGCCGTCGAGGCGGGTCTCGCCTCATCGGGCGTCGATGTCTACGACGCGGGGGTGCTCCCCACGCCGGCGGCCGCGTTCCTCATCGCCGACATCGACGCCGACTTCGGGGTCATGGTCTCGGCGTCGCACAACCCGGCTCCCGACAACGGCATCAAGATCTTCGCGCGCGGCGGGGTGAAGCTCCCCGACGTCGTCGAGGAGCGCATCGAGCATGCGATGACCGGCCAGAAGCTGCAGCCCACGGGCGCCGACGTCGGCCGCATCCGCCGCTTCGCCGACGCCGAGGACCGCTACGTCGTCCACCTGCTCGCGTCGTTGCCCCACCGCCTCGACGGCATTCACGTCGTGCTGGACTGCGCGCACGGTGCGGCCTCGGGCGTGTCGCCCGAGACCTTCCGCGACGCCGGTGCGCGCGTCACCGTCATCGGCGCCGACCCCGACGGCCTCAACATCAACGACGGCGTGGGCTCCACCCACCTGGATCGTCTGGCCGAGGCCGTCCTCGCCCACGGCGCCGACGTCGGTATCGCCCACGACGGCGACGCCGACCGCTGCCTGGCGGTGGATGCGCAGGGGCGGGTGGTCGACGGCGACCAGATCATGGCGATCCTCGCGGTGTCGATGAAGGAGCGCGGCCGCCTCGTCGGCGACACGCTCGTGACGACCGTGATGAGCAACCTCGGGCTGCATCGGGCGATGGCCGACCACGGCATCCGCGTCGAGACCACCGCCGTCGGTGACCGCTACGTCCTCGAGAAGATGAACGAGGGGGGCTTCTCACTCGGCGGCGAGCAGTCGGGGCACGTCATCATGAGCGAGTTCGCCACCACGGGCGACGGTCTGCTGACGGGGCTGCACCTCGTCGCCGAGATGGCACGACGCACGACGACCCTCGCCGAGTTGGCATCGGTCATGACGGTCTACCCGCAGGTGCTCGAGAACGTGCGCGACGTGGACCGCACGCGCGTCGCCGACCCGGTCATCGCCTCGGCCGTGGCCGAGGTGCAGGCGGCGCTGGGCGACTCGGGACGCGTGCTGCTGCGCGCGTCGGGCACCGAGCCGCTGGTACGCGTCATGGTCGAGGCGGCGGATGCCGATGTCGCCCAGCAGTCCGCATCGCATCTCGCCGACGTCGTCCGTGACAGGCTCGCGCTCAGCTGAGCTGAGCTGAACAGCGGGGCGCGCGACGCGGCGGCCGAGCCGAGGCGGTCAGTCCACCGTCTCGAGGTAGCGCAGCAGCACGCCTTCGCGAAGGGCCCACGGACTCACCTCGAGCTCATCGATGTCCAGCATCTTCATCGCCGCGTGCAGCACGACGGCTCCGCCGACGATCTGGAACGTACGCTCGGGCGTGATGCCGGGCAGCTGCTGACGCGCCTCGGCAGGCATCGCCGCCATGCGCGGAATCCAGCCCTTCAGGCCCGACCTGGTCAGGATCACGCGGTCCTCTCCGCCGGCGCCGGGCAGCGCCGCGCCGGCGAGGCGAGCCAGTGAGCGGATCGTCTTCGACGAACCGACGACCCGGTTGGGTGCGGGCTGATCGGCCATGGCCTCGACGACGGTCGTCAGTTCGTCCTTCACGTGGTCGCGCAGTGCCGAGACCTGCTCGGGCGTCGGCGGGTCGTCGGGAAGGAACCCCACGGTCACGCGGCCTGCGCCCAGCGGGAGCGACAGCGCGATGTCGGGAAGCTCGTCGGCCCCCGACGCGATCTCGAGCGAGCCGCCCCCGATGTCGAGCATGAGCAGCCGCCCCGCCGACCAGCCGAACCAGCGGCGGATCGCCAGGAACGTGTATCGGGCCTCGCCCGGGCCGTCGAGCACCTGAAGCGGGACGCCGGTCACCTCTTCGACACGGGCGATCGCGTCGGCGCCGTTGGTCGCTTCGCGCAACGACGACGTCGCGATCGTGAGCAGCTGCTCGACGCCGTGCTCCTCGGCGATCCGACGCGCATCGCGCGCCTCGTCGACGAGACGGGCGACGCCGGTCTCGCCGATCGAGCCGTCGGGTTCGAGGAAGCGCATGAGCCGCAGCACGCTGCGGTGAGCGGTCGACGTCGCGGGTCGCACCCCCGGTCTCGCGTCGGCGACGAGAAGGTTGACGGTGTTCGAGCCGATGTCGAGGACTCCGAGGCGCACGGATCTCAGGTTAGCGGGCGTCGTGCGGGTGCGCGCACGGGGTGACCAGCGCCTTGACGAAGGCGGCCGTCTGGTAGACGTAGACCCCTGCCCAATCGAGCAGGCTCGAAGGCGTGGATACTCCCACCACCGTCGCCGCGCCGGGGTAGCACTTCGCGTAGACGAATCGGGCGCGCGAGACGTGTCCGGTCGCCGTGAGCACGACGGCGCTGTGCACGTCGTGGCTCAGGGCGTACTCTTCGAGCAGCAGCGTCTCGCCGTCGGTCGTGTACGGGTCGGGTGTGGCGCAGGTCACGAATTCCCGGTCGCAGAGTTCGAGGTCGGATGCCGGTTCACCGGGTGCCGCCACCGACACCAGCAGCGCGGACGCCAGGCCGTCATCGATGAGGCGCAGTGCGGCGTCCACTCGCTCGTCGGTCGCCGGCCCGAGCACCTGCACCACGTCGGCCCGATGCGGGTCCGACGGGGCGGGGAACACGTACAGGGGGAGCCCTGCGATCACGAAGACCGCGATCGCGGTCAGCGCTGCGCCGAGCCAGGCGAGGGCACGGCGCCGCGTGCGCGTCATCCGGTCCTCCTGCCGCTCGCACGCCGATCGTAGCCGTCATCCATGACGTCCGGCGGCGTGCGGACCGCGCCCGCCCGATACGATGGCCCCGATGTCCGCCGAAGTGACGACCTCCGCCGCCGCGCACTCGCTGTATCGCGAGATCGACCGGGATGAGTGGGCGCGCCTGGCGGCCGGCATGGCGCAGCCGCTGTCCGAGACCGAGGTGGTGCAGATCCGCGGGCTCGGCGACAGGCTCGACCTCGCGGAGGTGTCCGAGGTCTACCTGCCGTTGAGCCGCCTGCTGTCGCTGTACGCAGAGACGACGAAACGGCTCGGCGCCGAGACGAGCGGCTTCCTCCAGGAACCCGACACCACGACGCCGTTCGTCGTCGCGGTCGCAGGATCGGTGGCCGTCGGGAAGTCGACCATCGCGAGGTTGCTCCGCGAGCTGATGAGCCGCTGGCCGGGGACGCCGCGTGTCGAGCTCGTCACGACCGACGGCTTCCTGTATCCGAACGCGGAACTCGAGCGACGCGGGATCATGGACCGGAAGGGCTTCCCCGAGTCCTACGACCGCCGCGGCCTCGTGCAGTTCCTCACCGACGTCAAAAGCGGCGCCCCGGAGGCACGCGCTCCCTTCTACTCGCACATGCGGTACGACATCGTCGCGGACGCGCATGTCACCGTTCGCAGACCCGACGTCGTCATCGTCGAGGGGCTGAACGTGCTCGCCCCGCCGCCGGCACCGCACGACGTGGCGGTCAGCGACCTCTTCGACTTCTCGATCTACGTCGACGCGCAGCCCGATCACATCGAGCAGTGGTTCATCGACCGATTTCTCGCGCTCAAGCGGGGCGCGTTCGCCAATCCGGCGTCGTTCTTCAACAACTTCGCTCACCTCAGCGACGATGAGGCGGTCCAGACCGCACTCGGGTACTGGCGCACGATCAACCTCCCGAACCTCGAAGAGAACGTGCTGCCGACCAAGCACCGCGCCACGCTCGTGCTCGAGAAGGACGTCGACCACACTGTCGAGAGGGTCCTCCTCCGCAAGCTCTGACCGTCCCGCGGATCGCCGTCGCAGAGCGACCCTCGAGTCGTGATAAAAAAGATGAGAGAGTTCTCATCTCTCTGGGGAGTCGTTGCCAACCCGAGGCGGCGACCATCACACGCTTCTTTGGGGGAAGCCATGAGTCAGTCGATCCTGCCTGCCGTCGAACCGAACGGAGAGGACCGCGCCACCGGCTCGGTCAGTCGCCGGACGCTCGTGAAGGGGGCCGCGTGGGCGGTGCCCGTCATCGCGCTCGCTGCGCCCGTGCCGGTCTACGCAGCATCCGAATGCACGCCGACCACGGCGCTGGACACGCTCCGGCCGGGAACCGAACCCAGTCAGATCGTCTTCCAGCCTTCCGGCGTGGTCGCCGCGCTGGCCTACAGCGACAGCACCCCGACCGGGGGCACCGGGGCGACGGGCGAGGTCGCCGCCACCAGCACGAACCCCTCGTGGAATTACATCGAACTGGAGATGACCGAGAACCTCAGCCAGGGCAGCTGGGTGCAGCTGACCATCACGCTGTCCGAGCCGGTCGAGGGACTCTCGTTCGTCCTGCACGACATCGACTCGGTCGGCGGGCAGTGGCAGGACACGGTGGAGATCCTCACCACCGGCTATACGTCGGTCAACGGCGGCAACGTGCAGGGCAACGGCACCGCCGGCAACCGATTCCGTCCGATCCTCCCGGGTGACACCCCGATCTCGAGCGGACTGGGCGACGTGCGGCTCACCTGGCCGGGGCCGGTGCAGGTGGTGACCCTTCGCTACATCGCGGGCATCACCGGCGACTCCGACAATCAGCACATCGGCGTCGGCGACCTGAGCTACCTGGCCTGCCTGCCCGGCGGCACCCAGCGCGCAGCCCGCGCGATGGCGGCACCGCAGCGGCACCGGATCTCGACGGGCGCGCCGAGCTTCCTCACGTCCGACGGCTCGTCCGACCAGTAGGCGGCCGGCGGCCGACGTATTCGTTCAGGCTCCTTGCATACCCGCCCGCCTACGATTGACGGCATGTGCGGCATCGTTGGATACGTCGGCCCCCGGCAGAGCCAGGCCATTCTGCTGTCGGGTCTCTCGCGGCTCGAATACCGCGGGTACGACTCGGCGGGGATCGCCGTCATCGACGCCGCCGGCGATCTCGGCATGCGCAAGCGCGCCGGCAAGCTGGGCGTGCTGCGCGACGACCTGACGGCGCATCCGCTCGCCGACGGCACGACCGGCATCGGTCACACCCGGTGGGCGACCCACGGCGGACCGACCGACGTGAACGCCCACCCGCATCTGGCCGATGACGACCGTCTCGCGGTCATCCACAACGGGATCATCGAGAACTTCGCCGAGATCAAGGCCGAGCTCGAGGCGGACGGCAGCGTCTTCGCGAGCGAGACCGACACCGAGGTCGCCGCGGTGCTGCTCGGTCGCGAGTACCGAGCTCAGGGCGGCGACCTGGTTGCGGCGTTCCGTGCGGTCGCCCGGCGGCTCGACGGTGCGTTCACGCTGCTCGCGATGCACGAGGACCAGCCCGGGCTCGTCGTCGGCGCCCGCCGCAACTCCCCGCTGGTGATCGGCATCGGCGACGGCGAGAATTTCCTCGCGTCCGACGTCGCGGCGTTCGTCGAGCACACGCGCCGCGCGCTGGCCATCGGGCAGGACGAGATCGTCGCCATCACCCCCGACGCCGTCACCGTCACCGACTTCGACGGCAACGACGTCGAGGTCGAGCCGTTCGAGGTGATGTGGGATGCCTCGGCAGCCGACAAGGGCGGATGGTCCAGCTTCATGGCCAAAGAAGTCTCCGAAGAGCCCGAGGCGGTGGCGAACACGCTGCGTGGCCGCATCCGCGACGGCGCGGTCGCCATCCCCGAGCTCGACGGGCTCGACGAGCTGTTCGGCGACATCACCCGCATCATCGTCATCGCGTGCGGCACGGCGGCATACGCGGGCATGGTCGGCAAGTACGCGCTGGAGCAGTGGGCGCGCGTGCCTGTCGACGTCGAGCTGGCACACGAGTTCCGCTACCGCGACCCCGTGATCGGGCCCGACACCCTCGTCGTGTCGATCAGCCAGTCGGGCGAGACCATGGACACGCTCATGGCGGTCAAGTACGCGCGCGAGGCGGGCGCGAAGACGCTGTCGATCTGCAACACCCAGGGGGCGACGATCCCGCGCGAATCTGACGCGATCGTCTACACGCACGCGGGGCCCGAGGTCGCCGTCGCGTCGACCAAGGCGTTCGTCGCACAGATCACCGCGCTGCTGCTGCTCGCCCTGCACATCGGTCGCATCCGCGGCGTGCTGAGCCGGACCGAGGCCGCGCAGCACGTGCTCGAGCTGGAGTCGGTCCCCGAGAAGATCCAGCTGATCCTCGACCGCGAGCAGGGCCGCATCGAGCAGTTCGCGCACTGGATGGCCGACACGCGCTCGGTGCTCTTCCTGGGCCGCCACGTCGGCTACCCCATCGCCCTCGAGGGGGCCCTCAAACTCAAGGAGATCTCGTACATCCACGCCGAGGGCTTCGCCGCCGGCGAGCTCAAGCACGGCCCGATCGCCTTGATCGAACCCGGCCAGCCGGTGTTCGTGATCGTGCCGTCACCGCGCGAATCGGCGACGCTGCACTCGAAGGTCGTCTCGAACATCCAGGAGATCCGCGCGCGGGGGGCTCGCGTGATCGTCGTCGCCGAGGAGGGCGACGTCGCCGTGCTGCCGTTCGCCGACGAGGTGCTGCGCATCCCGCTGGCCGGACCGCTGTTCGAGCCGCTGCTGGCGGTCGTGCCGCTGCACATCTTCGCGATGGGTCTAGCCACGGCGAAGGGCCTCGACGTCGACCAGCCCCGCAACCTCGCGAAGTCCGTCACGGTCGAGTGACCGTCGCGCGTCGACGGGCGATCGGTAGTCTGGCCTGATGATCGTCGGGATCGGAGTCGACCTCGTCGACATCGCGCGATTCGAGCGCACGCTCGAGCGGACCCCGCGGCTCGCCGAGCGTCTGTTCTCGCCGACGGAGCGCGAACTCAAGCCCCGCTCCCTCGCCGCGCGCTATGCCGCCAAAGAGGCCCTCATCAAGGCGCTCGGAGGCTCGGACGGCGTGCACTGGACCGAGATCGAGATCACACCCGAGGAGTCGGGCCGGCCATGGTTCACCCTCGACGGCACGACGGCGCGAGCCGTCGCCGACAAGGGGATCACGAGCCTGCATTTGTCGCTGTCGCACGATGCCGGACTCGCGATCGCGTACGTGGTCGCCGAGGCGGAGGGCGCGGGATGAACGCGATGCGCGAGGCGAGGATCGACACCGGCGCGATCTCGGCGAACGTGCGCCACCTGCGGCGACTGACCGACTCCGAACTGATCGCCGTCGTCAAGGCGGACGGCTACGGCCACGGCGCCGTGCGCGCGGCGGTCGCAGCCCTCGCCGGTGGCGCGTCCCGGCTCGGCGTCGCGGACATCGACGAGGCGCTCGCGCTGCGCCGCGCCGGTGTCGACGCTCCGATCGTGGCGTGGCTGCATGCGCCCGGTGCATCCTTCGCCGAATCCGCCCGCGCGGGGATCGAGCTGGGAGTGTCGAGCTTCGACCAGCTGCTGCAGGCCGCCGCCGCGGCATCCGCGGACCGTGCCGTCGGTGTGCACCTCAAGCTCGAGACCGGGCTCGGCCGCAACGGCATCGCCCCCGAGGACGCACCCCTGATCTTCGCCGAGGCCGCGCGGCTCGAGCGCATCGGCAAGGTGCGGGTGATCGGCCTGTTCAGCCACCTCTCCAACGCGTCGGCCGACGACGACCGCGCCGCGCTGCGGCGATTCCGGGACGCGGTCGCTGCGGCATCCGCGGCGGGGCTCGCGCCTGCGTTGCGGCACATCGCCGCGACGCACGCCGCGATCGCGCTGCCCGAGAGCCGCCTCGGCTGCGTTCGGGTCGGTGTCGGGATCTACGGACTGTCGCCGTTCGCCGATCGCACCTCGGCCGACCTCGGCCTGCAGCCGGCGATGACCCTCACCGCGCGCGTCGCGGCCGTGCGCCGAGTGGGCGCGGGTCAGGGCGTGTCGTACGGCTACGACTACCGGGCCGGACACGACACCACGCTGGCGCTCATCCCCCTCGGCTACGCCGACGGCGTTCCCCGTCAGGCATCCGGGACCGGTCCCGTGCGCGTCGGCGGAGCCCGGGTGCGCGTGGCCGGCCGGATCGCGATGGACCAGTTCGTCGTCGACATGGGCGATCACCCGGTGTCGGTCGGCGACGAGGCCGTGCTGTTCGGCGACCCGACGCTGGGCAGTCCCGCTGCCGACGAGTGGGCGGACGCCGCAGCCACGATCAACTACGAGATCGTCACCCGGATCGGGCCCCGCGTGGTTCGGCGCGAGGTGTCATCGTGAGCGGCCTCGACGCGCTCATCGGCCGCCGCGAGGTGTCGTCGCCGGAGCAGATGGAGGCGCTGGGCGAGCAGATGGGGCGCATGCTGCGCGCCGGCGACGTCGTCGTGCTCACCGGCCCGCTCGGCGCCGGCAAGACCACTCTCACGCGCGGGATCGCCGCCGGCCTCGGTGTGCGGGGACCGGTGCAGAGCCCGACGTTCGTGATCGCGCGCACGCACCCCTCGCTCGTCGGCGGCGCGCCGCTCGTGCACGTCGACGCGTACCGGCTGGGCTCGGCGGTCGAGCTCGACGATCTCGACCTCGACCTCGACCGATCGGTCGTCATCATCGAGTGGGGCAGAGGGCTGGCCGATCAGCTGCAGGACACGTGGTGGGAGGTCGAGCTGGATCGCGAATGGCACGGCCACGGCGTCGACGACGCGTGCGGCACGACCGCGCGCGAGGCCGACCTCGACGCCGACGCCCCGCGTCTGGTGACCGTCTCGCGTCGACCATAGCGACCGCCCGAGCCCGCCGCGATTACGCTGGACGACGTGATCCTCGGCATCGACACCTCGGCGGGCACCTCGGTGGCCGTCGTCGAGCACGATGGCGTGGTGCTCTCGCAGCTCGACAGCCCCGATCCCCGCGGCCACGCCGAGGTGATCGGCACGCTCATCGAGCGCGCGCTCGCGGAGGCATCCGTCGGATCCGGCGACATCACGCATGTCGCCGCAGGAATGGGTCCCGGACCGTTCACGGGTCTGCGCGTCGGCATCGCCGCGGCGCGTGCGTTCGCCCTCGGGCGCGGCATCCCGGTCGTCCCGGTCGTGAGTCACGATGCCGTCGCGCTCGAGCGGTCGCTGCGCGCCGCGCTCCTCGGCGACGATGAACCCGCCCCGTTCGCCGTCGTGACCGATGCGCGTCGCCGCGAGGTCGCGTGGACGCCGTACCGGGGCGTCGACGACGACGGACTTCCCGTCCGGTCGGCCGATCCGGCGCTGGTGCCGCGCGACGAGGCGGACGCCGCGCTCGCAGGGGTCGGCGTCGAACGGGCCGACGCCGACCGCGTCCCCGCGGCGATGATCGCCCTCGCCGCGGCACGCGCCGTCGCCGCGGGCCGCGCGATCGCCGACGATGAGGCGCTGTACCTGCGCCCGCCCGACGTCACGGTGTCGGCCGGTCCCAAGCGGGTGACCTCGTGACGCTGCGGCCGGCGACCGGCGACGACCTGGACGCGATCATGGCGATCGAGCGCGCCTCGTTCCCGACGGATGCCTGGAGTGAGGCGATGATGCGCGCCGAGCTCGCCTCGCCGCACAACCACTACATCGTCGCGCACGAGGCCGGCGTCGTGGTGGGGTACGCAGGGCTGCGCGCGCCGGTCGGAGCATCCGATGGAGATGTGCAGACGATCGCACTCGACGCCGCCCGCCGCGGACGGGGAACCGGTCGGGCGCTGCTGCGCGCGCTTCTCGAGTTCGCCGCCGACCGCCGCGTGCGCGAGGTCTTCCTCGATGTGCGGGCCGACAACCCGATCGCCCAGGGCCTCTACCGCTCCGAGGGCTTCCGCGAGATCGCACGCCGTGCGAACTACTACGCGGCGGACGGTGTCGACGGCGTCGTCATGCGGCTCGACCTGCGCGCATGGGCCGAGGCGCGGCAGCCGTCACCGGACGACGCGGGGGTGTGCACGTGAACCGCACCGAACCGCTCGTGCTCGGCATCGAGACCAGCTGCGATGAGACCGGGATCGGCATCGTGCGCGGGCGCACCCTGCTGTCGAACACGATCGCCAGCAGTATGGAGGAGCACGCCCGCTACGGCGGCGTCGTGCCCGAGGTCGCCGCCCGCGCACATCTCGAGGCATTGCAGCCGGCGATCGACGCGGCGCTCGCCGAGTCGGGTGTCGCCCTCGCCGACCTCGACGCCGTGGCGGTCACGAGCGGGCCGGGCCTGGCCGGCGCGCTCATGGTCGGGGTGGGTGCGGCCAAGGCCCTGGCGGTCTCGCTCGAGCGCCCCCTCTACGCGGTGAACCACCTCGTCGGGCACATCGCGGCGGATGTCCTGGATCTGGACGCACACGCGTCACTGTCGCCCGATCGCCCGCAGGGGAAGCTGGAATACCCGACGGTGGCGCTGCTGGTCAGCGGCGGACACACGGCACTGCTGCTCGTGCGCGATCTCACCGGCGACGTCGAGCTGCTCGGCGAGACGATGGACGACGCAGCCGGCGAGGCCTTCGACAAGGTCGCCCGTCTGCTCGGGCTGCCGTACCCGGGCGGACCCGAGATTGACCGGGCCGCGGCGGCCGGCGACCCCGCGGCGATCGCGTTCCCCCGAGGTCTGTCTCGGGCGTCCGACATGGCGAAGCACCGGTACGACTTCTCGTTCTCGGGCCTGAAGACCGCGGTGGCTCGCTGGGTCGAGCAGCGCGAGGCCGCCGGCGAGCCGATTCCGATCCCCGACGTCGCAGCGAGCTTCCGTGAGGCCGTCGTCGATGTGCTCGTCACCAAGGCGATCGCGGCGTGCCGCGATCACGACGTCCCGCGGCTGCTGCTGGGAGGCGGCGTGATCGCCAATCGCCGCCTGCGCGATGTCGCGATCGCACGCGCGGCCGAGGCGGGGGTCGAGGTGCGCATCCCTCCGCTGTCGCTGTGCACCGACAACGGCGCGATGATCGCGGCGCTCGCGGCCGAGCTCATCATGGCGGGCCGCGCGCCCTCGACGTTCGCGTTCGGTGCGGACTCGACGCTGCCCGTCACCGACATCCAGGTCGCGGAGGGCCCGGCATGAGCGACGCCGACACTCCGCGGCCCCGCGAACCCGAGGTCGTCCCCCCGACCCCCGACGTCGATGTCACCGCCGACGCTTCGCAGCTGCCGGGCTCGCATCGCGGCGGTTTCTCGCGGCTGCCGACCGCCCCGGTGCCGCTCACCCAGCGCAACGACGACCTCGAGGGTGCGCCCGACGTGCGCTGGGCCGAGCCGGCGCCTCCGCCCTCACGCGGCATGGCCGGCTGGGCGCTCGGCTTCTCTATCGTCGGGCTCCTCGTCTCGATGTTCGTGGGATGGGGCTTCCCGATCGGGCTCGTCGCCATCGTGACGGCAGTGATCGCGCTGCGGCGGCCGCTCGAGAGCCGCGCCGTCGCGGTCTGGGCCCTCGTCCTCGGTGGGGTGTCGCTGCTGTACAGCGCCGGCTGGCTCGTGTGGGCCGCCACGCGGCCCGAGGGACTGACGGGCTGACCTCCAGTCAGCCGGCCGCCTCGACCCGGTCGGCGAGGATCGCGACCCGGCGGTCGCCGAGCCGGGTGAGCAGCAGCGTCGCGGCGTCGTCCCCCCGCAGCGTGAGCTTGGTCCGAAGCGCCGCCGGGTCGACGTCGACGCCGCGCTTCTTGATCTCGAGCGTGCCGATCCCGCGGGCGCGCAGCGCCTTCGACAGTGCCGCGGTGCTCACCGGCAGCGTCTCGCGCACACGGAACGTCGAGACGAACGGGCTCGTCGAGGCGGCATCCCCGGTCAGATAGGCGATCCGCCGATCGAGCATGCCCGCCTCGAGCGAGCGCGCCACATCGCCGATCAGGCGGGAGCGGATCACCGCCCCCTCGGGCTCGTGGACGAACGCCCCGAGGTCCCGCACCGGCGCGTCCTCCGCGTCGGCCGCGGCCGTGAGCTCCCAGGCCCGCTCGCCCCGAGTGACGAGCGCGGCCCGGCGCACCCCCGGGCGCGCCACCGCGCCGGACCAGAGGACGAGCTCGACGGTCGAGCCGTCGGCGCTCACCCACTGCGCCTCGACGTGGTCAGGGATGAGAGCACGATCCAGGCCCGGCCCCAGCTTCACCCCGCCGGGCCGGCGCGTCAGCAGGTCGAGCACCCAGTCGAGCGACGGCGACCAGTCCTCGGGGCGGGTGCGGACCGTCGCGCCGTGGCCCGCGGTGCGACGCGCGGGGTCGAGCCACACCGCGTCGACGTCGGTGAGGTCGGCGTCCTCGGCGCGGGTGCAGCGCACGGTGACCGCGTCGCCGAAGACGGCGAGGTTGTACGCGGCGATCGCCGAGGTGACCTCGTCGGAATCGACCGCATCGACGCGCAGACCCAGGGCGGCGAGCGCGAGCGCATCACCCCCGATGCCGCATCCGAGGTCGGCGACGCGCTGCAGACCGGCTGCGCGGAAACGACCCGCATGGTGCGCGGCCAGTGACAGACGCGTCGACTGCTCGAGGCCGGCCCGGGTGAACAGCATCCGCTCGGCATGCCCGCCGAACTTCGCGCGGGCTCTCGCGCGCAGCCGGGCCTGGCCCACCGCGGCCGAGACCAGGTCGGGGGAGTGCCCGTCGCGCCGCAGCCGCGTGACGGCGGCGGCGACGTCGCCGGTCGAGGCGATGTCGCCGAGCGAGTCGAGCAGGCGCAATCCGCCGGGTGTGAGCAGCGCGCTGAGCTCGGCCATCTCCATCCGGTCAGCCTACGGGGGCCCGACGGCGCCCGAGTCGCGCCCCGGTGATCCCCTAGTGAGCCCCTATAGGGCACGGGGGGACCCCCGATGCCGGGAGGAGCGGCCCGGTTCCAGACTGTGTCGTACGAGCCGCTGACCCTCTCACAGAAAGAAGTCCGTCATGGCCGACAACAACGCGAACCTCCTCGGGTTCCAGACCAACACCGACCTGCTGTCGAACAACAACCTCCTCTCGGGGAACACCGACAACTCCGACAACTCGGACAACTCCGCCAACGCCCTGTTCTCGGGGAACACCGACAACTCCGACAACTCCGACAACTCCGACAACTCGGACAACTCCGACAACTCGGACAACTCCGACAACTCGGTCGACACCGACGTCGAGGTCGAGGTCGAGCTGGACGACTCGTTCAACGACGATCACTCGACGAACGGCTCCTACAACCAGGACGACTCGATCAACGACTCGTTCCAGGTGAACGACTCGTTCCAGGACAACTCCGTCCACGACTCGGCGAACGACAACTCGATCAACGCGGGCATCCGCCAGTACAACGCCGGCTTCAACGACCTCAACCTCTTCGCCGGCGGCGCCGGCGGCGGCGGCGGATGGGGCGGCAGCGACTTCGAGCTCGAAATCGATGCGCGCACCACCACGAACGACCAGTCGGTGAACCAGAACATCTCGACCTCGTCGGGCAGCGGCGGCGCGGCCATCGCGGTCGGCGGCGACGCCGACGGCGGTATGGGCGGCAACGGCGGCAACGGCGGATCGGGAGCCTCCAACCTCGGGCTGGGCACCGGCGGTGCGGGCACCGGCGGAAGCGGCACCGGCGGCGACGGCGGCCTGGGTGGTCTCGGCTCCGGCGGAAGCGGCGGGGCGGGCACCGGTGCGGCCGGTACCGGCGGCGCGGGAAGCGCGGACGGCGACGGCGGCGCAGGTGCCGCAGGAGCCGCGGGCGGTGCTGCCAACGGTGGTTCGACCGGTGACACCGGTGCGATCGGCGGGTCCGCGATGGGCGGCAACGTCACCCAGTTCTTCGGACAGAACTCGGTCACGGCCTCGGGTGACAACTCGGTGGCCGCGGGCGACGACGTCGACATCGACAACATCGCCACCGACATCGAGGTGGGCGACATCTCGATCGGCAACACGTGGAACACGAACTCGTTCAACGACGATCTGGACTTCTCGGACAACTGGTCGGTGAACGACTCGTTCCAGGACAACAGCGTCGACAACGGGATCGACGTGGACGTGGACGTCGAGAACTCGAACGTGGGCAGCCCCTTCGGCGACGCGAACGAGTTCGACTTCTGAGTCGACACGCGAGTTGCCCGGCGGTCCTTCGGGGTCGCCGGGCATTCGCACCGCCGCAGCGGTGCGGTCTAGAGTCGAACCATCGAGCGAAGGTGACCGAGCATGTCCGGTGACGGATCCCAGTGGCGCGCTGACGGCACGCCGGCCGACGGGCCGGAGCCGACGAGCGCGACCGGCCCGGCGTTCACGAGTGACGCGTGGGGCGCGTCACTCGACGAGGGTGCGGACCCGACGAACCTCTTCTCGGCCGAGATCCAGGACGTCGATGGGGCCGACTGGGACGTGGCCGACCTGTGGGGCGATGCCCCTGCCGCCGACGGCGGCGCGACCGGACTGGACTTCGGTCTTTGAGCCGCGTCGGGGACGACCCGAGCGGGCCGGCGCGCGCAGGGGAGGGCGGCATGCAGGAGTCGACGACGATCGACGTGGACGGGACGGAATCGTCATCGACCGATCTCGCGACGACCGAGTTGACGGGAATCGCCCGCCGCCTCGGTGAACTCGCGGCCGACAACGGACGCTCGGATCTGGCAGCGCGCCTCGATCAGGCCAGTGAACGGCTGATCGACCCGGACGTCCGCGTGATCGTCGTCGGCGAGTTCAAACAGGGCAAGAGCAAGCTCATCAATGCGCTCGTCAATGCGCCCGCCTGCCCCGTCGACGATGACGTCGCCACGAGCGTTCCCACCTCTGTCGCGTACGCGGAAGAGGCGTCCGCGTGGATCCTCGTGGGCGAGGCCGAGCACGCGCAGGCCGGCAGTGCCGAGCGCCGTCAGATTCCGCTGCCCGACCTGCCTCAATACGTCTCCGAGCGCGGCAACCCCGGCAACGAGCGCAAGATCGTGTCGGCCGAAGTGCTTCTTCCGCGCGAGATCCTCCGGGGCGGCCTGCGTCTGATCGACTCGCCCGGTGTCGGCGGGCTGGACTCGTCGAACGCCGTCGCCACGCTCTCGGCGCTGTCATCCGCCCACGCGGTGCTGCTCGTATCGGATGCCTCCCAGGAGTACACCGAGCCCGAGGTGCAATTCCTCAAGCACGCGATGCGGGTCTCGCCGAACGTCGCCGCCGTCCTCGCGAAGACCGACCTCTACCCGCAGTGGCGGCAGATCGAGCAGATCGACCGTCGCCATCTCGAGGTGGCCGGCGACGTGCCGATCTTCTCGGTGTCGAGCGATCTGCGGCTGCTGGCTGCTGAGCTGCGGGACCGCGAGCTCAATGAGGAGTCGGGCTTCCCGGCCCTGGTGGCGCATCTGCGCCGCGAGGTGCTCGAGCGCGCCGAACTCATCCACGAGCGCAGCGCGATCCACGACCTGGCCTCTGTCGCCGATCAGCTCGCCATCTCGCTGCGCACCGAGCTCAACGCGATCCTGCACCCCGAGGACACCCCGCGCATGATCGCGGACCTCGAGGCCGCGAAGGAACGGGCCGACGAGTTCCGCAGTCGCTCGGCGCGGTGGCAGGTGACGCTGACCGACGGCATCGCCGACCTCATCGCCGACATGGAGCACGACCTGCGCGACCGCCTGCGCAAGGTGCAGCGCGAGGCCGAGAGCTCCATCGACGAAGGCGATCCGGGTCCGATCTGGGATCAGATCACCGAATGGCTCGACCAGCGGGTGGCGGCCGCGGTCTCGGAGACCTTCGTCTGGACCGACGAACGGTCGCGCTGGCTGTCCGAAGAGGTGTCGGACCTGTTCAGCGAGGGCGAGTCGGCGCTGCCGGCCATCCGGGTGGGCGACACCGACGGAGTGCTCGACCCCGTCGAGCAGATCGCCGGGCTCGACCCCGGGCATCTGGGAGCGGGAGAGAAGATCTACATCGGCGTCAAAGGCTCCTACGGCGGCGTCCTGATGGTCGGACTGGCCACGGGCCTCATCGGGCTCTCGCTGATCAACCCGCTGTCGCTCCTGGCCGGGGTGCTCGTCGGCCGTCGTGCCTTCCGCGAGGACATGACGGCACGCCTGTCACGCCGCCAGCACGAGGCCAAGCAGCTGGTGCGCCGCTACATCGACGAGGTCATCTTCCAAGTGGGCAAGCAGCTGCGTGACCGACTCCGCCTCGTGCAGCGGTCGGCGCGCGACCACTTCGGCTCGATGGCCGAAGAGCTGCACAAGTCGCTGTCCGACGCGATCGACGGGGCCAAGCGCTCGGCCGGGGTCTTCACGGCGCGGCGCGAGGAACGGCTCAAAGAGCTGCAGGGGCAGCTGAAGCGGCTCGAAGCACTTCAGCTGGAGATGCCGGCGCTGCCCGCGCTGCCCGCGCGGCCGGCCGAGCGGCAGAAAGCGCTGAAGCGGTGATCGGATCGCTCGAGGCGGACGCCGAGGCGCTGATCCGCACCGCGAGCGCGGTGTACGCCGACGATCCCGCTGTCCTGGAATCCCTCGACGAGCTCGACGACCGCTTGCGGGAGCCGCTTCGGCTCGCGATCGCCGGCATGGTCAAGGCAGGCAAGTCGACGTTGCTCAATGCTCTGCTGGGTGAGCGGATCGCGCCGACGGATGCCGGGGAGTGCACCCGCCTCATCACGTGGTACCGCTACTGCGCGACGCCCACCGTGACCTTGCACCCGCACGCCGGAGAGCCGCGGCGCATGCCGGTCCGTCGCGAGGAGGGGCGCCTGCTGATGGACCTCGGCGGCGTGCCCGCCGAGGACATCGACTGGATCGAGGTGGGCTGGCCGCTCGAGGTGCTCAAGTCGATGATCCTCATCGACACACCCGGCATCGCGTCGCTGTCGGCCGACACGTCGGCCCGTGCGACGCGCTTCCTCACGCCGGAATCGGACACCCCGTCGGCGGATGCGGTCGTCTATCTGATGCGGCATCTCCACGCCTCGGACGTCCGCTTCCTCGAGTCGTTCAGGGACACGGCGGTCGGATCCGCACGCACCGTCTGTGCGGTGGGGGTGCTCTCGCGATCGGACGAGATCGGCGCGGGCCGGATCGACGCGCTGCTGTCGGCGGCGAAGGTCGCCCGTCGCTACGAGACCGACGGCGAGCTCGCCGCGCTCGTGCTCGGCATCATTCCGGTCGCAGGCCTCGTCGCCGAAGGCGCCCGCACCCTCCGGGAGGACGAATACGACACCTTCCGCCGGCTCGCGCGACTCGACCGCGCCGACCGCGAGGCCCTCCTGCTGTCGGCTGACCGCTTCGTGGCTCAGACGGACGCGACGACCGTCAGCACGGCGGAGCGAGCGGCGCTGCTGGCTCGCTTCGGCATCTTCGGAGTGCGACTGGCGACGGCCCTGATCCGCGGCGGCGTCGGCGACTCGTCGGAACTGGCGGATGCCATGGTGCAGCAGAGCGGTCTGGTCGAACTGCGCCAGTTCGTGACGACGCAGTTCCGATCGCGGTCGGTGGCGCTCAAGGTGCGGGGTGTGCTGCTCGCACTCGAGAAGCTCCTCGGCGACCATCCGCGCGATGGCGTCGAAGACATCCGTGCGGGCTTGGAGAGGCTCACCACGACCGCGCACGAGCTGCGGGAACTCGACACTCTCGCGACGCTGCGCGCCGACGACTTCTCGCTGGCCGAGGCCGATGCCGCCGACGCCCGCAGGATCCTCGGCGGCGACGGGACCACGGCGACCGCACGGCTCGGTCTGACGGAGCAGGCGCGCGACGACGAGGTGCGGGTGAGCCTGGACGCGGCACTCGCGCGCTGGCGGACCCTCGTCGAGTCGCCGTTGACGCAGCGCGGCGCGATCGGCGTCGGACAGGTCGTGCTGCGCAGCCTCGACGCCATCGCGACGTCCGGGGCCGTGCCGTCGCCCGCGGCCGACACCCCCGCCGCCGCCCCGCCGACGCCGAGGTCAGAGGTCGTCGCCGCCGACGACTCCCTCGTGTCCGCGGCGGACGTCGATGCGCCGCGCGGACCAGGCGATGCCGCCGGGGAGGACGCTGCTCAGCAGCGCCAGGAGGACGAGCCCCGCCTGGGCGGCAAGAAGAAGAAGAAGCGACTGGCGTCGGTCGCCAAGCGCCACCCACTCGGTTGACAGCAGCACCAGGACGACCTGCAGCCCGAAGGACGCGAGCTGCCACCACCGCACCTTCGGCTTGCGTGCCATGAACGACACCAGCATCGTCACCTGGGACCCGAGCACCACCACCATCATGCTGAAGACGGTCCAGAAGACGATGTCGGCGGCGGTCGTATACGTGTCCTCGCTGCGCCCGGCGGTGACCTCTTCGACGACTCCGGAGATCAGGGGGAGCAGTTCCTGCCGGATGACGAAGTAGTACACCAGCGTGAACCCGCCGATCGCGAAGCTCAGGATCCAGAAGACCTGGCTCAGGCGGATCGCGAACGGCGGTGTGAGCTTCACGAGCACAGGCGGCGCGTTGGGACTCGACGTCGGCGGTCGCGGCGGCGCCTCGCGCGTCGGGGTCCGACGCGCGAGGCCTGTCGCCGCAGCGGGCTGGGGCGATGCGCTGCGCTGTTCGGTCACTGCTCTTCGGTGGGTTCTTCGTAGTACGGCTCCTCGACCGGGGCGGCCGACTCCTCCGTGTCGACGTAGGTCTCCTCGGCGGTCAGGTCGGTCGACAGCGGTTCCGGCTCGGCCGCGGCCGGTGCCGCCGGCGTGGAGCCGACGGCCTCGACGGTGGCGTCGACCGCGGTGTCGACCGCGTCGGTCACCGCCGCGGCGGCCGTCGCGGCATCGGCATCGGCAGCGGGCTCTTCGGCACTCGTGCTCGCGGCCTCGGTCGTGGTCGTCGATGCGTCGCCGGCCGATACGGTCGAGTTGAAGCTCTCGTCGTTCGAGGTGTTGCCGATCGACACGTCGCCGACGGTGACGTCGACGTCCGAGTCCACGATGGTGGCGTCATCGCCCGCGGCGACCGCGTTGTCGCCGGAGGCGACGACGGCTTCCTGATCGAAGATCTGCGTGACATCGCCGCCTTCGGTCCAGATGTTCTGGTTGACCGACTGGTCGACGATCGTGGTGCGGGCGTCCACCGAGGTGAACTGGTTGATGATGCGGTTGATCTCGCGCACGACCTCGTTCGGCGGCTCGGGCGGGTTCGGCGGCGGGGGCGTCGGTGGCTTGGGAGTGACGCTGTGGTGATCGATGATGACGGGCTTGACGGCCTGGACGTCGGCCAGACACGCGCCCTCCAAGCCGTTGTCGGCCATGGTCTGCGTCGGTGCGGCCGCGAACTCCTCAGCCGTCGCGGGGTCACGCAGGAGGCTCAGAATGAACGCGATCAGCGCGTCGGCGATCGTGGATACCGGTGAGATCATCGTTGACTCCTCGTGGTCTTCGGGCATGATGCACCCAGAATCGATCGATCCTGGATTTCAGGGTATTGAGTTGCGGTGGACGCGGAATCGGGGATGGCCCCGATACTGCTCGGAGAGCTCATAGGGGCTCACCCGTCGATGCGTCCGCGTCGGGCCGGCCGACGGTGTGGGCCTCGTCGACGACGACCCGCAGCTTGGCGAGAAGGTCGGACCGCGACGTCGCCCCGAGGCGACGTTTGATGTGGGCGACGTGATGCTCGACCGTGCGCGGCGAGATGAAGATCAGCCCGCCGATCTCGGCGTACGTCTTGCCCTGCAGCACGAGCCGGGCGACGTCGGTCTCGCGTTCGCTCAGTGAGACGGCTGCCGATCCGTCGCCGGCGGCGGGCCGCTCGTCGGCGTCGTCGCTGTTGCGTGCGTGACGGCGCAGTCCCTCGATCGGGTGCAGATCGCGCGCGCACGCGAGCAGCCGCGCCGAGGCGCGCCGATCCGATGTGCGACTGGCGCCGTGTCCTGCCAGGCGCGCACCGTCCCACGCGAGGCCCGCCGAGGCCAGTCCGTGGGCGGCGCGGTCGATCGCGTCGGCGTCCACCGATCCGGCGAGCGCGGCCGTCCACACCCGGCCCGCCTGTGCCATCACTCCGGCGATCGGGCTGCGGGACGACGCGGCCACGAGAGCGCGGGCATGCGGACGCAACTCGTCCGGCCGGTTCAGCAGGATGCCCTGCTGGATGCCGGACCAGTGCAGCGGAGACGCCCACATCGGAGGCGAGCCCAGTCGTTCGACGAGATCGATGGCCTGCGCGTGGAGGATGCGCGTCCGCTCGGTGTCGCGCATGCGTGCCGCGGCGCTGAACAGCTCGCCGAGCGGGAGCAGCAGGAACAGGTCGGGCTCGACGAGGTTCAGCACGCCGCGAGCGTCATCCCACAGCGCGGTCAGCACGGCCGAGTCCTCGAACCTCTGGGCGATGGCCACCCGCACGGCCTGGGCGAGGAGGCGGTCACGCACGCACAGCGTCGGTGCCAGGTCGGTCGCCCGCTCGAGCGCGTCGCGCGCCTCGGCCGGCCGCGATCGGTGCACGGCGAGGAACGCGCTCCACAGCAGCAGCCGCGGCATCGCCCACGCTCCGCCCTGCGCACCGGCCACCGCGTCGTCGACGACGGTGTGCGCGGTGGGCAGGTCTCCGATGCTCATCGCGGCGGCGACGGCGATCACCGCGGGCAGTTCGGGGACGGGTTCGGAGCTCGAGGCGGCCGTGTACAGCTGCGATGCCCGCACGAGGTCGGCGAGGGGGGCCTGCGCAGGTGACGCGGCGACAGTGGACCGCAGCCCGCCGGCCGCGAGGTCCAGCGCGACGTCGAGTGTGGCCGTCGACGGCCGCGGGCCCTCGCCGGTCGGCACGGGGCCGCCGGAGCCGATCGCGGCGATGGTCGCCCGCGCCTGCGTGGCGCAGGAGCGCGGCTCGGCGCAACGGTACACGGTCGCGCCCGTCGCGAGCATGCCGCGAGTCGACCACAGCGCGGCCGCGGCATCCGAGAGCCGGTCGACTTCTGCGGGGTCGTCGTGCGCGTGCTGCTCGTCGACGATCGCCCCCACTGCCGCGAGGTCGCCGGTCGCCCAGGCGGCGCGTGCGCGACGGCCGCCGAGCAGCGCGGGTTCCATGCCGTGCCGACCCGCCTGGGCGTACAGGTCGATCGCTCGATCCGGATGCTGCGCGACGAGGTCGTCCCCCCTGTGCACGAGCGCACGGGCGATGCGTGTAGGTACGCGTGCGGCGGACCGCACCACCGGGACGAGTGCCCCCTGCCGCGTGAGCAGCCCCTCGGCGTACCCGCGGGCGATCACCGGGTCGTCGGACGCGGCGCACGGAGCGTCGTCGTCGGCGGCGAGCGCCTCGATGCGTCGGCGCACATCGTCCGGAACCGTGTCGAGTCGATGCGCGACGCGGTCTTCGACGGCGCGCAGCAGGGCGTCATGGCCGCGTTCACCGGCGCAATCGCGCTCGTCGTGCAGCAGCAGCGTCTCGGCGACGAGCCAGGTCACGCCGCCGGTGGCGGCAAGGAGGTCGTCGACGCACCGGTCGGAGATCACCTGGTCGACGTCGTCGAGGTAGGAGAGCACATCCGAGCGCGAGAGGTGGCCGAGCACGATGGCCGGGCGATCGCGCTCCAGCGTCCGCGAGATCCGAGTGAGCCGCGGCATCCGCACCCACGGTCTGCTCGCGACCACGAGCGACGATCGCGGGTCGGTCGCCCGCCGCTCGATCTGCTCCACGCGGCCCGGGTCGAGCAGGTGGAGGTCGTCCACGAGCAGGACGTGCTCCGGGGGAACGCGGTCGATGTCGATCTCGTCTCCGAACACGCAGTCCGTCGCAGGCCCGTCGTCGAGCATCCGATGCAGCTCGCGCAGCATGCTCGACTTGCCCGAGCCCGCTGCGCCGACCACGACCGCGCGGGTGGCGCGGTCACCGGCGGCGATCGCGGTCATCACAGGCAGCGCCTGGCGGCACCAGAGGCCGAGTGCGTCGTGGGGGAGCGTCTGCGCTCCCGCCATCTCGGTGATCGTCATGGCGTCGGCTCAGGTCGGATCGGTCGGCGACGGCGACGGGTCGGGTGCGGGCGGGTCCGGTGTCGGGTCGGGTGCGGGCGGGTCCGGTGTCGGGTCGGGTGCGGGCGGGTCCGGTGTCGGGTCGGGTGCGGGCGGGTCCGGTGTCGGGTCGGGTGCGGGCGGGTCCGGTGTCGGGTCGGGCGCGGGCGGGTCCGGTGTCGGATCCGGTGCGGGCGGCGCGGGAGTCGGCGTCGGCGTCGGTGTGGGTGTGGGCGTCGGAGTCGACGTCGGCTGCGACGAGGTGGGCGGCGTCGCCGAGTCCGCCGGCGACGATCCACCCGAGCTTCCGCCGCTCGATCCGGAAGACGAGCTCGCAGAGGACGGGCTCGAACTCGACCGTGACGGCCTCGGCGACGACGAGCTGCGCTGAGGCACGTTCTGCGAGCGCGGGTTCGTGACCTTGTTGACCGGCCCGAGCACCGGGGCGGGTGCGGGTGCCGCGGAATCGGGCTGATCGGCATCCTCGTCGTCGGCGGCCGGCGACGCCGTCGGATCGACGGCGTCGTGCTCATCGGCGATCGCCGAGCTCGCACCGAGCAGGTCCAGGCCCAGCCAGACCGCGAGCGAGGGGGTGTCGTCCTCCGCCTCGGTGGCCACACCCGATCCGACGCCGGTCGCGCTGGCCAGGACGATTCCGCTGGTCAGGGCGAGGACGCCTGCGCTCATGGCGGCATACGACGCACCGCGGCGCGCCCAGCTCTTGCGGGGCGGGACCGACGTCTCGTCCGGCACCGGGAAGACCGCCGGCGCCTCGGCGGCGGACGCCGAAGCCGTGTCGGTGACGAGCGGGATCGGCATTGCCCCGGCCGCCTCGGCGATCGCGCGCGCGGCACCCAGCGCGACCACCGCTTTCGGATCGGTGTCCACGGCGATGGGGCGGTCGAAACGTTCGGAGAGCATCTCGGCGATGCGCGGGATGCGGGACGAGCCGCCCGTGAGCACGATCGCCTGCAGGTCGTCGGGCGCCACCGCACTCATCTCGAGAGCGTGGTCGAGAGCGTCGATCGTACGCTCCACGCCCGGCTGGATCATGGTCTCGAACTCGAAGCGGGTCAGGCGCACCGTCGAGGGCGCTCCGTCGAGGAGCACGGGGATGACGACATCCGAGTCGAACGAGAGCGCTTCCTTCGCCTCGGTGCACTCCCGCCGCAGCGCGGCGAGCGCGACGCGGGCGTTCGGATCGGCGGACAGCTCCGCGATGGAGAGGCCGGCGGTGTCGAGGGCGTGGCGCAGGACGAGGTCGTCGAAGTCGGCGCCGCCGAAGTCGGCGATGCCGATCGGTGCCCCGAGCAGATGCAGTGCGCCGTCGCTGTCCCGACGCAGGACGGCGCCGTCGAAGGTGCCGCCGCCGAGGTCGTACACCGCGAGCGCACGGTCGGCTTCGACGGCGCGCGTGGCCGCGTAGTGCCGCGCGGCGGCCTCCGGCTCGCAGATCAGCTCGACGGGATGGGAGATGTGCCTCGACAGGGCGGCCGCGAGCAGTCCGCGTCGATGGCCCTCCCACGTGACGGGAACCGTGACCGCGACCGACTCCGGACGGCCGCCCTCGCGCTCGGTCACCGACCGGACGACCCAGCCGACCATCTGCGCGTACAGCTCTTCAGGGGTGAACTGCTGCCGACCCGCGACGATCGGCACGTCATCGCCGACGCGGCGCTTGAACTCGCGGATGAGTCGATCGGGCTGCGCCAGTCCGCGCCGCTCGGCGGACTCGCCGAAGAGCAGCTCGTCATCGCTCGCGAAGACGACGCTCGGTGCCGTGTCCGACTTCCTTCCGAGCGGGAACGCCGATGCGGTGAAGCTGCGGTCGGCGGCGACGCACGCGGTCGCCGCCGCCGTCCGTGTCGTCCCCAGATCGACGGCGAGCCAGTATTGGTGATGTGTTCTCATGTCTCTTGTTCCCCCAAGAACGAGACGAGGAATCCCCCGGCATCTGTCTACCACCGCGTCCGACATTTTGTAAGACCGGCGTCGGCAGATGACGGGCCCGTTCATCCAGAGTGGAGACGATCGGCGCTGATACATCGCGATCACCTCGCGCCGATCGCGCGCCCGTCCGTGCGCATTGGCACTCACGTTGCGAGAGTGCCAACACGCCCCTAGACTTGCCATCAGCACTCTCACCATCAGAGTGCTAACGAGTCTTCAGTCTCTAAGGAAAGAAGAGGTAGACCGTGTCGGTTTCCATCAAGCCGCTCGAGGACCGCATCGTCATCCAGCAGGTCGAGGCCGAGCAGACCACGTCGAGTGGTCTCGTCATCCCCGACACCGCCAAGGAGAAGCCCCAGGAGGGCGAGGTCGTGGCCGTGGGCCCGGGCCGTATCGACGACAACGGCAACCGCGTGCCGCTCGACGTCGCCGTCGGCGACCGCGTGATCTACAGCAAGTACGGCGGCACCGAGGTCAAGTTCGGCGCCGACGAGTACCTGGTGCTCTCGGCCCGCGATGTGCTCGCGGTCGTCGTCCGCTGATCCTTCGCAACGCGAACACGAGGGTCGGATGCTTCGGCATCCGACCCTCGTGCTGTTCCTGCCGCCCTAGGCTGAGGCGGTGAGCCGCACCCCCGCCGACGCCGAACCCGACGGTCCGGCAGAGGCCCCCGATCTCGGCGAGTCCGCTCTCGCCACCGCCGGTGTCCCGGTTCCCGCACAGCCCGACCCTGCGCGCGAGCAGCTGCGGGGCGGCGTGTACGCGCTGACCGCGTACGTGCTGTGGGGGCTGCTGCCGCTCTACTTCCTGCTGCTCGCGCCGGCCGGGCCCGCTGAGATCGTGGCGTGGCGCATCCTGCTCTCGCTCGTGTTCTGCGCGCTGCTGCTGACCGTGACGCGCACGTGGCGGCGGCTGACCCGGGTCATGCGCCGACCGCGATTGATGGCGTTGACGGCACTGGCGGGCGGGCTCATCTTCGTCAACTGGATGGTGTACGTCGGCGCCGCGCTGTCAGACCACGTCATCGAAGCGAGCCTGGGCTACTTCATCAATCCCATCGTCACCGTCCTGCTCGGCGTGCTCGTGCTGCGTGAACGGCTGCGCGTGACGCAGTGGGTCGCGATCGGCATCTCGCTGGTCGCCGTGGGCGTCATCGTCGTCGCCTACGGATCGGTTCCCTGGATCGCGCTGGTGCTCGCCGGCTCGTTCGGCGTGTACGGTCTGGTCAAGAAGCGCATCGGGCCGGCCGTCGACGCCGTCAGCGGGCTGACGCTCGAGTCGATGTGGCTCTCGCCGGTCGCCATCGGGATCCTGGTGTTCGTCGCGGCCACCGGTGGGATCGCTTTCGGCTCGGCGGGTGTCGGTCACGCCGTGCTGCTGAGCCTCGCCGGCGTGGTGACGGCGGTGCCGCTGCTGTTCTTCGCGGCGGGCGCCCGCCGCGCGCCCCTCACCGTCATCGGCCTTCTGCAGTTCGTCGCGCCGATCCTCCAGTTCGCCATCGGAGTCTGGGTGCTGGACGAGCCGATGCCCGTCGAGCGCTGGATCGGGTTCGGGCTCGTGTGGCTGGCGCTCATCGTGCTGACCGTCGACTCGCTGCGCCACGCGCGCCGCACCGCACGCGTGGGCTGATGCGCGGGCTCAGCGCACCAGCCGCGCGATGGCCTGCGTGGCCTCGGTGATCTTCTCGTCCGCCTCGTTGCCGCCCGCGCGCGCCGCATCGACGACGCAGTGCCGCAGATGGTCGTCGAGCAGGCCGACCGCGACCGCCTCCAGGGCGCTGGTGAGCGCGCTGATCTGCGTCAGGATGTCGATGCAGTACTTCTCGTCGTCGACCATGCGGTGGATGCCGCGCACCTGTCCCTCGATGCGCTTGAGGCGGTTGAGGTAGCGGTCCTTGTCGGTGATGTAGCCGTGCGTGTGCTCGGCGGCGGCCGTCTCGGTCATGCGGGTGCTCCTTCCGGGGCGTGGTTCCGCGCGGCGCCGGCGACGTGCGCGGGATCGAGGTCGATGCGGCGCAGCAGCTGCGCGTTGAGGGCGACGACCACGGTCGACAGCGACATGAGGATCGCACCGACCGACATCGGCAGCACGAAGCCGATCGGCGCCAGTACTCCGGCGGCGAGCGGCACCGACAGCAGGTTGTAGCCGGCGGCCCACCACAGGTTCTGTCGCATCTTGCGATAGCTCGCACCCGACAGCTCGATGATGGACAGCACGGCGCGGGGATCGTCACCGGCGAGGATGACACCCGCCGACGCGATCGCGACGTCGGTGCCCGCACCGATCGCGATGCCGACGTCGGCCTGCGCGAGCGCGGGAGCGTCGTTCACCCCGTCGCCGACCATGGCGACCGAGCGCCCTTCGCCCTGCAGCTCGGCGACGGTCGACGCCTTGTCCTCGGGGCGCACCCCGGCGTAGAACCGGGTGATGCCGAGCTCGTCGGCGACCGCCGCGGCGACCGGCTCGGCGTCGCCGGTGATCATGACCACCTCGACGCCGCGGGCGCGCAGCGCCGCGACGGCCTCCCGCGACTCCTCCCGCACTTCGTCGCCGAGCGCGATGGCGCCGACGATCTCATCGCCGCGCAGCACGTGCAGCACCGTGCGGCCTTCGGCCTGCCGGCCCTGGGCCTGCGCGGTCGCGCTGAGCCCGCGCTCGTCCAGCAGGCGCGGCCCGCCCACGCGGATCGTCTCGCCGTCGACCTGCGCTGAGACGCCGACAGCGGGAGACGAGGCGAAGTCGGTCGCACGCGGCACGTCCAGGCCCCCGGCGGCGCGAACGATCGCCCGGGCCAGCGGATGCTCGCTGTCGCCCTCGGCTGCCGCGGCGAGCCGCAGTACGGCATCGCGTCCTTCGCCGCCGCTGACCTCGACGACCGTCGGACGGCCCTTCGTCAGGGTGCCGGTCTTGTCGAACAGCACGGTGTCGACCAGACGCATCGACTCGAGTGCCCGGCGGTCCTTCACCAGCACACCGGCACGGGCCGCCCGCTCGGTCGCGATCGCCACGACGAGGGGGATCGCCAGTCCGAGGGCGTGGGGGCACGCGATCACCAGCACGGTGATCGTGCGGACGACCGCCTCGTCGGGCATCCCGATCGCCGACCAGACGATCGCGGTCAGCACCGCAGCGCCGAGTGCGAACCAGAACAGCCAACCCGCCGCCCGATCGGCGAGCAGCTGCGCACGCGAGCTCGAGCTCTGCGCCTCGGAGACCAGTCTCTGGATGCCGGCGAGCGCGGTGTCGTCGCCGACGGCGGTGATCTGCACACGCAGTCCCGAGTCGGTGGCGACCGTCCCGGCCGTGACCGCATCACCGCGGCCGCGTTCGACCGGGCGGGACTCGCCGGTGATCATGGACTCGTCGACATCGGCACGTCCGTCGACGACCGTGCCGTCGGCGGGGATGGCACCGCCGGGTCGCACGACCACGACGTCGCCGACGCGCAGCTGGGCGGGGGAGACCGTCACCACGCTGTCGCCCTCGACCCGCTCGGCTTCGTCGGGCAGCAGCGCGGCGAGCGAGTCGAGCGCCGACATCGTCTGGGCGAGCGAGCGCATCTCGATCCAATGGCCGAGCAGCATGATCACGATCAGCAGCGCGAGTTCCCACCAGAAGTCGAGGTGGTGGTCGAGCAGCCCGAGGAATGCGCCCCAGGAGGCGAGGAAGGCCACCGTGATGGCGAGCCCGATGAGCAGCATCATGCCCGGGGTCCGCGAGCGCAGCTCGGACACGGCGCCGGTCAGGAACGGACGCCCGCCCCACGCATACATCACGGTGCCGAGCACGGGTGAGATCCACGGCACGATCCCGGAGTCGGGAAGCGCATAGCCGAGGATCATCGAGAAGCCGCCCGAGAAGACCACGACCGGCACGGCCAGCACGAGCATGATCCAGAACAGCCGCCGGAACTGCCCGACGTGGTCGCCGGCCATGTCGTGGTGGGTGTGATCGCTCATCGCGCGACCTCTTCGCTGCGGAACGATCGCAGACGCAGGCTGTTGCCCACGACGAACACGCTCGAGGCGGCCATCGCCGCGCCGGCGATCATGGGATTTAGCAGACCCAGCGCGGCGAGCGGGATCGCGGCCACGTTGTATGCGAACGCCCAGAACAGGTTCGTACGGATGGTCCGCAACGTCGCGCGCGCGAGACGGATCGCGTCGACGGCGCTGCGCAGATCGCCGCGCACCAGGGTGATGTCGGACGCCTCGATCGCGGCATCCGTCCCGGTGCCCATGGCGATGCCGAGGTCGGCCTGAGCAAGGGCTGCGGCGTCGTTGACGCCGTCGCCGACCATCGCGACCACCTTCCCCCGTGCCTGCAACTGTTCGATCACCGCGACCTTCTCGTGCGGGAGCACCCCGGCGGTCACCTCGGTGATCCCGACCTGATCGGCGACCGCGCGCGCGGTGTCGGCGTTGTCGCCGGTGAGCAGGCGCGGTTCGAGGTGCAGGGCGCGCAGCCCTGCGACCGCGTCGGCGCTCGTCGGCTTGAGCTCGTCGGCCACGGCGAGCACGCCCCGCACGGCGCCGTCCCATCCGACCAGCACCGCGGTCGCGCCCGCGCGTTCGGCGTCGGTACGGGCTTCGACGGCTGCGGCATCGATGGTCCATCCCGCTTCGGCGAACAGACGCGGGCTGCCGACCATCGCGTCGAGGCCGTCCACCACGCCGACCACGCCGAGTCCGGTCCGGCTGCGGAAGCCGCCGGGCTCGGCGAGCGGACCGCAGCGTCGCGCGGCGTCGGCGATCGCCGCGGCGATCGGATGCTCGGATGCCTGCTCGAGCGCCCCGGCGACCCGCAGCACGGCGCTCTCGGTCGCGCCGTGCGCGCTCACCGCGACCAGCGACATACGTCCCGCTGTGACGGTGCCGGTCTTGTCGAGCACGATCGTGTCGACGCGCCGTGTGGACTCCAGCACCTCGGGGCCGCGGATCAGGACGCCCAGCTGAGCGCCGCGACCCGTTCCGACCAGCAGCGCGGTCGGCGTCGCCAGACCCAGTGCGCACGGGCACGCGATGATGAGCACCGCGACGGACGCCGTCAGCGCCGACTCGACCGGTGCGCCCAGCAGCAGCCACACCGCCGCGGTCACGACGGCGAGCGCCAGCACGATGGGGACGAAGACCGCCGAGATGCGGTCGGCGAGACGCTGGACGTGCGCCTTGCCCGACTGCGCCTGCTCGACGAGCTGCGCCATCTGCGCGAGCTGGGTGTCGGCGCCGACGCGCGTGGCACGCACGAGGATCCGGCCGTCGGCGTTGACCGTCGCACCGATCACGCTCGAGTCCGGCCCCACCTCGACCGGCATCGACTCGCCCGTGACCATGCTCGCGTCGACCGCCGAGATCCCTGAGACGACGATGCCGTCGGTGGCGATCCGCTCGCCGGGGCGGACGGCGAAGAGGTCTCCGACGCGCAGCGCCTCCACCGGCATCCGCAGCTCGACGCCGTCGCGCACGATCGTGACGTCCTTCGCGCCGAGTTCGAGCAGGGCGCGCATCGCCGCGCCCGCCCGGCGCTTCGAGCGCACCTCGATGAATCGTCCCGCGAGCACGAACGCAGTGACCCCCGCGGCGACCTCGAAGTAGACGGCGTCCGCACCGGCTCCGGGGGTGATGACCCATTCGAAGCCGTGGGTCATGCCGATCTCACCGGCCCCGCCGAAGAAGAGGGCGTACAGCGACCACAGGAACGCCGCGCTCACGCCGATCGAGATCAGGGTGTCCATGGTCGCGGCGCCGTGGCGCAGGTTGACCCACGCGGCGCGGTGGAACGGCCACGCACCCCACGTCACCACCGGAGCGGCGAGAACGAGCGACGCCCACTGCCATCCCGGGAACTGCAGGGGCGGGATCATCGCGAGCAGGATGATCGGCACCGCCAGCACTGCCGAGCCGATGAGGCGCGCGCGCAGCCCCGACAGCTCGCGATCGGTCGCCGGCGCGGCGTCGGGCCGCGGCTCGGCCGCCGTGTAGCCCGTCTTCTCGACCTCGTGGATGAGGGTGGTCGCGTCGAGCCCTGCGGGCCCCAGCACGACGGCCCTCTCGGTGGCGTAGTTCACCGACGCGACCACGCCGTCGATGCGGTTGAGCCGCTTCTCGATGCGTGCGGCGCACGACGCGCAGGTCATGCCCCCGATCTCGAGTTCGACCCGCTCGCCCTGCGCCCGCGGCAGGGCGGACGACATCAGACGCGCTCCGCGCGATAGCCGGCCTCGTCGACGGCGGCCAGCACCGCGGCATCCGTCACCGGCGGGGCAGCGACCAGCCGCAGCATCCCGGTCTCGGCGTCGACGGCGACGGAGTCGACGCCGGCGAGATCGGACACCTCGGAGCGGACGGCGCGCTCGCAGTGTCCGCACGTCATTCCTGTCACGCGGTACTCACGCGTCTCGGTCATCATGTCTCCTCATCGATGCTCGTTCGGGCCGATGCCGGTCTGTGGCATCCCCGTCGACAACACGATACCCTCCAGGGGTATTCCCGAGGTGGGAGGGTGAATTCGCCCTCTCGCATTGCGTTTGATAACGATTCGGGTCCGTTACACATCGTTAACGAAAGGCAACACACGTGAGACGAGTGCGCCGATAGGTTAGACGAACTGGGGAGGCCGCCCGGGGCCTCACCCGCGTTCATACACAGCAAGGAGCAACATGAGCGTCTTCACACGTTCGCGTGCAGGCAAGGTCTTCGGCGGTATCGCCGTGGCCGGAGCCAGCGCGCTTATTCTGGCCGGCTGCGCCGGCGGCGGCGGTGGCGAGTCCACCAGCGAGCCGTCGGAGCCGATGGATGAGCTGACCCTCAAGGTCGGCACGGCTCTGCCCCAGACCGGCAACCTGGCCTTCCTCGGCCCGCCGGAAGAGGCGGGCGTCGCCTACGCCGCGTCGCAGATCAACGAGGTCTCGGAGGAGACCGGTCTCACCATCGACGTCGTCTACGGCGACTCGGGCGACACCGACAACAAGGCCTACGAGACCGAGATCCCGCGCCTGCTGGGCGAGGATGTCTCGGCCATCATCGGTGCGGCCTCGTCGGGTGTCTCGCTGCAGTTCATCGACCAGGTGACCGGCGCCGGCGTGATCCAGTTCTCGCCCGCCAACACCTCGGATGCCTTCACCACCTACGACGACAACGGGCTGTACTTCCGTACCGCTCCGTCCGACGTCCTGCAGGGTGAGGTGCTCGGCAACCTGATCGCCGAGGACGGCAACCAGACGCTCGGCATGATCGTGCTGAACGACTCGTACGGCACCGGACTCGCCAAGTACGTCACCGAGGCCTTCGAGGCCGCCGGTGGCGAGGTCGTCGCCGCTCCCACCTACAACACGGGTGACACGAGCTTCGACGCGCAGATCAGCGAGGTCCTCGCGGCCGACCCCGACGCGATCGCCCTGATCACGTTCGAGGAGATCACGACGATCCTGCCGAGCCTGTTCGGTCAGTTCCCCGCCGACAAGATGTACTTCGTCGACGGCAACCTGTCGAACTTCGGCGACGAGTTCCCCGAGGGCTCGCTCACCGGCTCGAAGGGCACGCTGCCCGGTCTGACGATCGACTCGATCGCCGACTTCACCGGCGGACTCGACGAGTTCGTCGCAGCCGAGGGCATGGACCCGCTCGAGGAGTACAGCTACGCCGCCGAGTCGTTCGACGCGGTCGTGCTGCTCGCGCTGGCCAGCCTGGCTGCCGGTTCGACCGACGCGTCGGCCATCGCCGAGAAGCTGATCGAGGTCTCCGGTGGTTCCGGTGACGGCGAGAAGTGCTCGAACTACGCCGAGTGCGCCGACATCATCGTCGGTGGCGGTGTCGCCGACTACGACGGCATCTCCGGCCCGATCACCTTCGACGAGGTCGGCGACCCGACCGAGGCGTCGATCGGTATCTACGAGTACGGTGACGACAACACCTACGCGGCCTACGCCGGCTGATCCACATCACCACGCAGGGGCCCCGGTCTTCGGACCGGGGCCCTTCGCGTTGGTGCTGTGAGCGACCTCGCGGCGCAACGAGAAGGGGGCGGATGCCGCAGCATCCGCCCCCTTTCGTCGGGTGCGTGTCAGGCGCCGAGGGTGCCGAGGTACAGCTCGGTGACCTTGGGGTCGTTCAGCAGGTCGCGTCCGCTGCCGGTGTAGGCGTCGCGGCCCTGGTCGAGCACGTAGCCGCGGTCGCAGATCTGCAGGCAACGACGGGCGTTCTGCTCGACCATGATGCAGGTCACTCCTGCCTTGTTGATCTCGGAGACGCGGATGAACGCCTCGTCCTGGCGCACCGGAGACAGTCCGGCCGACGGCTCGTCGAGCAGCAGCACCTTCGGGTCCATCATGAGCGCACGGCTCATCGCGACCATCTGGCGCTCACCGCCCGAGAGCGAGCCGGCACGCTGCTTGAGACGTCCGCCCAGCTCCGAGAAGATGCCCGTCACGAACTCCAGGCGCTCCTTGTACTTGCCCGGGGCCTGGTAGAGCCCCATCTGCAGGTTCTCCTCGATCGTGAGGCTCGGGAACACGTTGTTGGTCTGAGGAATGAAGCCCACGCCGCGGGCGACGAGCTTGTTCGCCCTCAGGCCGGTGATGTCATCGCCCTCGAGCGTGATCGAGCCGCTGCGGACGTTGACCTGACCGAAGATCGCCTTGAGCAGCGTCGACTTCCCTGCACCGTTGGGGCCGATGATGCCCACGAGTTCGCCCTGATGGACGATCATGTTGCAGCCGTTGAGGATGTTGACGCCCGGAAGATAGCCGGCATGGACGTCCTCGATGAGGACCACGGGGGTGTCGGTGCTGACGGCGCTCACTTGTGCTTCTCCTGCGACTTGCGGACGGCTTCCTCTTCGGCCTCGGCCTCGGCGACGATCTCGTCCGCGGTCATCGACGACGGCGCGTCGCCTCCGACCGTCGGGATCCGGCCGGTGACATGACCGAGGTCGACATCCTGGTGCGCCCCGAGGTAGGCGTCGATGACAGCGGGGTCGCGCATGACCTCGTGCGGGTCGCCTTCGGCGACGATCTTGCCCTCGGCCATCACGACGACCCAGTCCGCGATGTGGCGGACCATGTGCATGTCGTGCTCGACGAACAGCACCGTCATGCCCTCGTCCTTCAGGTTGAGGATGTGATCGAGCAGCGACTGCGTCAACGCCGGGTTCACACCGGCCATCGGCTCGTCGAGCATGACGAGGGTCGGCTCGGTCATGAGCGACCGCGCCATCTCGAGCAGCTTCCGCTGCCCGCCCGAGAGGCTCGCGGCGAAGTCGTCCGCCTTGGTGTCGAGCTTGAAGCGCTTGAGCAGCTCCATCGCGCGGTCTTCGAGTTCGTCGTCCTGCGACCGCCACAGCGGCGGGATCAGGCTCGACCAGAACTTCTCGCCGCGCTGGTTCTTCGCGCCGAGCTTCATGTTCTCCATCACCGTGAGCAGGCCGAGGGCCTTGGTGAGCTGGAACGTGCGCACCAGACCCATCCGCGAGACCTTGTAGGCCGCCACACCCGAGAGGGAGTGGCCGTCGAAGCTCCACGTGCCCTCATTGGGCTTGTCGAAGCCGGTGAGCAGGTTGAACAGAGTCGTCTTGCCGGCGCCGTTCGGGCCGATGAGCGCCGTGATCGCGCCGCGGGGGATCTCGAGGTGGTCGACGTCGACGGCGTGGACGCCGCCGAACGAGCGGCGCACGTTGTCGGCGACGATGATCGGGTCGACCTTGGCGACGCCCGGTGCGGGGTCGCCCACGTGCAGGCCGGTCGTCTTCGGACGCGGTGTCGGCGACGTCATCGTCGACTCGTCGGCGGACTCGGCCGCGACGGCGTCTTCGCTGGGTGTCATGTCACTTGACAAAGGTCAGCTCCTTCTTGTTGCCGAGGAGGCCCTGCGGCATGAAGATCACGAGGAGCATCAGTGCGACGCCCACGAGGATGAACCGCAGCGTCGCCGCCTGGATCGCCGACATGCCGAACAGCAGGCCCGCCGCCGCCATGGCCGGCAGCACGTTCGAGAGGAACGTCTGCAGCACCCAGAAGATCAGCGAGCCCAGCAGCGGGCCGAAGACCGTCGCCGCGCCGCCGAGCAGCAGCGCCGTCCAGATGAAGAACGTGAGCGAGGTGACGTAGACACCGGGGCTGATGGCCGACGGCAGCGCGTACACGATGCCACCGGCGGCGGCGATGACGCCACCGAGCACGAGCGCCTGCATCTTGTAGGCGAAGACGTTCTTGCCGAGCGAGCGCACGGCGTCCTCGTCTTCACGGATGCCCTTGAGTGCGCGGCCCCAAGGGCTGCGGGTGACGAGCCAGACGACGAGGACGGCGACCGCGAGCGTGATCAGGCCCACGATGCGCACCCACCACTGGGTCTCGTTGTACGTCCACGGTCCGAAGCCGTACACACCGGGCGGGATCGGGTTCGCCGAGCGGAAGCTCGAGTGGTACCCGCTCAGGCCGTCGGCCGAGCCGGTGATGTCGTCGAACGCCGTCGTGAGGAACAGCAGGCGCACCACCTCGGCGGCCGCGATCGTCACGATCGCGAGATAGTCGCCGCGCAGCCGCAGCGTCGGGATGCCGAGGATGAGGGCGAAGATCGCCGCTCCGATGAGTCCGATCAGCGCCGCGACCCACCAGGGAAGGCCGAACGTGAGGATCGAGATCGCGTAGCCGTAGGCGCCGATGGCCATGAAGCCCGCGATGCCCATGTTGATCAGTCCCGCGAAGCCGAAGTGGATGGCCAGCGCGAGGGCGGCGAGGGCGTAGCCGATCGTCGCCGGGCTGAGGATGGACGAAGCCGAGTTGGAGAGAATCTGCAACCAGTTCATGAGTGCGCCTTAACCTATTCTCTCGCGTCGGCCGAGGATTCCCTGTGGCCGGAACAGCAGGATCACGATGAGGATGAACAGGGCGCTCGCGTACTTGAGGTCGGCGGGGATCCACAGGCTCGATGCTTCGACCAGGATGCCGACGATCAGTGCACCCACGAGCGCGCCGTACGCGGTTCCCAGACCGCCGAGCACGACCGCCGCGAACATCAGGAGCAGGATCTGCGCTCCCATGTCCCAGCGGATGCCGGGGCGGTAGTAGGCGTACAGGATGCCGGCGAGACCCGCGAGCGCGCCGGCGACGATCCACACGACGCGGACCACGAAGTCCACGTCGATGCCGGATGCCGCCGCCAGCGACGGGTTGTCCGAGATCGCCCGCGTCGCCTTTCCGATGCGGGAGCGTGTCAGCCAGAGCGCGAACGCGATGATGACGATGATGGAGATCCCCAGCGAGACCAGGTCGATGACGCTCAGCTGGACCGCCCCGAACAGGGGGATCTTCTCGGCCGAGGCCCCCGGCAGCTGCTCGGTGCCACCGCCGATGAAGAACTGGTACAGGTAGCGCATCGCCAGCGACAGACCGATGCTCACGATCATCAGCTGGACGACGCCGACCCTTCGTCTTCGCAATGGTCTCCACAGAATGGCGTCCAGCACCAGGCCGAGGCCGGCGCTGAGGAGGACCGCCAGCGGATACCCCAGCCACACGGGCAACGCGAGACTGGCGGGGCCGACGAGCATGAGCGCGGCGACGGCGCCGAAGGTCACCATCTCGCCGTGTGCGAAGTTCGAGATACCCGTCGTGCCGTACACGAGCGTGAGCCCGACGGCAGCGAGTGCGAGCATCAGGCCGAAGCTGACGCCCTGCACGATGCGCTGGACGAACTGGTCGAAGAAGCTCGTGACGTTGCGTTCGCCCTCGCCGATGAAGAAGTTGACGGTCGCTCTGCCGCCCTGCCCCATCTCCACCTCGCGGACATTGGGCTGCTCGGACGCCTCGTCGACCACCGCGATGCCCTCGGGCAGGGTGTTCTCGTCGAGCGTGACGATGTAGACCTCGCCCCGTTCGGGCACGCCGATGCGCCACTGCCCGTTCTCATCGGTCTCGACCTCCTGCAGCCCTCCGGGGCCGTCGACGGTGAGCACGACTCCCGCGAGCGGCTCGCCGTCGAGCTGCACGTTGCCGCTGATGCGGTACGGGTTCTCGTCGTCGGCCGCCGATGCGGGAGTGGAGGTGAGGAAGAACCCCACCACGAGCAGGAACAAGGCGACGAGTGCGGCGACGGTTCTCGCGCGCCCGCGATTCAACGCCGATTCAGTCGTAGGACCCAACGAAACCTCCCAGTGCGGCACGACGGACACCCAGGAGTCGGGTCGCATCCGCCGTGATGAACGACGTTACGACCATAGTGTGTCGGCGGTGTTTCGCGCGCGATACGTGACCGAATCGCGACCCGGCGGCATTCGGACGCAAAGGGGAATGCATGCGTTGCCGCCGCGCTTAGAATCGTGTATGAGCGCACGCGCGCTCGGCCGTCGTCGTCCACCTCGAGCAACGCGCCGCGCGCGCAGGAGAATTCATGGAGCACCAGGACCCCTTCGGCTTCGTCGGACTGACCTACGACGACGTCCTCTTGCTGCCAGGTCACACCGATGTGATCCCCAGCGAGGCCGACACCTCGAGCCGCGTCACGCGGCGCATCACCGTGGCGACGCCGCTGCTGTCGGCGGCGATGGACACCGTGACCGAGACGCGTCTTGCGATCGCGATCGCGCGTGAGGGCGGCATAGGGATCATCCACCGCAATCTCTCGATCGCCGACCAGGCTGCGATGGTCGACCGCGTCAAGCGCAGCGAGTCGGGGATGATCACCGACCCGATCACCACCACGCCCGACGCGACGATCGACGAGGTCGACGCGCTGTGCGCGCAGTACCGCATCTCGGGTCTGCCGGTCGTCGACCACGAGGGGCGTCTGGTCGGGATCGTGACCAATCGCGACATGCGCTTCGTCTCTGGCTTCGAGCGGCAGACGACCCTCGTCAAGGACGTCATGACGAGCGAGGGCCTGGTCACGGGCATGGTGGGGATCGGCGCGAACGAAGTGATCGCGCTGTTCGCCGAGCACCGTGTCGAGAAGCTGCCGCTGATCGACGGCGACGGCAAGCTCGCCGGCTTGATCACCATCAAGGACTTCGACAAGAGCGAGAAGTATCCGCTGGCGACCAAGGACGAGCACGGCCGCCTGCGGGTGGGCGCGGCGATCGGCTTCTTCGGCGACGCGTGGGACCGCGCGGTGGCCCTGCGCGACGCCGGTGTCGACGTCGTGGTCGTCGACACCGCCAACGGGCAGTCCGCCGGCGTGATCGACATGGTGCGCCGCATCAAGGCAGACCCCTCGTTCGCCCACATCGACGTCATCGGCGGCAACGTGGCGACCCGCGAGGGCGCCCAGGCCCTCATCGACGCCGGCGTGGACGCCGTCAAGGTGGGGGTCGGACCCGGCTCGATCTGCACGACGCGCATCGTCGCCGGTGTCGGGGTGCCGCAGGTCACGGCGATCTACGAGGCATCCCTCGCGGCGCGCGAGGCCGGCATCCCGGTCATCGCCGACGGCGGTCTGCAGTACTCGGGTGACATCGCCAAGGCCCTCGTCGCGGGCGCCGACACGGTGATGATCGGATCGCTGCTGGCGGGCACCGACGAGTCGCCCGGCGAGGTCGTCTTCCAGGGCGGCAAGCAGTTCAAGCTCTACCGCGGCATGGGCTCGCTCGGTGCACTGCAGACGCGCGGCAAGAAGACCTCGTACTCGAAGGACCGCTACTTCCAGGCCGACGTCCCCAGCGACGACAAGCTCATCCCCGAGGGCATCGAGGGTCAGGTCGCGTACCGGGGCCCGGTCTCGGCGGTCGCCTACCAGCTGGTCGGGGGCCTGCGGCAGTCGATGTTCTACGTCGGAGCGCGCACGGTGGACGAATTGAAGGCCAAGGGCAAGTTCGTGCGCATCACGTCGGCGGGCCTCAAGGAATCGCACCCGCACGACGTGCAGATCGTGGTCGAGGCGCCCAACTACAAGCGGTAGCCCGCCCGGCGCCGGGCGCCGGCACGAACTTCGGCTCGTCCCCAGCCGCGGATCGAGCGCGAGGCGTCCACAGACTGACGTTCCCACGCACGCGGCCACCGTGACGCGGGCCATCGTGTGGGGATGCTCGAAGCCTGGCTGATGCAGCGCGAAGGGATCGCGCACCGCCACGAAGCGCTGCGGGCGGGGTTCCCGGCCGCCGGCGTCCGCGCGTTCGTCCGCGCGGGGGCGGCCCGAATGATCCGGCGCGCATGGATCACGCTGCCGCAGGCTCCGGCGGATCTTGTGGCGGCCGCCGAAGCCGGCGGTCGCGTACGAGTTCCACTCGTCCTCCGCGCAGCGCGGCGCGGACATCGCGCACGACGCGGAGTTGCGTCTGCGCGGCTACACGGTGCTGCGCTTCAGCTATCACCAGGTCGTGCGCGATCGCCCGGGAGTGGAGCGTGTCATCCGCCGCGCTGTCGCCGCGGGCCTGCACCTCGCGTGACCCTCGCCCGCGGCATGAACTCCGGAGAATCTCAACAACCTCGGACTCGAATCCGCGATCGGCTCCGAGGTTCGTCAGACTCTCCGAACTCGGTGCAGGGGGTGCCGCGGCGGGGCCGGCGGGCGCGGCCTTAAGCTGTCGCCATGATCCGGCAGCGCAGGCATCCGGCGGCCACGCAGGGGGCGACGCGCCTGGAGGCGTTCACCGACGGCGTGTTCGCGATCGCCGCGACGCTGCTCGTGCTCGACCTCACGACGCACACGTTCGGCGAGGTGACGACGGATGCCGCGCTGTGGGCCGCCCTCGTCGGCATGTGGCCGCTGTTCGCCACCTTCGCGTTGAGCTTCCTGCTGCTGTGTCTACTGTGGATGACCCACGTGCAGCAGTTCGAGCACATCCAACGCGTGGACTCGGTGATCGTGTGGCTCAACAACTTCCGGCTGCTGTTCATCGTGCTCGTGCCGTTCGCGACCACCCTCACCACCGACTACTCGGACTTCCTGGCGGGGCGCCTCGCGATGCCCCTCACCTTCTTCGGCGCGATCCTGTTCGGCGCGCTCCAAGGGGAGTGGGCCCGCCGCCACCGCGCCGAGCTGATGCCCGACCTGACCCCCGAGAGCGCGGCACGGGCGGGTCGGGCCGCGTTCAGCGCGCTGATCCTCAGCGCGGCGGTGGTCGTGCTCGCCCCGTTCATCGGCTCGATCGGCTTCCTCATCTTCGCCCTCGACCCGCTGCTCACGCGTGTTCTCGCGCGGCGGGGTGCCGTGACCGAACACGGGTGACGGATGCCGCGGCCCGGCGTATCGTCGTCGCCATGTGCCGCAGCATCCACACCCTTCACAACTTCGAGCCGGCCGCGACCTCGGATGAGGTGCACGCCGCCGCGCTGCAGTACGTGCGCAAGATCGCCGGCACCACCAAGCCGTCGAAGGCGAACCAGGAGGCCTTCGACCGCGCGGTCGCCGCGATCGAGCACGCCACTCAGCACCTGCTGGACGACCTCGTCACCTCGGCTCCGCCGAAGAACCGCGAGGAAGAGGCCGCGAAGGCGCGCGAGCGCGCGATCAAGTCGGGACGGTACGCCGCCGCGTGATGACGGCGCGCATCCCGGCCGGATAAACTGATCGGCTCCCTCGCGTCCGATCGCACTGGAGCGAGGGGAGCGCCATGGGCCACATCGACGTCAACGGCGTCTCGTTCGCGCTGCCCGACGGCCGGCCGCTGCTCGACGAGCTCTCGTTCCGGGTCACCGACGGCGCGACGACGGCGCTCATCGGCCCGAACGGTGCGGGCAAGACGACACTGCTGCGGATGATCCGCGGCGAGGTCGCGCCCCGGGCCGGGTCGATCGGCATCGGCGGTGCGCTGGGGGTGATGGACCAGTTCGTCGGACACGGTGAGGAGGGCGCCACCGTCGAGGACCTGCTCGTCTCGGTCGCACCCGACCGGGTTCGGCGCGCGGCGCTCGAGCTGGCGGCATCCGAGGTCGCGATCATCGAGCACGACGACACCGACACCCAGATGCGTTACGCCGGCGCGCTCGCCGACTACGCCGAGGCGGGCGGGTACGACTACGAGACCATGTGGGACGCCTGCACGGTCGCCGCGCTCGGAATCGAGTTCGCGCGCGCCCGCTACCGCGATCTCACGACCTTGTCGGGGGGCGAGCAGAAGCGCCTCGCGCTGGAGGCGCTGCTGCGCGGCGCCGACGACGTGCTGCTGCTGGATGAGCCCGACAACTACCTGGACGTGCCGGGCAAGCGATGGCTCGAGGGCAGGTTGCGCGAGACGTCCAAGACCGTGCTGCTCGTCTCGCACGACCGCGAGCTGCTGGCGCGCGCCGCCGACCGGATCGTGACGCTCGAGCCCGGCGGCGCGGGCAGCACCGCGTGGGTGCACGGCGGCGGCTTCGGCACCTACCACCGAGCTCGTGAGGAGAGGATGGATCGCCTCGACGAGCTGCGCCGCCGGTGGGACGAGCAGCACGCGAAGCTCAAGAAGCTGGTCGCGGCCTTGAAGGTCAAGGCGACCGCCGACGACGGCTTCGCGTCGCGCTACCGTGCGGCGCAGACCCGGCTGCGCTGGTTCGAGGAGGCCGGTCCGCCGCAGGAGCGCCCGCCCGAGCAGCAGCTCGACCTGCGCCTGCGCGGAGCGCGCACCGGGCGCCGCGCCATCGTCGCCGAGCGGCTCGAGCTGACCGGGCTCATGAAGCCGTTCGACGCCGAGATCTGGTACGGCGACCGCATCGCCGTGCTCGGGTCGAACGGGTCGGGCAAGTCGCACTTCCTGCGGCTGCTCGCCCGAGGCGGCACCGATCCCGACGGACGCCTCGGCCACGTCACCGCCGTCGGCGCCGGCCTCGATCCCGTCGCCCACACCGGCCGCGCCGTGCTGGGTGCACGAGTGGTCCCGGGATGGTTCGCGCAGACCCACCGGCATCCCGAGTTCGCCGGACGTTCGCTGCTGGACATCCTTCATCGCGGTGAGGATGCCCGGAAGGGCATGCCCCGAGACGCCGCCAGCGGCGCGCTGGACCGCTACGGTCTCGTCGCTCAGGCCGAGCAGACCTTCGACACCCTCTCGGGCGGGCAGCAGGCGCGATTCCAGATCCTGCTGCTCGAGCTGTCGGGGGCGACACTGCTGCTGCTGGACGAGCCGACCGACAACCTCGACCTCGTCTCGGCCGAGGCGCTCGAGGACGCGCTGCGTCGCTTCGACGGCACCGTGCTCGCCGTCACCCACGACCGCTGGTTCGCCCGCTCGTTCGACCGGTTCCTCGTCTTCGGCGCCGATGGAACGGTGACCGAGAGCGACACGGCGGTGTGGGACGAAGGCCGCGTCGTGCGCCGACGCTGAGCCGAGGACGACCGACGCCCGGCAGGTAGGCTGGGCCCGTGACCATGGAGATCGAACTCGGCCGGGCCAAGCGCGCACGCCGCGCCTACACGTTCGACGACATCGCGGTCGTCCCGTCGCGGCGCACCCGCAACCCCGAAGACGTGTCGACGGCATGGACCATCGACGCGTTCCCGTTCGAGATCCCCGTGCTGGCCGCACCGATGGACTCGGTCGTGAGCCCGAAGACGGCGATCGCGATCGGCAAGCTCGGCGGACTCGGCGTCCTCGACCTCGAGGGGCTGTGGACCCGCTACGACGACCCCGAGCCTCACCTGGTCGAGATCTCGTCGCTCGACGACGCCGACGCCACACGCCGGATGCAGGAGCTCTACAGCGAGCCCATCAAGCCCGAGCTCGTGCGTGACCGCCTCGCCGAGATCCGCGCCGCGGGCGTCACCGTCGCCGGCGCCCTGACGCCGCAGCGCACGCAGGATCTGTACGAGACCGTCGTCGCCGCGGGCGTCGACCTGTTCGTCATTCGCGGCACCACGGTGTCCGCCGAGCACGTGTCCAGCGTCGACCAGCCGCTGAACCTCAAGAAGTTCATCTACGACCTCGACGTGCCCGTCATCGTCGGCGGCGCCGCGACCTACACCGCAGCGCTGCACCTCATGCGCACGGGCGCGGCCGGTGTGCTCGTGGGCTTCGGGGGCGGCGCGGCATCCACCACGCGCGCGACCCTCGGCATCCACGCGCCCATGGCGACCGCGGTCGCCGACGTCGCCGGCGCCCGCCGCGACTACCTCGACGAGTCGGGTGGCCGCTATGTGCACGTCATCGCGGACGGCGGGGTGGGCACATCGGGCGACATCGTCAAGGCGCTCGCGATGGGCGCCGACGCCGTCATGCTGGGCGTCGCCCTGTCGCGGACGACGGATGCCCCCGGCCGGGGCTTCCACTGGGGTTCCGAGGCCGTCCATGCAGAGCTTCCCCGCGGCCGCCGCGTCGCCGTCGAGCAGGTGTGCGACCTGAACGCCTTGCTCTACGGTCCCGCACCGGTCGCGGACGGCACCGCGAATCTCATCGGGGCGCTGCGCAAGTCGATGGCGACGACCGGGTACTCCGACCTGAAGGAGTTCCAGCGCGTCGAGGTCGTCGTCGCCCCGTACGGCTCGGGATGACCGCCCCCACCGAGGTCTTCCCGCCCACCCTGCGCGAGGTCATGCTGCGCCCGTGGTGGATCGGGATGCTGCTGCTGTGCCTCGTCGTCGCCGGTGTGTTCGCGTGGCTGGGCCAGTGGCAGCTGGGCCGAGCGATCACCGAGGCCCAGGTCGCCGAGGGTGAGACCGAGCAGGTGCGGCCGATCTCCGAGATCGTGCAGCCGGGGGAGTACCTGCCCGAGCCGTTCGTCGGCCAGCGGGTCGAGGTGTCCGGCACGTGGATCGGCGCCGACTTCCTGCCGGTCACGGGTCGCTACAACGACGGCGTCGAGGGGTACTGGGTGACCGGGCAGCTGCGGCTGACCGAGGCATCCGAACCCACCTCGCTCGCGGTCGCGATCGGCTTCGCCGCCACCGAGGACGACGCGCTCGCTGCGGCGGCCCAGCTCGAAGGCACCGTCGGCACGACGGTGACGCTGACCGGTCGGCTCGTCTCGGACGAGGGACCGCTGCCGCCGCCGCCGGGCGCGGACCCGCAGGAGATGATCAGGATGTCGCCGGCCGCCCTGCTGGGCCGCTGGCACGATGTCGAGGGGCTCGACGTCTACCGGCCCTATCTGGTCTCCGACTCCGCCGATGCCGGCCTGGCCGACATCTCGTCGCCTCCACCGGCGGCCGGATCGGCGGTGAACTGGCTCAACCTCTTCTACGCCGCGGAGTGGGCCGTGTTCGCGGGCTTCGCGTTCTACATCTGGTACCGACTGGCCCGTGACGCGTGGGAGAAGGAAGTCGAAGAGCTCGAGGATGCCGCGGCATCCTGACCGGCGGCATCCCCCCGGAGCCCCGCTCGACCCCGGGTAGGATAGGCGCATGCCCGCCGCCCCCAAGCTCTCGTCCTTCCCGGCGATCCGCGGAGCGCTGCGGTTCTACCAGATCTGCTCGGTGATCACCGGCACGATGCTGCTGCTGCTGGTCGGCGAGATGGTCATGAAGTATGCGTTCGGCCTCGAGTTGTACCTCGGAGGTTCGGGCGGCTTCCTGTGGTGGGCGCCCGTCGTCGAGGGCCCCGAGGGGCACGAGTCGACCGGTGACGGACTCAACCTGTCGCTGGGCATCCTCATCGCCCACGGCTGGTTCTACGTCGTCTACCTGTTCGCGTGCTTCCGTGTGTGGAGCCTGATGCGCTGGAACTTCTGGCGCTTCCTGCTTCTGGCCTCGGGTGGCATCATCCCGCTGCTCTCGTTCTTCCTCGAGGTGCGGGTCGCCCGCGACGTGCGCGCCTACCTGGCGCAGCGCGAGGCGGACGAGATGCACACGCGCGCCGACCGTTCCTCGCTGACCCACTCGATCCCCACGGAGAACCTGCGTTGACCGAGCAGACCGAGACCGCGCAGCGCCCCGTCCTCGTGGTCGACTTCGGTGCCCAGTACGCCCAGCTGATCGCCCGCCGCGTCCGCGAAGCCGGGGTCTACAGCGAGATCGTGCCGCACACCGCGTCCGCGGCCGAGATCGCCGAGCGCGATCCGGTCGCCGTCATCCTCTCGGGCGGCCCGTCGTCGGTGTACGAGCCGGGGGCGCCCGCTCTCGACGAGGGCGTGTTCGATCTGGGGGTGCCGACCCTCGGCATCTGTTACGGCTTCCAGGTGATGGCGCGCGCCCTCGGCGGCGAGGTCGCCAACACGGGCCTGCGCGAGTACGGCGCGACCGATGCGAGCATCGTGCACGACGAGAGCGTTCTCTTCGACGGCCAGCCCGTCGCCCAGAACGTCTGGATGAGCCACGGCGACCAGGTCTCGCGCGCACCCGACGGGTTCGACGTGCTCGCCCGCACCGGTGCCACCCCGGTCGCCGCCTTCGGCAGCGACTCGCGTCGGCTGTACGGCGTGCAGTGGCATCCTGAGGTCAAGCACTCCGACTTCGGCCAGCGTGTGCTCGAGAACTTCCTCCACCGTGCCGCGGGTCTGCCCGCCGACTGGAACAGCGGCAACGTCATCGCCGAGCAGGTCGAGCGCATCCGCGGACAGATCGGCACCGGCCGTGTGATCTGCGGGCTGTCCGGTGGCGTCGACTCGGCCGTGGCCGCGGCGCTGGTGCACAAGGCCGTCGGCGACCAGCTGGTGTGCATCTTCGTCGACCACGGGCTGCTGCGCAAAGGCGAGCGCGAGCAGGTCGAGAACGACTTCGTCGCCTCGACCGGGGTGCGGCTGGTGACCGTCGACGCGCGCGAGCGCTTCCTCACCGCGCTCGCCGGGGTCAGCGACCCCGAGCAGAAGCGCAAGATCATCGGACGCGAGTTCATCCGCGTCTTCGAGCAGGCCGAGGCGGACCTCATCGCCGAGGCCGCCGAAGAGGGCGAGCCCATCCGCTTCCTCGTGCAGGGCACGCTCTATCCCGACGTCGTCGAGTCGGGCGGCGGCTCGGGCGCAGCCAACATCAAGAGCCACCACAACGTCGGCGGGCTTCCCGAAGACCTGCAGTTCGAGCTCGTCGAGCCGCTGCGCACCCTGTTCAAGGACGAGGTGCGCGCGATCGGCCGCGAGCTGGGACTGCCCGAGGTCATCGTCGGACGGCAGCCGTTCCCGGGTCCGGGCCTCGGCATCCGCATCGTCGGCGAGGTCACCGGCGAGAGGCTCGACATCCTGCGCGACGCCGATGCGATCGCCCGCGCCGAGCTGACCGCCGCCGGCCTCGACAGCGAGATCTGGCAGTGCCCGGTGGTGCTGCTCGCCGACGTCCGTTCGGTCGGAGTGCAGGGCGACGGTCGCACGTACGGGCATCCGATCGTCCTTCGCCCCGTCTCGAGCGAGGACGCGATGACCGCCGATTGGACACGCCTGCCCTACGACGTGCTCGCCCGCATCTCGAACCGCATCACCAACGAGGTGCGCGAGGTCAACCGCGTCGTACTCGACGTCACCTCGAAGCCCCCCGGCACCATCGAGTGGGAGTAGACACGGGGCCCCGCCCGTCGAGCGGACAGGAAAGTACGCTTTATGGCCGTCCGGGCGGGCAATCTCGTCCGCTCGACCGTGGACGTCGGGTCGTGACCGCAGACTTCTGCTCCCGGCAGAGCCGCTGACGGCGGAACAGCGCGCGCTGCCGGCGGTGACCGGCGCAGGCTGGGTGCATGACCGATGACCCCACTCCCATCCGCTTCGGTGCCGAGGCCCGCCGCGAGCTCTTCCACCAGCGCGTGCTCGTGCTGGACGGAGCCCTCGACGACGACAACGGCACCCTGCTGACGACGCAGCTGCTCTCACTCGCCGCCGAGGACGACGTCGCCGACATCGCCCTGTGGATCCACTCGCCCGGCGGCTCGGTGCCGTCGATGCTCGCCATCCGCGACGTCATGCGGCTGATCCCCAACGACGTCGCCACCCTGGCCCTCGGCCTCGCGTGCAGCGCCGGGCAGTTCCTGCTCTCGGCCGGCACCCCGGGCAAGCGCCGGGCGCTGCCGCACGCCCGCATCCTGATGCACCAGGGCTCGGCCGGCATCGGCGGCAGCGCCGTCGAGGTCGAGGTGCAGGCCGACGACCTGCGTCACACCCGCGACACGGTGCTCGCCCTCATCGCAGCCGACACCGGGCAGCCCCTCGAGCGCGTCTTCGAGGACTCGCTGCACGATCGCTGGTACACCGCCGAGCAGGCGCGCGACTACGGGTTCATCGACGGCATCGTCGACGACTTCGCCCAGGTCGTGCCGCGCCGGCGCCGCGCCGCCGGACTCGGCGTTCCCGCCGAGAGCACGAGCGGGGTGGCGGCATGAGCTCGTACACGATCCCCAACGTCGTCGCGACGCATCCGCGGGGTGACCGCATCATGGACGTCTACTCGCACCTGCTCGCCGAGCGCGTGGTCTACCTCGGCACCGGGATCGACTCCGGCGTCGCGAACGCGCTGATCGCCCAGCTGCTGCATCTCGACGCCGACAGCCCCGAGCGCGACATCCAGCTCTACATCAACTGCGAGGGCGGCGATCCGGCCGCGATGCTGGCCGTCTACGACACGATGCAGCACGTGCGGCCCGACGTGGCCACGACCGTCGTCGGCCAGGCGATCGGCGTCGGCGCCGTCATGCTCGCCGCGGGCGCGGCGGGCAAGCGTGCCGTGCTGCCCCACGCACGGGTCGTGCTGCACCAGCCGGCGGGACAGGGGCGGGGCGCGATCCCCGACCTCATCCTGCAGGCCGAGGAGCTCGTGCGCATCCGCGGCGACGTCGAGGCGGTGCTCACGCGCCACACCGGGAAGGATGCCGCACAGCTGCGGCGCGACACCGACCGTGACCGGGTCTTCACTGCCGCCGATGCGGTCGCGTACGGCCTGGCCGACCGGGTGCTCGACGAGCGGTGAGCGGGCGGCGCGGGTGACGCCGCCGCTCAGGCCGCGAGGGCGAACGCGCCGCTGCCGGATGCCGGTGCCGACGCCGCCGCTCAGGCCGCGAGGGCGAACGCGCCGCTGCGGACGGATGCCGGTGCCGACGCCGCCGTCGGACGCAGGTCGTCGGCGACGGCCGCGGTGAGGTCGAGGAGCGTGGTTCCGAGCGCGCCTGCGACGGCCGCGATCATCTCGCTCGAGGGCTCCTTGAGGCCGCGCTCGATCTCGGACAGGTACTGCGGTGAGACGCCGGCCCGCCGCGCGGTGTCGAACAGCCGCTCGCCGCGTTCCTGCCGCAGGCTCCGCAGGCGCCTGCCGAGCAGGTCGCGCCACAGCGGTTCGGGCGTCGGGGCGGGAGTCGAGGGGAGTGGGATGATCTCGGCCATGGCGCAACCTTAGATCCGGGCATCCGTCGTCGCCCAGGCCGTTCCGCTCAGAGCAGAACGGGCGTGCATGGACGTCGAGCGGACGGGAATGCACGCCGAAACGCCGATACCCGTGCACGCTCGTCCGCTCGACCGGGGAACCGCGGGCGAGGGCAGGATGGGAGCATGACAGAGTTCCCCGACGCCGAGTACCTGGTCGTGTCGAGTCGGCTGATCCCGGACCACGACGGCGGGTACACGCTGGCGACCCTTGCGCGGGCGCGCCAGATGGCGGCCGCGGGAGTGCACGACGGCGCCGGACCGCTTCTGCTGACGGTGGATCCGGGCTCGCCCGTCGATCACGCGCGGCACCGCGCCGCCTTCGCGGGGCGCGACCTCGTGGTCGATCCGGCCCGCATGCGCAATCTCTTCGATGAGGCGACCCACCCGCACGGCGGAGCCGCGAGGTGGCTGCGCGACGCGGCGCATCCGGGCGATCGCGATCCCGCACTCGAATACCGCGAGGTGCGGGATGCCGTCGGCGGACCGGCCGTCGCGCTGCCGGTGATCGCGGGCGACCCCGACTGGCACATCAGCGACGCGCCCGTCGCGGTGTACGACGCGCACGGCGGCATCGCCGGCGTGCTCGACGGGTTCGGCGCGCTGTACCGCGCATGGCTCGCCCATGTGGTCGCCGGGTTGCGGTCGGACGGATCGGAGCGTCCGGTGGTCGTCATCTGCGAGTCGCGGCAGCTCGGCGAGCTGCTGGTCGGATGGGACGACCCCGGCGTGCGGCTGGTCCACGCGATCCACACCGTGCACCTCGAACCGCCCTACACCCCCGACTCCGCACTCAACCCGCTGTGGACCCGGTGGTTCACGGTCGCCGAGCAGTTCGACGCCGTGCTGTGGCCGACCGCCGCGCAGCGGGCCGATGTCACCGAGCGGTTCGGCGACTCGGACATCCACGTGGTCGTGCCGCACGGCGTGCCGTCCGCCGCATCCGTTCCCGGCGACGGCGATCGGGTGGCCGGGCGCGTGGTCATGCTCAATCGGCTCGCGCCCGGCAAGCGCATCGATCACGCGGTGCGGGCGTTCTCGGCGCTGGTGGAGCGCGTGCCGCACGCGACGCTCGACATCTACGGAGACGGTCCCGAGCGCGCGGGGCTGCAGGGTCTGATCGACGCCGCCGGGATGGAGGCGCACATCGTGCTGCGCGGCGCGACGTCCGACCCCGCCCGAGTGCTGCGCGAGGCGTCCGCCTTCCTGTCGACCTCGGCGTACGAAGGGCAGGGGCTGTCGATCGTCGAAGCACTCGCCGACGGATGCCCCGTCGTGGCCTACGCCGCCCCGTACGGGCCGCGCGAGCTGCTCGGTCGAGGCGGCGGCATCCTGGTCGCCGACGGCGACGAGGGCGCGCTGACCGACGCGCTCGAGCGGGTGCTCGGCGATCCCGAGCTGCACCACCGGCTGTCGGTCGAGGCCGTGCGATCGGCGCGCGCGGTCGACCCCGAGCACGCCATGGCGGCACTCGCGCAGGCCGCGACGGACGTTCTCGCCCGGCCGCCCCGCCGCGGTGGCTGAACGCGCGGTGTCAGCCGGCCGCGTCGGCGGGTGCCGGGCGGATGTCGCCATAGAACTGCCCGTGGTATCCGAACAGCACGGGGTGGGGCAGTTCCGCGCGGGCGATCTCGGTGAACTCCGCCGCGTCGAGCACCAGCAGGAAGGACGTGCCGCGGGCGGCGTCGAGCACGACCGACAGCACGACGCCGTCGTCTTCGGCCTGCCGGCCGGGTCGACCGACGAAGACCCCCTCGCCGGGGTAGCAGCCGGCCGATCGCCAGCGCTGCGCAGCGCCGGTGCGCACGTCGATCTTGACGAGCTGGTCGTAGAATCCGATCCCCGTGCCCAGGCCCACGCCGTAGACGAAGTGCAGGTCCGGATCGGTGTTGTGCCGGGCGTAATCGATGCTCGGCAGCTCGATCGCCGTCGGTGACAGCGTCTCGACCGGCAATCGCCCCGCGGTGCCCGACAGCGGCACCCGCACGCGTCGAAGCGTCCCGGGCGGAATCCGCACGTCGGGCTCTTCCAGGCGGTGCAGGTAGAACGACTCGATCACCGACGCGTCGTCGTAGCCGACCAGGTCGACGACGACCGAGCCGTCGGCGTCGTCGTACGCGTTGACGTGGTGGAAGGCGAAGAACGGGTCGGCGGTGGCCGATGTCACATGCGCGCCGGTGTCGCGGTCGAAGATGTGGATGCGCGTTCCCCGCGCCGGCTTCCATCGGAAGTTCTCGATGTACGGACGCAGCCACAGCAGCAGCGACACGGGATTGACCACGAGCGGGAACTCGGCGAGGACGAGGTGCCGCTCGGACATGCCGAAGGAATGGATGTAGCCGGGTTCGCGCACGGCGCGGCCGGCGAGCGTCGAGCCGCCGGCGATCTGACCCGGCGAGCGGGTGTCGACCCGCCGGAACACGTACGTGCTCACGGCACCGTAGCGAGTGACGAGGTTGATGGCTTCGTGACGCGCGGCGTCGATCTGCGGATGCACGGTGGTCATCCGCCCGAACGTCGAGCGGTCCCAGCCGGTCACCCCGACGGTGCGCAGCGTCTCGGGGTCGAACTCGACCTGTACGGGTGTCTCGGCCAGTGCGAGGAACCGCTCGGCGATGCGGGCGATGTTCACCTTGGCGCTGTCGGTCACTTCGGGATCGAACACGGCCATCGCGCGGGCGAACAGCGATCGGCACGGATCGGTGGCGAACTCCGGGAAGGCGATGCGCTGCTCGTCGCGCGCCGCCCGGTACGCCTCGGTCTCGAGGAAGCGGTTGGCGTACGAGACCCGGCCGCCCGAGATGGTGAAGCGGTGCAGCATCGCCAGGCCGTCGAACCAATGGCGGTAGCGCCTCTCGCCGACCTGGAACGTGCCCGGACCGTTGCGCAGCAGCGAGCCCTCGAGCCACGGCGGAAGGGTCCCGATGACCGGAACGTCGTCGAGGGTCGTCTCGGGGCTCTCGCCGAAGCCCGCCGCCGTCGAGACGGCGTTCATCGACGCGCCCCCGTCATGAGGGCGCTCCCGCACCGGCGGGCTGCCGCCCCGCGGGTGCGCGCCGGGTCGCGGCATCCTTCGCGATGAGGGCCGCAGCGATCTTGCCCGAGGCCAGCACCGCGGGAATCCCCGCGCCCGGGTGCGTGCCCGCTCCCACGAGGTAGAGCCCGTCGATGCGCGCCGAGCGGTTGTGCGGACGGAACCAGCCCGACTGGAACAGGGTCGGCTGCAGCGAGAACGCGGCGCCGCGCGGCGTGTTCAGCACATCGCGGAAGTGCTCGGGCCCGATGGAGTGCTCGGCGACCAGGTGCTCGGGCAGTCCCGGCAGGTAGCGTCGATCGAGCACTTCGAGCACGAGTTCGCGCACGCGGCGGTGTTCATCGGCCGGCGGGTCCTCGCCCGGCCTCAGCGCCGGCGCGGCGACGAGCACGTACAGCGCCTCGCAGTCCTCGGGAGCGACGGACGGGTCGGTGCGGGTGGGCACGTGCACGTAGAGGAACAGGTCGTCCGCCGTGAGCTGCTCCGAGGTGTGGTCGCGGGCACGCGGGCGGAACACCCGGTCGAGCACGCGGCGCGAGTCGCCGCCGAGCAGCAGGTTGTGGTGTGCGAGCGGAGAGTCGGGCCACGTGCGGTCGGCGCCGAGGTACAGCACGTGCAGCGACATGCTCGGCGTCCCCCGCCGCCGCAGCGCCGACGCCGACGCCGTCCGCTCGCCGAGCAGGCGCCCGTACGTGAAGCCGGGATCGGCGTTCGAGACGACGACGTCGGCGACGCGCACGCTGCCGTCCTCGAGACGCACGCCGACCGCCCGCCTCCCGTCGACGAGCACCCGCTCCACAGCGGTGCCGCACTCGATCCGGCCGCCCAGGCGGACCAGCAGCGAGCCCAGCGCCTCGACGAGGGTGTTCGTTCCGCCGACGGCGTAGTGCACGCCCCACCGGCGCTCGAACTCGACGATGAGCGAGTACAGCGCCGGAGTTCGGGAAGGATGGCCCCCGATCAGCAGCGGATGGAAGGCCAGCACGCGTCGCAGGAACGGGTCGCCGATGCAGCCGTCCACCAGTCGCTGCACGCTGCTGGCGGCGCGGTGGCGCAGCAGGAAGGGCAGCATGCGCATCATCACGTGCAGCCGCATCATCGGTCGCTCGGTGTACGGGTAGAAGGCGTCGAAGATGAGACTGATGCGTTGCGACAGCCGTTCGAAGCCCGCCGCGTCGTCGGGGCTGCGGGCGGCGACCTCGGCCTTCAGGCGTGAGGCGTCGGCATGGATGTCGAACGGGGTGCCGTCACGGTCGAAGGCGCGGTAGAAGGGATCGAGCGGCATCAGCTCGACGTGATCCTCCAGTCGTTCACCCGCCAGTGCGAACAGCTCGTCGAACATGAACGGGGCGGTGAGGACGGTCGGCCCGCCGTCGAAGCGGAAACCGTCGATCTCGTAGAGGTAGGCGCGACCGCCGACGCGTTCGCGCTTCTCGATCAGGGTGACGTCGTCGCCGGCGGCGGCCAGCCGGATCGCCGCGGCGAGACCGCCGAAGCCACCCCCCACCACGACCGCACGCATGCGTTGACCCTAGTCCGCGCCGACCGGGTCGAGGGCCGGCTCTGGGCGGATTCCCGGGCGCCCGTCAGGCGGGCCAGGTGCGGCCCGCCCACGGGTCGTAGTCGGCGACGAGCGCCTCCTGCGCAGGTCGCCGGTCCTCGGGGACGTGCTGCAGGTTGATGCGCACGCGGTACCACAGCGAGCTCGAGCCGCGCATGCCGTCGACGAGCACGTCGGCGGGATGCAGCATCCCGGCCACCGCGGGGTGTCGACCCCGCCACACCGCGAGGGCGTCCTCGGCCTCGGGCTTGGTCTTGGTGCGTGCGACCTCGATGAGGGGCATCGTCGACCGGCGCCGACCCGAGCCGTCGCCGGAATCGCCGCCGGCGCCGCCCCGAGGCGGCTTCTCGGCCGGGCCGAGCTCATCGGCCAACGCCAGCAGCCCGGCGAGCGATCCGACCGCGTCGTCGATCCCGGCGTGCGGGTCGCCGAGCGCGGCGAACCGCTCGGGCACCGTCAGCGCCGTGAACTCCTCGGGGCGGCGGTCGCGCACTTCGTCCCATGACATCGGCGTCGACACCCGGGCGTCCGGCAGAGGACGGATCGAGTACGCGGACGCGACGGTGCGGTCCTTCGCGTTCTGGTTGAAGTCGACGAAGACGCTCTCGCCGCGCTCCTCCTTCCACCACCGCGCCGTCGCCAGCCCGGGCGCGCGGCGCTCGACTTCGCGCGCGAGCGTCTCGGCCGCCAGTCGCACCGCGCGATAGTCCCACGACGGCGCGATGCGCGACAGGATGTGCAGGCCGCGCGAGCCGCTCGTCTTGGGCCAGCCGACCAGGCCGGTGTCGTCGAGCACCTCGCGGGCGACGAAGGCGGTGTCGACGATCTGCGACCACTCGACGCCCGGCATCGGGTCGAGGTCGATGCGCAACTCGTCGGGATGGTCGAGGTCCTCCGCTCGCACCGGGTGGGGGTTGAGGTCGAGGCATCCGAGGTTCACCACCCACGCGAGGCCCGCGGCATCCCGGATGACCGCTTCTTCGGCCGAGGTTCCGCGTGCGTAGTGCAGCGTCGCGGTCTGGATGAAGTCGGGGTGGTTCGCCGGCACCCGCTTCTGGAAGAACGGCTCGTGGTCGATGCCCTTCGGGAAGCGCTTGAGCACCATCGGCCGGCCGCCTGCGCCCCGCAGGGCGCCGTCGGCGACCGACAGGTAGTAGCGCACCACGTCGAGCTTGGTCAGTCCCGCCTCGGGGAAGACCGGCTTGCTCGGGCTGGAGATGCGCACCTCGTGCCCGCCGATGTCGAGGAACTCCTCTTCGGTCGCCATGATCCGACGCTAACCGCCGACGGATGCCACGACCAGACTCACAGGGAGAGAAGCCCCCGTGCCAGCAGCCAGATCGCGAAGCCGAGGGAGATCAGCGCCGAGATCGACAGCAGCACGCGATGCACGAGTACGCCATCGTCGATGATCCACTCCCGCACCAGCACGGCCACCAGCAGGATCGAGGTCACCACTCCTGCGAACGGCAGCACGAGCAGCGGCCACACGCCCGGCGGCAGTCCGAACGCGAGGACGAGCGGGTCGGCGGTCGCCAGCACCAGCGCGATGCCGATCGCATACGCCAGGTTGAAGGTCGCGGCGAGCGCGGCGAGGACGATGCCGGCGGGAACCTCGCCACCGCGGCGCATCCGTCGGCGTACTCCGATCACGACGGCGTACACCACCGTCGCCGCGAGCGCCAGCAGCGTCAGCGCGAGCAGGACGGCGGTGACCGGGTTGCGCACATCGCGGCTCAGGCTGCTGACCGCCGGGTTCGGGTCGACGTCGGCGGTCGTGAGGTAATCGATCTGCACAGGGCGGGTCAGGCACGACGCCGACGGGGCGAAACCGGGCTCGCGGATGAACTGGCGGGCGACCGCCGCTGCGCAGCGGCTGACGTCGGTGGACCACACCGCGGCATTGCCGGCGCGCGGGAAGGTCAGCACGCTCGGGTCGGTCAGACCCTCGGCTGCGGCCTCGGCCCACGGCAGCGGGTCGATCGGGTCGAAGCCGCCGACGGTGATCAGCGTGGGCACGTCGCTGGTGACGACGGCGTTGACTCCCTCCCCGGCGGGTGGCACGTCCCAGGTGGCGCACTCCGCGAACGGGTCGACCGCACCTTCGAGGTGGCGCGCGAACGGGTCTGCCGCGAAGGCCTCGGCCACGAGCGCGGGATCGTTGAACGGCACCTCCTCGGCGCAGTCCACCGACAGCCGCAGGCCGACGGCGCCGTACCCGAACCGGTCGAGGGTCGGCTGCAGGATCGGCGCGAAGGCATTCGTGTTGCCCTCGGCGATCTGGTCGATCGCGAACGGCAGCGCGGCGACGAGCTCAGCCGATGCGAGCGCGTCGCGCAGCACCCATGACAGGACGGTGTCGTCGACGCGAACGGTCAGCGGTGCGCCCGTCGTCGGGTCGGCGGCGGCGACATCGAAGGGGTCGGATGCCGCGGAGTCGAGCACGTCGGCCAGGGTGCGGTCGAGGTCGGGGTGGCGCTCGTCGCAGTCGTCGTCGGCGGCGCAGTCTGCGAAGAGGTGGGCGAGCGCGGTGGAGAAGTCGGCGGGCACCAGCTCGTAGCGGGGGAGCTGCGGCGCGCTCGCGCCGTCGAGCACCACCGATCGCAGATCGTCGGGTGCTCCGCGCATGATGCGCATCGCGAGTCGCGATGCGTCGAAGGCGCCGTAGAGGTTCCAGGTGCCGATCTCGAGCGCCGAGCGCAGCGCGGCGACGTCGGCCGCGGCGGCGCCGTCGCCGTAGGCGGCGAGGTCGATGCCGTCGGCGATCAGGCGCTCGCGGCACGCCCCGACCTGGGTCAGCCACCGCTCGGGGTCGAGGTCGAAGACGCCGTCGGCGACGAACGACGACAGGCCGGTCTCGGGGCACGCGAGGGTCGGCTCGGACAGATCGTCACCGCGGCGGGCGAGCAGGATGACGTCGCGCTCGTCGGAGGCCCAATCACCCGACTCGAGGAAGTGCGCGAGGGTGTCGACGTCGAAGAAGGGAACGATGAGGGGGTCTTCGCGCGGCGCGACGGAGGAGGCGGCGATGACCGCGTACGGCAGCTGGATGACGCGCTCGGGGTCGGCGTCGTCGCTGCGACGCTCGGGAACGGTCAGGATGCCGCACGTCACGCGGTCGCGCGATGCCGCGGGCACCTCGACGGGGCACTCGGCACGCTCGGTGGTGTCGGGCGCGTCGGCCGAGATCGGGGCGATCGATCCGACCGCTGCGACCTCCGGGACGACCGCCACCGTGCCGGCGGCGACGAGGAGCGCGGCCATCGCCGCGCGCACGATCGGGCGGAGCGTGCGGCGATGAGTCACCCTCGAAACTATACGGAACGTGAGAGGCAGCGATCTCGATACGCGCTTCGCGCACTCGATCCCCGCTGACGACGAAGGGGGCCGCCCGAACGGGCGACCCCCTTGACACTCATCCGGTGGTCGAGTGCCGCCGCGCAGCGGCGGTGTCTCGAGACCGCGTCAATTCGATCCGCGGAGGATCGCGAGGATGCGCAGGATCTCGATGTACAGCCAGACGACGGTCACCATGATGCCGAAACCGCCGAGCCAGCCGTACTGTCGCGGGGCGCCGTTGCGCACACCGCGCTGGATCGAGTCGAAGTCGAGCACGAGCGAGTAGGCGGCCATGATCACGACGAAGATGCCGATGAGGACGCCCCACGGGATGCCGAACAGGAAGCTCGGCTCGCTGAGCAGGCCGAACGCGTTGTCGCCGACCGGCGTGAAGAACATCAGGCCGAGGTTGATCAGCGAGAAGACCAGGTAGCCGATCATCGCGACCATGAACACCTTGGTCGCACGCTTGGACGCGCGCACCTTGCCGCTGGCGAAGAGCGCGAGGGTCACGCCGACGACGGCGAGCGTCGCGAGCGTCGCCTGGAGGACGATGCCGGGCCAGATCATCTCGAAGAAGGCCGAGATGCCGCCGACGAACAGACCCTCGAACGCCGCGTAGCCGAAGATGAGGCCCGGGCGGATCTTCTTGCGCGAGGTGAAGATCACCACGAGCGAGAGCACGAAGCCGCCGATCATGCCGATGATCCACGGCAGGATGTTCGGGCCGGTCGTCGGTGAGACGGTCGACATCGTCCACACCCAGCCGACGGCGGCGGTCACGAGCAGGATCGCGAAGAGGCCCACCGTCTTCCAGACGGTGTCCTCGACCGTCATGCGGTCGGTCTCGACGGCGCCGGCTGCGGGGGCGGCGTACATGCCCTCGAGCTGCGCCTGCGCTGCCGCATCCGTCGCCATGTGCGACGTCGTCGCGGCCTGCGTGGGCGCGCCGAGACCGGCGGCCTGGGCGCCGCCGGGGTAGCTGCGAACGGCCTTCTCGTCCTGGAAGGCCGGATTGTTGAATGCGGGGTTGTTGAGGGCCACTGCTCTCACACTCCAAAGTCACGTCGGGCAGCAGGAATGTGCTGTCGCTCAACGATATCCGAACCTCGCCCCCAACCGTCAGCAGGGGGCTGTGAGCATTCCATGAACGGACGGGTCGGCGGGAGCCGCGGGTAGCCTGGGCGGGTGCCGCGTCGGACCCCGCTCGTGATCGGACACCGGGGTGCGCCCGGCTATCGCCCCGAGCACTCGCGCTCGTCGTACGCGCTCGCCCTCGCCATGGGGGTCGATGCCGTCGAGCCCGACGTCGTGCTCACCCGCGACGGCGTGCTGGTCGTGCGGCACGAGAACGAGATCTCGGGCACGACGGATGTCGCCCATCGCCCCGAGTTCGCCGACCGCCGCACGTCGAAGACGATCGACGGCACAGAGCACGTCGGCTGGTTCACCGAGGACTTCAGCTGGGCCGAGCTGTCGACGCTGCGGTGCCGCGAGCGGCTTCCTCACCTGCGGGCGACGAGCGCCAGCTTCGACGACGCACAGCCGGTGCTGCGCCTGCGGGACGTGCTCGACCTCGTGCGCGTCGCATCGCTCGAACAGGGTCGCGAGATCGGCGTCGTCCTCGAGATCAAGCACGCGACCTATTTCCACTCGCTCGGATTCGACGTTCCGGCGATCGTGGCCGCCGAACTCGCCGCAGCGGGGTGGGCCGACGGCGCGCTGCCGCTGACGATCGAGTCGTTCGAGTCGACCGTGCTGCTGCGGGTGCGCGAGCACGGCGTCGTCGGCACCTGGATCTACCTGCTCGAGGCATCCGGTCGGCCCTTCGACCTCGTCGCCGCGCTCGGCAAGGCATCGGCGCCGACGTACAAGCGCACCGCGTCACCTGAGGGGCTCGACGAGATCGCGGGCCTCGTGGACGGCATCAGCGTCGACAAGAAGGTGATCCTCGCCCCCGATCGGCTCGGGCGCGTCACCGGTCCGAGCCCCATCGTCACCGACGCGCACGCGCGCGGGCTGCGGGTCTTCACCTGGACGTGCCGCCCCGAGAACGCGTTCCTCGCCGGCCAGTTCCGTTCGAAGGCGGGGGACGCCGCCCTCGGCGACTGGCAGGGGGAGTGGGGGGTGATCCGCGATGCGGGCGTCGACGGCGTCTTCGTCGATCACGCCGACCTCGGGGTCGCGTTCTTCGGCGCGGGCTGATCAGGCCGCCGCGAGCCTGACCCTGCCGTTGCCAGGTTGCCCCGTGCCCGGCCACCGGGGGCTAGCGTGTCGTCGTGGACGCCGCGAAGCAACACCTCATCGCTCCGGAACTCACCGATGCCCAATGGGCGCGATTGACGGCGCACGCTCCCGTCGAAGAGGTCGCCGTCGGCGATTACGCGTTCCGGTCGGGTGACCGCCGATACGATCTGATCCTCGTCGAGACAGCCGAGGTCGAGATCGTCCGCGACGCGCTGAAGTGGGCGGACGAGGTCGTGATCACGACAATGGGTCCGCGCTCGTTCGCCGGCGAGCTCGGCATCCTGAACGGTCAGGGCGCCTTCCTGTCGGCACGCGTGACGAAGGCGGGCGCCATCAGACGGCTCACCCGCGCCGCGCTGCGCCGCATCATGAACGAGGACGACGAGCTCTGCGACATCATCCTGCATGCGCTGTGGGCGCGGCGGGACACGCTGCGCGCCGGGCCGGCGGCCATGACCCTCAAGTTCGTCGGCCAGAGCGGCGAGAGCGACTTCCTCGCACTGCGGCGGTTCGCCGAGCGCCTCGATCTCGTCCACGTCGCGCATGCGCTGCTGCCGGCCGACGAGGGGCGCATGCTCGGTCACGAACTGACCCGCGACGACCTGCCGGTCGCGTTCATCCAGGGCGAGCCGATCCCGCGGGCGACGCCGGGGATCGTCGCCGAGCAGCTGGGGCTGAGCTATGAGTCGGAGTCGGATGAGATGGTCGACCTCGTCGTCATCGGGGGCGGACCGGCAGGACTCGCGGCCGCGATCTACGGCGCATCCGAGGGGCTCGAGACCGTCCTGCTCGATGCGATCGCTCCCGGCGGTCAAGCCGCGGCGACGTCGCGCATCGAGAACTTCCTGGGTTTCCCGTTCGGGGTGAGCGGCGGCGACCTCATCGGTCAGGCGTCGCTGCAGGCGCTGAAGTTCGGTGTGCGCGTGCACGCGCCGTGCGAGGCGGTCGCGCTCGAGACCGTCGACGGGGGACTCGCCGTGGCCCTTGCAGACGGGCGGGTCGTGCCGACGCGCGCCGCGATCGTGACGTCGGGGGCCGCGTACCGGCGGCTCGCGCTCGAGCGGTGGGACGAGTTCGAGCGCGCGGGGATCTACTACGCGGCGACGCCGCTCGAGCTGCGGCAGGTCGCCGGGGCACCGGTCGTCGTGGTCGGCGGCGCGAACTCGGCCGGTCAGGCGGCGTTGTACCTCGCCGCGAACGGCTGCGACGTCACCCTCGTCGTGCGCGGACGCAGAGTCGGCGACCGCATGTCGTCGTACCTCGTCGACCGGATCGTCGAGGACCCCCGCATCCACCTGCACACCGGCGCCAACGTCGTGGCGCTCGATGGCGGCGGCGCGCTCGAGTCGGTGCGCCTCGACACCGCCGGCGAGGTCGAGGCTCGCGCGCTGTTCTGCTTCATCGGCGCGGAGCCTGCGACCGGCTGGCTGCAGGGCCTCGACCGTGACGCCGACGGCTTCATCCGCACCGGCACCGACATCACGATGCAGTCGCTCGACCGCTGGCAGGGGCTGGGCCGCGAGCCGTTCCCGTTCGAGACCTCGACCCCGCGCATCTTCGCCGCCGGTGACGTGCGACGAGGCTCCATGAAGCGCGTCGCCGCCGCCGTGGGCGAGGGGTCCAGTGCCGTGGCATCCGTCCATCGCGCACTGGCGCTGGCGTGAGGAGAGATCGGTGACCAGGGCGCGATCGACACCGTCGACCTCGCCGTGCCGCCCTCGGGCGCCCGCCGTCGCCCGGCCCGCGCGGACGCGTTCCCCGGGATCGGCGCACGCAGCCGGCCTCGCGCTGACACAATGTCACCGCGGCGATCCGATGCGCCGCGCGCGATGAGGGAGGCGCCATGGACCGGACCGAGCGCAAGGAAGAACGCGTCGAACGACGCGCGGAAGCACGGTCGGAGCTGAAGGATCCGGCGTACGAGATCTTCATCGGTGTGCTGTCGCTGCTGTCGATCGTGAACATCGTGCTGATCTACGTGTTCTACGACGATCCGTCGATGCAGACGGTGCTGCAGGTGATGAACGGCCTGTTCAGCCTCATCTTCCTCGGCGACTTCATCTTCCGCATGGTGACGGCCGAGAAGGCGTCGCGCTACTTCTTCCGCCTGTGGGGCTGGGCCGATCTGCTGGCGAGCCTGCCCCTGCCGCAGCTGAAGATCCTGCGCATCTTCCGTCTGCTGCGCGTATACCGCCTGCTGCGCGAACTCGGTCCGCGCACCGTGGCGCAGCGTCTGGTTCGCGACCGCGCCGACAGTGCGCTGATGAGTCTGCTGCTGATGGGTGTGCTCGTGCTGCAGTTCGGCAGCCTCGCCGTGCTCGCGGTCGAGAAGGACGCCGAAGGTTCGAACATCACGACCGCATCGGACGCCCTCTGGTACACGGTCGTCACGATCTCGACGGTCGGCTACGGCGATCAGTACCCGGTGAGCCAGGTGGGCCGGCTCATCGGCGTGCTCATCATCGTCATCGGCGTCGGCATCTTCGGTACCTTCACCGGCTACCTCGCGAACGTGTTCCTCGGCCCCCGCAAGGACGATGACGCCGCTTCGGACGGCGAGCCGGGGGCGCCGTCCGCCGAGCAGCGCGCGGAGGTCGAAGACAAGCCCCACCCGGCCAGCCGCGGCGTCGCCGCCGGTGCGGCATCCGGTGCCGTGGCACGCGGGGCGAGGGAGGCGGCGGATGCCGCAGCCGAGGACGAACTCGAAGACGCGGTCGCCGAGGCGGCCGCGCGTGAGGCGCGCCTGCGCGAGCTGCTGGCACGCTCGGAGGAGACGATCGCCGAGATGCGCGAGCTGCTGCGTCGGTAGTGCTCGCCGTCAGCCGGCTGCCTCGACCTCGAGGGTGATCTCCCACTCGTCGCCGCGGATGACCGAGCGGCCGGGTTCGACGGCCCGCACCTCCCACTCGCGGCCGTCGGCGGCATCCACATTCACCTGCTCGATGAGAAGCGCCGAGGTGCCCTCGAGCTGAGGTTCGGAGGTGTCGGATGCCGGCAGTCGCAGCGTGGTCGTTTCGTCGATCTCCATTGTGAACAGCGCCCCGTCGTCGGCGGGGCCGACCCGCCTCGGGATGGGCTCGGCCGCGACGACGGTCTCACTCGGGCTGCTCTCGTCCGACGGCGATACCCCGCCGCCGGACGAGCAGCCCGCCAGCACGACGGCGAGGCTGAGGATCACAGCCACCCGTCGCACCGGCATCCACCCCCCTCAGTCCCCACTCTGGGTGGCGATGGTCTCGATGATGTCCTTCTGCGCCTTGATCTGCGCCGACGTCGAGGCGGGGTTGACCCGCACCAGCTCGGCGGCCAGCATCACGGCGCCGAAGGTGCTGTCGAGCGACCCGTTGCCGTCGCTGTCGACCGGGGTCGACAGGCTCACCGAGCCGTTCGCGAAGTTCAACCACGCACCGAGCAGGTGCTGATCGAAGATCACGTCGGCGGGCGACTTGGCCGGGTTCTGCAACACGAGGGTCGCGGCCGCGCGTGTCGAGGCATCCTTGTGCTCGTCGAACACCAGGCTGAAGTAGCCCACGATGTCCAGGTAGCACTGCAGCTCGGCGGGCGTGAAGTCGTTCGGCTTCTTGTCGCGGTACTGGTTCTTCCACCAGCCGTGGCCCTTCGACACCGTCGCGTTGCCGGTGACCACGACCGCCGCCGTGTCGGTGTCGGAGACCCCGCCGTCGTCGTCGGTCGTCGTGACACCCAGCTCGTAGAGGCAGGCATCCGCGTAGGTGTGGGCCGACTCGAGGTCGACGTCACGCGGCTGCACGCTCGGCGACTTCAGCGGATCGGCCGCCGGAGGATTCACCAGCGAGGTCTCGGACGAGGTGGTGCCGTCACCCCAGTCCCACTCGATCGTGAGGTCGTCGCTGCCCGGATCGGTCGCGTTGGCCGGCACCGAGAGCTCCTCTCCCGCCTCGAGGATGAACGCGCTCACGCCGTCGTAGACCTCTTCGGCCGACGTGTCGATCGTCGCCGTCGGGTCGACGTTGGCGACCACCGCCGGCGACGTGGAGCAGTTGTCGGTCGTGTCGTCGTCGGCGGCGCACACCTCGACGGTGAACGTGCCGTCGTCGCCGTACTGGTGGTCGACCGAGAAACTGAGCGTCGCGTTCGGGCGCACGTTCTCGAGCGTGCCGCCGAGCGCGACCGCACCCGCGCCGTCGTCGAAGTCGATCGTCGCCGTCAGCGGGTCGAGCCAGCCGGGATCGGTGACCACTCCGCTGACGGTGACGGTGCCGAACTCGTCGACCGGCGTGATCGCGTCGATCGTGACGACCGGTGCCACGTTGGCGACGGTGACGGTCGAGTTGTCGGTCGAGACCTGCCCGAACTCGTCGGTCACGCGCAGCCCGATCGGGTAGACGCCGTCCTGCCCGACCGTCGTGAACATCGGCGTCACGCCGGTGGCGTCGTCGTACTGGCCGTCGTCGTCGAGGTCCCACTCGAGTGAGACGATCGCTCCCGCGCTCGGGTCGGTGCCTGTGACGCTGCCGCTGCCGTCGAGCGCGACGTCGACGCCCTCGTCGGTGCTGTAGGGGCCGTTCGCGTCGGCCGTGGGCACGCACTCCGGCGGCACGTCCTCGCTCGCCGTCGGAACCGTGTCGAGGCCGCCCGTCGAGCCGGTGCCCAGGTCGCGTCCGGCGAAGGCCGACCAGATGAGGCACGCGTTGTCGCCGCCGTCGGCGGTGAGCAGGGCGTTCCGCGCATCGATGTAGGTCGGGTTCGCCGGTGTCGCCTTCATGCCGTCGAGCACGAGCGTCGCCAGCGCCTCGGCGCCGCCGGGGAACTGGGTGCGGATGTCGTAGATCGTCGCGGCCCAGATCTCTCCGTTGCCGTGACCGCTGCCCGAGTTCGTGTTGTACGACTGGTACGAACGGGTCGAGATGTCGTATCCCACCGACCGGATGCCGTTGACCTGGTCGCCGGTGACGTACTCGCCGACCACCGCGTCGTCCCACTTCAGGAACGAGATCACGTCGCTCCAGCCCTCGCCGAGGGCGCCGCGCTGATCGCCGCCGTTGTAGCCGAGGTTGCCGCCGCCGACGAGGCGGCTCGACACGCCGTGGCCGTACTCGTGGGCGATGACGTCGCCGTCCATGCTGCCGTCGCGGAACGGACGGGTCGGCGCCCACATGTACATCTGCATGCGCGGGCTCGCGCCGTCGGCGGGTGTGCCGAAGTTCGCGTTGTTGAGGCACCGGATCGCCTCGTCGTCACCCGGATCGGGCGTGTCCTTGTCGTCGACGCAGCCGAAGTCCCAGCCGTCCTGCGCCTCGGCGAGCACCGGGTCGCCCCCGCTGCCGCCGCGACCGAAGTTGTCGACTTGGAAATTGCCGCTCGCCTCATCGAACCCGTGGCCGTACAGCCAGTCGTGCATGACGTTCGTGTAGTAGAACAGCTGGGTGATGATCGCGTCGCGATCGGCGTCCAGCGCCGCGACCGAGGTCACGTCGGCGGTCGTGCGCCAGGCATCCGTGAACGTGTAGTCGAAGTGCTGGTACTCGGGATCGCCGCCTGCCGGCGTCTGCGGCTGGTACTCGTTGTTCGCGTCGTCGTCGTTGCGGTCGAGGTACGCGTTGACGTTGTTGCCGCTGGTCGTGCGGTCATCGACCCATGAGCCGTCGAGCCCGGTGAACGGCGTGATCTGCTGGGCTGCGCCGGCCGCTTCGGGATGCTCCTCCTGGATCACGTTGCCTTCGGGGCCGGCATGCGCGTAGCGGCTCTGCTGCTGGATGATCGCGCCCGTCTCGGCGTCGACGACGGTCTCGAACCACGCGGTGCCCGACGATTCGATGTCGGTCAGCCATGCCAGCTGCAGGCTCTTGCCGCCGTCGCGCGGGAACCACACCAGTTCGGCGGTGACGTCGTTGGCCTCGGTGAGGTTCTCGGCGTACACGTTCTCGTACGAGCGCTCTTCGGCGGCCGTCGTGTCGGCCTCGATGAGCTCGCGGCTCGGCTCGGCGTCTTGGGCTTCGGCGGCGGCATCCAGTGCCTCATGCGCGGTCAACTCGGCGGAAGCGTCGCCGCCCGCGGCCGAGACCAGAAAGCCGGCGACCGATGCCACACTGCCGTCTTCGGCGACGACGACCGTCATGACCGCGTCCTTCACGCGGATGCCGTCGACCTTCTGGCCGACGTGTACCGCGGATGCACCCGAGGTGAGAGCCAGCGTCTTCTCGACGAAGAGTTCGCTCACCTGGGCTTGTCTCAGGCCGACGGCCCCCGTGTAGGCGCCGAGGTAGTCGACGGCGATGTCGGCGGGTGCGCCCTTCGCCGGCTCGGTGAGCGGGCCGGCCATCGGGTCGGCGACGACCCGTCCGGTCGTCGGATCGGCCGGGTTCGGCGGCGGATCCTCGGTCTGGGCGAGCGCGGGTGGGGCCAGACCCCACAGCGCGAGTGAAGCCGCGAGTGCGGCTCCGAGAGCAGGCGAAACAGCGCGAGTACGTATGGACATGACCCCCCAGGTCCCATCTGCGACCCGTACGCCCGGCAGCGTCCCCCGGCGGTAGCGCAACTTACGGTCGCTCGCGGGCCACACGATAGACCCGTCGGCGGCCCGGTACAAGACCAGTGGTGTAAGCCGTCGCCGGGCCCGACGCCCGCGAGGGTCCAGCCAGGAGCGTCCGCCAGCCCGGGCGCAACCCCGTTTCACGACGGCGGTGCACGACGTACGGTCGCGGCATGTGGTTCGACAGCTGGTCCGATGTCCTTCGCGTTCTGCTGGTGGGAGTGGCGTCCTACGTGTTCCTGGTGACGGCGGTGAGGGTGTCGGGCAAACGCACCCTCGCGCAGCTCAACGCGTTCGACCTCATCGTGACGGTCGCGCTCGGTTCGACGCTCGCGACGATCCTCCTGAGTTCGGACGTGTCGTTCGTCGAGGGTGCGGCCGCGCTGACGCTTCTCATCGTGCTGCAGGTGGTCGTCGCGCTCGCCGGTGCCCTCTGGCGGTGGATGCGGAAGGCCACGACCGCTGAGCCGTCACTGCTCCTGCGGGACGGACGGATGGATGAGAGCGCCCTCCATCGGCACCGGGTCGCGCGCGCCGATGTCGAGCAGGCCGTCCGTCAGAGCGGTCGCGGCGATCTCAGCGATGTGGCGGCTGTCGTCCTGGAGAGCAACGGTCGCATCAGCGTGATCGGCCGGGATGCGATGGGCGACGGTTCCGCGCTCGGCGCGCTGGTGTCGTCCCGCTGACCGGGCCCTGTCGGCGGCCGCGCTGCGTGTGCGCGACCTCGCTTAAGCCTGCTGACCTGCCGGGCGTTCGTCGTCGTCCGTCTCGTCGGCGTGCTCGGCGATCGCCGCGTCGTCCAGCTGCGCGGGTGCCTGGTGCTGGAGATGCGTGCGGTCATCGCCCGGGTCGCCGGTGCCGGCGTCGTAGCCGTCGCTTGCGGCATCCGTCGTGATGTCGTCGCGGTCCATCGTGCTTCTCCGATCTCGGGCGAGGATCGCCCGCTCGTGCAAGCCTGCCGGGCGCCGTCTCGCGGTGCGAGGGGGTTGACAGCGGTCGATGCGGATGCCGCAGGATACGCGCAGTCCGGGGCGATGGCCACCCCCGCGCGGTGCCCGTCCCGCGCGCCTAGCTTGGCGCTACGCGACACCGACCGACAGGAAGCGAGCGGACACGATGAAGGCATTGACCTGGCAGGGGAAGCGGAACGTCACCGTGGAGACGGTTCCGGATCCGTTCATCGTCGAGCAGACCGACGCGATCATCCGCGTGACGTCGACGGCCATCTGCGGCTCCGACCTGCATCTGTACGAACTGCTGGGGCCGTTCCTGGATGCCGGTGACATCCTCGGGCACGAGCCGATGGGCGTGGTCGTCGAGGTCGGCAGCGACGTCACCAGCCTCGCCGTCGGAGATCGGGTGGTCGTGCCGTTCACCATCGCGTGCGGCCACTGCTTCATGTGCCGGCGCGGACTGCAGTCCCAGTGCGAGACCACGCAGGTGCCCGAGTACGGCAGCGGCGCCGCGCTGTTCGGCTATACGAAGCTCTACGGCCAGGTGCCGGGAGGGCAGGCCGAGTACCTGCGGGTGCCGCTGGCCGACTACAACCACATCCGCGTCGGCGACGACCTGCCCGACGATCGGTACCTGTTCCTCAGCGACATCCTGCCGACGGCGTGGCAGGGGGTCGAGTACGCGAACGTGCCCGACGGCGGAACGCTCGTCGTAATGGGCCTCGGCCCCGTCGGCCAGTTCGCGGCGCGGATCGGCGTCGACCGCGGCCTGCGCGTATTCGCGGTCGACCCCGAGGCGGTCCGTCGCGAGATGGCGGAGCGGCACGGCGTCGATGCCTTCGACCTCACCGACGGCATCGTCGACGAGCTGCGCGACCTCACCGACGGGCGAGGCGCGGATGCCGTCGTCGACGCCGTGGGTCTCGAGGCGCACGGCAACCCCGCCATCAAGGCGGCCCAGTCGGCGCTCGGCGTGCTGCCGGATGCGGCCGCTCGACCCCTGATGGAGACGGCGGGCATCGACCGGCTCGCCGCTCTGTACCAGTCGATCGACGTGGTGCGCCGGGGTGGCACGGTCTCGCTCAGCGGGGTCTATGCGGGCGACGCCGACATGCTGCCCATGAAGACCCTGTTCGACAAGCAGGTCACCCTGCGGATGGGGCAGTGCAACGTCAAGCGCTGGATCGACGACATCCTGCCCCGCGTGGAAGACGACGCAGATCCGCTCGGCGTCATGGACCTCACCACGCACCGGGTGCCCCTCGGCGCGGCGCCCGAGATGTACGAGACCTTCCAGCAGAAGCAGGACGGCTGCGTCAAGGTGGTGCTGAAGCCCGGCGCGGACGGCTGAGCGCAGCGCATCGGGTCAGCGTCGCCGCGTCCCGGACACGCTGGTCGCGCAGCCGAAGAAGTGGCTGCGGGTGCCGACCTCGAGCTGCGGATGCCGCGCGAAGGCCTCGGTCGAGCGGCGGCCGTCTCGGTACGCGGCGAGGTAGCGGTGCAGCATCCGGTACTCGGTCGGGTCGGCCGCGAGCAGGGTGCCGGCGACCGGCACCACGCACCGCAGGTAGAGGGCGTAGCCGAGCCGCAGCAGCCGATGCGGCGGCTCCGTCGACGGTCTCGGCGGGCGCTGCGTCGTCGACGAGTTCGACCAGCTGTCGTCGCCATCGCGCCGAGAATCCGAGCGAGAGCACGACGTTCATGCGGTCGTACGAGCCCGACATGCGATCGAACAGGCTTCGCACCGCGTCGGCGTCGTAGAGGTCGAGGCGCGTGGGGCGCGGCCGAGTCGCCATCAGGGTCATGTGCGCACCTCGTCGACCAGCGACAGCAGGTCGCGCAGGGTGCCGCGCAGCAGCGGCAGTCGGGCCAGCGGCAGCACTCCGCCGAGCAGCTTCAGCCCGCGGTCGAGCAGTCGGCGCGTGCGGCGCCGGTCATCCGACGGGTCGTAGACCCAGAACAGCGCGAGCAGCAGGTAGCTCACCACGAGGGCGCGGGGGAGCAGCCGGCGGATGTCGTCGGGAACTCCGGATGCCGCAGCCCCTTCGACCGCCTCGGTGAACAGACCGAGGGTGATCGCCATCGCCGGGGCCGACTCGGCCGACAGCGGGTTGAGGGGTGACCGGGGCGACACCGCCGCCGAGAGGAACTCGCCGGCGTGGGCATGGTACGGCTCGAGCTGGTCGAGGCCGGCCGAGTACACGATGCGCAGCCGCTCGATCAGGCGCGTCTCGCCGGCCAGCTGGGGATCAGCGGCCGCGCGGTGCGCCTCTTGCACGTCGAGGTAGAGCTCCTGCACGAGGTGGTTCTTCGACGCGAAGTGGTAGTTCGTGACGCCCACCGACAGCCCGAGCTCGTCCGCGATCGCGCGGATGGTCGTGGCGTCGTACCCGTTCTCGCGGAACGAGTGCAGCGCCGCCGCTCGGATGCGCTGACGCGTGCGCTCGCCCTTGGTCTCACGCGGCTTCGGCATGGTGGGGTGTCCTCTCGGTGCGGTCGGCGCCGACGGCGTGGGCGTCGACGGCGCCGCGAAGAGCGCCCTCGAGGTCGGGGTGCGAGAAGGCGAAGCCCGCGTCCGTCAACCGCTCCGGCATCACCCATCGGCTCTTGAGCACGAGTTCGGGCTCGGTGCGCAGCAGCCACATCGCGGGCTCGAGCATCCAGCGTGCCGAGGGCAGTCCGATCGGCGCGCCGACGACGCGGCGCAGCGTGCGCATGAGCGTGCGGTTGTCGGTCGGATGCGGCGACGCGAGGTTGACCGGACCCGCCAGCTGATCATCGTCCCGCAGGAAGCGGATCGCGCGCACGGCGTCGTCGAGGTCGATCCAGCTGACCTTCTGGCCTCCGCGCGTGCGGTACCAGGGTGCTCGATCGGGTCCGGTCGGATGCTCGCCGATGCCGCGGTAGCGGCGGTGCGGCGGAGCCCAGCCGTCGTGCTGGGAGCCGGCGAGTCCGAGACGCGCCAGGGTGAGCAGCATCCGGGTCGCCGGTCCGTCGCCGATGACGATCGCCATCCGCAGCGCGACGCGCCGGGTGCCGGGCAGCTCGCCCGCGAACAGCTCGCGCTCCCACGCGGTCGCGACGTCGACCGAGAAGCCCTCGCCGCGCTCACCGGTCGACTCGGTCTGCGGGCGGTCCGTGGCGTGGCGGTAGATGGTGGCGGTCGAGGCGTTGAGCCAGACGCGGGGCGGATGCTGCGCCCCGGCGATCGCGCGGTGGAGCGCACGCGTCGTGCGTACGCGGGAGTCGAGGATCTCGTCGCGGTTGCGGTCGGTGTACCGGCAGTTCACCGATGTGCCCGCGAGGTTGACGACGACGTCAGCGCCGTCGACGGCGCGTGCGAGCGCGGCCGGGTCGTCCCACGTGGTGGGGCCGCTGCGGCCGACCAACTGCAGGTCGTACCCGTCGGTGCGGAAGGCGTCGGCGACGGCGCGGCCGACGAAGCCGGAGGCGCCGGCGATCACCGCGACGCGGCGTGGGGACGGGGGCATGCCCCGAGGGTACTACAAAGCTGAACGTGTTCAGAAAAGTGCGAAGCGCCTCGCAGTCGTAGTCTCGTTGTCACGAGCACGGTGGCCACGGGAGGTCGACATGGCGGATACCGACCCGGCGCGACTGCGCTCGGCTTACAGCCGCATGTCGTGGGCCGCGCTTGCGGTGGGCGGGATCGCGAGCGCGGTCGGCGGGTTCGTGCTCGGCGTCGTCGGAGGTTCGTCGGCGCCGGCGGCGGTGGCCGTCGTCTACGCGGTGATCGGGGCCGTGTCGGCGATCGGCGCGGCGGGAGTTGTGCTGCTCGTGCTGGCGATGCTGCGGGCCTACGAATCGTCGTCGATGAGTCTGCGTCTCGCGGTCGCGGCGGCGGCCCCGGCCGTCGTCGTCGCGCTCGCTTCGAGCTGGACGGCATCGGTCCTCTCCCCGCCGATCGCCGCGTGGGTGGCCCTTCCGACCGGGTTGTTCGCCGCAGCCGTCGGCGCCGGCCTCGCGTTCACGGCCGAGCGGCGCGCGCCGCATGCGCGCCGACCGCAGCCGCGCGATCACATTCCCGCGGATGCCGGGCTCTGGCCGCTCGCCGGGGGCGTGGCATCCGTCGTCATGGGGCCCGCGACCCTCTGGCTGCTGCGCGAGGTGCTGCACGTCAACTGCGGCAGGGGGGCGCCGGGCACCGAGGCGGGAGGCGGGTGGATCTGCGCGGATGGCATCAGCTACCTCTGGGCGGCGATCCTGCTCGGGGGCGCAGCGGTCGGGATCGCCGTCGTCGGCGCGCTGGTCGCGTACCTCGTGCGCAACGATCGCGTCGCTGCGGTCCTGCTCACGCTGCTCGCGGCGTTCTCGGTGGGGTGGATGCTGGGGTGGACCTGGTACGGATCGTCGCACCTGGTCTGGCAGACGCCACCCGGGGTGGCCGGCACCGACTTCTGGGTCGCTGCCGTCGGACCCGCGGCACTCGTGGCATCCGCCGCCATCGGGTCGGCGATCACTGCGCTGGTGTTCGGCGGGCGAACCGCGCGGCTGCTCGTGGCGGTCGCGCTCGGCGGCATGGCGGTCGCCACCGTGCTGCAGCCGGGTCTTGCGCCGGCGACGCTCGTCGCCGCCGGCGCGCTCGGCGGCGCGTTGCGTCGGAGCACGGTGCCCCGGCCGGAGGAATCCCGCGCGATCGTCCGACCGGAGCGTGGTTCTCGGACGTAAGTCGTGACCGCCGACCGCGCTGCGTGGTCTTCACAGGGCCACGCGGCGGGCGGCGCGGGTTCGTAGCGTCAGGGTGTCACTGAGGAAGGGACACCCGATGGACTTGCCGCAGCTCTCGCCGGTCATCCTGAGCCTCGACACCGCGCGGACCGCGACCGCGGCGGCGATCGTCGCGGTCGAGGAGGTCGGCATCCCGTACACGCTCAGCGTGGTGGACGGGGCGGGGCAGCTCGTGCACGTCACCCGGCTCGACGGGGCGGTCATCGGATCGATCGACACCTCGCTCGCCAAGGCGCGCACCGCCGTCTTCTTCGGGGCCGCGACGGCCGACCTGGCAGGGGCCGTGGCCGACGGTTCGCCGCTGGCCACGATCCAGACCGCGACCTCGGTGCCGCTGGCCTTCGTCGCGGGCGGGGTGCCGATCACCGATGCGGACGGCGTCGTGATCGGCGGGTTCGGTGCGGCCGGCGGTTCGCCCGAGCAGGACCACCGCGTCGCCCACGCCGCCGTCGAGGCGATCCGAGCGTGACGCGCGCAGCCGATGAGGCGAGGTGACACGCATGACCGTCGCCGACAACATGGTCGCCGTGCTGCGCGAGTCGGGTGTGCGCCGCCTCTACGGCGTGCCCGGCGACAGTCTGAACGGACTGGTCGACGCGCTGCGACGCAGCGCCGGGATCGAATGGATCCCTGTGCGGCACGAAGAGGCGGCAGCGCTGGCGGCAGGGGCGGATGCCGCGCTCACCGGTCGGCTCGCCGTGTGCGTGGGCGGCTGCGGGCCCGGCAGCACGCACCTGATCAACGGCCTGTACGACGCACAGCGCAACGGCGTTCCCCTGCTCGCGATCGCGGCGCAGGTGCCGGGGGCCGAGATCGGGGGCGAGTACTTCCAGGAGACCCACCCCGAGGAGAGCTTCGAGGAGTGCTCGGTCTACTCGGCCGTGATCTCGCACCCCGAGCACGCCGAGCACATCTTCGGCATGGCGATCCGCGCGGCGGTCGAGCGTCGGGGTGTGGCTGTCGTGGTCGTGCCCGGCGAGGTGTTCCTCGCGCCGGCCGACCCGCCGTCGCTGCCGGTCGGGGTGCAGGCGACGTCGCCGGTGGTGCGGCCCTCCGACGCCGAACTGCGCACAGCCGCCGGCATCCTCGACTCGTCGTCGCGCGTGACGATCCTCGCGGGCGCCGGGTGTGCGGGTGCGCGCGACGAGGTGCTCGCACTCGCGGCCGCGCTCCAGGCTCCCATCGTGCACACGCTGCGCGGCAAGGAGATCCTCGAGTTCGACAATCCGTACGACGTCGGGATGACGGGCCTGCTCGGCTTCGCGTCGGGCTACAAGGCGATCCGCGACGCCGACACGATCCTGATGCTGGGTACCGACTTCCCGTACCGGCAGTTCCTGCCGAAGCGCACGTACATCCAGGTGGATGTGCGCGGCGAGAGGCTCGGTCGGCGCGCCGACCTCACGCTCGCCCTGGTCGGCACGGTGCGTGACACGGTGGCGGGGCTTCGGCCGCTGCTGCGTGCCGAGCGCACCAGCGGCCACCTCGACGCGGCGTGCGCGCATTACCGGCGTGCGCGAGACCACCTCGACGACCGCGCCGTCGCCGATCGCGTCCCCGTCCACCCCGAGCTGGTCGCACGCACGCTCAGCGCGGTCGCCGCCGACGACGCCGTTTTCACGGTGGACGCCGGCTCGCCCATGGTGTGGGCCGCGCGGTCGCTGCGCATGAACGGGAAGCGACGTCTGCTCGGGTCGTTCAACCACGGCTCGATGGCCACCGCGCTGCCGAACGGGATCGGTGCGAAGGCGGCATCGAGCGGGCGGCAGGTGGTGGCGATGGCAGGCGACGGCGGGCTGTCGCTGCTGCTGGGCGAGCTGCGGACGCTCGTGCAGCTGCAGCTCGACGTCAAGGTCGTCGTGTTCAACGACGACACCCCGCACTTCGCGGACGTCGCCGCAGCGATGGGCATGCCGAGCCGCCGCGTCACGCACGTCGACGACCTGCGCGATGCCGCGACCGAGCTGCTCGGCCGCGACGGACCGGCACTCCTCGAGGTCATCACCGCACGTCAGGAGCCGGCGATCCCGCCTGCGATCGCCGCCGCCCAGGCGAAGGGGCTCTCGCTCTACGCGATACGAACCATCCTGGCCGGGCGCGGCGACGAGCTTCTCGACCTGGTCAGCACCCACGTCGCGCGGCGCCTGCTCGGATGACCTAGGTCATCCGGCATCCCGAGCCCGCCGGCACGGGCGACCAGAGGCGGACCGATGCCTCGGGTGCCGCCCGGCGCCCGCCCGGGAATGCGGTCGTTCTGCCGATGCCGCGGCCCCGCGTCGAACGCGAGCATCGTCACAGGCGGATGGTCGACAGGGTGTCGGCGGGCCGGAAGGCGGAGATCATGGGTGCACGGGTTGCGGAGTATCTGCGGGCGCGGCGCGCGGTCGTCACTCCCGACAGCGTCGGGCTGGCCGAGGGGATCGGCCGACGGCGTGTGCAGGGCCTGCGTCGCGAAGAGGTGGCGCTGCGCGCCGGGGTGAGTCCCGAGTACTACGTGCGGATCGAGCAGGGACGCGGCATCCAGCCCTCGCACCAGGTGCTGCGGGCCCTCGCGTCGGCCCTCGACCTCGACGCCGATGCGACGGCGTACCTGTACCTGCTGGCCCGTGAGGATGCCGGCGAGCCGGTGCGCGATCGCCGCGCCACCGGCGTCGGCGCCGCCGAGCGCGCCTCGCTCGAGGGCCTCATGGGCGATCTGGTCGGCGTGCCGGCGTTCGTCGTCGACCGCAATCAGGATGTCCTCGCCGTCAACACGATGGCCCGCATCGCCGGGCGCGGGCTGCTGCGTGCGGGCGACAACCTCGCCGAGCAGATCTTCAGCCCGGAGTTCCGGCACGCGATGACCGAGTGGGAGGTCATCGCAGATTGGTCGCTGGCCGCCCTGCGCTACTACGCGGATGCCGCCGATGGCCGATTCGCCGAGATCGTCCGGTCGCTCGAGCAGCTGGCCCCCGACGACTTCCCGGCCATGTGGGCGCGGTACGAGGCGCGCACATTCTCGTTCGTGCGGGTGCGCGAATCGCTCGCCGGCTTCGGAGCGGTGGACGTGCAGGCGCAGGGACTGCGGATCGACGGCCCCTCGGGGCTGCACGTGCTCGTGGTGCGAGGGCTGCCCCTCGTGTCGGCGAAGGACGCGCGCCGCAGTGGGTCCGAGCGCGAGGCGCGGCAGCATTCCGTCGTGCAGCCGCGGCGCCTCGCGGGCTGACGTCGCGCGCGACGGCATCGCGCGCCACGGTCAGGGCGCCGGTGCGCCGCTGCCGAGCAGTTCCACCAGCTGACCGCGCCGGGTGGCTCCGACCTTCGTGAAGACGCTGCGCAAGTGCGCGCCGACCGTGCGGTGCGAGAGGTAGAGCTGGTCGGCGATCTCCTTGTTCGTGAGTCCGCGCGTGACCAGATCGGCGACGAGTTCCTCCTGCGGAGTCAGCGCAGCTCGGCGGTCGGCGACGTCGCCGCGCACGCGCGTGTCGACCGTGCCCGCTGCGCGAAGCTCGGCCGCTGCCCGCTCGGCCCAGCGTGTCGCGCCGTGCGCCTCGAAACCGCGCAGCGCGGCGAACAGGTGCTCACGGGCGTCGACGATGCGGCGGTGACGGCGCAGCCACTCGCCGTAGAGCAGGTGGGTTCTGGCGAGGTCGTATCCTGCGCGGCTGCGTGCACCGTGGTCGATCGCGGCGGTGAAGTGTGCGGCAACGGCGTCGTCGGCGGCGAGCAGCGCGCGGGAGCGTTCGATGAGCATGCGCAGGTGGGCCGACGGATCGGGCACCGCCGCGGCGACTTCGAGCCATCGCTCCACGGGCTCGGTGCGCCCGACACGTACGGCGGCCTCGGCGAGGTCGGCGCCGGCCCACAGTGCGATCGGCGGATTGATCTCAGTGCGCGCCAGGTGTGCGAGCGCGTCTTCGGGGCGCCGGTCGCCCAGCGCGAGCGTCGCCTGCGCCCACTCGGCGAGCGCGACGACCCGCGGCACCGGGTGGTCGCCGCCCAAGGCCTGCGAGGACGCCAGTGCCTCGCGGGCACGGACGTCGTCGCCGCGCGCGGCGTGCACCCGCGCGGCGTTCGCCGCGGCGAGCGCGCCGACGACGGCGAGGCCGAGGTCGGCGCTGATGTGCAGTGCGCGCTCGGCGTCGGCGAGGCCCTCGGCGAGGCAGTTCGCGGTCACATGCGCGACACTGCGGCCGGCCAGCCCCACGGTCTCGTCGCCGGCGCGACCGGTCGCGTGGAACAGGTCGATCTCGGCGCTCCACACCCCGATCGCCGCCTCGAGATCGGTGGTGTCTTCGACGGCGAAGGCGAGGCAGTTCAGCAGGGTCGGATCGGTCTCGCCCAGGTCGCGGCGCAGCACCTCGATCGCGCGGCCGACATCGTCCAGCGGACGGCCCCCCATGAGCGCCAGGCCGATCCGGCGCACCACGTCGGCCCGTGTCCCCTCGGCGGTCTGCGATGCCTCGAGCGCCGCACGGACGGCGTCGTGCACCTGCGGCGAGTCGTCGACGCGCAGATAGCACCGCACCGCCGCCCACACCAGCACCTCGACGCGCGACGCCGACGCCGACGTCGCGCCGAGGGTGTGCGCCAGATCCAGCAGTTCGGCGGCCGACCGCGCGGGGGTGCCCACGGTGAGCGCGAGCATCCACTCGGTTCGCGCGGTCTGCAGGCGCACGCCGGCGTCGTCCGACAGGGCCTCCGCCTCGGCGGTCAGCTCGCCCGCCGAGGCGGAGGCGCCGGCCTGGCGCGACATCTCGCCGGCGTAGGCGAGTCGCCGGGCACGATCCGCGGTTCCGGGGCTGTGGGTGGCGGCCGTCCGCCACAGTGCTGCCGACTCGGACGTGGCGCCGCGCCGCGACGAGGCGGCAGCGACGTCTTCGAGTTCGCGGGCGAGTGTCTCATCGGCCCCGAGGCCGGATGCCGCCCGATAGCGGGCCCGCCGCAGATCGTCGGCGGTCGCGGCGGCCAGGGCGGCGTTGACCTCGTGAATCAGCTCGGGATCGGCGGCGCTGTGCACCGACGAACTGATGAGCGGATGCCGGAACCGGATCCGTCCGCCGCTGGTGCGCACCAACCCCGCACGTTCGGCGGGGCCGAAGCTCTCGGATCCGAGACCCAGTCGCGCGGCGGCGGCGAGCACCTCGAACGCGGGCGCGTCCTCGCCGATCGAGGCGACGAGCAGCGCACGCTGGGTGGCATCCGGCAGCGCGAGCGTCTCGGTGAGGAACGCGCGCTCGAGGCGGCGGGTGAGCGGAGTGCGCGCGGTGAGTCCGTCGGCGCGGGGTTCGTCGCCCGCCGCGGCGGCGAGCTCGCCGAGGGCCAGCGGATTGCCCTGCGACTGCGCCATCACCCGGGCGCGCGCGGTCGGTGACAGCTCGGGTGCGCGGCGCGCGAGGAGCGCGCCGGCATCGTCGGTGCCGAGCGGGGTGAGGGCGGTGACGCGGGTGAAGGATGCCTCGACGTCGGGTTCGCCCGTCTCCGGCCGCGCGGTCGCCAGCAGCAGCGCGCGGGTGCCGGCCAGGCGGCTCGCCAGGAACAGCACGATGTCGGCGGTGGACGGGTCGACCCACTGCAGGTCGTCGACCACGATGAGCACGGTGCGGGTCGACGCGGCCTCTTCGATGAGCGAGAGGGTGGCGATGCTCGTCACGAGCCGGTCGGCGGCGGTGCCGTCGGCGATGCCGAACGCGATCTCGATCGCGGCGCGCTGTCGCTGGGGGAGGGCGGGGAGCAGGTCGAGCACCGGCAGCAGCAGCTCGTGCAGGCCTGCGAAGCCCACCGACGAGCGCATACGCATGCCGCGGCACGACAGCACCAGCGCCCCGCGGCCGTGTGCCGCCTCGGTGACGGCGTCGAGCATCGCGGTCTTGCCGATTCCGGCGTCGCCGAGCAGCAGATGGGCGGCGCCGGTCGCGTGGTCGGCGTCGGAGAGTGCGTCGAGCAGCAGCGCGAGCTCGGTATCGCGGCCGACGAGAGCGTCCGTCGGGTCGGGAGAGGTGTCGGTCATGGGGTTCGAGGGTCGTACGGGTTCCATCGGGCGGGATCCATCTGAGAAGCTAGTCAGCTTCAACGCGACATGGGTGGACAGATTCCGGAATCCCGGATTCCACTTTCCGGATACGATTTCGGAATGCAGATCGCCTGGCTCCGGGCTTTCACCGCCGTCGTCGACCACGGCACCGTCGTGGCGGCCGCGACAGCTCTCGGCCGCCCGCAATCGCGCGTGAGCTCGTACGTGTCGCAGCTCGAGTCCGAGCTCGGTGTCGTGCTCATCGACCGCAGCCGGCGTCCCCTCGATCTCACCACCGCCGGCCACACGTTCCTGCCGCATGCGCGGGCCGTGCTGCGCACGCTCGCGACCGCCGACGACGAGCTGGCGCACTTGGGCGGCCACGAGCACGGCACGGTACGGCTCGCCTGCATCCCGAGCATCGCGGGCGCCTACGCGCCGTCGCTCGTCGACCGCTTCGCGCGCACCGAGCCGTCCGTGGTCGTGCGCCTGCAGGAGATGGCGACATCGGCGGTGCCGCCCGCCATCGTCGAACGGCGCGCGGATCTCGCGCTCGTTCCGGTGGCCTATCTCGACGGCATCCCCGAGATCGAATCCCTGCCGCTGTGGACCGAGAAGCTGGTGGTCGTCGTCTCAGACGCGCACCGGCTCGCGACCCGGCGCTCGCTGTCGCCGCGCGAGCTCGCCGACGAGTTCCTGGTGACCTCGGGCAGCGGCGAGGGCATGAGCGGGCTCTCTCCCGAGGTGAGGCCGTTCTTCGCGCGAGAGGGACTGCGGCCCGAGGCCACGCGGCGGGTCGCCTCGCCGCACACGCTCGTCGCACTCGTGCGGCGCGGCGTCGCGGTGTCGATCGTCAACGAGCTGGCGCTCGCGGTCACCGGCACGGCGGGTCTCGTCGTCATCCCGTTCGGCACTCCCGATGCGCAGCGTCGCATCGCCGTGGCGTGGAGGCGTGGCGACTCTCTCTCGCCGGCGTCACTGGCGCTTCGCCGGTTCATCGTGGGCTCGCGACCCCCGTCGGTGGCTACGCGCTGACCGCCGACCACACGAGCTCGGCGGGCACCTCGGCGCCCAGCAGCTCGAGCAGCGCGGCCAGCGAGCGGTCGAGCCCGCGGGCGACGTCGGTGATCGCCTCGACGCCGTAGCCGCCGAACAGGTCGCTGGGCACGTCGGCGGTGAACAGCACGGGTTCGCCGTCCACATGGGTGAGCGCAACCCGCAGCGGAGCATAGATCATGACGCGCGGGTCGAGTCGGAACATCTTCTCGGCGGTGACGTGGTTGCCCAGCAGATACGCGATCGCGCGTGCCGGGTCGCCGGCGCGACCCATGAGGGGGCGTACGTCGTTCTTCACGTAGACGAGGAAGCCGTGCGGCGCGTGCTGCGCGGTCCACTCCGCGATCTCTTCCCAGTCGCCGGCGGTGCGCACCTCATGGGCGAACGCGTCGGGGTCGAGGTGCGGTGCCGCCCGCTCGAAGGCGGCGACCGCCTCGTCGAAGGTGCCGGGGAGCGCGACCGAGACGGTGCGCACCGGGCGGGAGAAGACGGTCATGTCGGGCATGTCGGAGTCCTTCCGGGTGAGGGATCGACCCGAACCTACGCAGGCCGCACGGGCCGGTCGTGGCCCTCGCAGGAACACCGTCGAGGGGCCCCGGCTGGGTGTCAGCGCGAGGGCCACGACAGCCGCTCCCACGCCTTTCTAACGTCGTGCTCGGGCTCGATCGAGTCCCACCCGACCAGCCGTCACCGACGGCACAGCGAAATGAGGAAGCCATGCCCTACCTGACCCTCTCCGACGGCACCGAGATGTACTACAAAGACCAGGGATCGGGCCAGCCGATCGTCTTCGCCCACGGCTGGCCGCTCAGCGGTGACGCGTGGCAGGTCGCGATGAAGTTCTTCGCCGACCGCGGCTTCCGCGTCATCGCGCACGATCGTCGTGGCCACGGCCGCTCGTCGCGCACCTATACCGGCAACGACCTGACCACGTATGCGAGCGACCTCGCGCAGCTGGTCGAGCACCTCGACCTGCACGACCTCGTGGTCGTCGGGCACTCCACCGGCGGCGGCGAGGTCGTCCGCTACGCCGCCCAGCATGGCGCCGGCCGCGTCGCCAAGGTCGTCACCGCCGGCGCGATCCCGCCGATCATGGTGAAGTCCGAGTCGAACCCGGAGGGCACTCCGATCGAGGTCTTCGACGGCATCCGCGCCGGTGTGCTGGCCGACGCTTCGCAGTTCTGGCTCGACCTGTCCGAGACGTTCTTCAGCGCCAACCGCGAGGGCTCGAAGGTCTCGCAGGGCGCGAAGTTCGACTTCTGGCGTCAGGGGATGCTGTGCGACCTGCCCGCCGCATACGACTGCATCAAGGCGTTCAGCGAGACCGACCAGACCGAGGACCTGAAGGCCCTCGACGTGCCGATCATGATCGCGCACGCCACCGACGACCAGATCGTGCCGATCGGCGCCGCCGCGATGAAGAGCATCGAGCTCGTCAAGGACGGCACCCTCAAGGTGTACGAGGGCTACTCGCACGGCATCTTCGGCGAGTACCAGGACAAGCTGCTCGCCGACATCCTCGAGTTCATCCAGAAGTGAGCGACGGGCGGCCCCGCCTCACGGCCGGGGCCGCCCCCGCTCGGTCTTCTCCGAGAGGCGGGAATGTCATGACCGACAGGATGCCGATCCGCGAGCGGATCCCGCTCAACACGCTGGCGATCCCGTTCGGGACCGCCGGACTGGCCGAGGTGTGGACGGCGGTCGCCGACGCCCTCGACTGGTCGCGAGCGGTCGTCGCGGTCGCGTGGGGCGCCGCCGCCGTCGTGTGGGCGGCGATGATCGTCGCGCATGTGCGGCGGGGGATCGTGACGGGACTGCCCCTGGCAGCGCAGCTGCGGCACCCGGTGCAGGGCCCGATCGCGGTGCTCGCCCTGGTCGTGCCGGTGCTGCTGTCGGCTGCAGCACTGCGGGTGTGGCCCGATCCGGCGCGGGGTGCGGTGGCGGTCACCGTCGTGGCGACGCTGCTGTTCTCGGCGTGGTTCATCGGGCGGCTCATCGCGGGCGGTGTGCCGGCAGACGCCGTGCACGGCGGGTACTTCCTGCCCACGGTCGCCGCCGGGTACATCTGCGCGTACGGGCTCGCTCAGGCGGGCTGGCGTGGGATCGCCATCGGATGCGTCGCCTTCGCCACCCTGGCGTGGGTCGCGACGCTGGCGGTCGTCGTCGCGCGGCTGGCTGTGCGCCCACCTCTGCCCGACGTGCTCGTTCCGACACTCGCCATCATCGTCGCGCCGCCGGCCGTGGGCGGACTCGCGTGGTTCGCCGTCACCGACGGGCGCATCGACGACCTGCAGTGGGCGCTGGCCGGGGTGTTCGCCGTGATGGTCGCGGTGCAGGTCGCGCTCGTCCCGCTCTATCGCCGGACGGCGTTCACGCTCGGCTTCTGGTCGTTCACGTTTCCGTATGCCGCCGCCGTCACGTACGCGATCGTGTGGCTCAGCGCGGCAGCGGAGGCGCCGGGTGCGGCGGGTGCGGCATCCGCTGTGCTCGCGGTCGTGCTCGCGGCGGCGATCACCCTCTTCGTGGTCGCGATCGCGGTGCGCAGCCTCGCGTCGCTCGGCACGGCACCCGGCGGCGTGGGGGCCGAGGCGATCGTCGCCCGAGAGGACGATGAACCGGCACGGACCGGCGGAGTCGGGGCCCCGGGCGGTGAGTCGCGATGACCCTCGTCGATGCGCGCGGAGTCGGCGTCGCGTTCGGTCGCGGCCGCGGTCGCACGTGGGCGGTGCGCGAGGTGACGCTCACGGTCGAGCCGGGGCAGCTGGTGGCCGTGGTCGGAGCGAGCGGCTCGGGCAAGTCGACGCTGCTCTACGCGCTGTCGGGCCTGCAGACCCTCAGCGAGGGGATCGTGCGCGCCGCCGGCGCCGACCTGCATCGGCTGGGTCGGCGCGGGCTGGCCGCGTGGCGGCGGCGCAACGTGGGCTTCGTCTTCCAGACGTACAACCTGGTGCCCTACCTGACGGCTCTCGAGAACGTCGCGCTGCCCGCGCGACTCGCGGGCGAACGCGTCGAGGCGCGGGCAGCGCTGGCAGACGTCGGGCTCGACGATCGCCGGGATGCCCTGCCGTCGCAGCTCTCGGGCGGCCAGCAGCAGCGGGTCGCCATCGCGCGCGTGCTGGCGACGAGGCCGCGACTGATCTTCGCCGACGAGCCGACGGGGGCGCTGGACTCGGAGGCGGGCGAGCACGTACTCCGCATGCTGGGCGACATTCCCGATGAGCGGTCGGCGGTCGTGCTCGTCACCCACGATCTGGATGCCGCCGCGACGGCCGACCGCGTCATCGTGCTGCGCGACGGGCACGTCGTCGCCGACGTCGACCGGCCGACCGCGGCCGAGTTGTTCGGCCTCGTCGCGAGCCCGAGCAGGCGGTGATCCCATGCTCAGACTGATCTGCGCCGATCTGCGGGACGCGCGATTCGTGTGGCTGGCCGCCTTCGCGGTCGCCGCGGTCGCGGCGGTGGCGGTGTCGGTGCCCGCGGTGCTGCTGGCCTCGGCCGAGAGGTCGCCCGATCGCGGGGGGCTCGCACTGTTCTCACTGGCCGGCTTCACCGTCGCGCTCACCGCTGTCGCAGCGCTGGCCGTGCTGACCACCGTGCTGCGGTTGACGGTCACGGTGCGCGCCGCGGCGATCTCGCTGTGGGCGGCGATCGGGTTGTCGCCGGCAGCCGTGCGGGCGGTCATCGCGACCGAGGTGCTCGCGGTCAGCGTGCTCGGCGCCGTCGCGGGGGCGCTCGTCGGGGTCGTCGTCGCTCCGGGCTTCGTGGCATACGGGCTCACCGGCACGGTGGGCCTCACGCCGGTCGAGCCACGGGCGGATGCCGTCACGGCAGGGTGGAGCGCGCTCGCGGTGGTGCTCATCTGCGTGCCGTGCGCGATCGCGGCGGGCCGCCGAGCGGCGCGCTTGTCGCCGTTGATCGCGATCCGCCGCGATACCGAGCCACCGCCGCGCGCCGGATGGCGGCGACCGGCCACCGCTCTGGCCCTGGTTGCCCTGGTCGCGTCGATGATCGCGGCGCTGCGGGATCGACAGGCGGGCAGTCAGCTGCTGCTGATCGGTCCGCTGCTGGCCGGGGCCGTCGCGGCCGCCGGACCGGTCATCGTCGCGCCGTTCGAGCGCGCGTGGTCACGGCCGCTGACGCGGTGGACGGCCGCGGCCGCGCTCGGTCGGGCATCCGCCGTGTTCGGCCCTCGTCGCGACGACGCGACCGTCTCAGCGGCTGTCGTGGCGATCGGGCTGCCGACGGGATTGCTTGCGGGCGCCCACACGCTCAGCGCGCTGTCGGGTGGATCTGCGGCCGGCACGGCACCTGCGGTCGCGCTGCTGGTCGGCGGGCCGACCGTGCTCGCCGCTGCGGCCGCCGCGGTCGCCGCCGCGATGGGAGCGGCCGCTCGAGGGCGCGAACAGGCCGCGGTGCGTGCGGCCGGAGCCGACGAGCGCACGACGCTCGCCGCCGCCGCGATCGAGACAGCCGTGCACGGCGTGACCGCGGCCGCGGCCGTCGGCCTCGTGCTCGTGGTCGCCGCCGTCGCCGAGAGCGTGGCGCTGGGATCCGCGGTGGCCGGTGTCGGGCCGGCGGCCCTCGTCGTCGCGACCGGCGGGGTGCTGATCGCGACGGTCGGCGCGTCGGCGCTCGTCGTTCGGCGAGGCATCCGGCGTCCGGTGCCCGACGTGCTGGCGGTGCGATGACAGATGGATGCGACGGAAGAAAGGGAACAGATCATGTCGTGGGATGAACATGACGCCGCGGTGTTCGCGGCATCCGAGGAGATCACGATCGAGACGATGCGCGCCGACGGCTCGTTCCGACCGCCGGTGCCGATCTGGGTGGTCGTCGTCGATGGAGACGTGTACGTGCGGTCGTCGCACGGCCGCGACTCGGGCTGGTTCCGTGGTGCGCTCACCCGCCACCGTGCCCGGGTGACGACGTGGGCCGAATCGCGTGTCGTCGACCTCGTCGAGGTCGCCGACCTCGACGACGCCCTCGACGAGGCCTACCGGGACAAGTACGCGGCGTATCGACACTCCTTCCTGCCCCGGCTGGTCGGCGCGCCGGCGCGTGCGGCGGCGCTGCGCCTCGAGCCGGCCGAGCGATCGGTGCTGGCGCGATGAGCGGTCGGACGGTGCGCGCGCAGGCAGCCGGCACCTTTCTCATCGGCGGCGAGCTGCCGGTCGCCCGGCTCGGCTTCGGGTCGATGCAGCTCACCGGACCGCACGCGTTCGGGCCGCCGCCCGACGCCGATCGCGCGCGCCGGGTGCTGCGGGACGCGGTCGATCTCGGTGTGAACCTGATCGACACCGCCGACGCGTACGGCCCGGAAACGGTCGAGACCCTGATCGCCGAAGCGCTGCACCCGTATCCCGATGACCTCGTGATCGCGTCGAAGGGCGGCTTCGTCCGCGGCCCTCGCGCGGAGTGGATCGTCGACGCCCGGCCGGAGCATCTGCGGGTTGCGCTCGAGGGGAGCCTGCGGCGTCTGCGGGTCGAGACGATCGACCTCTATCAGCTGCATCGGGTCGACGCGCGCGTGCCGATCGAGGACCAGGTCGGAACCCTCGACGACCTGCGCACGCAGGGGAAGATCCGCCACATCGGGCTCAGCCAGGTGTCGGTCGACCAGTTGCGGGCGGCCGCCGCCGTGACGCCGATCGCGACCGTGCAGAACCTCTACAACCTCGCGGACCGCAGCGCGGAGGACCTCGTGCGCGTCGCCGCCGAAACCGGGATCGGATTCATCCCGTGGTTCCCGCTCGCGACGGGCGGCCTCGTCGACGGCCGGGGAGCGCTGGGCTCGGTCGCGGCGCGCACCGGGGCCACGCCGTCGCAGATCGCCCTCGCGTGGCTGCTGCACCGTACGACCACGATGCTGCCGATCCCCGGCACGAGCAGTCCCGAGCACCTGCGCGACAACATCGCCGCGGGGGGCATCGCGCTGACCGCCGACGAGATCGCGCTGCTCGACTCGCACCCCGCCTGAGCTTCGTGCGGGGAGCCGCGAGCGGACACGACGCAGACATCGCACTTCGACGTCATCGCATCCACGACCGTCACCGAGAACAAGGAGAACACCATGGCAACACTGCTCGAGAAGATCATCGACGCGCACGGCGGGAGCCGCTGGCGCGAGGTCGACAGCATCTCGGCCGTCCGACACTTCGGGGGCGCCTTCTGGGGCCTGAAGAGAGTGGACGGCGTCGCCGGCGAGGGCCGGTTCACCGTCGATCTGCGCACGGAGCACAGTCGGCTGGACGACTTCGGCGACCCCGGCCTGCACAGCGACTTCACCCCCCATCGCGTCACGATCGTGCGTGCCGACGGGACCGTCGCCGCGGAGCTGACCGACCCGCGCGCCTCGTTCGCCGGGCACGAGCTGACCACGCCGTGGAACCAGCTGCACCTCGCCTACTTCACGGGGTATGCGATGTGGACCTACAACACCGAGCCGCAGTCGTTCACCCTGCCCGGCGTCGTCACCGAGGAGATCGGCCCGTGGACCGAGGAGGACGGTGAGGTCTGGGACCGCCTTCGGGTCACGTACCCGGCGTCGATCGCGACCCACACCCCCGTGCAGACGCTGTACGCCGACTCCGACGGGGTGCTGCGCCGCCGCGACTACTCGGTCGACATCGCGGGGGGCTCACCGTCCGTCGAATACATGACGGGCCAGACCTGGTTCGACGGGCTGCTGCTGCCGGTGCACCGCGAGATCTACGTGCGCGACGACCAGGGCCGGGCGGTGCGCGAGCCGCTCATCGTCTCGATCGACATCGACGACGTGACGCTGGGCTGACCGGCGGGGCGGCGCGGCGGTCCCGCCCGGATTGCACGCGCGTTGCAGGTTCGCGCGCGCACTCAGGTCGCGGCCGGCCACCACCTACGGTGGCCCTACCGCTCGACCCGAGGAGACACCGTGGCCCACGCGCTGCCCCCCACCGCCCCGGCGACGCACGGATGAGCGTGCACCTCATCGGCGGCGGTCGCGATGCGTCGCTGACGGCCGCCGTGCTCGCCCCGTTCGTCGATGAGGCGCGCGCCGCCTCTTCCGGTGACCCGGTCATCGCGCTCCTGCTGGTGCTCGAACCGGACGACCGCACCGCGGAGTCCCGGTTCCGCACGGCACTCGAAGCCGCCGGGGCACCGGCATCCGGCATCCGGGTGCACGCGATCCGCGAGGGGGAGCGGTTCGCGGCATCCGTCGTGAGCGGGGTGCACGGCATCTTCGTCGGCGGCGGTCTCACCCCCGCCTATCACCAGGCGCTGACCGACATCGCCGAGCCCATCCGCGGGCGCGTCGCGGCGGGCGCACCGTACGCCGGTTTCTCGGCCGGGGCGGTCATCGCCGCCGCGCACGCGCTCGTCGGAGGACACCGGCTCGACGAGCGGGATGTCGCACCGGCGGATGCCGCAGAGGAGCTCGAGCAACTCGAGGTGCGTGACGGGCTGGGGCTGGTCCGGGCGACGGTCGAGGTGCACGCGGCGCAGTGGGGCACCCTGTCGAGGCTGGTCGCGGCGGTCGAGGCCGACCTCGTGCCACGTGGCGTCGCGATCGACGAGCACACCGCCTACGTCGTGGACGGGCTGACCGCGAGCGTGCACGGTCGCGGCCACGTGTGGAGCGTCGACCGTGCGCGTTGCAGCGCTCGCGTGACGCTGCTGCGGCCCTGACATCGCGGCCTGGATTGCACGCGGATTGCAGTCGCCGGAAGCTCTGACGCCGTGTGCGGTCGCGTCCCTAGCGTCCTTGGCATGAACACGCACACCACCTCTCGTCGCCGGAACCTCGCGTCCGGCCTTGCCCTCCCGGCTGCGGCCGCGCTCGCCCTCACCGGCTGTGCGACGTTTCCCGCAGCCGCTCCCACACCGCAGGGCGTCGGCTTCGACGGCATCCAGTCGGCCACCGTCCAGATCGAAGCCGTCGGCACGTTCGTCTCGCCCGACGGAGGCTACGAGGCCGCAGGTCGCGGGTCGGGCTTCCTGATCTCGTCCGACGGCCTGGCCGTCACCAACAACCACGTCGTCGTCGGCGCCGGCACCCTCAAGGTCTGGCTCGGCGGCGACACGAGCCGCACCCTCAACGCGAAGGTGCTCGGGTCGTCGGAGTGCCTCGACCTCGCGGTGATCCAGCTGCAGGACGACGACTACCCCTTCCTGACGTGGCGCGAGGGCGAGATCCCCACCGCCACCGACGTGTATGCGGCCGGCTTCCCACTGGGGGATCCGACCTTCACGATGACGCGCGGGATCGTCTCGAAGGCCGACACCGCCATGGACACGCCGTGGGCGTCGCTCGACCACGTGATCGAGCACGACGCGCGCATCCGCGGCGGCAACTCCGGCGGCCCGCTGGTCGACGCCGACGGGCGCATCGTCGGGGTCAACTACGCCGGCAACGACCAGCACGACCAGAACCTCGCGATCCATCGCGACGAGGTGCGCGCCGTCGTCGACACGCTCGCCTCGGGCGAAGGCGTGCTGAGCCTCGGCATCAACGGCACCGCGTACACCGCAGAGGGCGAAGGTCTGGGCATCTGGGTCAACTCCATCGCGTCGGGGTCGTCCGCCGACGCGGCCGGCGTGAAGCCGGGCGACCTCATCACGAAGATGGAGGGCGTCTCGGTGGGCACCGACGGCACGATGGCCGACTACTGCGACGTGCTGCGCACGCACGGGCACGACGCCACTCTCTCGGTCGAGCTGTACCGGCCCGCGGACGGCCGGTACTACACCGGTCAGTTCAACGGCACCGCGGTCTCGGCGGTCTCGGTGGTCGACGACCTGGGCGGCACGCCGTCGGGCGGCGGCGGCGGATCCGACCCGACCGACTTCACGACGGTCGTGGACGACACCCAGAGCGTCGCGGTCGATGTGCCGGCGGGGTGGGCGGTGGATGCCACGCCGTTCACCGATCCGCGCGGGGTGACCTGGGCGAGCATCGAGGCGAGCACCGATCTGGCCGCCTACGCGGCCGGCTGGTCGGTGCCGGGCATCTCGGTGCTGGCCGCGCCGACCGACACGGCCCAGACCACACCCGAGGAGTGGCTCGAGCTGGTGACGCCGTACCTGCAGCAGTCGGGATGCTCGCTCTCGGTGAGCGATGTGTACGCCGACGGCTACCACGAAGGCGTCTTCGACTATTGGACCGGATGCGGCGAGACCGGCGCCGACTACCTGATGCTCTCGGCCTACTCCGCCGACGGCAGCTACGTGGTCGCACTGTCGGTCACCGCGCTCGACGAGGGCGACCTGCCCATCATCGACCGGGTGCTGGGCAGCTTCATCGCCCAGTTCTGACCCGCACCCTTCACGGCGCAGCGCTCTCGGCCTCGGTCGGGGCGCTGCGTCGTGGGGATTGCACGAAGATTGCACGGCGATGTCGTCGTCCCCGCGGGCGGCTCGCGATTCCTACCATCGAGGCTGGCGGGGCTCTCGCCCGCCGTCGGAGGGAGTGGTCGCGTTGGATGTGCAGGTCGATGTCTTCGGCACGCCGCAGGTGCGCCGCGACGGCCGTCCCCTCGACATCGGCGGCGATGTGCCCCGCGCTCTGGTCGCGCGTCTGGCGCTCGCCCCGGGCGAGGCCGTGCCCACCGACGAGCTCATCGCCGCGGTCTGGGCGACTCCGCCCGACAGTGTGCTGTCGACCCTCCGTTCCCACGTCTCGCGTCTGCGCACTGCGGGCCTCGGCACCGCGCTGGCCGGCACACGCAACGGGTATCTGCTCGACGTGCCGCGGACCGCGGTCGACCACGCACGCTTCGAGGATGCGGTCGCCGCCCTCGATCCGTCGCGCCCGCGCGACGAACAGCTCTCCGACCTGTTCGAGCTGTCGTCGCTCGCCGGGTCCAGCCTGCTCGACGGTCTCGACGCCTTCCCGTTCGTGACCCCGGCGCGCGCCGCCGTGGTCGAGCAGCGTCGCCGACTCGAAGAGGACCTCGCCGAGCTCGCCCTCGAACTCGGCGACCACAGTCTCGCGGTCGCCGTGATCGCCGAGACCGTCGAGCGGCATCCGCTGCACGAACGACCCGTGCAGCTGCTCGCCACGGCACTGGCCAGGGCCGCCCGCCGCTCCGAGGCCGTCGACGCGATCGACGCCTTCGCCGAGCGGATGCGCGACAGCGACGGCATGGACCCCTCGCCCCGACTCGACGCCCTGCGCGCGTCGATCGTGCGGCTCGACCCCGCCGTCGTCGAGCCGACGAGGGGACCGGCCGAGACCGTGCAGCGCGTCGGGGTCGCCATCGCGCTTACGCGGTTCGTGGGCCGTTCGGCCGAGCTGCGCACCCTGCGCGCGGGCCGGCACCGCGAGCGGCTGATCACCATCGTCGGCCCGGCCGGCGTGGGCAAGACCCGCCTCGCGGTCGAACTCGCCCGCGAGGCCACCACCGCGCTCGACGACGAGCAGTACATGATCGACCTCGCCGACGTCACCGACCCCGAGGCGGTCGTGCCGCTGATCGCGTCGGTGGTGCGGGCGACCGAACTCACGGTCGACGCGATCGCCCGTCGACTCACCCGCGGCCGTGTGCTGCTCATCCTCGACAACGCCGACCACGTGCTCGGGGCGGTCGCGATCGCCGTCGACGCCCTGCTGGCCCGCACCGCCGACCTGCGGTTCCTCGTCACCAGCCGCGAGCCGTTGCGCCTGCCCGGCGAGTTCGAGTTCGTGCTGCGTCCGCTCACCGACGCCCAGGCCGAGGATGCCTGGCGCCTGTTCTCGGATCGCGCGCTCGACGCGCGCGGCGGCGAGCCTTTCGCAGCCGACGAGATCGACGCGGCGCGCGCGCTGTGCGCCGATCTCGACGGCATCCCGCTGGCGCTGGAGCTCGCAGCGGCGCGGCTCGACCTGCTCGACATCGCGCAGGTGAGAGAGGGCATCGGGGCCCGCACCACCGGCGGACGTCACGACAGTCTGCGCACGGCGATCGCCTGGACCTACGAGCTGCTCGACGACGACCTGCGCGCCGACCTGATCGCGGTCGCACGGTTCGCCGGGCCCTTCACCATCGAGGCCGCGTCGGGCGTGTCGGCGGGACCGGCCGCCGACACCAGCCGCAGGATCGCCCAACTCGTCGGGAAGTCGCTGGTGTCGGTCGACCACAGCGCGTCGGGGCGGCGTCGGCTGCGCGTCCTGGAGTCGACGAAGGAGTTCGTCGCCACCCACGACACCGAGGCCGATCTCACGGCGTGGCGGGCGCGCCATCGTGCGTGGTTCGCCGATCTCGCCTGGCGACTGGCACCGAGTCTGCGCGCGTTCGCGGCGGCCGACACGGTCGCGGTGCTCGACGGATTCCGCTCCGACCTCGACGCGGCGCTCGAGCAGGCGATCGCGGCGGGCGACCGCGACGCGGCCGTGCGGCTGGTCGCCGGTCAGGCCCCGTACTGGTACCTGCGCGGTCTGCTGCGCGCGGGCCGTGAGCGCATCGACCGCGCGCTCGCGGTGCCCGGCGACGTCGTCGAGGCCGAACCCATCGCGTGGCTCGAGCTCAGCAATCTGGCCTACCAGACCGGCGACGCGCCGGCGGCGTTCGCCGCCATCGCCCGTGCGCACGAACTGGGCGAGCGGGCGGGTGATGTCGATGTCGCCGCGGTCGCCCTGGCGCGTGCCGGGTACGGGCGCTCGCTGTTCGGCGACGTCGCCGAAGGCGGGCGACTGCTCGAAGCCGCGCGCCGGCTCGCGCCCGAGGCCGAGCCGTGGGCGCGCAGCGAGGTCGCGATGGCCTACGGGCAGCTGCTGCGCGGTGAGAAGCGGCTCGACGAGGCGCTCGAGGCGCTCACCGAATCGCACCGCATCGCCGCTTCGATCGGCTACGTGTGGATGATCACCTCGTCGATCTACGTCATGGCCAAGACCCTCGTCGACGCGCGAAGACCGCGCGAAGCGATCGGCCTCGCGGCCTCGGGCGTCGCCGGCGCGCGGGCGTTGGAGCCGGCCGGCGCGCTCGCCGTCGTCCACGCCATCGCAGGCGCCTGCGCGTACGTGGAACGGCATGACGTCGGGGCGCGTCTTCTCGGCGCGGTCGACGAGATCGGGATTGGCTACGATTACTCCACCGCGACCGCCGAGGGGGAGGATGCCGCACGGCTGCGCCGGGCGATCGCGGCCGGGCTGGCTCCCGGTGAGTTCGAACGCGAGTACCGCACCGGACGGCGATGGGGGTGGGATGACGTCATGACGGCGATCGCCCATCTGCCCCAGACGCCGGCGACCGCGCTGATCGTCGACTGACGTGGACGCGCGCCTGCTGCTGTTCGGGCCGTTCGCCGTGGTGGGCGAAGGCGCGCCGCCGGCGGTTCGCGGTGCGATCCCGCAGGCGATCCTCGCGCGGCTCGCGCTCGCCGGCGGGCCGATGAGCGCCGATGCCCTCATCGGCGACCTGTGGCAGACGCCCACCGATGCCGTGCTGTCGAGTCTGCGCGCCCACATCTCGCGGCTGCGCGCCCGCGGGTGGGGTGACGTGCTGCACGGCGGCCGCGACGGGTACGCACTCGCTCTCGCCCCCGAGCGGGTCGATGTGCTCGAGTACGAGCGTCTCATCGCCGGTGCGGTGCCGGGTGAGCGCGCCGAGGTGCTCGCCGCCGCCGATGCGCTGTGGCGGGGTGCGCCGCTGGCCTGGGCGGGGGAGTTCCCGTTCACGGCCGGGGTGGTGCGCCGCCTCGAAGCGGCTCGCCGGGCGGCGAGGATCGAGCTGGCGACGCTGCGCATGCACGCGGGTGACCCGGTCGGTGTCGTCGAGGCGCTCGCCGAGCAGGCTGCGTCCGCACCGGACGACGAGGACGTGGTGGCGCTGCTCGCGACGGCGCTTGCGCGATCAGGACGCACCTCCGATGCGATCGCCGCACTCGATGCCTTCGCGCGAGCCGCAGACGCCGACCACGCTCGCGGACTCGATGAACTGCGGCAGTCGATCGTGCGGCAGGACCCGGTCGTGTTGGGGATCGCACCGGCCGGCGCCGAGCCGACGGTCGAACGTGCCGGCATCCCGATCCCGCTCACGCGCTTCGTCGGCCGCAGCCGCGAGCTCGAATCGGTGCGACGGGGGCGCGCCGACTCACGACTGGTGACGCTCACCGGCGCCGCGGGCGTGGGCAAGACCCGCCTGGCCGTCGAGGTCGCCCGCCGCGCCGGTCACTCCGAAGACGAGGCGCAATGGCTGGTCGACCTCGCCGCCGTGGTCGAGCCGGATGACGTGGTGCCCGCGCTCGCCGAGGTGACCGGCGCCGCCGAGCCCACCGTCGACGCCGTGGTGCAGATCATCGCGGGTCGCCGCGGACTGCTGATCCTCGACAACGCCGAGCATGTGTTGGGCGCGGTCGCCGCCGTGTGCAGCGCTCTGCTCGAGCGCTGTGCGGGGCTGAACGTGATCGTGACGAGCCGCGAGTCGATGCGCATGGCGGGTGAGCGCGTGCTCGTCATCGAACCGCTGCTCGGCGGTCAGGTCGACGAGGCCGTCGACCTGTTCCTGCAGCGGGCGACCGACAGCAGCGGGGTCGTCGAGTGGGACGACGCGCAGCGTGCGTCGGTGCGCGCCCTGTGCGCGCGACTCGACGGGCTTCCGCTGGCGATCGAGCTGGCGGCCTCCCGGCTCGACGTGCTCACGCTCGCCGAGCTGGCCGACTCGCTCGCGCGGCCGGGCGCGGTCTCGACCGCGGGGCGTCACGACTCGATCGAGTCGGCGATCGCGTGGAGCGTCCGGCTCACGAGCGCCGACGAGACCCGGATGCTGTCGCAGCTGGCCGCGTTCGCGGGCACGTTCACCCTCGAGATGGTCGCCGGCATCTGCGACGCCGGCGACGCCGACGCGCGCGAGATCGCCGTCTCGCTCGCGCGCAAGTCGCTCATCAGCACCGTCAGCGGTGCGCGTGAACGGCGGTTCCGGATGCTCGAGTCGGTGCGTCACTACGTGCGGGCGACCCTGCCGCTCGACGATGAGGCTGCCTGGTCGCGACGGCATGCCGCGTGGCTCGCCGGCTACGCCGAGCGCCTGGCGCCCCGACTTCGCACGGCGCAGGCGAAGGCGACGCGCGGGGCGATCGCGGCGGCGCGCCCCGATCTCGACGCCGCGATCGCGTGGGCGATCGACGCGGGCGAGCGGGCGATCGCGGTGCGTCTGGTGGGGGCCCTCGCATGGTACTGGCACGAGCGCGGGGCGGGGGCGGACACGATCTCGCTGATCGAACGCGCACTCGCGCTGCCGGGCGATCCGCTTCCCGATGCCGAGGCGAACGCCCTGCGCGCCGCGACGTTCATCGCGTCGGCAGGTCTGGAAGCCGGGGAAGTGCGCCGGTACGTCGCGCGGCTCGGCGAAGCCGCCGCGCGCGCCGCCGACCCGCTGCATCCGATGCTCGCGGGGGCGATGCGCGCGCACGTCGCCTCATCGGTCGGCGACGAGGACACCGTCGACGAGGCGCTTCGGACGGCGGCCGACCACCGCGAACAGGTGGGGGATGCCGCGCGCTGGGCGGTCGCCGACTATCTGCTCGTCCGGGGCGACGCGCTGCGGCAGCTCGGTCGGCCGGCCCAGGCGCTCGACGCGCTCGGGGAGTGCTACCGGCTGGCCACTGAGGCCGGTGACGCGTGGGCGCTGCGCGGCGCCTGCTATGTCACGGGCCGCACGCTCATCTCGGTGCGCCGGCCCGCCGATGCACTGCCGGTGCTGCGCACGGGGGCGATCTCGTCGCTCGAGATCGAGGACGCCGCCGGCGCACTCGCCGCCGTCGACGTCTTCGCCGCCGCACTCGTGCAGCTCGACCGGCCGACGCGCGCGGCAGAGCTGTTCGGTGCGGTCGACGCGCTGGGCGAGCGATACACCCCTCATCACGGGGGCTCGGGCGGTACGCTCACCGCGGATGCGCGCGAGCGCGCGCGTCAGGCGCTGACCGCCGAGCAGTGGCAGGCCGCCGTCGAGGCGGGGCGGCGCCGCGACCTGCGCTGGGTCATGTCGAACCTGCACCCGGCGCCCTGAGCGACGTCGCGGGAGCCTCGCCGCCGCGTCACCGGCCGGGCCGCGCCGGGGCGGCGATCGTGGTGTCGGTGCGTTCGAGGGCGACGCTCGCGACGAGGGCGCCGGCGACCAGGGCGCCCAGGCCCCCGGCCGCCATGTCGCCGATGGTGTCGTCGTAGCCGACCGAGATCGTGGGGGTGATGACGGCGTGGCCGAACCACTCCACCATCTCCCACAGCGCCGACAGCGCCAGGCCGATCGCGGGGGACAGCGTCATGGGGATGCGCGTCCGGAAGCCGGGATCCCCGCGACCGGGCACGACCTCGGCGCGCACCAGGGCGAGGTAGGTCAGTGCGGTCAGCACGCCGGTGCACACGAAGTGGACGATGAGATCCCACCCCACGAGGGTCGTGTACAGGTCGATCACGTTGCTCCACGCGGCGACGAGGATGACGGTGGTGCTGACGATGTCGAACCAGGCCGTGGTTCCCAGCAGGCGGGGGACGAGCAGGAACGGCAGCGCCGCCGCCAGGATGCCGGCATCCGTCGGCTCGAAGACGAGCGCGGCGACGACGATGCCGAGCAGGCCGACCACCCGCAGGGCGTCGGCGACGAACTCGGCGGGCGTGCGCGGCGGACGCAGCAGGTTGTCGATCATGTCGCCTCCTTCGCGTCGACGTGCACCTCAGCATGCACCGGAAGGTGATCCGACGGCCAACCGCCCGATGTCGGCTGCCCGCCGATGCCGATGGTGCGCACGCCGACGTCGGGTGTGGTGACGATCCAGTCGATGCGCGCGCCGGGGCGCGGCGGGCGGTAGCCGGCGAGGGTGCCCCACTCGGGCGTCGTGCGTGCGTCGGCGGCGAGCCAGGCGTCGCGCAGTTCGCCGCGACCGAGCAGGGCGCGCGCGGTGCGCGAGCCGGGCGAGGCGTTGGCGTCGCCGACGATGACGGTCGGGATGCCGCGGGCGCGAGCGTCGATGCGGATCGCCTCGGCGGCGCGCACCCGCGACCGCGACGAGAACGGGTCGAGGTGGGTGTTCATGACGCACAGGTGCCCGCCCGAGCGTCGGTCGAGGAAGACGCCGGTGACGAGAACGCGCGGGATCAGGTTGCCCCACGACCGTGACCCGGGCTCGTGGGGCCGGTCCGACAGCGCGGTCTGGCTCCACTCCCGCAGCTCGAGTCGATGCTCGTCGAAGAAGAGCGGGCACGACTCCCCGTCGCCTCGCTTCGAGCGTCCGTGCCCCACGAACGCGTAGCCGTCGCCGAGCGCCTCGGTGAGGGTGGGGAGCTGCTCGGGCATGACCTCCTGGCAGCCGAGGATCGCCGGCCGCTCGGTGCGCAGCATCCGGAACAGGGGCTCGCGGCGCTCGGCCCACCGGTCGGCGCGGCGCAGGGCGAACCGCCCCAGCGGCCGGCGCACGTTGAAGGTCATCACGTGCAGCGAGGCCTCGTCGATCATGCCGAGCACGCGCGAGCTCATGCGTGGCCTCGGGATGCCGGCCGATCGCGGCGACGCGCGGCGGCGAGGGTGCGTCGCAGCAGGCGGCGGTCCCACCGCAGCGGCGGCAGGTCGTAGGGCCAGTGCGTGATGACGGTGCGGAAGCCCCGCGCGATCCGCCGCGCGAACGCCTGCGGGTCGTCGAACGGGCGCATCGAGATGCCCATCGTGCGCGCCGGGATCAGTCGCACACGGTGGTATTCGCCGAGGTGGAACGACAGGTCGAGGTCGTCGTGCAGTTCGGGGTCGCTGCGGTGCACGTGGTCGCGCACCCGCAGCCACGCACGCCGGGTGAACGCCAGGTTCGAGCCGAACAGCGGCGCGTGCCCGAGGGTGACGAATCCGACGGTCACGTACGCGCCGAGGTAGAGCGCCGCGAGAGGGCGGCGAAGCCGCGGCGGTCCGTCGGTGAACACCGCTCCGCCGGTGACCACCGACGCCGTCGGTCGGCGGACGAACGCGGCGACGACGGTCTCGATCCAGTCGGGCGCGGGGATGCAGTCGGCATCGAGGCGAAGGATGACGTCTCCGCGTGCCGCGTTGTAGCCACAGGCCGAGGCCGCGGCGATCCCGGGCGTCGCGCAGGGGATCACGCGTGCGCCCCCTTGCGCGGCGACGTCGGCCGAGGCGTCGGTGGAGGCGTTGTCGACCACGACGATCTCATCGGGATGCCGCGTCTGGCGGCTGAGCGCTTCGAGGCACCGCCGGAGGGCCGGCGCGTCGTCCTTGACCGGGATGACGACCGACAGCATCGGGGCAGGATGTCGAGGGTTCAGGGCGCGTCCGATCGTCGCGGGACGGGGGTGGAGGCGGCGCGGGTCGGGGTGGCGGCCGTGGCGGGGTCGGTCGCGGGCATGTCCCGACCGTATGACACGTCGCGGCGGTCGGTGTGGGATTGACGACCGGCCGCAGGACGCGATACAGCGGACGCGGAGTGACGGCATCCCGCGCGGCGGGCTTCAGAACGGGGCCGGATCGAACTCGGCGTCCGTGGTGAAGTGCACTCCCGATGACGGGTGGTCGGGGTAGACCCTGCCGCCGGGGCTCGTCCACTCGAGCACGCCACCGGGCTTGTGCACGACCGACCACGGCGTGTGGTGTTTCAGCGTGTGATGTCGACGGCAGAGATGGCTGAGATTCTCGACGGCGGTCGTGCCGCCGTCGACCCACGCGACGGTGTGGTCGATGTCGCTGCGGGCGGTGGACTGGCGGCATCCGGGGAATCGGCAATGTCGGTCGCGCACCGCGAGCAGCCGGCGCATTTTCTTGCTGGGTTGGTACCGGTCGACGGCGAGGACCGTCCCCGAGATCGGATGCGTGAGGATGCGGTCCCATCCGGGGGCGGTGCGGGCGAGTTCGCGCGCCGTGTCGGGGTCGATCGGGCCGTGCCCGGCGAGCGTGACGGCGTCGAAGGGATCGTCGACGGGCGAGTCGAGCAGCGTGAGCACCGGAACGGTCACCTGGACCGTCGCGCGGATGGCGGCGAGGCCAGTGTCGACGGATCCGACGTGGGCGACGGGGTCCGCGGCGAGCAGCAGGTCGGCGACGAGGTCGGCGCGGATCTCGTCGAGCGACCGCCGGGCTGCGACAAGGTCGTCGAGGCCGGTGCGGGCGCGCTCGGCGGCATCCGCCAGTTCGTCTATGGCCGCCGGGGTGGCGTTCGCGTCACCCGCGGCCGCTCTCGCGGCGCGCTCGGCCGCCTTCAGCGCCTCGCGCGCCTCGCGGATCGCCTGGGCGTCGGCATCCGTCACCTCGCGCGCCATGCGGGTGAGGCGGTCGTGGATGCCGTAGACGATCACGGCCGGACCGGTCAGCAGCATCTCGGCCATGCCGTCGTCGACGTCGTACACCTGCACGGCGCGGGTGCGCGCGGCGGCGGCGTGGCGCTCGCGGATCGTCTCGTCGAGGTACCACTCCGCGCGCCGCTTCGCGATCGGCCGCAGCCGTGAGGCCGACTCGGCCTCGGCATAGGCGAGCACGCTCGCTTCGTAGTCGGCGATGAGCTCGGGGTGGGTGATGCGATCGCCCGCCTCGACGATGATCCGCGCGTGCGCGAGCGAGATGCGGCCCTTCTGCAGCGAGGTGAGGGTCTCGGTGAACGAGCCCACCAGCCGCTCGGCCTCGGCGAGCTGGCGCTGCACCGTGCGGTCGGACACGCGCAGTGCCGCCGCCAGTTCGGCCGCGACCGAGCGGCGGGCCACTTCCGCGTCGGACCGGGTGGGCTCGGCATCGGCCCACTCGTCGGCGATCGCGCCCGCCGCGGCCAGCACCCGCGCTTCGCGCGCCTGAAGCGCGGCCATCTGCCGGCGGATATCGACGATCTCGTCGACCATCGGCGCCAGTCGCGCGGCCGCGATCCCGGCGGGAGCGGTGGCCGTCGTCGTCATGGTTTCATCATGACAGGGAGCTCGGACATTCGTTCGAATGTCGGCCGCATCTGGCCGACTCCGAACTTCACGAAGGGTTGCCGTCGGCGACCCGCGCGAGCACGCGCGCCGTCTGCTGGGTGAGTTCGGTCCTCGTCACGCGAGCGCGCCGAGCAAACCGGCGGAGAATCTCACTGCGAGCGCGCCGTGTCAACCCCGTGCCGGCGGCGGGGTTCGCGTGCCTATCCTCCCGACACGACCCCCGAGGAGGACGCCACGTGAGCACGCACGACCAGCCCACCATTCCCGGCGCACCGGCGCCCGAGCCGCCCAGCTTCGACGAGCCGACAACGCCCCGCGAGCCGCTGCCGCCGAAGGCCGATCAGCGTGGTCCCGAGACGCGGACGCCCACGGGAGCAGCCACCGATCTGCCCGCCGAGGCGGTCGCGCAGCAGGGCGCCCACCTCACCACCGCGCAGGGCACCCGGCTGCCCGACACCGATCACTCTCTCAAGGCGGGGCCGCGCGGGCCCGTCCTGCTGCAGGACCACCACCTGCGCGAGAAGATCATGCACTTCGACCATGAGCGGATCCCCGAGCGCGCGGTCCACGCCCGCGGTGCGGCCGCGCACGGGGTCTTCGAGGCGAACGGCGCGGCCGAGGGCGTGACCAAGGCCGCGTTCCTGCGGGCGGGCGCTCGCACGAAGGTGTTCGTGCGGTTCTCGACGGTGCTCGGCTCGCGGGGTTCCGCCGACACCGTGCGAGACACCCGGGGCTTCGCCACGAAGTTCTACACCGAAGAGGGCGTGTACGACCTGGTCGGCAACAACATCCCGGTCTTCTTCATCCAGGACGCCATCAAGTTCCCCGACGTCATCCACGCCGGCAAGCCGCATCCCGATCGCGAGATCCCGCAGGCGCAGTCGGCGCATGACACCTTCTGGGACTTCGTCTCGCTGCACACCGAGGCGCAGCACCACACCATCTGGAACATGTCCGACCGCGCGCTGCCGCGCTCGTATCGCATGATGCAGGGTTTCGGCATCCACACCTTCCGGCTCGAGAACGAGGCCGGCGAGACGAGCCTGGTGAAGTTCCACTGGCGACCCACGCTCGGCACCCACGGCCTGATGTGGGAGGAGGCGCAGCTTCTCGCGGGGAAGGACCCCGACTTCCATCGTCGCGACCTCGCCGACGCCATCGAGGCCGGGGCTTTCCCCCAGTGGGAGCTCGCCTTGCAGGTCATGCCCGACACGCCGGACGAGACGTTCGAGGGCATCGACCTGCTCGATCCGACGAAGATCGTGCCCGAAGAGCTCGCCCCGCTGCAGGTGATCGGCACGATGACGCTCGACGCGAATCCGACCAACTACTTCGCCGAGACCGAGCAGGTGGCCTTCCATCCCGGCCACCTCGTGCCGGGCATCGACGTCACCAACGACCCGCTGCTGCAGGGGCGACTCTTCTCGTACCTCGACACGCAGATCACGCGCCTGGGCGGACCCAACTTCGCGCAGCTGCCAATCAATCGTCCGCACACCGATGTCAACGACATGCTCCGTGACGGGATGCATCAGACCGCCGTGCACGCAGGCGTCGCGCCGTACCACCCCAACTCGCTCGACGGCGGATGCCCGTTCCATGCCGGTGCGGATGCGGGGGCGTTCATCGAGGTTCCCGCGCGGGTCGAAGAGTCGGTCAAGGAGCGCCGTCAGCCCGCGAGCTTCGACGACCACTTCTCGCAGGCGCGGCTGTTCTACCTGTCGCTGACGCCGGTCGAGCAGCAGCACGTCGCCGACGCGTACGCCTTCGAGCTCGGCAAGTGCTTCGAGCAGACGATCAAGGAGCGTCAGCTGGCGGCGCTCGCGAACATCGACGCCGACCTCTGCGCGAGCGTCGCCGCTTCGCTCGGGCTGCCCGTGCCCGACGCATCGATCGAGGTGGGCGAGCCCGAGCCGAGTCCGGCGCTGCGGATGGTCGGCGACCAGTGGCCGATCGACGGGCGCATGGTGGGCATCATCGCCGACGACCAGACGGATGCCGCAGAGCTCGCGGCCGTGCGCACGGCCCTCGATGAGGCATCCGTCGTCCCGCTCGTCATCGCTCCGCACGGCGGCCTGCTCGGCGACATCCCCGTGCAGCGCACGCCCGACACCGCCGCGAGCGTCGAGCTCGACGCTGTGCTTGTGCTCGCGAAGTCGGACGACCCGCGCGTGCTGCGTCTGCTCGACGAGGTGTACCGACACGCCAAGGCGATCGGCGTCGCGGATGCGGCGTCGTCGGTGCTCGAGCGGCTCGATGCGGATGCCGGCGAGCCCGGTGTCGTCGTGGGGTCGGCATCCGCTGTCGTTCGCGAGATGCTCGGGCTGCTCGCGGCGCACCGCGTGTGGGAGCGGCTGAGCGAGGCGACTGGCTGAGTCGGGCAGCCGCCGTTCGATTGCGGCAGTTTCCTGCGAACGCTGCGTCGCCCGACGGCGCAGTCGCAGGAAACGGCAGCGCAGCGCGCCGGCGGCCGCGCGTTGGTCAGGGCCGGTGCACCGTCGGCCGGATGCCGCCCGGCGGTACCGTGGCGCCGTGAGGTTCGTGAGCTCGTTCGTCGACCGCGAGGCGGGGTATGCGCTCGGTGTCGAGCAGGAATCGGCGACGGCCTACCTGTCGATTCCGGTGTCGAACACGCTCACCGACTACGAGGAGTACTACGCGCTGACCGAGGCGGAGTACGACGCACTCCTGGCGGATGCCGGTCTTGCCAGAGCGTTCGCGGAGTCGTGCCGGCGGCGGGAGCAGGATGAGCGGCTGATTCTGAAACCGGGGACGGATCGCGGGGAGCCGTGGTGAGCGGCGTCGTCGCCGGGTGATCACGCAGCAGGCATCTGGAGTGCCGCGACGAGCACGGCTCCGCCGACGAGCATGACGCCGGGCAGGGCGACCATGGAACTGAGGAGTCCGCACCATCCGACGGCGCTCGCCTCGCCTGCTTCGTACTGGGGGCGGTAGCGGAACGTGTGCACGCCGAGCGTGATGAGCACCGCGCCGGCGAACAGCATGGCGAGGATCAGGGCGAGGGCGAGGGGAGACATGGTCCGTGGTCTATCCGCTCTGCGCCCTGGGGACGTGGGGGATCGATGCCGGATGCCGCATATGAGCGACGCTAGCGGTGCGGAGGGTGTCTGCGCTGTCGGGATTTTGGGGGACAGGAATCGCCCGGAGGTCAGCGCCCACCTACATTGAGACGCGGTATGTCTACGGTCACCTACGCTTTGCTGTCGCTATCGACCGAGCCGCATTCCATTCCACTGGTCGGCGGCTGGAATCGTTCCACCGCACGACGCACAGCTGACAACGCAAGGCGATCCGACGTGAGCCAGTCAACCTCGCTCAGCCTGTCAGGAGGTAGCCAGCGGACTTCGTCGTGGTCAACGCTGAGCAACGGTGCCTCCGGGCCAACGGTCGCCAGGAACAGGCGAAGAGCATGCTTGTCGCTTATGCGCCACGGCGAACCTTCATCAGCGATCTCCTCGATCACACTGATCCGTGAGTTCAACTCTTCGTCAATCTCACGCACAAGAGTCGCAGTGAGGTCCTCGCCGTCCTCGACCTTGCCTCCTGGGAATTCCCACTTGCCAGCGAGCTCAACCGGCCGAAGGCGTCGCGCCGCAAGCACCATCCCGTCGCGCACGATAACCGCGCCAACCACAATGCTCACTGCGCTGCCACAGCCGCGCGCTGGAAGAAGTCGGACGGCATTGGGCGATCGAGCTTCCATGTGATGGCGATTGGCCGTTCACCGACGTGCTGTACGTACTTGGCATTGCCAAGGAATAGGTAGGGCGAGGTCCCGAGTTCGTTCTCCTTCTGTTCACGCACGAACAGGAGGACGTCGCTCGATCCGGCGAGATACCGTTGGCCGGTTGGTGAGGCCACTGTCGTCACGGACTGACTCTCCCAATGGAAGAGTCTTTCGCTAATGGGGTAGTCGCGATACATCGTGCTCGGAGAGAATGCGGCTGTGGACTTCTTCAGCGTGACAAAGAGAGCGTCGATGTTCTCGTCGGCGACGTAGAGCACGCCTTCTCGGAACGAGTTCGGTCGCCGCTGGAGACTTGCGTACCGGAGGCCTGCGAGGACTTCCTCACGCTGGTACCGGGCATGGACGCGCAGTGGCATCCAAGCGAGACGGCCCAGTACCGGGGAGGGCACGTGTCGGGCAGTGTCGAACGAGAGCTTGATCGCAGCCGCTAGCTCGTCGCGTACGGCTCGCTCACTCCTGAGAATTCGCAACCCGTTATCGACCGAATCGAGTCCACCCCCGTCCGGCCACAGGGAGAAGAACAGCATCTCGGCGAACAGCTTGCTTCGCGCGGACAAGTCTGAAAAGGCCGGTGCATCGTCAGCAAGCAAGGCGAGATACTCCTGCACCCGTTCTCGATCGTCAACGTGGACTAGGGCGCGGACACGTTTCAACAGGTAGCTCTCGTGCTCAGCACCGCTAGCCGTGGGCAGTCCTGCTTCTCTCCGAAGATGGGTCCAAGAGCGCCCGGACTGCCCTCGCTTCAGGACGTCCGCGAGTTCCACCCCGGCCTCCCTCAGGAAGGCTTCCAGCGTTAGATCGCCATAGGAACGCAGCTCGGCAGCAAGCTGACTCCACCGGTTAGCGACTTGTCCTTTCAGGTTCTCGAGAATCGCGCCCTGCGCCTGTCGGTCGAGTACGATCTGCGACCCCGAGGGAAGGAACGGAAACCCGTGCTCCACCTGGCGAGTGAGCGCCTGTCGGGTCATGCCCGTGAGAGCACGCAGCTTCCGATCCCACCGAAACTGTTTGCGTTGGTGCCCCACGAAGTCGAGAGCTGTGAGGACCGCCTTCTCAGGGGTGCGACGCAATCCGCGACCAAGCTGCTGGAGGAATATCGTTGCGCTCTCCGTCGGGCGAAGGAACAGCACCGTGTCAACGTCGGGTACATCGAGCCCCTCGTTGAAGAGCTCTGCAGAGAAGAGGACGTTTACTTCGCGGTTTCGGAGCTTCCGCAGCGCCTCGTCGCGAGGCGCGCCGGTGCGCCCATCGCCGCTCACCATCAAGGCGGGGATGTTGGCGGCGTTGAAGACCCGTGTCATGTAGTCCGCGTGCGAGACATCAACGCAGAAGCCCAGCGCTCGCATGCCGGAGGTGTCGATGACCTTGTCGACGAGCTCCTTGACGACGATTCGCGCGCGAGCGTCGTTGCCGGTGAATAGCTCCGAGAGTTGAGCGGTGTCGTATCCACCGCGCACCCATGCAACGCGAGACAAGTCGGTTCCGTCAGCGATGGCGAAGTAGTGAAATGGCGACAGAAGCTCTTGACCGAGCGCGTCCCATAGTCGTAGCTCCGCGGCAATACGACCATCGAAGTAGCCCAGTACATCGTTGCCGTCAGCGCGCTCGGGGGTCGCCGTCAATCCAAGCAACTCCTTGGGGCGGAGATGATCGAGGAGTCGGCGGTATGTCGCGGCGCTCGCATGGTGGAACTCATCGATGACGACAACATTGAAGGCGTCAGGAGGTATGTTCTCGACGCCATAGGACGTCAATGACTGAACGCTCGCGAAGACATGTTCCCACCGTTCCGGCCGGCTGCCCGCGACGTAGATCTCACCGAAGTTGGGATCCGTCAGCACTTCGCGATACGTGCGTTGGGCTTGGGTGAGGATCTCCTTCCGGTGGGCGACGAACAGGAGTGACCGCGCGGACCCTCCGAGCCGGCGATAGTCAAGTGCTGCAAGTACCGTCTTTCCCGTCCCAGTCGCGGCGACGACCAGATTCCGATGACGGCCGTGCACCCCTCGTTCCGCTGCGAGCGCATCCAGCATCTCCAATTGATACGGGTACGGTCGCACCTCCAGCCCGGAGAGTGAGACCGTCTCACGACCATGGCGGCCAGCGCCCGATGCCTCAGCAAGGGCGTCATCAAGGCGGTCGCGGTCATGATCAGGGTCGTACACTTCGTAGCTCGTGTCGTTCCAGTACGTGTCGAACGTTGCCTGGAACTTCTCCAGCAGTGCCGGTGTCCCGATTCTCGAAAGTCGGACGTTCCACTCGACTCCGTCGAGCAGTGCCGCCCGCGAGAGGTTCGACGAGCCGACGTACGACGTGTCGAAGCCACTGCGTCGGCGGAACAGCCATGCCTTGGCGTGCAAGCGAGTGCGCAGCGAGTCATACTGCACCTTGATCTGGGCGCCGAACTCGCGAGCGAGGCGATCGATGGCGGCGCGTTCGGTGGCGCCCAGGTAGGTAGTAGTAATGATGCGGAACGATGCGCCGCGGCGCCGGAGTCGTTGAAGTTCTGCCTCGAGAAGTCTCACGCCGTGCCACTTAACGAATGCGCAGAGCAGGTCGACTTGATCCGCTGTATCGATCTCGGCCTTTAACTCCGAGTTCAGATTCGGTTCACCGCGCGAGTTCGTGAGCAGTGCGGATTCGCTGAGCGGAGTGGCCGGACGGACGTCCTCGTAGCCAATCGTGCCTGGGACAAGGTGCGGCGAAAGGCGTTGAAGATACTCAACAGGCGCGGCAATGGCGTCGGGCGAGTTCGAGATCTCGCGCAGCAGTCTGTTGGCTAGCTCGAGGCGCGCGGCCTCGGTGCCAATTGAGGACAGTTGACGCACAGTCTCCTCGTACACTCGGCGAGCGAGAACGTGCGGTTGGTCTGCCTCGTCGACCGCTTCGAAGCTCGGATCTAGGCCTGACAATGCGCCAAGGCGGCTCTGAAGCCCAGAGGTCACGAGGGACTCGTAGAGGCCCGCGTGCAACTCTGAAGGCTCCGCCATGCTGCTCCTAACACTTGTCCGTCTCAGTGGCTCCATACGCTAACGGAGCTGATCAGAGGTGAATGCTCATGAGCCCTCCGGTGCGAGCCAGTCGAGCACGCTTTCAAGTCGTGCAGCGATCGACTCCCAAGATTGATTCAGGTCGAGTGTCTGAGCGCCAATTCTGTTTCCCTGGACGATCACGTCCAAGTCCGGCTGAGCGATTGCCTCGGTCTGTGCGTAGAGCAGTAGGCCGCTCACCGCGCCGGTGCGCTTCCGATCCTCGTTCTTGACGTACGCAAGGACCTGATACAAGTTGCCAGAGTGAACGGTCTCCTTCCCGCTCAGACCCTGCTGGAGGGTGTTCCCGTAATACTTGGCGTCGATAATGATGGTTCGGTTCGCAGACCGCAGGGTGACGTCGGTGCGCATCTCGGGTAGCTGTCCGCCGAAGATACTCGGCTGATCGAGATCCCACGGAATGATGCGCGCTCCCGGTGAGAGCTCAGGGTGGTGGAAGGCGTAGTACTCGCGGAGAAACCGTTCGAACAGCACGTTCATTTTCTCGTCAGGGAGCCAGCTCGCGAGTCGCGCAGTGCCGGCCGACTCGGTGGGGAGTAGCCCGCGGATGGTGAGCTCGCAAACCCCGAGTAGGAGCCGATAGGACGCGTTCGATCGGTGGTAGGTGAGCGACTCCCAGCGGATCGAGGTCGGCGCAACTGAAGTCACCGTATCGAGGTAGGGGAGCACGCGGCGGAGCGCGTCCTTCCGCGGCGTGGATACCTCGCCGTGCCGGATGAGTAAGGTGATTGCCGCCTTGAGTGCTTGATTGTGGGGCGTGTCGATCTCGTACTCGTCGAACTCGCACACAACGCGTCCTCGGGTGATCGAGCGAGCGCTAGCCGTACGTCCAACGTTGATGCGACCCCGCACAGTGGCCAGTTCTTCGCTCATCGCGAGGTAGTCGCGATGAAGGCCACGCTTGACCTGTGTGCCGACGCCGAGGGCAAGGATCTCAGCAAGGAGATCGTGCAAGTGATCGAACTTCTCGGTCGCGAAGCGGTCGGCGCCTTCGGTTCGCATGGTCCTGAACGCGTACGCGAGCATGACGTACACGTTCCGGATGACGATGCTGCGGTCGATCACGCGATAGCGCCCCGCAACCTGGTTGCCCACTGTCGGGCCACGTCGGGCTCATCGAACCAGTACTCGTCGAGGAGGGGAACGAGTTCATCTTCCACGACGGAGTAGAGCCATTCGTCGGCCAGGTCGTCGTCCGGCGGTGCGCTCAGATAGCTGTGGCCGACGGCAAAGCCCGGGCCGAGCGCCGGATCCGCCGTGATCGCACGGTTGAGGTCGAGGAAGACGCCAATCAGTGCATCGAGCGCAGGGCTCTGCATCGACTGTTGCCAGGACGTGAACCCGTTCGAGTCGAAGCCGGGCGCCATATGAAAGAAGCCGAAGCGTCTGCGTAGCGCATAGTCGAGGACAGCGAGACTACGGTCGGCGGTGTTCATCATCCCGATGATGTGGACGTTCGGTGGGACGGAGAACTTCTCGTTCTTGTAGAGGAGGCGCAACTCCTGGCCGCGCTTGTCTGCCTCGATCAGCATCAGGAGTTCCCCGAGGATTTTGGAGATGTTCCCTCGGTTGATCTCGTCGATGATGAAGAAGTACGGGCGGTGGACGTCGTCCTTCCGTGCTTCTTCACAGAAGCGGTAGAACGGGCCCTCGGTCAGCGTGAATCCGCCAGACTCGGTCGGGCGGTAGCCCATCATGAAGTCTTCGTATGAGTAGCTCTGATGGAACTGAACCATCTGCACCCGAGGAAGATCCTTCGCGCCCATGATTGAAAACGCTAGGCGCCGGGCTGCGAACGTTTTTCCGACTCCCGGCGGGCCCGCAAGGATTACGTTCTTCTTCCGCAGCAAGAGCCCACGGAGCCGCTCGTATGCCTCCTCCGCGAGATAGACCTCGTCAAGAAATGCTTCCCGGCTGTATGGCGGCGGAGGGGTAACAAGTTCGACTTCCTCGTGTTCGTCGTCCTCCTCACTCGCGAAGAGATACTCAAGGTTTCCGACATAGTCCGGGTACGAGGTGATGTCGGTCAGGGTCTTCACGGCGGCGTCTCCGGGATGCTCCCACGACCCAACGTGAGTCCAGTTCACCGAGCGAACGTGACGGAACTTGCCGCGCTCAGGCTCAAACCTGGCTGCAGAGATCACCTCCCCTCGACCGACGAGTTCCCGCCTTCCGCGTTTGGCGTAAACGACGTCGCCCACCGCGATCTCGTTCTGGAACTGCCACAAGCAGAGCACGTCATTCTTCAACGACGACGTCGAACCCGATGCTGCTGCCAGATCGACTCGGATCGATTCGCGGTCTGGATATCCGGCGAGATCGCCAATTCCATCCCAGCCGAGCGCCATGATCCCCTCGGCGTGAAAGGTACCCCACTCTGAGGCTTGCGCCCCAGGTGAGTAGAGCCAGTGGTGCCGTGGTCGAGGCTCGTCATCGACGACCTTCGGGGGCTTGGCGGTGTCCCACATGCCGCGGACGTTCGGAGTCCAGAAGTGGAATGGCTCCGAAGTCTCGGCCGCCAACGACGCCCGGATGGCAAGTAGATCGCGATCCAGCGACTGCGCGTCGACCCCACTTATGCCACCGATCCGGTCAGCGAGTCCGGACCGGATCTGCGTCTTCATGTTCACCGACGAGATTGGCTCAAACACGTCTGGAAACGCGAGAAAGAGCATCGCATTGCGCATGTCAGGGGTTCCGTCGCCGATATCAAGCATGATGCGCTGGACCTGCCACGGGTGATCCTTCGCGGCGCTTCGCTCCCCGTCTGACAAGCCGCGCCACTCGCGCACAAACGTCGCTGCCCAGATCAGGTGAAGCCAAAGCCGACCGTTGAAACCCTGATTGCTCGCAAAGCCTCCATCGCCAGTGGGTCGGTCCAGCGCGTCGTTCATCCACTCCGGAATGTCGGGGACCTGCTCCACCAGTCTTAGGACACGAGTGAGATGCTGTCGGCGAGTTGCGGGTGAGGCGTTCGAAACCGGCTGCTCGCGCAAGAAGACCAACTCAGCAGCCATCAGTACGACATCGCGCGACGCGCCCGCGAGTTGGATCTCGAGCTTGTCCCACTGCCCGGCCTCCGTGCCGATGAGCGGATTGTCTTCGATCCGCCTGCGCAGGTCTTCCGCAGCGGTAGCTGTCCAAACGTTTACTGCTGGGTCGATGACTGACCGACCATCGCCAAGCATGTGGTCGAATATCTGAGCGACCTGCCGCGCGATGGCCATGTCCGCTTCGGGGCGGGACGGTAGCGCGAGGGCAACCGTGTCTGCGTCATGGGGCAAGGTCTTCGCCATTCTCAGCACTCCAACGCTCTCGCGAGGTTCCATCGCGGGACGCGACAGGGACGAGTCTCAGTTGACCGCATCGACTACCACGTTTCAAGCAGACGCGACGGACGCGCCCAGGATCCATCCGTGCCGGTTGACGCTCATCCCGCGGGTCGGTGGCATCCACAGTCCCGACGCGATCGCGAAAGTCTGGACGCACCGTGAAAAGCAACGTGATCAGCCTGCTTGCTCGCGCGACCATGCGTTTGCGAGACGAGGAGTGGCCGTCGTCGGGCTGGATCCCTCTACGGGCATCGCCCGCATGAGGGGCCTCGTCGGGCGTCTTGATCGCTCTCGCTGGTTGGTAGCTCCGCCGGTACTCGCTGGCGCTACCCAATTCGCCATTCCAGGCCGAGCCCAGCCTCGCGCAGCCCGATGGTGAATCGGAGGCAACGGGCGAGCGCCTCGCAGTTCAGAGTGTTGGCGTACGCCGAGGAGCACCAATCCTCGGACCGAGCACTACCTCTGGCGTCCAGTATCTCCGTGAGGTGCTGAGCAATCTCCTTGACTTCCGCGGCGGTGAGAGTCCCGCTCACCGCGACCCAGGGCTGACCAGGGTGGTGGGGCGGAGTTCGCACTAGCCTGGCCGCCGGCCCCGCGTTGACGCCGTCGACGTCGAGCGCCTGTTGCAAGCATCGCCAGCAAGCCCCGAGCTGGAGATAGTCCTGAATATTGTCACTCGACGTGTTGGCAGGACTTGCGGAAATTGCCGCGCCCTCCGAGCGCAAGGCCTCGGTTTGCACGGATCGCAGTTCGTAGCAGATTCCCATTGCGCGAGTCTCCTCGCGACGTGCCTGCGAATAAGCAGGTAGCCGCTGCGATGTGGATTCCTCGCTCCCGCGAGCGTTTGGGGAGGAGGCGCGGCGCCGTCCGATGTCGGTGGCGGCTGAAACCATCGCCGTATGCCCATCCAGCTACTCACGCCAGAGAAGGGTGCAGAAACGCGCGCGGAACGATTGTCGCTTCCTCGATATGCGCCCGAATGATCGACAATAGGAAGGTGACTGTCGTGCCTGCCATCCACCCGGCTGACACGCCCACGCTGCGCAAGGCACGCGGCGCGTTCTTCACCCCAGATGTCATCACCGCCTTCATTTCCGCATGGGCGATCCGCGATGTCACTGACCGCGTACTCGAGCCGTCGGCAGGTGATGCGGCGTTCCTGGTCTCCGCGGTCGACCGGCTCCGCGAACTCGGGCGTGACGAGAGCGCACACCCGGTCGTCGACGGTGTAGAGCTTCACGAGCACAGTGCAGCGGTCGGCACCCAGAGGGTCGCTGAAGCTGGCGGCGAAGCCCGCATCCGTCACAGCGACTTCTTCCTCCTCGAACCTGCTCCGAGCTACGACGCGGTCATCGGCAACCCGCCCTATATCCGCTACCAGGACTTCACAGGCGAAGCGCGCACGCGCGCGCGCAAGGCCGCGCTCGCCGCAGGGGTAGCTCTCACGGGGCTTGCATCGAGCTGGGCTGCCTTCACGGTTCAGTCGGCTCTGTTCCTCCGGAAGGGCGGACGACTCGGGCTCGTGCTGCCGGCTGAACTCCTTTCGGTGAACTACGCGGCCCCAGTGCGCCGCTTCCTGTTCGACAGTTTCCGCACAGTTGAACTTGTCCTCTTCGACGAACAAGTCTTCCCCGACGCCGAAGCGGACGTCGTCCTGCTGCTCGCCGACGGATACGGCCAAGGCCCCACCACCGGGGCGACGATCCGTCAGGCCAAGAACGCAACAGGGTTGGCCTCACTCGATGCCGGCCAACTTTGGATCCCGACTGATCCCGCTGGCAAGTGGACAGGCAGCCTCGTCGCCCCGAACGCCGTCGAACCGCTGCGGACGTTGCTCCGCGACGGCAAGTTCACATTGCTCGAGGAGTGGGGAGACACCACCCTCGGGATCGTGACGGGAAACAACGCCTACTTCACGCTCTCACCGAAGCGTGTCAAGGAACTCGGGCTGCACCGCAACGAACTACTCCGACTCTCGCCCCCCGGCAGCTCTCACCTGCGCGGACTGCATCTATCCGACGACATGCTCACCCGCCTTGGGGCTGACGGGAAGGCTACCTACCTGTTCTACCCGGGCGAGAAACTATCCAAGGAAGCACGCGACTACGTAGCCGACGGTCACCGCACCGGTGTTGACGAGGCGTACAAATGCCGAGTCCGGAAGACCTGGTACCGAGTCCCAATCATCCCTCCGGCAGACCTGCTGCTGACGTGCATGAACGCAGACACTCCGAGGCTGACGACGAACACGGCCCGCGCACACCACCTCAACTCAGTCCACGGCGTCTACCTCAAGGAGCACCGACGCGACCTCGGTAACGAACTCCTCCCGCTCGCCAGCCTGAACTCCGTCACCCTGCTGAACGCCGAAATGGTCGGACGCGCCTACGGCGGCGGCATCCTCAAGATCGAACCCAAAGAAGCCGACCAGTGGGCCATGCCTTCCGCGACGCTGATCGAGGAGAACGCGCCCGCGCTCCGGGAAATCAAGAGCAACGTGGCTCGCCTCTTGCAGGCTGGTCGCCTGCTTGACGCGGTCGCGCTCGTCGACCGGGTTCTCTTGACCGGCACAGGGCACGTGTCCGCGAACCAGATCGAACATGTCCGTCAGGCGCGCGCCGAGCTTGCCCGCCGCCGCACAGTGAGGGGCGCGAGTGGCCGCTGAACCCAGCGCGAAAGAGAAGGCGTGGGTCCTCTTCGACCGCATCGTCGCAGACGCCGCACCGGACGGCGAACACACCAACCCGTGGGTGAAGGACGCGAACGGTCAGCTCCGGTACTCGCCGGACTACGACACCCTCGTAAAGCTCCTCGGTGTGCCCCTGCATTTGGATGCCGACACTCGGACCGGGGTGCCTGCCCTCGCGCTCGACGTATGGATCAGCTATGAGCTGCGCCGCGCAGGATTCGATTCCGACGCGACGTGGCCGCGGGCCACCCATCCCCGCATCCTCCCTGCGTCCGTCGCGAACTTGTTGAAGACCCTGCCGGTCAAGGAGCGCAGCGGTCTTGAAGCGCGCCTCACGAAGACCGGTGCTGTGCCTGGAGTAACCTCCGCCAGCGCCAACATTCTCGGCAAGAACTACCTCAAACAAGTCGACGTCATCATGACCGACTGGCACACGGGCCCAGAGCTACTCATCTCCACAAAGCGGATGGACTCGTCGTACGGGAAGAACGCCGCCAATCGAGTCGAAGAGTCCTACGGGGACGCCAAGAACTTGCGTCTGCGTCACCCACTCGCCGCGCTCGGCTTCGTCTTTGGACTCCGCTCCGACATCCTCCACAAGGAGCCTGACACCGCTGAGTGGCTCGTCGACCTGCTCGGCAAGCTCGGCCGCGAAGACGACGCCTATCACGCAACCTGCCTCGTCATGATCGACTACGACGATGCCGTGGCCGTCACCACCGATAGCGGCGAAGACCCCGAGGATCGACTCGTTGCTGCAGGGCTGGAGTCCGAGCAGGAAGTCGCCGAACCGCTCGCCGTCTCGGAACCGGACCTTGAGCGCACGCTTGCACAGCTCCCCGCCGTGCGCATCCGAGTCGGTGCAATGCCAGCGCACCTCAAGCCGGAGCGTTTCCTGGCAGTGATGACGGAACGTGTACTCGACGCGACACCGGTGAACCTCCACCGAGAGGCTCGACGGCGGCGCGCGAGCGCACCCGTCGACGATCCGAGCTGACACGTACTGTCGCGCCGAGCAGTTTCAAGGCTGCCGGGTGCAACATGGGGGCCGGCGTCCGTCCGCCGGATGTGGCTCCGATCCCTAGCCTGCAGCGCTCACAACCTAGCCACGCCATCGCAGTTAACGGTTGCCATCGGGTTGCTCCTCGTCCTCCACCCAGATGTCCAGCCAATACCGCAAGATCTTCGGTCAGGCGCAGACGACCCGCGACTGGGATGCCACGAAGGACGGCCGAACCCCGGATCCCGAGGTTGTCGAACGCATCGCTCGCGCGCGCGTCGCCGTCACGCCGTTCGTCGACTTCGCCACGTCGTTCGGCACCGTCACCCTCAAGCGCGCTTACGCCGACTGGACATCACCGTTCACGTCGGGCTACGGGCAGGAGCTCGGGCTCCACGCGGTCGAGCTGGTCCAGATGGTCCGTGTGACGAACCGCAAGAACGCCGCCGACATCCGCCTCGCGATCGACGCCGTCGAAGACGTCGTCAGCCAGGCCCACCTCACGCACGTGGTCTTCGTGTCGGCCGACTCTGACTTCGCACCCCTCGCGCGGCGCTGCCGACGACTCGGCAAGCACGTGATCGGGATCGGGACGGGCGGGCCCACGAGCATCTATCTGCCGCGAGCGTGCGAGAGTTCCACCCGGGTGTCGGTGCCCGGCCCGGCCGAGCACGAAGAGATCGAGGATGATCGCACGAAGGCATCCACGACGGTCGCGTCGCCTGCGGAACCCGAAGGCGACGACATCGTCGCGGAGCCCGGCCGCGTCCCGCTGACGCGCGGTTCTCGGGCTTCGTGGAGGATCACTCCGATCTCGCCGAGATCGAGCACACCGACGGCGGGCACCTGGTGCGTCTGCTTCCGCGACTCCGGGGTGACGTCGATGGGAACGGCCAGGGCTGAGGCGAGGTGGACGCGACGGCGGGAGTCGAACCCGCAACGCTGCCGGATATGAGCCGGAGCCCGGGACCGCCCGGATCGCCGCGATGAGAACACGCTAACCCGACCCTCCGACGGACACGCCGTGCGTGACCGACGGAGTCGCTGTGAGACGGCGTGTGACGGCGTGGGGGATCTCGATACGGTCGCTTCGCGACCTACTCGATCGCCCGCGAGGGGGTCGCGTCGCGAGCTACTCGATCACCCGTAGGGGTCGCTGGGCGACCTACTCGATCGCGCGCAGGGGGCTGCGCGACCTACTCGATCACCAGAAGGTCACCGGCGAGCCAACGCGGAAGCGGCCCCGCGACCGAAGTCGCGGGGCCGCACAGCGGCTCCAAGCATCCGCTCAGCGAGACGACACCAGCCGCACCCCCGCCACGAGGAGCGGGGCGTAGCAGACGAGGCCGAGCAGAGCGCCGACGGGGCCGAGGCCGAAGGCCGGCACGATCCAGGGCAGGAAGCCCAACGGGGCGATCCACCACGAGATGGCCTTCGCGCGAGCCAGGGCGAGCGAGACGAGCCCGATGCCCAGGATGCCGCCGACCATGCCGGAGTACTGCCAGATCGCGACCGACCACTCTTTGGCCGCGGCATCCATCGCCACCGCCTGGTCGATCGTGAGCGTGTTGCCGGCGCTCACGAGGAACCAGTCCGACAGCAGCAGACCCGACATCTGCACGGCGCCGAACGCGAGGATCATCGCGGCGATCGGCAGGAACACCCGGCCGCGCGTGCCGCGCAGCAGGCCGAGCGTCGCGATCGCGCCGAACGCGAGGGCGACCCAGCCGTAGTGCAGCAGGTTGGCGGAGACGAGGCTCAGCGCCGGGTCGGCGGCGAGCGACTCGATGTAGCCGGCGTCGCCGGGCGACGTCTGCTCGGGCGAGGTGAGCATTCCGCCGGTGAACAGCAGCGGGGCCGCGAGAAGCGCGACGCCGCCGATGCGCTGCAGGCGGTTGGGGCGGACCGGGCCGAGGTCGAGCGTGCGCGACGAACGCGCGGACGCGTTCTCGGCGGCCTCGGCCACGGCGGCGGTGGGAACGAAGAGATCCATGAGAGTGCCTTTCGGGGCGGTCTGGGTTGGTGATCCCAGATTCCCGGCCGGGCGACCCGGGCCCCCAGGGAGCGGAGTCCCGTGGTTGTCCCGTCGTGCGTCCCGTCCGGCCTCGGGACTCTCAGGCCCGCCCGAGCCCGGCGTCGCGGGCGCGCACGATCGCCTCGGCGCGGTCGGCGACCTGCAGCTTGGCGAAGATGTTCGACACGTTGTTGCGCACCGTCTTGGGCGACAGGAACAGCGCCTGCGCGATCTGCGGGTTCGGCCTTCCGGCGGCCAGCAGATCGAGGATCTCGCGCTCGCGAGCCGTCAGCTGCGGGAACACCTCGGCGGCGGGCGCGGTCGCCGGCCCGGCGGCGAAGAACTCGGCCACCCGACGCGCGATCGCCGCGCCGAAGACCAGCTCGCCCCCCGCGACAGCGGTGATCGCCGCCCGGATCTGGTGCTGGCTCGCGCCCTTCACGAGGTATCCGCGGGCTCCGGCGCGCATCGCGGCGAAGACGGTCTCGTCGTCCTCCGACATCGTCAGGATCACGACGGCGAGATGCGGATGCCGCGCCACGAGCTCGCGCGTGGCGGCGAGGCCGTCGAGTCGCGGCATCTGCACGTCCATCACGACGACCTCGGCATCGGCCCCCTCGACGACCTCGATCGCCTCGGCGCCGTCGGCGGCGGTCGCGACGACCTCGACGCCGTCCATGGAATCCAGCAGCATCGACAGGCCGTCGCGGTAGACGGGGTGGTCGTCGACGAGCACCACCCGGATCGGTTCATCCGACATCGACGGCGACCTCCTCGGCTTCGCGGCCTTCACGGCTTTCTGCAGACGGGGTGCGGGCGAACGGCAACGCGGCCCGCACGATGGTGCCACCGCCCTCGGCCGCCACGACCTCGAGGGTGCCGCCGAGTTCGGCGGCCCGCTCACGCTGCGAGCGCAGCCCGACGCCAGGCGTGGCGGCGGGGTCGACCCCGGTGCCGTCGTCGCGCACCTCGAGGCGCAGCATCCGCTCGTCGCAGCCGACGTCGACGGCGACGCGGCGTGCGCCGGAGTGGCGGTGCGCGTTGGTGAGTGCCTCCGACGCGATGCGAAAGGCGGCGACCTCGACGGCGGGTGGCAGGTCGGGCGGCACCTCGGCCGTGACAGTGACGGTGAGTCCGCCGCCGGTCAGCCGCGCGGCCTGCTGCTCGAGCGCGCCGCGCAGTCCGAGGTCGTCGAGGGCGGGCGGGCGCAGGTCGTGCACGATGCGGCGGATCTCGTCGATCACCTCGGACTGGTCGGCGATCGCCGCGTCGACGAGGGCGAGCGAGCGGGCGGGGTCGCGCTCGGCGAGGTTGCGCGCGGTCTCGAGCCGCAGCTTCACTCCGGCCAGCAGCGGGCCGAGTCCGTCGTGCAGCTCGCGGCGCAGGCGCGACCGCTCCTCTTCGCGCGCGAGCACGAGGCGCTCGCGGATCGCCTGCAGCTCGCGCCCCAGCTCGGCGCTGCGCAGGGATGCCGCGGCCAGCCGCACCAGATCGCTCAGCAGCCGCTGGTCGCGCGTCGACACGAGCGGTCGCCGCCCGGCCTCGATGAAGATGCGGCCGATGACCTCGCCGCTGTGGTCGATCGGCACCTCTGCGGCATCCGACATCGGAGTGCCGTGCACGGCGACCATGGGCTCGCCGCTCGGCCGGTCGAGCTCGACGCGCACGCTGCGCGAACCGAACGCCTCGGCGATCGCGGCGGCGACCTCGTCGAGCTGCGCCTGCGCGTCGGGTGCGCGGTCGAGACGGTCGCCGAGTGACGACACCACCGCGTACGGGTCGCCGCGGCGCCCGCTGACGAGGCGACTCGCGACGGCGAACAGCTTGCCGCGCACCGGGGCGTAGGCGACCGTGACCGCGACGACGGCGAGCAGCATCGCGACCCGGTCGTCGATCGCGCTGCCGACGGCGACGATGATGAGCACGTCGACGAGCACGATGCCGGCGATCAGCAGCGCGTACACGAGCGTCCACGACAGCAGCCGGTCGATCGCGTACAGCCGGTAGCGGGTGACGGCGATGACGATCGACGCGCTGACCAGCCCGATCGTGAGCGCGAGCAGCAGGTCGACCACCGCCGTCGGCACGACGGGGAAGACGAACAGCAGCGTCGCGGTGAAGATGAGCCCCGACCACACCAGCCAGCGCAGCTGCGCCCGCTCGACGGGCGACGCGCCGAAACGGCGGCTGACGCAGACGACGAGGGCCAACAGCAGGGCGAGCCCGAGACACGGGATGCCGGCACGCAGCAGCCCGACCCACACGTCGAGGGGGAGCGGCAGCGTCGCCAGTCCCGGTTCGAACGCGCCCATGAGGTCGGTGCGCTCGTCGTTGTCGAGGCTCAACGCCGCGCTCGGCGCGAACAGGAACGCGAACGGCATGACGAGGCCGAGCGCGATCGCGACGATCGACACCCACCGCCAGACGCCCCCGCGCAGCCGCCCGTCGGGGAACAGCAGCAGAAGCAGCACGATCGGCAGGATCAGCACCGACCCGAAGCGGCTGAAGAACCAGAACGCCGGCACCGCCCACCACGCGTCTCGGTCGTGGAACCACGCGTAGTTCACGGATGCCGCGGCGAGCCCGTCGACGACCCAGAACGTGCCGAACACGGTCAGCACGAGGGCGATCGGATGCCACGGCAGCCGCCACAGCAGAAGGCATCCGGGGATCAGCATCGCGACGCCCGGCAGCACCCCCGACCATCCCGACGACACCGGCGGATCGGGGTGCGTCGGCAGCACCGCCAGATCGAGGGCGAGTGCACCCACGGCGGCGATGGCCGAGACCGTGATCGCGACGATCGTCGCAGCGCGGCTCGTGGCGACGCGGGGTGCCGCGCTCGCGGCGACTCGGGTCATCCGCACATCGTCTCAGCACAGGTGTCCCGGTGTCACGGGACACAGGTCCCGAGTTCGGGAGTGGCGTGTGGGAAAAGATTGCCGCCACAGGGGGAGCCCGCTGTGTGTGGACCGGCCGCTCACCGCGCGCGATGCTCACGGCGCAGCACGGCGTAGCCGACCGAGTCGAGCCAGCGGCCCGAGCGGTGCAGGGCGTCGTCGCGGGTGTGCGATTCGCGCCGCATCCCGACCCGTTCCATCAGCCGCCACGAGCTCTCGTTGGCGAGGAAGCACTCGGCGACGATCCGGTGCACGGCCAGCTCGTCGAAGCAGTAGTCGATGAGCGCGGCCACCGCCTCGCTGGCGTATCCGTGCCCGGTGTGGGCGGGATCGAGCGCCCAGCCGAGCTCGACCTGGCGGCCTCGAGCCTGCTCGACGACCAGGGTCTGCGCCCACGCGTCGCCGACCCGCAGCATGAGGTCGCCGACGAGGCCGCCGCCGAGCTCGGGGAGGAGCTCGACGACGACGGTCTCGGCCAGCCGGGTCGGCTCGCGGAACGTCTCGCGGTACCCGTCGAGGTCGGCGGGCGGGCCGCTGAGCCACTCGTTGACCGAGTCGAGCCGGCGATAGCCCCAGGTGGTGTCGGCGTCGGCCGCCGTACCCGGTCGCAGCGTCAGCCGCTCGGTCACGAGCGTGCGTGAGAGTGTGGTCACGCCGCGCTCTCGGTGATCGCCGCCACAGCGCGGCGGTCGAAGCCCTTGACCAGCATCCACAGGCCGACCGACAGCTCCCACAGGAAGATCGGCACGGTCGCGACCGTCTGCCAGATCGAGCCCTCGTGGTTGATGCCGAGCATGATGCCGACGGTCGACGAGGCGAGCAGCGGGGCGCCGATCAGGCCCACGAGCGGGATGATGCGGGGCACCAGGCGTGAGCGGTAGAGCAGGAATCCGAGCAGCAGCGCGTTGAAGGCGGGCATCAGGCCGGGGCCGAACACGAACGTCCAGTCACGCAGGGTCACCAGGGCGGTTCCGATGAGGGTGAGGGTCTCGGCTTCGGCACCTGTGGCATCCGGCTGACGCATCGAGACGACGGTGAACAGCGACAAGACGCCGACGATGATGATCGCGGCCTCGAACAGGCGCGTCGTGACGAACCCGAGCGCAGCGGATGCGTGCACGTGCCGCAGCAGCGGGAACAGCGCGACGGCCGTGCCGATGCAGGCCAGTGCGTTCACCAGGTCGAGCACGCTGCCGTACAGCACCTGGCCGTCGGCGCCGCCGCTGACGATGTAGCTCGGATCGGTGAGGATCGGCAGGATCAGCACGTACGCCGGGATCGAACTGACGAACGTGACGAGGTACAGCGCGCCGGCGAGGGCCGCGATGCGGCGCGGCGTGGTGCCCGGGGTGACGGATGCCCCGGTGCGGGCGGTGAGGGTCATGATGTGCTCCTTGTGTCTTCGGTGGTCACCGAGATCAGCGGGATGCCGCTGTCTCGGAGTCGGCTCAGGACGCCGTGGAGGGCAGCCTGATCGGGAAGGGCGCCGACCAGCAGCGTGGTTCCCCCGCTCTCGGCGGTGAGGGTCAGGCCGCCGAGCCACTCCGCCCAGTGGTCGTCGAGGCGTGCGGCGACGCGGATGGCGTACCGGGTGGCGGGTTCGTCGGCTGATCTCACACCGGCACGGTAGAAACCGGTGTGGTGAGCGCACATCACCACATGTGGTGAATCACGGCGCGAGCAGCCCCAGTTCGGTGGCCCGTGTCACGGCTGCGCGGCGCGAGGTGACGCCGAGCTTCGCGTAGATGCTCTTGGTGTGGCTGCGGACCGTGTTCAGCGACACCGACAGGTGCCGGGCGATCTCGGGGCCGCCGAGGTCGGAGCGCAGCAGCCGCAGCACGTCGCGCTCGCGGTCGCTCAGGGGTGACGCGAGGGCATCGCCGCCCGCGGCCGAGGGCGCGGTTGTGACCGCGTCGGCGAGCAGCCGCAGGAACGCGCGTCCGGGCTGCCGCTTGGCCAGCGCCGAGAGCGGCCTGGCGAGGGTGGCGCCCTCGTCGGCGAAGACCTGCACGAACCCTCCGGGTTCGGCGGCGTCGACGGCTTCGCGAAGCGCGGTCAGGGCATCGTCGCTGCGCCCGGCGAGCAGCGCGGCGCGGGCAAGCAGGATGCGCACCTCGATCGCGGTGCCGGTGCGCCCGCCGGTGTCGGCGTCAGCCCGGATGCGCTCGAGCAGCTGTGTGGTGTGCGCGACGGCGTCGGGAGCGTCGGCTGCACCGGTGGCGCGGGCGGCGTCGGCTTCGGCCAGCTGGATGCGGGCGAGCACGAGGTGCTCGTACTCGTGGAGGTAGTCGAGGTCGGCCGCGTCGGCGGTGAGGCCGCGGCCGCGGGCCCAGTCGGCGGCATCCCGCACCCGTCCCGCGAGCACGAGCGCCCGGGCCCGCTGCGCGGCGATCGGGTGGTGGTCGGGGAAGAAGTCGGCGGTGAAGGCCGCCTCGGCGGCATCCCACCGCTCGAGTGCGGCGTCGAGGTCGTGCTCGGCCGCATGCAGGCGCGCCCGCGCGACGAGCAGCCGGTGCGCGTTCTGCGGCAGGCCGTTGCCGGGCCCGAGGGCGGATGCCTCGTCGAGGCGCCGCCGGGCGGCATCCGGTTCGTGGCGCTCGAGGTGCACCGAGGTGAGCGCGACGAGCATGTCGGCGGCGCCCCGCCCGGGCGGATCGGTCGCGAGCGCGGCGCGGCCCTCGTCGTGCGCGACGGTGGATGCTTCGCCGAGACGCCCCTGTGCGACCAGCAGATCGGTGAGGGCGATGGCTCCGCCGCGGGCGTCGGCGTCGTGGCCCGCGCGGCGCAGGTCGGCGATGGCGGAGGTCCAGGACGTGGTCGCGGCGGCGAGGTCGCCGCGGTTCCACTCGGCGAGCGCGAGGAGTCCGGTCGCCGAGCCCCGCAGCAGGTCGTCGTCGACCGCGCTCGCAGCGGCGCGGCGCGCGTGGGATTCGACCCGAGCGAGGTCGCGTTCGGTCAGCGCCCGCGCGGCTCGGTAAAGGGCGACGCCGCCTTCGATCCGCCGCACCTCGTCAGCGGGAGCACCGGCCGCCGCGATCGCGAGCAGCTCGTCGACGCCGTCGGTGCGCCCCGCTGCGAGACGGGCGCCGGCCAGTTCGAGGCTGAGCGCGGCATCCGCTCTCACGGTCTGCGCGGGCAGCTGCTCGAGCCAGCGCAGCAGGACCGCCTCGTCACGTCGCCGCTTGAGGATCGGTGTCTCGGCGAGGACAAGAGCGGCCGCGCGGTCGGTGAGCCCCGCCTCGAGGGCGTGCGCAATCGCGTCATCGGCGAATCCGGCGTGCGCGAACCAGTCGCTCGCCCGTGTGTGCAACTCGCTGAGGTGCTCGGGCTGCTCGACACCGAGTCGCGCCCGCAGCATCTGGCCGAACAGGTGGTGATAGCGGTACCAGCGCCGCTGGTCGTCGAGCGGCACCAGGAAGAGGTTCGCGCGATCCAGGCGCGCGAGCACCGCTCCGCCGTCGGCGATGCCGGTGACCGCCTGCACGAGATCGGCGGTGAAGCGCGACAGGATCGACGTCTCGAGCAGCACGGTGCGCAGATCCTCGGGCTGGCCGCGCAGCACCTCTTCGACCAGGTAGTCGACGACATACCGGTCGTCTCCCGCGAAGGCGGCGACGAACGCCGTCGGGTCGTCGCGGCCGCGCAACGAGATCGCGGCGAGCTGGATCGCGGCGATCCACCCCTCGGTGCGCTGCCAGAGGGCCCCGGCGTCGGCGTCGGTGAGCGCCGTGCCCGTCTCGGCGTCGAGGTACGCGGCGGCCTCATCGCGGTCGAACCGCAGATCGGCCGCGCGCAGTTCGACGAGGTCGCCGGCGACGCGCAGCCGGGCGAGGGGAAGCGCCGGGTCGGAACGGCTCGCGATGACGACCCGCAGGTTCGGGGGCGCGCTGTCGATCAGGAACGCGATGCCCGCCAGGATGCTGCGCTCGTCGACCACGTGGAAATCGTCGAGCACGAGCACGGTCGGCCGCGGGGCAGCCGCTATTTCGTTGCACAGCACGGTCAGCACGTCCTCGATCGGCGTGTCCGTGCGCGCGATCGCCGCGCCGGCCCGGGGGAGGGCGGTCGTCGCGGCGAGCGCTGCCAGCACATACCGCCAGAACGTGCGCGGCACGTCGTCGCGGTCGTCGAGCGAGACCCACGCGACAGTGGATGCCGGATGCTGCGCGTCGAGCCACTCGGCGACGGCGGTCGTCTTGCCGAATCCGGGGGGCGCGGTGACGAGCACCAGGCGCGCGTCGGGTCGCGCGTCGAGTCGCTCGATGAGTCGTGGGCGCGGGACCGTACCGGAGCGGCGCCGCGGCGGATGCAGCTTCGTCGCCAGCAGCGGCACCTCGGGCGCGGCGTCGGCGTCAGGCATCCGTCACTCCTCGCCGGTGCGGACGTGCGCGCTGCGCCGGCGGCCGAGGATGCTGAGCACCTGGATCCACGAGGACAGTGTGGCGGAGGCCTGCCGGACACGGCAATCGACCGCCTCGGCGCGGGAGCTGATGCGCCCGGGCGCTGCGTCGTCGTGTCGGGGCCCGCGTAGCCTGCGAGCACATCGCCCCACGTGCCCACGACCGGAGAAAGGACCCGTAGCCGGGAAATCGTGCCGAGGATGCCGCATCCGGCCCACGAAGCGGTGATTCCGACCGGATGCGAACCGGGCATGCGACCACCAGGGCCGAAACCACGCGGGCGCGCTACTCTGGCGGCGTGAGCGCGTCTGCGGACATCCAGATCGTCCGCCGGCTGCTGGGGTCGAAGCCGCGTCCGGTGGGCTGGGCCGAGCGGCGGGCACGGATCGTCGAGGTCGGCGGCGCCTGGCCGGTGGCCGACGACATCGCCGTCGAGGCCGTGGATACCGGCGGTGTTCCCGCCGAGTGGTCGCGGGCGCCCGGCGCGGACACGTCGCAGGTGCTGCTGTTCCTGCACGGCGGCGGCTACTGCTCGGGGTCGATCGCCAGCCATCGCACGATGGCCACCGAGGCCGGCCGTGCCGCCGGCATCCGGACTCTGGCGCTCGAGTATCGGCTGGCACCCGAGCATCCGTACCCGGCGGCGCTCGAAGACGCACGGGCCGCGTGGGACTGGCTCGAGTCCCAGGGGTTCGCGGCCGACCAGGTCGTCGTAGGCGGCGACAGTGCAGGCGGGAACCTGTCGCTCGAGCTGTGGCGTGAGCTGCACCGCGCGGGTCGCCCCGAGCCTGCGGCGCTGTGGCTCGCCTCGCCGTGGACCGACCTGACGCTGTCGGGGGCATCGATGGACGACAACGATGCGATCGATCCGCTGCTGCACCGCGCCTACCTCGAAGAGCTGGCGGCCGCGTACGTGCCCGCCGACATCGCGCGCGACGATCCCCGGGTGTCGCCGCTGTTCGCGGATCTCACCGGCCTGCCGCCGACGCTCGTGCAGGTCGGCTCCGACGAGACGCTGCTCGACGACTCGGTGCGATTCGTGCGCGCCGCTGCCGTCGCCGAGGCCGACGTGCGTCTGCACGTCTACCCGCACATGATCCACGCGTTCCCGCTGTGGAGCGCCGTGCTGCCGTCTGCGCGCGCCGCGCTCGCGGAGTTCGGGGAGTTCGCCCGCGAGCGACTGGGCTGAATCCCCGGAGTGTCGACGAGCCGGTGTTCGGCGGTGACCGGCGCTCACGGCGCACGGGCAGCGGCATCCCGCTCACGCAGGATCCGTCGACGCGCCCCGGGTGTACGCTCGCGCTGAGGGCACCCGGACCCAGCGCCCCTCCATTCCGATGTGAACGGCGGGGGACCGATGCGGACGACAGCCGGTGGTGATCCGCCCCGGGATGCCTTCTCGATCGCCGCTGCCGCGCTTGTCCACGGCGGAAGCGACGACCTGTGCTCACCGGTGCGGGCCGCCGTCGCGATGGCGGGGGCGGTGATCTCCACCCTCGGATCGCCGATGGGGTCGCAGACCGTCTGCGCCAGCACGACGCTCGGTGCGCGCATCGACGAGATCCAGATCGATCTGGGAGAGGGCCCGTCGTGGGAGGCCCTGCGCACCCGACAGCCGGTCGCCGTCGCCGATCTGCAGGTCGGCGACGGGGCACACTGGCCGACGGCGTGGGAGGCCCTGCGAGAGCTCGACCTGGGGTCGCTGCACGCCTTCCCCCTGTTCGTCGGACCGCTCGGCATCGGATCCGTCGCGCTGTACTCGCCGGCCGCGCGGGAACTGTCCGACTCCGACACCGCGGGGCTCAGCAGGCTGGCGTCGCTCGTCTCGGGCACCCTGCTGCGCCGGGCGCTGCGGGATCTCGACGACGCCGACGGCGCGGTGGACGAGGGACGATACTCGCGTCGCGAGGTGCACCAGGCCACCGGAATGGTCGCCGCCGGGAACGGGATCGGCGTCGATGAGGCGCTCCTTCTGCTGCGCGGCCACGCCTACGCATCGGGCCGGCCGGTGCGCGAGGTGGCCGCCGACGTCGTCGCCCGACGGCTCGACGCGAGGCTCTAGGATGACGGCATGATGGCGCCCTCCCGCGAACATCAGCTGCTGGGGACCTTCGTGGCCCTCGCGGATTCACTGGTCGACGACTTCGACGTCGTCGATGTGCTCCAGCGGCTCGTCGACGAGTGCATCGTGCTGTTCGACGCCTCCGCGGCGGGGATCCTGCTGCTGAGCCCCACCCGTCAGCTCGAGGTGATCGTCTCGACGAGTGAGCGCAGCGAACTGGTCGAACTCATGCAGCTGAGGGTCGGTGCCGGACCCTGCGTCGAAGCGGCGATGACCGGCGAGGTCGTGTCGGTGGACGACATCGACCAGATCGCCGACCGCTGGCCGGCGTTCGCCGCGGATGCCCGGGCATCGGGATTCTCGTCGATCCACGCGATCCCGCTGCGGCTGCGCGACTCGACGCTCGGCTCGCTGAACCTGCTGCGCGACGAACCCGGGGCGCTCAACGCGGCCGATGCCGCGGCGGCGCAGGCGCTCGCCGACATCGCCACCATCAGCATCCTGCAGCAGCGCTCGGTCGAGGAGGCCGAACTCGCCCAGGCTCAGCTGCAGCGCGCGCTCGACAGCCGGGTGGTGATCGAACAGGCGAAGGGCTATCTCGCGCAGCGTTCGAACATCGACATGGACGAGGCCTTCACCCGCATCCGCACGCGCGCGCGGTCGACCGAGACGCGCATCAGCGACGTCGCGGCCGACATCATCTCGGGCCGCCTCGAGCTGTGACCCCTGCCGCCGCGGACGCCGAAGCCTGTGCTACACGGTTGCCCGCTGAACGAGGAGCGGACACTCGAACGGATCCCGCTCGCCCAGGCCGACCCTGTTGATGTAGCGCACCACGATCCCGTACGACTGCCACAGCCCCGTCTCGGTATAGGCCACCCCGTGCTCGCGGCAGAACGCCGAGATCATCCCGGATGCCTCGCGCAGGTGCGGGCGCGGCATCGACGGGAACAGATGATGCTCGATCTGATAGTTGAGCCCGCCCATGGCGGTGTCCAGCAGCCGGCTGCCCCGGATGTTCCGGCTCATCAACACCTGACGGCGGAGGAAGTCGACCTTCACATCGGCCGGCACGAGCGGCATCCCCTTGTGATTCGGCGCGAACGCCATGCCCATGTACACACCGAACAGCCCGAGCTGCACCCCGAGGAACGCGAAGGCGATTCCGGGTGAGAGCACGAGGAACACGAACGCGAGGTAGCCGACGATCCTGACCGAGAGGAACACGATCTCGACCGGACGCCGCCGCAGCGGCTCGCGCGAGAACACCCGCCGTACGCTCGACGCGTGCAACGACAGGCCCTCGAGCAGCAGGATGGGGAAGAACAGCACACCCTGATGGGCGATGAGCCACCGCAGCGGACCGCTGCGGCCGGCGCGCCGACGATCAGCCTGTTCGGGTGTGAAGGCGATCACGGGCAGGTCGATGTCGGGGTCGCTGCCGATCTTGTTCGGATTGGCGTGGTGTCGCGTGTGCTTGTGCTGCCACCAGCCGTAGCTCATCCCGACGAGCAGATTGCCGATCACGAGGGTGGTCCAGTCGTTCCACCGTCCCGAGCGGAAGATCTGCCGATGCGCGGCATCGTGGCCGAGCATCGCGACCTGCGTCAGCACCACGGCGAGCACCGCGGCGGTCACCAGCTGCCACCACGAATCACCGACGACGACGAAGGCGGCCAGAAGCGCCGCGATCACCAGCGGCGCGGCGATCAGCTTCGCCCAGTAGTAGCCGTACCGGCGGCGCATGAGCCCGCTCGCCATGACCTGCCGCGACAGCTCGGTGTACCTGTTGGGCGTCTTGGGCGTCGTCGAGCGAACCGTCGACCGGATCTGCCCGGAAGGAATGACGGTCATCTCGAGACCTCCTGTCATCGACAGCGCGCACGAAGCGTGTCGCGCCGGACGACGGGGTCTCGGCCATCCACTTCCAGCGTACGCCCGTTCGACGCGTCTGCGCCGTGAGCAGGGGCGACTCACAGGGGCGGACACGACTCGGCGCGCCGCGGCGCCGGGGGAGCGGCGTCCAGGGCGCGCAGCATCCGCTCGACGCACTCGCGCAGCTCGGACCGCGCGGGCTCGGCGAGGTCGGTCGTGTACGCGACACCCTCGGGGATCCACGACAGGCCGTACATCGTCTCGCGGAAGTCGGCCCCGCCCACCGGCCAGCGCGTATGCCCGTCGTCTTCGGCGGTGGCGCCCTGCGCCCACTGGCCGAAGAGGGCCTGCATCCGGTCGAGCGGCAGCGCCATGACGGCATCGGCCTCGACCGGCTGGCGCACCCACGAGCGGGCGACCAGGATGAACTCCTCGATCTCGTCGGACGTGAGCGGGCGCGGCTCGAACAGGACGCGCGTGTGTTCGACGTCGGCGAGCCGGTCGACGCGGAAGGTGCGCCAGTCGTCCTTGTCGAGATCCCAGCACAGCAGGTACCAGTGCCGGTCGGCGGGCGAGAGCGCGTGCGGTTCGACCCGGCGCCGCGTGGTCTGGCCTGTCGCGGAGGTGTACGCGAAGCGGATGCGCTCGTGGTCACGGCAGGCCAGCGCCAGTTCGCCGAGCACCTCGGTCGATACGGCTGCGCCCGCGTTGAGCCCCGCCGGCTGCACGGTCTCGGCGAGCGCGTTCACCCGCCGACGCAGCGGCGCCGGCAGCACCTGCTCGAGCTTCGCGAGCGCGGTGATCGTGGTCTCGGGGCCGGTCACCAGACGTTGGGATGCCGCGAGCCGCAGGCCGATCGCCATCGCGACCGCCTCTTCGTCGGTGAGCAGCAGGGGCGGCACCGCGCTGCCGGCCTCGAGGCGGTAGCCGCCCGCCGCACCCGGCGACGACTCGATCCGGTAGCCGAGCTCGCGCAGGCGCTCGACGTCGCGGCGTACCGTGCGCTCGGTCACGCTCAGGCGGGCTGCGAGCTCGGCGCCCGACCAATGTCGGTGGGCCTGTAGCAGGTTGAGCAGCGAGAGGGCTCGGGTGGTGGTGTCCGGCATGATCACACTCTCGCCGAGATCGCGGACAGGATCTGACCGCGATGCCTCCTAGCCTGGCTGCATGCCGATGGAACCGATCATCGAAGCGCACGGTCTCACCAAGCGCTTCACCGTCAAGAAGAAGACCGTCGAGGCGGTCACCGATCTCACCTTCCAGGTCGCGCGCGGCGAGCTCGTCGCGTTCCTGGGACCCAACGGCGCGGGCAAATCGACGAGCCTGCGCATGCTCACCACCCTCATCCCGCCGACCTCGGGCACGGCCCGGGTGGTCGGGCACGACATCCTGAAGGAGCCCGCCGAGGTGCGATCGCGCATCGGCTACGTCGGGCAGCTCACCAGCGGCAGCTTCTCGCAGCGCGCGCGAGACGAGCTGCTCGCGCAGGGAGCCTTCTACGGGATGACGAAGGCCGCCGCCCGTGCTCGCGCCGACGAGCTCATCGAATCCCTCGACCTCGCCGGCTTCGCGACCCGTTCGGTGCAGCAGCTGTCGGGCGGGCAGAAGCGTCGGCTCGACATCGCACTCGGACTCATGCACGCCCCGCCTCTGCTGTTCCTCGACGAGCCGTCGACCGGGCTCGACCCGCAGAGCCGTGCGAACCTGTGGCAGCACATCCTCGACCTGCGCCGCGAGCACGGCACGACGGTCTTCCTCACCACGCACTACCTCGAAGAGGCCGACCGCTACGCCGAGCGGGTCATGGTGATGGATCAGGGCCGCGTGATCGCCGACGACACCGCTTCCCGGTTGAAGGCCGAGCTGGCCGGAGACGTCGTCACGTTCGGCTTCGGCTCGGCGTCCGACGCAGAGCGGGCGCTCGCGGTGGTCGGCGGCTTGACCGACCGCGAGGTGACGCGCGCCGGCGAGGCATCCGTCACCGTGACCGCGCCCGACGGCGACGCGCTGCTGCCCGACGCGGTGCGGGCGCTGGATGCCGCCGGCATCCGGGTGCGCACCGCCACAGGCGTGCCGCCGACGCTCGACGACGTGTTCCTCGCGCTCACCGGGCGCAGCCTGCGCGACGCCGATCAGGCGGCCGAGGGGGCGGGCGACGAGCAGCCGAGCGAGGACATGCCGCAAGAGGCATCCGTCACCGACGGCGCCGAGACCGAGACGACAGGAGTGAACCGATGACCGAAACCCGCGACACCGCTGTGCGCCCGACCGCCGGGCGCGACACGTGGAACGTGCTGACCCGCGAACTCAAGCCCGTCGTGCGCGACCCGTTCACGCTGATCTTCTCGCTGGTGCAGCCGCTGGTGTTCCTCGGGCTGTTCGCGCCGCTGCTCGTGGGCTCGTCGGGCGCGCCGGTGGGCGAGACCCTGCAGTGGTTCGTGCCGGGCGTGCTCGTGATGATCGTGCTGTTCGGCACCGGTGCGACCGGATCGAACCTGCAATACGAGATGATGACCGGCTCGCACGAACGCACCCTGGTCGCCCCGCTCGCGCGATCGTCGCTGCTGGTCGGCCGTGCGCTCAAGGAGATCGCGCCGATCGTGGTGCAGGCGTGCATCATCGTGCTGATCGCGTGGCCGTTCGGGTTCACGATCAACGTCCCCGGGCTCGTGATCGGCCTCGCGCTGCTCGCCGTGTTCGGCGTCGGGCTCGGCTCGCTCTCGTACACGCTCGCGCTGAAGACCAAAGACCGCGAATGGCTGTTCTGGGGCGTGCAGCAGACCCTGATCTTCCCGCTGCTGATCCTGTCGGGGATGCTGCTGCCGCTGAACCAGGGGCCGGCCTGGATGCAGGCGGTCTCGACCGTCAACCCCGTGAACTGGGTCGTGCAGGCCGAGCGGGCGCTGCTGGCCGGTGACCTCGGCGCCGTCGAGGTGCTGTGGGGCTGGGTCGCTGCGCTCGTGCTGGCCGCCCTCGGCCTGTGGGCCGGCATCCGCGCGATGCGCAAGAGCAGCTGAGGCACCGGCGGGCTCACGTCCCTGTCCGCGCGAGCGCACAGGGGCGGGGTCCGCGTGGTCGGGAGCACCGCCGCGCGGCCGGTAGCGTATGTCCATGGCGAAGGTGACACGGCGGGGAATCGCCGCTGTCGTCACGGCCCTCCTGCTGCTGGGGATCGGAGCGGGCGTCGGCGTCGTCGTTGAAGACGCGCTGGGCATGCGATGTTCCCCCGCCGACCCGATGCAGTCCGCTCCGGTCGTCGCGCCCGAGATCGGCGAGCCGGTCCTGCCGCCGGCGTTCACCGAGGTCACCGCCCCCGACTCGCCCGCCATCGAGGTCGCCCTCGACGCCGTGGCCGATGCCACGTCGGCGGCATCCGGAACCGACGGCGACGCCGCGCTCACCGTCGAGATCACCGGCTCGGGCGCCGACGGCGACGCCTACCGACTGACCGGCACCTCCGCAGACCTGCGCCTCGAGGCGGCGACCGAGGCGGGCGCGACGCGCGGCCTGTACGACCTCGCGCGGCAGATCCGGGCCGCGCGGTCGATCGACGAGCTGCTCGGCGCGCACGAGGCATCGGCTCTGGCGCTGCGTATGACCGATCTCGGCGCCGTCGCCGTGACGCCCGACCCGGCGGTCTACGAGGCGGGCACCGACTACTCGCACGCGTCGCGCGCCTTCGCCGACGTCATCCTGCCCGAGGCGCCCTACGTCGACGAGCGCGCACTGGAAGCCGCCTACGACGACTTCGAGGAGTTCCTGAGGCACTCGCTCGCCAACGGCTTCACCGCGGTGGCGTTCCCCGGGTTCGTCGAATACGTCACCTTCGACGACGCCCCCGGCGGGCCCGTCTACGCCGAGGACGACGACCACCGAGACAAGGCGATCGCCCTCCGCGAGGCGTTCGCGCCGATGTGGGAGCGCGCCGACGAGCTCGGGGTGAAGGTGTTCCTGCGCACCGACATGCTGGCGCTCACGATTCCGCTGCATCAGCACCTCGAGGCCGAGTTCGGCTCGCTCGACACCGAGGACCCCGAGTTCTGGCAGACCTACACGGCGGGTCTCGACGAGCTGTACGCCGCGGAGCCCGTGCTCGACGGCGTGCTCATCCGCATCGGCGAAGCCGGTGACGTGTACGACGTCGCCGGGTGGGATGTGTACTCGGCGCTCGCGGTCACCACCGTCGACGGCGTGCGCGCCATGCTCGAGGCGTTCACGGGACAGGCGGAGGCATCCGATCGAGAGGTGATCTTCCGCACGTGGTCGGTGGGCGTCGGCGCCGTCGGCGACATGCACACGAACGTCGAGTCGTACCAGGCCGTGCTCGGGGGCATCGACTCGCCCGCGCTGATCGTCTCGACCAAGTACACGCTCGGCGACTATTACACCTGGCTGCCCCTCAACGACACCCTCGAGCAGGGCACGCAGCGGCGCATCGTCGAGTTCCAGTCGCGACGCGAGTTCGAGAACTACGGCGCGTTCCCCAACGACCTCGGCGCCGAGTACCAGTGGGCGCTGCAGCGTCTGCTCGCCGCGAACCCGCTGATCGAAGGCGCGTGGGTGTGGACGCAGGACGGCGGGCCGTGGCGCGCCGGGCCCATGACCCTGTACTTGAAGGCCGGTTTCTGGCAGCTGTACGAGCTCAACACCCAGGTCGCCGCGGCGCTCTCGGTCGACCCGGCGGCGGACCCCGCGCAGGTGACCGCCGACTGGGCGCGCGAGTGGTTCTCGGACGACCCCGCGACCGTCGCCGCGATCGTCGACGCGATGGGCTCCTCGCGCGAGGCGATCGCACAGGGGCTCTACCTCGAGCAGTTCGCCGACCAGCGGGTCTTCGCGCTCGGTCTCGAGCCACCGCCCATGATGTGGATCTTCGAGTGGGACATCCTCACCGGTGATTCCGCCGTGCTCGATGCGATGTACATGGTCGTGCGCGACAACGGCGGCATCGATGCCGCGATCGCCGGCGGCGAGCGCGCGATAGACGCGGCCGAGCGGATGCAGCAGCTCGTCGCCGCGACGGATGCCGCCACGTGGCACACGCCGCAGATCCGCGAGGCGCTGCTCGGCGCGATCGCCTACGAGGTCGACACGCTGCAGATGCTCGGCGACTACCGCACGATGATCCTGCAGCAGGCGCGGTGGCACGACACCCGGTCGGCCGAGGCGTACGCCGCGTGGGAGGCCGCGAAGGCGTCGTTCGAGGCATCCGCCGCCGAGCATCTCGAGCGCTACGAGGGCGACCTCGCGCACCCCGCCTTCAATCTCACCGCCGCGCAGCAGGGCGTCGACCGCGCCGAACGCGACCTCACGATGTCGTGGATGGCGCGCTTCCTGCTCATTCCGACGCTGGCATGGATCGTGATCGGCGTGCTCGCGGCGCGCACGCGGCTGGTGCGGCGGCCCGGGGCCGTCGCCGCCGCCGCCTCGATCGTCGCGTCGACCCGGCCGTGGCGCGCGCGGGCGGCGACGTACGGGATGCTGCGTACCGACCGGTGGCTGCTGCTCGGCGTGCCGGCGGCGCTGCTGGTCGCGACCAGGGCGGTGCAGACGTCGTTCCTGTCGTGGACGCACCTCGCCGTCGTGCTCGGCGCGTGGCTGGTGTTCGCGGTCGTGCTGCGGCTCATCCTGCGGCGTCATTCGCCGTGGCCGGTGATCGCCGCGGTCGGCGGCGTGATCGTGCTGCGCTGCGCGGTGACGCTCGTGGCGCTGGCGTTCACCGGACCCGGCGGGTACTGGTTCGCGTTCTGGACACAGCCCACCGTGCGCACGGTCTACATCGCGATCGCGTTCGCGCTGTTCCTGTGGGCGTTCATCGCGGCCGCGTGGGCGCTGGCGACCCAGCTCGGTGCGCGGCGCGCGATCGGCGCCGTGGTGGCGTCGGTGGGGGCGGGGCTGCTGGTGCCGGCCGTCATCATCGGCGCGATCGGCCTCGAGCCCGCCCTCAGCCTGTGGAACGACGAGCTCGGGCTGCTGCCGTGGGGCCTCGCGCGCATCCTCGGGCTCACGACCTACCTCGAGATCCCCGCCGAGACGCCGTGGGTGGCGGCGGGCGTCGGCGCGCTGCTGGTCGCGATCGGCGCGCTGCTGGCCCTGCCCGGGCGGCGCACGGCATCCACCCCGTAGTCGAGCGGACAGGTATGCACGCGTTTCGGCGCACCATGCGTGCATTCCTGTCCGCTCGGCATGAGGGGCGGGCGGTCGGGCTCGCCGCAACCGTCGAGGTCGGCGGGCGCGCCTAGACTTGACGGGCCATGACAGACCCCACTGGGCCCACGCGCTCCGAGGCTCCGCGCAGCACGTCAGCGATGCGTGGAGAGAGTGCGGGGACTCTCATCGTCGGCGGGGGCGCCGGGCCCCGCGCAGCCGGCGAGCGCCCCGACGAAGACCTGCTCGAAGGTCTCAACCCGCCGCAGCGCGACGCCGTCACCTACCGCGGCTCGGCGCTGCTGATCGTCGCCGGAGCCGGCTCGGGCAAGACGAGCGTGCTCACCCGCCGCATCGCGAGCCTGCTGCGCGGCCGCGAGGCGTGGCCCAGCCAGATCCTCGCGATCACCTTCACGAACAAGGCCGCGGGTGAGATGCGCGAGCGCGTCGAGGCGCTGGTCGGCGACTCGGCGCGCGGCATGTGGATCTCGACGTTCCACTCGGCGTGCGTGCGCATCCTGCGCCGCGAGGCCGAGCAGTTCGGGTTCACCAGCTCGTTCACCATCTACGACTCGGGCGATTCCCGCGCGCTCATCAAGCGCCTCGTCAAAGAGCACGAAGCGGATGCCTTCGGTCTGACGCCCGCCGCGGTGATGTCGAAGATCTCGCGCCTGAAGAACGAGCTCGCCGACGCCGAGTCGTACGCGCGCACGGCCAACATGAACGACCCTGTCGAGCGCGTCTTCGTCGACCTGTTCGCCGACTACCAGCGCGCGCTGCAGCGCGCGAACGCGTTCGACTTCGACGACCTCATCGCGCAGACGGTGTACCTGTTCCGTGCGTTCCCGAAGGTCGCCGACGTGTACCGGCGGCGGTTCCGCCACATCCTCGTCGACGAGTACCAGGACACCAACCACTCGCAGTACGCCCTGATCCGCGAGCTCACCAAGCCCATCGGGTCGGATGCCGAGCCCTTCGCGGCCGCGGGCGGAATGATGATCTTCGACGCGCCCGCCGAGGACGACCCTGCGAATGCGCCGGCATCCCTCACCGTCGTCGGCGACTCGGACCAGTCGATCTACGCGTTCCGCGGTGCCGACATCCGCAACATCAGCGAGTTCGAGAAGGACTTCCCCGGCGCCAAGGTCGTGCTGCTCGAGCAGAACTACCGGTCGACGCAGAACATCCTGAGCGCGGCGAACGCGGTGATCAGCAACAACTTCGACCGCAAGGACAAGAAGCTGTGGACCGACGTCGGCGCGGGGGAGCAGATCGTCGGCTTCACCGGCTACTCGCAGCACGACGAGGCCCAGTTCGTCGCCGACGAGGTCGAGGTGCTGCGCAAGGCAGGCGTCGACTATGCGCAGATGGCCGTCTTCTACCGCACCAACTCGCAGTCGCGTGCGCTGGAGGAGATCTTCATCCGTTCGGCCGTTCCCTACAAGATCATGGGCGGCACGAAGTTCTACGAGCGCGCCGAGATCAAGGACGCGCTCGCCTACCTGATCGCGGTCGCGAACCCGGCCGATGAGATGGCGTTGCGCCGCATCCTGAACAAGCCGCGCCGCGGCATCGGCGACGTGACCGAGACCGCGATCGCCCGCTACGCCGCTGACGAGCAGATCACGTTCCGCGACGCGCTCGCCAACGCCTCGGCGCTCGGCGTCGGACCCAAGATCCAGGCCGCGATCGTGCAGCTCGACGCGGTGCTCGCCGAGGCCTCCGAGCTCATGCTGCCCGCGACCGGCGAGCTGGCGCCGTCGACCGCCGTCGCCGACGGACTGCAGCTGCTGCTGAGCAAGAGCGGCTACAGCGACGCCCTGCGGGCGAGCAAGGACCCGCAGGACGAAGCGCGCCTCGAGAACCTCGACGAGCTGGTCGCGGTCACGCGCGAGTTCGCACGCAACAACCCCGACGGCACGCTGATCGACTTCCTCGCCGAGGTCGCCCTGGTGTCGGACGCCGACGACCTCGAGGATGCCTCGGGGGTGGTCTCACTCATGACGCTGCACACCGCGAAGGGCCTCGAGTACGACGCCGTCTTCGTCACCGGCGTCGAAGAAGACCTGATCCCGCACCGGATCTCGGCCGGCGAGCCCGGGGGTCCGCAGGAGGAGCGCCGCCTCTTCTACGTCGGCATCACGCGCGCCCGCAAGCGTCTGTACCTGTCGCTCGCGATGACGCGCGCCCAGTTCGGCGAAGTGTCGGTCGCGATGCCGAGCCGCTTCCTGCAGGAGATCCCTGCCGAGCTGCTCTCGTGGCGGCAGTCGCCGGGCGACGTGAACTCGCGCGGAGGCACGCGGTCTCGAGCCCTGAACGCCCGTGGTTCCGGCTTCGGCGGCTCGGGACGCCGGTACGGCGACGACCTCGTACCGAAGTCGACGTCGATGGAGCGCTTCGCCAACCGCATCCCCGCCAAGGTGCGCGACAACGGTGACATGCAGCTCGCACCGGGTGACCGCATCCGTCACGACGACTTCGGCGAGGGCCGGGTCGACGCCGTCACCGGCGAGGGCGCCAAGCGCGTCGCGCACGTGCGGTTCGACGCCGGAGGCACGAAGAAGCTGCTCGTCAAGATCGCCCCGATCGCCAAGCTGTAGCGACCTTGTGCGGGGGCTCGCAGGTGGCCCCGTTACCCTCGAACGATGGCCCTGTTCTCACGCCGCACCCCCCGCGACCCGAAGCCCGACCCCCAGCCCGAGTCCGAGGCGCAGGCAGCGACGACGGATGCCGCACCCGCGGATGCCGCATCACCCGCAGCTGCCGCCTCAGCCGCACCCGAGGCACCCGAGGCACCCGACACGTCAGACGAGACCCCGGAGGCGCAGACCGCGTCGGTCGACATCTCGGTCTCGTCGTTCCGCGGCCTCGGTGCCGCACACGCCCCCGGCCCCGCCGCACCCCCTCCGGCGCAGACGGCGGCCCCCCGACCCGCGGCATCCGCGGGGGCCGCAGCCGCCGGTGACGCATCCGGGTCCGAGTCGCCCGCGGCACCCGCCGAGGCGATCCCGGGCCTTCGCGACAACGTGTACGTGCGCGACGCGCTCGCCGCGATGCCCGCCAAGCCCGAGGCCGCCGACGTGCTGGCCGTCGTGCGCCAGCTGCTGCAGGGACACCTCTTCCTGCGGGTGAAGGGCGACGCGCGCAGCCTGCTCAGCGAAGGCAAGCCGCTTCCGCTCGCGACCGGGTCGGTCAACGGCAAGTCGTACGCGCTCGCGTTCAGCGGCGGCGCCGCGCTCAAGGACGCCGTCCGCGAGGACGGCGACACCGCCACGTCGGCGATGGCCCAGCCCGTCCAGACCGTCATCCGGCACGCCCTCACGGGCGACTTCGACGGGCTGATGCTGGATGCCTCCTCGCGCCCCGCCTCGGCGATCGTGCCGCGCGAAGTGCTGCAGAGCCTCATGGACCAGGCCGACCCCGAGCTGACGATCAAGAGCCTGCTCGCCGGTGAGCGCACCCCCGCCACCGCTGCGGCCGTCGTCGACGCGCTGAGCCGTGCGCCGTTCTGGGTCGCCGTCAATGAGGGCCCCGACGGCCGCCTCGGCGTCGCCGAGGGCCGCACGTCCGATGGCGTCCGTCTGCTCGAGCTGTTCTCGCACCCCGTGGAGGTCGCCGCCGCCGGCCGGAAGGACCGCCCGGCGCCGATGACCGCGGCCCAGCTCGCGAAGGCGCTGCGCGGCGACGAGCAGCTCGGCGGCGTCGTGATCGACGCCCGCGGGCCGTGGATCCGGCTCTCGCGCGACGACCTCGCGCCCCTCATCGACGCCGCCTGATCCGCACGACTTCCCGCCGACGGCGTGATCGCGCTACCGTCGGCGGGGGAGGGGATCCGATGATCGACAGCATCAGCCGGCTGCTCGAGCGGATCCTCGAGCACGACGACCCCGTCGTCCGCAACCGGCTCATCACCCAGTGCTACCGCGACCTCGCCGAGCAGATGGCCACCGTCCTCGGCCGGCGCGATCTGAGCTGGTTCGTGTTCGGCGCGTGGGCCAGCGGCACCGCGGGCGCCGCGATCCGCGGTGAGGGACTGCCGCTCGACTTCGGCACGAGCCGCAACGTCGCCGCCGGCAACCTCGCCATCATCCGCGACGTGGCCCCGCCGTTCATCCGGTGGCTGCGCGAAGTCGAGCTCGACGGCGGGCCCACGGATGCCGCCCTCGAGCGCACCCTGGCTGATCCGCGCCTCACAGGTGCGCCTCGGCTGGCGGCGGCGATCCGCGCGTACCACGCCGCCACACTGCTCGCCGCCGCCGGCGCGGACGACCTCGACGAGGACGCCGACAAACAGGTCGCCGAACTCATGCTGCTGGGCAATCTGCTGCTCGGCGCGCACGAGCAGGAGGTCGTCGACGACTTCATCGACGCGGCCATGCCGCTCGGCGGGATCTTCGGCCTCGTGACCACGCGCTTCGTCCGCATCGAGACCCCGGACGGCCCCGTCGATGTGTGCCGCGACGTCCTCGCACCGTTCCCCCCGGTGCTCACCGAGCTGACCAACGCCGACCTGTGCGCCGAGTGCGCGCGCTTCGGACAGTCGACCGGGCTCGATGTCGCCGCATCCAATGCCCTCGTGTGGGAGGACTACGACGACCGGATGGGGTTCATCCTCACCTTCTTCCGTGCGTATCAGCGCGACGAGCGGTTCTTCGATGTGCCGCCGCACTTCCTGCCCGAGCCGACCGACGGCGGTCGCGACGTCGCCGTCGCGCCGTAGGGTCGGATCATGGCCTCCGAGCGCATCACGCTGACCGTCGCCGGACCCGACGGCGACCGCGAGGTCGGCCTGTCCAGTCCGAACCGCGTGCTGTGGCCCGAGCTCGGCATCACCAAGCGCGAGCTCGCCGAGTACGTGATCACGGTCGCCGCGCCCTTCCTCGCCGCCAACGGCGACCGGCCGGTGTCGCTCGAGCGCTTCCCCGGGGGCGTCGACGGCGAGCGGTTCTACTCGAAGAACCCGCCGAAGGGGGCCCCCGCCTTCGTCGAGACGGTCACGGTGCGTTACAACAGCGGCCGCCGGCATCCCCAGATCGTTCTCACCGAGCCCGCGGCGGTGGTCTGGGCCGCGCAGATGAACACCGTCGTCTTCCATCCGTGGGCGTCGTTGACGGCGAACACCGACAACCCGGTCGAGCTGCGGATCGACCTCGACCCTCAGCCGGGCACCGGCTTCGCCGATGCCGCTGCCGTCGCCCCCGCGCTGCGCGACGTGCTCGCCGAAGCGGGCCTGACGGCTTTCCTCAAGACCAGCGGCAACCGCGGCATCCACGTGTTCTGCCCCATCGAGCCCGAGTGGGAGTTCCTCGATGTGCGGCACGCCGTGATCGCCGCCGGGCGCGAACTCGAACGGCGGATGCCCGACAAGGTCACGACGAACTGGTGGAAAGAGGAGCGCGGCGAGCGCATCTTCGTCGACTTCAACCAGGCCAACCGCGACCGCACCATGGCCGGCGCCTACTCGCCGCGCGCGCTGCCCGGTGCCACGGTGTCGACCCCGATCACCTGGGACGAGCTCGAGGCCGGCGTCGACCCGGAATCGTTCACCGTCCGCTCGATCCCCGACCGGCTCGCCGACGTCGGCGATCCGTGGGCCGACCTGCTCGCGCGGCCGGGCCGGATCGACACGCTGTTGGAGTGGTGGCAGCGCGACCTCGACGACGGGCTCGGCGAGCTGAACTTCCCGCCCGACTTCCCCAAGATGCCGGGCGAGCCTCCGCGTGTGCAGCCCAGCCGCATCAACCCCGACAACTGGCCGAAGGAGACGGATGCCTGACACCACGACGCCTCTCGCCGACCGGCTCATGGCGAAGGCGCTCGAGACGCCGTGGCTCATGCGGCTGCCGATCCCGATGTACCGCGCGGGGCTCGGGTGGATGCTCGGCAGCCGGTTCGTCATGATCGAGCACCTCGGTCGCACGTCGGGCGAGCGGCGCTTCGCGGTGGTCGAGGTGATGGGGCGCGGGCCGAACTTCATCCGTGTGGCATCCGGGCTCGGCACGAAGTCGCAGTGGTACCGCAACCTGCGCGCGAACGGCGTCGCCTACCTCAGCACCGGCCACGCGCGCCGCGCACGGGCGAGCGTGCGGATCCTGCCGACGGACGAGGCCGCGCAGGCGCTCGAGCACTACGCCGCCGAGTATCCCGATGCCTGGAGGCACCTGAAGTCGGCGATGGACTACGCCGCCGGCGGCGACGCCGTCATCCCCGTGATCGAGTTCGGCCCGCCGGCCTGAGGCATCCGGCTTCGGGGCGTTGCCCGAGGTCCGCTCGGGTTTGGGGCGGGTTCCCTGCCGGCTGCACGGGTTTGGGGCGGGTTCCCTGCGTTCGGGGCAGGAGAACTGCGCCCCAAACCCGGGAATGCGCCCCAAACCCGGGAGCGACACTCCGGAACCCGGGTCAGTCCAGCACGTCGCCGAGGTCGTAGGCCGACACCGTCTCGAGCTGGTCGTACGTGCACGAGGTCGGGTCGCGGTCGGGGCGCCAGCGCTCGAACTGCACGGTGTGGCGGAATCGCCACCCTTCGAGCTGGTCGTAGCGCACTTCGAGCACGCGTTCGGGGCGCAGATGGACGAACGACGAGTCGCGGCCGGCCGCCGAGAAACGCGACTTCTCGCCCTCGCCGGTGACCGGGTCGCCGTTCTCGTCACGCTCGACGAGTGGGGCGAGCTCGTCGATCAGCTCGAGACGGCGCTTGTCGGTCCACGCCGCGACGCCGCCGACCGGGTACAGCGTGCCGTCGTCGGAGTACAGCCCGACCAGCAGCGACCCCACGCCCTGCCCCGACTTGTGGATGCGATAGCCGAGGGCGACCACATCGGCGGTGCGGGCGTGCTTGATCTTGAACATCGTGCGCTTGCCGGGCGCGTACGGCGCGGCGAGCGGCTTGGCGACGACGCCGTCGAGTCCGGCGCCCTCGAACTCGTCGAGCCAGCGGCGGGCCGTGTCGGGATCGCCGGTGGTGCGCGTCACGTGCACGGGATGCGGCACGTGGCCGAGCAGATCGACGAGTTCGGCCCGGCGCACCGAGAACGGCTCGTCCGTCAGATCGCGGTCGCCGCGCTGCAGCAGGTCGAACGCGATGAGCATCGCCGGGGTCTTCTCGGCGAGCATGTTCACGCGGGAAGCGGCCGGATGGATGCGCTGCGCGAGCGCCTCCCAGTCGAGCCGCTGCGCGCCCGCGTCGCCGGTCGGCACCACGATCTCGCCGTCGATGAGGCACGGCTCGGGCAGCAGTCGGGTGAACGCCTCGACGAGCTCGGGGAAATAGCGGGTGAGCGGCTTGGCGCCGCGACTGCCGATCTCGACGTGCTCGCCGTCCCACGACACCAGCGCCCGGAAGCCGTCCCACTTCGGCTCGAAGCTGAGCCCGGGTGGATGCTTCGCGGGGTCGGGCACGTCGCGGACCGACTTCGCGAGCATCGGCGCGGGGATCTCGTGCGGCATGCCCCCATCCTGCCGCCCGCGACCGACAGCGGCCAGCAGGGTGCTACTCGAGCGCGGGCTCGGCCGCGCGCTGCTTCTTGGACCGCGCCCACTTGGCCGGCGAATCCGGGCCGTGCCACACCTGCACGATCCCCCACGCGACGGCGGTGATCGGCACGGCGAGCACCGCGCCGAGGATGCCGCCGATCGCGGTGCCGGCGGCGAGGGCGACCAGCACGACGAAGGCGTGCAGCTTCATCGTGCGCGACATGAGCACCGGCTGCAGGAAGTTGCCCTCGAGCTGCTGCACCAGCACGATCACGCCGACGACGAGCAGCGCGTTGAACCAGCCGTTCGCCACGAGCGCGACCAGCGCCGCGAGGGCGCCGGCGAGCGTCGCACCCACGATCGGGATGAAGGCGAGCAGGAACACCAGCACGGCGAGCGGAATCGCGAGCGGAACCTGAAGGATGAGCAGGCCGATGAGGATGCCGACCGCGTCGACGAGCGCGACGAGGGCCGTGCCCCGGATGTACGAGCCGAGCGTCACCACCGTCTTGTCGCCGATGCGGCGGGCCCGCACCTCGTGCGATCCGCGGAACGGCCGCAGCACGAACTCCCACATCTGCGGTCCGTCCTTCAGGAAGAAGAAGAGGATCACGATCATGAGCACGAGCCCGGTCACGAACGACGCGACCGCGCCGACCCCGGCCAGGGCGTTCGAGCCGAACTGCGCGCTGGTGACGAAGTCGATCAGCTGATCGCCCCACTCCTGCAGTTGCGCGTCGGTCGGCGCGAAGGGCAGCGACTCGACCCACGTCAGCAGTTCGCGGAAGCCCGTCGTCGCCTGCTCGCTCAGGTCGCTCCACTGGTTGCGCACCGCGATGGTGATCAGCCACCCCACACCGGTGAGGATCGCGACGGCGCCCAACAGGCAGATGAGCGTCGCCACGAGCGGCGGCACGCCCGCGGACCGCATCCACGTCATCGCCGGGGCGAACGCCGAGGCCAGGATCAGCGCGACCACGAGCGGGATCGTGACCAGGGTGAGTGACTGGATGAGCCAGATGATCCCGGCCGCGACGGCGAGAACGATGATGATCTGCAGGCCACGGGTGGCGAGCTTGCCGAAGGTGTCGGCCCACAGCCGCCAGGGCGAGGCATCCGGATCGGGCGACACCTCGGCGGACACGTGGACGGGGGAACGGCGGAACAGACCCATGCTCCGACGGTAGCGAGCGGTGGGCGCGTGATGTCAACCCCGTCGACGGGCGCGTGCCCGTGGCGTTGACTGAGCGGATGACCTCACTGTGGAAGACGGATGCCGACCACGTCGCGGGCTCGCCGCTGGTGCCCGGATCGCGCCACGACGTGATCGTGGTGGGCGCGGGCATCACCGGACTCTGCACCGCCCTCATGCTGGCCCGCGCAGGACGCGATGTGGCGGTGATCGAGGCGGGCGGCGTGGGCGAGCTCGCGAGCGGCGCGAACACCGGCAAGCTCTCGCTGCTGCAGGGATCGGTGCTGTCGACGCTGCGGCGCCATCATCCTGCCTCGCTCGTGCGTGCCTACGTCGACGCCAACCGCGACGGCGCCGACTGGCTCACCGCGTTCGCGCAGGATGCCGGTGTGCCGTACACCCTGCGCACCGCGTACTCGTACGCCCAGACCGCTGCGGGCGCCGAGTGCGTCGGAGAGGAGCTCGCGGCAGCCCATGAAGCGGGGCTCGACGTGCACCGCGTGCTTCCCACGAGCGACACGGCGCCGTTCCCGTTCGTCGACGGCGTCGCCCTCGACGAGCAGGTCGCGATCGACCCGCAGCGCGTGCTCGTCGCGCTGGCCACCGCGTTCCTCGCGGCAGGCGGCACACTGCACACCGGCGTGCGTGTGACACGCGTGCACGCCATTCCGCCGGCGCGCGTCGAAACGGACGCCGGCGGAGCCTCCGCCGACGTCGTCGTGCTCGCCACCGGGGCCCCCATCACCGACCGCGGGCTGTACTTCGCCAAGACGCGCGGTCTGCGGTCGTATTGCGTCGCGTTCGACGTCGACGGCGACATGCCGGCGGGGCTGTTCCTCTCGGTCGACGGCCCGACCCGCTCGATCCGCTCGGTCACCGCCGGCGACGGGCCGTCCGCACGCGCACGGCTGATCGTGGGCGGGAACGGGCATCCGGTGGGGCGCGCCGAATCGGAGCAGTGGTGCGTGGACGACCTCGTCGCGTGGACGCGGGAGTGGTTCCCCGGCGCCGAACCGGTCGCCGACTGGTCGGCGCAGGACTACGAATCGCACGACCTCATCCCGTTCGTCGGTGCCATGCCCCGCGGACTCGGGCACGTGCGCTTCGCGACCGGCTTCGGCAAGTGGGGACTGTCGAACGGGCCGGCCGCGGCCCAGCGGATCACCGCCGAGATCCTGCGCGTCCCGCGCAGGGACCGCCCGTCATGGATGAACACGATCGCCACGCGCTTCACCGTGCCCGCCGACCTCGGCCGCGGCGGGGTGGAGAACCTGCGCGTGGGGTGGGAGGCGGCCTCGGGCTGGATCTCGGCGTTGAATCGACCGGTTCCCGTGCCGGCTCCCGCCGAGGGCGAGGGCGTGGTCGCCAGCCGTGGCGGCCAGCCGGTCGGCATCGCCACCGTCGACGGCACCACGCGGGCCGTCAGCGCCGTCTGCCCGCACCTCGGCGGCGTGCTGTCGTGGAACGACGCCGAACGCACGTGGGACTGCCCGCTCCACGCCTCACGGTTCACCGCCGACGGGCGACGCATCGAGGGCCCCGCCCTGTGCGACCTCGCACGGCTGCCGCGCACGGCCGACGCGCGATCGGAGTGACGGCGGTGCGTGCGTGCGGGCTCAGTGCGCGACCGGCGCGTGGCGCGGGACGCGGAGCCGGCCGAGGTGCATCCGGCTGAGAATGCCGCGGCGCTTCACGACGGCATCCTTCTGAATGCGGGCCTTGCGCAGCGATGCCCGGCGGGCGCGCTCGTGGGCGGCGCGCTGCTCGTCGACGATGTGCGACCAGTACACGGTGAGCATGTCGATCTCCTCTGTCGGGGTTTCCCTGGCATGGAGGAGTCCGACGCGCGGCCGGTGATACACGGGGGCGTGCGCGGTCAGCCCAGCTCGTCGGTGAGGCGGCGCGCGATCTCGGCAGCCGGCATCCGCCGCGGGAAGACCGCCACGACCACGTCGTCGTCGTGGCCGACGTCGGCGCCGTCGCCGGCGACACCGAACCGGGCGAGCGCATCGTCGAGCGCACGCCGCAGGGTCGACACCGGCACGCGAGCGCCGCGCAGCAGCCGCCGCAGCACGTGGTTGTGCACCGCGGTGACCAGCGCGGCGAACCCGACGGCGTCGAGGGGGTCGACCCCCGGCAGCGCACGGCGCAGGTAGTCGTCGAACAGGCGCTCGTAGCGGAAGACGGTGAGGATCTCGCGTTCCCGCAGCGCCGGCACCTGCCGCACGACGGCGTAGCGGTGGCGCGCCAGGTCGGGGTCGGCGGCGAAGTGCGTGAAGACGATGACGGATGCCTCGCACACCGCCTGCCACGGGTCGTCGTGGCCGCCGTCGAGGAAGGTGCGCAGCTGCTCGAGCAGCAGCTCGTGGTCGGCGAAGACCACGTCGTCCTTGCCGCCGAACTGCCGGAAGAACGTCGACCTCGACACGCCCGCCGCGCGCGCGATCTGCTCGACCGTCGTGGCGTCGAAGCCCTGCCGCGCGAACAGATCGATCGCCGCGGCGACGACGGCGGTGCGGGCGGAGGCCGGGGTTGCGGGGTCGCTCATGGTGCCACCGAGCCTAGAGCGTCGGCGTCGGGTCGACACCTCGCGCGCGGGTCGCGACGTTGCGAGCACCCGCACCGTGTCGACCCGCGCGCAACGTCACGACTCGCGTTCGGTACGCAGCCCGGACGCCCGCGCCGCTAACGCCGTCGGCCGACCCGGCGCAGGATCCACTTGTGGCCTTCGACCACGATCGCGATGAACACGAGTAGACCGAGGCACGTCAGCCACTCGGCGCCGGTCAGCGAGGTCGCTCCCACGATGTCCTGCAGGAAGCCGATCTCGGTCGACAGCACGATGAGCAGCGTCGGCCACACCAGCAGCTTCGCCACGGCGGCGATGGGCGCGGCGAACCCGGTCTCGGGCGAGCGGCGCATCATCACTGCGCTGAGCACGGTGCCCAAGCCCACGATGACGTACGCCATGGTCATCGAGTGCGTCGGCGAGGTCGGGCTCGGCTCGTCCGGACCCCACACCAGCGGCACCCACGATGCGAGGAAGACGGCGAAGCCGTAGAGCCCCCACTCGGCCAGCGCGCCGGGGTGGGCGACGCCGAGCTTCGGGTTGCGCGGCGGGCGACTCATGATGCCCGGGGGTGAGGCGTCCGCGGCGATCGCCAGCACCGCGAAGAGGGTGACGATGAAGTTCAACCAGAGCACCATCGCGGGGAACAGCGCGACGCCGTCGGCGACCGCGAACGCGCTCGCCGCCAGGAACAGCAGCAGCAGCGAGATCAGCTGCGACATCTGGAACCGCAGGTACGCGGTGATCTTGTCGTAGACCACGCGGCCGAGCTCGACCGCGCGCACGAGGGTCGAGAAGTTGTCGTCGGTCAGCACGAGCTTCGCGGCCTGCTTGGTCACCTCGGCGCCCGACCCCATCGCGACGCCGACGTCGGCCTGCTTGATCGCGGCCGCATCGTTGACGGCGTCGCCGGTCATCGCGACGATCTCGCCCTGCGACTGCAGCAGGGTGACCAGCCGCAGCTTGTCCTGCGGGGTCACACGGCCGAACACGTGCAGGTCGGGCAGGCGCGCGAGCAGTTCCTCGTCGCTGAGCTCGCGCAGCTGAGCGCCGCTGATGGCCCCCGTGCCGAGACCGAGCTCGGCGCCGATGGCGCCCGCGGTCACCGCGTGGTCGCCGGTGATCATCCGCACCTCGATGCCCGCCTCGTGGGCGACGTCGACGGCGATCTTCGACGTGGGACGCAACGGGTCGACGATTCCGACGAGGCCGATGAGATCGAGATCGTTCACATACGACTGCGGGTCGGCGATCACACCGGGCTCGTCGGCGGTGTCGAGGAACCGCGCGGCGAACGCGAGCGTGCGCAGGCCGGTCGACGACATCGACTCCAGCTGCTCGGTCACCTTCGCGGGATCGATCGGCACGCGCGAGCGGTCTTCGGCGTACATCGTCGTGCACCGGCCGAGCACGACGTCGGGAGCGCCCTTGACGAATTCGACCAGCCGCTGCGTGCCTTCGACCGTGAGGCGGTGGAAGGTCGCCATGTACTTGTACTCGGAGTCGAACGGCACCTCGACGATGCGCGGATGCTCGCGGCGGGTGGCATCCGCGTCGACGCCGAGCTTCGCGGCGAGCACGATGAGCGCGGCCTCGGTCGGGTCGCCGACGACCGTGCCGTCGGCCGAGACCGTCGCGTCGTTGGGAAGGGACACCGCCAGCCCCACCTGCGCGGCTTCGACCTGCTCGCCGGCGGGGCGCAGCACGTGGCCGTCGAACGAATAGCCGCCGCCGGTGACCTGGAACGACGACCCGCCCATCCACACCTGCCGCACCGTCATCTCGTTGAGGGTCAGCGTGCCGGTCTTGTCGGAGCAGATCGCGCTGGTCGCGCCGAGCGTCTCGACGTCGGCGAGGCTCGCGACGATCGCCTTCTCTTTGGCCAGGTGCGTCGCGCCCCACGAGAGCAGGCTCTGCACGAAGGTGGGAAGGCCGGTCGGGATGGCCGAGATCGCGACCGCGGTGCCCAGGAACAGCAGCTCGTCGACCGACTGTCCGCGCATCGCGCCGATCGCGATGATGACGGCGACCGCCACCCACGCGACGATGCCGATCACCTTGGTCAGGCCGTCGAGCTCACGCTGCAGCGGAGAGCGCGCGTTCTTGACCGACGACAGCAGCGTCGCGATCTTGCCCACCTCGGTGCGCATCCCGGTCGCGACGACGACCATGCGCGCGGTGCCTCGGGTGACCGACGTGTTCTGGAAGAGCATCGCGGTGCGATCCGCGAGCGCGGCGCCCTCGCCGTTGGCCGAGGGACCCTTCTCGATCGGCAGCGATTCGCCGGTCAGTGCAGACTCCTGGGTCTCGAGCGTGGCCGAGCGCAGGATGCGCCCGTCGGCGGGGACGAGGTCGCCGGCCTCGACGTCGACGATGTCGCCGGGCACGAGCTCGGTGGCGGCGATCTGCACGAGGATGCCGTCGCGCACGACCCGTGCCTGCGGGGTCTGCATCTTGGCGAGGGCGTCGACGCTGCGCCGGGCCTTGAGCTCCTGCCGCGTGCCCTGCAGCACGTTGAACGCGACGAGGATCGCGACGACGATCGCGGTGCTGACCTGTCCGATCAGCAGCGAGACCACCGCGACGGCGATCAGCATGAGCGTCATGAGCTCGAGCAGCTGCCCGAGGGCGATCTTCAGCCAGCTCGGCGGTGGCGTGCTCTTGAGGGCGTTGGGCCCGTAGCGCTCAAGGCGCTGCGCGGCCTCGGCCGCGGACAGGCCGCGTTCGGCATCGCTGCCGACCTCGGTCACCGCCGCGGTCGGTGCGAGCGACCACCACGGCGTGGCGGGCTCGGCTTCGGTCACTGGCGCATCGATGGTCACCGGCATCCCCTTCGTCGTGCGCCCCAGACTATTGCCGACGGCGCGGCGCCGACCACCTCGGTGCCGGCGAGAGCGGGAAGCCCTCGCGCGGCGGTAGTAGGCTGGGGAATCGGTCGATATCTCGACATCAAGAAACCCGGCGCCGCTGATGCGCCGTCACGTTCGCCCCAGCGAAGGACTCCCGTGGATCTATACGAGTACCAGGCACGCGATCTGTTCGAGAAGTACGAGGTGCCGGTGCTGCCGGGCATCATCGCCGACACCCCCGAGGAGGCGAGGGCCGCCGCCGAGAAGCTGGGCGGGGTCGTGGTCGTCAAGGCGCAGGTGAAGACCGGTGGCCGCGGCAAGGCCGGCGGCGTCAAGGTCGCCAAGAACCCCGAGGAGGCGTTCGAGGCCGCACAGGCGATCCTGGGCCTGGACATCAAGGGCCACGTCGTCAAGCGCGTGATGATCGCCGCGGGTGCCCGCATCGCCGAGGAGTACTACTTCTCGGTGCTGCTCGACCGCGCCAACCGCTCGTACCTCAGCCTCTGCTCGGTCGAGGGCGGCATGGAGATCGAGCAGCTCGCCGTCGAGAAGCCCGAGGCGCTCGCCCGCGTCGAGGTCGACCCGCTCGTCGGCATCACCCCCGAGAAGGCGCTCGAGATCGCCCGGGCCGCGAACTTCGACGACGAGCTCGCCCCCAAGGTGGCCGAGGTCTTCGTCAAGCTGTTCGACGTCTACAAGGGCGAGGATGCCACGCTGGTCGAGGTCAACCCGCTCGTGAAGACCGAAGAGGGCGACATCATCGCCCTCGACGGCAAGGTGTCGATCGACGAGAACGCCGAGTTCCGCCACGCCTCGCACGCCCTGCTCGAAGACAAGGCCGCGGCCGATCCGCTCGAGGCGAAGGCCAAGGAGAACGACCTCAACTACGTCAAGCTCGACGGCGAGGTCGGGGTCATCGGCAACGGCGCGGGCCTGGTCATGTCGACGCTCGACGTCGTCGCGTACGCCGGTGAGCGCCACGGCGGCGTGAAGCCCGCGAACTTCCTCGACATCGGCGGCGGCGCCTCGGCCGAGGTCATGGCCGCGGGCCTCGACGTCATTCTGGGCGACCCGCAGGTCAAGAGCGTCTTCGTCAACGTCTTCGGCGGCATCACCGCGTGCGACGCCGTCGCCAAGGGCATCGTCGGTGCGCTCGCCGAGCTCGGCTCGACGGCGACCAAGCCGCTCGTCGTGCGTATCGACGGCAACCGCGTGGAGGAGGGGCGGCGCATCCTCGAGGAAGCGAACCACCCGCTCGTCACCCTCGCCTCGACCATGGACGAAGGCGCCGACAAGGCCGCCGAGCTCGCCAACGCCTGACCCCGCGACTCCCGAAAAGGACACCAACAATGTCGATCTTCCTCACCAAGGACTCCAAGGTCATCGTCCAGGGCATCACCGGCGGCGAAGGCACCAAGCACACCGCGCTCATGCTCAAGGCCGGCACGCAGGTCGTCGGCGGCGTGAACGCCCGCAAGGCCGGCACGACGGTGCTGCACAAGGACAAGGACGGCGCCGACATCGAGCTGCCCGTGTTCGGCACGGTGGCCGAAGCCATGGAGAAGACGGGCGCCGACGTGTCGATCGCGTTCGTCCCGGCCGCCTTCACCAAGGCCGCGATGGTCGAGGCCATCGACGCCGAGATCCCGCTGCTCGTGGTCATCACCGAGGGCGTGCCCGTCGGCGACACCGCCGAGGCGTGGGCCTACGCGAAGAGCAAGGGCGGCACGACGCGCATCATCGGGCCGAACTGCCCCGGCATCATCACTCCCGACGAGGCGCTCGTGGGCATCACACCGGCGAACATCACCGGCACCGGCCCGATCGGCCTCGTCTCGAAGTCGGGAACCCTGACGTACCAGATGATGTTCGAGCTGCGCGACATCGGCTTCTCGACCGCCATCGGCATCGGCGGAGACCCGGTCATCGGCACCACGCACATCGACGCGCTCGAGGCGTTCGAGGCCGACCCCGACACGAAGGCCATCGTGATGATCGGTGAGATCGGCGGCGACGCCGAGGAGCGCGCCGCGGAGTTCATCAAGGCGAACGTCACCAAGCCGGTCGTCGGCTACGTCGCGGGCTTCACCGCTCCCGAGGGCAAGACGATGGGCCACGCCGGCGCGATCGTCTCGGGCTCGGCAGGCACGGCGCAGGCCAAGAAGGAAGCCCTCGAGGCGGCGGGGGTCAAGGTCGGCAAGACGCCGTCCGAGACGGCCGCCCTCATGCGCGAGGTCATCGAGTCGCTCTGATCCCACTCGACGGACACCGCTCCTCCGAGCGCGTCGCCGTGTCGCCCAGCCGCGACGTGTAGGAGACTGGGCATGCGGCGCCGGGATTCGGCGACCGCACCAGGATCACTGTCGACCGGGGGTTCGTGGAGTGTCCGGGTCTTCGCGCGACCGGCTCGCGCCCTCGCAGCGCTGGGCCACCGTGCTCGCGGTCGTCGGTGCGGCGCTGGTGGCCCTCTTCGTCGCGGCGGCGGTGCTCGTCGCCGTGCCACCGACGGTCGCGAACCTGGCGAGCACCGTGTCGCAGGGCGACGAGCCGATCACCCTCGAGACCCCTGCCGCCACCGCGGGCGTCGTGGTGCCGGAAGGATGGCTCGTCACCCGCGCCGGCGAGGACGGACTGGTCGTGCTCTCGCCCGACGGCGTGCTGCGCGTGCGGATGACGCTGACCGACGGCACACCCCTCGATGTCGTGATCGCGACCGACGACCGCGCGGGGGAGCCTCGCAGCGAAACCCTCGCATCGGGACTCGCGGTGGTCCACTCCGACCTCGACGACGCCGGCATCGTCGCCGCTGTCGCGGTGCCCGGCGGGGTCGTTCGCGTGCAGTCCGAGCTGATCCCGCCTGCCGGCGACGTCGACCCGAACGCCTACCGCCCCGCGTTCGCACAGGTGCTCGACGGGATCCTGCCATGAGACCGGCGCGCCGTCGGGTGATCGCCGCGCTGGTCGCGGCGGCGACCGTCGCGGCGTCGACGGCGTGCGCGCCCATCACGGATCCGGGATGGATGCCGCCGCCGTGGCCCGTGGTGGCCGACGTGCGCGTGGTCGAGCCTCCGGCTCCCGTCGATCTCGCGCACGCGCCCGTCGTCGCGGCATCCGTCACCCCGGTCCGGCTGCGCGACGACAGCGCTCGCGTGCAGGCGCGCACGCTGTTCCTGCCGGGCGTCGGCGCGTTCAACGCGGCCGTCGAGGATCAGCTCCGCGAGGGGCTGCACGGCGCGGCACAGGCATCCGGCACGCGCTACACGCCGACCGTCTTCCCCCGTGGCGCCGGACTCGGCGACCGGCTGTGCGTCGCGGGATCGACCGGGCTCCCCGCCGCCGACGTGCTGACCGACCCGGCGCTCGGCCCGGCCGGTGGAGCGGGCACGGCGCTGGTGTGCGACGTGGTCGCCGCTGCCGACACGTTCCTCGGGCTGCGGGTGCGGATCGTCAGCGGATCCGCCGAGGAGGTGGCATCCGACATCGCCGTGATCACGTACGGCGACGCCGCGACCGGAGAGGCCGTGTCGGCGGCCGGGCTGTGGGCCGAGGGTGCGGCCGACACGCTCAGCGCCGACATCGTCGACGCCGTGCGCCGCGATGCCGGGGCACTGAGCCTGGCGCCGCCCTCCGCCGGAGACGACGCGCAACTCGAGGCGATCCGTGCGGCGCTGACGACCACCGTTCCAACAGCCGCCGGGCTCGCGTTCACGATCGCGCCCGGCTTCTCGGCGCCCGAGCTGACCGCCCTCGGCGTCGTCGCGACGACCGTGCCCCTCACCGTCGAGGTGCCCGCTGCCGTCGCGGCCGAGCTGGTCTCGCCCTTCGGCGCGCGGATGCTCGAGGCCGGTGCGCGTGCGTATGCGGTGCCGGCTCGCGTCGGGGCGGGATGGACCGACTGCTCGCTCACGCCGTGCGTCGCAGTGACGTACGACGACGGGCCGTCGCGCTTCACGCCGGGGATCCTCGACGAACTGAACGCGCGCGGCGCCGTGGCGACCTTCTTCGCGCTCGGCCAGTACGCCGCGGGCGGTCGCGACACGCTCCGCCGCATGACCGCCGAAGGCCACGAGGTCGAGAACCACACCTGGAACCATCCGAACCTGACCGATCTGACGGCGGAGCAGGTCGCGTCGCAGATCGACAGCACGACGGTGGCGCTGGAGGCGGCATCCGGGCAGGCCGTGCGGGTGTTCCGCCCGCCCTACGGGGAGTTCGACGCCTCGACGCTCGCCGCCGCGGGGATGGCCGCGATCCTGTGGGACGTCGACACCAGCGACTACCAGCATCCGTCCGCGGACGTGCTCGTGGCCCGCGCGGTCGACCCACCCCGGCCCGGTTCGATCGTGCTCGTCCACGACATCCACGAGAGCACGGCGGTGGCCACACCGCGGATCATCGACGGTCTGCTCGACCGCGGCTTCACCCTGGTGACCGTCTCTCAGCTGTTCGACGGAAGCCTGCCCACGTCGGGCGCGTGGCGCCGGGCACCCTGACGGCCGAGCGGAGGATCAGTCGGGGTCGGCGATGAGCCGGTCGCGCAGCTGCATGACCGACTCGTCGTACTCGGCGACGCGGTAGTACTCGCCGTGGGTGCCCACCTCGACCATGTACCCCGAGGCATCCAGCTCGCTCGCGTACCGGTCGACGATGTTGTCCCAATCGACGCCCCGCGGTGCGGTGCTGACGGCAGGGAACCCCAGGTAATCGGTGAGACGCCACAGACTGATCCAGCGCACACGGACGGCGGGTGAGGCGGGGTCGTCGACGAGCCGTGGCAGCAGGGTGCCCGCGACCCACCCGACCGGCGGTCCGTCGCCGTCGGGAGCAGCGGTCGGATGCCGCGCGGTCGAGGCCTGCTGGGCGTCGAAGTCGGCTCGCCACGGATCGGCGTCGCCGAAGCGCGGCGGCAGCGACGGATGGGCGCCGAGCACGTCGGGTCCGAGCAGTTCGGGCAGCATCCGCCCGAAGAACGGCCGCAGCTGCACGCCGAACGTCAGCAGGGCGATGCGCGACAGCGCGGGTCGTGTCGAGGGCGAGCTCGCCAGCAGCCCGAGCGCCGACACCGCGAGCACGGCCCCCATGCTGTGGGCGGCGAGGATCGCGCGGCGCGAGTCGTCCTGCCGCAGCCAGCGGTTCAGCCGCCCGGCGATCTCGGGGACGGCGCGCTCGGCGTAGCAGGGTGGCCCGAACGGATGCCCGGTGCGCGGAAGGTAGCACGCGATGTCCCACACGATGCCCAGGGGGCGCGTGCCCCCTCCGGCCGCACCGGCTGCGAGCAGACCGACCAGCAGCACCCCGACCCACGCGAGCACGACCATGCCGACGTCGATCAGCGAGATCACGACGTCGCGCCAGAAGCCGGTGAGGTCGCCCCACAGCTCGCCACCGGTCGCGAACGCCCACACCGTCCAGCCGATTCCGCACACCAGCGCGGCGAACAGCCAGATCGCGAGCGCACCCACCGCCGGCTCCATGAGGTGCAGTCGCGCGGCCGACCGGCGCTTGTCCGAGATGCGCCCGAACAGGTTCTTCGCCGAAGGCGGCAGCACGCCGCCCTCGGGAACGATGATGTGCTCTGGCGTGGACGGCGGCATCTCGCCGCCGTCGGGCTGGGGCACCGCGGTCGGCGCCGAACGCCACGCGTCGGCGCGCGCGATGAGCGAGCGGCGTCCCGCGAAGACGCGGATGAGGATCCAGATCAGGGCGAGCACGAGCGCGACGAGCACGAGAGTGCCGATCGCGACGTACGACCGCGAGATCTCGATGCTGGGCAGGACCTCGAGCGGCCCGCCGACCTCGACGACGCCGGTCTCGCCGGTGCGGGCGTCGGTCCAGACGACGCTCACGCGTCCGCCGCTCGGCGCGACCGCTTCGTCCTGTCGGATCAGCTCGGTCGGTCCGCGGGATCCATTGAGCACGTCGCCGACCGACACCGCGACCAGCGAGCTGACCGCCGCCGACACGGCGAGCGACATCGTCATGAAGACCGCGGGCGCCCGTCCCGCCCACGCGACGGCCGATCCGCGTGCGGATGCGGGGCGGAACCAGAAGCCGAGCACCACCAGCACCGTGCCGGCTGCCACCAGCAGCAGCGGAGCCATCCCTGCGCCGTACTGCCGCATCGGGCCCACGTCGGCGGTCGGCACGAGCGCCAGCGCCAGCACGACGCCCCCGAAGACGACCGCCGACAGCAGCAGCAGCCACTGACTCGCGCGGTTGGGCGCGGCGCCTTCCACCTCGTCCTCGGTCTGGATGCGCATCGTCGGCAATGTGCACACCAGCACGGCCGCCGCGACCACCCCGAGCAGGCCGATGGCGGCGACCGCGATCCCCAGCCAGAAGCGCCACCCGACGGCGCCGGCATCCCAGCACCCCATGAGCACGAGTCCGCGGCAGCGGGTGCCCCAGCCGAGGGATGCCTGCAAGCCGATGAACATCGTCGTGAGGCTGATCGCCGCGGCCAGGTGGGTGCGGGCGAGGTGCCGCGTGAGGCGGTTCGACCAGAATCCCGGCTGCGACAGCACCGCCGAGGCAGGGCTCTCGGTCGCGTGGGCGGCGGTGCCCCCCTTCATGCCGGGCAGGACGTCGTAGCGCACCTGCGACACGGCCGACACGATCCACAGCACCGTGACGGCCAGGACGGGCAGCAGCGAGAAGAACGCGAGACGCAGGCCGGGGCTCCAGGCCTCGACCGGGGCGAGGAGGCCCTCGAGCGGGCCGCACAGCGCGGGCTGCGCCCCGCACTGGGCGGCACCGATGTCGAGCGCGATCGAGGCGGCCGTCGAGGTGAACAGCAGCGTGAGGACCAGGCCGAACAGGCGCGTCGCGCCGGCGGTGCAGCTCGCCCAGACGCCCGCGGCGTCGCCCTCGAGCCGGCGCGACCACTGCACCGCGTTGCCGATGCTGAACGGCAGCAGGATCGCGTAGAACACGCGGGCAGCCGCGGCGAGCACCTTGCCGACGGCCCCCGTGCCACCGACCTCGGGGGTCGTGCGCACCATCCCGCCCCAGGAGTAGGCCTCCCGGCGTATGCCGGGAGGCACATGACCGCGGCCGCCGTCCGCCGCCGCGAGCGCTTCGGCGGTGGGCTCCCAGAAAGAGCCGAGCTTGTCGCCGGTGACCGTGCGCACGCCCTCGGGGGGCAGATCGAGCAGGGCGGCGGGCGTGGTGTTGTTGACTCCGTGCACGCGCAGTTCGAGCACGTGTGGGGGCGGTTCGGGCTCGGCGGTGCCGATGTCTCTCGCCGTCGGATCGGTCATCGCGGCCCCCGTGTGCTCGACTCCTCGCGTGCGCCACATGCTAGACCCGCGCGGTTAGGCTGGCCACATGCCGCTGACCGGAGAATACAAACCGTCCACATCGGAATGGGCCCGCACCCAGGCCGAGAACTTCGAGGCATCCGGGGGATCCGAAGCCGACACTCTGCGCGGGGTGCCGATCATCGTGCTCACCACCGTCGGCTGGAAGAGCGGCGCACTGCGCAAGACCGCGCTCATGCGGGTCGAGCACGACGGTCGCTACGCGGTGGTGGCGTCGAAGGGCGGTGCGCCCGACGAACCCCGCTGGGCCGAGAACATGCGCCGCCACCCGCACGTGGAGCTGCAGGACGGCGCGGTCAAGCGCGACTACACGGCGCGGGAACTCGACGACGACGAGCGGGCGCTGTGGTGGGACCGCGCGGTCGAGGTGTGGCCCGACTACGCGCAGTACCAGACGCGCACCGACCGGCGCATCGCGGTGTTCGTGCTCGAGCCGCACGACGACTGATCATCGCCGCTTCGTCCGGCGTGCGCGCCGGACGCACGCCCCTCTCATAGGTAGGGTCGACACGGCATGAATCGCCTCGTCGTCTCCCTCCTTGCAGCCGTCGACGCCGCCATCGCGGTCGCCGTCGGTCTCGCGGCGATCCTCGCGCCGCTGACCGTGCTGTGGGTGTTCGGGTTCACCTCCCCGCCCGACTGGGCGGCCCTGTGGCCGGCATCCGCGACCGTCTGGCAGTTCGGCAACCTCGTGCCGCTCGAGGTCACCCTGCCCGCCGGCTACATCTCGGCGGCCGGGATCGCCCCCGCCGCCGAGACGTTCGCGCTGACTCTCGCGCCCCTCGCGTTCGCGGGTTTCACCGCGGTGTTCGCCGCCCGATCGGGCGTGCGCGCGTCACGCGCCGAGACGTGGATCACGGGGTGCATCTCCGGCATCCTCGTCTTCGCGGCCCTCGCGGCCGGCATCGCGCTCACGGGGCGCAACGACATCGGCGCGGTCGAGCTGTGGCAGGCCGTCGTGATCCCGACCGCGGTGTTCGCCGTCCCGCTGGTCGCAGCAGCAGTGGCGACCGAGTGGATCGAGGCCGAGACCGGCATCGTCGCGCGCGTGCGCGACAGCCTCGAAGCCGACGTCGCATGGGGGCCGGTGGTCGGCCTCGCCTTCCGCGGGGCGACGATCGTCGTCGTCGGTCTGGTCGGTCTGGGCTCGCTGCTCTCGGCCGTCGCCCTCGTGCTGCGCGGTGGCGAGGTCATCGCGCTCTACGAGACGGCGCATGTGGACGTGCTCGGTGCGATCATCGTCACGCTCGGCCAGCTGGCCTATCTGCCGACCATCGCCCTGTGGGGGATGGCGTTCCTCGCCGGACCGGGTTTCGCCGTCGGCGTGGGCACGGCCGTGTCGCCGGCAGGCACATCGGCGGGTGTCCTGCCCGGCATCCCGCTGCTGGGCATCGTGCCCGAGTCGACGAGTCCCTGGCTCATGCTCGTCGTCCTCGTGCCCGTCGCGCTGGCGGCCTTCGCGGGCTGGGTCGTGCGCTCGAGACTCGTCGCGCACGGGATGCCGGCGGGCGCCGCCGTGCGTGACGCCGCCGTGCGTGACGTCGCCGCGGCTCGCATCGTCGACGGCGCCGCACCGCGCGATCCGTCGCGCACCGCGGCCCTGCAGGGCTTGCTGGCGACGGCGCCGATCGTCGAGCCCGAGCCAGACGACGCCGCAGACGTCGACGTCGCCGAGGTGGACTCGTCCGCCGACGACCCCGTGCTGCCGCGGCTGGTCATCGTCGTGGGCATGGCGCTGCTGGCAGCCGGAGCCGCCGCGCTGCTCGCCTTCGCAGCCTCGGGGGCGCTCGGACCCGACGCGATGGCCGAGTTCGGCCCGTCGGCCGGTCCCGTCGCGCTCGCCGTCGGCCTCGAGACCCTCGTGGGCGCGGGCATCCTCATCCTGTCGCCGCGCCGCCACTCCGCCGATGGCTCTGCTCGACCGGGGACCTCGCGGCGGCCGTCGTAGACTAGCCGCGTGCTCACGGTCGCCGTTCTCATCTCGGGCGCGGGGTCCAATCTCAGGGCTCTGCTCGAGGCGGCCGCCGATCCGCAGTATCCCGCCGAGATCGTCGTGGTCGGCGCCGACCGGGAGGCCGACGGCTTCGCCCACGCCGAGGAGTTCGGCATCCCGAGCTTCATGGTGCCGTTCGACGCGTTCGACTCGCGCGAGCGGTGGGGTGCCGAGCTGAGCTCCCAGCTGTCGGTCTGGCGGCCCGACCTCGTCGTGCTGTCGGGCCTCATGCGCCTGCTGCCGCACGCGGTCGTCGCGGACTGGTCGCCGCGCATCGTCAACACCCACCCCGCCCACCTGCCCGAGTTCCCGGGCGCGCATGCCGTGCGCGACGCGCTCGCGGCGCAGGCCACCCGCACCGGGGCGAGCGTCATCCTCGTCGACGACGGCGTCGACACCGGGCCGATCCTCGCCCAGGAGCGCGTCCCGGTGCTGCCCGATGACGACGAGCACACCCTGCACGCCCGCATCAAGCCCGTCGAGCGTCGCCTGCTGATCGACGTCGTGCGCCGCATCGCCGACGGCGACCTCGATCTCGACGCCGTCGCGGCGTCCCACGCACCCCCCGCACCCTGACCCGAGGAGTCCTGCATGGCCGGCCCCACGCCCGATACCGCCCAGTACCGCCACCGAGACGTCGTCCCCGTGCGTCGGGCGCTCGTGTCGGTGAGCGACAAGACCGAGCTGCTGACCCTGGCCGCCGCGCTCGCCGGTGCGGGGGTCGAGATCGTGTCGACGGGATCGACGGCCGCGCGCATCCGCGACGCCGGCTTCGACGTCACCGACGTCGCGACGGTGACCGGGTTCCCCGAATCCCTGGGCGGCCGCGTCAAGACCCTGCACCCGAGCGTGCACGCGGGCCTGCTCGCCGATCTTCGTCTCGAGGACCACGAGCTTCAGCTCGCCGAGCTGGGCATCCAGCCGTTCGAGCTCGTCGTGGTCAACCTCTACCCGTTCGTCGAGACCGTCGCCTCGGGAGCGGTCGGCGACGCCGTGGTCGAACAGATCGACATCGGCGGACCGGCGATGGTGCGCGCGTCGGCGAAGAACTTCGCCAACGTCGCGATCGTCGTCTCGCCCGAGTCGTACCCGGCGGTCATCGAGTCGCTGGGCTCCGGCGGCACCACCCTGACGCAGCGCCGCGAGCTCGCCGCGCGTGCCTTCGCCCACACCGCCGCGTACGATCGCGCGGTGGCGACCTGGTTCTCGGAGGAGAGCCTGTCGGAACAGGACCTGCCCGAACACCTCACGATCAAGGCCGAACGGCTGGCGACCCTGCGCTACGGCGAGAACTCCCACCAGCGCGCCGCGATCTACACCACCGTGGGCGGTCACGGCATCGCCCAGGCGACCCAGCTGCAGGGTCGCGACATGTCGTACAACAACTACGTCGACTCGGATGCGGCCGTGCGTGCGGCCTTCGACATGGTCAAGCCCGCCGTCGCCATCATCAAGCACGCGAACCCGTGCGGCATCGCCGTGGCCGCACCGAGCGCGCTCGACCCCATCGCCAGCGCCCATCTGCGCGCTCACGAATGCGACCCGGTGTCGGCGTTCGGCGGCGTGATCGCCGCCAACCGCACGGTGACGCTGAAGATGGCCGAGAACCTGCGCGACATCTTCACCGAGGTGATCGTCGCGCCCGATTTCGAGCCCGAGGCCCTCGAGGTCTTCAAGCTCAAGCGCAACCTGCGCGTCATGAAGCTGCCCGACGACTGGCAGCAGGAGCGCATGGACGTGCGCCTGGTCTCGGGCGGCCTGCTCCTGCAGGACGCCGACCGGTTCCCGGACGACATCGAATCGGTCGCCACCGATTGGCAGCTCGTGTCGGGGCAGCGCCCCGAGCCCGAGGACATGACGAACCTCATCTTCGCGTGGAAGGCGTGCCGCGCCGTCAAGTCGAACGCGATCGTGCTGTCGCAGGCGTCGGCGACCGTCGGCATCGGGATGGGCCAGGTCAACCGCGTCGACTCGTGCCGCCTCGCCGTCGAGCGCGCGGGCAATCGTGCCGCGGGGTCGGTCGCGGCATCCGATGCGTTCTTCCCGTTCGCCGACGGACCGCAGGTGCTCATCGACGCGGGGATCTCGACCATCATCCAGCCCGGCGGATCGGTCCGCGACGACGAGGTCGTCGATGCGGCGCGCGAGGCGGGCGTGACGATGTTCTTCACCGGCGAGAGGCACTTCTTCCACTGATGGCCGCACGCGAGTGGCCGTTCTGGATGTCGCCGCTGTCGTACTGGCAGCCGGCGCACTTCCCCGACACCGCGTGGGGCGGCCACGCTCCGTTCGCCTTCTGGCTCATGGACGTGCTGGCGCCGCGCTCGGTCGTCGAACTGGGCACGCACAACGGCTTCTCGACGTTCGTGTTCGCCGAGGCCGCGAAGCGGCTCGGCCTGGACACGACGATCGACGCCGTCGACAGCTGGGAGGGTGACGAGCACATCGGCTTCTACGGTGACGAGGTGTATCGCGCGGTCGCCGAGATCGCGGCCGCCGACTATCCCGACACGGTGCGGCTGCGCCGCGGGTACTTCGCCGACGTGCGCCCGCAGGTGCCGGATGCCTCGACCGACCTGCTGCACATCGACGGGCGTCACTTCTACGAGGACGTGCTCGAGGACGTGACGATGTGGCGCTCATCGGTGCGCGACGGCGGCGTGATCCTGTTCCACGACATCGCTGTCACCGAGCGCGGGTTCGGTGTCTGGCGCGTGTGGGACGAGCTCTCGCAGCAGCATCCGACGTTCTCGTTCCGCCACTCCTACGGGCTGGGCGTGCTCGCCGTCGGCGAGGTGGCCGATCCGCGGCTGCGGGCGCTCTTCGACGCGGACGATGCGACGGCCGACCGCATCCGGGCCGACTACGAGCGGCTCGGCGCGGCGGTCACCGAGCGCGTGCTGCTGGACGCCGTGCCGGGGCAGTTGGCCGCGCTGGTCGACTCGGAGAGCTGGCGGCTCACGAGGCCGTTGCGCGTCGTGTGGCAGTCGCTGAAGCGTTCGCGCGGCCGCGGTCAGCCGCGGTAGTCCTCGAGCCAGCGCAGCCACACCTCGCTGAGCGTCGGGTACGACGGCACGGCGTGCCACAGCCGATCCAGCGGGACCTCGCCGACGATCGCGATCGTCGCCGCGTGCAGCAGCTCGCCGACGCCCGCCCCGACGAACGTCGCGCCGATGAGCACGTCGCGGTCGGTGTCGACGATCGCCCGCGCACGCCCGGTGTAGTCGTCGGCGAGGGTGGTCGCGCCGGCGATCCACGACAGGTCGTAGTCGAGTACCCGGATGCTGCGCCCCGCCCGGCGCGCTGCCGCTTCGGTCAGTCCGACCGAGGCGACCTCGGGATCGGTGAACGTCACCTGGGGCACGTGAGCATGATCGGCGGTCGCGACGGCGGCACCCCACGGCGCATCGTCGACGGCGCGGCCCGCCGCCCGCGCGGCGATCGCGGTGCCGGCCGCGCGCGCCTGGTACTTGCCCTGGTGGGTCAGCAGGGCGCGGTGGTTGACGTCGCCCGTCGCATACAGCCAGTCGGTGCCGCGCACGAGGAGGCTGTCGTCGACGTCGAGCCAGTCGCCCGGCGTCAGCCCGACGGTCTCGAGTCCGACGTCGCCGGTGCGCGGCGTGCGTCCGGTCGCGACGAGCACTTCGTCGGCGGTGACGGTGCGGCCGTCCGACAGGTCGAGTTCGACGGCGCCGTCGACGCGTCGCGCGGCGAGCGTCTCGACTCCCATGAGCACGGTCGCGCCCGACTCCTCGAGCGATGCCCGCACGGCGTCGCCCGCGAACGGCTCGAGGCCGCCGAGCAGGGCAGAGCGGGCGATCACCGTCACGGCGGTGCCGAAGCTCGCATAGGCGGTCGCCATCTCGGCCCCGACCACGCCGCCCCCGATGATCGCCAGGCTCTGCGGGGCGCTCTTCGCGCTCGTGGCGTCGCGGCTCGTCCAGGGTGAGACGTCTCGCAGGCCGGGGATGTCGGGCAGCAGCGCGGCCGACCCGGTCGAGACCACGACGGCGTGGCGTGCGGTCAGCTCGACCAGGCCGTCGGGGGTGTCGACGGTGACCGCGTTGCGGCCCGTGAGGCGACCGTGGCCGCGCACCAGGTCGATGCCGGCGCCGTCCAGCCAGTCGACCTGCGACTGGTCGTTCCACTCGTGGGCGATCCGGTCGCGGCGGCGGAGCGTTCCCGCGACGTCGACGGCGCCGGCGACGGCCTGCTTCGCTCCGTCGACGGCGCGCGCGGCGCGCAGGGCGGCGTCGCTGCGCAGCAGCGCCTTCGATGGCATGCACGCCCAGTACGAGCACTCACCGCCGACCAGTTCGGCCTCGACGATGACCGCCGACAGGCCGCCCTTGTGTGCGTAGTCGGCGACGTTCTCGCCGACGGCCCCCGCACCGATCACGATGACGTCATATTCTCGTGCGCTCATGCCGCCACGATATAAGCCCGCCCGAGGGGGCGGCCGGTGCGCACGCGGCGCGCGGCGAGGAAGAGCCACACCGTGAGGCCCAGCTCGGCGAGCATCGAGGGCACGGCGACGATGGCGAGCATGACGTCGGCGATCGCGGTGTAGTCGGCGACCAGCAGGTGCGCGACCGTGTCGGCGATGTACGCGGCACCGGCGATCATGAGCCCGATGCCGAGGATGCGCGGGGCCACGCGCGACCGGACGAGGATCCAGCCGATCACCAGCAGATGCACGCCGAATGCGGCGAGACCGACGATCCAGGTGATGTCGAAGCCGGCCATGAGCAGCGCGGTCGTGCCCGTGGCATCCGTCACGGGCAGGGCTCCGGTGGCGACCTGGCCCGCGAGGTGCATGAGGCCCACCGCGACCCCCAGCAGCACGGTGTAGGCGAGCCGCATCCAGGCCGCCAGCAGCGAGCGCATCTCACCGGTCGGACGCAGCAGCACGTGCAGACCCCACGCGATCACGACGTCGAGGACGAAGATCACGCCGAACGCGAGCACCGTGAAGCGGAACGCGGTGGGGTCGGCGGCGATCGCGTCGACCATCGCCGTCGGGTCGCCGGCAGCGGTGATCGAGGTCACGACCCCGAAGTTGGCGGCGATCGCCGCGACGAACAGGATCGCGTAGCCGATGCCGGCCCACAGGGCGGCGGTCGCGGAGGGGGTGTCGGTGCCGCGGATCGCGGCGGTGGTGGCAGTGGCGGTGGTCATCGTGGTTCCTCGGTGCAGGGCGGTCGGCTCGGTGGGGGATGGCGTGTGAGAGGTGGACGGCGACATCACGCCTCCTCGACGATGACGGCGGCCTTGCCGGCGATGCGGCCGCCGACGAGGTCGTCGATCGCGTCCGGCGCTGCGGCGAGCGGGTAGCGGCGCGTGAGGGGGGCGCGCACGTGGCCGGCCTCGACGTGCGCGGCGAGGCGCTCGAGCGGCGCGAAGTGCTCGGGGGTGATGAAGAACGCGAGCGTCTGGCTGGTGAAGTTCGACAGGAGCGCAGCGGTGAGCTGGCGGCCGATTCCGCCGGTGAGCGAGCCGCCGTCCTCGCCGCCGACGATCGCGAGTGTGCCCTCGGGGGAGAGGATGCGGCGCAGCCGGCGCAGCGGCGTGTTGCCGCCGGTGTCGATGATGACGTCGAACAGCTCGCCCGACGCCGCGATGTCGGTGGTGCGGTAGTCGACGACGCGCTCGGCGCCCATCGAGCGCACGTGGTCGGCCTTGGCGCCGCTGGCGACTCCGGTGACGGTCGCGCCGCGCGAGGCCGCGAGCTGCACGGCGTACGAGCCGACCCCGCCGGAGGCGCCGAGCACCAGCACGTGCTGGCCGGGCTGCACATCGGCGACGTCTTCGACGGCGTGCTGGGCGGTGGTGCCCGAGACCGCGAGCACCGCCGCCTCGGCTGCGCTGACACTCTGGGGAGCCGAGGCGAGGCGGTCGGCCCGCGCGACGGCGTACTCGGCGAACGAGCCGTCGGCGGTGCCGAAGACCTCGTCGCCGACGGTGAAGCGGTCGACATCGGGGCCGACGGCGACGACGGTGCCGGCGACGTCGCTGCCGCGCACCGGCTGCTTCGGCCGACGGAAGCCGAATCCGAGGACGCGGATCAGGTAGGGGCGGCCCGTCATCAGGTGCCAGACGCCCCGATCGACGCCGGCGGCGCGGACGCGGACGAGCACCTGCCCGGCCGCGGGGGTGGGGATCTCACGCGTGGTGACGTCGAGCGCGTCGGCCGAGCCGTAGCGGCTCTGCGACACGGCACGCATCGTGCCGGTGGTCGTGATGTGGGTGGTGGGGATCGGGGCGGTTGCGGTGAGGGACACGGTTTCTCCTGGATCGATGATTGGTACTAAGTACGAGAATTGGTGCTACCGTATCCGTACTTAGTACGATGTGTCAACACCGAAAGGAGAACGGATGCCGCAGCAAAGCCGCCGGCGAGAGAAGCCGACCAGGGAGCGCATCATGAGCGCCGCCGTCGCCCTCGCCGACCGCGAAGGCCTCGAGGCCCTCACGATCCGCGCGCTCGCCACCGACATGGCTGTCGGCCCGATGACGCTCTACCACTACGTCGACGGCAAGGAGGACGTGCTCGACGGCATGGTCGATCTCGTCTTCGCGCAGATGGCGCTGCCGGATCCGTCGCTGCCGTGGCGCGAGGCCGTGCGCGCCCGGTGCGAATCGACACGGGAGGTGCTCGCGCGGCATCCGTGGTCGGTGCCCCTGCTCGAGTCGCGTCGTTCCCCCGGGCCCGAGACGCTGCGCCACCACAACGCGATGCTGGAGTGCCTCATCGAGGGCGGCCTCTCGATACCGCTGACAGCGCACGCCTACGCCGTGCTCGACAGCTACGTGTACGGCTTCGCGATCCAGGAGGCGAACCTGCCCGTGCAGGGCGGCGAGGAGTCCAACGAGGTGGCGGCTGAGATCTCGGCCGCCTTCAGGCCCGAGACCTACCCCTACCTCGTGCGCTTCACCGTCGAGCACGCCATGAAGCCCGACTACCGTTTCGGCGACTCGTTCGGGTACGGCCTCGACCTGCTGCTCGACGGTCTCGAGCGGGCGGCATCCGCGACCGAACAGCGCTGAGCGCGCGGGGCACCGCCGTGTCCGATTTCCGCTAGCCGCCATCATCGCGCCGTGTCAGGCTTGACCCATGAGCATGGCGATGACCTTCGACGAGCGGTACCGCGCCATCCACGCGCGCGACGTGCGCTTCGACGGCCAGTTCGTCACCGCGGTGCGATCGACGGGCATCTACTGTCGGCCCAGCTGTCCCGCGCGCACCCCCAAAGCGGCGAATGTGACCTTCTATGCGACGTCGGCCGCCGCGCACGAGGCCGGCTACCGCGCCTGCAAGCGATGCCTGCCCGAAGCGGCGCCCGGGTCGCCCGAGTGGAACCTGCGCGGCGACGTCACAGCCCGCACGATGCGCCTCATCGCCGATGGCGTGGTCGAGCGCGAGGGCGTTCCGGGCCTGGCTCGCCGCCTCGGCTACTCGCCCCGACACCTCACGAGGCTGCTCACCGCCGAACTCGGCGCGGGGCCGCTCGCCCTCAGCCGCGCGCACCGCGCGCACACGGCCCGGATGCTGCTCGTCGGCACCGACCTGCCGGCCGCCGACATCGCCTTCTCGGCCGGTTTCACCAGCATCCGACAGTTCAACGACACCGTGCGCGAGGTGTTCGGGATGCCGCCGCTCGCGCTGCGCGCACGACGCCGCGGTCATGCCCAGGAGGCGGTCGGCACGATCGACCTGATCCTGCCGCACCGCGAGCCCCTCGACGTCGACGGCCTGTTCGCCTGGATGGCGGTCCGCGCGATCCCGGGAGTCGAGACGGCCGGCGACGACGCCTTCGCCCGCACCCTGCGCCTGGCCGGCGGCCCCGCATGGTTCGAACTGCGCCGGGACGCCGCCGGCCGCGTACGTCTTCGTGCCCGGCTGTCGCGCCTGAGCGACCTCGCGCCGCTGGTCACCCGGGCGCGGCGCCTGTTCGATCTCGACGCCGATCCCGCCGCCGTCGACGAGGCGCTGGCACGGCATCCGCAGCTCGCGGGCAGCGTCGCCGCCGTGCCCGGCATCCGGGTGCCCGGTGCCGCCGACCCGCACGAGATGCTCATCCGGGCCATGGTCGGCCAGCAGATCACGGTCGCCGCCGCCCGCACGGCGCTCACGTCTCTCACCGAGGCGTTGGGGGAGCGCACCGCCGACGGTGCCCTGCTCTTTCCGACGATGACCGCCATCGCCGAGGGCGGGGCCGACGTGCTCCGCGGTCCCGGCGCGCGCATCCGCGCGGTCACCGGTGCCGCCGCGGCGCTCGCCGACGGCGCGCTCACCCTGACTCCCGGCGATGACGGCGACGAGCAGCGCGCCGCCCTGCTCGCGATGCCGGGCATCGGCCCCTGGACGGCCGACTACGTGCGGATGCGCGTGCTCGGCGATCCGGACGTGGTCCTGCCCGGCGACGTCGCCGTCCGCACCGGCGCGGCGGCGCTCGGCATCCCCGCCGAGCCGCGCCCGCTCGCGGCGTGGGCCGAGCGCGTCGCCCCGTGGCGCAGCTACCTCACCGCGCACCTGTGGCGCGCGGCATCCCGACCGACTGAGGAGACGACATGACCACCGCGACAATCCAGACCGTCGACACCCCGGACGGCGCCTTCACGATCCTCGCCGACGACGCGGGCCGCGTGCTGGCGTCGGGCTGGACGGCCGACCGCGAGGCGATCCTGCGGCGCCTGCGCGCCGGCGACCGGCCCGCCGATGTCGTCGAGGGCGAGACGGATGCCGCATCCGCCGTCGCCGCCTACTACGGCGGCGATGTGCACGCCGTCGACGCCGTCCCCGTCGTGCAGCGCGGCACGGCGATGCAGCAGGACGGCTGGCACGCGCTGCGCGAGATCCCCGCCGGCAGCCCGCTCACGTACACCGAGCTCGCCGCGCGCCTGGGGCAGCCGCGCGCGGTGCGGGCCGCGGCGTCCGTGTGCGCGCGCAACGCGCCGGCCCTGTTCGTGCCGTGCCACCGGGTGCTGCGCGCCGACGGCACCCTGGGCGGCTTCGCGTGGGGACTCGATGTGAAGCAGAGCCTGCTCGCGCGCGAGGCCGCCGCCTGACGCGGCCCTGTGGCGCCTGTTTCCTGAAACGGCGCCACAGGTTTCGGGCGCCGGGACAGGTTTCCGGCGCCGCAGCTTCGGCACTGGCTGTCACCGATGCCGCGGAAATTCGTTGTTGCGCTCGACGAAACACGGGCGATATCCTGAACGGCTGTCGCGTTCGCGACACCCCGCCCAGCCCTGAGGAGGATGCCATGTACCAGGTCGCCGTCACCGCGAAGACCGTCGTCCTCCCCACCCCCGCCATCGGCGGTCCGGCAGGCTTCGGGCGCATTCGCTTCCGGGGGTAGTCGCCGCCCGACGCGACGCCTGCGCGTCGCGCATCCGTCTTCCGGCATATCGCAGCCCTTCGCAGCGTTGCCCTCGTCAGGAGAGTCCGCCTCCGCCCGCGCTCTGCGCACTCCGGTCCCACACGGACCACCCGCTCCACCGTCCCCACAAGGATCATGACCACCACCGTCGACCCGCCCCGGTCCACCCTCTCCACCCCGCGTGCGCTGGCGCGCCTGCTGACGTTCGCACGCCCGGTGCTGCCGCGCCTGACCCTCGGCGCCGCCAGCGCCCTGCTGGCGAGCCTGCTCGCGCTCATGATCCCGCTCGTGCTCGAAGCCGTCGTCGCCGGGCCCATCACCTCGGGCGATCCGGTGCAGCTCGCGTGGGGTGCTGCCGCGATCCTCGGCCTCGGCCTGGCCGAAGCCCTGATGGTGTGGTTGCGGCGCTGGTTCGTGCTCGGACCCGCGACGGGTGTGGAGTACGAGATCCGCCAGACGTTCTATGCGCGCCTGCAGCGGCTGCCCGTCGCCTTCCACGATCGGTGGCAGTCGGGTCAGCTGCTCAGCCGCATGATGCAGGACATCAGCATGCTGCGGCGCTGGATGGCCTTCGGCCTCGTGCTGCTCGTCGTGAACGTGCTCACGATCCTGGTCGGAACCGTGCTGCTGTTCCGGTGGCACTGGCTGCTGGGCACGATCTTCCTGGTGACGTCGGCCCCCCTCTGGTACGCGGGCTACCGCTTCGAGAAGACGTACGGCGTGCTCGCGCGCCAGTCTCAGGACCAGGCCGGCGACCTCGCCACCTCGGTCGAGGAGAGTGTGCACGGCATCCGCGTCCTCAAGGCCTTCGGCCGCGGCACGCATGCGCTGCGCAAGTTCACACGGCAAGCCGAGACGCTGCGCGAGACCGAGCTGAGCAAGGCGCGCGCGGTCGGCTGGATCTGGTTCTGGCTCGTGCTGCTGCCCGACATCGCGTTCGCGCTGTGCCTGGGAGCCGGCATCTACCTGGTGCAGCTCGGGCAGCTGCAGACCGCCGAGCTCATCGCGTTCTTCGCGATGGGCACCGTGCTGCGCTGGCCGATGGAGTCGATCGGCTTCCTCTTCTCGTTCACGCTCGATGCCCGCACGGCCACCGACCGCATCTTCGAGGTGTTCGACGAGCACAACGCCATCGTCGACCCCGAGCATCCGTCGACGCTCGAGCGACCGCGAGGCGAACTGGCGTTCGAGGGCGTGCACTTCCGGTATCAGGATGCCGCGGCCGGTGAGCGCGACCTGCTCGACGGCGTCGACCTGCGCCTGCGACCGGGCGAGACCATGGCGCTGGTCGGTCTCACCGGGTCGGGCAAGACGACGCTGACGACGCTGCCGACGCGCCTCTACGACGTCACGGGCGGCCGGGTCACCCTCGACGGGGTCGACGTGCGCGACCTCACGCTCGTCGAACTGCGCCGCCATATCGGCATGGCCTTCGAGGACGCGACGCTGTTCTCGCAGACCGTGCGCGAGAACGTGCTGCTCGGTCGCGAAGACCTCGTGCCCGGTTCGGCCGAGGCCGAGGCCGTGCTGCGCGAGGCGCTCCAGGTCGCACAGGCGGGGTTCGTGTACGAGCTGCCCGCAGGCCTGGACACCGTGATCGGCGAAGAGGGCCTGTCGCTGTCGGGCGGCCAGCGCCAGCGGCTCGCGCTCGCGCGCGCGGTCGCCGCGCGCCCGGCCGTGCTCGTGCTCGACGACCCGCTGTCGGCGCTCGACGTCGACACCGAGGCGCTCGTCGAGGACGCGCTGCGCGACGTGCTGCACGAGACCACAGCGCTCGTCGTCGCACACCGTCCGTCGACGGTGACCCTCGCCGACCGCGTCGCGCTGCTCGAAGCGGGCCGCGTCACCGCCGTCGGCGTGCACTCCGACCTGCTGCGCACCAGCGCCCACTACCGTCATGTGATCTCGAGCCTCGAGATCGAAGAGGAGCGGATGCGCGGCATCCGACGAGGTCAGGAGTCGGCGGAGGTGATCCTGTGAGCACGACCGTGACCGGTACGAGCGGTGAGGACCGCTCGGACTACACGCGCGAAGAGAGCCGGGCGATCCGGCGCCGCTCGCTGCGCCTGCTCGGCTCGCTCGTGCAGCCGGTGCGCTGGCAGCTCGTCCTCGCCGGCGCCGTGCTGGTGATCTCGACGGCGCTGCGCGTGGCGGGGCCGTGGCTCATCGGCCTCGGCATCAACAACGCGCTGCCGGCGGTGTTGGACGACGCCGACTGGATGCCGACGATCCTGGTCGTGGCCGTCTACCTCGTCTCTGCGATCGGGGGCGCCGCGCTCATCGGGTGGTACGTCGTCGTGGCGGCGCGCCTCACGCAGGCGATCATGCTCGACCTGCGCAAGCGCATCTTCCTGCACACGCAGAAGCTGAGCCTCGAGTTCCACGAGTCGTACACGTCGGGCCGCATCATCTCGCGTCAGACGAGCGACCTCGACTCGATCCGCGAGCTGCTCGACGGTGGGCTCAACGAGCTGGTGTCGGGCATCCTGTACGGCGCCTTCACGCTCGTCGCGCTGTTCCTCGTGGATTGGCAGTCGGGCGTGATCCTCACGGTGATGGGCATCCCGCTGTTCCTGCTGATGCGCTGGTTCTACACCCGCTCGCAGCTGGTCTACCGCGAATCGCGCGTCATCAGCGCGAAGGTGATCGTGAAGTTCGTCGAGACCATGACCGGCATCCGCGCGGTCAAGGCCTTCCGCAAGGAGCCCCGCAACGACGACGAGTTCGGCGGCCTCGCCAGCGACTACCGCGACGTCAACATGCGCTCGATCCGCCTGTTCGGCACGTTCGAGCCGGGCCTGATGGCCGTGGCATCCTTCACGCTCGCGATGGTGATCGCGTGGGGCGGCATCCGCGTCGTGGACGGTGCGATGGAGATCGGCTTCCTGCTGTCGGCCGTGCTGTACGTGCGCAACTTCTTCTCGCCGCTGCAGGAGGTCGCGTTCTTCCTGAACTCGTACCAGTCGGCGACAGCCGCGCTCGAGAAGGTGTCGGGAGTGCTCGAGGAGGAGCCGACCGTGCCCGATCCCGTCGATCCCGTCGACCTGTGGACGGCGCGCGGCCACGTGCGCTTCGACGACGTGCGGTTCGGATACGACCGCGACCGCGTCATCCTTCCCGACTTCTCGCTCGACATCCCCACGGGACAGACCATCGCCCTGGTGGGGACGACGGGTGCCGGCAAGTCGACGCTCGCCAAGCTCGTGTCGCGGTTCTACGACCCGACGCAGGGGAGTGTCACGCTCGACGGCGTCGACCTGCGGCGGATGCACCCCAAGGACCTGCGCCGCGCGATCGTCATGGTCACGCAGGAGGCGTACCTGTTCAGCGGAACGGTCGCCGACAACATCGCCCTGGGCAAACCGGACGCGACGCTGGACGAGATCCAGGATGCGGCGCGCGCCGTCGGCGCCCACGCGTTCATCTCGGCGCTGCCCGACGGTTACGCGACCGACGTCAACAAGCGCGGCGGCCGCGTGTCGGCCGGGCAGCGGCAGCTGATCTCGTTCGCGCGGGCGTTCCTCGCCGACCCGGCGGTGCTGATCCTCGACGAGGCCACTGCGTCGCTCGACATCCCCAGCGAGCGGCAGATCCAGGACGCGCTGCAGACGCTGCTGGCCGACCGCACGGCGCTCATCATCGCGCATCGACTGTCGACCGTCGCGATCGCCGACCGCGTGCTGGTGATGGAGCACGGTCAGATCATCGAGGACGACGCACCGGAGGTGCTCATCGGCGGTACGGGCAAGTTCGCCCAACTGCACGCCGCCTGGCGCGACTCGCTGGTGTGACCCGCGGCATCCGGTGGGCGCCGTCGCTGAGAATCGTCATCCCGGGTGGGAATCGGCGTCACGCCGCTGATTCCCACCCGGCACGGTGATTCTCGCGCGCCGACGGCGGGGGGCGGGATGCCGGGACTACAGGCGGATCTCGGCGACTACCTCGCCGTACTCGGTCTCGTCGACCGGGGTGAAGCCCACCCGGCTGAAGAACGCCTCGGGGCCGCCCTCACCCGCCTCGTAGATGACGTAGACGTGTTCCATGCCGCGCTCGCGCGCCTCTTCGACGAGCTTCTGCACGGCAAAGCGGCCGACACCGCGGCCCTGGTCGTCGGCGTCGACGTTGATGCGCCACAGCACCGAGCGGAAGTGCTCCTCGGGCTCGTCGGGATCGAAGTTCGCGCTGACGAAGCCGACCACCTCGTCGCCGTCCATCACCACCCGCTGCCATGTCGTCTGCGGGTTCACGACCGTCGCGGCGACACCGTAGCTCACCGGCGCCAGGAACTGCTCCTGGCCGGGCTTGAGCGACATGTTGTTCACCGCCACGATCGTGGAGGCGGAGAGTTCGACCAGTCGCAGCTCAGCCATACGCACAGGCTAGCCGCAAATGCGCGCCGCGTGTCCACGAGGTCATCCGGAGATATCTTGATGTCGAGATACTTTCGCTCCGGTGCGCTAGGCTGTGACGTCGACGCGAGGAAAGAGGAACGGTGACCGACTCGACCATCATCTACACCTACACCGACGAGGCTCCCGCTCTGGCGACCGCCTCGTTCCTGCCCATCATCCAGGCCGTCGTCGGCCGGGCCGGAGTGGAGGTGGAGACCCGCGACATCTCGCTGTCGGGCCGCATCCTGGCGGCGTTCCCGCAGAAGCTCCCGCCCGAGGCGCAGGTCGGCGACGCGCTCGCCGAACTCGGAGGCCTCGCGACCACGCCCGAGGCGAACATCATCAAGCTGCCGAACATCTCGGCGTCGATCCCGCAGCTGAAGGCGGCCATCGCCGAACTGCAGGCGCAGGGGTACGACATCCCCGACTATCCGGACGAGCCGGCCTCGATCGAAGAGAAGGACGTGCGCGCGCGCTACGACCGCATCAAGGGATCGGCGGTGAACCCCGTCCTGCGCGAGGGCAACAGCGACCGTCGCGCGCCGCAGTCCGTGAAGAACTACGCGCGGTCGCACCCGCACCGCAACAAGCCGTTCGCTGCCGGCTCGAAGACGCGCGTCGCCACGATGGGGCACGACGACTTCCGCTCCAACGAGAAGTCGTGGATCGCCGCTCACGACGATGTGCTGACCATCCGCCACCTCGCTGAGGACGGCACCGAGACGATCCTCAAGAAGGACCTCAAGGTGCTGCCGCGTGAGATCGTCGACGCCACCTTCCTGTCGGCATCCGCCCTCGACGCGTTCCTCGCCGAGACGCTCGAGACCGCGAAGAGCGACGACGTGCTGTATTCGGTGCACCTCAAGGCGACGATGATGAAGGTCAGTGACCCGATCATCTTCGGCCACGTCGTCAAGACCTACTTCGCCGATGTCTTCGAGCGCTACGGCACCGCTCTGGAAGCGGCCGGACTCACCCCGAACAACGGCCTCGGCTCGATCCTGGCGGGTCTCGGCTCGGTCGAGGGCGGCGACGTGATCGCGCAGGCGATCACCGCCGACCTCGAGCGCGGTCCCCGCCTGTCGTACGTCAACTCCGACAAGGGCATCACCAACCTGCATGTCCCGTCGGACGTCATCGTGGATGCCTCGATGCCGGCCCTCATCCGCAACGGCGGAAAGCTGTGGGGAGTCGACGGCGGCGAGGACGAGACGCTCGCCGTCATCCCCGACTCGTCGTACGCCGGCGTGTACCAGGCCGTGATCGACGACGTCATCGCCAACGGCCCGCTCGACCCGGCCACGATCGGCACCGTGCCGAACGTCGGGCTCATGGCGCAGGCCGCCGAGGAGTACGGCAGCCACGACAAGACCTTCGAGATCGAGGCCCCCGGCGTGGTGCAGATCCTCGACTCGTCGGGCGAGGTGCTCATCGAGCACCACGTCGGCGCCGGCGACATCTGGCGTGCGACTCAGACCAAGCACATCCCGGTGATCGACTGGGTGCGTCTCGCCGTGGGGCGTGCGCGCGCGACCGGCGCCCCCGCGGTGTTCTGGCTCGACCTCAACCGCTCGCACGACGCGCAGCTCATCGCCAAGGTGCACCAGGCCCTCGCGACGCTCGACACGAGCGACGTGCAGATCACGATCCTGGCGCCCGAAGAGGCGACTCGCTACACCCTCGCCCGTATGCGTCACGGCAAGGACACCATCTCGGTCACCGGGAACGTGCTGCGCGACTACCTCACCGACCTGTTCCCGATCCTCGAGGTCGGCACGTCGGCGAAGATGCTCTCGATCGTGCCGCTGCTCGCCGGTGGAGGCCTGTTCGAGACGGGTGCCGGCGGCTCGGCCCCCAAGCATGTCCAGCAGCTGCTCGAGGAGAACTACCTGCGCTGGGACTCGCTCGGCGAGTTCTTCGCCCTTGCGGCGTCTCTCGAGCACCTGGGCGAGGTGACCGGCAACGCGCGGGCGAAGATCCTCGCCGACACGCTGGATGCCGCGACGGGCATGTTCCTCGAGAACGACAAGTCCCCGGGGCGCGCCCTCGGCACGATCGACAACCGCGGCAGCCACTTCTACCTCGCCCTGTACTGGATGCAGGCGCTGGCGGCGCAGACCGACGACGCCGAGCTCGCGGCCGTGTTCGCGCCGATCGCCGAGACGCTGGCGTCGAACGAGGAGGCCATCGTGGCCGAGCTCAACGCCGTTCAGGGGTCGCCGGTCGAGATCGGCGGCTACTACCGTCCCGATGACGAGCTGGTGGCATCCGTCATGCGCCCGTCGCCGACGTTCAATGCCATCATCGACGACCTCGGCTGAGACGCCGGGCCGAGTTCGCTGATGGAGCACGACCCGGCCGTGCTGGCGATCGACGCCGGCCAGACCGGCATCAAGGTGCGTCGCACGCGCCCTGACGGCGGCGTGCACGAGGCGGTGCTCCCTGGCGTGCGCACCGACGCCCCGCTCGTCCCGCAGCTCGCGACCGTCGTCGGCGAGATCGCGCTCGAGTCCGGGCAGCCGGTGTCGGTGGTCGCCGCCGGCGTTTCCGGACTGACCGACGCCGCGGCCGACGCCGCGGCGCTGCTCGATCTCGTCGGGCCGGCGGGCGTGGAGCGGGTCGTGCTCGCGCACGATTCGGTCACCTCGTTCCTGGGGACCCTCGGCGACCGCAGGGGTGCCGTGGTGGCCTCCGGGACGGGTGTCGTGACCCTGGGGGTCGGCACACGGCGCACCGCGCGCGTCGACGGCTGGGGTCACATCATGGGCGATGCGGGCAGCGGATATTGGATCGGCCGCGAGGGACTGGATGCCGCGATGCGGGCCTACGACGGTCGCGGCCCGGCCACGCCGTTGCTCGACCGCCTACGCGACCGCTGGCCGGACCCCACCGGGGCGTACATCCACCTGCAGTCCGATCCGGGGCGGGTGCACGCGGTCGCCGCCTTCGCGCGATCGGTGGCCGACCTCGCCGCAGACGATCCGGTCGCCGCGGGCATCTGCCGGCGGGCGGCCGACGAACTCGCGCACTCGGTGGTCACGGCGCTCGATGCCGTCGCCGAGCCGGACGACGCGGATCCGCCGCACGTCGGCGCGATCGGTGGTGTGTTCGGTTCGGTCGTCGTCCGTGCACGGTTCGAGGAGCGGATGCGCGACCTCCGGCCGGATGCGGAGATCGCGACCGCGCGAGGATCGGGCGTCGACGGGGCGGCACTGCTGCCCGGACTCGGCACCGGCCACGCGCTGCGGGTGCTCGTGGGCAGCGCGCAGCGCTGACGCGCCACGACGGATGCCTCAGACCCGGGCGCCGAGGAAGGCGGCCTGCTCGGGCCACTGATGCGCCGCGCCGCCTTCGTGGTCGTTGAACGAGTACACGCGGATGTCGCGCTCGGCTGCGTAGTGGTTGTACGCCGCGTACACCGTCGAGGGCGGACAGGTGAAGTCCATGAGCGCGACCGAGAACAGGCCGGGTGCCGTGGCGCGCTTGGCCATGTTGACGCCGTCGAAGTACGACAGCGTCTCGAAGACGCGCTCGGGCGCGGCGCGGTGGACCGACAGATAGGTGACGAGCTCCTGGTACGGATCGCGATCGGTCAACCCGACGGCGCGTTCGAAGTGGCACAGGAACGGCACATCGGGCATCACCGCGACGAGGTCGTCGCACAAGGCGCCGGCCGCGAGTGCGATCCCGCCGCCCTGGCTGCCTCCCGCGACGGCGACGCGCGCGGCGTCGACCTGGGGGAGTGCGCGCACGGCGTCGACCGCGCGCACCGCGTCGGTGAAGACGCGGCGATAGTAGTAGTCCGCGGGATCGTCGATGCCGCGCGTCATGAAGCCGGGTGAGGCGGGTCCCGCGCCGTGCGGATCGGGCGTTTGACCGCCGGCACCCCAGCGCGACCCCTGTCCGCGCGTGTCCATCAGCAGATGCACGTAGCCGGCCGACACCCACGACAGTCGTTCGTGGGGCAGGCCGCGGCCGCCGCCATAGCCGACGTATTCGACGACGGCCGGTCGTGGGGCATCCGCTGCGTGGGGGACGGACAGCCACCCCCGCACCGGATCGCCGGCGAACCCGGGGAAGGTGACGTCGAACACGTCGACGGTCCGCAGCGGGGTGTCGACCGCTTCGACGGTCATGCCCCCGCCGACGGCCCTCGCCTCGGCGATCGTCGCGGCCCAGAACGCATCGAAGTCGTCGGGCTCGGCGACGTCGGGGCGGTAGGACTGCAGGTCGGAGAGGCTCAGGTCGAAGCGCGGCACGCCCACAGGCTACCGGCGAACCGGGGGCGTCAGTTGTGGACCCACACCTCGGTGCCGATCGGCGCCCAGTCGTAGATCTGCTTGGCGACGCTGACGGGAAGGTTCACGCAGCCGTGGCTGCGCGGGGCCCCGAAGCTGTCGAGGTAGTCCGCGCCGTGGAAGGCGATGTCACCGTGGAAGTACGAGACCCACGGGATGTCCTTCGCGCAGTACGGCGCACCGGGGAAGCATCCCATGTCCTGCATCGGCACCTTGGCGAAGATGCGGAAGGACCCCGTCGCGGTGGGGGTGTCGGGAAGCCCCGATGCGACGAGGGAGGAGCTGACGAGCTTGCCGTTCTCGAAGAAGTACACGCGCTGCTCACCGAGATCGACCTCGAGGCGTCGGGCGGTCGCGCTCGTCGTGAACTCGGTGCTGGTCACCGGCAGCTCGTAGACGGCGTCGGCCGACGCGAGCTGTGCGGCGAACGCGTCGGCGATGCCGCTGGTGTCACCGAGCTCGCGGCCCTCGATTCCGGCGGTGAGGGTCTGCAGCACCCCGCCGTCGCTGTCGGTGATCACCGAGGCGTTGACCGCGTCGCGGTTGACGGCGTCGGGCAGGCCGTCGACGACCGACTGGATCGCCGCGCTGTCGACGTCGATCGAGAAGGTGCCGCGGGGTCCGTCTCCGAGCGTGATCCAGGATGCCGCGACCGCGCGGTCGACGGGAACGACCCGCTCCGACCCGACGTAGAAGCCGACCGTGTCGAGGGCGCGGTTGAGCCGCTCGGCGGTCGCGTCGGCGACGTAGGTCTGGGTCTCCGGCGCGACTGCGGCGGTGACCGGGTCGAGTGTCACGGTGCTCTCGCCCGCGATGAACGCGGACTGCAGTGCCGTGCGTACGGCCTCGACGTCGATGCCCTGGCCGTCGACGCCGTCGGTGACGACGTACGACTCGGTGGCGTCGTCGAAGGCGATGGTCGCATCGACCGGGTCGACGTACATCGCCGGTGCGGCGTCGCGCAGTGCGGCCGCCGCGGTCTCGGAATCGACGGCGACGTCGACGGCGACCGACGGCGGGAACCACTGGGTCACGTTCCACATCGGATGCGTCGCGAACGCCTCGTCGGCCAGCGCCGCGGAGTCGACGGATGCTCCGAGATCGGCTCCGGTGACCTCGGCGTCTCCGCCTGCACCGACGAGGATGATCGTCGTGTCGGCCAGCCGGGACTCGATGGCCTCGACGGCCGCGCCCTGCGTGAGCAAGCCGACGCCCACGCCGGCGACGCTGGTGCCGGGGGCGATGAGGACGAGCGAGGATGCGACCAGCGCGGTCGCGGCGGCGCCGGCGCCGAGCCCGATCCACAGGCCGGTGCGCCGCTTGCGCCGCGCAGGTTCCGCCGGTGCCCACTGGTAGGCGGGCTCACCGGGCCCGGTGTCGGAGGGGGAAGCTCCCGTGCTCTGCGTGGGGGGAGTCGCCGAGGCGGCGTCGTCGACGACGTCGTCGTCGACACTCGGCTTGGTCGCAAGATCGGTCACGCCGCCACACCCCCTGGCAATCGGTCCTCGTCGTTCCATGGTAAAGGACGGGTGTGCTCGCGTGCGCATATGCGCGCGGGTGCGGTGCCGACGTGAACCGTTGGTGAATGTAACGGTTTTGTAAACACCCCGTTCAAATTACCTCCGACGACTTGCGTGATGTTTGTTCGTAAGGTCTACTAACAAACATGCCTGCACAGGAAGCGCAGCGGGGCTCTTCCACTCTCGAGCCGCCGCACACCCCCGACGGTCGTCCCGGCGCGAACGGCCGCAGCCGTCGCCCCGGCGTCAAGGTGCTTCCCGAGCATGCCCGTGCGCACAACCGCTCGCTCGTGCTGCAGACCCTGTTCCACCGGGGCGCGATGAGCCGTGCCGACCTCTCGCGCGAGACGGGTCTGACGCGCGTCACGATCTCGGACCTCGTCGCCGACCTCATCGCCGACGGCTTCGTCATCGAGAAGGGACTGCGCGAGTCGGCACGACCGGGCAAGCCCGCGATCCTCGTGGACCTCGACCGCGACGGCCACCGCATCGTCGGCATCGACCTGTCGGGAAGTGACGCCTTCATCGGCGCGGTGCTCACCCTCGACGGCGACATCGTGGCCCGGCGCGAGGTCGCGCTGCCCGAGGCCGACCAGGTGGTCGCAACCGTCGTCGAACTCGCCCGTGCCCTCGTCGCCGATGCCCACGCGCCCGTCCTCGGCATCGGCGTGGGCACCCCCGGCGTCGTCGACGACCACGGTGTGATCCTCACCGCCCCCAATTTCGGCTGGGCGGGCTTCGACCTCGAGACGGCCCTGCAGGCCGCGCTCGACCTGCCGGTCCTCGTCGCGAACGACGCGAACGCCGCCGTCCTCGCCGAGTACACCTTCGGCGGTTCGGGAGACGACGTGCTGCTGGTCAAGGTCGGCCGCGGTGTCGGCTCCGGCCTGCTCGCCGCAGGCCAGCCGCTGCGCGGCGGGCGCTTCGCCGCAGGTGAGATCGGCCACGTCAGCGTCGGCACCGACGGCGGCCCGCTCTGCGCGTGCGGCAAGATCGGATGCCTCGAGGCGTGGCTCGCCGTGCCGGCGCTGACCGAACGCCTCGCGCACGCACCCGCCGCCGACCGCGACAGCATCCTGCGCGATGCGGGGGAGCGCCTCGGCATCGCCCTCGCTCCGGTCGTGGGCGTGCTCGACCTGTCGGAGATCGTGCTCTCCGGCCCTACCGAACTTCTCGACGGCCCGCTCGCGGAGCAGACCGTCGAGACCCTGCGCACACGCACGCTCGCACAGTTCCACGACGGCGTGCGCGTGCGGATGACGGAGCAAGGCCAGGACATCGTCCTGCGCGGCGCGGCCGTCATGGTCCTGTCCGGACAACTCGGGGTGTCGTAGCGCACCCGCCAAACCCCCCCTGGATGGGTCACCCGGCCCATCGGAACACCAAGAGAAACAACAAGGAAGGCACCATGAACAAGAAGCTCGGAGCAGTCGCTCTGCTCGGTGCGTCCGCAGTGGCGCTTGCAGGATGCGCCGGTGGCGGCAGCGCGGCCCCCGTCGAGCCGGAGACCGGCGACCTGACGGTGTGGCTGGTCGGCGCCGACACCCCGCAGACCGCGCGCGACTACCTGAAGGAAACGTTCGAGGACGAGAACGAGGGCTGGACCCTCACGATCGAGGAGAAGACCTGGGCGGACGTGTCCGACACGTACACCGCGGCGCTCTCGTCGAACGACTCGCCCGACGTCGTCGAGGTCGGCAACACCCAGGCGCTCGGCTTCGCCGACGCCGGACTGTTCCTCGACATCAGCGACATCGAGGGCGAGCTCGGTGGCGACGACCTGCTCGGCGGGCTCGTCGAGGCCGGCACGTACGACGGATCGCTGTACGCCGCGCCGTACTACGCCGGCGGCCGTGTCGTGTTCTACAGCCCGATGATGGTCGACGAGCTGCCCGCCACGCTCGACGACTACGTCGCCGAGGGCATCGCGATGACCACCGACACCGTCTCGGGCATCTACGCCCCGGGCAAGGACTGGTACAACGCGCTTCCCTACGTCTGGGCGCACGGCGGCGAGATCGCCGTTCAGGACGGCGACACGTGGGACGCGCAGTTCTCCAGCCCCGAGAGCCTCGCGGGCCTCGAGCAGCTGCAGGACGTCTACGAGAACGCCACGATCGCTCCCGCCGACGGCAACGAACTGCAGGCCAACATCGCGTTCTGCGCCGGCGAGGCCGGCTTCATCTCGAGCCCTGCGTGGGCCGCGGGCAACCTGACGGGCGCATGGCCGTGGGGCGACGCGGACGCGGGCGAAGAGGTGTCCGAAGGCTGCCCCGACACCTACGCCAAGGACCTCGGTGCGTTCGCGCTGCCGGGCCTGAGCGCCGGTGAGACGGCTCCGATCTTCGCGGGCGGCTCGAACGTGGCCGTCGCCACCAAGAGCGAGGCCCCCGAGAAGGCCAAGGCCGCGCTGACGATCATGCTGTCGGAGGGCTACCAGAAGCTGCTCGCCGAGCAGGGTCTGACCCCCGGCATCGTGTCGGCCGCGCAGTACCTGCCCGACACCCCGGTCGCCAAGGCCCAGGCCGAGGCGCTGGCGAACTCGAAGTTCACCCCGACCAGCCCGAACTGGGCAGAGGTCGAGGCGGCTCAGATCATCCCCGACGCGCTCGTGAAGATCGCCGAGGGCGGCGACGTCGAGCAGATCGCCACCCAGCTGGACGAGCAGATCGAAGCGATCCTCAACAGCTGACACCCCCCCCGCGAGGGGTTCCGGCTCGCCCCGGAACCCCTCGCCCGGGACCGATCCCTCGGCCAGACTCAGGACAGAGATCACCTGCGCCTGACCCGGCGACCGGTCCGTCGTCACCGAACTCCCACCCCGCGGTGCGCGTGCGCGCGCCCGCCTTCCTCCGAGAGGAGTTGACATGACCGTCACCGCGACCCCCGTCGAGACCGCCGTCCCGACCGGCCCGACCCGCGAGCAGCGCCGCGCGCGGCGCGAGGCCCGCGGCGCAGCGGGCCTGCTGGCCCCGTCGCTGATCATCCTCGGCGTCATGGTCGGCTATCCGGCCGTGCTGATGGTGATCCAGTCCTTCACCGACTACACGGTGAAGAACAAGGTTCAGGGCACCTGGCCCGAGTTCATCGGCTTCGAGAACTACATCGACCTGTTCACCCAGTCGGACTTCCCGGCGGTGCTGATGCGCAGCCTCGGCCTGATGGTCGTGCTCACGGTGCTGAACATGTCGTTCGGCATGCTGGTGGCGGTGCTCATGACGCGGCTCGGCCGCGCGTGGCGGATCGTCGTGTCGGTGGGGCTCTTGCTGGCCTGGGCCATGCCGCCGCTGACGGCCACCGTCGTGTGGGGCTGGATCTTCGACACCGAGTACGGGGTCGTCAACTGGGCGCTCAACACGATCACCGGCACCAGCGACTGGACCAACCACTCGTGGCTTTTGAACCCGTGGTCGTTCTACTTCGTGCTCACCATCATCATCGTGTGGCAGTCGGTGCCCTTCGTCGCCTTCACCACCTACGCGGCGCTCGGCCAGGTGCCCGGTGAGGTGCTCGAGGCGGCGTCGCTCGACGGCGCCACGGGCATCCAGCGCTTCCGGCTCGTGGTCATGCCCTACCTGCGCAGTGTGCTGACCGTCGTCCTGGTGCTGCAGATCATCTGGAATCTGCGCATCTTCACCCAGGTCTATGCGCTGCAGAGCCGCGGTGGCCTGGCATCCGAGACGAACGTGCTCGGCACGTATCTGTTCCGCCAGGGCGTCGGAGAGTTCGGCGCCACCGCGGCCATCGGAGTCACCATGGTCGTCCTGCTGCTGATCCTCTCGTGGGGATACGTCCGCACCACACTCAAGGAGGAGGAGCTGTGAGCACCCAGGTCAACGCAGCCACCGAACTCGGCACGCTCGGCGTCGAGGAGGTCCTCGGCGAGGGCGGTCGCCCCAACACGCCGCGCAAGGGCAGCATCAGCGCCCGCCGGCCGTCGCCGCGAAAGGTGGCCGTCCGCACGCTGCTGAACATCGCCGCGGCGATCGTCTTCGCGATGAGCGTCTTCCCGGTGTACTGGATGGTGAACATGTCGTTCACCCCCAACAGCGACATCGTCAGCCGCACGCCGAGCTTTCTGCCGCTGGACCTGACGTTCTCGAACTACATCACCGCGTGGACGCGCGAAGCGGCCCCCGGCCAGACGGACTTCCCCCACGCCCTCGGGACGACGGTGACAGTCACGGCCGGAGTGCTCGTGGCGACGCTGCTGTTCGCCTTCCTCGCCTCTGTCGCCGTCGCGCGATTCCGCTTCAAGGGCCGCCGTGCCTTCATCGTGGCGGTGCTCGTCGTGCAGATGATCCCGGGCGAGGCGATGATGTTCACGATCTACGGGATGCTGGACGACTGGCGCCTCATCAACACCCTGCTGGGCCTCGGGATCGTCTACACCGCCACGGTCATCCCGTTCACGATCTGGACCCTGCGTGGGTTCGTCGCGGGCGTTCCCGCCGATCTCGAGGAAGCGGCGATGATCGACGGCTGCACCAAGTCGCAGGCGTTCTGGCGCGTCACCTTCCCGCTGCTGGCACCCGGCCTGGTCGCCACGGGCATCTTCGCCTTCATCCAGGCGTGGAACGAGTTCACCATGGCGCTTCTGCTCATGAACGGGTACAACCTCACCCTCATGCCGTGGCTGAACGCCTTCCAGTCGTCGTCGGTCGGCGGCGCCGTGAACTGGGGAGCGGTCATGGCCGGCTCGACCCTGATCGCCCTGCCGGTGATCATCTTCTTCCTCATCGTCCAGGGCCGCATGACCGGAGGCCTCGTGGCCGGGGCGGTCAAGGGCTGATGCGCGCGCAGAACGCCGCCGCCTCCCGCGGGGAGGACGGCCGATGAGGATCGGGCTGGACGTCGGAGGCACCAAGACCGACGCGGTCGCGGTGGACGCCGCAGGAGACGTCATCGCCCGTGTGAGGCGATCGACGGGGTGGGGCGCGGATGCCGTCGTGCAGACCGTCGTCGACGCGGTCGACGCCGTGCGCGGCGAGGCCGGCATCGCCCAGGAGGACGTCGCATCGGTCGGCATCGGCATCCCCGGTCAGGTGGATGCCACGGGGCGGGTCGTGCACGCCGTGAACCTGGGCGTCGACGAGGTCGATCTCGCGGCGGCGGTCACGCCGCTGCTCGGTGTGCCGGTGCGCGTCGAGAACGATGTGAAGGCGGCCGCGCTCGGCGCCTACGCGCTGCACGCGGCGGCGACCGGCTCGATGGCCTACCTGAACCTCGGAACGGGCATCGCAGCCGGCATCGTCGTCGCGGGCGCCGTCTGGCGTGGTGACCGCGGAACCGCCGGCGAGATCGGTCACCTGGGCGTCGATCCGGCGGGCCCCCTCTGCCGGTGCGGCCAGCACGGCTGCATCGAGGCGTTCGCCGGCGGCGGCGCCGTCGCGCAGCGCTGGGGACGCCCCGGGCTGCACCCGGTGGCCGACGTGTACGACGCCGCCGACATCGGCGATCCGCTCGCGATGGAGCTGCGCGCGGGCGTGGCGCACGGCGTCGCCGCGGCGGTGCGCGTGCTCGTTCTGACCGCCGACGTCGACCGGGTGGTGCTCGGCGGCGGACTCACGAATCTCGGCGACCGCCTCACCGGCGACGTGGCGGCAGAGCTGGCCGCCAGCGCCGAGGCATCCGCGTTCATGCGCTCGCTGCGCCTGGACGAGCGCGTGCAGCTGCTGCCGGCGGGATCGCCCGCCGCGGCCGTCGGTGCGGCGCTGGTCGGCGTGGCCCGCGACCCCCAGGAGGTGCTCGCCCGTGGCTGAGATCGTCATCGTGCCGGATGCCGCGACGGCGGGCGGCCTCGTCGCCGACGAGATCGTCCGACTCGTGCGCGCGCGTCCCGACGCCGTGCTCGGCCTTGCGACCGGGTCGACCCCGCTGCCGGTGTACGAGGCGCTGCGCCCGCGGCTGGCCGGCATCGACGTGTCGCGCGTGCGCGGCTTCGCCCTCGACGAGTACGTCGGCATCGCGGCCGACCATCCCGAGAGCTATCGCTCGGTGATCCACCGCGAGGTCGTCGAGCCGCTCGGCCTCGATCCGGCGCTCGTGCGCGTGCCCGACGGCTCACTCGACGGCATCGAGCACGCGGGAGACGACTACGAGCGGGCGATCGAGGCCGCCGGCGGCGTCGACCTGCAGATCCTCGGCGTGGGCACTGACGGGCACATCGGCTTCAACGAGCCCGGGTCGTCCTTCGGCTCGCTCACCCGCGTGAAGACGCTCACCGAGCAGACGCGCGAAGACAACGCGCGGTTCTTCGATTCGGTCGACGACGTGCCCCGCCACTGCATCACGCAGGGGCTCGGCACCATCCTGCGCGCGCGCCACCTCGTGCTGCTCGCGTTCGGATCCGGCAAGGCGGCTGCGGTCGCCGGAGCCGTCGAGGGGCCGGTCACCGCGTCGCTGCCCGGTTCGGCCATCCAGCTGCATCCGCACGTCACGGTCGTCGTCGACGAGGCCGCCGCCGCGCAGCTGCGCTTCGCCGACTACTACCGGTACACCTTCGCCAACAAGCCGGACTGGCAGGGGCTGTAGCGGGAGCAGCGACCGGTGGTGATCCCCATCCGGGCATTGCCCGATAGGCGGGGCATCCGTGCAATCGCCCGGCCGTTCGGTTGCTCCGCCGCGCGACAATGACGGTCGCGCGCTCGTTCACTTGAACTGGAACGTGCGATAGGACGAGCGGACGTTGAACCGTCGGCCTTCCTTTCGGCGCTGCAGGAAGCCTGCGATCGTGTCGACGTCAGCTCCGCGCATGCCCAGGGCCCGGCACTTCGCTCGCAGTTGGTCGACGGTGATGGACGCCCAGCGATCGGGGCGGTTCATCATGTCTGCCTTGAGCATGTCTTCTTCGTTCCACTTCAGGCCCGAGGAGTAGCCGGCAGCCATCCCGGCGACGTACTCGAGGATCCCGTCGACACCATTCGCCAGCGGTTCCGGCGTCGCCGTCTTGCGTGGCGCCGGGTCTATCGTCGCGCCCGGTAGCAACTGAATCGGATTCACGTCCTCAATCCACTCGGCCGTCTCGTCGACTCCCCACTCGATGATGACGATTGCGTCGGCGTCGGCATTCCAAAGATCGTTGAGACGCTGGCGGTCAGGCCAGGCGTAGAGCACTCGTTGCCCGTCGAACTGCCCACCGTGAAATCCGCGCCATGCGTGATGGTGCGCTCCCGGCTGCGCAATCAGGCGCTTGATGCTTGCGCTCTCGACGTCGCGCCGCGGTGTCACAACGACTACCGTTCCTCCGCTCTGGGCCAGAAGCCACTTCACTGCGCGAGCGTTCTGTGCTTCGCGCGAGTCGCCCTCGCCGAGCCGCGAAACTGCAATTGGTACCTGACCCATAACGGCGACCCCCAGATGTCGATGATCTCTCACGGTAATGGGAGGGTCGGACATCGAAACCAGCGAGGTGACGCTGACGCCGCGAGTAGGTGTACGTACGGGCGTAGGACACGAATCGCCTCACCGCGGCCAGATCATGACAGAGCGCATTTCGATAGATGGGCTGTCGTCACGGCCGACAAGCGGCGCGCCTCGGGGCTGGGCTTGCGAGAAAGCAAGCTCATCGATTCGGCTAGCGATGCTTGCCGCTCCCCGTGATCCCATCCAGGACCTTGGAGTGCGCATCTTCGGCATAATCATGGCGCGCCTTCATGGCCGTCTTGGCCTTAAAAACCGCGTCACGAACCTCGCGCCGAATTCTGCGTTCATCCATGCCCTGCATAGATTCGCGGGTCTTCCTCGCTACTTCGATCAGCTCAAGCGGGACGGACTCAAGCCGTGTCACGTCCACTACAAGGGGCAAGTGTTCAGCTTCAGCGCCCACGTTCCTGCGTAGTGGCCCCAGCCGCAGCAACTGAGACAAATAGTCGGGGCTGAGGGCGGGAGTGTCCGGCGCATCTCTTCCCAGTGCGTCCTTGAGCCATGTGCTCAACTTGAACGCCGTCTTGTCGAGCGTGAGCCACCAGATCTCATGTCCGAGCGCCGGCCGGGTCCCACGTCGCAGCTCAATGACTCCCACCGCGTTCTCGACGTCATGTGCGGCGAGGCGGTCGACTACGTTGCTGGATTGCCCGCGGTCGTATCGAGTGTGCTTGCGTCGAAAGAGCTCGTCTGTAGCTCCTCTCAGTGCGACGTCAGCTTTGTCAGCGACATCTCGCAAGTCATAGCGGCGGATGCCGAACTCTTCTTCCAGAAACTCCTCGATGTCGTGCTCAGGATGTACCGGACCACGAATATCAGTCGCCCAGTTCGAGAACTCGCTCTCGTCCCGCCCCGACAGCATGTACGCGCTGTAAAGGAAGGGCAGTCCGCCGTTCCAGCGCCCGTTGCGGTTGATGTACGCGATGCATCGCTCGACGTGGAACCTCAGCTCTTCGATCACGCCATCGGTGACGAACAGAGAAACACCCGAGGCCACCGCTGCGGCGAGGAGGTTGGTCTGGGATCGCTCCGTGGGATCATCGATGAGCCTCTCCGCGACGAGAGGCAGCAACGCGGAGGTGTCGAGCCACACTTTCGCGTTGTCGAAGACACGGGCGAGCGCTTTCTGTACGTCAGGTGTCTGGTGGAGAAAGGCCATTAACGTGTACGCGTCGAGAACGCGCACGAGGTGGCGGTGCGTTTGCTCGGAGGGTGAGGCGATCACCTCTAGCACCGCTGCTGCGGCCTGCTTCGGGTGCAACCGAAAGTCGATGTCCATGCCTGAGAACTGTTCGGATATCTCGTCGGCGGACAAGAAACTGGCTTGCGCCCCATCCACGGCGGCAGCGAATCGCTCACCGCTCACAAGCATGATGCGCTCGAGTGCGACACGTAGCTTTCGCGCCTCCGCCTTCAGCTGATCAAAGTCGCCGTCGAGCGCCGCGTCGAACCCATAGGCCGCCGCGGCAAGATCCGCCTCCAACGCCTCCTGATCGAGCAAGTACGATGCGGCGGCGTCCTTCCAGCGCTCTGACGCTTCGAACGCGAGGTGGTACTTTCCCTCCGAGGTTCTGTGCTTCACCGGACCGTGTTTCCGAGACAGCCGGGTCAGTGAAGAGCGCGTGAGTTCAGCAACCTGGTTCGATGCTCCGTGCGGCACCAGTTCGCACATGCGAGCGACGATCTTCGCTTCGTCGAGCGTGTCGTCCTGGCTGGTACCTACCAGCACAGACTGGACCAACGCGTCAAACGATGTCTTCGTAAGGTTCTTGTCGCCGAAGCGGTCCGATTCGTTCAGGGCGAGCTGCACCATTGCGACGCGTGCATCCTCCGAGGACAAGGCGGCCCCGGTCGCCGTCGCGATTCCGCGCGATGAAACGATGGGGTCGACGATCTGAGCGCAGAGCTCCTCCGCGGCCACTGCGCGTTCGGGCGCAGAAGTCTCGCGTTCACAGAACCACTCGCGGTCCCGGATATCGAGGACAATGCCATGGTCGTCCCACAGCTCGGCCACGAGATCGTCCGCCTGGGCGCCGATCGCCTGGCTCGTGCAGTAGATGAGTCGCGAGTAACCGAGTCCGTTGGACTCGGCCGTTTTTACCGTGTCTCGGATCTTCGACTTCCATGATGCCGTGACCGAGTATTGGAAGCCGGTGCGGGCTACCCCGGAGAGCGCGAAGAGCTCGCCGTCGCGGCCCTTATCCCCCGAGGGCGTCGCTGTGGTCCTCAGCGCTGGGAAGTCCGGGATAAGGAACTCCGAGCAAAAGCGCTCAAAGAGTTGCCAGTCTCCACTGCCTAATTGTTCGAGGGCGAACCGCAACCGCGCGTGAACCATTTCTGAATGCTAGGGCAGGAAGGTCGAAGGACCCGCTCCGACGTTGAGGTTCGGCTGCACGATGGTGGGTCCTTTTGCGGGCGTCGATGGCGACGTCAGTCGAGGAGGTGCCGGAGGTATCGCTCTGGTGCTGC
>NZ_BAAAYU010000004.1:0-102807 GCF_039536545.1 Microbacterium awajiense | reverse complement strand
CGTACACCACGTACACCACCAACCGGCGACCCCCCACCGGAAACACCGCCGGAACCGCACCCACCGCGCCCGGCTCCACCGTGGTCAGCGCAGACCCTGCTCGAGCGCCGAGAGGAGGTAGGCACCGTACCCGCTCTTCATCAGCGGCTCGGCCCGGGCACGCAGTTCGTCGTCTGTGAGGAATCCCATGCGCCACGCCACCTCTTCGGGGCAGCCGATCGACAGCCCCTGGCGCTTCTGCACGGTGCGGATGAACTCGGTCGCCTCGCTGAGCGAGTCGAATGTGCCGGTGTCCAGCCACGCGGTACCCCGAGGCAGGATCTCGACCTTGAGATCGCCGCGCTCGAGATACGCCTTGTTGACGTCGGTGATCTCGAGTTCTCCGCGCGGCGAGGGGGTGAGCGACTTCGCGATCTCGACCACGTCGTTGTCGTAGAAGTACAGGCCGGGCACCGCGTAGTGGCTGCGGGGGGCGGCCGGCTTCTCTTCGAAGGACACCACTCGCCCGTCTGCGTCGAACTCCACGACGCCGTACGCCGTGGGGTCATCGACCCAGTAGCCGAAGACGACGCCGCCGGAGAGGTCGTTGTACTGCCGCAGCCGCGTGCCGAGCCCCGGGCCGTAGAAGATGTTGTCGCCCAGGACGAGCGCGACCGTCTCGGAGCCGATGTGCTCCTCGCCGAGGATGAACGCCTGGGCCAGACCATCGGGCGACGGCTGGGTCTTGTAGGTGATGCTGACCCCGAATTGCGACCCGTCGCCCAGCAGCCGCTGGAACTGGTCCGAGTCGTGCGGCGTCGTGATGACGAGGACATCGCGGATGCCCGCCAGCAGCAGGGTCGACAGCGGGTAGTAGACCATCGGCTTGTCGTAGACGGGCACGAGCTGCTTGGACGTGCCGAGGGTGATCGGGTGCAGACGGGAACCCGTACCACCCGCGAGAATGACTCCGCGCATGGGTACCAGTCTCGCCGATCGCACCGGTCGGGCAAAACCACCCACGGCGCAGGGGGAAACCTGGCGTCCTCGGCCGTAGACTTCGTCCGTGCCCGGCACCGAGCGCTCCCTCCCCCTCCCCGACGAACCCACACTGCTCGACCGCGCCCTCGCGGACTTCAGCGCGCTGAACCGCGAGCTCTCCGCGCGCTGCGCGACGCTCGCACGGGAGAACGACGAGATGCGGTCGCTGCTGGCCCGCCGGCCCTACCGTCTGCTCGCGCGCGTGCTGCGGATTCTCGGGCGATGAGTCCGCACGACGGCGCGCCGGTCACCACGGTGCTCGCGTATCCGGACTATCCCGACAACCCGTGGCAGCGGGTCGTGTACTCGGCGTTCTCCGCGGCCGGCGGCCGCGTCCTCCCGCTGGAGAGGATCGGCGAACTGGCCGCGGCAGCCGCCGCCGTCCGCCGCGACGGCGGACGGTGCGTGCTCCACCTGAATTGGACGGCGCCGATCTCGCAGGCGTCGCCGTCGATCGCGGACTCGGCGCGTGCCGTGGACGAAGCGGTCACCGCGATCCGCGCGTTCCTCGCCGACGGCGGGCGGCTCGTGTGGAGCGTCCACAACGTGCTCCCGCACGAGCTCCACCACTTCGCTCCCGAGGTCATCCTCTGCCGCGCGCTCGCGGAGGCGGCCCACGCGATCGTGATCATGAATCCGGCGACCCCGACGCTCATGGCGCCGTTGTGCGCACTGGATCCGGCGCGCACCGTCACGATCGATCACCCCCGCTACCTCGGCGAGTTCGACGACACGGTCACGCGCGCCGAGGCGAGAGAGCGGCTGGGCCTCGACCCCGACGATGTCGCGACCCTGTTCTTCGGACTCATCCGCCCCTACAAGGGGGTGGAGTCGGTCGTCGACGCCTTCGACCGGTTCGATGACCCTCGTCGGCGACTGCTCGTCGCCGGGGCGACCGGTCCTGGGTACTCCCCGGACGAGGTGGATCGGATGCTGCACCCCCGGCCATGGCTCACGCGGCATCGGGACCGCGTGCCCGACGACGAGGTGCAGCTGTGGTTCGCTGCGTCCGACCTGGTGGTGCTGCCGTACCGGCGCGGCCTGAACATGAGCGTGCTCCTTCTGGCGGCGACGTTCGGAACACCGTCGATCGTCCGCGGCATCCCCGGGACGGAATACCTCGCCGACGAGCGGTGGATCGCCCGCGTCGACGACGACGACGCTCGGTTCGCGGCGTCGCTGTGAGTCGCGCAGGACGACCTGCTCGCCCGGCCGGACGCGCGTGCCGCCGCGCGTGCCTACGCGCAGGCCCGGCGCCCACAGCTGGTCTCGCAGCGGTATCTCGAGCTCTTCCGGGCTCAGTGAAGGCGCAGACAGCGCGACTACGCTGGAGGGATGCGCAAGCTGCTCGTCACCGGCGGCGCCGGGTTCATCGGCTCCAACTTCGTCCACCACGTGATCGACCACACTGACGACCACGTCACCGTGCTCGACAAGCTCACCTACGCGGGCAATCTCGCCTCGCTCGAGGGGCTCCCGACCGACCGGTTCCGCTTCGTCCAGGGCGACATCGCCGACCCCCGCGTCGTGGACGAACTGTTCGCCGACGTCGACGCCGTCGTCCACTACGCGGCCGAGAGCCACAACGACAATTCACTGCACGACCCGCGGCCGTTCCTCGACACCAACATCATCGGCACCTACACGCTGCTCGAGGCCGCTCGACGGCACGGCCGGCGACTCCACCACATCTCGACCGACGAGGTCTACGGCGACCTCGAACTCGACGATCCCGCACGATTCACCGAGACCACGCCCTACAACCCCTCATCGCCGTATTCGTCGACCAAGGCCGGCAGCGACCTGCTCGTGCGCGCCTGGGTGCGCTCGTTCGGCGTTCAGGCGACCATCTCGAACTGCTCGAACAACTACGGCCCGTATCAGCACGTCGAGAAGTTCATTCCTCGGCAGATCACGAACGTCGCGCGGGGAACACGACCCAAGCTCTACGGCGCGGGCGAGAACGTGCGGGACTGGATCCACGCCGACGATCACTCCTCCGCCGTCTTGACGATCCTGGATCGCGGTGCCATCGGAGAGACGTACCTCATCGGCGCCGACGGCGAGAAGAGCAACAAGGACGTCGTCGAGTTGATCCTCACGCTGATGGGCCGACCGGCGGACGCCTACGACCACGTCACCGACCGTGCAGGCCACGACCTGCGCTACGCGATCGATTCGACGAAGCTGCGCACCGAGCTGGGCTGGGCTCCCCGCTACCCGGACTTCGAGGCGGGCCTGGCGGCGACCATCGAGTGGTACCTGTCCCACGAGCCCTGGTGGGCACCGGCCAAGGACGCCACCGAGGCGTTCTACGCCGCGAAGGGGCAGTGAGGGCATGACGGAGTACGGCAAGGCGCTCGGCGCCGCCGAGACCTCGATCCCGGGACTGGTCCTGTGGGATCTGCCGGTGCACGGCGATGCGCGGGGATGGTTCAAGGAGAACTGGCAGCGAGAGAAGATGCGGGCCGCCGGGCTGCCCGACTTCGGCCCCGTGCAGAACAACATCTCGTTCAACGACGCCGTCGGCACCACCCGCGGCATCCACGCCGAGCCGTGGGACAAGTGGGTGTCGGTCGCGACGGGGCGGATCTTCGGAGCGTGGGTGGACCTGCGTGAAGGACCGACATTCGGGACGGTGTTCACCGCCGAACTCGATCCGTCCACGGCGATCTTCGTCCCGCGCGGTGTCGGCAACGCGTATCAGACCCTCGCGCCCGACACCGCCTACGTCTATCTCGTGAACGACCACTGGTCGCCCGACGCCGACTACACGTTCCTGAACCTCGCCGACGAGACTGCCGCGATCGACTGGCCGATCCCGCTGACCGAGGTCGAGATCTCGCCGAAGGACCGCGCGCATCCGCGGCTCGCCGATGTCGTCCCCATGGGCCCCCGCAAGACGCTCGTCATCGGCGCCAACGGCCAGCTCGGTCGCGCGCTGCGCGCGGAGTTCGGCGAGCATCCGTCGATCGAGTACACCACGCGCGATGAGCTCGATCTGGCCGCAGCCGACCTCGAGGGCGCACGACGATGGCGCGACTACGGTGTGATCGTGAACGCGGCCGCGTATACGGCGGTCGACGTCGCCGAGACGCCCGATGGACGCGCCGCCGCCTGGGCCGCGAACGTCGCGGGCGTGGCGGCGCTGACCCGCATCGCGACGGAGGCCGGTGTCACCCTCGTCCACGTCTCGAGCGACTACGTCTTCGATGGGACGAAGGCGACGCCGTACACCGAGGAGGATCCGGTGAGTCCGCTCGGCGTGTACGGGCAGACCAAGGCTGCAGCCGACGCCGTCGTCGCCACCGCGCCCCGCCACTACATCGTGCGCACGTCCTGGGTCATCGGCGAGGGCCGCAACTTCGTGCGGACGATGGCGTCGCTCGCGCAGCGGGGAGTCGACCCGGCGGTCGTCGACGATCAAGTCGGCCGGCTGTCTTTCACGCGCGACATCGCGCGCGGCATCCGACACCTGCTCGACGTGGGAGCTGAGTACGGCGTGTACAACCTGACCGGCGGCGGCGAGGAGGCGACCTGGTACGATATCGCCCGCCGCGTCTACAGCGCGACCGGCGCCGACCCGAACCGCGTCACGCCGATCAGCACCGACGACTACTACGCCGGAAGCGAGGGCGTCCACGCCCCTCGCCCGCGCCGCAGCATGCTCGACCTGGCGAAGATCACCCGCACGGGTTTCACCCCCGCTCCCATGCTGGAGTCGCTCGACGACTACCTCGCGGCCGACGCCGCACAGTGAGCCCGACACCACCCCGAACAAGCACGAGACAGACACGCGCGCCCGCGGGCGGCGTCCGAGGAGACCACCACGTGAAGAAGGTTCTGCTCACCGGCACCGCGAGTGCTCACAACAAGGGCGATGCCACCATGCAGCTCGTCGTCTCCACCGAACTCGAAGCCGCGCTGGGCGATGACATCCGTGTGGCGATCGCGTCGCCGTCGCCGTCCTTCGATGTCGCCGCCTACCCCGACCGCCTCGTCGTCGCCAGCGTCCGCCGCTCACGTCTGTTCCCGGTGAGCCTCGCCGCCGCCGGCCTCTGGGGCGTCCTCAACCGCGCCTTCGGCATTCGTGCCGACGCCCTGCTGTTCACCGATGAGCTGCGCTGGACCGAATCCGCCGACCTCGTCGTCGACCTCAGCGGCGACATGCTCACCGAGGACTACGGCTTCCTCGTCGGCTTCAGCCACTTCATCCCGCTGATCATGGCGCGCTGGCTGCGCACGCCGTACGTGATCTGCGCGCAGTCGATCGGCCCGTTCTCGCGCCTCAAGCCGATCGCGAAGTGGATCCTGCGCCGCGCCGCCGACATCACGATCCGCGAAGACGTGACCCGCGAGCGGGTCGCGGGCCTGGGTCTTCGGATGGAGACGACCGCGGACGTCTCCTTCCTGCTCCAGCCCGACACCGCCGGCGCCGCAGAGGTCCTCGAAGCAGCCGGTGTGCCCACCGACAAGCGGCTCATCGGTCTGTCGGTCAGCCCGATCCTCAAGCAGCGGTACGAGTCCGCGCACCCGGGCGCGTCGTTCGCGCACGCCATCGCCGAATCGGTGAACACGGCGCTGCACGGCGAGGACGTCCACATCGTGTTGATCCCGCACGTCACCGGCCCGGCGACTCGGCACGACGACCGCATCGTCGCCCGGGAGGTCGCCGCGATGCTCACGCTCGATCACACGAACCTCGAGGGCGAGATCGCTCCGCCGGTGCTCAAGGGCGTCATCGCGCGATGCCACGTCGTGCTCGGCGCGCGGATGCACGCGAACATGGGCGCGCTGTCGCAGGGCGTTCCCGTCGTGGCCCTCTCGTACAGCCACAAGACGCAGGGGATCATGGACTCGTTCGGCCAGGGCGACCTCGTGGTCGACGGGCGGCGGCCGCTGCGCGAAGAGCTCAGCGCCGACATCGTCCGCATCATGGACGAACGCGACGTCCGGGCGGCGGCGATCCGCTCCCACCACGATGAGGTCGTCGCCGAGTCGCGGCGCAACATCACCCGCATCCTGGACCGGCTCGACGCGTGAGCGATCCGCAGATCCCCGACGAGCCGGAGCGACCGGCGCGTCCCCGCTGGCGGCGGGTGCTGGTGCGCAGCATCCCGATCGTGTTCTACGGCCTGCTCGCCGTGTCGCTGGCGTGGATCCTCACCCAGATCGACTGGGCCCAGGTGGCGACGATCAGCTTCGACTGGTGGATGGTCGTGTTCGCGACCGTGGTCGCCCTCGTGTCCCGGTTCTGGCTCGTCACGATCTGGCTCGTCCTGCTGCGGCGACTCGGCGCGCGGCACTTCACCAGCATCCCGCTCCTGGCCCATGCCTACGCCAAGGCGTGGCTCGGCCGGTACATCCCGGGCTCGGCCGCGTGGATCCTCGGCAAGATCTACTTCGCGTCGCGCGAGGGCGTCTCCAAGAGCAAGCTCGCCGTCAGCTCCTTCCTCGAAGCGGGGCTGCAGATCCTGGTGATGCTCCTGGTCGGGATCGTCCTGCTGATGGTGGATCCTCGACTCGACTTCGTCACCCCCGGCATCAGGATCACGATGGGCATCGTGGCCGTCGGTTGCGTGGTCGCACTGTGGCCGCCCCTGTTCAACGGACTCGCGAAGTTCGCCTACCGGAAGGTGCGCAAGCGCGAGCTCGGCGATGAGGATCTGCCCACGTGGGGCGCGATCGGCCAGGGCTTCTGGATGTTCGCCGTGAGCACGGTGCTCACGGGAGTGTCGGTCTTCCTGCTCGCCCGCTCGATCCACTCGGACCTCGACGCGTCGCAGCTGCTGTTCATCGTCGCGGCGAACGCCCTGGCGAGTGCCGTGTCGATGATCGCCGTCTTCGCACCCGGTGGACTCGGCGTCCGCGAAGTGATCCTGATCGCCCTGCTGACGCTCATCATGCCGGCGTCGGTCGCCGTCCTCGTGACCCTGTTGATCCGGGTGTGGTCGATCGCGGTCGACTTCGTCTTCGTCGGTGTCACGAAGCTGCTCACGCTGCTCCGCGGCGAGGACACGCACCTTCCCGATCCGCCGACACCCAACCGGTAGCCTGGGACGATGCCCTCGATCGATGATGTCCTCGCCGGCGGCGCATGCTCGGGGTGCGGTGCGTGCTCGGTGGCGACCTCCGGTCGCATCCCGATCACGCTCACTCGCTACGGTGCTCGGCAGGCGTCCACGGCGGGAGCTTCCGAGTCCGACAAGGCGATCGCGTCCCGTGTGTGTCCTTTCGCCCGGGACTCGCCCGACGAGGATGCGGTCTCCGCCGAGGTCTTCCCGCCCTCACTGGACCACGACGAGCGGATCGGGCGGTTCCTCAAGGTGTCGGCCGCCCAGGTCGCCTCTGACGACTACGTGATCGACAGCTCGTCGGGTGGCATGACCAGCTGGTTCGTCGGCCGGCTGCTGGCGGAGGGCGACGTGGACGGCGTGATCCACGTCGGCCGCAACGAGGACGACCTGTTCGGCTACCGCGTCTCGTACGATATGGACGCCGTGCTCGGCAACCGCAAGTCGGCCTACTACGCGACCTCCTTCGCCGATGCGGTGAGCCGTATCGAAGGCGACGGACGTCGCTATGCGATCGTCGGCGTGCCCTGCTTCATCACCGGCGCACGCCACTTGGTGCGCGAGCGCCCCGCCCTCGCCGATCAGCTCGTGTACTTCGTGGGTCTGGTATGCGGACACCTCAAGACCGACGCGTTCGCCCAGCTGCTCGCGTGGCAGGTCGGTGTCGCACCGGATCAGCTCGCCGAAGTCGACTTCCGGGTGAAGCACCCGCATCGTGACGCGCAGGACTACAGCTTCGCGGCGCGACGTCGCGGTCGCGCGGAGTGGGCGTCGAAACCGAATCGTCGCCTGTTCGGCGCCAATTGGGGCCACGCGATGTTCCAGCTGGGAGCGTGCGACTTCTGCGACGACATCTTCGCCGAGACCGCCGATGTGGTACTCGGGGACGCCTGGCTCGAAGGCTTCCGGCAGGACTGGCGCGGCACGAATGTGGTGATCACCCGGTCACCGCGACTGCAGGAGATCCTGGATGCCGGCGAAGACTCCGGTGCGGTGCGCGTCTGGCCGCTGTCGCCCGACGAGGCGGCGAAGAGCCAGGCAGGGAATTTCCGTCACCGACGCGACGGCCTGGCGGTGCGTCTCGCCGATGACATCGCGGAGGGCCGCTGGGTTCCGCTCAAGCGCGTGCAGCCGGATGCCGAGCGCGTCGGGGCCAAGCGCCGGTCGCTCATCCGGCAGCGCCGCGCCCTCAGCCGCACGAGCCACACCGCGTTCGCGGCCGCGCGCGAGGCGGGATCGCTGCGCGCGTTCATGCGGGTCATGCGGCCGAAGGTGAACGCCTACGTGCTGACCGACCTGGGCCCCGTGATGGGGCGCCTGACGATCTACGCCCCGTGGCTGGCGCGCTCGCGTTTCGTGCGGAACTCGTTCGTGCGCAGCATTCTGTCGCGCGCGCGAACGCGCTCCACCGGCACCTGAACTCAGCGTTCGCGCACCGTGACGACGCCCCTCGAGTAGTCGACGATCACATGCGTGAACTGGACCGTGCACACCCCGCCCGAACACGACCCGTCATCGACCGGCCACCCCCACGACCCCGTCGGCCCACCCGCCGCGAGATACGCCCGCGTGATCGCACTGCTGCGCGCCCGATACGTCACACCCGCACCGGTCGAATAGAAGATCCCCGACGAGAACTCCTGCACCACCCCGCCGCCGTTCGCATCGACGGATACCGGGAAGCGCACCGGGTGACCCGACGACTCCCTGCCGCCGCGGTTCGCCCATGCCGATGCGATCGGCTCCTCGACCGGGATCCCGACCGTTGTGACGCCTGATCGATACCACACGGCGTCGTACTGGAAGTCGACGATGCAGATGCCGTCGATGCACTCCCCGTCGTCGGCGGGCCAGCCCCACGGTCCGGACGGGCCGCCGGAGTTGAGGTAGGCGACGCTGATGGCGCTGGTGCGACCGCGATAGGTCACCGCCTTCGATGTCGCGTAGATGATCCCGTTGTCGAACTCCTGATAGACACCGCCACCGTTCGCGCTGACCTTCTTGGTCGTTCCCACGACGTCGCCGGGTCCGGACACGCCACCGAGCTCCACCCACTTGGCGCGGATGCGCGAATCGGGGATCGAACCCGTCGAGTTCGTGCTGCCGAACCAGTCGGTGAAGTAGTTGTAGAAGTTGCGGTTGCCGTAGCTCGAGCATCCGTCGCCCTCGGCGTACCCGGCGCGCAGGGCGGCGGCGTTCGGCTGGTAGGGCGTGTAGTAGTACAGGTTCGACGTCGCCTGGTTGCGCACATACACCGGCGAAGAGCCGCAGGCGCGGTTCGGGTGGTACAGGATGTTCCACGTCTTCCCGGGTGCGTACCACGTGAAGTACTGGCTGGTGCCGGGCGGGTTGGCATAGCGCTTGAACTGCCACGCGGCGCCGTACACCTGGTTGAAGAACCCGTAGTACCGCGTGTCGCACGCTGCGGTGTCGGGGCAGCCCTGCCCCATCGCGATCGTGTAGCGCCACTCGCTCGGTGCCGTGTGGGTGACCAGACCCTGCTCTTTCTGCAGCGTCGCCAGGATCACCTGCGGATTGATTCCGCACGCCTGGGCGACCTTGTAGATGATGCGCGAGGCGCGCTCGCGCGCGCCGCCCGAATAGGCGCCGCACATCGCGTCGGCGCTCGTACTGCGCGACGTGTCGTACTTGTCCTTCAGACACGTGTAGCCGCTCTGGCACGACGAGACCTTCGACTGCAGGAACGACTGGATCTGGGACTCGGTCATCGACGACTTGTCGAAGAAGACCGCGTCGCTGATGATGTAGCCCGGGTCGAAGCCGGTCAGATCGGCCGTGGCCGCGAAGCTCGCCGACCCCGGTGCCGCGACGGTTGCGGGCGCTGTCCCCGGGCTCACCGATCCGGCGGCGCCCGCAGGTGCGATCGCGACCGACAGTGTGAGCGCGAGTACAGCGGCCCACACGGCCGCGATCCGCGCGAGCACGCGCGAGGGTCGGTGAGCGGGCGTCGCCATGTGAACAGTGTGACGGATGTGACGGATGAGTACAACACTTCGGCGCCTGCCGGGGATGCGACGCGCCGCTCTCGGCGGACTCGCGGTGATCCAGGTGACGTTCTAGAGATCCGCGTGAAGCTGCCACACCCGATCGGCGGCCTCGCTCCACGAGAAGGTGCGACCCCGATCGGCGGCGAGCACGGCGAGCCGCTCTGCGGCCGCGGCCGACGCCAGCCCCTCGGCGAGCGCCGCGGCCATGCCGTCGACGACGGATGCCTCGTCTCGACCGGCGACGAGCACCCCGCCGTCGACGACCAGTTCGGCATTGACCGGTGTGTCGACCGCGATCGTCGGCACCCCGAGCGTCAGCGCCTCGACGATGCGCCAGGGGAAGGCCGTGCGCACAGCCGGCGCGAGGAACGCGAGTGCGGCACCGTACACCGCGGCCCGATCGGGCGCGTCCAGTGCACCCCGCACATGGACTCTGCGCTCCGGGATGCCGGCCGAGGCCGCGAGCTCGGCGACCGCCGGCTCATGCCCCTCCTCGACGTCGATCACGACGACCGGCACGTCGGCGCCGCCCGCCGCGATCGCGCCGAACCCGGTGCTCAGGCGATCTGCGGGCATCGGCCCGCCCGCCAGCATCAGGAAGCCCTCGGGGAGTCCGAGGTCGCGCCGACGGCCGATCTCGTCTGTCGGCACCGCGAATCCCGTCGGGGCGGCGCCGGCGATCACCCGGATGCGCCCCGACAGCTTCGCCTGCTCGGCGAGGCGCTCGGCGATCGCGTGGGCAGGCACGACGACCGCATCGGCATGCTTGGCGGCCCGCTTGAGCATCGCCTTGTGCCAGGCCACCACGCTCCGTGGAAGCTCGTCGGGCGACTCCCACGGTCGCAGGTCCCAGATCGTCACCACGGTCTGGTCGTTGTCGTGCACCCGGTCGTGCCGCACGAGCGGGGCGAACAGGGTCGGCGAGTGGATCATGCCGCCGCCGATGCCTGTTCCGATGCCGAGCTGCAGCGCCGTCGCGAGCTCGCGACGCGGCAGCGCGGTGCGCCGCACCCCGGCCAGACCCGCGATGGCGAGATCCGCCGGGCCGCCGGCGGGCACGATCCCCTCGACCTCGCACGCGGTCGGTGCGCCCGCGATCAGGGCGCGCGCGAGCTGGTCCGACGCCTCGGCGAGCGCAGCCTCGGTCGGCGCGACCAGCTGGTCGAGCATCACACGCAGGATCGCAGTCATGTCGTAGGCCTCACCGCGTCGCCGTGGTCATCCGGCGGGCTCGGCGGTCGGGGTGGGCGGATGCAGCGTCGCCCGCACCAGCTCGTGGATGAACGCGTAGTCGGGGTCGTCCTCCTCGATCCCCCCTTCGGGGGTCAGCTCGATCGTCGAGACCGGCTCCTCCTGGGCCTTGATCGCCAGGTCGGCGAGGAAGGGGATGAACGAGGTCGGCAGGTCGGTCTCGACGATGTCGGCGCCGGCCGTCGCGACATCCTGGAACCGGGTCAGCACGGTCTGCGGCGTGAACTGCGCGAGAATCGCCTGCTGCAGCTGACGCTGCCGCTTCATGCGGTCGAAGTCGTCGGTCGTGTACCGCGATCGGGCGTACCACTGTGCGGTGTCGCCGTCCATGTGCTGCGCGCCGGGCTCGATCCACCCGATCGCCCAGTCCTCGGCCGGCTGACCGTCGTACGACGGTCCGCCGCCCTTGGGCAGGCGCTCCTCGACCGTGATGTCCACGCCGCCGAGCGCATCGATCAGCGACGCGAAACCGTGCATGTCGATGAACACGTAATACGGGATCTCGATGCCGAGGATGCCCTCGGCGGCATCCTTGGTGGCTTCGACCCCCGGCGAGGAGCCCTGGGCGCGGGCATCCGGGTACAGCAGATCGCCGTCCTGGCACACCTCGACCTCGGTGCGCAGCTGGTTGATGCCGCTCCCCCAGCCGCACGTCGCGTCGGCGTGACCCTGATGGCCATCGGGGTACCGCTCGAGCATCGGTCCTTCGGAGAACGGGAAGTGCGGCATGTCGCGGGGGATGCCGGTGATCGTCGTCGCCCCGGTGGTCGCGTTGACCGAGACGACCGAGATCGAGTCGAAGCGCATGGAGTCGCGGCCTTCGCCGCTGTCGGCACCCAGCAGCAGGATGTTGTAGTAGCCGTCGGACGGCTCGACCGGCGGCCCGCTCGCTCCGAAGATCGCACCGAGCGTGTCCCGCGCCGTACCCGCCACCATCGCGGCGTAGGCCGCCGCGCCGCCCGAGATGACCAGGAGCACGACCGCCAGCAGCGCGATGCCGAAGCGGGCGATCGGGCCGGTGCGCACGAGGCGCACCAGGCGCAGGGTGTCGATCGTGAGCACGACCCAGAGCACGGCGTATCCGGCGAGCAGGATCTGGACGGCCGTCAGCGCGAACCAGTTCGTGACGATCGTGATGAAGACGGTCTGCCAGAGCATCGCGGTGAGCGCCGCGAGGATCACGAGCACCCACATCGCCAGCGTCGCGCCGAGGCCGAACCGACCGAGACGCCGGTTGCCGGCGAGCACCTGTGCAGAGCCGGGCAGCAGGAAGTTCATGACGACCAGCCACCAACCCCGACGGGTCATCATCTCAGGCGACCGCGCGTCGGGATGCCGGAGGGGCCGCTCCTCGACGAGTTGGCGCGGGATGGCGGGCGCCGCCGGTCGCGGTGGCGAAGCGACGCTCACAGCGACTCCTTCAGCCGCCGGTTCTTCTCCTCGACCTGCGCCTCGAGGGCGCGGGCGTACTCCTCGACGCGATCACCGAGAGCCGCATCCGCGGTGCCCAGGATGCGGGCAGCCAGGATGCCGGCGTTCTTCGCACCGCCGATCGACACCGTGGCGACGGGGATCCCCGCGGGCATCTGCACGATGCTCAGCAGCGAGTCCATCCCGTCGAGGGTGGCCAGCGGCACGGGGACGCCGATGACGGGGAGCGCGGTCAGCGATGCGAGCATCCCGGGAAGGTGGGCTGCTCCGCCGGCGCCTGCGATGATCACGCGGATGCCGCGGGCCCGGGCCTCCCGCCCGTACTGCACGAGTCTGTCGGGCGTGCGGTGCGCCGAGACGACCTCGACCTCGTGCGGCACACCGAAGTCGGTGAGAGCCTGCGAGGCGTCGCTCATGACGCGCCAGTCGGAGTCGGAGCCCATGACGACGCCGACCAGCGGCGCGTCGGAGGAGTGCAGCGGCCGGGTCACCCGTCCAGGCTAGGCCGCGACCCTGCGAGTTGCCCGCAACGGCACGCGTCCGTCACCCACCACCACCCCGTCGAGCACTCAGTCGAAGTGGGATGCCGCGGCGCGCGCCTCGTACGCGACGTCGTCGAGGTCGAAGCCCGAGACGTTGACGTGGCCGACCTTGCGTCCGGGTCGCGACGCTTTGCCGTAGGTGTGGATCTTCGCGCTCGGATGCTCGCTCATGACCCCCGCGAAGCGTCCGTCGATGTCGCCGACCTCGGGACCACCGAGGATGTTGACCATCACCGTCCACGGCGCCACCGGTTCGGCCGTCCCGAGCGGCAGGTCGAGCACGGCACGGAGGTGCTGCTCGAACTGGCTCGTCACCGCACCCTCCTGCGACCAGTGCCCGCTGTTGTGCGGGCGCATCGCGAGCTCGTTGACGAGCAGTCGCTCATCGGTCGTCTCGAACATCTCGACCGCGAGCATCCCGGTCACGTCGAGCCCTTCGGCGATCGCGGTGCCGATGGATGCCGCCACGGCCGACAGCCGGTCTCCTCCGTGGGGCGCCGGCGCGATGACCTCGGCGCACACTCCGTCGCGCTGGACGGTCTCGACCACGGGATATGCGCGCATCTGGCCGGACGGCCGGCGGGCGACCTGCTGGGCCAGCTCGCGCGAGAAGTCCACGAGCTCCTCGACGAGCAGCGGCGCGCCCTGCGCGGCCTCGAACCAGTCGGCCGCGTCATCGGGATCGCGCACGACGCGCACGCCTTTGCCGTCGTAGCCACCACGCGGCGTCTTGACGACCGCGCGGCCACCGTGCGCGGCGAGGAAGGCGCCGAGGTCGTCGGCTCCGGCGACCGCGGCCCAGTCGGGCTGCGGCATCCCGAGCTCGGCGAGGCGTGCGCGCATCGCGAGCTTGTCCTGTGCGAAGCGCAGCGGACCGGGGCCGGGGCGCACCGGAATGCCGGCATCGACTAAGGCGGCGAGCACCTCCTGCGGGACGTGCTCGTGGTCGAAGGTGAGCACGTCGACATCGCGGGCGAACGCGACGACGGTCTCCGCGTCGCGGTAGTCGCCGACGGCGGTCGCGGCCGCCGACGCGGCCATGCCCTCGGCCTCGGCGAGCACACGCAGCTCGACTCCGAGCTCGACCGCGGGTGCGATCATCATCCGGGCGAGCTGCCCACCGCCGACCACTCCCACACGCAGCGCCATGCCGCTCCTTCCGTCCGCCCTCCATCATCCCCTACCGGCACGGTCGCCCCGATGTCGACGGACAGGTTTGCACGCGACACGCCGGTCATCGGCGTGCAATCCCGTCCGCTCGGCACCGAGACCGGGCGCGGTCAGGGCGAGGGAGGTGCGGGCGGCAGCGGCTGACCGTCGCGATGGGCGAGGATCTGGTTCACCTCGACCTGGTCGACCAGCGCCTCGTACACGAGCTCGACGCTCGGCACGTTCGCCAGACGCAGGGGCGGATCGACGCCGTTCGAGAGCACGAGGGTGCCCGCACGCCACATGCGCTGCAGAAGGCCGCGGCGCACCTGGATCGTGTAGCCGCGCACGTGGGCGAGCTCCCGGCGACGGGCCACGAAGATCCCCCGGCGCTCGATCACCCGACGTGTCGTGATCGTGTACACGTGCGACCACCACGCCAGGAACGGCAGCAGCACGAGCAGGAAGACCAGCACCGCGGCCACGGTCAACAGCATCCAGTTCTCGAACGGGGCCGGCAGATTGCCGTAGAAGTATCCGCACGCGCCGGCGATCGCGACCAGCACCAGCGCGCACCAGAAGAGTCGTCGCGCGTGCCCGCGGAAGCGCGCGACGCGCAGCTCCGGCTGCGCGGGCGAACCCGGAGCCGGCATGAGCGGTCTGCTCGCGAACGGCTGCGGCTGGGTCATGCCTCCATTGTGTCGGTGGGTCGCCGACACGGCCGTCCCGAAACGCGGAGGGTCAGCGCACGTGCACGACGTCGCCGGCCGACACGGCCGTCACCGCGCCGTCGGGGGCGATGACCACGAGGCGCCCGTCGCCGTCGAGCCGGTCGGCGCGGCCTTCGAGCGCTGAGCCACCCGGGAGCGCGACCCTCACGTCACGGCCGAGCGTCGCGCACACCGCCTCGACCTCTCCGGCGACGCCGGCGGCGACGGCGTCGCCCCGCGCGGCGCCGAGGGCCGCGACGCGCTCGCCGAGGCCTGCGACGAAGTCCGCGAGCATCCGGTCGTCGTCCGCCTCGAGGCCGACCGCCGCGAACGAGACCGCGGTGTCGACGGGAAGATCGCCGACGGTCATCCGCGTGTTCACCCCGACGCCGACGACGATCATGTCGGGGTCGTCCGCGGTGGTCTCGCACAGGATGCCGCTGATCTTGCGGCCGTCCAGCAGCACGTCGTTGGGCCACTTCAGCGCCGCAGTCCGGCCCGATCCGCGCAGCTGCCGCGCGATCGCCCGGGTCATCGCCGCCCCCGCCGCCAGCGGGATCCAGCCGCGGGCGCTCGAGGGCACCTCGGGCACGCGCGTGACCACCGAGACCGCGAGGGCGGTGCCCGCCGGTGTCGTCCAGCTGCGATCGAGTCGACCCCGGCCGGCGCGCTGGTCGTCGGTCAGCACCAGCGAGAGGTGAGGCCACCCGAGCGGGTCGCCCGCGGCGAGACCCATCACGTCGGCGTTCGTCGAGTCGGTGGTGGCGACCACCTGCACCCGGGGGCTCACGGCGGCCAGGCGCGGGTAGCCTTCATCGGGGATCGGCATGATGCTCACCCTACGCCCCGCGCTGGGCGACAGCGGATGCCGCACGCCGTTGTGCGAACCCTCCAACGCCGTCGCAGGTCGCGCAGATAGGCTGGGAGCCGTGACCGACCAGCCCGACCTGTCCACCACCGCCGGCAAGATCGCCGACCTGCGCGCCCGCTTCCAGGAGGCGGTCGTCGACGCCGAGAAGACCGCGCAGGAAAAGCAGCACGCGAAGGGCAAGCTCACCGCCCGCGAGCGCATCGAACTGCTGGTGGATCCGGGATCGTTCGTCGAGTTCGACGAGTACGTCCGGCACCGCACCACCGCGTTCGGCATGGACCGCTCGCGGCCCTACGGCGACTCGGTGGTCACCGGTCTCGGCACGATCCACGGCCGCACGACGGCCGTCTACGCGCAGGACTTCTCCACGTTCGGCGGCTCGCTCGGCGAGGTCGCGGGCGAGAAGATCATCAAGATCATGGAGTTCGCCATGCGCAGCGGGGTGCCCATCGTCGGCATCCTCGACTCGGGCGGCGCCCGCATCCAGGAGGGTGTGGTCGCCCTCGGGAAATACGGCGAGATCTTCCGCCTCAACACCGCGGCATCGGGGGTCATCCCCCAGATCTCGATCATCATGGGGCCCGCAGCGGGAGGGGCGGTCTACTCCCCCGCGCTGACGGATTTCGTGGTCATGGTGGACAAGACGAGCCAGATGTTCGTGACCGGCCCCGACGTGATCAAGACCGTGACCGGCGAGGACGTCGGCATGGAGGAACTCGGCGGCGCGCACACCCACAACACGCGCTCGGGCGTCGCGCACTACCTCGCCGAGGACGAGGACGACGCGATCGACTACGTGCGCACCCTCCTCGGCTTCCTCCCCGACAACAACATGTCCGAGCTTCCGGTCTACGAGACCGAGTTCGAGTTCGAGACGACGGACGCCGACCGTGTGCTCAACGCGATCATCCCCGACTCGCCGAACCAGCCGTACGACATGCACGAAGTGATCCGGCACATCGTCGACGCCGAGGACTTCCTCGAGGTGCAGCCGCTGTTCGCACCGAACATCGTCATCGGCTTCGGTCGCGTCGAAGGTCGCACCGTGGGGATCATCGCCAACCAGCCCTCGCAGATGGCAGGAACCCTCAACATCGAGGCCGGCGAGAAGGCGAGCCGTTTCGTGCGGTTCTGCGACGCGTTCTCGGTGCCGATCGTCACGCTCGTCGACGTGCCGGGCTACCTGCCGGGCACCGATCAGGAGTGGACCGGAGTCATCCGCCGCGGCGCGAAGCTGCTCTACGCGTATGCCGAGGCGACCGTCCCCCTCGTCACCGTCATCCTGCGCAAGGCGTATGGCGGCGCCTACATCGTCATGGGCTCGAAGCAGCTCGGTGCCGACGTCAACCTCGCATGGCCGACTGCCGAGATCGCGGTGATGGGCGGCCAAGGCGCCGTCAACATCCTCTACCGGGGCGAGATCAAGCGTGCCGAGGAGGCCGGTGAGGACGTCGCGGCCGTGCGCACCCGCCTCGCCAACGAGTACACGTACAACGTGGCATCCCCCTTCCTGGCCGCCGAACGAGGTGAGCTCGACGGCATCATCGAGCCGGCGGCCACGCGGGTCTCGATCGCGAAGGCCCTGCGCGGACTGCGGGGCAAGCGGGCGAGCCTGCCGCCCAAGAAGCACGGGAACATCCCGCTGTGAGTGACGACGCCTCGAGCCTGCGCATCGACGTGCTGCGCGGCGAGCCCACGGACGAGGAGCTCGCCGCGCTCATCGCCGTCGTCGGCGAGGCGTATGCGCAGGAGGCGGCCACGGCGGTCGCCGACGATGCACCGACCCGCTCGGCCTGGTCGGTGTCGCAGCGGACCCTGCGGCATCCTCTGCCGCGTGAGCTCGGCTGGCGGAGCTTCCCGTCGGTCTGACGGTGCGGCTTTGTCCCCCGAAATACCTACAGACGGCCTCTTGCGGGGTCGGGATACTTGAACTGCTGGAACGCTTTCGCGTTCGGCCGGCCTGCTCCTCTTCGGAGCACAGGTCCGGCCACGTGCGGACGGTTTTCGGGTAACCGCTCCGCCAGGCGAGGGGCGGGCGGCTTCGCCGCCCCTCGCCTCCTCTCACTCCGCTTCCCGTCCCGGGTCCCCTCCCCCACCGGGGCGGGGAGCGTGGCCTTCTTCGTCGCCCTCGTCGCTCTCAGGCGCACGGGGGATCTCGACCCACAGGTCGACGACGTCCTCATCCGACAGGCCGGGACCCGATGCCGAGCGCCCGACCACGGTCGCGGCGATGCGCTCGTCGGGCGACGTGCGGATGAACAGCCGCGCCGACGTCGATGCCCGCACGGCGTCGGCGAGCCGCGCGCGGACGGAATCCAAAGACGCCTGGTCCAATCCGTCCAGCCACCCCTCGTCGAGCACGGTGACGGTGGCCCCCCGGCCGCGCGCCTCGCGCAGCTGCTCGCGCACGGCATCGTCGAGCAGCTTCGGGGCACGGATCTCGTCGCGCAGCGAGCCCTCGGCGATGCGCGCACGGCGGCGATCCTCGTCGTCGAGGCGTCCGCCGCGGGCGACCGTGCGCGACAGGACCGGCCCGGCGACCGCGAGCGCGCGCTGCACCTGGACCCGACGCTCTCGTCGACGGACGAGCTGGGCCGCCTGCCACGCCGAGGCAGCGCGCTGCAGCTGCGCCAGACGCGACGTGTCACGCGCTGCCCGGTCCAGTGAGCGCACCAGCAGCTGGGCGACGGCCACCCACACGACCGAGCCGACCAGACCGAGGGCGAGCGCGTCGACCGGCCCCATCCACAGCATCGACGCCACCGCCAGCAGCACGATGCCGATCCATGCGACCCACGGTCGCCGTCGGACCATCACGATGGTCATGAGTGCGCCGATCCCCCCGAGGTACCACGTCGCGAACGACGCGGTGCGCGCATCGGGCCCCACGGCGTAGGCGATGGCGCTGGGGACGATCGCGGCACTGGCCAGGGCGAGTACGCCTCCCCACACCGGGAGCACGGTCGGCCCACGCGCACTGACGTCCGCGGCGTCTTCGCCCGTGTCGGCCCGCACGATCGGCTGCTCCCAGAAGATGCAGAGCCACGTCGTCGCAAGGTACAGCCCGAGCGTGGCGAACACGACGAGCGGCTGCGGCACCGGCTCCGTCCACCACAGGCCGCGCGCACCCAGATACGCCGTGAAGGCGAGCGCGAGCGCGGTCAGCACATTGCGCACGCTGATCATGCCCCCACCCCCCGCCACGAGAGGCGCACGACCGTCCCCGTGGGCCCCGAGTCGACCTGGGCGGTACCACCGACTGCGGCGACGCGGGCGAGGATCGAGGCGCGGATGCCCAGTCGATCCTCGGGCACCTCCTCGAGGTCGAAACCGGCCCCCTCGTCACGCACCTCGATGCGAATGCCTCGCTCGTCCCCGCGCACCACCACGCCGAGCCCTTCGCCGGCGGCGTGCTGCAACGAGTTCGCGACGGCCTGCATCGCCGCGAGCGAGAGGGCACGGGCCACACGGCCCGGGATGTCGGTTGCGCCGTCGGCCGTGCGTCGGTCGACGGTCACCGCCCCGCCGAGTTCCGCGGAACCGGCTTCGATCTGGTCGGCGATCCACGCGCCGCTGCGCGGCTCGTCCGAGCCTTCGGTCGCATCCTGCTCGGCGTTCGCGAGCCGCGTGAGGGCCTCGCGCGCCATCGCGACGGCGAGCGTGCGCTCACGTTCCGTCTCGGCTCGCGCGGCCGCGATGAGCGCCGCCAGGACGCTGTCGTGCATGAGCGCCGCGACGGCGAGTCTCTCCTTCTCGGCGGCGTCCGCGGCCGCCGCCCGCGCGTACGAGTCGACGGCACGGGCCCTCGTGGCGTCGACGTTGGTCGCCATCGAGCGGAACATCCAGCCGAGCGTGATGAGGACGCCGCCGAGGATCAGTGCGAAGGACACGTCGAGCCCGACCGGGAACCAGAATTCCGCGGCGAACCCCGCTTGGACGAGGCGGACCACACCGAACAGCAGGGGGATCACGATCGTCGCGACGACCTGAAGAGCGAACGGGAACGCCAGCCCCGACGCCATCGTCGCGAGGTTGATCTGATACCAGATCCACGGCTGCTCTGTCGGCACCGGGGCGGAGCCGACGGTCGCGATGGGCCACAGCAGGAGCGTCAGGGTGAACGCGACGACGAAGCCACCGGCCGACACCCGGATCGCGCGACCCACGAGGCACGCGACGATCATGGCTCCGAGCGGAAGGAAGGCGAGGAGCATCAACGTCAGGTGCCAACCGGGGCGCTCGTCGGTGGCACCGAGCGCCGCGATGAACGACTGCGTTCCCAGAACCACGAACCCCACGGCGGCCGCGAGCGACAGAGCCCGCTCCACCCGCGTGCGGGTGAACGACCCGGCACCGGCGTCGGACTCGCGCGATTGCGAGATCAGGCCCCAGGCCTTGTCGACGATCGCGGTGGCGGTGTCAGTCGCCACGGGGCGGGCCCCCGCGATCCGCGGCCGGTTCGGCGAGGATGCCGTCCTCCATCGCGCGCCGCAGCAGATCGACCTTCGTCGGTGCCGGACGACCGACGTCGACGTACTTCACGCGGATGCGCGTGATGTTCTCCTTCGCGGTGGAGTAGGCGACCCCCAGCCGGTCTGCCACGACCTTCAGCGGAAGCCCCGCCGCGTAGAGACGGAGCACCTCGCGCTCACGCACCGAGAGCTGCGCGTCGGCGAAATCGCGATCGCCCTCGACGGCGCTCGCCCATTCGACGTTGTTGAGCGGCTCGCCCCGGGCGACGGTGCGGATCGCATGCGTGACATCATCGATCGGCGAAGCTTTGCTGATGACGCCGGCCGCTCCCGCGGACAGCGCCTCGCGAACGGCGGCCGGGCGGTCGGCGACGCTGTGGATGATGACGCTGGACCCATCGGCGACCAGCCGCTGCACGTTCTCGGTGACCGTCGTGCCGTCGCCGAGCGTCAGATCGAGCACCACGACGTCGGCGGGGGAAGAGGCGCTGAAGGCGCGCCAATCGAGGTACTCGGTGACGTTGCTGCCCGAGAAGACCACGTCCATGCCGGGCTCGCGTGCGCACGCGGCCTCGAGTCCGAGTCGCACGGACTCGTGGTCGTCGATGAGGGCGACCCGTGTCATGCGGCCACTCTAGCCGCGGGGGCGGGTGCGGCCGAGCACGGCGACCGCCTCGACGTGGTGCGAGTTGGGGAACAGGTCGACAGCATGCACCGCGGGCGCCTCGTACCCCGCGTCCCGCAGGGTCGCCAGGTCGCGCGCGAGCGCGACCGGATCGCACGCCACGTACACGACCGTCTCGGGCTCGAGCGCCGCGATGCGATCCACGACCTCGCGGCCCGCGCCCGACCGCGGCGGGTCCAGGAGCACGACGCCCCGTGTCATCCGCTCGCGCTCGGCGACGGACGCCTCGGCGATCAGCCGGTCGAGCCATCGGTCGACCCGGCCGGTCTCGGCGCGCGCGCCGACCCACTCGGCGAGGTTCTCACCGGCGTGCTCGGTGGCGCGGGCATCCGACTCGACGGTCGTCACCCTGGCGCCGGGCCCGGCGAGCGAGGCGAGGGTCGCCGCGAACAGGCCGACCCCGCCGTAGAGGTCGAGGTGGCGGGCATCCGGATCGATGAAGGCGCCCCCGGTGTGCGGGATCGGGCCGTCTTCGCGCAGGTTCCGCAGCTGACCGCGGACGATCGAGGTCAGCGAGTGGGCGGCGAGGCGGTGCACCTGCCAGAAGCCGCCGGCGTCGACACGGAAGTCGCGGCCGTCCACGGTCTCGATCACCGTCTCGCGGGCGGGATCCGCGTGTGCGCGGGTCGACCCCCGTACGGGACCGCGGCGTCCGCGACCGCGCTCGGGGCGCGGGATGACGCACACGCGGCCGTCCGCGGGCTGCACGAGGTCGATGCGCCCTGCAGCGCCGGTGGCCCCCAGCGCGACCCGCTCGACGGCAGGGGTCGCGAGCGGCAGATCCGCGACGGGGATGACGCGGTGGCTGCGGGCGGCGTAGGGCCCGACGCGCCCCTCGTCATCGACGTGCAGGCTCACGCGCGTCCGCCATCCGGTGCCGTCGGCCGACTCGCCCGCGATCACGTCGCCCTCGGGAGCAGCGATCTCGTGCGCCTGCTCGAGGCCGACGGTCAGCTGCAGCCCGCCGATCCGGTGCAGCGCATCCGAGATCACCTGCACTTTCAGCGCCCGCTGGTGCGCGAGGTCGATGTGCCCGAAGTCCGCACCCCCGGGGCGCTGGTCGGGCGGAACGTCCACATCGGCCTGCCGCCACACGTGCGGACGCCGATGGGGCGAGGCGTCGAGGATCTCGAGCGTCTCGCCGCGCCAGAACGCCTTCTTCGACGTGTCGGTCAGGCGCACCCGCACCCGCTCCCCCGGAATGGCGTCGGGCACGAAGACCACACGGCCCTCGTGACGGCCGACGAAGACGCCGCCGTGGGCGACGCCCGTGATGTCGAGATCGATGAGGTCGCCGGATTCCACTGGTCGAGCATACGGTGGGTGCCATGCGCGTGTGCCTGGCCTCGACCTCTCCCGCCCGGCTGATGCTGCTGCGGCAGTGCGGCATCCACCCCCTGACGATCGCGCCCGCTGTCGACGAGGAGGCCGTGATCGCCGCGGTCGAGGCGGCCGAGGACCGCGTGCTCGCCCCCGACGAGCACGTCCTGCTGCTCGCCCGCCGCAAGGCCGCCGACGTCGCTGCGCGCCTGGCCGACGACGACCCCGGATTCGATGGGATCGTGATCGGCGGCGACTCGATGTTCGAACTCGACGGCGAGGTGCTCGGCAAGCCGCTGAAGCCCGAGATCGCCGTCCAGCGCTGGCAGGCGATGCGCGGGCGCACCGGCGTGCTGCACTCCGGCCACGCCGTCGTGCGCGCCGCGCCCGGCACCTCGCCGGTCGAGGTGCACGCGGTGGCGCAGGCATCCGTCACCTTTGCCTCCGACGTGACCGACGCCGAGATCGACGCGTATGTCGCGACCGGCGAACCGCTGCAGGTCGCCGGGGCGTTCACCGTCGACAGCCTCGGCGCCGGCTTCATCGAGAGCGTCGAGGGCGACCCGTCCACGGTGGTCGGCATGTCGCTGTCGACACTGCGTCGCCTCACGCGCGAGGTCGGCGCGGAGTGGACGGCGCTGTGGAACAGCGTCGACCCGTCGCTGCAGAGCGCCGAGATCGCACCCCGCTGACGCGCCACGGCGTTGTACTCGGACGACCACGTTTCTGGTCGGTTCTTGTACCAACCAGTCAAAAGTCCGGGTATCCGCGTGAGTAGGCTGGCCTTCATGCCTCCCATCGCCAAGGTTCTCGTCGCCAACCGAGGCGAAATCGCCGTCCGCGTGATCCGCGCCGCCCGCGACGCCGGGAAGGCGTCCGTTGCGGTGTACGCCGATCAGGACCGCGATGCGATGCACGCGCGTCTCGCCGACGAGGCCTACGCGCTCGACGGCGCCACCAGCGCCGAGACCTACCTGTCGATCGACAAGATCCTCTCGGTCGCGCGCCGCTCCGGTGCGGACGCCGTGCACCCGGGCTACGGGTTCCTCGCAGAGAACGCCGACTTCGCGCGCGCCGTCATCGACGCCGGGATGGTCTGGATCGGACCGAGCCCCGAGGCCATCGAGGCCTTGGGCGACAAGGTCACCGCACGCCACGTGGCCGAGAAGGTCGGCGCTCCGCTCGCGCCCGGCACTCCCGGCCCCGTCGAAGGCGTCGACGAGGTCGTCGCGTTCGCGCAGGAGTACGGCCTGCCGATCGCGATCAAAGCCGCGTACGGCGGCGGCGGGCGCGGCCTCAAGGTCGCGCGCGAGTTCGACGAGGTCGCCGAGCTGTTCGAATCGGCGACCCGCGAGGCGATCACGGCGTTCGGCCGCGGCGAGTGCTTCGTCGAGAAGTATCTCGACAAGCCGCGCCACGTCGAGACGCAGTGCCTCGCGGACACCGCCGGCACCGTCATGGTCGTCTCCACGCGCGACTGCTCGCTGCAGCGACGCCACCAGAAGCTCGTCGAAGAGGCACCGGCGCCGTTCCTGACCGACGAGCAGAACCGCATCCTCTACGAGTCGTCGAAGGCGATCCTGAAGGAGGTCGGCTACGTCGGCGCGGGCACGTGCGAGTTCCTCATCGGCGCCGACGGCACGATCTCGTTCCTCGAGGTCAACACCCGTCTGCAGGTCGAGCATCCGGTCTCGGAGGAGGTCACCGGCATCGACCTCGTGCGCGAGCAGTTCCGCCTCGCCGAAGGCGGCCTGCTGTCGGACGTCGACCCGAGGCCCGAGGGCCACTCGATCGAGTTCCGGATCAACGGCGAGGATCCCGGGCGCAACTTCCTGCCGCAGCCCGGCCCCATCCACGTCTTCAAGACCTTCGGCGGCCCCGGCATCCGACTCGACTCCGGCGTCACCGCCGGCGACAGCGTGACGGGCGCGTTCGACTCGCTGCTCGCGAAGATCATCGTCACCGGTCGCGACCGCGACGAGGCGCTGCAGCGCGCTCGACGCGCCCTCGACGAGTTCGAGGTCGCGGGCATGCCGACCGTGCTGCCCTTCCACCGCAAGGTCGTGCGCGATCCGGCCTTCACGGCCGAGGACGGCCGGTTCGGCGTGTACACACGCTGGATCGAGACCGAGTTCGACAACGACATCCCGCCGTGGGACGGCGAGCTCGACGCGCCCAAGCCCGCCGACGCTCGCCACACCGTCGTCGTCGAGGTCGGCGGCAGGCGGCTCGAGGTGAGCCTGCCCGACCGGGTCGTGGCATCCCCCGGCTCGAACGGCCGACCCGCCGCGGTTCCTCCGTCGCGCCGTTCGCACGCGCAGACCGTCGTCGCCGGAGCGACCGGCGACGCGGTCAACTCTCCGATGCAGGCGACGATCGTCAAAGTCGCCGTCGAAGAGGGCCAGCAGGTCGTCAAGGGCGACCTCGTGGTGGTGCTCGAGGCGATGAAGATGGAGCAGCCCATCCAGGCCCACAAGGACGGCGTCATCGGCGCGATCAACGCGCAGCCGGGCACGACCGTGTCGGCGGGGCACCAGCTGCTGCTGATCGCGAACGCCTGACGACGCCGCCGATCGAGGCGATCGAGCTGCGCGTCAGGCGCCGTAGACCGTGTGGTCGACGACGTGCATCGCCCGTGCGGCATCGGTGATGCTGCCCGACAGCGACGGGTAGACGGCGAACACGCGCGAGACCTGGTCGACCGTCAGGCGCCGCTCGACGGCGATCGCGATCGGGTAGATGAGCTCGGATGCGCGCGGTCCCACGATGACGCCGCCGATGACGCTGCCGCTGCCCTCGCGCGCGATGAGCTTCACGAAGCCGTCCTTGATGCCCATCATCTTGGCGCGGGCGTTGGCGGCGAGCGGCAGCTTGTGCACGACGCCGTCGACCTTGCCGTCGGCGATGTCCTTCTCCTGCCAGCCGACCGTGGCGATCTCGGGTGCGGTGAAGATGTTCGAGGTGATGCGGCGGCGCTCGAGCGGGATCACGACGTCGCCGAACGCGTGGAAGACGGCCGTGCGTCCCTGCATCGCGGCGACGGATGCCAGCGGCACGAAGGTCGTGCAGTCGCCGGCGGCGTAGATGTTGGGCACCGACGTGCGCGCCACGCGGTTGACCTGGATGTGACCCGACTCGGTCGTCTGCACTCCGGCCTCCTCGAGGCCGATCCCCGCGGTGTTCGGAATCGATCCGACTGCCATCAGGCAGTGGCTGCCCTCGAGCGTACGGCCGTCTCCGAGCGAGACGACGACGCCGTCGCCCGTGTTCTCGACGCGCTCGGCACGGCACTTCGACAGCACGGTCATGCCGCCGCGCTTGAAGACGCGCTCGAGCACGGCCGCGGCATCCGCGTCCTCACCGGGCAGCACCCGGTCACGGCTCGAGACGAGCGTGACCTTCGCCCCGAGGTTCATGTACGCGCCGGCGAACTCCGCGCCGGTCACGCCCGATCCGACGACGATGAGGTGCTCGGGCAGCTGCCGCATGTCGTACAGCTGGGTCCAGGTGAGGATGCGACGGCCGTCGGGCTTGGCGCTCGGCAGCTCGCGCGGCGAGGCGCCGACCGAGACGACGATCGTGTCGGCTTCGACGCGGTCGAAGTCGGTGCCGCCCTCGTCGGTCGACACGATGACGGCTCGGGGGCCCTCGAGCCGACCGTGCCCCGACACGATGCGCACACCGGCTTCGACGAGCGACGCACGCATGTCGTCCGACTGCTGACGAGCCAGCGACAGCAGTCGCTTGTTCACCGCGGCCAGGTTGATGGCCACCTGCGGCGTGAGCGGCCGACCCTCCTCGCCGCGGGCGAACAGCTGAACGCCGAGGTCGCTCGCTCCGGCGATCGCCACCGCGGCGTCGGCGGTCGCGATGAGCGACTTCGACGGCACGACGTCGGTGATCACCGCCGAACCGCCGACTCCGGCTCGTTCGACCAAGGTCACCTGGGCACCCAGTTGCGCGGCGGCCAGCGCCGCCTCGTACCCGCCGGGACCGCCGCCGATGATCGCGACGGTCTGGGTGCGCTCGAAGCTCATCGACATGTCCTCCATTCTTCCCGCATCCGACGCGGTTCCACGACCGCCGCCGTGGCGCATCTGGCTCCAGGGGCTCCGCGTTCCTAGAGTGGGGTCATGTCAGACGCCATCGACAACCCGCTCGACGACCCCGCCGCCGACCCGACCGACGTCGCGCGGGCCGCCGCCGCCGACATCGCCCGCCTGACCGGAGTGGAACGCCACGACATCGCGCTGACGCTCGGCAGCGGGTGGGGCCGCGCCGCCGAGCTCATCGGCGAGACCACCGCGACGCTCGCCGCGACCGACGTCACCGGATTCGGCAAGCCCGCTCTCGAAGGCCATGTCGGCACGCTCCGCAGCATCCTCACCGCGAGGGGCAGACGCGTGCTGGTGATCGGCGCACGCACCCACTACTACGAGGGGCACGGTGCGCGCCGCGTCGTGCACAGCGTGCGCACCGCCGCTGCGACCGGCGCCTCGACCATGGTGCTCACCAACGGCGCCGGCGGGATCAAGCACACGTGGCGCCCCGGCCAGCCGGTGCTCATCAGCGACCACATCAACCTCACCGGCGACAGCCCGCTCGAAGGCGCGACCTTCGTCGACCTCACCGACCTGTACTCGGTGCGCCTGCGCGACCTCGCGCGCCGCGTCGACCCGAGCCTCGACGAGGGCGTGTACTGCCAATTCCGCGGTCCGCAGTATGAGACACCGGCCGAGGTGCGCATGGCGAAGACCATCGGCGGCCACATCGTCGGCATGTCGACGGCGCTCGAGGCGATCGCCGCGCGCGAGGCCGGCATGGAGATCCTCGGCTTCTCGCTCATCACGAACATGGCCGCGGGCATCCAGACCACACCGCTGAGCCACCAGGAGGTCATCGAAGCCGGCCGCGAGGCCGAGCCGGTGATCTCGGCTCTGCTGGCGCGCGTCATCGACCAACTGTGAGGGAGGACGCCTTGTCCGAACACGACGACGGGATGCTCGACCGCGCCCGCACCTGGCTCGCCCAGGATCCCGACGGTGAGACCCGCGCAGAGTTGCGCGCGCTCATCGACTCCGCCGAAGCCGGCGACGACGCGGCGCACGACGAGCTCGCCGATCGGTTCGGCACACGCCTGGCGTTCGGCACGGCCGGGCTGCGCGGACGCCTCGGAGCCGGCAGCAACCGCATGAACCGCGTGCTGGTCGCCCAGGCCGCCGCGGGCCTGGCGGCGTACGTCCGCGAGACGGCCGGTGACGACGCCACCGTGGTCATCGGGTATGACGGACGCCGCAACTCCGACGTGTTCGCGCGCGACTCGGCCGAGATCTTCGCGGGAGCAGGGCTGCGGGCGGTCATGCTGCCGCGGATGCTGCCCACGCCGGTGCTCGCGTTCGCCGTGCGCGCGTTGGACGCCGCGGCGGGTGTGATGGTGACGGCGAGCCACAACCCACCCGACGACAACGGCTACAAGGTCTACCTCGGCGGCGAGGACGGCGGGGCGCAGATCGTGCCGCCCGCCGACCAGCGCATCGCGGCGCATATCCAGCGGGTGGCCGACGACGGCGACATCGCCGCGCTCCCACGCTCGCTCGCCTTCACGACGGCGCCCGAATCGCTGATCGACGAGTACATCGCCGCCACCGCCGCCGTCGCACCCGCACCGCCGGCATCCGACGGTCTCGTCTGGGTCTACACGGCCCTGCACGGCGTGGGCTGGCAGACCTTCTCCCGGATCATCGAGGATGCCGGATACCCCGCACCCGTGGTCGTGGAGCAGCAGCTCGCGCCGGACGGTGCGTTTCCGACCGTGTCGTTCCCCAATCCGGAGGAACCCGGCGCGATGGACCTCGCCTTCGAGGCCGCGCGCACGAGCGGTGCCGACCTGGTGATCGCGAACGATCCCGATGCCGACCGACTCGCCGTGGCGATCCCCGATGCCGAGGCCGAGGGCGGCTGGCGGCGTCTGAGCGGCAACGAGATCGGCCTGCTTCTGGGCTGGCGGGCTGCGCGCATCGCCGCGGACGACGGCGAGACCGCGGGGGCCTCGCTGGCGTGCTCGCTGGTGTCGTCGCCAGGGCTCGCGACCGTCGCCGAGCACTTCGGGCTCGGATTCCACGCCACCCTCACCGGCTTCAAATGGATCTCGCGCGCCCCCGGGATCGTCTTCGGTTTCGAGGAGGCCCTCGGCTACCTCGTGAATCCCGACACGGTCCGCGACAAGGACGGCCTCTCGGCGGCGATCGCGATGCTGGGCATGGTCTCGGAGGCCCGCGCGCGCGGGGCGTCGCTCGGCGACCTGCTCCGCGAGTTCGCCGACACCTTCGGGCACTTCGCGAGCGACCAGGTCTCGGTGCGGTTCGACGATGTGTCGCAGATCGCGGGCATCATGGCGGTGCTGCGCGAGCGGCATCCGCAGGCGATCGGCGACGTCGACGTCGACCGGGTCGACGACCTGCTGCACGGCGACGGCGACCTGCCGCCCGGCGATGTGCTGCGCCTGTGGCTCGCCGACGGGTCACGGGTCATCGTGCGACCGAGCGGCACCGAGCCCAAGCTCAAGCTGTACCTCGACGTGCGGGGAGACTCGGCCGACGACGCCGCGGCGCGCATCGCCGCGCTCGCCGACGGATCGCGCGCCCTGCTCGACGGCCTGCGCTGACGACACTCGCGTCGAGATCAGGCGGTCCGGCGAACGCGCGACGGCGAGGGCGCCGGCTGTCGTGTCCTGGCCGGATCACCTGACTCGGGCGGGACCACCCGCGTGTCGGCGGCGGGCCGTATGCTCACTGCGTGTCGATGACCGAATCGGATGCCGCATCCCCGGCACCCGCCGACCCCCCGCACTGGGTGCGCAAGGTCGTCCTGTTCCTGGGTGGGCAGACCGCGAGCCTGTTCGGCTCGATGCTCGTGCAGTACGCGGTCTTCTGGTATCTGACGATCACCTACCAGTCGGGGATCATCATGATGCTCGCCGCGGTGTTCGGCTTCCTGCCGCAGGCGATCGTCTCGGTGTTCGGCGGTGTGTGGGCCGACCGGCACAACCGCAAGTGGCTGATCGTCGGGGCCGACGCCGCCATCGCGGCCACGACGCTGCTGCTCGCCCTCGCCCTCATGACCGGATTCGACGCGCCGTGGCTCATCTTCGCGGCGCTCGCGATCCGGTCGGCCGGCGCCGGCATCCAGATGCCCGCCGTCGCGGCGCTGATCCCGCAGATCACACCGATGCGCCACCTGATGCGCGTCAACGGCATCAACGGATCGATCCAGTCGGCCATGGCCCTGCTCGCCCCCGCTGCGGCAGGGGCGATCTACGCGTGGTCGGCGTCGGTGAACGGCGGGTCGGCGGCATCCCTCGTCCCGATCTTCTTCGTCGACGTCGTCACCGCGGTGATCGGCATCGGCCTGCTCGCCTTCGTGGGCGTGTCGGCGATCCGCACCGCCGGCGAGGCGCAGACCGGCTACTTCGCCGACCTCGTCGACGGCGTGCGCTACATCGCCCGCCACGGGTTCGTGCGGTGGCTGCTGGTGCTCTTCGCGATCATCTTCGTGCTGACCGTGGCCCCGTCGAACCTGACGCCGCTCATGCTCGTGCGCTCGTTCCCGGCCGGCGAGCAGCAGGACGTCGTCAACCTCGCGGTGCTCGAGATCGCCTTCAGCATCGGGATGACGCTCGGCGGCATCGTCGTCGCGTCGCTGTTCGCCAACCGCAGCCGGGTCGGGATGCTGGTGGTGTCGTCGCTGGTGTTCGGCGCCCTGTCGATCGGCCTCGGGCTGTCGCCGAACATCTGGGTCTTCTTCGCGTTCATGTTCCTGGTCGGCCTGGCCGTGCCGTTCTTCTCGACGCCATCGATGACGCTTCTGCAGGAGACCGTCGAACCCGAACGGCAGGGCCGCGTGTTCGGCTTCGTCGGAATCGTGATGGCCGTCGCGATGCCGTTCGGCATGGTGGTCTTCGGGCCGCTCGCCGACGTCGTGCCCATCGAGGTGCTGCTGGTGGCCGCCGGCATCCTGACGTTCGTCGTGGTGGGGCTGGCGGTCTGGCTGCCGGCGGGTCGACGAGCCGTGACCGCCGCACGGGCGGCATCCCGCGCGAACGACCCCCGTGAGGGCGCCGCCGCCGTGGAGGCGGCGATGCACGACGACGCGGAGTGACACCGAGCCCTACGCTCAGGGTGTGCAGCTGAACGAACCTGTCGTCCTCGAGAACGCATGGGTGCGCCTGGAGCCCTTGGGCGACCAGCACATCGATGACCTCGCCGAGGCATCCCTCGGACTGGAGCGCGCGTGGTACACGACCGTACCCACGGTCGACGGCATGGGCGCCGACATCGCCTGGCGGCGCGGCCAGCATGAAGCCGGAACGATGAACCCGTGGGCGGTGCGCCGACTCGAGACGGGCCGGGTCGTCGGAACGACCACGTTCTGCAACATCGACCAGCCCAACCGGCATGTCGAGATCGGCCACACGTGGCTCGGTCTGTCGGCGCAGCGCACGGCCGTCAACTCGGCCGCGAAGCTGCTGCTTCTCGGCCACGCGTTCGAGACGTGCGATGCGATCGCCGTCGAGTTCCGCACGCATTGGCACAACCGGCAGTCCCGCGAGGCGATCGTGCGGCTGGGCGCCAGGCAGGACGGCGTGCTGCGCAACCACCGCCTCGGCCCCGACGGGTCGCTGCGCGACACCGTGGTCTTCTCGATCCTGCCGCACGAGTGGCCCGCCGTCCGCCTGGGGCTGGTGGAGCGCCTCGCCCGACCCTGAGCGGCTCCGGCATCCCCTTTCACCCGTTTGGGGCGCACTTCCGGTTGTGGGGCGCGGAAATGCGCGCCCCGAGTCCGCAAACTCGCCCCATACCTGGTCGCAGTGCGGCGGACGCCGGTTCCTCCCCAGGCGAGCCTGACGGGTGGATCGCCTCCGAGGGCGGTGGATGCCGCACTCCGACCACCCTCGAGCGGCGAGCATCGTGGTGTGAGCGACACGGACCTTCCACTCCGACGGCGCTGTGAGCTGCTGGAGGACGGCGTCACCGACCGCGCGGTCGGCGCGAAGGTGCGCGCAGGCTCATTGGTTCGGGTCCGCCCCGGCGTCTACGTCGACGGCAGTGCATGGCGTGGTGCGCGTCCCGAAGAGCGGGTGATCGCCCGAGCCCGTGCGCTGTCGTTGGTGTCGCACACGCCGCCCGTCGCGTCTCACGAGACCGCCGCGGCCCTGCACGGCTTGCCCGTGTTCCGCCCCGATCCCGCGCGGGTGCACGTCATCGTCCCGACCGCGCGGCCCGGCGCGGCGACGGGAGTCGTCCGGCATCGAGGCGAACTCGACCCGTCCGAGGTGGTGGAGATCGACGGCGTGGTGTGCACATCGCTCGAGAGGACCATCGCCGACATGGCCCGCACGGCGAGCACCGAACAGTCGGTCGTGGCGGGCGACGCCGCCTTGAGGGCGATCTGCGGGGTGGGCCCGGGGCAGTACGCGAGGGATCTGGCCGCGGACTTCACCGAGCGGGTGCGGACGATCGCCCACCGAAGCGCCCACGGTGTAGCTCGTGCGGACCGCAGGCTCGCATTCATCGACGGCCGTGCGCAGCTTCCCGGCGAGTCCATCAGCCGCATCCGTCTGCACCAGGCCGGATTCCGCAGGCTCGACCTGCAGGTGCCGGTCGCCGGCCCGCCCGGTCGGGGGTACTTCTTCGTCGACTTCTGGCTGCGGGATGCTCACGCCTTCGGTGAGTTCGACGGATCCATCAAGTACACGGACGGCAGATACACCGACGACCGCTCGTCGTTCGAGGTCTTCGACCGCGAGAAGGCGCGCGAGGATTGGATCCGCGGTTCGCAGCAGGCGCCGCTCGTCCGGTGGGGCTGGTCGCACATCCGCACCGCCGAGACACTGGCGGCCCGGCTCGCCGCATTCGGCGTCGTCGCGCCGTAAGCCCGCACATCCGGCATCCCGTGGTTCGGGGCGTGATCCGGTCATCGGGGCGTGAAGTTCCGCGCCCCGAGGTCGGGGGTGCGCCCCAAACCTGGAGGAACAGGGTGGATGCCGGAGGACAGGACGGATGCTGCAGGGCGACCGATGATCGCGCGGTCAGCCGTCGACGACAGCCACCAGCTCGTCGAGGAACGCCGTGAAGTCGGTGCCCCGGCGCACGATGCGCTGCACGCTCTCGCGCTCGGAGAAAACCTCGACGAACTGTTCGAAGACGGTCTGGAAGGCCTCGCGGTCGTTCTCGGAGAACGCCACCAGTGCGACGACCTGCACGCGCCCCTCCCCCCAAGCCATCGACGGCTCGGCGATGCCGATCGCGATCGCCGTACGGCTCGCGGTCATCCCCAGCGCGTGCGGCACCGCGAGCGCGTCGGTGAACGCCGTGGACGACAGGCGCTCCCGCTCGATCGTCCGCTCGACGTAGTCCTCGTCGATGACGCCCTGCTCGACGAGCATCCCGCCCAGCATCCGGATCACCGCCTCGGCGTCCATGCCGTCGAGCCCCCGGCGGAATGCCGACGGGTCGAAGTACCGCTCGAGCTCGGCCCGCAGTCGTCCCAGCCGGCGCGACCGCCGCACGCGCCCGGCGGCCTGCTGCACCCGGTCGATGTCGGCGTCGGTGAGGAACGGCTGGATGCGCACGATGCGGTCGCCTCGATCGCCGACGGATGCCGCGGGGTCGATCGTCGTCAGCACCAGGTCGGTGTCGACCGACGCCCAGTCGGGGTCGACACGCGTCTCGACCCCCACCACCTCGATCGCCTGACCGAGCGAACGGGCGACGCTCGATCGCAGCAGCTCGTGCAGCTCGTAGTAGCCGGGGCACACGATCGTGGCGGTCAGCAGCTGGTCGGCCCGGCGGCTGCGTTCGAGTCGGCCGCCCACGTGCATGGCGATGTAGGCGATCTCGTCGTCCAGCAGCGGAATGCCCAGTCGCTCCTGCAGTCCGTTCGCGATGTAGACGCCGACCTCGAAGATCATCGGGTAGGTCGACTTGAGCGATCGGGTGAGCGGGTTGCGCGACCACGCCTGCTCGCGCGCGCGCTGCCGCAGATTCTGCACGTGCAGGGCGAGGCGCAGGATGAAGTCCTCGTGGGCGATGTCGACGAGGAACTCGGCGGCCGCCCCCGTCACCACATCGCGGACCGCCGATTCGACCTCGGGGTCCAGCGGCGAGCGGGCACGGTCGCCGGGGCGGGCGCCGGGCGCGACGATCCGGGTGAGGACGAGGGTGCTGAGGTGGGCCGCGTCGCCGGTGCCGAGGCGCACGTCGAGGTGCTGCTCGGCGAGGCGCACGATGATGTCGGCCACCTCCCGCTGCCCGGGCTGCACGGCCACCGAGGGTTCGTCGAGACCGCGGTCGCGCGAGACGCGATCGGCCGCGATGGCGATGTGCATGACGACGTCGGTGATGCCGATCTCGTTGACGAAGTAGCCCAGTGCGCCCAGCTCGGCCACCAGCTCGCTCTTGAACGGCCCGAAGGCGCGGGCGCCGACCGACTCCTCCCCCAGCGTGCGACGCAGCGCGTCGAGGTCGAACGAACCGGCATCCATCTCGTCGTGCGCGAGACGGCTGAGCAGCCGCCGCTGGGCGGTCTCGGTGCCCAGCAGCCGTGCCCGCTGCGCGGAGCGCTCGAGGGTGAGCTCGGTGCCGCCGAGCAGTCCCCGTACGCGCGCCAGATCGGCCTCGACCGTCGCCGAGCTCACATGCAGCTGTTCCGCCGTGTCATAGACGTCGATGCCGTCCTCGGAGTCCAGCAGCAGCCGGACGAGCGTGTGCAGGCGATCGCGCGGCGTTCCCGACTCGCCGGCCGAACGCAGCGCCGCTCCGGCTTCCGGTCCCGCTCGATAGCCCTGCGGACCCGACTCGATCGCGGTGCCGGCCGGCACGCGCGCGTTCAGCGCCGTGACGTAGGAACGGATGCTGCGGGGCGTGACCCCGAGCGAGTCGGCCAGTGTGGCCGCGGTCGCCCACTCGCCGTCGCGCACGAGGGCGGCCAGCAGGCGATCCTGTCTTGCTCGTGTCACATCGAACCTCTCCCGACGCCGCCGTCGGTCTGTCGGAACGAGCCAAGTCAACCACGATCCCGTCGGTGCGGCGCGGCGCCCCGCGTGCCACTGACCCCCGGGCGACCCGCAGCGATAGCGTGAGCGCGAGCGCGCGGACGGTCCGCGCGGATCTAAGGAGTCACCATGGCCGGTCAACGCCCCGGAGGCGTCACCCTCGTCGCGGTCATCGCATGGCTGAACGGACTGTTCACCATCATCAGCGGCGTCTTCCATATCTTCAGCTGGGCGGGATGGGTGCAGATCATCATCGGCATCCTGACCATCGCGGTGAGTCTGGGGCTGTTCCGCGGCAGCAACCTCGCGCGGATGATCCTGGCTGTGATCTTCGTCATCGACATCGTCGTGGCGATCGTCGCGTGGTTCGCCGTCGAGGGCTTCGGCCTGTGGGCGACGCTCGGCGCGAGCATCCTGCCCCTCATCGGGCTGATCCTGCTGTTCTCGCCGAAGGCGAACGCCTTCTTCCGCTGAGAGCCGATCCACCACCCCGACGGGGCCGCCGGAACCACCGGCGGCCCCGTCGGCGTTTCCGCCCCTGTGGAAAGAGGTGTGGTTGTCCGCTCCCAGTGATCTCACAAGAATGAGGAACACGAGGAGGTGGGTCGATGAGGATCCTGGTCGTCTGCGGTGCGGGCGCGTCGAGCACGTTCGTGGCTCAGCGAGTGCGTCGGGCCGCGCAGCAGCAGGGTCTCGGCTACACCGCGTTCGCCGGCACCGAGCAGTCTCTGCCGATCGACCTCGATGCCGCCGACGTCGTGCTGATCGGCCCGCACCTCGGCCATGCGCTGACACGCATCGAGAAGGATGCCGCCTATCGCGGCACCACCGTCGTGCTGCTGCCCGACGACATCTTCCAGGACCTGGACGGGACGCGCACCCTCGCGCTCGTCCACGGCGCGGTCGACGGCTCCGGGGGGATCCCGTCGGCCGCGCCATCATCCGCCGACGTCTCGACGAAAGGAACATCATGACGCAGCTCACGCGCACCGTCCGCATCGGTTCGTCCCATGGCCTGCACGCCCGCCCCGCGAAGCTGTTCGCGCAGGCGGCGAAGGACGCCGGCATCCCGATCACGATCGCGAAGGGCTCGGGCGCCCCCGTCAACGCGGCGAGCATTCTCGGCGTCATCGCGCTCGGGGTCGAGCAGGGCGACTACGTCACCCTCACCGCCGACGGCGACAATGCCGAGACGGCGATCGACACGCTCAGCGAGCTGCTGACGACCGATCACGACGCGGAGTAGACCGATGACGGAACTTCGTGGAGTCGGAATCGGCCTGGGCGTCGCCCAGGGACCCGTCGCGCGCATGGCGGAGCCGCTGCCGGCGCCGTCGGACGCACCGAGCACCGTGGGGGTCGAGCCCGAACGCGAGCGTGTGCGCGACGCGATCGCCGGCGTGGCCCGTGAACTGGAAGAGCGCGGCGCACAGGCCGGTGGGTCCGCGCGCGACGTGCTCGAGGCCCAGGCCATGATGGCCGAGGATCCGACGCTCGCCGCCGAGGTCGACACGCGCATCGCCGACGGCAAGACCGCCGAGTGGGCTGTGCACGACGCGTTCGCGTCGTTCCGAGACCAGCTCGTCGCCATCGGCGGCTACCTCGGCGAGCGCGCCGCCGACCTCGACGACGTCGCCCAGCGCGTCATCGCCCGGCTGCGCGGACTGCCCGCCCCGGGCGTGCCCGACCCCGGGCATCCGTTCATCCTGGTGGCGAAGGACCTCGCACCGGCCGACACCGCGCTGCTCGACCTCGACAAGGTGCTCGGGCTCGTGACCACCGAAGGCGGGCCGACCTCTCACACCGCGATCCTCGCCCGCGAGAAGTCGATCGTCGCGGTCGTCGGCGCCGCGGCTGCCAAAGACCTCGCCGACGGCGAGACCGTCATCGTGGATGCCGCCGCCGGCGTCGTCGTGCGCGACCCCAGCGCCGACGAGCTCGAGCGGGCACAGCACCGTGCCGACTCGCGCGCCGCCGCTGCCGACGCCCCGATCACGCCGGGCGCGCTCGCCGACGGCACGGCCGTGCCGCTGCTGGCGAACCTCGGCAAGCCGGGTGCCGCGGCCGAGGCCGTCGGGCTCGGCGCCGAGGGGGTGGGCCTGTTCCGCACCGAGTTCCTCTTCCTGAGCTCGAGCCAGGCGCCGACCGTCGCGGAGCAGAAGGCGGCCTACACCGAGCTGCTTGCGGCGTTCCCCGGCAAGAAGGTCGTCGTGCGCGTGCTGGACGCCGGCGCCGACAAGCCGCTGCCGTTCCTCAACGACGCCCACGAAGAGAACCCCGCGCTCGGCCTGCGGGGCATCAGAGCCCTTCGCGCGAGCGAGGACATCCTGCGCGAGCAGCTGACCGCCCTCGCCGAAGCGGATGCCGCGACCTCGGCCGACCTGTGGGTGATGGCTCCCATGATCGGCACCGTCGAGGAGACCCGGTACTTCACGGCTCTCGCCCGCGAATACGGCATCAAGACCGCGGGGGTCATGGTGGAGGTGCCCTCGAGCGCTCTGCTGGCCGACCGCGTCCTCGCCCACGCCGACTTCGCGTCGATCGGCACGAACGACCTCACCCAGTACACGATGGCCGCCGACCGCCTGCTCGGCTCGGTCGCCGCGTTCCAAGACCCGTGGCATCCCGCCGTCCTCCGTCTCGTGCGCGAGGTCGGAGCGGCGGGACAGGCGCGAGGCAAGCCGGTGGGCATCTGCGGCGAGGCTGCGGCCGACCCGCTGCTGGCCGTCGTGCTCGTCGGACTCGGTGCGACGAGCCTGTCGATGGCTCCCACAGCGCTCGCCGACGTGCGCGCGACGCTGCTCCAGCATTCGCTCGACGATGCCCGCCGCATCGCCGACGCGGCGCTGGCCACCGATGATCCGGAGCAAGCCAGACGTGCGGCACACGCTGCCGCCACCCGAGAAAAGGAGACACAGCAATGACAACGGCGTCCGCACCCCCATCGGGTGTCAGCAGAGCTCGCGTAGGGGTGCAGCGATTCGGCACCTTCCTCTCGGGCATGATCATGCCGAACATCGCGGCATTCATCGCATGGGGCTTCATCACCATGCTCTTCATCCCGTCCGGCTTCCTCGGACCCAACAGTCCGTTCGGATGGCACTGGTATCCCGTGTCGGACATGCTCGGCTCCGGCGGTGACGCAGCGGTCATCGGCTGGGAGGGAGCGATGCTCCAGCTCGCCGAGGGCGACGGCGGGAACTTCTTCCAGTACGTCGGCCTCGTCGGCCCGATGATCGTCTACCTGCTTCCCCTGCTGATCGCGAACACCGGTGGCCGCATGGTCTACGGCGAGCGCGGCGGCGTGGTCGCGACGATCGCGACGATGGGTGTCATCGTCGGCACGAACATCCCGATGTTCCTGGGTGCGATGATCATGGGTCCGCTCGCCGCCCTGGCCACGAAGTACATGGACAAGATCTGGGACGGCAAGATCAAGCCCGGGTTCGAGATGCTGGTGAACAACTTCTCCGCCGGCATCCTGGGCATGATCCTCGCGATCGTCGGGTTCTTCGTCTTCGGTCCAGTCATGCTCGGCGTCAGCGCCGTCCTGGGCGGCATCGTGGGGTGGCTGGTGGACTTCAACCTGCTGCCGCTGCTGTCGATCATCGTCGAGCCGGCGAAGGTGCTGTTCCTGAACAACGCCATCAACCACGGCGTGTTCACACCGCTCGGCATCGAGCAGGCCGCCGAGACCGGCAAGTCGATCCTGTTCCTCATCGAGGCGAACCCCGGCCCGGGCCTCGGCCTGCTGCTGGCCTTCACCTTCTTCGGTGTCGGCGCGGCGAAGGCCTCGGCGCCCGGCGCGATCATCATCCAGTTCTTCGGCGGCATCCACGAGATCTACTTCCCGTACGCGCTGTCGAAGCCGATCACCATCCTCGCGCTGATCGCAGGTGGCGCCACCGGTGTCACGACGAACATGCTGCTGGGCGGCGGACTCGCCTTCCCCGCGGCACCGGGAAGCATCATCGCCGTCACCGCGGCGGCGATCGGCCCCGGCGTCGGCAACCTGCTGGTGGTCTACCTGTCGGTGATCCTCGCCGCCGTGGTGACGTTCCTCATCGCCGGCGTGATGCTGCGTGCAACGCGCAAGCGCGATCTCGAGGCGGGGCTGTCCGGCGACCTGAGCGCCGCGATCGCCCAGACCGAGGCGAACAAGGGCAAGGAGTCGGCTGCTCTCGCGGGTCTGCGGGCCAGCGCCGGCCACGACGCACGGGCCGAGCGCGATGCCGAGGCGGCGTACGACGAGGCCGAGACCGCGCGGTCGACCGATGGCGTGCTCAGCGGAGGGCGCTTGGAGACCAAGCAGGTGCGGAACATCGTGTTCGCCTGCGACGCCGGGATGGGCTCGTCCGCGATGGGCGCGAGCGTGCTGCGCAACAAGATCAAGAAGGAGGGCATCGAAGACGTGACGGTCGTCAACAAGGCGGTCGCGAACCTGGATGCCTCTGCCGACCTGGTCATCACCCAGAATCAGCTCACCGACCGGGCGAGGAAGCAGGCGCCCGACGCGATCCACGTGTCGGTGGACAACTTCATGAACTCGCCGAAGTACGACGAGGTCGTTGAACTGGTGCGCGACCAGCACCAGGCTGGTCAGTAGCAGCGAGAGACAGCTGCGGGGTCGGGCGGCGGGAGGCCCCCGACCCCGTGGCCTTTCGGTCACAAGGCCGCATCACGCGGCGGAGAGAAAGGCGCAAGGCATGGCACGAGACGTTCTGAGCATCGGACAGGTGCGGATCCACGGCGGCAGCGCGTCGCGGGAAGAGGCGATGAAGGAGGCCGCCGACATCCTCGAGGCCGCCGGCGCCGTGACGGGCGCCTACTTCGACGCGATGCAGCAGCGGGAGCAGACGGTGTCCACCTACATGGGCAACGAGCTGGCGATCCCGCACGGCACGAACGACACGAAGGATGCGATCCTCGAGTCCGCATTGTCGGTCGTCCGCTACGACGGCGGCGTCGACTGGGACGGGGAGCAGGTGACCTTCGTCGTCGGCATCGCCGGCAAGGGCGACGAGCACCTCGAGATCCTGTCGCAGATCGCGATCCTGTTCTCGGATGAAGACGAGGTCGCAAAGCTCAAGACGGCGAGCACTCCCGAAGAGCTGTTCGCGCTCGTCTCGGCGGCGGGCGTCTAGATGAAGGCCGTCCACTTCGGAGCCGGCAACATCGGCCGCGGGTTCGTCGGGCTGCTGCTGCACGACGGCGGATACGACCTCGTCTTCTCGGACGTGGCCGCACCGCTGGTCGATGCCATCAACGGCGTCGATTCCTACACGGTGCACGAGGTCGGCGAGGGCGGCGAGGATCGCGTCGTCACCGGCTTCCGCGCCCTCAACAGCGCCGATGATCCGGATGCCGTCGCCGCAGAGATCGCGTCGGCGAACGTCGTCACGACGGCGGTCGGCCCGACGATCCTGAAGTTCGTCGCGCCGCACATCGTCGCCGGCCTCGGCCTGCGCGACCCCTCCGCTCCCCCGCTGCAGATCATGGCGTGCGAGAACGCGATCAACGCGACCGACCTGCTCCGCGACGAGATCATGCGCGAAGCGGGCGAAGCGTGGGATGCGCTGTCGGCCCGCGCGGTGTTCGCGAACACCGCCGTCGACCGCATCGTGCCCGCTCAGCCCGAGGGCGGCGGCGTCGACGTCACGGTCGAGCCGTTCTACGAGTGGGCGATCGAGCGACCGCCGTTCGGAGACGAGCCGCCGAACATCCCCGGTGCGCACTTCGTCGACGACCTCGCCCCGTACATCGAACGGAAGCTCTTCACGGTCAACACCGGCCATGCGACGACCGCGTATTTCGGCGCACGCGCCGGTGTCGAGCGGATCTCCGAGGCGCTCGCCGACCCCACGATCGCCGCGGACGTCGAAGCGGTGCTGGAGGAGACCTCGGCCCTGCTGGTCGCCAAGCATGAGCTCGACCCCGAGACCCAGGCAGCCTACCGGCGCACCATCCTCGCCCGCTTCCGCAACCCGTCGCTGCCGGACACCGTCTGGCGCGTGGGCCGCCAGCCGCAGCGCAAGCTGTCGCGCAACGAGCGCTTCGTCGGTCCGGCAGCCGAAGCGTCGGAGCGCGACCTTCCCGTCGACGCCCTCGTGAAGGCGATGGCTGCGGCACTCGAGTTCGACGACCCCGACGACCCGCAGTCGGTCGAACTGCAGGCGTTGCTCCGCTCGGAGGACGCCGCGGGCATCACCGCCGCGGTCACCGGCCTCGAGCTGCGGCATCCGCTGTTCGCGCGGATCGAGGCGATCGTCGCGGAGCGTCAGCAGGCGCTGCGGACGTGACCCGGATTTTCGGTTAACGGCTCGTAACCCTTAGGGTTCTACCCTAGGTCGGCGCGTCCGCCGGCACGACGATGTGCAGGAGACAACGCATGGAGCATCGCTACGCCGTGATCGGCGCAGGGCCGTCGGGGCTGTCAGCGGCGCGCGCACTGCAGAAGGCGGACATCGCGTTCGACGGCTACGAGGCGTCGCGCGGCGTCGGCGGGTTGTGGGACATCGAGAATCCGCGCTCGACCATGTACGAGTCGGCGCACCTCATCTCGTCGCGCACGACCACCGAGTTCGCCGAGTACCCGATGGACTCCCGCGCCGACTACCCCAGCCACCGCGCCCTCATCCGGTACTTCCGCGACTTCGCCGACCACTTCGGCCTCACCGAGCTGTTCCGCTTCGACACCAAGGTGACCGGCCTCGAGCGCACCGATGACGGCTGGCTGCTGCGCGCCGACGGGCCTGACGGCGAGATCGAGCAGCACTACACCGGCGTGATCCTGGCCAACGGCACGCTCGCCGAGCCGAATGTGCCCGCCTTCCGCGGCGAGTTCACCGGCGAGCTGCTCCACACCAGCGCCTACAAGTCCGCCTCGCAGCTGACCGGCCAACGCGTGCTCATCATCGGCGCCGGCAATTCGGGGTGCGACATCGCCGTCGACGCCGTGCATCATGCGGCATCCGTCGACATGAGCGTGCGCCGCGGCTACTACTTCGTGCCCCGCTACCTGTTCGGCCGGCCCTCCGACACCCTCAATCAGGGCAAGCCGCTGCCTGCGCGTATCAAGCAGTTCGTCGACAAGCGCGTGCTGCAGGCGTTCACCGGCGACCCGGTGCGGTTCGGGTTCCCCAAGCCCGACTACAAGATCTACGAATCGCACCCCATCGTCAACACGCTGATCCTCAACCACCTGGGCCAGGGCGATCTTCACATCCGCCCCGACATCGACCAGTTCGACGGGAAGACCGTGCACTTCCGCGACGGTACGAGCGGCGAGTACGACATGGTGCTGCTGGCGACGGGATACACGCTCGACTATCCGTTCGTCGACCGGGCGGAGCTGAACTGGACGGGCTGGTCCCCCACGCTCTTCCTCAACGTCTTCCCGCCGTCGTTCAACGGGCTGTACGTCATGGGCATGATCGAGGCGTCCGGCATCGGGTGGCAGGGTCGGTACGAGCAGGCCGAGCTCATCGCGACCTACCTGGCCGCGCTCGAGCGGCATCCCGAGCGCGCGGCGGCGCTGCGTGAGCGCGTCGCGTCCGAGCCGTGGCCCGATCTCACCGGCGGCTATCGCTATCTGGGCCTGGAGCGCATGTCGTACTACGTCAACAAGGATGCGTATCGCGCGGCCGTGCGGTCGACGACGACACAGCTGAGATCGGATGCCGCCGACTCGGGTGTCGGCGCGACGGGCCGCTCCATCCGGTCGCGCCTTCGCCGCCCCTCGACGCGGAAGGTGCGGGCATGAACCCCGACGACATCGTCCTCAACTTCAACCCGGGCACGCTGATCATCCTCAACGTCGTGCTCGGGCTGATCATGTTCGGCATCGCGCTGGACACGACCGTCGACGACTTCAAGGTGGTCGCCCGCAAACCCAAGCCGTTCGCGATCGCGATCCTCGCACAGCTGGTCGTGCTGCCGGCGGTGACGTTCGGGCTGACGCTGATCCTGCCGGTCAGCCCGTCGATGGCCCTCGGAATGATCCTGGTCGCGTGCTGTCCGCCGGGCAACATCTCGCAGGTGCTCACCCACCGGTCTGGCGGCAACGTCGCCCTGTCGGTGTCGATGACCGCTGTCGGCAATCTGATCTACATCGTCATGCTGCCGCTGAGCATCGCGTTCTGGGGATCGTTGCATCCGACGGCGCGCACGCTGCTGGAAGCCGTCGAACTCAACCCGTGGCAGATGCTGCTCGACATCTTCCTCATCATCGGCCTGCCCTTCCTGCTCGGTCTGTTCATCCGGGCGCGCTTCCCCCGCTTCTCGGCGAAGGTGCAGCCGTACGTGAAGTGGTTCTCGCTGCTCGCGCTGGTCGGCTTCATCGTGGCCGCCCTCGCCGGCAACTGGAGCATCTTCGTCGCCTTCCTCGGCATCATCGTGCTGGTCGTGACGATCCATGACGCCGTGGCCCTGGCGATCGGGTACGGCACCGCGGTCGTCGGCGGCCTCGGCACCCGCGAGCGCAAGGCGATGACGTTCGAGGTCGGCATCCGCAACGCGGGCCTCGGACTCGGTCTCGTGTTCGCGTTCTTCGGCGGGCTCGGCGGCATGGCCATCGTCGCCGGCTGGTGGGGCATCTGGGACATCATCGCCGGCCTCATCGTCGCGAGCCTGTGGGCGCGGCACACCAAGCGGCGCACCGGCTCGATCAAGGGCGACGCCTCGCGCCACGCGCGCGCCGGCGACGCGGACGCGGCGGCCGAGGCATCCTCATGACCCGCGTGTTGATCACCGGCGGAGCCGGATTCCTCGGCAGCCACGTCGCCGCGGCGCTGGTCGCGCGGCCCGACGTGGAGCTGATCGTCGCCGGCGACGTGCGGCGGCCGGAGCATCCGCTCGACGGAGTGGTGTACGACGAATGCGACGTGACGATCGCCGGCGCACTGGCGCCCCTGCTCGACAGACACGGCATCGACGTGGTCGTCCACCTGGCGGCGATCGTCAATCCCGGTCGCGACCACGACATGGAGTACCGCGTCGACGTCGAGGGCTCGCGACACGTGCTCGAGGCCTGCCTGGCCGCCGGTGTGCGGCGCATCGTGGTGTCGTCGTCGGGCGCCGCGTACGGCTACCACCCCGACAACCCCGAGTGGCTGCGCGAGAGCGACCCGGTGAGGGGCAACGACGAGTTCCCGTACGCCAAGCACAAGCGGCTGGTCGAACAGATGCTGGCCGGCTACCGCGAGGCGCACCCTGAGCTGGAGCAGGTGGTCTTCCGCATCGGCACGATCCTCGGCCCGACCGTCGACAACCAGATCACGGCGCTGTGGAACGGCGCGCGGCTGCTGGCGATCCGAGGCTCGGAGTCGCCGTTCGTCTTCGTGTGGGTCGATGATGTGGCCGGCGCGATGGCGCGGGCGGCCACCGACGGCCCTCCCGGGGTGTACAACGTCGCCGGCGACGGCAGGGTGACCGTGCACGAGCTCGCCGACCGCCTGGGCAAGCCCGTGTTCACCGTGCCCGCCGGCGTGCTGGCGTTCGCCCTGCGGATCGGCCGCGCGCTGCGGCTGACCGTGCACGGTCCCGAGCAGGTCGGGTTCCTGCAGTACAGACCCGTCCTGGCCAACGACCGCCTGAAGTCCGACTTCGGCTACGTCCCGGCGCTGTCCTCCGCCGAGGCCTTCGAGGCCTACCTCGACACGCACCCCGGCGTCGCGCTCCGCTGACGCGGGTGCCGGCGGCCCGAACTCCTGAATATTCGCCGTGGCGGGCCGCTGGGTCGTCCGAACTGACGTTCTGCCATCCCTTTCTCAGGAGTTCGGTCTACCCGTGCCCGGTCCTCCCCAGCGCCGCGAGCCGGGGAAGTACTCCACATCCGGGTCTTCACGCCGCGCCGGGCGCCGCCGGACGAACACAGTTGGCGGATGCTTCGTCGCCCGAACCCCTGGAACTGCGAGCCTCGGTACGCGAGCAGCCGAGAACTTCGAGTATCCGGCTGGTCGAAGAGGCAGATCGCACGCGCCGTGGAAGTCGGCTCGCTCGTTCGTGTGCGCAGGGGGAAGTTCGTTCCCGCGGTGATGCACGCCGATCTCGTCACGGCCGCCCGACTCGGTGGACGGCTCGACTGCGTCTCGCTGCTCCGAAACCTGGGCGTGTTCGTCCTCGACAGCGGGCCGCTCCACATCCAGATCGATCCCGTCGCCAGTCGAGTGCCCGAGCGCAGCCCGGGTGTGGTCGCACACTGGAAGCCCACCACCGAGGCGCGCGAGTCTCTCGTGACCGAGATCATCGAGGCGCTGATCCAGGCTGTGAGGTGCCAAGACCCGCGCTCGGCGATTGCGATGCTCGACAGCGCGATGCATCTCGGACTTCTCGATGAGCGAGACCTCGCAGAGGTGTTCGCGCGGCTCCCGCGCCGTCACCGAGTCTTGCGTGGGCTTCTCGATCGCCGGTGCGAGTCGGGCCCCGAGTCACTCGTACGACTGATCCTGCGCGCACTCGGGTGCGCGTTCGACGTCCAGGTGCGCATTCCCGGCGTGGGACGCGTCGACTTCGTGGTCGACGGGTGGCTCATCATCGAGTGCGACAGCGAGGAGTTCCATTCGGGGTGGGCTGCGCAGAAGAGGGACCGTCGAAGGGATGCCGCCGCCGCCACGCTCGGATACACCACCGTGCGTCTGCTCGCCGAGGACGTCATGTGGTCGCGCGACCACGTCACGCGTCAGCTCCGGCAGATTCTGGAGCACGGGCGCCGCGGCACCTGCGTGCCCAACTCCTGAAATTCTGTCGTCGAACCACGACGCAATCGCCGTGCGGGCCTGAATCGCCAGAAACTCAGGAGTTGGGCACGGCGAGCGGCCCCCAGCTAGCGGTCGAAGCCGTCGCCGATGATCGCGATGAGCTCCTCGCGCTCCTCGACGGGCAGGAAGGCGCCCGCCGCGGCGTTGAGCTGGAAGACCTCGAGGTCGTCGAGATCGTAGTCGAAGGTCTCGGCCAGCAGTGCGAGCTCGCGGGTGAGCGAGGTGCGGCTCATCGTGCGGTTGTCGACGTTGACGGTGACGGAGAAGCCGAGCTGGTACAGCAGGTCGAACGGGTGGTCCTCGAGCGTCGTTCCCCATGCGGCGATCGCGCCCGTCTGCAGGTTCGAGCTGGGCGAGAGTTCGAGAGGGATCTCGCGATCGCGCACCCATCGCGCCAGGTCGCCGAACTCGACGAGCACCTCCTCGCCCGACCGTGAGACGACCTCGAGGTCTTCGGCGAGACGCACGCCGTGCCCGAGCCGCAGCGCGCGCCCGTCGATGAGCGCGCCTCGGATCGAGTCCAGCCCGGCAGCCTCACCGGCGTGCACCGTGGCGGGGAAGAACTCGGATGCCAGATAGTCGAAGGCCGCGCGGTGCTTCGACGGCGGGAAACCGTCCTCCGGACCCGCGATGTCGAACCCGACGGCTCCGCGGTCGCGGTACGCCACGGCGAGCTTCGCGATCTCGAGCGAGCGGTCGGTGTGGCGCATGGCCGTGATGAGCTGACCGACCCGGATGTCACGGTCACGGCGGTCTGCCGCATCCTCGCCCTGCTCGATGCCCTCCTGCACCGCCTCGACGGCCTCTTCGAGCGAGAGGCCACGCGCCAGGTGCTGCTCGGGCGCCCAGCGCACCTCGCCGTAGACGACGCCGTCGGCGACGAGATCCTCAACGAACTCGCGCGCGACGCGTGTGAGTCCTTCACGGGTCTGCATGACCGCGGTCGTGAGGTCGAACGTCTTCAGATACTCGACGAGCGAGCCCGAGTCGCTCTTCTCGGCGAACCAGTCGGCGAGGTCGTCGGCATCCTCTTCGGGCACGTCGAGGTCGATCTCGTCAGCCAGCTCGATGATGGTCTGCGGGCGCACGCCGCCGTCGAGGTGGTCGTGCAGCGACACCTTCGGCAGGCTGCGGATCGAGACGCCCTGCAGTGCGGCATCGCCGTGCTGATCGATGGCCATGGGAACTCCTCGGCGGGTGGGACGGTGGTGGACGGAACGGATGCCCGGGGTCAGGCGGTGATGCGCTCGTGGACGATCGGCGATCGGGCCACGGCATCCGCCCCGATCTCCCACGCGCCCTCGAGTGCCGCCAGCGCGCGCTCGAACCGCGAGCCATCCTGACCCAGCAAGGTGAACAGCGCCTGACCTTCGGTCACGGCATCGCCGGGCTTGACGTGGAGGTCGACACCGGCGGCGTGCAGCACCGGGTCCTGCGCGCGAGCGCGGCCGGCACCCAGCCGCCACGCGGCGACGCCGAACGGCAGCGCATCCATGCGTGCGACCACACCCGCCGACGGCGCGACGACCGTGTGCGTCTCGTTGGGCGTCGGAAGCGCGGCGTCCGGATCGCCGTCCTGCGCGCGGATCATCGCCCGCCACACGTCCATGGCACGGCCGCTGCGCAGGGCGGCCTCGACATCGGCATCGGGCTGGCCGGCGAGCGCGAGCATCTCGCGGGCGAGCGCGACGGTCAGCTCGACGACGTCGGCCGGTCCGCCGCCGGCGAGCACCTCGACGGACTCGCGCACCTCGTTGGCGTTGCCGATCGCGAGGCCGAGCGGCGTGTTCATGTCGGTCAGCAGCGCCGTGGTCGACACTCCCGAGTCGGTGCCGAGCGCGACCATCGTGCGGGCGAGCTCGCGCGCACGGTCGAGGTCGCGCATGAAGGCGCCCGAGCCGAACTTCACGTCGAGCACGAGCGAGTCGGTGCCCTCCGCGATCTTCTTCGACATGATGCTCGACGCGATGAGCGGGATCGCCTCGACGGTGCCGGTCACGTCGCGCAGCGCGTACAGCCGCTTGTCGGCGGGCGCGAGCCCCGACCCCGCCGCGCAGATCACCGCGCCGACGTCGCGCAGCTGCGCGGTCATCTCGTCGTTCGACAGCGCGGCCCGCCATCCGGGGATCGATTCGAGCTTGTCGAGCGTGCCGCCGGTGTGGCCGAGGCCGCGTCCTGACAGCTGCGGCACGGCGACTCCGAACGACGCCACCAGCGGCGCGAGCGGCAGGGTGATCTTGTCGCCGACCCCGCCGGTGGAGTGCTTGTCGACCGTGGGCTTGCCGAGCCCGGCGAAGCTCATGCGCTCGCCCGAGGCGATCATCGCGTCGGTCATGACGCGCACCTCGTCGCGGGTCATGCCGTTGAGCAGCACCGCCATCGCGAACGCGGCCATCTGCGGGTCGGTGACGTACTCGCGCGTGTAGGCGTCGACCATCCAGCGCAGGGCGTCTTCGGCGACCTCGCCGCCGTCGCGCTTCGCGCGGATGACGTCGACCGCGTCGAACGCCTCGACCGCCGATCCGTGCTCGCTCATCGTCCCTCCAGGTCTCTCGGGCCGAACGCGTCGGGCAGCACCTCGTCGATGGTGCGGATGCCCGACACCGTCTCGAGCAGCATCCCGGGGATGGCGTGCTCGTACAGCAGCTGGCGGCAGCGGCCGCACGGCATGATCGTCGCGCCGTCGCCGTTGACGCACACGAAGGCGACGAGCTGTCCGCCACCGGTCATGTGCAGGTCGCTCACGAGCCCGCACTCGGCGCACAGGCCGACGCCGTACGACGCGTTCTCGACGTTGCATCCGCTCACGGTGCGACCGTCGGTCACGAGGGCGGCGGCGCCGACCTTGTAGCGCGAGTACGGCGCGTAGGCGCGCTGCATGGCTTCGACGGCGGTCGCCCGCAGCTCGTCCCAATCGATGTCGGTCACGGGCTGCCTTCTTCCACGTCGGTATCTGGGGGGTCTGCGGATGCGGTCACGGGCGCGGTCATCCCTTGATGTACGGGATGCCGTCGGCCGCGGGCGCCCGCGACTTGCCGACCACACCGGCCACGACGAAGATCGTCACGAGGTACGGGAGCATGAGCATGAACTCGCTCGGCACCGGCGAGCCGATGACGCTGAGGGTGTTCTGCAGGCTCGAGGCGAACCCGAACAGCAGCGCGGCGAGGGTCGCCTTGATCGGGTGCCACTGGCCGAAGATGACCGCGGCGAGGGCGATGAAGCCGGCTCCGGCGGTCATCTCCTTGTTGAACGCGATGCCGTTGCCGATCGTGAACACCGTGCCGCCGAGGCCGGCGATCGAACCGGCGAGCAGCACGTTCCAGAACCGCGTCGCGTTCACCTTGATGCCGACGGTGTCGGCGGCCTGCGGATGCTCGCCGACGGCGCGCAGGCGCAGACCCCACTGCGTGTGGAACAGGCCGATGTACACCGCCGCGATGACGACGTACATGATGTAGACGATGATCGTCTGGTTGAACAGCACCGGGCCCACGATCGGGATGTCCGACAGCAGCGGGATCGCGATGCGCCCGAACCGCGGCGGCGTGTTCAGCAGCGCCGCGTTGGGCTGCAGCACCTGCGAGTAGAGGAACCCGGTCACGCCGATCACCAGCACGTTCAGCACGACACCGACGATGACCTGGTCGACGAGGTACTTGATCGCGAAGGATGCCAGCACGAAGGCGACCAGGACGCCCGCGACCATCGCCGCGAGCAGGCCGAGGAACGGAACGCCGGTGAGGCTCGCGACCACCGCGGCGGTGAACGCGCCCGCCAGCAGCTGACCCTCGATGGCGATGTTGACCACGCCCACCCGCTCGCCGATGACGCCGCACAGCGCCCCGTAGATGAGCGGCACGGCAAGGCCCAGAGAGCCGGCCAGCAGACCCGTCACCGGAATCGTCGAGCCCGAGGCCGCCCACGTCAGGAAGCCGATGATGATGATGCCGATGTAGACGCTCACGATCCACAGCGGCGAGCGTCCCGACGCGCGCACGAAGTACGCCGAGGCGGCCGTCAGCAGCACGAGGAAGATCAGGCACACCCACGTCGTCAGCACGACCGGCAGCGCGAGCGGCGGCAGCTGCAGCGGGTCGGCGCCCGACGAGAGGCGGAACGTCGTCTCGCCGGCACGCGGGGCGACCAGGATGAGGATCGCGAAGAGCACGGTGAACACCGCGAGAGCGACCGGCGCCTTCCAGCTGCGGATGACGGTCGTCTCGGGCAGCGGACGCTCGGCCGCGATGTTGACGGCGGGGGCGGTCACTTCGCCACCTCCATCTCGTCGGCCTGGATCTGGGCCTTGAGCGCCTTCTGCCGCGCCTTCTCCTCGCGGCGGCGGTCGCGCTCGGGCGAGGGCAGGAAGAAGATCGTGCGCACCAGCGGCGGCGCCGCGATGAACAGGACGATGAGCGCCTGCACGACGGTGACGATCTCGATGGGGATCTGCTGTCCCGCCTGCATCGCGAACCCGCCGGCCTTGAATGCGCCGAACAGGATGCCGGCGGCGAAGGTGCCCCAGGGCGTCGACCGGCCGAGCAGCGCGACGGTGATGGCGTCGAAGCCGATGCCGGCGTCGATGCCCGCCGTGAAGCCGGTGGTGATCGTCCCGAGCACCTGGTTGACCCCGGCGAGGCCGACCAGGGCGCCCGCGATGAGCATGCCGTAGACGTACATGTTCTTGACGTCGATGCCGGCCACCCGCGCGGCGTTGGGGTTCTCACCGACAGCGCGGAACTTGAATCCCAGGTTCGAGCGGCTGAGGATCCACCACACCAGGATCGTCGCGGCGACGACCAGCACGAACCCGAAGTGCAGGTTGTACTGCGGGCCCAGCAGGTCGGGGAAGACCGCGGTGTCCTTCATCGCGGGCGTCTTCGGGTTGCTGGACCCGGGCGCCTGCAGCAGTCCCGGCGTGCGCAGCATCCACGAGATCAGGTAGAACGCGACGTAGTTGAGCATGATCGTCACGATGACCTCGTGCGCGCCGGTGCGCGCCTTCAGGAAACCCGCGATGCCGGCCCAGAGGGCACCGGCGGCGAGGCCGGCGATGAGGGCGACGATCATGTGGATGCCCCACGGCAGGTCGAGCGAGAACGCGACCCAGCCCGCAGCGGCCGACGCCATGAGCATCTGGCCGCGGCCGCCGATGTTGAACATGCCGATGCGGAACGCGAGGGCGACGCCGAGGCCCGCGGCGATGAGCGGCGTCGCGAAGGTGAGCGTCTCGGTGAGGGGCCGGATGGCCCGATCGAACGACGCCGCCTGGAAGTTGTAGATCGACCCTTGGAAGAGCGCGATGTAGGCGCCCGACACCGAGTTCCAGATCGCAATCAGCGTGTCGCCCGGCCGGGCGAAGAAGTAGACGGATGCCTCTTGCACGTCCTCGTCGGTGAAGGCGATCATGATGCCGCCGACCAGGAGCGCCAGCACCACCGCCAGCACCGAGATCAGGGCGTTGCCCTGCGTGATCTTCAGGAACGTCTCGTGCCACTTCGAAACGGGCGGAGCCGTCTCGGCCGGATCTGTCGTGGTGCTCACGCGGCGGCCCCTTCCCCGGCGGGCGTCTCGCCGGCCATCATCAGTCCCAGAACGTCGCGGGGAGTGTCGCCGGGGACGATCCCGACGATGCGGCCGCGGTACATCACCATGATGCGGTCGGCCAGTGCGCTGACCTCGTCGAGTTCGGTGGACACGACGACGACCGGCACCCCGGCATCCCGCGTCTCGACGATGCGCTTGTGGATGAACTCGATCGATCCGACGTCGACGCCGCGTGTGGGCTGGGCGGCGACGAGCAGGGCGAGGTCGCGACTCAGCTCGCGGGCGAGCACCACCTTCTGCTGGTTGCCGCCGGACAGGTTGCCGACCAGTGTCGTGATCCCCGGGGCCCGCACGTCGAACTCGGTGAGCTTCTCGTCTGCGAACTCGTCGAGCACGCCCTTCTGCACCGACCCGCGCTTGACGAACGGCGCGCCGTTGGCGCGGTCGAGCATGAGGTTCTCGGCGATGGTGAACGTGCCGACCAGGCCGTCCTCCTTGCGATCCTCGGGGACGAAGCCGACGCCCTCGTCGAGGATGCGCCGCACGCTGCGGCCCGCCAGCTCTTCGCCGTCGAGCGTGACCGAGCCGCGCACCTGCGGCTGCAGTCCGACGAGCGCCTCGGTCAGCTCGGTCTGCCCGTTGCCCTGCACTCCGGCGATCGCGAGGATCTCGCCACCGCGCACCTCGAAGCTGACGTCGTTGACGACCACCTGGCCATGGGGGTCGATGACCGACAGGTTCTCGACGACCAGGTGCCGGTCTCTGAGCTGGGGGGGATCTTTGTGGACCGTGAGCTCGACCGCGCGCCCCACCATCATCGAGGCCAGCTCGCTGTTCGACGCCTCGGGCGACGCCTCGCCGACGACTTTGCCGAGCCGGATCACCGTGATGCGGTCGGCGACTTCGCGCACCTCGCGCAGTTTATGGGTGATGAAGACGATGGAGGCACCCGACTCCTTGAGCTGCCGCATGATCCCCATCAGCTCGTCGGTCTCCTGCGGCGTGAGCACGGCCGTCGGCTCGTCGAACACGAGCACCCGGGCATCCCGCGACAGCGCCTTGATGATCTCGACCCGCTGCTGCACGCCGACGGGCAGGTCCTCGACGACCGCGTCGGGGTCGACGTGGAAGCCGAAGCGCGCCGAGATCTCGCGCACGCGCTCGCGGGCCGCCTCGAGGTCGAGGAACCCGCCGGCACGGGTCGACTCGTGGCCGAGCATGACGTTCTCGGCCACGGTGAAGACGGGCACGAGCATGAAGTGCTGGTGCACCATGCCGATGCCGGCACGCATCGCGTCGCCGGGGCCTTGGAAGTTCCGGGGGTGGTCGTCGAGCAGGATCGTGCCCTCATCGGCGCGATAGAGCCCGTAGAGGACGTTCATGAGCGTGGACTTGCCGGCGCCGTTCTCGCCGAGGAGGCAGTGGATCTCCCCGGGTTCGACCACGAGATCGATGTGGTCGTTGGCGACGAGGCTTCCGAACCGCTTGGTGATCCCACGGAGTTCGAGCTTCATACAGATGATCCTATTGACGAGGGTGCGTCGCTCGCACCCACAACGGTGCCGCACGCACGGAGGGCGGCCGGCTCGCGCCGACCGCCCTCCGGTGTGTTGGAGACTTACTCCGCCAGGTAGGACGTCACCGGGATCGACCCGTCGATGATGCCTGCGGCGATCGCGTCGAGCTCACCCTGCAGATCGGGCGAGACGAGCGACTCGAAGTCGTGGAACGGCGCGAGGCCGACGCCGTCGTTCTCGAGGGTGCCGACGAACGGGGTGGCGTCGAACTCGCCCACGCCCGCCGCCATCACCGCGTCGTACACACCGACGTCGATGAGCTTGCGCACCGAGGTGAGCAGCAGGTCGGCGACGCTGGGGTCGGTCTCGTAGACGTCGGCGTCGACACCGAGCAGCGCGATGTCGCGACCCGACGAGCGGATCACCGAAGCGGCGCTCTGGTAGATCGGGCCACCGACGGGCAGCAGCACATCGACACCCTGGTCGACGAGACCCTGGGCGGCGTTGATCGCGTCCTGGTTGGCTTCGAAGCCACCGGTGAAGACACCGTCGGTGCCGTCCCAGCCGAGGACCTCGACGCTGTCGCCCATCTCGGCGTTCCAGTACTCGACGCCCTGCTTGAAGCCGTCCATGAAGATCGAGACGGTCGGGAAGTTCATGCCGCCGAAGGTGCCCACCTTCTTCGCCGTCGAGTACGACGCCGAGGCGTATCCGGCGAGGAACGCAGCCTGCGCGGTGTCGAAGATGATCGGCTTGATGTTGGGCGAGTCGGTCGTACCGTCGAAGTCGTTGTCCACGACGTCGTCGATCGAGACGTACTCGACGTCGGGGTTCTGCGCGGCGGACTCGCCGGCGGCCGACGCGAGCGCGAAGCCGACGGTGATGATGAGCGTGCAGCCCTGGTCGACGAGGCTCGTCAGGTTCGGCGCGTAGTCCGACTCCGAGCCGGACTCGACGGCGAGGAAGTCGACGCCGAGCTCATCGGCGGCGCGCTCCATGCCCTCGTAGCCGAGCTGGTTGAACGACTTGTCGTCGAAGCCACCCGCGTCGGAGACCATGCAGGGCTTGAAGCCCTCGATGGCACCGCCACCGGCCTCGGTCTCGGTCGGGGTGGCTTCGGGGGCCGACGCGCAGCCGGCGAGCGCAACGGCGGTGGTCGCGGCGACGAGGCCGGCGAGCAGCCGCTTGCGGGTCGAGATGGTGGTCACTGTGCCTCCACGTGCAAAGGGAAGAACCCGCGGACTTCGCGGGTGATGTGTGAAAGCTACCCCGTGTGACGCTCACGACGCATGCCGACAGCGGCTGTGCGCGCGAATGGTTACAAAGCCGCAATACGTCCGTATCAGAGCACGTCGCCGCGGCCCGTCAGCTTGAGCGCGTCGACGACGCCCTTCACACGCTGCGCATGCTCGCTCGTGGTCACCAGCAGCGCGTCCTCGGTGTCGACGACGACGATGTCGCGCACGCCGATGAGGCTGATGACACGGTCGGTCTGGCTCACGACGATGCCGCTGGCGGCATCCGAGAGGATGCGGGCGTTCTCGCCGAGGATCGCGAGGTCGTTCTTGCGACCGTGCGAGTTGAGCTTGGCCAGGCTCGCGAAGTCACCGACGTCGTCCCAGTCGAAATGACCCGGCACGACGGCGAGCCTGCCCCGCTGCGCTGCCGGCTCCGCCACCGAATAATCGATCGCCACCTTCGCGAGGGTCGGCCAGATGCGGTCGACGACGGGGCCGCGCTGCTCGCGGTCGTCCCACGCCTCGGCGAGGTCCATCAGGCCCGCGTAGAGCTGGGGTTCCTGCTCGGCGATCTCGCCCAGCAGGACGTCGGCGCGCGAGATGAACATGCCCGCGTTCCACAGGTAGGTGCGGTCGGCGAAGTACTCCTTCGCCGTCTCGAGGTCGGGCTTCTCGACGAAACTCGCGACCAGGGACGCCTCGGGCGCGCCGTCGACGATGAGCTCGGCGCCCTTGCGGATGTAGCCGAATCCGATCGAGGGCTCCGTCGGCGGCATCCCGATCGTGCAGACGTATCCCTCGCGGGCCACTTCGATCGCCTGGCGCACCGCCCAGTCGAACAGGTGCGGCACCCGGATCACATGATCGGCGGCGAAGGAGCCGATGATCACGTCGGGCTCACGGCGTGCGAGGACCGCCGCCGCGAGGCCGATCGCCGCCGTCGAATCGCGCGGTTCCGACTCGAGGAACACGTTCTTGTCGGGGACCCCCGGCAGCTCCTTCTCGACCGCCGCGCGGTGGGCGCGCCCGGTGACCACGGCGATGCGGTCCGGACCGGTCAGCGGCTCGAGGCGGTCCCACGTGTCGCGCAGGAGTGTGCTGCCCGATCCGCTCAGGTCGTGGAGGAACTTCGGAGCATCCGCGCGTGAGAGCGGCCACAGCCGACTGCCGATACCGCCTGCGGGGATGACTGCGTAGAAGTCTGCGACGGGCTCGGCCATGACCCCAGGCTAGTGGTCGGTGTCAACGATCGGCTGCGGGGTCCGCGCCGCGCTTCTTCGACGCCCGGGATGCCGCCGGGGATGCGGTCGACTCGGCGATCCCGGCGCCGATGCCGCGACCGACCGTCTGGCCCTGGATGATCGCGGCGAGGTCGAGACCGGTCGCCGCCTCGACACTGTCGAACACCGATCGCATCGCCGTGGCGCTGTCGCCCCCGACCACGGCCGACGCGCTGTCGTCGCCCGCGCCGATGATCGAGACGTTGCCGATCGCCGAGTACCCCTTGGCGAACTCGGCCATGATCTGCGGCAGCACCTCGACCACCCGCTGCGTGAGGAGGGCCTCCTGGTTCGAGGCGATCGCCTCGGCCTCGGCTTCGACGGCGGCTGCGCGCGCCTCGCCCTCCGCGCGGATCGCGTCCGCCTCGGCCTGCGACCGCAGGCGTCGGGCGGCCGCCTCGGCGTCGGCGAGCGCCCGCAGCGCGCCGGCTTCACCCGCCGCCTTGGCTTCGGCCGCCGCCGCTTCACCCGCGGCGCGTGCGCGGTCGGCTTCGGCCTGCTGCTCGGCGATGCGCGTGCGGGCCTCCGCCTGCTTGACCTGCTCGATCGCGGCAGCCTCGGCCGACCGCTCACGCGTGTACAGATCGGCCTGCGCACGCGTCTCGGCCTCGTATCGCTGCGCGTCGGCGACGCGCTTGACATCGGCGTCCAGCTGGGCCTGCTTGTTCTCGGCCTGCTGCTGCAGAACGGCCTGCTCGGCCTGCGCGCGGGCGAGGTATTCGGCCTGCTCGGCCTCGGCGCGCGCGCGACCGACGCCCGCGTCCGCATTCGCGGTGTTGGTGTCCAGCGCCGTCTGCTCGACCAGGTTCGCCTCCTGGTTGGCGATGATCTTCTGGTTGATCGCGCGGTCGGCGTTGGTCTGGGCGATCTCGGCCGCCTGTCGCTTCGCCTGGATCTCTGGCGCGCCGAGCGACTGGATGTAGCCGACGGCGTCGGTGATCCCCTTGATCTGGAACGAGTCGAGGATCAGCCCCTGCTCGGCGAGCTCGTGCGAGACGTCGGCCGCGATCTGGTCGGAGAACTTCTTGCGCTCGCGCATGAGCTCGACGACGGAGAGGGTCGCGACGATGCCGCGCAGGGCGCCCTCGAGCTGCTCGGTCGTGAACTGCTCGATCGCCTGGTCCTGCGACGCGAACCGCTCGGCGGCGCGGCGGACGAACAGCGGATCGGACCCGATCTTCACGATCGCGACACCGTCGACGTTGAGCGTCACGTTGTCGAGCGACTGCGCTTCGGCGTTGAGCGACACCTGTCGTGAGCGCAGCGAGATGATCTCGTGGCGCTGCGTGATCGGGTTCACGAGCGACTTGCCGTTGACGATGACCGTCACCGGCGACTCCGTCAGCTCGGATCGCGTGGAGCCGTCGACCGCCACGACCGCCTGCTGGACCTTCTGCTTGCGGCCCGAGATCACCAGCGCCTCGTCGGCGCGCGCCACCTTGATCCAGCTGCGTGCGAACAGCAGGAGGATGAGTCCGATGATGATCGCGGCGGCGACACCGACGCCGATGATGAGCAGGATGCCGACGAGTCCGGCGATCTCCATGGACGACTCCTTCGTGGTACTCCCCGACGGCGGATCGCTCGACGGCCATTGCAATCCTGCCAGCACGCGCGCGCTTCGAGACGTCGCTGTGGACAGCGCGCTTAGGTGCACCTAAGCGACCGGCAGCCGACGACGGGAATAGGATGGGATCTGCGCCCACCAGGCGCCCGGCTCGCGCCTTCGCGGTGCGCCGGCGGAGGGGTTGATCGAACGCCCCTCGTCGATCGACCAGGGAGGACGGCTGTGTCTGCACCAGCACGCGTGACCCCGTCGGTGTCCGAGACCACCTCGAAGGTTCCCCGCGGAACGCTCTACCGCGGCAACGAGGGCATGTGGTCGTGGGTGCTGCACCGGATCACCGGGATCGGGATCTTCTTCTTCCTGCTCGTCCATGTGCTGGACACGGCACTGATCCGGGTCGCCCCCGATGCGTACGACGCCGTGATCGGCACCTACAAGAACCCGATCCTCGGCCTCGGCGAAGTCGCGCTCGTGGGCGCCATCGCCTACCACGCCTACAACGGTCTGCGCATCATCCTCGTCGACGTCTGGTCGTGGGCCACGCGCCACCAGCGTCAGCTGTGGTGGGGCGTCCTGGGCCTGTGGGTCGTCACGATGCTCGCCTTCACGCCGAGGCACCTGATGAACGTCTTCGCCGGAGCGGGAGGGGGTCACTGATGACCGCGATCGCCGATCCCCGCGCCCCGCAGACCGCCGCACGCCGCGGCGGAGTCAATCTCGAGAAGTGGGGCTGGATCTACATGCGCGTGTCGGGCGTGCTGCTGATCATCCTCATCTTCGGGCACCTGTTCGTGAACCTGATGCTCGGCGAAGGCATCCACGGGCTCGACTTCGGCTTCGTGGCGGGCAAGCTCGCATCGCCGTTCTGGCAGTGGTGGGACGTGCTGATGCTGTGGCTCGCCCTCATCCACGGAGCCAACGGCATGCGGACGATCGTGAACGACTACGTCACCCACAAGGGCACGCGCAAGGTGCTGGTGTGGGCGCTGTGGCTGTCGGCCGGATTCCTGATCCTGCTGGGCACCCTCGTCGTGTTCACCTTCGACCCCTGCATCCCCAACCTGAGCGACGGCAGCGTCCTCACCGAGATCTGCAGCGCACAGGGCTGAGCGCGCGACGACGAAGCGAAAGACGACCGAGGCACCCCACACGTGAGCACACAGGCGACGGACTCCTACGTCAAAGACGGCGTCCACTACCACCAGTTCGACATCGTGATCGTCGGCGCCGGCGGCGCAGGCATGCGGGCGGCGATCGAAGCCGGTCCCGGCGCGAAGACCGCGGTCATCACCAAGCTGTACCCGACCCGGTCGCACACCGGGGCGGCGCAGGGAGGCATGGCGGCGGCGTTGGCGAACGTCGAAGAGGACTCGTGGGAGTGGCACACCTTCGACACCGTCAAGGGCGGCGACTACCTCGTCGACCAGGATGCCGCCGAGATCCTCGCCAAGGAGGCCATCGACGCGGTCATCGACCTCGAGAACATGGGCCTGCCGTTCAACCGCACCCCCGAGGGCAAGATCGACCAGCGCCGATTCGGCGGCCACACCGCCGACCACGGCAAGACCCCCGTGCGACGGGCGTGCTACGCGGCCGACCGCACGGGTCACATGATCCTGCAGACGCTCTTCCAGAACTGCGTCAAGCTCGGCATCAACTTCTTCAACGAGTTCTACGTGCTCGACCTGATCACGGTGAAGGATGCCGCGGGCAAGACCGAGGTCGCGGGCGTGGTCGCGTACGAACTCGCCACCGGCGACCTGCACGTGTTCCACTCGAAGGCGGTCATCTTCGCGACCGGAGGATTCGGGAAGATCTACAAGACGACCTCGAACGCCCACACGCTCACCGGCGACGGCGTCGGCATCGTGTGGCGCAAGGGCCTCCCCCTCGAGGACATGGAGTTCTTCCAGTTCCACCCGACCGGGCTCGCCGGTCTGGGCATCCTCCTCACCGAGGGTGCACGCGGTGAGGGCGCGATCCTGCGCAACGTCTCGGGCGAGCGGTTCATGGAGCGCTACGCCCCGACCATCAAAGACCTCGCGCCCCGCGACATCGTCAGCCGCTGCATGGTGCAGGAGGTCGCCGAGGGCCGCGGAGCCGGTCCGCACCGCGACTACGTGCTGCTGGACTGCACGCACCTGGGCGCCGAAGTGCTCGAGACCAAGCTCCCCGACATCACCGAGTTCGCCCGCACCTACCTCGGCGTCGACCCCGTCGTCGAGCCGGTGCCCGTCATGCCCACCGCGCACTACGCGATGGGCGGCATCCCGACCAATAACGACGCGCAGGTGCTCAGCGACAACACGACCGTCGTCCCGGGCCTCTACGCCGCCGGCGAGTGCGCGTGCGTGTCGGTGCACGGCTCGAACCGTCTGGGCACCAACTCGCTGCTCGACATCAACGTGTTCGGCAAGCGGGCCGGACGCAACGCGGTGGAGTACGTGAAGACCGCCGAGTTCGTCGATCTGCCCGACGACCCGGCCAAGGACGTCCGCGAGATGATCGAGGGCCTGCGTGAGAACACCGGCACCGAGCGGATCGCCGTGCTGCGCAAGAAGCTGCAGGACGAGATGGACCGCAAGGCGCAGGTGTTCCGCACCGACGAATCGCTCGGCGAGGTGCTCGAGGTCATCGAGGAGCTCCGCTCGCGCTACCGGAACATCCACGTCGACGACAAGGGCAAGCGGTACAACACCGACCTGCTCGAAGCCGTCGAGCTGGGCTTCCTGCTCGACATCGCCGAGGTCGTCGTCGTCACCGCGCGCAATCGGCAGGAGAGCCGCGGCGGTCACATGCGCGACGACTACCCCAAGCGCGACGACGAGGCTTTCATGCAGCACACGATGGCCTACCTCACCGGCGATCCGCACTCGTCGAACGCCGACGACCACATCCGCCTGGACTGGAAGCCCGTCGTGGTGACCCGCTACCAGCCGATGGAGAGGAAGTACTGATGTCGACCGCTCTGGTGGAGACCGACGACACGGCTGAGATCGAGGCCGCCGACGACACCGGCATCCAGTCGTTCCTGGTGACGTTCATCATCCGTCGCTTCGACCCCGAGGTCGACGAGGAGCCCCGCTGGGTCGACTACGACGTCGAACTGTACTCGACCGACCGCGTGCTCGACGCGCTGCACAAGATCAAGTGGGAGGTCGACGGCTCGCTCACGTTCCGTCGCTCCTGCGCCCACGGCATCTGCGGGTCGGACGCCATGCGCATCAACGGCCGCAACCGCCTCGCCTGCAAGACCCTGATCAAGGATCTCGACATCTCGCAGCCGATCTACGTCGAGGCGATCAAGGGGTTGCCGCTCGAGAAGGATCTCGTCGTCGACATGGAGCCGTTCTTCGCGTCGTACCGCGACGTGCAGCCGTTCCTCATCGCGAACTCGAAGCCCGAGCCGGGCAAGGAGCGCATCCAGTCGATCGTCGACCGCGAGGTCTTCGATGACACCACCAAGTGCATCCTGTGCGCGGCGTGCACCTCGTCGTGCCCGGTCTTCTGGACCGACGGCCAGTACTTCGGCCCCGCCGCGATCGTCAACGCGCACCGCTTCATCTTCGACTCGCGGGATGACGCCGGCGACGTCCGACTCGACATCCTCAACGACAAGGAAGGCGTGTGGCGCTGCCGGACGACCTTCAACTGCACGGAGGCGTGCCCGCGCGGCATCGAGGTGACCAAGGCGATCGCCGAGGTCAAGCGGGCCGTGCTGGGCGGCGGTTCCTGACCCGTCCGCGACGAATCGGCGCGTGCGCCTCGCTAGGCTGGGCGGCGTGAGCGGAAAGGGGCACCAGGCGGCGCGCACTCAGGCCGACGCCGCACAGCGCGAAGAAGAGACGCTGCGAGCCCGGTGGGAGTCCACGCAGGAGTCGTTCCGCGAGAGATTCGACGAGCCGATCGAGCGCGCGACCCGCATCACGAAGCAGACGCTCGCCTGGTTCCCGGTGCGCGTGTGGCGGCACTTCCTGCAGCACAACGGGTTCCTGCTGGCAGCCGGTGTCAGCTATCAGGCGCTGTTCGCGTTCTTCGCGGTCATGTACGTCGCGTTCGCCGTCGTCGGACTCTGGCTCGGCGGCAACGAGGCGGCGGTCACGGCGATGATCAACGTGATCAACACGTATGTGCCGGGGCTCATCGGCACCGACGGTCAGCCGGGTCTGTTCACCGAGCAGGACGTGCAGACCATCGCGATCGACAGCAGCGGTGTGCTCGCGATCACGGGTCTCATCGCGCTCGGAACGGCGATCTGGACGGCGATCGGCTTCATCACGTTCCTGCGTCGAGCGGTGCGCGACATCTTCGCGCTGGCCCCCGACCGTCGCAGCTACATCCTGCTCAAGTCGCGCGACTTCCTGGCCGCCATCGTGTTCGGCACGGCGATCGTCGCCGGCGGCGCCCTCAACGCGGTCGGCGTCTGGGCGCTGTCGTGGCTGGGAGGACTGCTCGGCCTCGACGGGTCAGCCCTCTCCACGATCGCCGTGCGACTTGGATCGGTGCTCGTCTCGCTCATCATCAACGTCGCGGCGCTGGCGGCGCTGTTCCGGTTCCTCACCGGCACCCAGCTGCGCTGGCGCCGGATCTGGCCCGGCTCCATCCTCGGCGGCGCGGCGCTCACCGTCCTCCAGCTGGGTGCCGGCGTCCTGCTGCTCTACACCCCGTCGAACCCGCTCCTGGCGACCTTCGCGATCTTCGTCGGCCTGCTGCTCTGGTTCCGCCTGGCCGGCATCGTGATGCTGGTGGCGGGCGCGTGGATCGCCGTGTCGGCATCGGATCGCGACGTTCCGCTCGTGCCGATCACCGAGGCCGAGCGGATCGCCGCGGAGCACCGTGCCCTGCTCGTGGCCGCCCAGGTGAGACTGCGCACCGCGCGTGAGGCGCGCACGAGCGCGCCCTGGTATCGCGTGTGGGCGGCCGACCGCGCCGTGCATGCCGCACAGACCGAGCTCGCGCAGGTCGAAGCCGCCGCTCCCGCTCCGATCGAGCACGGAAACGTCAGCCGCTGACGCGCGGCCCGGTGTCGGCGGTCGTGGCTAGGCTGGCGGGCGTGCCCGCATCCGTACGCATCGCCTCCGTCAACGTCAACGGCATCCGCGCCGCCGTGCGCAAGGGCATGATCGAGTGGCTGGCGGGTGCCGATGTCGACGTCATGGCCCTGCAGGAGGTGCGCGCGAACGCCGATGAACTCGCGGCGGCCCTGCCCGGATGGCACATCGTCGGCAACGAGGCCGAGGCGAAGGGCCGCGCCGGCGTTGCGATCGCCGCGCGGATCGCCCCCGCCGATGTGCGCACCGCGCTGGGCGATGGCGGTACGGACGCCGCCGGGCGCTGGATCGAGGCCGACTACGAGTTCGGCGGCGAGCGCCTCACGGTCGTGAGCGCCTACGTGCACACGGGCGAGGCGGGCACGCCGCGCCAAGCCGCGAAGTACGCATTCCTCGACGCGATGGAGGAGCGGATGCCCCGCCTGCAGGCCCACGCGCCGCTGTCGCTCATCATGGGCGATCTGAATGTCGGCCACACGCAGCGCGACATCCGCAACTGGAAGGGCAACGTCAAGAACGCCGGCTTCCTCCCGCGCGAGCGCGCGTACTTCGATCGTTTCGTCGGTCAGGCCGGCATGCCCGTCAACACCGCCGACGGCGCGACCGGCACGGGGCTCGGCTGGGTGGATGTCGGCCGACAGGCGCACGGCGATGTGGACGGCCCCTACACCTGGTGGTCGATGCGCGGTCGCGCCTTCGACAACGACACCGGGTGGCGCATCGACTACCACCTGGCCACGCCCGACCTCGCCGCGCGCGCGAGCGGCTACAGCGTGGTGCGCGCGCCCTCGTGGGACACGCGCTGGAGCGATCACGCGCCGGTGGTCGCCGACTACCGCGTCGGAGCCTGAGCGGCTGCGAGCGCGTGCGCGCGGCGCAGCTCGATGACCGGCGGATGCCGCAGCGACTGCGCCACGACGCAGTACCGCTCGGTCGCCGCGGCCAGACGAGCCAGCGTGGGGTCGTCGAGCTCGGCTGCGACCTCGACGACGAGGGTCACGGGTGCGATGCCGACGTCGACGCCCCGATCGACGCCGAGGGTGCCGCGTGCGTCGAACGTCGACTCTGCATGGATGCGCACGCGCCCGAGGTCGATTCCGGCCGACGTGGCGACTGCCGAGACGGTGACCCCGGCGCACGCGACGAGCGCCTGCAGCAGCAGGTCTCCCGAGCACGCGCCCGCCGAGGCATCCCCGCCGGTCGCGGGATGGAGGGCTGCGCGCACGACGCCGGCCGGGGTCTCGACGTCGACCGTGAGCGGTTCGGCGATGACACCCGCGGCATGCACGGGTGTGAGTGCGGCATCCGGTTCGGCACGATAGCGCTCCTTGAGCGGGGCCTGCGCGCTGCGCAGCCGGTCGCGGTCCATGGCAGCCGTCCTCTCGCTTGGGCCTCCAGCCTGACGCGCGTCGTGCGGCGCGCCAAGCCGGCGTGACGCCATGTGACGCGGGGTCACACCTTTCCGGCGACCTTCGCCAGTCGCAGCCAGGTGTCCACGACGGTGTCCGGGTTGAGCGACATCGACTCGATCCCCCGCTCCAGCAGCCACTCGGCCAGATCGGGATGGTCGCTGGGCCCCTGTCCGCAGATGCCGACGTACTTGCCCGCGGCCAGGCACGCGTCGATGGCGCGGCCGATCATGTGGAGCACTGCCGGATTGCGTTCATCGAACAGGTCGGCGACCAGACCCGAATCCCGGTCGAGGCCGAGGGTGAGCTGGGTCATGTCGTTGGATCCGATCGAGAACCCGTCGAAGTGCTGCAGGAACTGCTCGGCGAGCACCGCGTTGCTCGGCAGCTCGCACATCATCATCACCTCGAGTCCGTTCTCGCCGCGGCGGAGACCATTCTCGGCGAGCAGCTCGATGACGCGCTCCGCTTCGCCGACGGTGCGCACGAACGGGATCATGAGGGCGACGTTGGTGAGCCCCATCTCATCGCGCACGCGCTTCATCGCCTCGCACTCCATGTCGAAGCACTCGCGGAAGTCGGGTGACACGTACCGGGCCGCCCCGCGATACCCGATCATCGGGTTCTCCTCGTGCGGCTCGTACACGGGCCCCCCGATGAGGTTGGCGTACTCGTTCGACTTGAAGTCGCTCATGCGAACGATGACCCGCTCGGGCGCGAACGCGGCGGCGATCGTCGACACACCCTCGGCGACGCGACGAACGAAGAACTCGCGCGGCGACGGATACGCGGCGATCCGGGGCGCGATCTCGGCACGCAGCTCGTCCGAGATCGAGTCGTACTCCAGCAATGCACGGGGGTGGATTCCGACCTGACGGTTGATGATGAACTCGAGCCGTGCGAGACCCACTCCGTGGTTGGGCAGCTGGGCGAACGAGAACGCCTGCGAGGGCGTGCCGACGTTCATCATGATCTTCGTCGGGATCTCGGGCATGTCGGCCAGCTCGGTCCGCTCCTCGTGGAACTCGAGCAGGCCGTCGTAGACGAACCCTGCATCGCCTTCGGCGCAGGAGACCGTCACGGCCTCACCCTCGGTGATGGTCTCGAGCGCGTTCCCGGTGCCCACGACCGCGGGAACACCGAGCTCGCGGGCGATGATCGCCGCGTGGCAGGTGCGACCGCCGCGCGAGGTGACGATGGCCGAGGCGCTCTTCATGATCGGCTCCCAGTCGGGGTCGGTCATGTCGGCGACGAGCACCTCGCCGTCACGGAACTGCCCCATCTCGTCGATCGAGTGGATGACACGGGCCGGGCCCGCGCCGATGCGGTTGCCGATCGCGCTGCCGTGCGTGATGACGCGGCCGCGGTCACCCAGCACCCATCGGCTGACGACGCCGGCCTCCTGGCGCGAGACCACCGTCTCGGGGCGGGCCTGCAGGATGTACAGCTTGCCGTCGACGCCGTCCTTGCCCCACTCGATGTCCATGGGGCGGCCGTAGTGGTCTTCGATGACCAGCGCCTGGCGCGCCAGCTCGGTGACGTCGTCGTCGTCGAGACTCAGCACGAGGCGGTCCTCGTCGGGCACGTCGACGAACACCGTGCTCGTGCCGACGCTGCGCCCCTCGGCATAGACCATCTTGATCGCCTTGTCCCCGAGCTGGCGGCGCGAGATCGCCGGTCGACCGTCGCGCAGCGCGGTCTTGTAGACGCTGAACTCGTCGGGGCTCACGGCCCCCTGAACGACCGCCTCACCCAGACCCCACGACGAGGTGACCAGCACCGTGTTGGTGAAGCCGGATTCCGTGTCGACCGTGAACATGACCCCCGACGATCCGACATCCGAGCGCACCATGCGCTGGATGCCGGCCGACAGCGCGACCTCGTGGTGCGCGAAACCCTGGTGCACCCGGTAGGCGATGGCACGGTCGTTGTACAGCGAGGCGAACACCACACGCATCGCCTTGAGGACGTTGTCGATGCCGTGGATGTTGAGGAACGTCTCCTGCTGGCCCGCGAACGAGGCGTCCGGCAGGTCCTCGGCGGTCGCGCTGGAGCGCACGGCCCATGAGACGGCATCCGGATCGGGATCGTTCGCGACCAGGGTGGCGTAGGCCTCGCGGAAGTCCTTCTCGAAGGCCGCCGGCAGCGGCTGCTCCTCGATCCAGCCGCGGATCTGCGCGCCCACGCGCGAGAGCTGGCTGATGTCGCCCACGTCGATCGACTGGGCGGCGACCCGGATCCGCTCATAGAGATCGCCTTCGGCGAGGAACTCTCGATACGCGTCGGCGGTGGTCGCGAAGCCGCCGGGCACCGCGACTCCCAGATGTGAGAGGTTCGAGACCATCTCGCCGAGCGACGCGTTCTTGCCGCCGACCTGTTCGATGTCGTCGATACCCAGGTCCTGGAACCAGCGGATGTTCGGCATGTCGTCCTCCTCTTTCGCGCGGGAGAGCCTCCCCGGAGGGACGACGAACCGAGCGCGGCGTGGGAGGACCGCCGGAGGCGGACGCTGACCTCGATTCCCCGGCTCCGTCGCCGGAGGACTCGATATGGGTCGATGTCGAGTCTACGGACGCGCCGTGCCGCGACAAGGGCAGAGAATCTTCCGCCGGGGCGGAAGGCGCCGCGCGTGCGGCAGGTGCGCCATCCCGCCCCGTCGCCCGCCCGTAGGATTGGCGGGTGACCAAGCCCCGCCTCTACTCCGGAATGCAGCCCTCAGCCGACTCCCTGCAGGTCGGCAACTACATCGGCGCGCTCATGCAGTGGCGCGAGCTGCAGCAGTCCTACGAGGCGTTCTTCTCGGTGGTCGATCTGCACGCGCTGACACAGCCGAACGATCCCGCAGAGCTGCGCGAGAAGACCCGCCGCACGGCGGCGCAGTACATCGCGGCCGGGATCGAGCCGTCGAAGTCCACGCTCTACGTGCAGTCGCACGTGCCCGCCCATGCAGAGCTCGCGTGGGTGCTCTCCACCGTGACGGGCTTCGGCGAGGCCGGCCGTATGACGCAGTTCAAGGACAAGTCGCAGCGCTACGGCAGCGACGCGACCTCGGTCGGCCTGTTCACCTACCCGGTGCTCATGGCCGCCGACATCCTGCTGTATCAGACCGACATCGTGCCGGTCGGCGACGATCAGAAGCAGCACGTCGAGCTCACGCGCGACCTCGCCGAGCGGTTCAACGCGCGCTTCGGCACCGCGTTCCAGGTGCCGATGCCCGTGATCCAGCAGGACACCGCGCGCATCTACGATCTGCAGAACCCGACCGCGAAGATGTCGAAGTCGGCGGAGTCCGATGCGGGCGTGCTGTGGCTGCTCGACGACCCGGCGGTGTCGGCGAAGAAGATCATGCGCGCAGTGACCGACAGCGACGGCACCGTGCGCTACGACCGCGAGAACAAGCCGGGCGTCTCGAACCTGCTGGTGATCTTCGCCGCCCTGTCCGGCCGCCAGATCCCCGCGATCGAGGACGAGTTCGCCGGCCGCGGGTACGGCGACTTCAAGAAGGCGCTCGCCGAGGTCGTGACCGAGGAGTTCGGCCCAGTGCGCACCCGTGCCCTCGAGATGCTCGACGACCCCGCCGAACTGGACCGCGTCCTGGCAGCCAACGCCGCCCGGGCCGCCGCCGTCGCCGACGCGACCCTCGCCGACGTCTACGACAAGGTCGGGCTGCTCCGCCGGGTGTGAGGCATCCCGCGCGTCGCCCTCTCTGCGGACAGGCGGCGAGACGGGCGGGGGTTAGAGTGACCGGATGATTCCCGTCATCCTGCGCACGAAGCGACTCGAGCTGTCGGTGCCCGGCACCGACGACGTCGATGCGATCTTCGCCGCATGCCAGGACCCCGAGATCCAGCGCTACACGACGGTTCCTTCGCCCTACCAGCGAGCGCACGCCGAGGAGTTCATCCGGCGCGCCGCCGCGCACTGGGAGGAAGGCACCGAGGTGGTGTGGGCGCTGCGTGCAGACGGCGTGCTCGCCGGCGTCGCATCGGTGTTCGGGCTGACCGAGAAGGCGCCGGTCGGCGAGATCGGATACTGGATGGCGCCGGGCATGCGGGGCCGCGGCCTGCTGGGCGAGGCCATCACCGCGGTCGTGACCTACGCCCTCTCCCGCGACGGGCTGGGGCTGCGGCGCCTGCAGTGGCGCGCGATCGCCGGCAATCGGGCGTCCGCGTCGGTGGCGGCGCGGGCCGGGTTCCGCTTCGAGGGCACGCTGCGCGCAGCCCTCCCCGATCGCGGGACCCAACGCGACGGATGGGTCGCGGCGATCCTCGACGACGACGACCGGATGCCGCAGGACTGGCCGGTCCTCGCCGGCTGAGCACGTGCGAGGATGGGCCCATGCCCGAGATGCCGGAGGTGCAGGGACTCGTCGAGTTCGTGCGTGACCGCGCCGACGGCCTCGAGATCACACGGGTCACGGTGGCGAACATCGCCGCACTGAAGACCTACGATCCACCCGTCACCGACCTGGTCGGCCGCACCATCGGCGGCGCTGAGCGCGCCGGCAAGTTCATCGATCTGGTGACCGACGGCCCCCATCTCGTCTTCCATCTCGCGAAGGCCGGCTGGCTGCGCTGGTACGACCAGCTGCCGGCGACGCTCATCAAGCCGGGCCGCACGCCGATCGCCGTGCGCGTCGCGCTGTCGGACGGCTCGGGCTTCGATCTCACCGAGGCGGGCACGAAGAAGTCGCTCGCGGTGTACGTCGTCCGCGCGCCTGCCGACGTGCCGGGGATCGCGCGACTCGGGCCCGACCCGCTCGACGACGCCTTCGACCGCGACACGCTCGCGCAGCTGCTCGCGGGCCGCCGCACCCAGATCAAGGGCGTACTGCGCGATCAGGCCACGATCGCCGGCGTCGGCAATGCGTACAGCGACGAGATCCTGCATGCCGCGAAGATGTCGCCGTATGCGCTGGCGGCGAACCTCGACGACGGCGAGATCGACCGCCTCTACGCAGCGATGGCCGAGGTGCTTGCCGAGGCGGTGTCCGAGGCATCCGGCAAGCCGCCCGCCGATCTGAAGGACGCGAAGCGGCGCGGGATGCAGGTGCACGGCCGTCGCGGCGAGGCCTGCCCCGTGTGCGGTGACGAGGTGCGCAGCGTGTTCTTCGCCGACAACTCGCTGGAGTACTGCGCGACGTGTCAGACCGGCGGCAAGATCCTCGCCGACCGGAGGCTGTCGCGCCTGCTCAAGTAGCGGCGGCGCGCTCCCACGTCGGATCGGCCGCGTGCACCCGCTCGAGTGCGCGGACCACCTCGGCCGCGACGCGGTCGGCGTCCCAGCCGAGCACCGGCGCGATCGCCTCGGCGACCTCGGCGGCCGACTCCTCGGACACCCCGCCGGTGAACGCGATGCTCGATCGGCGCTGCAGCAGGTCGTCCAGGTGCACCACCTGCTCGGTGGCCGCGATGTGTCGCAGCTCTTCGACCGAGTAGGCGGGCAGCGTACGAAGCGGCCGATCGGCGCCGGCGAGAGTGATGGCGTCGATCACCTGCGCTGCGACGGTGCCGTAGCGATCGAGCAGCACGGCGGCGCGGGCGATGCCGATGCCGTCGGCGTGCGACGACACCCAGTGCGAGCGCGAGCGCTCGGTGGTCGGGAATCCCGCCCCGCCGCCGATCGGGATGCCGCGCGTCGTGTGACGGCGCGGCGTGGCCAGCAGCGCCAGCACGCGGTCGGCGACGCGTTCCGCGGACGCGCGGAAGGTCGTCCACTTGCCGCCCACCAGGCTCAGCACGGTCGAGTCCCCGCCGAGGAGGGGTGCCTGCTCGATGCGGTAGTCGCGCGAGACGAATCCGGGCGCGGTGTCGCCGTGCCCGGGCAGCGGCCGCACACCGGCGAACCGGTGGACGATGCGGTCGCGGTCGACCGCGATGTCGGGCAGCACCTGGCCGATGAGGTCGATGAAGTAATCGACCTCGTCTTCGGTGCACACGATCGGATCGGTCATGTGATGTTCGAGGTCGGTCGTGCCCACGAGCACGCGGCCCTTGAGCGGGTAGATCAGCACGATGCGGCCGTCGCGGTGCTCGAAGAAGAGCTCGCGCCCGCTCGTCGCCGCCAGCAGCTCGGGGTGGTCGAGCACGATGTGCGAGCCCTTGGTACCGCCCATGTACCGCGTCGGGTCGCCGAGCGCGAGATTGGTGAGGTCGGTCCACGGCCCGGTCGCGTTCACGATGACGGATGCCGCGAACGGCACCTCGTCGCCCGTCTCGATCTCGCGCAGCACGACACGGCCGGACTCGACGCCGACGGCCGCGGTGTGGTTCGCCGCGCGGGCCCCCGCCGCGCGAGCGTCGCGCAGCACGTCGATGGCGAGCCGCTCGGGGTCGTGCAGCGAGGCATCCCAGTAGGTCGCCGTGTACTTGACCGTCGGGTTGAGTCGGGGCAGATCGCGCAGCGATCGCCGGCGACCGTGGAACTCGTGGCGCGGGACGCGGCCGCCCCCTCGCGAGAACGAGTCGTAGATGACGAGGCCGATCTTGATGAGGATCGCGCCGCGCTCTGCGGGCCGACCCCGGCCATGACGCAGGAACCGCAGCGGCGCGCCCAGCAGACCCGAGAACGTCGAGTGGATCGGGATGGTGGTCGGCAGCGGCCTCACATAGTGCGGCGCGATCTTCAGCAGCCCGTTGCGCTCGGTGACCGCCTCGTGCACGAGACGGAACTCGCCGTTCTCGAGGTAGCGGATGCCGCCGTGGATCATGTGCGACGAGGCGGCCGACGCGCCGCTGACGAAGTCGGCGCGCTCGACGAGCGCCACGTCGATGCCCTGCATCGCGAGATCGCGCAGCACGGCGAGTCCGTTGATCCCGCCGCCGATGATCAGGACGTCGGCGTACGGCCGCTCGGCCAGCTCGGCGAAACCCGATCCGGTCGTCTGCTCTGTCATGCCTCTCCCCCCGGTTCCAGCGTACGTCGCACCGCCGATCGCGGCGTCCATCCACGGGAATGAACCGGCCGACGGTGCGTTGGCTAGACTCTGAGCATTGACGTGCTCCGGGGTCGGTGAGAATCCGAACCGGCGGTGACAGTCCGCGAGCCGAGGCGCTCCATCCGATCAGGATGCCGCCGAAGCCGATCCGGTGGAATTCCGGGACCGACGGTGATGTGCTGGGTGACCAGCACGAGTCCGGATGGGAGGCAGCACGGGGCGACGCGACGCGCGTCGCGCGGCCGCATTCCCCGGAGCCTCGACGGAGGACTCGGATGAGCGGCGAACGCGAACAGGCGGCCATGCGGCACGCGCTGAACCTCGCTCGCCGAGGACCCCGGGGCGTGAACCCGCAGGTGGGCGCCGTGCTCCTCACCCCGTCGGGCGACGTCATCGCCGAGGGATGGCATCACGGCGCGGGCACGGCGCACGCCGAGGTCGACGCGCTGTCGAAGGCCCCCGCAGATGCCGTGCGCGGGGCGACGGCGGTGGTCACGCTCGAGCCCTGCAACCACACCGGACGCACGGGGCCCTGCTCGGAGGCCCTCATCGCGGCGGGGGTGGCACGCGTCGTCTATGCGATCGCCGACCCGGGCCATGACGCCGGCGGCGGCGCGCGCCGACTGCGTGAGGCCGGCGTCGACGTCTCGGCCGGCGTCCTCGCGGATGAGGCCGAAGACCTGCTGTCGGGCTGGCTGACGGTGCAGCGCCTGGGCCGACCACACATCACGGTGAAGTGGGCGCAGAGCCTCGACGGACGCATCGCGGCCGCCGACGGCTCGAGCCGCTGGATCACCGGCGTCGCGGCGCGTGCCGACGTCCACCGCCGCCGCGCGCTCGCCGACGCCATCCTCGTCGGAACCGGCACCGTGCTCGCCGACGATCCGGCACTCACCGCCCGCGGTGCCGACGGCGACCTCGCCGGCGACCAACCGCTGCCGGTCGTCCTCGGCCGGCGCCCCGTGCCGGAGGGCGCGGCTGTGCGTCGGCACCCGCGGCCGTTCCTCCAATTCGACGACCTCGACGCCGCGCTGGCCGACCTGCGCGCCCGCGGCGTGCAGACCGTGTTCGTCGAAGGCGGACCGACGGTCGTGGGCTCGGTCCTGCGTGCCGGTCTCGCCGACGACCTGCTCGTCTACACCGCCCCGGTGCTCATCGGCGGACCGCGCCTGGCGGTCCACGACCTCGGAGTGGACACGATCGCCGACGCGCTCAGGTTGCGCACAACTCAGGTCGAGCAGCTGGGAGACGACGTGCTGATCGTCGCGCATCCCCCGGCATCCGATCACCCATCCGAAGGAGAGAGCTGATGTTCACCGGCATCGTCGAAGAGATCGGCGCCGTCACCGCCGTCGAGGACGCGGGCGACGGCGTGCGCCTGACCGTGCGGGCACCGCTGGCCGTAGCGGATGCCGGGCACGGCGACTCGATCAGCGTCAGCGGCGTGTGCCTGACCGTCGTCGACCGCGGTGAGGACTGGTTCACCGCCGACGTCATGCGGCAGACGCTCGTGATGTCGACGCTGGACGGTGTCGCGGCCGGGCGGCCCGTCAACCTCGAGCGTGCGACGCGGGCACATGGGCGCCTGGGCGGGCACATCGTGCAGGGCCACATCGACGGCACCGGCACCGTCCTCGACGTTCGACCCGGAGACCAGTGGCGCGTGCTGCGCGTCGGCCTCACCGCCGACATCGCACCACTCGTGGTCGACAAGGGCTCGATCGCCGTCGACGGCGTCTCGCTCACGGTGAGCGACGTCAGTGAACCGGATGCCGGCGGCGACGCCTGGTTCGAGGTCTCGCTCATCCCCGAAACGCTCGCGGCCACGACACTCGGGGCCCTCGTGGCCGGCGATCGCGTGAACCTCGAGACGGACATCCTCGCCCGCCACGTCCGCCGGCTGCTCGCCTTCGCGCCGAGCGCCGCGGCGCCCGCAACACCCCCGGAAGGAGGCTCGCGATGAGCCTTGCCACCATCGACGAAGCCCTCGACGCGCTCCGGGCAGGTCGACCGGTGATCGTCGCCGATGATGAGAACCGCGAGAACGAGGGCGACGTCGTCCTCTCGGCCCAGCTGGCCACTCCCGAGTGGATCGCCTGGACGGTGCGCTGGTCGAGCGGCTTCATCTGCGCGCCGATGCCGGCGGACTGGGCCGACCGGCTCGATCTCCCCCCCATGGTCGAGGTCAACGAGGACGCGCGCGGCACCGCCTACACCGTGAGCGTCGACGCCGCCGATCGCATCTCGACCGGCATCAGCGCGGCCGATCGCGCACACACCCTCAACGTGCTGGCATCCCCCTCGTCGGTCCCCGAGAGTGTGATCCGGCCGGGACACATCCTGCCGCTGCGCGCGGTCGACGGTGGCGTGCGCGAGCGCGGCGGGCACACCGAGGCGGCGGTCGAGCTCATGCGCCTGGCCGGGCTCGAGCCGGTCGGCGCCATCGCCGAGGTCGTCGCCGAAGACGGGTCGATGATGCGCCTGCCCGGCCTGCTCGAACTCGGCGAGCGCGACGGCGTACCCGTCATCACGATCGAGCAGCTGGTCGCCCATCTCGAGGCGGCCGATCCGATCGCCCCCGGCGGGCCCCCTGCCCACCGCCGCCGCGTGAGCCTGCGTGCCGAGGCGCTGGTGCCGACGTCGCACGGCAGCTTCCGCTTCCTCGCCTACAAGGACCGCGTCACCGGCACCGACCACGTCGCCGTCGTGTCGGGCGACCTCACCGACGACTCACCGCTGGTCCGGGTCCACTCGGAGTGCCTGACCGGCGAGGCGTTCGGCTCACTCAAGTGCGAGTGCGGCCCACAGCTCGAGGCGGCGCTGGACGCCATCGCACAGGACGGCGGCGTCGTCGTCTACATGCGCGGGCACGAGGGCCGCGGCATCGGTCTGATCAACAAGCTGCGCGCCTACGGCCTGCAGGAGCGCGGCCTCGACACCGTCGATGCCAACCTCGCGCTCGGCCTTCCCGCCGACGCGCGGGACTACGCGGCGGCGGCCGGGATCCTCGCCGACCTCGGCGTCGAGCGGGTGCGCCTGCTCACCAACAACACCGACAAGGTGACCCAGCTGCGCGAACTCGGCCTCGACGTCGTCGACCAGGTTCCGCTGCTGGTCGGCGTCGGACCGAACAACCACCAGTACCTCGAGACCAAGCGCGACCGCATGGGCCACCTCATCGCCGACGACGATCTGCGCGATGCCCTCGAGCAGATGCACGAAGGAGCGGAACGATGAGCGGCACGGGAGCACCGCGGGCGCAGGAGACCGTCGACGCCACGGGCCTGGACGTCGTGATCGTGGCCGGCACGTGGCATCCCGTCATCACCGACGGGCTGATCGCCGGTGCCGCACGCGCCCTCGACGCCGCCGGAGCGACCTGGCGGGTCGTGCGCGTGCCCGGCTCGTTCGAACTGCCGGTGGTGGCGAAGGCCGCGCTGCAGGCCGGTGCCGATGCCGCCGTCGCGCTCGGCGTGATCATCCGCGGCGGTACGCCCCACTTCGAGTTCGTGTCGTCTGCGGCGACCGACGGCCTCACCCGCGTCGCGCTCGACACCGGCAAGCCGGTGGGCTTCGGCGTGCTGACCCTCGACGACGAGGCACAGGGGATCGATCGTGCGGGGCTGGAAGGGTCGCGCGAGGACAAGGGCTTCGAAGCGGCGGATGCCGCCGTGCGCACCGCGCTCGTCCTGCGCGAGGTGGGCAGCGCCTCCTGAGGTCGTGCCGCGCACCGGGTCGCCCCGTCAGGTCCGCGTGGTGAGGCGTGCCTTGCTGGCGTGCCGGTCACGATCGGCATAGCGTGAGCGGCATGGAGATCCTTCGCCACATCGTCGTCTTCATCCACCTCATCGGCTTCGCCGTGCTCTTCGGAGCCTGGCTCGTCGAGGCGGTCGCGCGGCGGATGCGGTTCACACCGCTCATGAACTGGGGCCTGCTGATCGCCGGCGTCGCAGGCATCGTCCTCGCCGCGCCGTTCGGAGTGTCGTACGAGCTCAACTACGCCAAGATCGGCGTGAAGCTCGTCGTGCTCCTCGTGATCGGCGCTCTTCTCGGCATCGGCATGGGCCGCCAGCGCAAGAACGGCTCGGTGCCGCCGGCGCTGTTCTGGTCGGTGGGTGTTCTGACCCTGCTCAACGCCGGCATCGCGGTGCTCTGGCGCTGAGCGCGACCGTCCCGCGAGTCCTGCCCTCGGCCGCCCACTAGCCCGACGCGACCTCGTCGTCCGGCTGTTCGTCGACGACCAGTCGGGCGTCGTCGCTCACCTCGTCGATCGCGTCGTTGCGCGCCGCCGGGCGCGGGGGCGGTTCGGCGCCGCTCGTGCTCGCGGATCCTGCGTCGGCGAGCCGCAGGGCGGTGCGCGCCGCTTCGCCGGACAGTCCCAGCACCGAGTTCACGTGGACATCGCGCTGCGGGAACGGGATCTCGATGCCGTGGGTCTGGAGCGCGGTGTGCAGCGCCCAGTTGTAGGCGGCGGTCACCGCCCCGGGCTTCTTCGTCGCGTCAGCGGTCAGCCAGATCACGAGCTCGAAGTTCAGCGAGCTGTCGCCGAACTCGGTCAGCCACACCTGAGGACGGCGGGGCCCGTCGAGGGCCAGGGTGAACGGCACCTCGGATGCCGCTGACAGGGCCGCCTCCTTCACGATGTTCTTGTCGGTGCCGTAGGCCACACCGAAGGGCACGTGGAGCCGGCGCACGACGTCACGGTGCGTCCAGTTGACCACCCGCCCGTCCACGAACTCGGAGTTCGGGACGAGGATGTCGAGGTTGTCGTTGGTCGCGATGGTGGTGGCACGCATCTTGATGTCGCGCACGCGCCCGGTGACGCCCGACTCGAGTTCGACGAAGTCACCGATCTTCAGCGACTTGTCCAGCAGCAGAACGATTCCCGAGATGAAGTTGGCGAACAGCGATTGCAGGCCGAAGCCGAGTCCCACGCCGATCGCGCCCGCGATCAGCGCGAAGCGGTCGAGCGGCACGCCGAGCGCCGTGAAGGCGAGCAGCACGCCGACTCCGACGACCGTGTACGCCGTGAGTCGGGCGAGCGTGTACCACGTCGCGGTGTGCGCACCGTCCTGGCGCCGTGCCCGACGGCGGATCAGCAGACTGAGGCCGACCCCGATCGCAATGGCGACGATGAGGATCACGCCGGCTCTGACCAGTCCCCCGACGGTGAAGGTCGTGTCCAGGATCTGGATCGTCGCGTCCGTTGCCTGCGCTCCCACGCCGTCCAGCACAGCACACTTCTCGCCGTCGCTGCGGAGAACGCACACGTTCCCGTCGATCAGTCGAGGAACAGCGCCCGCAGCCGCTTCGTCGTGAACACCAGGCCCACCGCGATCATCACGACGTAGTACAGGACATGCCACAGCATGTCTGCGCTCAGGATGCCGGTGGTGAGCCCGCGGAGCAGTTCGACGCCGTGCCACAGCGGGAACGCCATGATGACGTGCTGGATCCACTCGGGATACACGGTGATCGGGTACAGCGTCGCCGAGAAGAGGAACATCGGCAGCAGCACGAAGTTGATCCAGTCCATCTGCTGGAAGGTCTTCATGTAGCTGGTGACCGCCATGCCCAGGCTCGCGAAGCCGAAGGCGATCAGCATCACGGCGGGAAGGGCGAGGATCGCCGTCCACGACAGGTTCAACCCCAGCGCCTGCATGATGATCATGAATCCGGTGGCGTAGAGAAGCCCGCGCATCAGCGCGTAGAGGATCTCACCGAGGGCCACGTCGAGCGGCCCCAGCGAGGTCGCCAGCATCCCCTCGTACAGCTTGCCGTAGTTGAGCTTGAAGAAGACGTTCCACGTCGAGTCGTAGATGGCGCCGTTCATGGCCGACACGGCCAGCAGCGCCGGGGCGATGAACGCCGCGTAGGAGACCTCGACCCCGCCCGTCACCTGGATGTCGCCGATGAGCGCGCCCAGCCCGATGCCCATCGAGAGCAGGTAGAACACCGGCTCGAAGAAGCCGGACAGCACCACCACCCAGCTCGACGAGCGCGCCGCGATCAGCCCGCGCTGCACGACCGCTTGCGGGTTGCCCGCCCACAGCGCTCGGACGCCGCCGGCGCGGACGGGCACGGTCTCGGTCGCGACGGTCATTCGCCGAGCCTCCTCCGGAAGATGCGGCGAGCGATGACGAGCGCGCCGACGGTCAGCAGCAGCAGGTAGGCGAGGTGCACGGCGACCATCACCGGCTCGGCGGGCTTGTCGTACGATGCCATCCGACCGAGTTCGGTGGCATGCCACAGCGGCGAGACCCATCCGATCCATTGCAGCCACAGCGGCAGGGTCGCCAGAGGGTAGAAGGTGCCCGAGAACAGGAACATCGGCATGAAGACGAACCGCTGCACCAGCGCGATCTGGCCCTTGTCTTCGGTGATCGATGCCGAATAGGCCATGTAGGGCACGCCGAACGCGAGTCCGGCGAGGACGCCGATCGGGATCATCAGCCACCCGGTCGCCGGATCGGGAACGGCCTGGAACACCCACAGGAACGCGTAGTACGCGCTGACGACGAACGCCATGCGCGCCGCCGCCCCGAGGACGACGCCGCCGGCGATCTGCCCGGGTGTGAGGGCGGAGGCACTGAACCCGTAGAAGTAGCGGCGCCACTTGAACCCGGCGATCACCGGATACGAGAACTCCTCGGCCCCGACCTGGAGCGCAGCCGTCATCAGCAGCGCGGGGGCGACGAACACCAGATACGACACCTCGATGCCGCCATCGGAGATGGGGGCGTCGATGAGCGCCGCGAGCCCGACCGCGAGGCCCAGCAGATAGAGCACCGGCTGGCCGAGTCCGCCGACGAGGATCGTCCAGCCGTAGGCGCGCATCGCGCGAACCATGTGCTCGGCGACGTACAGGGTGCCGAACGCGCGCGGCCTGCGCCCCCAGGCGAGCGCCTCGGCGCGCAGCTCGTCGAGCGACGGCTGTGCGCCGGTCGCGGATGCCTGTGCCGGCGGCATCCGGCTCGCCGCGGCGTCGCTCATTCGATCAGCGACCTGCCGGTGAGCCGCAGGAAGACGTCTTCGAGGCTCGAACGTCGCACCAGCGACGTGATCGGGTGCAGGTCGCGCGCGACCACCTGCTCGAGCGCGGCCTCGCCGTTGTGCGCGTAGATGAGGACGCGGTCGGGCAGCACCTCGACGCGATCGCCGATGCCGTCGAGCTGCGGCGCGACCTGCTCGTTGCGCGCCGATCCGAAGCGCACCTCGAGCACCTCGCGGCTGGAGTGCTCTCGGATGAGCGACGCGGGGGTGCCCTCGGCCATGATGCGACCCTTGTCGACCACGATGAGCCGGTCGCACAGCTGCTCGGCCTCGTCCATGTAGTGGGTCGTGAGCACGAGCGTGGTGCCGCGCTCCTTGAGGCGGAACAGGCGGTCCCATAGCACGTGGCGCGCCTGGGGGTCGAGACCGGTGGTGGGCTCGTCGAGCAGCAGGATGCGGGGGTCGTTGATGAGACCGCGCGCGATCGTGAGACGGCGCTTCATGCCGCCCGAGAGCTGGTCGACCTTCGACTTCGCCTTCTCTTCGAGCGCGGCGAACGCCAGCAGCTCATCGGCCTTCTGGTGGCACACCTTGCTCGGCAGCCCGAAGTAGCGACCGTAGATGTAGAGGTTCTCGCGCGCGTTGAGTTCACCGTCGAGGTTGTCCTGCTGCGGCACCACGCCCAGACGGGAGCGGATCTCGGGGCCGTTGCGGTCGGGATCCAGGCCCAGGATGCTCAGCTCGCCGCTCGTGCGGGTCGAGACGGCCCCGATCATCTTCATGGTCGTGGACTTGCCCGCTCCGTTCGGGCCCAGCAGACCGAACGACTCGCCGGAGGCGACCTCGAACGACAGACCGTCGACGGCGAGGAAGTCGGGCTTCTGCTTGACCTTGTAGGCCTTGACGAGATTCGAGGCGGCGATCACGGGTTCGGGCACCGGACTACTGTACGGCCAGCCGACGACACCGCCTCACGAAGGTACGGTCGTAGAGAGGCCGCACGATGCCGCCGCAGGCCGCCCTTCCCCGCAGAACGAGGTCGCACCCGCATGTCCGCTCCCACCGACACCCGCCCCCGCCGCGGCCGCCGTCCCGCCAAGGACGACGGACCCCGCGCCAGCCTGCGTCAGCTGCTGCCCTTCCTGTTCGAGCACAAGCGCACGCTCGCGGTCGTGGTGGTCCTCAGCATCGTGGGCGCTGCCGCATCCCTGGTCCAGCCGCTGCTGGTGGGCCAGGTCATCGACCGTGTGCAGAACCAGGTCGACCTCGGCTTCCTGCTGTGGGCCCTCGTCGGCTTCGTCATCCTGGCCTCGCTGATCTCCGGCTGGCAGCACTACCTGCTGCAGCGCACCGGCACCGCGGTCGTCTACTCGAGTCGGCGACGGCTGATCGCCCGCATCCTGCACCTGCCGATCCGTGAGTTCGACGCGCGCCGCACCGGCGACCTCGTCTCGCGGGTCGGCTCCGACACGACGCTGCTGTACGCCGCACTCACGCAGGGACTGGCCGACACCGTCGGCAACGCGCTGCTGTTCGTCGGAGCGCTCATCGCCATGGCGATCATCGATCCGCTGCTGCTGGTGATCATCGTCGTCGTGATCGGCGTCTCGGTGGTCGGCGTGGTCACCTTGAGCAGCCGCATCCGCTCGGCGTCGACCGAGCAGCAGGAGAAGGTCGGCGCCCTCGCCTCGGGCGTCGAGCGCGCGGTCGGGTCGATCCGCACCGTCCGCGCCGCGGGCGCCACCGAGCGCGAGATCGACGCGGTGACCGCGCAGGCGACCGAGGCCTATCGCGTCGGAGTCCGCATCGCGAAGGTGTCGGCACTGGTCGTGCCGATCGCGGGCATCGCGCTGCAGGTCTCGCTTCTCGTCGTGATCGGTCTCGGCGGTTTCCGCGTCGCCACGGGCGCGCTGACGATCGCGAACCTGGTCGTCTTCATCATGTTCCTGTTCATGCTCATCGCGCCGCTGGGCTCCTTCTTCGGCGCGATCACCTCGGTCAGCCAGGCGCTCGGCGCGCTCGGCCGCATCCAGGAGGTGCTCGACCTGCCGATCGAATCGCAGAGCGACGACGCGATCGCCGCCGCGGTCGGCGAATCCGCCCCCGGTCGGACGATCGGCGCGGATTCCTCCGACCGGGCCGCGGTGCGCCCACCTGAGGACCGGCCGAGCCCGGCGATCGAGTTCCGCGACGTGCGGTTCCGCTACCCCGAGGCGGTCGTCGCCGCGCGCCGCTCGGCCGAGACCGAGGCCCTGGCGGTGCTCGAGAACGCCCACGTCGACACGTCGACGATCGTGCTGCCCGAGGCATCCGACGACACGACGACGGATGCCTCCGACGTGCTGCGCGGCGTCTCCTTCGCCGTGCCGAGAGGGTCTCGCGTCGCGCTCGTCGGACCGTCCGGCGCGGGCAAGAGCACGACGCTCGCCCTCATCGAGCGGTTCTACGATCCGACCGACGGCGCGATCCTGCTCGACGGCCGCGACGTGCGTTCGCTGCAGCGCGATGCGCTTCGCGCGCAGCTCGGGTACGTCGAGCAGGACGCCCCGACCCTGGCCGGCACGATCGGCGACAACCTGCGGCTCGCTTCGCCCGAGGCGACCGACGCCGACTGCGAGCGCGTGCTGCGTGCGGTGAATCTCGGCGAGGTGCTCGACCGCAGCGAGCTCGGACTGGACGCGCCGGTGGGCGAGAGCGGTGTGATGCTCTCAGGCGGAGAGCGCCAGCGACTCGCGATCGCGCGGGCCCTGCTCGCGGCTCCCCCGATCCTGCTGCTCGACGAGTCGACGTCGTCGCTGGACGGCCTCAACGAGCAGCGGATGAGGGAGGCGATCGATGCCGTCGCGGCGGGCCGCACCCTCGTCGTGATCGCCCACCGACTGTCGACCGTCGTCGACAGCGACCTCATCGTCGTGATGGATCACGGTCGGGTGGTCGGCCAGGGCACGCACTCCGAACTGGTGGCATCCACGCCGCTGTATCGCGACCTCGCCAAGCACCAGCTGCTGGTGTGATCCGCTGGCTCAGGCCCGATCGAGGCGGTACCGCAGCGCGGCGAGCTCGGCCTGCAGCGGGGCGGGCACCCGCCCGTCGAAGGTCGCGTAGAACTCCTCGGTCAGGTCTGCCTCGCGCTTCCACGACTCGGGGTCGATGGCGAACAGCGCGTCGAGGGCGTCCTGCGTGATGTCGAGGTCGTCGACGTCGAGGTCTTCAGTGCGCGGCAGGCGCCCGATGGGGCTGTCGACAGCGGGCACCTCACCCTCGATGCGGCGGATGATCCAGTCGATGACGCGCGAGTTGTCGCCGAAGCCCGGCCACAGGAACGAGCCGTCGGCGCCCTTGCGGAACCAGTTGACCTGGAAGATGCGCGGCGCGCGGTCGAACCGCAGCTTCTGACCGATCTTGAGCCAGTGACCGAAGTAGTCGGCCATGTTGTAGCCGCAGAACGGCAGCATCGCGAACGGGTCGCGTCGCAGTTCGCCGACGGTGCCCTCGGCGGCTGCCGTGCGCTCCGACGAGATGTTCGAGCCCATGAACACGCCGTGCGTCCAGTCGGTGGCCTCGACGACGAGGGGAACGTTCGTGGCCCGACGGCCGCCGAAGAGGATCGCGTCCAACGGCACACCCTCGGGGGCGTCCCAGTCGGGGGCGATCTGCGGGCACTGCCCGGCGCTCACGGTGAAGCGCGAGTTGGGGTGCGCCGCGGGGCGGCCGGATGCCGGGGTCCAGGGCTTGCCCTCCCAATCGGTCAGCTGCGCGGGCGGCGTGTCGGTGAGGCCCTCCCACCACACGTCGCCGTCGGGGCGCAGCGCGACGTTGGTGAAGATCGTGTTGCCCCACAGCGTCTCGACCGCGGTGACGTTGGTCGACTCGCCGGTGCCGGGCGCGACGCCGAAGAAGCCGGCCTCGGGGTTGATCGCCCACAGGCGCCCGTCGCTGCCGGGACGCAGCCACGCGATGTCGTCGCCGAGCGTCTCGACCCGCCAGCCCGGGATGGTCGGCCGCAGCATCGCGAGGTTGGTCTTGCCGCAGGCCGACGGGAACGCGGCGGCGACGTGGTACGCACGACCGGCCGGGTCGATCACGCGGATGAGCAGCATGTGCTCGGCGAGCCAGCCCTCGTCACGGCCGATCACCGAGGCGATCCGCAGCGCGAAGCACTTCTTCGCGAGGATCGCGTTGCCGCCGTAGCCCGAACCGTACGACCACACCTCGAGGGTGTCGGGGAAGTGCACGATGTACTTGTCGTCGTTGCAGGGCCACGCGACATCCTGTTCACCCGGCGCGAGCGGGGCGCCGACGGAGTGCACCGTCTTCACCCACGGCGCGCCACCGGCGATCTCGCGCAGCACCTCGGTTCCCACGCGGGTCATGATCTCGATGGATGCCACTGCGTACGCCGAATCGGTCACCTGCACGCCGATGTGCGACAGCGGTCCGCCGACGGCGCCCATCGAGAAGGGGACGACGTACATCGTGCGTCCCTTCATCGACCCCTCGAAGACCCCCTCGAGCGTGCCGCGCATCTCGGCCGGGTCGGCCCAGTTGTTGGTGGGGCCGGCATCCTCTTCGCGCTCGGAGGCGATGAAGGTGCGACCCTCGGTGCGCGCGACGTCGCTCGGGTGCGAACGAGCGAGGTACGAGCCGGGGCGCCACTCGGGGTTGAGCTTGATGAGCTTGCCCTCGTCGACCATCTCGCGCAGCAGCGCGTCGTTCTCGGCGCGCGAGCCGTCGACCCAGTGAATGCGAGCCGGCTGCGTGAGCGCCGCGATGGTCTCGACCCACTCGACGAGTTCGGCGAGACCTTCGCCCGCAACAGCGGGCAGATCGCCGAACGTGCGAGCAGGGGGGGTGGTGAGGGTCTTCTCCGGTCCCGTGAACGTGTCGGCAAGTGCCATGGGGCGCTCCTTCTTCGCGGTGTGACGAGGTCTTGTTTCAACTGTGCGGCGGATTCTCCAGAGCTTCTGCACGCATGGGGATTCAAGAACTGCGATTCTTTCCGTATCATCAAGGAATGGCTGCCACCGCCCTCGAACTGTCGACCCTTGGTCACCGCATCCGTCACCAGCGGGTGTCGAGCGGGTTCACCCTCGACGAACTGGGCGAGCGCGTCGGCGTCGCCGGCAGCCAGCTGAGCCTCATCGAGAACGGGAAGCGCGAGCCCAAGCTGTCACTGCTGCAGGCGATCGCCGCCGCGACCGGAACCGACGTCACCGACCTGTTGTCGACCGAGCCGCCCAATCGCCGCGCCGCGCTCGAGATCGAACTCGAGCGCGCGCAGTCCAGCTCGGTGTTCCGCCGCTTGGGCGTCCCGCCGGTGAAGGTCACCAAGGGGATGAGCGACGAGACCCTCGAGTCGCTGTTGGGACTGCACCGCGAACTGCAGCGCCGCGAGCGCGAGGCGATCGCGACCCCCGAGGAGGCGCGTCGCGCCAACACCGAGCTGCGGCTGAAGATGCGCGCGATCGACAACCACCTGCCCGACATCGAGCGGCTCGCCGAGCGCCAGTTGAAGGCCGCAGGCCACACCGGCGGCGCGCTCACCCACCGCACGGTGAGCATCATGGCCCAGCAGCTGGGGTTCGAGCTGATCTACGTCAACGATCTGCCCCACTCGGCCCGTTCGGTCACCGACCTCGAGCACGGCCGCATCTACCTCCCCCCGGCATCCATCCCCGGCGGCCACGGCCTGCGTTCGATGGCCCTGCAGGCGATGGCGCACCGGCTGCTCGGGCACGAGCGCCCCACCGACTACGCCGACTTCCTGCAGCAGCGTCTCGAGATCAACTACTACGCGGCCTGCTGCCTCATGCCCGAGACGGCGGCGGTCGCGTTCCTGCAGCAGGCCAAGAAGGACCGGAACCTCGCCGTCGAGGACTTCCGCGACGCGTTCGGGGTGACCCATGAGGCCGCCGGCATGCGGCTGACGAACCTCTCGACGGTGCACCTCGGCATCCCGCTGCACTTCCTTCGCGTGGACGGTTCGGGCGCGATCACCCGCGTCTACGAGAACGACGGGCTGCCCCTGCCCATGGACGTCACCGGCGCGATCGACGGACAGATCGCGTGCCGCCGCTTCGCCGCGCGCGAAGCCTTCTCGCAGCAGAACCGGACCACGGAGCACTACCAGTACACCGACACCCCCGGTGGCACGTTCTGGTGCTCGACGCAGACCGGCACCACCGACGACGGCGAGTTCTCGATCACCGTCGGCGTGCCCTTCGACGACGCGAAGTGGTTCCGCGGCCGCGAGACGGGCAAGCGCGCCGTGTCGACGTGCCCGGACGAGTCGTGCTGCCGACGCCCGGCCGCCGACGTCGCCGAGCGATGGGCCGGGAAGGCGTGGCCCAGCGCCCGCGTGCACATGCAGATGTTCTCCCCGCTCCCCCGCGGCGCCTTCCCGGGTGTCGACGACAACGAGGTGTACGCGTTCCTCGACCGGCACGCCTGACGCCTCCCGCCGATCGGCGAGCGGACCGGTCTGCCCGCCCCTGTCGGCGTGTCGCGGGCATTCTCGTCCGCTCGTCGACCTGGGGCGATCCGGGTCAGCCTGCGACGAAGCGCCGGTACCGCTCGAGCGCGGCCGACAGCTCGTCATCCGTCGCACGGCCGTGCAGCAACAGGTCGCGAACCGGTTCGTCGATGTGACGGCCGACGGCGAGCGAGTGCGCCCACGTCGCGACGATCTCACCGCGCGCCACCAGGAGGGGCCGCACCATCCCGTTCGCGCCCGGTCCGACCGTCGCGAGGATCTCCGGCGGGCCGATGACGGTGCGATCGGCGTACGAGATGTAGAACTCGTCGAAAGGCGGCAGCGCCACCACCTCCGCCGCCGCCGTCGAAGGGCGCGGTCGCGACGATCCCACGAACAGGCCGTCGTCGATCTCGCGCACCCGATCGCCCGCGGCCTCGGCCGCCACCCGCGCCGTGCCGAGCGGCAGTCCCGTCCACCAGGCGAAGTCGGCAGCGCCGGCAGGCCCGTGCCCGTCGATGTAACGCACGAAGAACTCGGCGAGCGGATCCGCCGGCGGTGCGGCATCCTCGATCCACTCTTCGACCAGCACGAAGTACTGCTCGCGGGCCGGGCCGACCTCGCGCGGGACCACGCCCGCCTGCACGATCACGCCGCGCAGGCACAGCGACTGCAGCAGATGCACGCCGCGCTGGTCGCGAGGATCGATGCCGAGGTCGCCCAGCAGGTCGAACAGCTCGGCTCGGGTGAGCCGCCCGTCTCCGCGCAGCGCTCCCCGCACCGCGCGTTCGACGCGACGCAGCATGTCGCCGTCGATGCCGAGCCGGCGATGACGGGATGCCGCAGAGCGGAACTGCCTGTCACCGGTGACACCGAGCACCCATGCGAGATCGCGCGCGGGGATCGTGTGGAGGGTGCCGCGCATGGTCCACGACCGCACCAGTTCGCCGCGGTCGAACAGCGCATCGACCTCGGCGATGCGCTCGATCCCCCGCGTGCGCACCGCGAGTGCCCACCGCCCACCCCAGAACTCCTGCGACTGCACGGCGAGCAGATGGGATGCCGCTTCGGTGAGGGACGCAGCGGGCGCGCTCAGCCGGTGCGACCTCAGCCGCTCCGCGCGCAGGCGCATCGTGTCCATCCGGCCATCATCGCGGCCGGTTCCGACGCCGCGCGATGGACCTCGGTACGCCGCCTGCGGCGGCTACTCGATCTCGACCCGCGTCAGAACGGGTTCGGGGTCAGCGTGTACTTGGTCTGCAGGTACTCGTGGATGCCCTCGGCGCCGCCCTCGCGGCCCAGACCCGACATCTTCCAGCCGCCGAAGGGGGCGGCGGCGTTCGAGACCACGCCCACGTTGAGGCCCATCATCCCCGTCTCGAGGCGCTCGATCATGCGCTGCCCGCGCGCCAGGTTCTCGGTGAAGACGTACGACACCAGGCCGTACTCGGTGTCGTTGGCCAGTCGCACCGCATCGTCCTCGTCGTCGAACGGCACGATGGCGAGCACCGGGCCGAAGATCTCCTCGCGCAGGATGTCGCTGCCGGCGACCACGCCCGTGACGACGGTGGGCTCGTAGAAGGTGCCCGGGCCGTCGACCGCCGTGCCGCCGGTGGTGACGGTCGCCCCGCGCTCGACGGCATCCGTCACCAGTTCCGAGGCCTTCGCGACCGCGCGATCGTCGATGAGCGGGCCAATCGCGACGCCCTCCTCGGTGCCGCGGCCGATCTTCATCGCCTTGACACGCTCGGTCACGCGGCGCGCGAACTCGTCGGCGACGTCACGGTGCACGATGAAGCGGTTGGCCGCGGTGCACGCCTGGCCGATGTTGCGGAACTTCGCGAGCATCGCCCCGTCGACCGCCTTGTCGAGGTCGGCGTCGTCGAAGACGACGAACGGCGCGTTGCCGCCCAGCTCCATCGACGTGCGCAGCACCCCCTGCGCGGCCTGCTCGAGCAGGCGCTGACCGACACCCGTCGAGCCGGTGAAAGAGAGCTTGCGCAGGCGGGGATCGCGGATGATCGGCTCGGACACGGCACCCGACGTCGAGGTCGTGAAGACATTGACGACACCGGCGGGCACGCCGGCGTCCTCGAGAAGCTGCGCGAAGGCGAGCGTCGTCAGCGGTGTGAGCTCGGCGGGCTTGATCACCACGGTGCAGCCGGCGGCGAGCGCCGGCGCGACCTTGCGAGTGGCCATCGCGAGCGGGAAGTTCCACGGTGTGATGAGGAAGCACGGTCCGACCGGATGCTGCGACACGATCATGCGACCGGTGCCCTCGGGGTTCTGACCGTACCGCCCCTGGATGCGCGCGGTCTCCTCGCTGAACCAGCGCAGGAACTCGCCGCCGTATGCGACCTCGCCGCGTGCCTCGGCGAGGGGCTTGCCCATCTCGATGGTCATGAGCAGCGCGAAGTCCTCTTTGCGCTCCTGCAGCAGGTCGAAGGCGCGGCGCAGGATCTCGGCCCGTTCGCGAGCCGGCGTCGCCGCCCAGTCGGGGAATGCGTCGACCGCGGCGTCCAGCGCCGCCTTGCCGTCCTCGGGCGAGGCGTCGGCGATGGTCTTGACGACCTCGCCGGTCGCGGGGTCGCGCACGACGAGCGTGCGTCCCGCCGCCGCGGGCCGCCACTGCCCGCCGATGTAGAGGCCGTCCGGGATCGACTCGAGCAGCTCGGTCTCGCGGTTCTCGGTCATGGGTCTCCCTCGTCTCGGCGTCGGTCGCGGAACAGGACCCCGTCGGGTCCCCGGCATCCATCTTGCTCCCGCCCGATCAGCGGCGACATATACCCCGTGTACACCGTCGACGTGCCGCTCTCCGCCGCGGCGAAGACACGGCCGTGCCGGCGCGTCAGGCGGAGTGGTCCTCGCCCACGAACCGGATGTTGTACTCGGCGATCCGCTGCGGGACGCCGTCGAACGCAGCCGCACGCGCATCGGACGCCATGTAGGCGGCCTCGACGGCGAGGAACGCGTCTTCGTCGCCCGGGACGCTCACGGCCCACACGAACTCGTTCGACTCCGGCAGGCCGTACGCGAACTCCAGCGTGAACCCGGCATCCGCCCGCACCTGCGGAATGCTGCCGCGCCACCACTCGATGAACGCCTCGTACTCCCCGTCGACGAGCGAGTACCGGCGCAGCTGGATGGTCTTCATGATCCGATCCTGCCAGCATCCCGTGCCTATACTCGTGCTGTCCGGCGGATGTGCACCGCCGGTGCTCGAAAAATGAGCACGCCGCCGCCCGTGAGGACGCGCGAGACACATACGGCCCCGCATCCGTCGTCTCGAAAGGCATCATCGCCATGCCCACCGTCTCCGCCCACGTCGCCCTCACCCTCGCCCGCCACATCGACCACGTCTTCGGGGTCATGGGCAATGGCAACGCGTACTTCCTCGACGCACTCGTGAAGGGTGCCGGTGTCGAGTACACCGCCGTCCGTCATGAGGCCGGGGGCGTCGTCGCCGCCGACGCCTACCACCGCGCCGGTGGCGGACTGGCCGCAGCGACCGCCACGTACGGCGCCGGGTTCACCAACACCCTCACCGCGCTCGCCGAGGCCGTGCAGGCGCACGTGCCGCTGGTGCTCGTGGTCGGCGACGAGCCCACGTCGGGCCCGCGGCCGTGGGACGTCGACCAGATCGCGCTCGCCTCGGCCGTCGGCGCCCGCACCTACACGGTGGGACGGGCGGATGCCGCCGCCACGACGGTCATCGCGATCGAACACGCCCTGACCTATCGCGTGCCGACGGTGCTCGCGATCCCCTACGACGTGGCCCGGCTCGAGGTGGGCGACCTGCCGGTGCCGCCGCAGCCCACGCTGCCCGGACCCCTGCCGCCGTCGGGACCGTTCGCACACGCGGCGATCGACGACCTCGCCCGCGCTCTGGCGGACGCACGGCGCCCCCTGCTGCTCGCCGGCCGCGGAGCGTGGATCGCCGGCGCCGGACCTGCGCTCGGCCGCCTGGCGGATCTCACCGGCGCGCTGACCGCGTCGACGGCGCTCGGGCGCGGCGTCTTCCCCGATGACCGCTTCGACCTGGGCGTGACCGGAGGGTTCGGTGCCGACGGCGCGATGGACCTCATCCGCGAGGCCGACGTCGCCGTGGTGTTCGGCGCCTCACTCAACCAGTTCACGATGCGGTTCGGCGAGCTGTTCGCTCCGGGCACGCACGTGGTTCAGGTCGACGTGGCACCGGCCGCGACCCACCCGCACGTCGGCGGCTACCTGCGCGGGGACGCCGCACTGGTGGCATCCGCCCTCGTCGAGCGCGTCGACGTCCTGGGCTCCGCGCCGTCGGGCTGGCGCGAGGCGGTCGACGTCACGGCGGCGCGGCACCGCGACCGCGGGGACGGCCTCGCACCCGACGGGCGCCTCGACCCCCGCACGGTTGCGGCGCGGCTGGCCGAGCTGCTGCCGGACGACCGGGTGGTCGTGTCGGACGGCGGACACTTCATCGGCTGGGCGAACATGTATTGGCCGGTGGCCTCACCCGACCGGATGATGATGATCGGCACGGCCTACCAGTCGATCGGGCTGGGCTTCCCGTCGGTTCCCGGCGCGGTGCGCGCTCGCCCCGGGTCGACCGTGGTGCTCACCACCGGCGACGGCGGGGGGCTCATGGCCCTCGCCGACCTCGAATCCGCGGTGCGCGTCGCCGGCGGCCGTGGTGTCGCGGTGGTGTGGAACGACGCCGCCTACGGCGCCGAGGTGAACCTCTACGGGCTGAAAGGGCTCGCGACCGAGCCGATGCTGATCCCCGAGGTGGACTTCGCCGCCCTCGCCGCCGGTGTGGGCGCCGAAGGCGTCGTCGTGCGAGACATCGCCGACCTCGACCGGCTCGGGACGTGGGCGCGCGAGCCGGTCGACGAGCGCCGGTTCCTCGTGCTCGACTGCCGCATCTCGGGCGCGGTGATCGCGCCCTACCAGGAAGAGATCATCCGGGTGAACTCATGACCTCCGACGACGTCTTCGCCACCGAGCACACCCGCGCGATGATCGCGGGGGATGCCGCATCCGCCGCGTTGGGCATGACCGTGGTGCGCGCCGAGCCGGGACACGCCGTCGTGACGATGACCGTGCGCGCCGACATGCTCAACGGCTTCCAGGTCGCCCACGGCGGGCTCGTGTTCGCCCTCGCCGACACGGCGTTCGCTCTGGCGTGCAACGAGACCGACACCGTCACGCTCGCGGCGGGTGCCGACATCGCCTTCCTCTCGCCCGCCCGCGCCGGGGACGTGCTCGAAGCCGTCGCCGATCGCCGGGCGCTCGCGGGCCGCTCGGGCCTGTACGACATCCGTGTGACGGCGCAGGACGGCCGGGTCGTCGCCGAGGTGCGCGGCCGCAGTCGTACGAGCGCTCTGACGATGCCGTCGTCCTGATCCCACCCCCTGACCGATGGCACGGCCGGGAGGCGGCTGTCAACCCTCGACCGCCCGGCACCGCTCCTGCGAAGCTCGACGCATGCAGCGCACCGTTTCGAGCAGGATCGTCCTCGATGTCACCGAGCCCGCCGAGCTCGTCTTCGCCGTCGCCGTGTCGGCGCACTACTCCGACGTCGACGAGGTGTTCACGGCCTCGGTCGACGGCACCGCCGTCGACGCCCGCCCGATGTCGGACGCGCACGGCACGCGGCTGCGCGCGGTGTCGAGCCCGCCCGGGCGCCTCGAGGTGACCTATCGCGCCGAGGTCAGCGGGCTCGGCGCCATCGCGACGGCCAGCTCGACCGACCGCCTCGTCTACCGTCGTCCGAGCCGGTACGCGCAGTCGGATGCCCTGCTCGCCCAGGCCGCCGAGGAGTTCGCCGGGGTCGACGAGCCCGCCGATCTGCTGCGCGCGGTGTCGAGCTGGGTGGGAACGCGGCTCAGCTACGTGCCCGGCTCCAGCGGACCCACCGACGGCGCGACTCGCACGCTCGACATCCGCAAGGGCGTGTGCCGCGACTACGCGCACGTCTGCGTCGCCCTGCTGCGGGCCCGCGGCATCCCGGCGCGCATGGTCGCCGTGTACGCGCCGGGTCTCGACCCGATGGACTTCCACGCCGTCGCCGAGGCGTGGGTCGACGGCGCGTGGCGTGTCGTCGACGCGACGACACTCGCGCCGCGCTCGACGCTCGTGCGCATCGCGACGGGGCGGGATGCCGCCGACACGGCGTTCCTGACGGTCGTCTCCGGTCGCACCGATCTCGTCGAGACCGAGATCACGGCCGTGGTCGACGAGCTGCCCGGCGACGATCTCGACGATCTCGTGCAGATCCGCTGAGGCGCCCTCTGCTCCCCGACCCGATCTGCTCGCCGCCGTTGCGCGGCCGTGCCAGGCTGGAGGCATGAAGGTCTGGGTCGTGCGATTCGTGTCGCTGTTGGCGTTCAACGTCGTCACGCTGCTGGTCATCGGGTGGCTGACTCCGGCGCGGGTGGGCTGGGCGGCGCTGTGGGCGGGCATCGTGCTCACCGCGCTCGCACTGTGGATCAAACCGCTCGTGACCCGCTGGTTCCACTCGATGGCCGAGAAGTCGGCGACACGGCGCACCAAGGTCGGCCAGAAGATCGTCGAGTTCCTGCTCGCGCTCGCGGTGGCCTTCCTCGTCTGGATCGCCACGGTGCTGCTGAGCGGCGTGAGCATCGGAGGCGGGTTCTTCGGCTGGGCCTGGGGGTGGATCCTGCCGCCCGTGCTCCTGCTGATCGGGTGGGCCGTCTACGACGCGATCGACGACAAGGTGGAGGCGCGCGCAGGGGCGGTGTACGACCGAGCAATGGGCGGCCCGGCCCGGCCCGTCGACGACGGGTCGACACCCGCCGTTCCGGCCGCCCCCGAGACCTCGGCGGCGCGACGCGAACTCAAGGACGGCCTCACCGACGAGCAGCGCCGGATGCTGGATGAGCTCGGCAGCTGACCGACGCTCGATGAAGAACGTGTAACAGAGGGACTCCCGACGGAGCCCGCGCGCCGCAGCGCGGCCATGATGGATGATGCACCCGGCCGCCGCCGACAGCACGGCGCGGCCATTCGAGCCTGGAGGCACCATGTCGCGCACCCGATCCGTCCGCTTCGCCGTCGCCGGACTGGCGCTGGCCGCCGTCGCCCTCGCGGGCTGCGCGTCCGGCGGCACGTCGGCCGAACCGACCGAGACCGCTGCGGCCGACGAGGCATACCTCGAGCCCGGCAAGCTGACCATCGCGACCGGCGAGACCGCGTACTACCCCTATGTCATCGACGACGACCCGGCGTCGGGTGAAGGCTTCGAGGCCGCCGTCGCCTACGCCGTCGCCGACGAGCTCGGCTTCGCGCCGGAGGACGTGGTGTGGGTGCGCACCAGCTTCGAGTCGGCGATCGCGCCCGGCCCGAAGAGCTTCGACTTCAACATCCAGCAGTACACGATCACCGAAGAGCGCTCGCAGGCGGTCGACTTCTCGTCGCCGTACTACGCGGCCAGCCAGGCCGTCGTCGCGATCGAGGGCGGCGCGGCCGACGGCGTGACCGACATCGCGGGCCTCAAGGACATCACGCTCGGCGCGATGGCCGGCTCGACGAGCGCGACGACGATCGCCGAGGCCGTCCAGCCGAACGTCGAACCGCTGCTCTACAACTCCAACGAGGATGCCGTCGCCGCCCTCAGCGCGGGACAGATCGATGCGATCGTGCTCGATCTGCCGACGGCGTACTTCGCGACCGCGGTGTACATCGAGGACTCGTTCATCGTCGGCGAGCTGCCCGCCGCCGGCGTGCCCGACGAGTGGGGCCTGCTGCTGGCCAAGGACTCGCCGCTGACCGAGCGCGTGTCGGCCGCCGTCGACGCGCTGCGCGAGGACGGCACGCTCGAAGAGATCACCGACGAGTGGCTCGGCTCGGGTCAGGGCGTGCCGCTGCTGCAGTGACCCGCTGTAGCGTCGTTCCGTGACCGCGTACCGACCGAGCGAGCTCGAACTCGAGCGCCGCGCCTTCCGGCGCGCCCGCTCGCGCCGCTCGATCCTCATCGCGGTGGCGTCGTCGCTGGTGTTCGCGGCGATCGTGTGGGTCACCGTCTTCAACACCGAGGGCTGGGCGCAGGTCCAGCGCTTCTTCTTCGACCCTGCCATCGCGCTGCAGGCCCTGCCGAAGGTGTGGGACGGATTCCTCATCAACCTGCAGGTGCTCGCGTACTCGGTCGTCACCGTCGCCGTCGTCGCTCTCGTCATCGCCGTGCTGCGGACCCTGCGCGGGCCGGTCTTCTTCCCCGCGCGGGTGCTCGCCGCCGGCTACACCGACCTGTTCCGCGGTCTGCCGTTCATCATCGTGCTCTACCTCGTCGGATTCGGCCTGCCGACGATCGCCGACACGCGGATGCCGGTGGTGCTGCTGGGCGTGATCGCCGTGACCCTCACGTACTCCGCCTATGTCGCCGAGGTGATCCGCGCGGGCATCGAGGCCGTGCATCCGTCCCAGCGGCTCGCCGCGCGCGCTCTCGGCCTCGGCTACGTCCAGGCGCTGCGCCGGGTCGTCCTCCCCCAGGCGCTGCGCAAGATGACGCCGCCGCTGATGAACGACTTCATCTCGATGCAGAAGGACGTGGGCCTGATCTCGATCCTGGGCGCGGTCGACGCGATCGCCGGCGCGCGCTCGGTGGCATCCCTCACCTACAACTTCACGCCCTACGTCGTCGCGGGCGTGCTGTTCATCCTGCTGGCGATCCCCACGATCCGGCTCACCGACTGGTACACCGCGCGGCTTCGCGAACGCGAGCAGGCAGGAGCGATCCTGTGAGCGCCCTGCTGCGCGCGACAGGCATCCGCAAGGCCTTCGGCCAGCGCGAAGTGCTGCGCGGCGTCGGTGTCGACCTCGCGACCCACGAGGTCGTCGCCCTGATCGGTGCGAGCGGCTCGGGCAAGTCGACGCTGCTGCGCTGCCTCAACCTGCTCGAGCCGATCGACGACGGTCAGATCTTCCTGGGCGACGAGGACATCTCCGACCCCCGGGTCGACGCCAACCGCGTGCGCGCCCGCTTCGGCGCGGTCTTCCAGGCCTACAACCTCTTCCCGCACCTCTCGGTGCTCGACAACGTCACCCTCGCGTCGCGGGTCGTGCACCGGATGCCGCGCGCCGCGGCGGAGGATCGCGCGATGGGACTGCTGACCCGCGTCGGTCTCCTCGAGCACGCCCGCGAGCATCCCGATCGGCTCTCGGGCGGACAGCAGCAGCGCGCCGCGATCGCCCGCGCGATCGCCACCGACCCCGAGGTGCTCTTCCTCGACGAGATCACCTCGGCGCTCGATCCCGAGCTCGTCGGCGAGGTGCTCGAGCTGGTCCGCAGCCTCGCCGACGAGGGCGCGACGATCCTCATGGCCACCCACGAGATGGCGTTCGCGCGCGACGTGGCCAACCGCGTGCTGTTCCTCGACGAGGGCGTCGTCGTCGAGGAGGGCCCACCGGCAGAGGTGCTCGCCGCGCCGCGCGAAGCGCGCACACGGGCCTTCCTGTCCCGCTTCACCGGCTAGCGGACGCGACGTCAGACGGCTCAGGCTTCGGAGAGTCGCTCGGCGGCCTCGACGACGTTCGTCATGAGCAGCGCGACCGTCATCGGTCCCACGCCGCCCGGGTTCGGCGAGAGCATGCCCGCGACCTCGGCCACGTCGGGATGCACGTCGCCGAAGACGACGGACTTGCCGGTCTCGGGGTCGGTCTCGCGCGTGACGCCGACGTCGAGCACGGCGGCACCGGGTTTGACGTCCTCAGCACGCACGATGTGCTTGACGCCGGCAGCCGCGACGATGACGTCGGCGTTGCGCAGGTGCGTGGACAGGTCGGCGGTACCGGTGTGGGTGAGGGTCACGGTCGCGTTGCACTCACGGCGCGTCAGCAGCAGCCCGATCGAACGGCCGATCGTCACGCCGCGACCGACGACGACCACCTCCTTGCCGTCGAGGTCGTAGCCGTTGCGTCGCAGCAGCTCGATCACGCCGCGGGGCGTGCACGGCAGGGGCGAGGTGATCGGGGTGTTGACGTTGAGGACCAGACGCCCGAGGTTGGTCGGGTGCAGACCGTCGGCGTCCTTCGCAGGATCGATGCGCTCGAGGATCGCGTCGGTGTCGATGTGCGAGGGCAGCGGCAGCTGCACGATGTAGCCGTGGCAGGCGGGATCGGCGTTCAGCTCGTCGATGAGGGCTTCGACGTCGGCCTGCGAGGCATCCGCCGGCAGCTCGCGCTGGATCGAGTTCATGCCGATCGCCTCGGACTGACGGTGCTTCATCCCGACGTAGAGCTGCGACGCCGGGTCGGCCCCGACGAGCACGGTGGCGATGCCCGGGATGATCCCGCGTTCGGCGAGCGCGGCGACGCGGGCCCGCAGTTCTTCCTTGATCTCGGCCGCCGCCGCCTTGCCGTCGAGCTTCTTCACTGTCATGACGTGTCTCTCTCCCGGCTCCGGCTGAGAATCAACATCCCGGATGAGAATCAGCGGCGTGCCGACGATTCCCGTCCGGCATGGTGATTCTCGATGGATGCCTTTCAGGTACCTGTATGCGTAGTGATGTTCCCGATCGTGCGATCACTGCACGAGGTCGGGGTAGAGCGGGAACCGGTCCGCGAGCGCCGCGACCCGCGCGCGCAGCGCCTCGACGTCGGGATCGGGCAGCAGCGCGAGGGCGATGACATCGGCCACCTCGGCGAATTCGGCGTCGCCGAAGCCGCGGGTCGCGAGCGCCGGCGTACCGATCCGCAGGCCCGAGGTCACCATGGGCGGCCGCGGGTCGTCGGGAACCGAGTTGCGGTTCACCGTGATGCGGATCTCGTGCAGGAGGTCTTCGGCCTGCTTGCCGTCGATCGCCGCGTCGCGCAGGTCGACCAGCACGAGGTGCACGTCGGTGCCTCCGGAACGCACGGTGATTCCCGCGTCGGCGACTTCGGGCTGCGACAGCCGCTCGGCGATGAGGTGGGCGCCGCGCAGCGTGCGCTCCTGACGTTCACGGAACTCGGGGGTCGCGGCGAGCTTGAACGCCGTCGCCTTCGCGGCGATGACGTGCATGAGCGGACCACCCTGCTGGCCGGGGAACACGGCCGAGTTGATCTTCTTCGCGATCTCGGGGTCGTTCGTGAGGATGAACCCCGATCGCGGCCCGCCGATCGTCTTGTGCACGGTCGACGAGACGACATGCGCGTGCGGCACGGGGTTGGGGTGCACACCGGCGGCCACCAGACCCGCGAAGTGGGCCATGTCCACCCACAGCAGTGCGCCGACCTCGTCGGCGATCGCACGGAACGCGGCGAAGTCGAGCTGCCGCGGATAGGCCGACCAGCCGGCGATGATGACCTTGGGGCGGTGCTCGACCGCGAGGCGGCGCACCTCCGCCATGTCGATGACGGATGTCTCGGGGTCGACGCCGTACGCGACGATGTCGTAGAGCCGACCCGAGAAGTTGATCTTCATGCCGTGCGTGAGGTGCCCGCCCTGGTCGAGGGCGAGACCGAGGATCGTGTCGCCGGGCCGGGCGATCGCGTGCAGCACGGCGGCGTTCGCCGAGGCACCGGAGTGGGGCTGGACGTTGGCGAACTCGGCGCCGAACAGGCTCTTGGCGCGGGCGATCGCGAGCTCTTCGGCGACGTCGACGACCTCGCAGCCGCCGTAGTAGCGGCGTCCGGGGTACCCCTCGGCGTACTTGTTGGTGAGAACGGAACCCTGCGACTGCAGCACCGAGACGGGCACGAAGTTCTCGGACGCGATCATCTCGAGGTACCCGCGCTGGCGATCGAGTTCGCGCTGCAGGACGTCGGCGATCTCGGGATCGACCTCGGCGAGCGGGGCGTGGAAGTGGGGGTCGGTCATGGGCGGCCTCTCCTGGTCGGCGTATCGGGTCGGAGTATCGAGACCCGGCCCAGGCGTGCGGTCGAATGCCTTGTCGGTCGCTCCCCGGTGGGTGCCCACCTCAACGCCAGTCGCGACACCATGAGCATAACGGATCACCTGCGGCGGCCGGGCGGCGCTGATAGGCTGAGCGACAGCCCATTTGTTAGGACTCCTTACATGAGCCCCGGAGGCCCCATGACCGTCGCCGTCGTCCCCGCCCCGTCGACGATCCGAGACGTCGGAACCGCTCCCTTCCGCCTCGCGGGAGCAGGCATCGTCGGCGATGCGGATGCCGCCTCCGCCCTGCGAACGCTGCTGTCCGCCCTGACGGGTTCGAGCCCGGGCGGTGACGAGCGCACGATCGACCTGCAGATCGAACACGGCGGCGCTCCCGAGTCGTACACGCTCGTCGCCGACGAGACATCCGTCGTGGTGACCGGCGCCGATGCCGCCGGTCTCTTCTACGGTGTGCACACGCTCGCTCAGCTCGCACGCGAGAGCACCGACGGCTGGGTGATCGACGCCGTCGAGGTCGAGGACGCACCACGATTCCGCTACCGCGGCGTCATGCTCGACGTCGCGCGGCACTTCCATCCGGTCGCGACGGTCGAGGCGTTCATCGATCGCGCCGCGATGCTCAAGTTCAACCACCTGCACCTGCACCTCACCGACGACCAGGGGTGGCGAGTGCACCTCGACGCGCGCCCCGAGCTCACGCGGCAGGGATCGGGCACGTCCGTCGGCGGCGACCCGGGGGGCTTCTACACCAAAGACGACTATCGCCACCTCGTCGCCTATGCGGCAGCGCGCCATGTCACCGTCGTGCCCGAGATCGACATGCCGGGCCACACGCACGCGGTGGGCCTCGCGTATCCGGAACTCGTCGAGGCGCCCGTGCTGAGCGAGCACATCCTCGAGACGGTGGCCGAGTTCGGCGGAGACGCACCCGCTGCCGGCGTCGCCTACGACGGGATGGCGGTCGGATTCTCGTCGCTGCGCATCGGCGACGAGCGCGCCTACGACTTCGTCGCCGACGTGTTCGGCGAGCTGGCGTCGATGACCCCCGGCCCCTACCTGCACGTCGGCGGCGACGAGGCGCTGGGCACGGATCCGGCGGACTTCGCGGCCTTCGTCGCGCGGGCCACCGAGATCATCGCCGATCTCGGCAAGACGCCGATCGCCTGGCACGAGGCGGGGGCCGCCCCCGACCTCGCCCCCGGCACCGTCGGCCAGTACTGGGGCTTCGTCACGCCGACCGACGGCATGGACGACGCAGCGCGCGCGTTCGTGCGCAACGGCGCGCCGCTCATCCTCTCGCCCGCCGACGCCGTCTACCTCGACATGAAGCAGACCGCCGACTCTCCGCTGGGTCTCACGTGGGCGCGGGGCATCACCGATGCGCGTCGGGCCTACACGTGGGAGCCGACCGCGGTGATCGACGGCATCGGCGAAGACGACATCCTCGGAGTCGAGGCCCCGCTGTGGACCGAGACCGTGCGCAGTCTCGCCGACATCGACGAGCTGGCGTTCCCCCGCATCGCCGCCGCCGCCGAAGCCGCATGGTCGCCGCCGGTCGGCACGAGCGCGCTGCGCACATGGGAGTCGTTCCGTGAGCGCGTCGGCCGCCAGGCCCCGCTGTGGCGCGCTCAGGGCATCGGCTTCCACCGATCGGAAGACATCCCGTGGCGGTGACGGTCATCCACTCGGTGCGCCTGGTCGACGACGGCACCGAGACCCCCGACGCATGGGTGAGGTTCGACCGCGGGTTCGTCGCGGCATCCGGCATCGGCGACGAGTGGAGGTCGCGCCCCGCCGACCACGTCGTCGACGGCGGGGCGCTCGCCGGCGAAGGGGCGGTGCTCAGCCCCGGCTTCGTCGACATCCACGGCCACGGCGGAGACGGCCGCGAATACGACCAGGGCGCCGAAGCGGTGCGGAGCGCGCGCACCGCCCACCGCCGTCACGGCACGACGCGCGCGGTCATCTCACTGGTGACCGCCGATCTCGACACCCTCGCCGCACGCGCCGCCATGGTCGCCGACCTCGCGGCGACCGATGGCGATGTGCTCGGTTCGCACCTGGAAGGACCGTTCCTCGACCCCGGGCACAAGGGGGCGCACGATGCCGCGCGCCTGCTCGCCCCGACGCCGCAGTCCGTCGACCGACTGCTCGAGGCCGGGCGCGGCACGATCCGGCAGATCACGATCGCCCCCGAACTGCCCGGCGCGCTCGATGCGATCCGGCAGATCGTCGACCGAGGCACGGCTGTCGCGATCGGTCATACCGGAGCGGATGCCGCCACGTCGGCGGCGGCATTCGATGCCGGCGCTCGCATTCTCACCCACGCCTTCAATGCGATGCCGCCGCTGCATCATCGTGCGCCCGGTCCGATCGGTGCCGCGACCGCCGACCCCCGGGTGACGCTCGAGGTGATCGCCGACGGCGTGCACCTCGATGCCGAGCTCGTGCGGATCGCCTTCGCCGCCGCATCCGGGCGCATCGCGCTGGTCACCGACGCGATGGCCGCGGCCGGCGCGGCCGATGGCCGCTACGAGCTCGGCGGCCTGGCGGTCGAGGTGCGCGAGGGCGTCGCGCGGCTCGCCGAGTCGGGCGCGATCGCCGGATCGACGCTCACTCAGGATGCGGCCCTGCGTTTCGCGGTGCAGCGGGCGGGCGTCGCGCTGCCGACGGCGATCGCCGCACTCACGTCCACGCCGGCGCGCGCGGTCGGCGTCGCCGACCGCTTCGGCGCCCTGACCGTCGGGCACGTGGCGGATGCCGTGCTGCTGGACGCATCGCTCACCGTGCGACGCGTGTGGGCGGACGGCGCGGCGATCGACTGAGGCCGTCGCTCGGAAGAGGAGAGGGCGGCCGGGCCCCCCGGTCCGACCGCCCCGCTCCGTTGCCCCCCGTCGCACGGCCGGGGGTCCTCCCCCGATTCACCCCGGCCGTGCGGGCCGAGACGGGGCCCGAACCCCGCCTGATGGACGCACGCTCCCCCCATCGCGATGGGTTGCGTCACTGATGAGACGCGACCCCGGGCGATCCATTACGCGGTTCCTGCAGGATTTCCGAGAATTCGATTGGCGCGACCCCGGTGCCAGCCGGGAGAATGGTGGGTACGCGTGATGAGGACGGGACGCGGACGTCTCTCAGAGCGACGGCGCCGATCCCCGGCGGCGCACCCCCGAAGGAGTCCGACCCCGTGTCCGAACACGAGACCGCCGAGCGGATCGCCGCCAGCGGCGATGCCGACCTCGTGCTGCGCACGCGCTCCGGCGACCGCGACGCGTACGCCGAGCTGTGGCGCCGCCACTACCGATCGGGCATCACCGTCGCCCGGTCGATCACCTCGACGTTCGACGCCGACGACCTCGTGCAGGAGGCGTACGCGCGCATCTTCCAGTCGATCCGGCGTGGCGGCGGCCCGACCGGATCGTTCCGTGCCTACCTGTTCACCAGCATCCGCAACACCGCGGCGGCGTGGGGCCGATCCCGCCGCGAGGTCGGGATCGACGATGTGGCGGAGTTCGCCGACCCCCGCACGACCGTGCAGGCGACCGAGGACGCTCTCGATCGCAGCCTGACCCACCAGGCGTTCCGCAGCCTGCCGTCGCGGTGGCAGGAGGTGCTCTGGTACACCGAGATCGAGGGCATGAAGCCCGCCGAGATCGCGCCCCTGCTCGGCATGACCGCCGGCAGCGTCTCGCAGCTCGCCTTCCGCGCTCGCGAGGGGCTGCGCGAGGCGTGGATCCAGGTGCACCTGCGCTCGGTCGCAGACGGCTCGGAGTGCCAGTACGCCATCGAGCGCCTCGGCGCCTACGAGCGCAACAACGTCGGGCGACGCGACCGCACGCGCATCGAGCGTCACCTGCACGATTGCGCACGATGCACCATCGTCTACGGCGAAGCGCAGGAGGCGGGGCGTCGCCTCGCGCTCGTGCTGCTGCCGCTCACCGTGGGCGCGGGCGGAGCGACCGCCTACCTCGCGTCGCTGCAAGGCGGCGGCGTTCCGGTCGCGACGCTCGCCGCGATGCCGTCCGGTGTCGTCGACGGCGCCGTCCTCGCCGCAGGTGCTCCGACCGTCACGCTCGGAGCGGACGCCGGTGCCGCCGGTGCCGCTGGTGCCGCCGGATCGTCGGGATCGGCAGGAGGCGGCGCGCTCTCCGGTGCCGCGTTGGCGGGTGTCATCGGCGGCGGGTTCGCGGCCGCACTCGCCGTCGCCGCCGCGCTCGTGGTGCCCGGCCTGCTGAACCCCCCGGTCGCCGACGCCGCCGCATCCGATGTCGCCGCATCCGACACCGTGCCCTTCGAGCCGTCGACGGCGGATGCCGGCGCCCCTGCCCCCGCAGCGAGCGCCCCGGCCGCGGTCGACGACGAGGACCCCGTCGAGGTCGACGCGGACACACGAGCCCCGGTCACCCGCAGCACCGCCCCGGTCACCGGCACCACCGCACCCGCCGAGACCGGGCAGCCCGTGCCCGCCGCCCCGGCACCGACCACGCCTGCCGCGCCGACGCCCGGCCCGACCACTCCGGCCCCCACGACGCCGCCGTCACCGACGCCGACGCCCACTCCGGCGCCGACCCCGCCGCCCGCACCGCCGGCCGAGACCGCGCTGCATGTCGCATCCGTGCAGACCTCCGTCGTCGGGCCCCGACAGGTCGAGCTCGCCGTCACCGTGGGCGGTCCCGCCGACGCGGCCGTCACGCTGCGGGTGCGGGGCACCGTCACGTCGGCGACCACCGACGTGAACGGGCACGCGACGCTGACGCTGCGTCCGTCGTTCGGCCACATCAACAACGCCAGCCTGGTGACGCTGTCGGCCACGGCGCCGGACGGCACGGTGCAGACGGTCCGGATGCCCCTCACCGACCTGGTCGACCGAAGCGTCTTCGGCCGCGACTGACCGCCCCCGTTCTCTCGTCGAGCGGACGAACCTGCACGCGACACGCCGGGCAGAGCGTGCATCCTCGTCCGCTCGACCGGGCGCGGGGGACGCGAGGTGCGCGGCCTAGAATGGAGGCCATGCGCCCCGAGTCCGATCACCACGCGTCGGCGGCGCCCGCAGCCGGCATGGTGGAGCGTCCGGGCGTCCTCGACATCGTGCGCCTGCTCGTCGAGCTCGCCGCGTTCGCCTCACTCGCCATCTGGGGCTTCGCCGCCTTCGCGTTCCCCTGGAACATCGTCGCCGGCATCGGCACCCCGCTGGTCGCGATCATCGTCTGGGCCCTGTTCCTCTCGCCGCGCGCCGTCGTCTCGCTGCATCCGTTCGTGCAGGCGTTCGCCGAGCTGATGATCTACGTCGCCGTGACGGCCGCCTGGTGGAGCCTCGGCCAGCCCTGGATCGGTCTCGCGTTCGCCGTGGTCGCCGTGACGGTCGGCGTGCTCGTCGGACGGCGCCGGTTCGCATGAGTGACGGCGAGGTGGTCGCGCAGCTGCGCGAGGCGCTCGGGGACCGCGTCGACACCGATCCCGCATCGCTGCAGATCGCGCGCGCCGACAAGTCGGGCCACGCTGCGGCATCCGCGCCGCTGGCCGTCGTGCGAGCGCGCACCGTCGAGGACGTGCAGCAGACGATGCGAATCGCGACCCGCACCGGCACGCCGGTCGTCGCGCGGGGCGCCGGGACGGGTCTCGCCGGCGGGGCCAATGCCGGCGCCGGTGAGATCGCGCTGTCGCTGCGTGAGATGGATCGCATCGTCGAGGTGCGCCCCGACGACCTCATCGCGGTCGTCGAACCCGGCGTGCTCAACGGCGCGCTCGACGCCGCACTGGCCGAACACGGGCTGTGGTGGGCGCCGGATCCGGCGAGCCGCGACATCTCGACGGTCGGCGGCAACATCGCCACGGGTGCGGGCGGCCTGCTGTGCGCCAAGTACGGAGTGGTGCGCGACGCCGTACTCGGCGTCGATCTGGTCCTCGCCGACGGGCGCCTGCTGCGACTCGGCCACCGCACCGTCAAAGGCGTGACCGGCCTCGACCTCACCTCGCTCGTCATCGGTTCCGAGGGCACGCTCGGCATCGTCGTGGGCGCGACCCTGAAGCTGCGCCGCCGGGTCCCCGGCGACGTGCACACGATCGCGGCCGTGTTCCCCGACGTGCGCTCCGCGGCCGCGGCGTCGGCCGCGGTCACGGCGGCGGGCATCCAGCCCGCGATCATGGAGCTGATGGATGCCACGTGCCTGGCGGCCGTCCATGCCCTCCTCGGCATGGAGGTCCCGCCCGCACGGGCGGCCCAGCTCACGCTGCAGACCGACGGGCCCGCGGCCGCCGACGAGGCGGAGGCGATCGCGACCCTGCTGCGCGAGCGCGGCGGGGAGGTCGCCGTCTCGGCCGACCCCGTCGAGGGCGAGCGCCTGCTCCGCATCCGGCGATCGATGCATCCGGCCATGGAGACCCTCGGCACCACCCTCATCGAAGACGTGTCGGTGCCGCGCAGCGCCCTGCCCGCGATGTTCGACGAGATCGCCCGTATCGAGCGCGCCTACGGCATCGTGATCCCGACCGTGGCCCATGCCGGTGACGGGAACCTGCACCCCAACTTCGTCTTCGACGCCGAGCCGAATGCCGCCGGCATCGTCGAGGTGCCGCCGACGGTGTGGGAGGCCGCGGACGAGCTGTTCCGCGCCGCATTGAAGCTGGGCGGCACCCTGACGGGCGAGCACGGCGTCGGCGTGCTCAAGAGCCGCTGGCTCGCCGACGAGCTCGGCGACGATCAGTGGGAGCTGCAGCGGCAGATCACGCGGGTCTTCGACCCCGCGGGCATCCTCAACCCCGGCAAGGTCTTCGTCGCCTGACCGGGCGGGGTGAGCTCGAGGTGGCACCCCGCCTACCGCTCGTATAGCGGGGGATGATCGTTCCGGCCACCGGGCCACCTATACGGTCAGGGTCGACTTCGCGCATCCACGCGTGGTTCGAACTGACGCCGGCCGTCGTGGTCGGTTGGGTCGTGCGCGGCGAGCGACCGGCATGCGGGCGCCGACGGACACGCGATTGTCTGCCGCGAGTGCTGGTAGAGCGCGACGTCGATATGGGACCATGACACAACACTTCGGGTCCGGGAGAACGGGAGCGCATGAGCTCGATTCGGCAAAGTCTGTCTCTCGTCTTGATGATCAGTGTTAGCACGGTGTTGGCTGGGTGCGTCCCGATCGGGCCGGTGTACTCCGTCCTGGATAGAGATGCGACGGCGGACGATCAGGTGCCCGAGGTCGTCGAGAGCGGGGCTGCTGACATCGCGATTGAGACGGCGCGCTACGTCGGCCAGGCCGAGGGGGTGGGTTCTTGGCTTGCCCACGCCACGACACCTGATTTGATCTGCCTCATCGTCTACTCGAACGCCCAGGAGTGGGTGACCGGATGCGGGGGAGGCGGAACGGAGTTCGGCCTGGGCGGCCCGTCCGGCCAATTCGTCGTACTCCCCGATGGCGCTTCCGCACCCAACAATGCCAGCCAGCTTGCCGAAAACGTGTACAGGATCTCGAACTAGCACGTCGCCGCCAATTGCCCGGGCGATGAAGGACCGGCGACCGGGCTCGTGTCAGACTGCCAGGGTGCGTCGGGACCAAGTTCGCCAGCCTCCCGTCGTCGCGCTCGAACCACGCGATGATGCCTTGGCCGCGGATCGCAGCCAATG
>NZ_BAAAYU010000003.1:137743-195635 GCF_039536545.1 Microbacterium awajiense | reverse complement strand
CCTCGGCGGGCGTCGCAGGCTCGGCCGGCGCGGCGGGTGCCGCCGGGCCGGGCTTGGCCGCGGGCTTCGCGCCGGTCCCCGCAGCCGGGGCTGCACCGGGCTTGGCCGCGGGGGCGCCGGGCTTGGCCGGAGCCGCGGGCGCGGCCTTCGCGCGGGCGCCGTTCGAGCTCGACGGCGCGGCGGAAGCCTCGGCGGGCTTGCCTGCACCGTCAGCCTCGAGGGCAGCGCGGAGCTTGCGAGCCACCGGGGGCTCGATGGTGGAGGACGGACTCTTGACGAATTCGCCGAGTTCCTTGAGCTTCGCGAGGGCGACCTTGCTGTCGACGCCGAGCTCGGAAGCGATCTCGTGCACGCGTGGTTTTGCCACAATTCTCCTGTCTGGGGGGTCTACCCCGGACAGGGCAGACCGTTAGTTGCGGACGGGTCTCATTTCGAGCCGTTCACTTTGTGTCCATAGCCGTTCAGCCGTTTCTCGATGGTCTGCGTGTCAAGCGGGCCTGACACACGCAATGCTCGCACGAAGGCACGGCGCCGGATCGCGGCATCCATGCACTCGGTCGTCTCATGCACCCACGCGCCCCGTCCCGGCATCGATGCGCGCTCGTCGGGGACGAGAACGGAATCGATGGCGACCACCCTGAGAAGGGAGGATCGGGGGGCACGCGTACGGCATCCGACGCACGTTCGTACTGATTCCATCTTACACCTCAGGGCTGAGGGCCCGGTGTGTCCGGCCGTCACGACTCCAAGATCGAATCCGGCTGGATGTCGATCTTCGCGCCGGTGAGCTTCGCGGCCAGTCGGGCGTTCTGCCCTTCCTTGCCGATCGCGAGCGAGAGCTGGTAGTCGGGGACGAGCGCGCGCACCGCCTTGGTGTTGGCGTCGAGGACGAACGCCGATGTCACCTTCGCCGGCGACAGGGCGTTGGCGACGAACGCGGGCAGTTCGGCGTCGTAGTCGACGATGTCGATCTTCTCGCCGCTCAGCTCCTCGGTGACGGCGCGCACCCGTCGGCCGAGCTCTCCGATGCACGCGCCCTTCGCGTTGATCGACGGATCGTTCGCTTTGACGGCGATCTTGGTGCGGTGACCGGCCTCGCGCGCGAGGGAGACGATCTCGACGAGGCCCGCCGGGATCTCGGGCACCTCGAGGGCGAACAGCTTGCGCACCAGCCCCGGGTGCGTGCGCGACACCGTGATCGACGGGCCCTTCGTGCCCTTGGCGACACTGGTCACGTACACCCGCAAGCGCGACCCGTGCGCGTACTCCTCGCCGGGAACCTGCTCTTCGGGAGGCAGGATCGCCTCGACCGTGCCCAGGTCGACGTGCACCATGCGCGGGTTGGGGCCCTGCTGCACGACGCCGGCGACGATGTCGCCCTCCTTGCCGCGGAACTCGCCGAGCACGGCGTCGTCGGCGATGTCGCGCAGGCGCTGGCTGATGACCTGCTTGGCGGCGAAGGCGGCGATGCGACCGAAGTCGTCGGGGGTGGTCTCCTCCTCGCCGATCACCGCACCGTCGTCGTCGGTGAGGGGCACGAAGATCGCGACGTGTCCGGTCTTGCGGTCGAGCTCGGCACGGGCCCCCTCGGGGAGCTCTCCGTCGGGCGAGCTGTGCTTGGCGTAAGCGGTCAGGATGGCCTGCTCGATGATCCGCACGAGCTCGTCGAAGGGGATGTCCTTCTCCCGCTCGATCGTCTTCAGCAGTCCGAGATCGATATCCACGATGGCCTCCGTATTCAGCTCTCACCGGCGGGCGCGGCGCGCCGGAACCCTACAACGTTACCGGATGCAGTCGTCGACGGGAGTATCCCGATCGAGGAACCTGGCCTGGGTCCAATTCAGCAGCACCGGCAGGAACCGCGAGGGTGGCTGCAGGGGCTCGAGGTGGTTGTACCCGGCATAGCGCACCCAGCGCACCTGCTCCCCCGATGCGCACAGGGATGCGACGAACTCCTCCTGCAACCGCGGCGGGACGACCTCATCGGCATCGCCCCAGGCCACGAGCAGAGGCGACGGCCAGGGGCCGACGGCGGCGTTCTCCTGCAGGCGCCGGCCGAGCGGGCCGGCGGTGAGGTCGCCGGTGTACAGCGGCTGGTCCTCGCTGAGGCCCAGCGCCGCGGCGACCGACACGATCACGCCGGGTTCGCTCGGGCAGCGCCGGGTCATCTCCCGCACGATCGTGCGCCCTCCCGGCAGCACGTACTGGGTGAGATTCACGTCGGGATAGGTGTCGGCATACGGCACCAGCACCCACGACGTGAGGATCGACAGCAGCGCGTCGGGCTCGCCCGTCACCATGGCCTCGGCCAGAGCGTGGGGGTCCGAGACCGGTGCGAGCACCGCGGTGCCGACGATGTCGAGCTCGGCGGCGTAGTCGTCCGCCAGCTGCGAGGCCCACAGTGCGGCGTGGCCGCCCTGGCTGTGCCCCCACACCGCGACTTCCGGCGACAGGGCGATGCCCTCGACCTGGTCGGCCGCGAGCACGGCGTCGAGGGTCGACTGCGCCTCGCCCACGCCGATCAGATAGGGGAACACCCCGGGTGCGCCCTGTCCCGAGTAGTCGGATGCCACCACGACCCAGCCGCGCGCGATGGCGTCGTCGACGGCGGGGATCATCCACCCGGTCGCCGCCTCCTCGCGCAGACTCGGCGCACACCCGCGCGCGACTCCTGTCGTGCCGTGGTTCCACGCGACGACCGGCCGAAGTCCCGGCAGCGAATCCTCCGGCGAGATGACGAGCGCACTGGCCACCGCCGGCTCGCCCAGGGCCGTCCGTGTCGTGTACAGGATGCGGCGCACCTCGGCACCGTCGGGCGCCCGGCCGGCGAAGTCGTCCGAGCGGATCAGCATCCCGTGTCGCGTCGGCACATCGCGGGGCGGCGTGTAGAACGCGTCGACGACGGGTGCCCCCTCGTCGAGCCAGTCGTTGACCGCCCAGGCTCCGACCGACACAACGACGAGGATCACCGCGAGCACGATGCGAGCGGCACCGGTGATGTAGGAGCGTCGGCGGCCGACCTCGCGCGTGTGCTCCTCGAGCGGGCTCGGCCGGGCGCGCTCCCGGATCGCGCGGAACAGCAGTGAACCGCCGAACGCGATCGTGCGGACACCGAAGACGATCGCGACCAGCAGCACCGTGACGTCGGGCCACGCGAGGGCCAGGATGCCGAACACGAACTGGCTGCCTCCCCACGCCGCCGCGAGGATGCGCTCGGTGACGGTCCCGCCCGAGAGGGCGTCGCCCAAAGATGCCAGTCCACCCACGATCAGCAGCGCGGCGAGCGCCGCCGGCAGGATGTCGAGGCTGCGTCCGAGGAAGGCGAGTACGGCGATACCGAGAAGGATCCAGGCCGCCGCGAACACGCGGGTGACCCACGTCGCCGAGGAGTGCCGGCTGGCGACCTCGGCGATCCCCGAGATGATCGCGCTCAGCGCGACGTAGACACCGAGGAGGATCACCGACGAGAGCGGCCGCGTGAGCATGAGGGCTCCGAGCAGCACGAGTCCGAGGCCCGCGACGATGCGTAGCCACGCGGGAGCGGACTCCAGCAGCGCCGGCAATGCGCTCAGGCGCAGACGTCGAGTGCGAGGGTCCCGCTTCACCCGCACATGATAGGCGCGCCGGCCGTGAGGACTCTTGTCGCCACGAGCGGCGCGCCGACATACTGAGCCGATGGAAGCGATCGACGCCTGGCTCCTGACGTGGGGCGACAACCTGTGGACCTGGATCGTGCTGCCGGTCGTCGTCGGATTGGGGCTGTACTTCACCATCCGGTCGGGCGTCGTGCAGTTCCGGCTCATCCCCGAGATGTTCCGCACTCTGACCGACAAGACCCCGCGCGATGAGAAGGGCGAACCCCAGTCGGTGTCGGCTTTCCAGGCCTTCACGATCTCGGCGGCGTCCCGCGTCGGCGTCGGGAACATCGCGGGCGTCGGAACCGCGATCGCGTGGGGTGGCCCGGGGGCGGTGTTCTGGATGTGGCTCATGGCCTTCATCGGTGCCGCTTCGGCGTTCATCGAGTCGTCGCTCGCCCAGCTGTTCAAGACGCGCGACCAGGACGGATTCCGCGGTGGCCCTGCGTACTACATGCAGCGGGGCCTCAAGGCGCGGTGGATGGGCGTGCTGTTCGCGGTCATCCTGATCATCTGCTTCCCCATCGCCTTCAGCTCGCTGCAGGCGAACACGATCCAGGCGACGGTCGCCGGCGGACTCGGCGAGGACGTCTCGGGATGGCTGCCGTGGGCCACGGGCATCACGCTCGCCGTTCTCATGGCCCTCGTGATCTTCGGCGGCGTACGGCGCATCGCCTCGGTGACGCAGTTCCTCGTGCCGATCATGGCGCTGGTCTACCTTCTGATGGGGCTCGCGATCGTCGTCATCCACATCGACCAGATCCCGGCCGTGTTCGCGCGGATCTTCACGCAGGCGTTCGGAGTGAGCGAAGTGGTCGGCGCCACACTCGGCTACATCATCCTGACCGGCGTGAAGCGCGGCATGTTCTCGAACGAGGCGGGACTGGGCTCGGCGCCGAACGCGGGCGCGACCGCCGCCGTCACGCATCCGGTGAAGCAGGGACTCGTGCAGTCCCTCGGCGTCTACTTCGACACGTTCCTGGTGTGCTCGATCACTGCGTTCATCATCCTCGTGTCCGTTCCGGACGTGAACGGCGCCGAGCGCGGCATCAGCCTCACGCAGAGCGCGGTCACCGACTCGCTCGGAGCGTGGGCGAACGTCCTGCTGATGATCGTCGTGTTCCTGCTCGCGTTCAGCTCGATCCTCGGCAACTACTACTACGGCGAGTCGAACATCGAGTTCATCACGCCGAGCCGCGGCGTGCTGACGGGCTACCGCGTCTTCGCGGTGCTCGCCGTCGGCGCGGGAGCGCTGCTGTCGGTCGACGTCGTATGGGACTTCGCCGACGGCGCCATGGGCCTCATGGCATTGGTGAACCTCGTCGCGATCGCCCTGCTGTCGGGTATCGCGTTCAGGCTGCTGAAGGACTACACCGCGCAGCGCCGCGAGGGCCGCGACCCCGTCTTCACCCGCGACCGCCTGCCCGGCGTCGAGGGCATCGAGGTATGGGAGGACGAGCTGTCCGTCACGGGTCCGATCGACGTGACGACCAGGAAGCACCAGGCCCAGAAGCACCGCGATCACCTGCATGGAGCGCCGCACGGCGAATAGCCACTGCCACGGCCGCACCAGCCGCGTCAATACCCTCACCGGTGCGGGCCCGCGGTCGTACTCTCGCGACATGACAACCACCACGCGCCACGCAGCCCGCGAAGTCGGCGACAGCAAGCCCGTTCGCATCCTCGCCCGTGCGGGCTACGCCGCCAACGGAGTGGTCCACATCCTCATCGGAGTGCTGGTACTCGTCGCGACCATCGGCGGCGCCGGCGGCGAAGCCGATCAGAACGGCGCCCTGAAGACGGTGGCGGACGCACCGGGAGGCATCTTCCTGCTGTGGGTCATCGCGGTCGGAGTCTGGGCGCTGGCGCTGTACTACATCACCGAAGGCATCATCGCCCGAGGCGAGAGCACCGCCAAGAAATGGGCTCATCGTCTCTCGGACTGGGGCCGCGCGGTGGTCTACATCGCTCTCGGCTTCATCGCCGCGACGATCGCAATGGGGGGCAATCCGAACGGCGACCAGTCGACGCAGAGTTTCAGCGCACAGCTCCTCAGCCTGCCCGGAGGCCCCCTCATCCTCGGCGCCGTCGGTCTCGGGGTCGTCGGAGTCGGCGGTTACTTCGTCTTCAAGGGCATCACGCAGAAGTTCAAGGAGGATCTCTCCGTGCCCGGGGGCACGGTCGGAAAGTCGGTGACGACGCTCGGTGTGGTCGGATACGTCGCCAAGGGCATCGCGCTGGGCATCGTCGGCATCCTCCTCGTCGTCGCCGCCGTGCAGTTCGACCCGGAGAAGGCGGGCGGCCTCGACCAGGCGTTCCAGACTCTGCTCGGCGTGCCGGGCGGCCCGTTCCTGGCCGGAGCCGTGGGAGTCGGCCTGATCGCCTACGGCGTGTACTGCTTCGCCCGCGCACGCTACGCGCGGCTCTGACCCCGTCAGATCTTCGACACCTGCACGACCGAGGGTCGCGGCGCGTTCGGCACATCGCCGGGCGCGCTCGACCCGTAGTCGGGGAACAGCGAGGTCTGCGCTCCGACCGCGCCGTCCTCGCCGGGGTGCTGCACCGCGACGAACACGAGACCCTCCTGGTCGTGGATCACCGGACCGCAGGTCTCGGCGTCGCGCGGCACCGCGAGGAACTGCTGCACGCGGCCGCGCTCGGCACCCTCGAGCGGTACGAGGAAGAGACCGTCGTTGTAGCCGATGGTGCTCGGCGCACCGTCGGTCGAGATCCACAGGTTCCCCGCCGAATCGAACGCGAGATTGTCGGGGCACGAGATCGGTGACACGAGGTCGGCCGGGAATCCTGCGAAGTACGCGTTGCCGAACGTGGCCGGGTCACCGCACAGCAGCAGGATGCTCCAGCCGAACGTGGTACCGGTCTGGCCGGAGGTCTCGGTCAGCTCGATGACGTGACCGTACCGGTTGCCGGTGACGGGGTTCGCCTCGTCGAGGGCGGAGGCGGAGCCGCGCTGCGAGTTGTTGGTGAGAGCGACGTACACCTTGCCGGTCGCCGGATTCGGCTCGACGTCTTCGGGACGATCCATTTTGGTCGCCCCCACCGCGTCTGCCGCGAGACGCGTGTAGATCAGAACCTCATCGATCGACATGCCGGGAACCGCGCTCTCCCCGTTTCGAGTGAGAGCCACCCACTCTCCCAACCCGTCGAACAGTCCGTCGGCCGGCAGCGCTCCGGTACCCGTGATCTGCCCGGCGGGCGAATTGCCCGAGAACCGCGCGACGAACAGGTCACCCTCCTCGAGCAGGCTCATGTTCTTCTTGCGCGCGCCGTTGCCCGGTCGCGGGTCGAAAGTTCCCTTGGACACGAACTTGTACAGGTAGTCGTTTCGCTCGTCGTCGCCCATGTAGGCGACGACGTGCCCGTCTTCGGCGACGATGACGTTCGCGCCCTCGTGCTTCATCCGACCCATCGCCGTGTGCTTGCGCGGAGTCGACTTCGGATCCTGCGGGTCGATCTCGACGATCCAGCCGAAGCGATTGGGCTCGTTGACGTAGTCGGGGTCGTGGGCGTCGAAGCGCGCGTCGTACGAGCTCCACCCCGTCGACGTCGTCGTGGTGGCGCTGGACTGGTACCGCTTCTGGGCGGGAGTGTCGGCGGCCCAGGCGAAGTAGCCGTTGAAGTTCTCCTCGCCCGACAGCACGGTGCCCCACGGGGTGGTTCCGCCCGCGCAGTTGCCGAGTGTGCCCTTGACCTTGCGACCTGTGTTGTCGGCGGCGGTCTTGAGCAGATCCGACCCGGCGGCCGGCCCGGTCATCGCGAATGCCGACTCGACCGTGAGGCGGCGGTTGCGGCGACCGCCCACGACGTAGCTCCAGCGCACGTCCGATCGGCTGCGCTCGATCTCGACGACAGTGAAGCCTTGGGCCATCTTGTAGATCTCGCCGCGGCGCTGCAGCTCTGCAGCATCCGTCGTCGGCGCGAACATGATGTTGGGGTTCACATACTCGTGGTTGCACACCAGCACGCCGGTCCGTCGGTTGGTGTCGGCGATGATGTCGAGGTAGTCGCAGTTGTATCCGAACTGCTGCGCCTGCGCCTCGGGGGTCTGCGCCGAGAAGTCGAACGTCGGCGTCTTGGCGAACAGCGGGTCACCCCAACGGATCATCGGCTCCCACCGGTATCCCGTCGGCACCGTGAAGGCGTCGACCGTGCGCGCGACGGGCGCGATCGGCTCGAAGGCGAGCGGGCCGAGGGCCTTCGGCTTCGCGAAGGCAGCGCCCGCGCCGCCGCTGCCGGCCGCGACGGGAGAAGACACCGGAGCACTCGAACCGCCGAGCGCCGCGACGGTCGCCGAGAATGCCGCCGCGGCTCCGAGGCCCAGCATGGCGCGGCGCGACAGTGCGGCCGAGGCGATGTCGCGGAAGTGCGGGTTCGACGACGAGTTGCACTCCGGACCGACGCACGCGTTGGCGCACTTGAACTGGCAGGTCACGGCCGAACGCTTGCCGCGCACGTGGTCGGCCATGGGCAGCGGCGTACGGTCTTCGATGATGCTCATGGCGGCCCTCCGAGGATGCAGTCGTCAACGCCCGATGGTCGTGCGTCGTGGTCTGCAACAGCATCTCGGCGCACGCCGAAATCGCGGCGACCGCGGGGTGAACGGATGGGGCCATCCGAGTGGACGCAGGGTTCGTCGCCGTGGCTCGGTGCGCGACGGCGGGCGACGACGTCGAACTGCTGTGAGAGAAGTCGGTGCCGCTACGCGGTGAGGCGAGCGAGCGCCTCGGCGAGGGGAAGGGTCTCGCGGTCGCCGGTGCGGCGATTCCACAGCTCGACCTGGCCGTCGGCGGCGCCGCGGCCCGCCACGAGCACGCGCGGCACGCCGACCAGCTCGGCGTCGGCGAACTTCACGCCCGGCGAGACCTTCGGCCGGTCGTCGTAGAGGACGTCCAGCCCGGATGCCTCGAGCTCGGCGCTCGCCGACTCGGCGAGTTCGAACGCCGCGGCGTCCTTGCCCGTCGCGACGACGTGGACATCGAACGGCGCGACCGATGCGGGCCACACCAGGCCCTTCTCGTCGTTGTTGAGCTCAGCGAGGATCGCGAGGATGCGAGTGACCCCGATGCCGTACGAGCCCATCGTGACCGTGACGAGCTTGCCGTTCGGATCGAGCACCTTCAGCCCGAGCGTGTCGGCGAAGAAGCGTCCGAGCTGGAAGACGTGTCCGATCTCCATGCCGCGCGCGAGCTCGACCGGGCCGGAGCCGTCGGGCGCCGCATCGCCTGCACGCACCGACGCGACCTCGATGAATCCGTCACCGGCGAAGTCGCGCCCCGCAACGAGCGTGTGGACGTGCTTCTCGTCGCTGTTGGCACCGGTGATCCACGCGGTGCCGTCGACGACGCGCGGATCGAGCAGGTACCGGATGCCGGTGGCCGACTCTTCACCGAGCATCGCGCCGGTCTCGGACCAGGGACCGATGTAGCCGCGCACGAGCAGCGGGTTCGCCTCGAAGTCGGCGTCCGTCGCCGGCTCGACCGCTGCGGGGGCGAAGGCGACTTCGACGCGCTTGTCATCGACGTCTCGGTCCCCCGGGATGCCGACGACGACGACCTCGCGGGTGCCGTCGAGGTGGGTGAGCGCGAGCACGACGTTCTTGAGGGTGTGCGCGGCGGTCCACGCGGTCGCGTCGGCGGTGGCGGGCCCGGCGATCCCGGGCGCGGGAACAGGCAGATGCGCGTTGGCGTGTTCGACGAGCGTCGCGATCGTCGGCGTGTTCGGCGAGTCGAAGATCACCGGCGAGCCGAGGCCGTCGAACGGAATCGGCTCGGGCACGACGGTCTCGAACGCCTCGACGTTCGCGGCATACCCGCCCGCCGACCGTACGAACGTGTCCTCGCCGACGGGCGTGGGGTGCAAGAACTCCTCGCTGCGCGCGCCGCCCATCAGGCCGTTGTCGGCCTGCACGATGACGTACTCGAGTCCGAGCCGCTGAAAGATCCGCTCGTAGGCGTCGCGCTGGGCCTGGTACGAGGCATCCAGCCCCTCGTCGTTCCAGTCGAACGAGTAGGCGTCCTTCATCGTGAATTCGCGGCCGCGCAGCAGTCCGGCGCGCGGACGCGCCTCGTCGCGGTACTTGTCCTGGATCTGGTAGATCGCCAGCGGCAGATCTTTGTACGACGAGTAGAGGTCCTTGACGAGGAGGGTGAACAGTTCCTCGTGGGTCGGCGCGAGCAGGTAGTCGGCCCCTCGACGGTCGCTCAGCCGGAAGATGCCATCGCCGTAGGCGTCGTAGCGACCCGACTCCTTGTACGGGTCGGCGGGGACCAACGCCGGGAAGTGCACCTCGTAGGCGCCTGCGTTCGCCATCTCCTCGCGGATGATCGCCTCGATGCGCGCCTTGACCTTCAGCCCCAACGGCAGCCACGAGAAGATGCCGGGCGCCGTGCGGCGGATGTAGCCGGCACGGACCAGCAGTCGGTGGCTGGTGACCTCGGCGTCAGCCGGGTCTTCGCGGAGCGTGCGGAGGAAGAAGTGCGACAGACGGGTGACCACGAGCGACGAGTCTACGCGGGCGGATGCCGATGCTCGGATTCGACGGACGCCGCGAACGCGGGCAATATATTGCATGCTGGTACTGTCGCGGTGATCCATCCACGACCGACCCGTGATCGATCCGAGGACGCACATGAAGCTCGACGAGTTCCCCCGCCACCCGCTCACGTTCGGGCCGAGCCCGTTGCAGCACCTGAACCGGCTGACGCAGCACCTGGGCGGCGCAGAGATCTGGGCCAAGCGCGAGGACGTCTCGAGCGGGCTGGCGTACGGCGGCAACAAGGTGCGCAAGCTCGAGTACATCGTGCCCGATGTGCTCGCCTCCGGCGCCGACACGCTCGTGTCGATCGGCGGGTACCAGTCCAACCACACCCGCCAGGTCGCCGCCGTCGCGGCGCACCTGGGCCTGAAGGCCCGACTCGTGCAGGAGAAGTGGGTGCCCTGGGACGACCCGGTCAACGACCGCGTCGGCAACATCCTGCTCTCCCGCATGATGGGAGCCGACTCCCGGCTCGACGACTCGGGCTTCGACATCGGCATCCGCGACTCGTGGAAGGCCGCCCTGCAGGAGGTCGAGGACGCCGGCGGAACGCCCTACCCGATCCCTGCCGGTGCGTCGGAGCACCCGCTGGGCGGACTCGGCTTCGCCAACTGGGCGTTCGAGGTCGCCGAGCAGGAGCGACAGCTCGGCGTGTTCTTCGACACCATCGTGGTGTGCACCGTGACCGGCTCGACGCACGCCGGCATGATCGCCGGTTTCGCCGCCCTCGAGGAACTCACCGGAGCGAAGCGCCGCGTGCTCGGCATCGACGCATCCGCCACGCTCGACAAGACCCGAGATCAGGTCGCGCGGATCGCGCGCAACACCGCCGAGCTGATCGAGCTGGGCCGCGACGTGCGCGACGACGAGATCCAGGTGCTCGGGGGATGGGCCGGCGACCTCTACGGCATCCCGGTGGCCTCGACGATGGAGGCGATGGCGCTCGGGGCACAGCTCGAGGCGATGATCACCGACCCGGTCTACGAGGGCAAGTCGCTGGCCGGCCTCATCGACCTCGTCGCCTCGCGCGACATCCCGGCGGACTCGACCGTGCTGTACGCGCACCTCGGCGGGCAGCCCGCCATCAACGCGTACCATCGCCTCTGGGAGTGATCGTGACCACCGTGCTGCTGACCGGGTTCGAGCCGTTCGGCGGCGACGCCGCCAATCCGTCGGGCGAAGCCGTCCACCTCGTGGCGTCGGCGTGGGAGGGGCCCGACACCCTGGTCACCGCGGTGCTGCCGGTCGCCTTCGAGCGAGCCTCCGAGCGCCTGCGCGCGCTCATCGCCGAGCACTCCCCCGACATCGTCATCGCCACCGGATTGGCCGGCGGCCGAGCCGCTGTCACCCCCGAGCGCATCGCCGTGAACCTCATCGACGCGCGCATCCCCGACAACGCCGGTGCGCAGCCGATCGACGTGCCCTGCGTCGACGGCTCTCCCCCTGCGTACTTCAGCAGCATCCCCGTCAAGGCGATCGTCGCGGCGATGACGGATGCCGGCATCCCGGCCACCCTGTCGCACACGGCCGGCACCTATGTGTGCAACCACGTCTCGTTCGTCGCGCTCGACGAAGCGGCCCGGCGTCCGGGCCTGCGCGCCGGGTTCATCCACGTGCCGTGGGCGACGGGTCAGGCGCCCGCCGATGAGCCCGAGCTGCCGCTGGCCGACATCGCCACGGCGCTGACGATCGCCGTGCGCACCTCTCTCGCGACGCCGACGGATGCCGCCACCCCGGCAGGCACGCTGCACTGACTCACGGCGCGATCTGGTCCCGCCGCCGCGTCAGATACCGCCGCTCGGCGGCGTTGCCCACCATGGCGAGGGCCCGGTCGTAGGCGGAGCGCGACTCTGCGCTGCGCCCGATCCGCCGCAGCAGGTCGGCGCGGGCCGCGTGGAAGGCGTGATAGCCGTCGAGCGCGTCCGTCAGTCGGTCGATCCCGGCCAGCGCGACGTCGGGCCCGTCGAGCTCGGCGACGGCGATGGCGCGGTTGAGCCGCACCATCGGCGAGCCGTCGATCCGCAGCAGTCGGTCGTACAGCGCGACGATCTGCGACCAGTCCGTGTCGCGGGCGGATGCGGCATCCGTGTGCACCGCGTTGATCGCCGCGAGCAGCTGGTACTGGCCGGGCGGGGGCCCGCCCGCGGCGACCGCATCGATGCTCTCGCGCACGAGAGCGTGACCCGCGGCGATGAGCACGCGATCCCACGCGCCGCGATCCTGCTCCTCGAGGGTGACCAGCTCGCCCGACCGCGAGACGCGCGCGGCGCGCCGGGCATCCGACAAGAGCATGAGTGCCAGCAGACCGCTCACCTCGCCCTCGCCGGGGAGCAGGTCTCGCAGCATGCGGCCCAGTCGGATCGCCTCGTCGGTGAGGTCCACGCGCACCGGGTCGTCGCCCGCCGTCGCGAGGTATCCCTCGTTGAAGACCAGGTAGACGACCGCGAGCACACCGGCGAGGCGCTCCCGCACGTCGGTCGCCGACGGCATCCGGTAGGGAATCCGCTCGGCCGCGATCTTCGCCTTCGCGCGCGTGATCCGCTGCGCCACGGTCGTGTCGGCGACGAAGAACGCACGCGCGATCTCGGCGACGGTGAGCCCGCCGACGAGCCGGAGCGTCAGCGCGACCCGCGCCTCCATCCCCAGCGCGGGGTGGCAGCACGTGAACAAGAGCCGCAGACGGTCGTCCTGGACCGCGCCGACCGGCTCGGGCGGACTGTCATCGACGAGCATGCGCGCCGCCTGGTGCTTGTCGTGCCGCTGACTCTCGCGGCGCAGCCGGTCGATCGCCCGCCGCGTCGCGGTGGTGGTGAGCCACCCGCCGGGGTTGGGCGGCACTCCGTCGCGCTGCCACCGCTCGAGAGCGACGACGTAGGCCTCGGCCGCGGCATCCTCCGCGAGGTCGAGGTCGCCGAAACGCCGGACGAGGCTCGCCACCACCCGCGCCCACTCCTCGCGGTGGGCGCGGGTGAGAGCCTGTTCGACGCGGGTGCCGGTCACGACTCCCGCGGGGCTGGGTCGGAGGCCTCGGCCGCATGCCGCTCGATGATCTCGCCCATGTCGGACGGGAACCGGTGCACCTCCTGCGGCCAGTCGAGCGCGACCGCCAGCCGACCCGCCCAGTGGCGCGCAGCCTCGTCGTCGGCGACCTCGATGACGGTGAAGCCGCCGAGGTGCTCCTTCGACTCCACGAAGGGACCGTCGGTGAAGACCGGCTCGCCGCCCTTGCTGACGACGCTGAACACCGCAGTGGAGGCGTCGATGCCACCGTCGGCATAGAGGAAGACGCCCGCTTCCCTCATGTCGGCGAGCACGGCCTGCGACGCCTCGCCCTTTCGGCGCAGTTCGTCGGGGGTGTGCACGGGCACCCACTCGTCGTTGAACGCGATCAGGTACTTGGGCATTGTCGTCTCCTCTCGGCAGAGCCGTGTCGCGGCTCGTCGGTCGTGGCGACCTGCTTTCGTCGCCTGAACAGTCCACGAACGGCGAAGCCCGGATATGACACTAGACCTGAGAAATCTCTTCCCGCAGTGAGCGCAGGGTTCGCCGGATCGGCGCCGTCTGCGAGGGCGGGGTCGTAGACTTCACGCACACTCCGCGAATGATGCGGATGTGGCGCTGTCGGTACGAGTGGGAGTGGACATGAGCGGCGAGTGGCACCGGAAGCATCTCGGAGACGACGTACCCGAGCAGGAAGCCGGCGAGGAGACGCTGCTCGGCGCCGCCGGCGACGAGGTGCCCCCCGGAGGAGGGGTCGCAGGCTCGTTCAGCCAGGAGTTCCCCGGAGCCGACCCGTACGCGGGCATCCCGGCGGATGAAGTCGGCCTGCCGCCGCTGAGCGAAGCGGAGCAGGAAGCCGTGGCACGCGAAGCCGATCGACTCGCCGACGACCCGGACGCACGCCGCAACCTCTGAGGCGCCGCCGCCGCGCCGCGCGCGAGGGCGTCAGCCCGTCTTGGAGTATGCGGGGACCGTCGCGAGCGAGAAGGACGAGCAGGTCCGAGCATCGCAGATCGAGCACTCCGTGCCTCGGCGATAGTGCTCGTGGGCCTCTCGAGCGTGCCCGCACGAGCAGAGGTCGGAGGAACTCTCGACCGCTCTGGTCTTCTTGGCCACAGTGATCCCCTTCGGCCCATCGACCCCTGACGGGGACTCCGTGTGATGTCGACCGACCATCATCGTTCGATCTCGAGCGAGGGTCGGAAGATCTGTGACGATCCTCCAAATGTCCCCCTAATGGAGGACACAATAGCGCCTGATCCTCCAAGTGTCCCCCGAAGAGGGGACACCGAATCGGTCGCGTTAACACGACTCTGGCGGCGCGTTCATCTGGGTGTAACACCGCGCGCCCACGCTCGAACCAGAGCACTACCGCACCACTGACAGAGCCCCATCGGACACCTCCATCGGAGGAAGCGACACCGGGGTGCACGAAGGATCCGCATCGCCGCGACGGGCGCTTGCACGGGCCCGCCGCACCGCCACATCACCAGCTCCGCTCCCCTCAGATCGAAAGGTCCGTACCGATGTCAAGCTCTCAGACCGCACCCACCATCTCCATCATCGTCCCGGCACGGAACGAGGCGAAGAACCTCGAGGTCGTGCTCCCCCTGCTGCCGGACGTGCACGAGATCATCGTCGTCGACGGGCACTCGGTCGACAACACGCCCGAGGTCGCACGCCGCGTGCGCCCCTCGGTCGACGTCATCACGCAGACCCGTCGCGGCAAGGGCAACGCCCTCGTGTGCGGCTTCCAGCGCGCGACCGGCGACATCATCGTGATGTTCGACGCGGACGGCTCGGCGGATGCGGACGAGATCCCGCGATTCGTCGACGCCCTCATCGCGGGGGCGGACGTGAGCAAGGGCAGCCGCTTCATGCGCGGCGGCTCGAGCGAGGACATCACGTTCCATCGCAACCTCGGCAACAAGTTCCTCAACCTGCTCACCAATGTGCTGCTCGGTACCCGGTACACAGACCTCTGCTACGGCTACAACGCCTTCTGGCGTCGGATCGTGCCGAGCCTGGACCTCCCCGACGTCGACATCCCCGGTGCCGAAGGGCAGATGCTGTGGGGGGATGGATTCGAGATCGAAACGCTTCTCAACTGCCGTTTCGCCGAGAACCGCATGCGGGTCGTCGAGGTGCCCAGCGTGGAACTGCCCCGCATCCACGGCGAGAGCAATCTCCACGCGATCAGCGACGGACTGCGGGTCCTGCGCACCGTGCTGGACGAGCGGATGAAGCGATCCGGCCGCCGCCGCGCGGTCACCCACGTCGCTGCGCAGCCGACACCGTCGGCGCGGGCGGACGTCACGCGCAGCGTCACCTCCTCCGCGCCTGTGGAGGAACCCGTCTCGTCGATCGGCTGATCATGGTTTCCGTCAGCGTGGTGGTCTGCGCCTACACCCTCGATCGCTGGGACCAGCTCGCGCTCGCCATGGCGTCTCTGCGCAGTCAGGAGCCCGCTCACGACACCGTGCTCGTCATCGACCACAACCCGCAGCTGCTCGAGCGCGCGCGTCGGGCGTGGCCCGAAGCGACGGTACTGGCCAACAGCGGCCGTCAGGGCCTGTCGGCGGCGCGCAACACCGCACTGAACGCGACCACCGCCGAGGTCGTCGCGTTCCTCGACGACGACGCCTACGCCCGTCCCGGATGGCTTGCGACGCTCGTCGCACCCTTCGCCGACCCCGCGGTGGTCGCCGTCGGCGGAAGCGCCGAACCGATCTGGCCGGGAGCGACTCCCGCGGTCCTCCCGCCCGAGCTGCTCTGGGTCGTGGGCTGCAGCTACCGCGGTCTGCCTCAGGAATCCGCCGACGTCCGGAACGTCATGGGGTGCTCGATGGCCTTCCGGCGGGCACCGCTCGTGGGGATCGGCGCTTTCAACCCCGACACCGGTCGAGTGGGACGTCGACCGATCGGATGCGAAGAGACCGAGGCGTGCATCAGACTTCGCCAGCAGGATGCCGGCGCGATCATCCGCTACGAGCCGACGGCCACCGTCGGGCATCATGTCAGCGCAGATCGCACGACGATGAAGTACGTCGTGCACCGCGGGTGGTGCGAAGGGCTCTCGAAGGCGGCCCTGGCGCGGACGATCGGCCGCCGAGATGCGCTGTCGGACGAGTCGGTGTACGCCCGACGGGTACTCCCCGCCGGCGTCGCTCGCGAGCTCCGCGCCGGCCGGCTCCGGGGCGCAGCCGCCATCGTGCTCTGCCTGGGCGCGACCACGCTCGGCTATGTCCGTGGCCTGGCCGCACAGATCCAGCCGGGCGCCGTGCGCGATGAGCTCGCGATCGGAGCCGCCGCGTGATGTCCGTGGAGCAGGTCGCCCCGAGCGCGCGCGAAGCGGCCGCGCCGCTCCGGCGTCGGGTGACCCGAGACTCCCTGTGGCTCGCGGGCGGATTCGCAGCCACCTCCGGCTCGGGACTCGTGTTCTGGCTTCTCGCCGCGCTGTGGATCCCCCAGACCCAGCTCGGCGTGGAGGCATCGATTCTCGCCGTGGTGATGGCCGCGGCGGCACTCGCGTCGAACGGTCCGGGGAGCGCACTGGTCGTGATGCTTCCGCTCGGGGGACCAGCCGCGAGGGAGGCCCTGCGCCGGGCATGCGTGACGACCGCGGTCCTCGCCTCGGTGACCGGGAACGCCGCCGGACTCCTCGCGGCGATCGTGCTGCCCACCGGACGACCCCCGGCGCAGCTGTGGGTCATCGTGACCGTGTGCACGATCGCGTGGGCCATGTTCAACGTGCAGGCGCAGGCGCTGGCCGGCGCGTCCGATGCCCGCGGGACCCTCATCGTCAACGGCACGGCCACGCTCGTGAAGCTCGGCCTGCTCGTGGCATTCGCCTCAGCGTCGGCGCCGGTGCCCGAACCACTGGTCACGGCGACGATCATCCCCGCAGCCGGCATGACGGTACTGAGCCTCGGCATCCTCGTCCCCCGCGCGCTGCGACGTGAAGACGCCGTCGGCGGCGGCTCGCGGGCCTGGGATCCCCGGCTCGCGAGATCGCTGCGGCGACTCACCGCGCAGAATGCGATCGCCGTCGGCGTCGTGCTGGGCGCCGGCCTGTCGCTCGCGTTCCTCGTGACTCAGCTGGCGTCCCCCGCCCAAGGCGCGATCTTCGCGATCGCGTTCCAGTTCAGCGTCGCGCTCGACCTCGTCGGCGTCGCCGTTGCGACCGCGCTCGCCCGCAACGCGGTCGGCGCGTCCGCACCGAGCGCGGACCTGGCTCGCGGCTACGCAGTGCGGGTCGCGATCGCCGTCGGCGTGCTGGGCATCGTCGCCACGCTCGTGACCCCTGTGATGTTCGCGCTGCTCGGACGCGGATACCCCCCGCTCTATGGCATGGCCGTGGTCGGCCTGCTCGCCGGAGCGAGCGCGCTGCGGCCGGGGTACGACATCTGGTCGGCTCTCATCCGCGCACAGCACCGGGTCCTGCCCGTCCTGGCGGGCAACGCGGCGTATGTCGCGATCCTGCTGACCGCCGTGTTCGTGCTCGTTCCGCACTTCGGAGCCCTCGGGGCGGCGATCGCCGTCACGTCGGGCGCAGCCGCACTCGCCATCGTGGGCGGGATCGGCCTCTCCCGACAGCGCGTCCGCAGCCACCTCGTCGTCGACGCCTAAGGAGCGCCCGCATGACCGCCCTCACCCTGGCCTGCGCCATGCCTCTTCACGGCCCGGTAGACCGGGCGCACGCCACGTGGGTGGGTCTGGTCGAGGCATCCGCGCTCTCTCCGGCTCCGGATCGTATCGTGCTCGAAGCCGGCGAAGAGTTCGATCGCGCCCGACTGCTCGTGCGCGACCACGGCGCCGTGCGCGGGTATGTGTCGCTGCCGATCTCGGACGGACATCTCGATCCCGCCGCGCTCGCCGCCGCCGTCGCGGAGGTGCCGTTGCCCGCACCCGCCGCCCCCGCCGCGCCGCAGCCCATCACCGTCGTCGTGTGCACGCGGGATCGCGGCGCGCTACTCCGGGAGTGCCTGAACGCGATCGCGGGTGTGGACTACCCCGCGAGGGAGGTGATCGTCGTCGACAACGCGCCGTCGACCGACGACACCCTCGCTCTCGTGACCGCAGAGTTCGACGACTTCCGGTACGTGCGCGAAGATGCGCCCGGGCTCTCGCACGCGCGCAACGCCGGACTGCGCGCCGCGTCGTCGCACATCGTCGCCTTCACCGACGACGACGTGATCGTGGACAGCCAATGGCTGTGGGCGATCGCCGCCGGATTCGTTCGGGCCGACGACGTGGGGTGCGTGACGGGCGTCGTCCCCAGCGGCGAGCTGCGAAACGGAGTACAGGCGTGGTTCGATTCGCGCGTGAGTTGGTCGAAGCTCACGACAGGGCGCGTATACCGCATGAGCGAGCCGCCGGCCGACCTGCCGATGTTCCCGTTCTGCGTCGGAGAATTCGGCACCGGCGCGAACTTCGCCGTGCGTCGCGACCACATGCTGTCACTCGGCGGCTTCGACACCGCCCTCGGGGCGGGGACACGCACCAAAGGCGGTGAAGACCTCGACATGTTCGTGCGGATCCTCTACGACGGCCGGTCGATCGCGGTCGCTCCGGATGCCGTCGTGTGGCACCGTCACCGCGACGATCTCGCCGCGCTCGAATCGCAGGCGATCGGGTACGGTCGAGGCTTCGGCGCGTGGGCGACGACCGTCGCCCTCGATCCGCGGATGCTCGGTGCCGCGCTGGTCCGTGCCCCCGGCGCGGTGCACCGCCTGCTCAACAAGCGGATGTCGAACGTCGACGGCGACCCGTCGCCGGTGGCCGACGAGGCCGCGGGTGTGGGCCGTCTCGAGCTCGGGAGCATCACCGGGGGTCCGGCCGCGTACTTCGCGGAGCGCCGGGCGCAGCGCGCGGCAGGCACGCTGGACGGTCCGCGGTCCCGCGGATCCGTCCTCGAGCGTCGCACCTGGTCCCTCCTGGCCGCCATCGGAGGTCTGGCGGGCCTGCTCGCCCTGCTGCCGCTGCCCGCAGGTCTGTCGCTCGTGTTCCTGGCCGCGTTCGTGCTCATCGGTCCGGGCGCACTCCTCCGAGCGTGGGTTCCCCTCCCCGCCGGCTTCGCGCCCATCGTCGTTCCCGCGGTGGGCCTGTCGACCGCGATCCTGTTGACCACGGCCCTCGTGAATCTCGAATGGTGGGCGCCTTCGCTCTCGCTGCTCGCGATCGCCGCGGCGACCTGCCTCGGCGCTGCCACCTCGTTCGGACTGAGGAGGCGCGCGTGACGATCACCACTGCCCGCGTCCGGCCGACCACGACGGCAGCTTCGTCTCGGGCATCCCGGGCGCGATGGGCACCGGCGGCCATCCTCCTGCTGCTCGCCTCGATCTGCTGGATCCTGGCCGTCCCGTCGCTGCGCGACGCACCGTGGCACCTGTTCGGACTCGTGGCCGCGGCGAGCCCGCTGTTCCCCCTCTCGATCGCCTTGGTCGCGGTCGCGTTCTGCGTGGCCATCGCCGCCGGCGCGCTGCGCACGGCGTGGCTCACGCTCGTCGTCACCGTGCTGATGATGCGGCTGCCGACGGCCGTGTCGACCGACGCACCGCTGTACTCGTGGACCTACAAGCACTTCGGGCCGATCGACTACATCCAACGCTTCGGCGGCGTCGACCTCACCGCCGGCATCTACCATCACTGGCCGGGCATGTTCTCGTTCATCGCCTGGGTCGGCACCATCACGGGCGCGGAGACGATCGTGATCGCGCAGTGGTTCACGGTGGGCTCGCAGCTGGCGTTCGCCGGCGCCGTGTACTACCTCGCCCGGACATTCGGGTTCACGATCCCGACGGCGCTGGTCGCCGCGTTCGGCGCGCAGGCGGTCAACTGGGTAGGGCAGGACTACCTCTCACCGCAGGCTTTCGGCTTCGCCCTGGGCATCGTGGTCGTCGCGCTCGTGCTCGCCTCGACGCGGAGCACGGCGGCGTCCTGGGTCGCGGTGTTCATCTTCAGCGCCATCGTGGTGACGCACCAGCTCACGCCCTATTGGATCCTCGCCGCGGTGCTGCTGCTCACGGTGCTCGGGCGCATCCGACCTCGCTACATCGTCGCGGTGTTCGCGGCCATCGCCGTCGGCTACCTGCTCATGCACCTGAGCGTGGTCACGACCTTCGGCGACCTGCTCAACTTCGACATCCTGAGCAACATCCTCACTCCTTCGGCGAGCAGCGAGGCGCTCGGCGATCCGAGCAGCGGGCAGGTGTTCAACTCGTGGGTCGCGCGTGCGATCACCGGACTGGTGTGGGCGTCCGCGGTCGCGATCATCGTGCGACGTCTGCTGCGCCGCGCCGAGCCGTGGCGTGACACGCTCGTCCCGGCGGTCGTGGCCTTCTCGCCCGCGCTGATCCTGGTCGGCCAGGGCTACGGTGGCGAGGCGCTTTTCCGCGTCTTCCTGTACTCGATACCGGGATGCATGCTGATCCTGGCGCCCGGGCTGACACGGATGCTCGAGGGCGGCGCCACGCGGGCGTGCAACCTCGTCCGCGTCGGTGCGACGGCGCTGGTCGCTCTGGTGTGCGTCGCCTCGATCCAGACGTCGTACGGCGGCTGGTTCGCCAACCGCGTCACGCTCGAGTCGGTCGCCCTCACGACCGACATCCTCACGCACGAGGATCCGGCGACGCTGACCATCGGGGTCGCCCCCGGCGCTCCCGGGCGCATCGTGGCCGAGTACGTCGAGTTCGTGCGGGCGAACGAACTGTTCGACAGCGGCATCGACATGTGGCTGACGTCATGGCCGGGGTGGGAGCAGGAGGAGTTCGCCGATCCGCGCCGCGTCACGCGACTCACCGACAGCCTCGTGTGGGAACAGCGTCCGGCGCTCGTGGTCATCACCCAGCAGATGCGCGACTACAGCAACTACTACGGGACTCTGCCCGACGGTGCGCTGGAGCGCTTCGAGGGCTTCCTGAACGACGACGCGCGCTGGGTGCTCGACTACGAGTCCGATGAGACGCTCGTCTACCGGCTCGACCTGAGCTCGGGCTCCCGCGAAGTCGGGCGGGGCTGACATGGGCACGAGCACTGCACCCACCGTGAGTCGTACTCGGCGAGGTGCCACACGACGACGCCCGGCGGCCGCGGGCGGACTGGCGAGCGCGATCGTCACGACGTACATCGCGAGGTTCGCGTCGCTCGTGGCGTACGTCGCGTTGCTGCCCGTCGTCCTCACGGCGTTCGGCGCGGAGTCGTACGGCCTCTATGTGCTGACGGTCGCCGTGGGCTCGCTCTTCCAGCAGGACCTCGGCATCGGCGGGGCCACCACACGCTTCATCGGCGTCGCGGTGCCCTCGCACGACGTCACCCGAATGCGAAGCATCGCCTCGGCGAGCACCGTGTTCTTCGTCATCGCCGCGTTCCTCCTCGCGGGCGCGACGGCCGCGGCCTTCGCCCTCGTCGTGCCGAACGCCCGGTTCGACGACGATCTGACGCCGACCGCATGGGCGCTGTGCGTCCTCGGGGTGGTCAACGTGTTCCTCACCCTCGTCTTCGCGTCGAATCGCCAGATCCTTGCGGGCGTCGGTCGGCTGAATGATGTGAACTACCTCCTGATCGGCGTCGCCGTGTTCCGCATCCTCGTCACCGTCGGCGTGTGCTGGGCGGATCTGGGCATCGTCGCCGTGGCGATCGTCGACGTCACGGCCATCCTCGGCTTCGGCGTCGCGACCTATGTGCTGCGGCGTCTGCGCGCCCCCGAGATCAGCGCACGCCCGCGCGACTTCCGGTGGCGCGTCTTCCGCGAGCTGTTCGGTGTCAGCTCACAGCTGATGGTGCTCGACATCGCGGGGGTCGTGATCATGCAGGTGGGCGGAATCCTGACGGCGCTTCTGATGCCGATCGCCTTCGCGGCGCTGTACGCGGCCGCCCAGCGCATCTACCTCCTGGTCAAGGAGGTGACAGGGTCGCTCGCGACGGCGGTCCTGCCGACGGCGTCGATGCGGGAGGGTGGCGCCACGGGGACCCCCGTCGCGGAGCTCTACGTCAGGGGGACGACGTTCGCGAACATGCTGATGACGATCGTCCTGGTCCCCACACTCGTGTTCATGCCCGCGATCATGACCGCCTGGCTCGGGCCGGAAGGTGCCGCTGCCGCGATCGTCGCGCAGATCCTGCTGATCTCGATGTTCGCCAACAACAACCATCTGCTCGCCGTCCCGATCCTCGTGGCGCAGGGGTCGGTGCGGGGGTATGCCGTGCTGCACGTGATCTGGGCCGTCACGGGCACGGCACTGGCCGCCGTGCTGGGAACGATGCTCGGGCTCCCCGGAATCGCGGTGGGTCTGACCCTCCCCGTGCTGCTGCTGGAGCCCCTGTACGTGCTGATCGCCCTCCGCCGACTGGGGCTGCGGGCGCGCGACTTCGCCGTGCGCTGTCTTCTTCTGCCGTTCGGAACGGTCGCACCGCTGGCCGTGCTCCTCTACCTGGCCGGTCTCTTCGATCCCCCGCTCCCGCTGATCCCGGTGTTCGCGGCCGTCTGGGCCGTCTGCGCGGGCGCTGTCTACTACTTCCTCGCGCTCGACGCCGGCGGGCGCGAGATTCTGCGCGCGTCCGTGTCCGCACGCTCACGATCCCGCCACGTCGAGGAGGCCCCATGACCCTACCCATCGAGAACACGCGGTTCGAGGGTCCGCTAGCCGACCCGATCGAAGAGATGCGGCGACGATCCTTCCTGGCTCTGAGCCGGCTGCACCGGGGAATCGAACGACTGGTCCTCACCGACTTCCCCGACTACGAGAACATCGGCGACTCGGTCATCGCACTCGGCCAGGCCGAGTTCTGGCGACGTGCCGGGATCGAGATCGATGCCACCTACTCGTGGCGCACGCTCTCGCCGCGCGTCTACGAATCCACGACCCCCGTCGCGATCCAGGGCGGCGGCAATTTCGGCGGGCTCTACCCGCAGCACAGCGGGCATCGCTACCTCTTGTCCGAGAGCCTCAGGGCAGACACCGAGCTCATCCAGCTTCCGCAGTCGGTGCACTTCGGCAGCGCCGCCGACCGCGAGGAGTTCGCGGCGCGAATGGCCACGCGGCGAACCCTGCGTCTCGCTGTCCGCGACGAGGACTCCCTCGCCTCGGTGTGCGACCTCGTTCCACAGGCGATGCTCGCCCCCGACAGCGTGCACATGCTCGGCCATCTGGAGGCCGAGCCGCCGACGAGAGGCTTCGTGTGCCTGCTGCGCCGAGATCAGGAGAGCGCGCTCCCGGCCGCCCACCCGGCTGCGATCGACTGGCCGCCCCTCACGTTCGCCGACCGCGTCCGACAGCGAGCGCGACGCACCATCGTCGAAGGCGCCGTGACCCGCTCGATGAACCGCTCGACCGAGAGGTGGTTCGCCGACGCCGCGCAACGGCTGCGGACCGGGATCGCACTGCTGACACCGGGCGAGACCGTGGTGACGGACCGGCTGCACGCGATGCTCCTGGCCCTCCAGATGGGCAGGCGCGTGATCGCCATCGACAACGCCAACGGCAAGCTGACGAGCTACGCGGCGACGTGGTTCGACGGACTCGACCTGCCGCTCGAGTTCGCCCCCGATCTCGCCGCTGCCATGACGGACGTGTGACGCCATGGCGATCGTGCAACGTCCTCGCGCCCAGGCGCGGGGCGATGTCGCGCCCCCGGTCCTTCCCGCGCGGGTCGCCTCGGGGCGGCTGAGCGCCACCGACAGGCTCGCCGAGGGCGTGCGGATCAGCGTCGAACTCTCGCCGATCGTCGTGCCCTCCCGCGATGTCGTCGTCCGAGCCGTGCGGGACGTCCTCGGGGCCGGCGCTCACGCCCGTGCCGGTCGAGTGGTGACACGCGGACGATGGCGGTTCGATCCGACCGCGCTGGATGAGCAGGCGGAGCGTGCGGTCAGAGAGCTGCCGAAGGAGTACACCGGGGACGAGGGCCTGCCGCGACTGCGCGAGATCGCCCGCGAAGACCTCGGCTTCACGGTCTTCCTCGGCGAGGATCGCGCCTCGCTGTGCATCGACCACCGCCTGGGCGACGGCTTCTTCGGCACGATGCTCACGTCGGCCGTGCTCGCCGGTCGTGGGACGCCCGCGGTCTTCACCAACGCCGGCGACGAGCACCCGCTCGAATCCGCACTGTGGAACACATTCGCACGCCACCCGAGGCGCGTCGCCTCGCTGGTCGGCGATCGCTGGCACGAGCGGCGCCCATCCCCCGCCGCCGGAACCGTGCCCGGCGAGCGGGCGTCGCTCGACCTCGTGTCGGGGACGATGACGAGCGAGACGTTCCGCGCGTTCGCTGCGTGGAGTCACCGCAAGGTCCCGCCTTCGGTGGCGATGCTGTTCGCGTTGCGGGCCGCGCTCGACCGGGTCGGGATCCCGGTCTCGGACGAGGGGTCGATCCTGGTGGATCTGCGGCGCTACCTGCCGTCGGGCAGGTCCACGCTGGCGAACTTCGTCACAGGCCACCCCGTTCGCGGGGGCGGCGGCGTCGTCCCCGCCGCAGCCCGGTTCTCGCGCGACCTGCGGCTGGGGCGGCCGCTGGCGGCTCTCGCCGTAGGCGTGGCCACCGCCCCCTGGAGACGGCACAGGTCGGTGTCGGTCCCCTCCGCGGCTACTCCGATCGTCAGCGACATGGGGTTCCTGCGCACGCTCGAGCCGCTCCCCTGGGCGATGCCGACGGGCGGGATGCTGCGCGTGTCGGTGGATCCGGCGCGGCGGAACGGGGTCACCGCGCTCACCGCGTTCCTGCGCGGTCGCCTGCACGTGTCGATGAGCTTCGACGCGACCCTGTTCGACCGCGCCGGCCTCGAGGCCGCGTGCGCGCTGATGTGCGCGGACCCGATAGGCCTGCTCGAGTGAACGCGACGACCGTGAGCCGGCCGGCCGTGAGCCCGCAGCCCCCGCGCCGCACGCGCGGGCGGTGGCTCCTGCTGGCCGCCGTCGCCGTGGTGGCGGCGATCGCCGTCGTGCTCGGCGTGCAGTGGTGGACCACCGGGGTGCCGCCGTTCACCGGCGGCTACGGCGATCGCGACATCCTCTTCGACGACTTCGACGGCCCTGCGGGGGCCGCACCCGACCGGAATGTGTGGTCGATTCAGACCGGGGCGGGCGGATGGGGGAACGAGGAACTCCAGGAGTACACGGAGGAGGCCGTCGAGCTGGACGGTGAGGGGAATCTGGTGATCACCGCGACGGTGCCCGCCGACGGCTCGACTCCCACCTCCGGGCGCCTCACGACGCACGACAAATGGTCCTTCACCTACGGCCGGCTGTCGGCTCGCATTCAGCTGCCCGAGGGGCAGGGTCTGCTTCCCGCGTTCTGGTTGCTCGGCGACTCGATCGACACGGTGGGGTGGCCGGCAGCGGGTGAGATCGACGTCGTCGAGACTCCGAACGACACTTCTCGCAGCGTCCACCACCTGCACGGCCCCACCGGGCGCACCGACCGTTGGTCGATCAACGAGGGAGTGAACATGCCTGCGCCTCTCGCCGACGACTTCCACGTGTACACCGTCGAGAAGCATCCGGGCCGGGTCATCCTCGCCGTCGACGATCGGATCGTCATGGACGTCGAGGAGTGGGATGTGCCGCTGCCGGGGCGCTGGGTCTTCGATGCTCCGACGCACGTGCTGTTCAGTCTCGCTGTCGGCGGCGTGTGGCCCGGGAGTCCCGACGCGACGACGCCGACCGAGACCCGGATGGTGATCGACTGGATCATGTACCTGCCGGAGGACCAGATCGGCGACGTCCCCATCGGTGCGTCGCCTCCGAAGGGAGGATGACCTCGGCGGAGTACGGGCAGCGGCGCCAGCGCAGCGTCAGGCTGATTGACTGGTGGTCATGGACCCCGTGGCCATGTTCCCCCTCGGGAGCGTGCTGTTCCCGTACACGCCGCTCGCACTGAGGGTGTTCGAGCCCCGCTACCTCACGATGATCGGCCGGCTGCTCGACGTGGAGGGTCCGGAGTTCGGCGTCGTGCTCATCGAGCGGGGACACGAAGCCGGCGGCGGAGACGAACGCGCGGAGATCGGCGTGAGGGCGCGCGTGCTCCGGATCGACGCGGGCGCTGCGGATCTGCACGTGATCGCGGTCGGCGGTGAGCGGATCGCCATCGACCGGTGGCTCGAGGACGACCCGCATCCGCTGGCAGAGGTGTCGCCGATCGCCGCCCTCGAATGGGACGATGCGCTCGCACCGCTCCTCGGCGAAGCCGAGCGCGTCGTGCGCCGCCTCGCGACGCTCGCCTCGGTGCTCGACGAGGCGCGGTGGGATCCGGGCTCGGAGCTCTCGGACGATCCGGTGGAGTCGGCCTGGCAACTTGCCGCGATGGCTCCGCTCGGCGAGTACGACCGCTACCGACTGCTGGGCTCGACCAGCGTCGGCGGGCTGCTCCGCGGCGTCATCGATCTCTGCCTCGACCAGGAGCCCGTGCTCATCGCGCGCGCGGCGGATGCGCGCGGGGCAGAGGACGGCGGCTTCCAGGGCCCGGAGGCGCCGGGCGGTTGAGCCTGCCTACGACGAGAGCATCGCTCGTCGCACGACCCCGGCGCTCCACACCCCGAGGGCGACGCCCGCGACCGTGTCCGAGATGTGGTGCTGGCCGCGGTAGACGCGCGAGAACGCGATCGCTCCGGGAATCCCGTACCGGAGAATGGGGCCGAGGAGGCGGGCGCCGCGAGCGCCGTGGCGGTCGAGCAGGTCGGCCAGGGTGCCGTGGAGCGCGAAGGCCGCAGCAGTGTGCCCCGACGGGAACGACGACGTCGCGTGCGGCTGTTCCGGGCGCCACACCCGGTCGGGGCGTGGCCGGCGAACGAGCGCCGCCGATGCCACGAAGCACGTGGTCTCGAGGGCGAGCGCCGTCGCAGGCGCGATCGCCGAACGCCGGTCGCGGGTCAGCAGCCAGGTCGCCCCGCACCAGATCGCCCCGTTCGCGATGGTCTGCGGCACGCCCGAGTACCACGACAGTGGTGCCGTGAGCACGTCGAGCATCTCGCGCGGCTCGCCCGACTGCGCGGAGGCGGTCGCGCCGACCGCGTCGCCGTCGCCCGGTCGGTGGCCGAGCGCGTCCTGGAGCGCACGTACGGCCCGGTCCTCGCGAGGATCGTCGCCATCGAGCAACCGAATCACCCGGCCGGCCGCCGCCAGCACGGCGATCGCGCCGAGTCCCGACAGCACGACGGCTCGGAGCAGCGCCACGCGGACAGCCTCGTGGCGCCGCGCGGCGGGCCCGGATCGATGCCGAGCGAGCTCGGCGATCACCCCCAGCGCTCCAGGTGTCCGAAGCGACTGGGCCATCCGGCGTCCTTCGGGGCCGTTTCGTGGCCGGCGAGCTCGTGCAACCACGGCGGCTGCTCGTCTATCCCCACCGACCCTGCACCCGTCGTGAAGTAGGCGACGATCGGCGGGCTTGCGACGAAGGCGGCCGCGAGCGCCGCCGCACCGGGAGTGGTCACGATCGCGTGGCGCGCGTGGAGACTGCGCATCGACGTCGCGAACGCTTCACAATCGAGCGGAGTCGTTCCGACAGCGCCTTCCGGAAGTCGGTCGCGCAACCCGCTGGTGATCTGTTCCTGCTGTGCCGGTGAGAGTCGGCCGAAGGCGGCCGCATAAGCCCTGTCCGCGACGGCGGACGGCACGTTTCCCAGCACATACGCATAGCGGGCGATCTGCTCGTCTTCGCCGATGACGTGCTTCGCGTGTCCTCGCTTCACGGCCCCTCCCGGTGATGGCCGATAGATTACGCCCTTCGGCGAACGTGATCGTTCCGTGACCTCTGCAAGCTCGAATCACCGGGGAATGTATGGCCGCGCGGCGGCCGGATGCGCGCGGCCGAGCACGCAGCCGGCTCAGACCGCGGGCCGGAACCGGATCGGATACCGCACCGGTCCCGTGTTCCCCGATACCGGAAGCCACTCCCCCGGTCCATCGGCCTCGGCGCGAGGCATCCGTCGTGCCAGCAGCGGCAGGGCGACCGACATGTCCGTCCGAGCGACGAAGTGACCGAGGCAGTGATGGATGCCGCCACCGAAGCCGCTGTGCAGCGGCCGGTCGTCCACCGCGAGGTCGATCCTCGCGGCCGCCCCCACCGACCCCATCGCCTCGGGGTCCGTTCCCATCGCGTGCGAGAGCACCTGCACGATCCCGCCCGCGGGCACGTGGAGGCCGTTCAGATCGACATCCTCGATCGCCTCACGGGTCACCCAGGTCACGGTCGGGTTCACGCGCATGATCTCCTCGACGGCCCGCGTCCCGAGCTCGGGCCGCTCTCCCAGCAGCGCCCACTGGTCGGGCTGGGCGAGCAGCGTCTGCAGCGCGAGCCCGAGCTGGTTGCGCGTCGTCTCCATGCCCGCGAAGGCGAGGAACACCAGCGCGACGCTCAGTTCGCGACGCGAGAGCGCATCGCCGTCCTCGTGCGCCTGGATCAGGGTCGTCACCAGATCGCCCTGCGGGCGCCGCTGACGCTCGGCGATCACCTCTTCGATGTAGCCGGTCAAGCCCTCGAGCGCCGCCTCGATCCGCGGCAGATCGTCGCGCACCCGGACGCCGAACGACTTGCCGAGATCGTCGGCCCACTGCGCGATCTGCGGCCACTCGTCGTCGGGCAGTCCGAGCAGATAGCAGAGGATGCGCGAGGCATAGGGTTCGGCGAACTGCGTGACGAACTCCACGCGACCCCAGCCATCCGCGTCCGCAGCCGCGAACCCGTCGATCAGCTCGTTCGCGAGCAGCTGGAACCGCGGCCGCATCGCCTCGATGGTCTTGTTGCGGAACGCAGGTCCGAGCAGACGCCGCAGCCGCAGATGATCCTGGCCCTCGAGGCTCAGCAGCGTCTGCTGCCACCACTGCCGCCACGGGCCGTCGTGGATGCCGTTCTGGTCGGGCCAGCGCGCGTTCCCCTGCCGGAATCGCCTGTCCTTCAGCAGCGCCGTCCCTTCGGCGTACCGAAGGATCGCCCAGCCGTACGGGGTCTCGGCGTACCACGACGCATCCCGCGCGGCGTGCACCGAATCCGACGTGACATCGAACCCCGTGTCGGCGAGATCGAGGTACGGCGCGACACCCATGCGCGGTCGATCAGGTGGTGACGACCTGCGCGGTGCCGGTCGGAGCGTCCGGACCCATCTCGGCGGCGATCCGGTTCGCCTCGTCGATGAGCGTCTGCACGATCTCGGCCTCGGGCACCGTCTTGATGACCTGCCCCTTCACGAAGATCTGCCCCTTGCCGTTGCCGCTCGCGACTCCCAGGTCGGCTTCGCGCGCCTCACCGGGCCCGTTCACGACGCATCCCATGACGGCGACGCGCAGCGGCACGGTCATGTCCTTGAGCCCCTCGGTCACGTTGTCGGCAAGCGTGTACACGTCGACCTGAGCGCGACCGCACGAGGGGCACGACACGATCTCGAGCTTGCGCTCGCGCAGATTCAGCGACTGCAGGATCTGATGGCCCACCTTGACCTCTTCGGCAGGCGGCGCCGAGAGCGAGACGCGGATCGTGTCGCCGATTCCCTCCGCCAGCAGGATTCCGAACGCCGTGGCGCTCTTGATCGTGCCCTGGAAGGCGGGTCCGGCCTCGGTGACGCCGAGGTGCAGCGGCCAGTCGCCGCGCTCGGCGAGCTGACGGTAGGCCTTGACCATCACGATCGGGTCGTTGTGCTTGACCGAGATCTTGAAGTCGTGGAAGTCGTGCTCCTCGAACAGCGACGCCTCCCACACCGCGCTCTCGACGAGCGCCTCGGGCGTGGCCTTGCCGTACTTCTCGAGCAGTCGCTTGTCGAGCGAGCCGGCGTTCACGCCGATGCGCAGCGACACCCCGGCGTCCTTCGCGGCCTTGGCGATCTCGCCCACCTTGTCGTCGAACTGGCGGATGTTGCCGGGGTTCACCCGCACCGCGGCGCAGCCGGCATCGATGGCCTGGAACACGTACTTCGGCTGGAAGTGGATGTCGGCGATCACCGGGATCTGGCTCTTCTTGGCGATGATGTGCAGCACATCCGCGTCGTCCTGAGAGGGTACGGCGACACGCACGATCTCACAGCCGGATGCCGTCAACTCGGCGATCTGCTGAAGGGTGGCGTTGATGTTCGTCGTCGGTGTCGTGGTCATCGACTGGACGCTGACGGGAGCGTCACCGCCCACGAGCACCTTGCCCACCTTGATCTGGCGGCTCTTGCGGCGCGGCGCGAGGACTTCCGGTACACGGGGCATCCCGATGTTGACTGCAGGCACCCCTCCAGCCTACGCCGCGCCGGTCGGGCCGGGCTGAGCGTCCGGGACGACCGCCGCGGTGCGCTCCAGCGCGCGGATGAGCGAGCGCGCGTCGTAGGGCCCGGTGTGGCGCACCCCGTTCACGAAGAACGTCGGCACCGACGTGATGTCCATCGTCTCGGCATCGAGCATGTCGTCGCGCACGCGCGCGGTCACCTTCGCCGAGCTCAGGTCGTGCTCGAAACGGTCGATGTCGAGGCCGAGCTCGCGCGCACGGCGGATGATGTCGGATGGCAGCTGATGCTCTTGATCGGCGAACAGGCTGCGCGCGAACTCGGTGTACTTGCCCTGCAGGCCGGCCGCCTCGGCCGCCTCGGCCGCGGCGAGTGCGTTGGGATGGTAGCGCTCGAGCGGCGCATGCCGCCATACGTACCGCAGCCGATCGCCGAGCTGCTCGCGCACCTGCTCGATCGAGCCGGAAGCCTTCAGACAGAACTCGCACTGGTAGTCGCCGTACTCGACGATCTCGAGCGGCGCATCCGCTCGTCCGTAGACATGGTCACGCTCGGGGTCGACGGGCCGCACGAGCGTGTGACCCGCGTCGTCGTCGGGGCGCCGGGAATCCGACACGCGGAAGATGACCGTCGCGAGCAGGAAAGCGATGACGGATGCCGCGAGCACCCCGACCCGCGCCTCGTTCTGCACTTCCGGGTCGTCGATCGCGAGCTGCACGATGAACAGCGAGATGGTGAAGCCGATGCCGCACAGCGCCGCGCCGCCCGCGATGCGGTCGAGCGTCAGGCCGGGACCGAATTCACCGAGCCGGAACACCTTCACCAGCACCGACGAGCCGAACACCCCGAGGAACTTGCCCGCAACGAGGCCGGCGACGATCGCCCACATCACAGGCGACATCGCGGCATCGGCGAGGATCTCGCCGCTGATCTGGACCCCGGCGTTCGCGAGCGCGAACACGGGAAGGATCACGTAGGCGACGTACGGCGCATACGCGGACTGGAGCCGCTCGTTGATCGAGATCGATTCGCGCAGGCTGTTCGCCGCCGCCCGGGCGTACTCGCTGTTCGGCGACTGGCGGAACGTGCGCGCCAGCTCGAGCGCCTGCTCGACATCGCGCCGGTTGGGCCGGTAGACGGGTACGAGCAGGGCGATCGCGACTCCGGCGAGCGTCGGGTGCACGCCCGACGCGAGGAAGGCCAGCCACACGATCACGGCGAGGGTCGCATAGATCGGACCGCGCCCCTTCGGCACGTACCGCGTGAAGTACACGCCGACGAGCCCGGCCGCAGCGACGAGCAAGGGCATCGGCGTGAAATCGGCGGTGTAGAACAGCGCGATGATGCTGAGCGCCCCGATGTCGTCGACGACGGCGAGCGTCAGCAGGAAGATGCGCAGGCGCCCCGACGCCTTGGGACCGATCAGGGCGAGCGCGCCGACGATGAAGGCGGTGTCGGTCGAGATCACGACACCCCACGCGTGCTCGAACCCCGAACCGTTCGCGATCAGCAGGTAGATCACCGCCGGCACCGCGAGACCGGCGACCGCCGCGACGACGGGGACGACGGCGCGCGACCAGCTCGTCAGCTCGCCGATCGCGAACTCACGGCGGACCTCGAGACCGACGGTGAAGAAGAAGATCGCCATCAGTGCGTCGTTCACGAGCGCGTGCAGCGTGAAGTCGAGGTGGATGTCACCGAACGCGATGCTCAGGTGCGTCTCCCAGAACGCCTCATACGACGCGGCTGAGAGGTTCACCCACACGATCGCGACGACGGTGGCGATGACCAGCAGCAGCGCGCCCAGCCGGTTCTGGCCGAGCGAACCGATCCTGGCCGCGATCGACGGGCGCTTCTCGCCGCGCGACGGCGGCTGCTCGGGGTCGGGCGAGCGCTCGATGAGGGGAAGGTTCTTCACTCGCAGCTCCTCGTCCGGCCGACACGGCCAGTATCGTGCACGCGCCCGCGACGCGGGGTCGCATCGACGACTGGTGCCTGACCCGCGGAGGACAACGATCACTCGTTCGCCCGCATTTCCTCGCGACGAGCCGATCCCGCGCGCTGTGATAGTTTCGGCGCATGTTCGCGAACCTCACGTGGTGGCCCGCCCGCTGAGGCGTGTGTTCGCGAACCCGAAGACCGCCCCTGTGGCGGTCTTTCTGTCTGAGCGACCGCCCGATCCCGGAAAGAACGGCGATGACATCCAGCCCGACCCTGTCCGCAGCGCTCGCGGACGCGGCATCCTTCGCCCTGATCGCCCGTGACGGGCGCACCGTCGAAGTGCTCACCGGCGACGTCATCGATGTCGCCGTGCTCGCCGACATCCCGTTGACGGATGCCGCGGGCACGCCCCGCGAGGTGCTCGCCCTCGTGCCCTACCGCCAGGTGCAGGAGCGGGGTTTCGAGTGCCACGACGACGCTGCGCCGCTGCGCTGCCTCGTCGTCGACGGACATGTCGCCGTGCCGCTCGAGACGGCGATGGCCGAGCTTCCCACCGAACCGATCGCGCTGCGCGACGCCGGGTTCGACATCGACGACGCGGGATACGCCGAGATCGTGCGCCGCGTCATCTCGGACGAGATCGGCCGCGGCGAGGGGGCGAACTTCGTCATCCGTCGCGACTACCGTGCCGCCGTCGACGCCGACGCGCGCACGGCCGCGCTGACGTGGTTCCGTGCGCTGCTCGAGCACGAGCGCGGGGCCTACTGGACCTTCGCGGTCGTCACTGCCGACCACGTCGCGGTCGGCGCGAGCCCTGAGGCGCACGTGAGTGCCCAAGGCGGCGTCGTCACCATGAACCCCATCTCGGGAACGTTCCGGCATCCCGCGGGCGGCGCGACCGCCGAGACGCTCGGCGAGTTCCTGCGCAGCACCAAGGAGACAGAGGAGCTCTTCATGGTGGTCGACGAGGAGCTCAAGATGATGAGCGCCGTGTGCTCCGACGGCGGCCGCATCACCGGCCCGCACCTCAAGGAGATGTCGCGGCTCACGCACACCGAGTACATGCTGCGCGGTCGCAGCACCCTCGACCCGCGCGACATCCTGCGCGAGACGATGTTCGCGCCGACCGTGACCGGCTCGCCGATGCAGAACGCGTGCACGGTGATCCGCCGCCACGAGCGCACCCCACGCGGGTACTACTCGGGCGTCGCGGCACTGTTCACACCGGTCGCCGAAGCTGGGGATGCCGCAGCGCCGACCCACGACCTGGACGCGCCGATCCTCATCCGCACCGCCTACCTCGAGGGCGGTCGGCTGAGTGTGCCCGTGGGCGCCACGCTCGTGCGACACTCCGACCCTGCGGGCGAGGTCGGCGAGACCCACGGCAAGGCCGCTGGGGTCCTGGGTGCGATCGGCGCGATCGAGCGGGAAGCCGCCCTCGAGGTATCGGCCGATGCCGACGCCGACCCGGACGCCCCCGCCCCGGCGCACCCCGCCCTCGCCGCGGACCCCGAGATCGCGACATTGCTCGCCTCGCGCAACACCCGGCTCGCGCCGTTCTGGATGAACCCGCAGGACCCCGAGCCCGGCGGACCGTTCGAGGGTCGCTCGGCGCTGGTCGTCGACGCCGAGGATCGGTTCACCACGATGCTCGCCCACCAGCTGCGACACCTCGGTCTGTCGGTGCGCATCGCGCTGTGGAGCGAGGTGACCGATGACGACGTGCTCTCGGCCGAGCTGCTCGTCGCCGGCCCCGGCCCCGGCGACCCGCGGGCTGAGCGCAGCATCCGGATGCGACGGATGCGCGAGATCGTTGCGCATCGGCGTGCGTCGGGCCGCCCGCTGTTGGCCGTGTGCCTCAGCCACCAGATCCTCGCCGACTCGCTCGGGATCCCGCTCGTGCCCCTCGACAGGCCGCATCAGGGTCTGCAGAAGACCGTGGACGTGTTCGGGATGCCGGCATCCATCGGCTTCTACAACACGTTCACCGCCCGCGTCGCGCCCGGCACCGAGGCGATCGGCGACGTGCAGATCGCCGCCGACCCGCGGTCGGGCGACGTGTTCGCGCTGCGGGGAGCAGGCTGCGCGTCGATCCAGGGCCACCTGGAGTCGATCCTGTCGCGAGACGGCATGACGACCCTGCAGCGGCTGGTGCAGCACGCCCTCGCGCCCGTCGGCGCCTAGCCGTACCTCGCCGCGCCTGTCCGCGCGACTCGTCCCTCGCGACATCGGTGATCGCGCCGCTCGGCGCGACCTCGGATCAGAAGATCGAGACGGGATTGACCAGGTCGGCGAGGATCAGCACAGCACCCATCGCGATGAGCCCGATGACCACGACGAACGTGACGGGAATGAGCTTCGCGGCGTCGACGGGTTTCGGTTCGGGACGCCCGGTCAGCCGCGCGAAGACGCGCTTGATGCCGTCCCACAGCGCCACGACGACGTGCCCGCCGTCCAGCGGCAGCAGCGGGATGAGGTTGAAGACGAACAGCGCGATGTTCAGCGAGGCCAGCAGTGCGATCAGCCCCGAGACACGGTTGAGGATCGGTGCATCGGCCGCCGCGACCTCGCCGGCGATGACGCCGGCACCGACGACGCTGAGCGGCCCGTTCGGGTCGCGCTCGTCGCCGGTGACGAGGGTCGCCGCCGTATCCCACACCTTCACCGGCAGCTGCCAGATGATGCCGGCGACCGCGCCGACGTTCTCGACCGCGGCCTGCGAACCTGCCCAGACGGGCTGACGAACGAACTCGACGGTGGGCCGGAATCCGAGGAACCCGACCTCCACGCTCGCGGTCTCGCCGTCGGCTCCGACCTGCTGACCGGTGATCGCGGCGGGCGTCGCCGTGAGCGTCAGCTGCTGACCGTCGCGCTCGACGACGACGGCCAGCTGCTCCCCCGCCGACGCCTGCACGATCTCGGATGCCTCGGCGAAGTCCGCGACAGGAGTGCCGCCGATCGACAGGATCACGTCGCCTGGCTCGAGGCCCGCTTCCACCGACGGCGGTGTGACATCACCCGGCTCGCACGCCGAGGTGGAACTGGCGGGCACGCACTCGGCCAGCGACGCGACGGTCGTCGTCGCCATCTGGAGCCCGATCCCCGACAGCAGGACCGTGAACAGCACGATCGCGAACAGCAGGTTCATGATCGGCCCGCCGAGCATGATCACGACGCGCTTCCAGACGGGCAGCCGGTAGAAGACGCGCTGGTCGTCGTCGCCGGTCATCGTCTCGTCGTTGGCGGCGCGGGCATCCTGCACCATCGTCGCGAAGAATCCGCCGCCCGCACGACCCGTGCGCTGCCCCGACGCCCTCGCCGCCTGCTGCGCAGGAGAGGGCGGGTACATGCCGGCCATCGAGATGTAGCCACCAAGCGGGATCGCCTTCACGCCGTACTCGGTCTCGCCCCGACGTCGCGACCACAGCGTGGGGCCGAAGCCGATCATGTACTGCCCGACGCGCACGCCGAAGCGCTTGGCCGGCCAGAGGTGACCGAGCTCGTGCAGCGCGATCGACACGGCCAGGCCCACGACCAGCAGCACGACGCCGATCACGAAGAGCAGGATCTCCACACGCCCCACGGTACCCGCGCGAGTCTTTGAGTTGGCCGTGACGACATTCGCCGGCGAATTGTTGGTCGCGGGCCCGTGCATCGGCTAGCCTCCTCGCAGGAGGAGCCGTGACGACACGACAGGTCCGCGCCGCGCGCGGAGCGATCGGTGCGCTCGTCGCCGTGCTCCTCGGGGCCGCCGCCCACACGATCGGCGGCGGCGCGGCACCGTCGCCCGGCGTCGTCGCGGCCGTCGCGCTGCTGGCCTGGCCGTTCGCTGTGCTCCTGGCCGGCCGTCGCCTCGCCGGCTGGCGTGTGGCCGCAACGGTGCTGATCGCGCAGCTCTTCCTGCACGTCGCGTTCACGCTCGTCGGCCACGGCACGGCGGCCGTCGCGTCACCCGCGGGCCACCACGGCGCCGTCTCCCTCGCGCTGCTCTCGGGTCCGTCCGTCGCACCCGATGCGTCGATGACCGCGATGCACGTCGTCGCCGCCGCAGCGACCATCGTCGTGCTCTACTCCGGCGAGCGGATGCTGCGCGCCCTCGCACGGGGCATGCGGTCGGTCTTCGCACGCATCGGCGCCATCGCGGCCCCTGTCGCCGGCGGCCCTCTCGCGGCCACGACCGCGCCGGTCACCGCCCCCGCCTTCCTCCTCGCCCTCTCGTCGTTGTCTCGGCGGGGTCCGCCGGCGCTCGCCGCCCGCTGACCCCATCCCCCCGTCGCCGTGCCCTCCTGGCACGCGACACCCCTCCGCCTGGGCGGGCCGCCGTGCCTGCCCGCGCACAGACGACGAAGGAATCACCATGTCCACCACCCACAGCACCGCCCGTGCCCGCAACCGCAGCCGTCTCACCGTCGGCCTGGGCATCGCCGCCGGCGTCGCCCTCGCCGTGGGAGCCCCTCTCGCGGCATCCGCCCACGTCAACGTCACTCCGGGAACGCCTGCCGCCGGCTCGAACACGACGCTCACCTTCGCGTTCTCGCACGGCTGCGACGGCGCACCGACCACGGCGCTCGCCATCGAGATCCCCGAGGGAGTCGCGGGCGTCAAGCCGAACGTGCAGGCCGGATGGACGATCACCGTCGAGGAAGGTGAGGACGGCGTTCCCACGAGCGTGACCTACACCACGGACACGCCCGTCGAGGACGGCTACAAGGCGAGCGTCGCTCTCGACGTGCTGCTCGGCGAGGACACCGCCGGCAGCACGCTCGCGTTCCCGACGGTGCAGTCGTGCACCGAGGGTGAGAACGCCTGGGTCGAGATCGCCGAAGAGGGTGAGGACCCGCACGACCTCGACTCGCCTGCGCCGGTCGTGACCGTCGGCGAGGCCACCGACGACGGCCACGGTCACGGCGAGGAGTCGGAGGAGACCGACGACCACGCCGCGACGGACGACACCGACGGACACTCCGACTCGGCGGACGCGACGGATGCCTCGGCATCGGCGGACGACCCGGTCGCACGCTGGCTTGCCGCCGGCGGCCTGGTGGCCGGCCTCGCGGCACTCGGCGTCTCGCTCTGGCGCACCCGCAAGAGCTGACCCGAGAGGGGCGCCTGGGGAGCGCCCGAGGATCGCCGTCGTCCCACCGGCCTCCGGGACGACGGCGATCCCACTCTCCGAGTGAGAAGATGGAACGCCATGCAGAGCGACCCACCCGCGAACCTCCCCCCGGTTCTGCGCCCCGAAACCCCACCCCGACGCCGTCTCGACGACCTCGTCGACCGCTTCCGCGGCGAACTGCGAGGTGACGCATCCGGCGTCGAACTGACCGGCATCACCCTCGCCACGGCCGATCTGCGTGCCGGCGACGTGTTCGTCGCCGCCCGCGGCGCCCTGCGCCACGGTGCCGAGTTCGCCCAGACCGCGGCGGACAACGGAGCGGTCGCGGTGGTCACCGACGCCGAGGGCGCGGACACCGCCGCCACCAGCGGCCTCCCGGTCGTGGTCGTCGACCACCCTCGCGGGATCATCGGCGACCTGTCCGCATGGGTCTACGGCACCGGACGCGACGACGAGCTGCCGCTGCTGCTGGGCACGACCGGCACCAACGGCAAGACGAGCGTGTCGCACCTGCTCGAGGGCATCCTCTCGCAGATGGGGGTGACCACCGGGCTCTCGTCGACCGCCGAGCGGCACATCGCCGGCCAGGTCGTCGTGTCGCGGCTCACCACGCCCGAGGCCTACGAGATGCACGCGCTGTTCGCGCTCATGCGCGAGCGCGGGGTCGAAGCCGTCGCCGTCGAGGTGAGTGCGCAGGCCATCAGCCGGCAGCGGGTGGACGGAATCGTCTTCGACGTCGCCGGCTTCACCAATCTCACACACGACCACCTCGACGACTACGCCGACATGCGCGAGTACTTCGAGGCCAAGATCCCGTTCTTCCGGCCCGACCGCTCGCGGCGGGCGGTCATCTGCCTCGACTCGGTACCCGGCGCCGAGGTCTCGGCGCGCAGCGAAGTGCCGTTCGTCACGATCGCCACCCCGGCGATCGCCGTCGACCCCGACGTCGCCGCCGACTGGACGGTGACGATCCTCGACGAGCGCCCGTCGGGCACCGAGTTCACCCTGTCGGCGGCCGACGGCCGCTCACTGACCACCGTGGTGCCCGTGATCGGGCCGCACATGGCGGCCAACGCGGGCCTGGCGATCGTCATGATCCTCGAGGCGGGCTACGACTGGGAGCGCATCGCGCGCGCTCTCGACGGGCAGCGCATCCAGGCCCACCTGCCCGGCCGTACCCAGTTGGTGTCGGGCGATCGCGGGCCGGCCGTCTACGTCGACTTCGGACACACCCCCGACGCCTTCGAGAAGACCCTCGCCGCCGTGCGGCGCGTCACGCCCGGCACGGTGCTCATGCTCGTCGGCGCCGACGGCGACCGCGACGCCACCAAGCGGCTGGACATGGGGCGCACCGCCGTCGAGGGCAGCGACATCCTCATCGTCACCGACCACCATCCGCGCAGGGAGAACCCCGAGCAGATCCGCCGCACGCTGCTCGCGGGGGCGCGCGCCGCCCGTCCTGACGGCGACATCCACGAGTTCTCACCACCAGAGCGTGCGATCCTCGAGGCGGTCTCGATGGTCGGCGACGGTGACGCGATCCTCTGGGCGGGTCCGGGCCACCAGGACTACCGCGACATCCGCGGCGAGCGCATCCCCTATTCGGCGCGCGAACTCGCCCGCCGCGCGTTGCGTGCCGCCGGCTGGCCCGTGCCCGATCCCACCTGGCCGGTGCCCTACCCCGACGACGAGACGCCCCTGTCCGACCCCACCACCGCCTGGACCTGAACCGTCCGCGCGCAGGGTGTCCGCGCCGTGGACGTCCTCAGGACGAAGACGACGCGATCGCGCGGTCGGCGGCATCCCGCGCCCATGCCTCGGCCGCCGCGAGCGACTGACGCGTCAGGGTGTCGGGCGCGTCGTGGGCGTCGACGACCCGCTCGATCACGTCCACGATGTCGAGGAAGCCGATGCGACCGTCGTGGAACGCGTCGACGGCCTGCTCGTTCGCCGCGTTGTACACGGCCGGGAACGTGCCTCCGGCGCGACCGACCTGCTTGGCGAGGCGAACGGCGGGGAATGCGGCGTCGTCGAGCGGCTCGAAGGTCCACGCAGTGGCCGACGACCAGTCCAGCGGGCGCCCCACGCCGGCGATGCGGTCAGGCCAGTCGAGCCCCAGCGCGATCGGCAGCCGCATGTCCGGCGGCGACGCCTGCGCGATCGTCGACCCGTCGATGAACTCGACCATCGAGTGCACGATCGACTGCGGATGCACCACGACCTCGATGTCGCCGAGGGCGACGTCGAAGAGCAGATGCGCTTCGATGACCTCGAGTCCCTTGTTGACCAGCGTCGCGGAGTTCGTCGTCACCACCCGCCCCATGTTCCATGTGGGATGAGCCAGCGCCTGGGCCGGCGTCACGTCGACGAGCTCATGGCGGGCCCGACCTCGGAAGGGCCCCCCTGACGCCGTCAGGACGAGCCGCCGCACTTCGCTGCGCCCGCCCGATCGCAGCGCCTGCGCGATGGCGGAGTGCTCTGAGTCGACCGGAACGATCTGACCGGGCTCGGCCCTCGCCGTGACGAGGTCACCGCCGACGATGAGCGACTCCTTGTTCGCGAGGGCGAGCGTGCGACCGGTCTCGAGCGCAGCGAGCGTGGGTCCGAGGCCGACCGACCCGGTGATGCCGTTGAGAACGACGTCGGCGTCGACGTCGCGGACCAGCTGCTCCGCCTCGTCGGCGCCCAGCGCGGTGTGCTCGACGTCGAACTCCGCGGCCTGCCGCTCGACCTGCGCCCGGTCGGAGCCTGCGGCCAGACCGACCACATCGAACCGGCGGGGGTTGGCGCGGATGACCTCCAGCGCCTGGGTTCCGATGGACCCGGTGGAACCGAGGACGATGACGCGCCGCATCCGCTCAGCCTATCCAGCGGATGCCGCGACGCGCCGAACGATCAGGACGATTCGGGCTGCACGCCGAGGATGTCGACGACGAACACCAGCGTCTGGCCGGTCAGGTCGGCGTCATTGATCTCGCCCTCGCCGTAGGCGACCGAGGGCGGCAGGATCGCGATCACCTGCGAGCCGACGGTCTCGCCGAGCACCGCGTCGGCGAAGCCCTGCACCACCCCGCCGTTCGTCGAGAACGTGAACGGCTGACCGCCCCAGCTCTGGTCGAAGACCTCGCCGGTGTCCCATGACACGCCGTGATACTGCACGAGCACGGCGTCGCCCTGCTCGACGACCTGGCCGTCGCCCTCCTTGAGGGTCGCCTTCTCGAACTCGGTGGGGATGTCGCCGTCGGGCAGCGTCACCGACGGGGTGCCGTCCTCGGCAAGCTCGACGGTGGGCATGCCCTCGACGGCCGGCTGCTCCTCGCCCCACGCGGCGTCCGGCACGACGCCGAGGAAGTCGAAGACGTACACCTCGCCGCCGGCGGCGTCCGACGGCGGGAAGGTGGCGACCACGCGCGCTCCAGGCGCGGCGCAGCCGATGATCTGGCCGATCGGGTTCTCGGCCGAGATCTGCGCCGGCAGCACGGGGGTGTCACCGTAGCCGATGTCGCCGAGCTTCTCGCCGGTGTCGGCGCTGAACGCCGACAGGGCATACGACACGAGCTGGCCCGCCTCGACCGGGTCGCCGGAGCCCTCGTCGATCACCGTGCTCTGCAGGGCCGGGATGTCGAGAGGGAACTCGAACGTGACCTCGGACGGTTCGCCGGCGGTTCCTTCGACGGTGACGGCCTCGGACGCCTCCCCCGATTCAGCCACCGCCTCGCACAGCGCGGCATCCGACACGGACGGGTCGGCGGATGCCGGCGACTCCGACGGCTCGGCCGTCGAGGTGCAGCCCGCCAGCACGAGGGCCGTCAAAGCGGCAGCGGACACAGCGGCGACAGAGCGGAAGCGCACAGGAGAACCTCATTCGGAAGTCGGGATGCTCCATCTTTCCGCACTTTTCCTCTGACCCGGCTGGGAACGCGTCATGCCTCCGTCGGCATGAGTCCGCGGGTAGCCTCGACGGATGGCATCCGACGGTGACGCGACCCCCGCGTCCGTCACCCGCATGGGCCTCGCGTACGCGTTCGGTCGCAGGGTGGTGGCACCCCTCGCCCGGCTGGTGTACCGCCCTCGCATCGAAGGCCGCGAGCACGTTCCGCGCGACGGGCCGGTGATCCTCGCGAGCAACCATCTGTCGTTCATCGACTCGATCGCGATCCCGGTCGGCGCGCCCCGGCCCGTGCACTTCCTCGCCAAGTCGAGCTACTTCGACAAGCCCGCCTCCCGCTGGTTCTTCACGGCGATCGGTGCCGTGCCCGTGCAGCGCGGGGCCGGACAAGCCGCGCTGGACGCACTCGACCAGCAGCGCCGCCTGCTCGAGGAAGGCAGCGCGGTCGCGCTGTACCCCGAGGGCACGCGGTCGCTCGACGGGCGGCTGTACAAGGGACGCACCGGTGTCGCATTCCTCGCCCTGCAGACCGGCGCGCCCGTGGTGCCGGTCGGACTCATCGGCACCGCCGAGGTCATGCCCGTGGGCGCGCGGATGCCGTCGCTGCGCCACCGCGCGACCGTGAGGTTCGGCACGCCGCTCGACCTGTCCCATCATGGTCCTGCGACCTCGGGCCGTGCCCGACGCCTGGCCACGGACGACATCATGTCCGCGATCCATGCGCTGTCCGGCCAGGAGCTCGCCGGCGCCTACAACGAGGCCCCCGCACACGGCACGATCGAGCGCATCAAGCAGGCCCTCCCGCACGAGCGGCGCTGAGCACACCGCCTCCCCTGCCCCGTCGAGGGATGGCGGTGTCAGGGCGACGCGGGCGCGACGCGGATCGTCGGCTCGTGGCGCACGGGGAAGTTCACCGAGTTGGCGATGAAGCACCATTCGTTCGCCTGCGCGTGCGCGGCCGTCGCGGCATCCGTCATCGAGGCGTCGGCGACCGTCACCGTCGGGCGCAGCACGACCTCGTGGAATGCGCCGCCGCCGCGGCCGTCCTCGACCATGAGCCCGCTCGCCTCGTCCTCGTAGCCGACGACCACGACGCCGACGCCGACGCACGCGTGCAGGTACGCGAGCAGGTGGCACTCGCTGAGGGCGGCCAGCAGCATGTCCTCGGGGTTCCATCGCGAGGCATCGCCGCGGAACGGCTTGTCGCTGGAGGCGAGCAGGTCGGGTTTGCCGTCGATCGACACCGTGACGGCGCGATCGTAGTCGCGATACCCGGAGGTTCCGGTGCCGCGATCGCCCGTCCAGGTCGTCCGGACGGAGTATCGATGCTCACCCCACATGCGCAACAGTCTGTCACGGCGCCGCGGCGCCGCTCAGCGCTAGGCTGGCCCCGTGCCGCAGACCTTTCCCGCAGCCTCGGCGGTCGAACTCGCCGTCGTCGAGCGGAGTGGCTTCGTCGAGTCGCGCCACATCGGCACGGCCGTCGTCATCGCCCCTGACGGCACTGTCGCCGAGAAGCTCGGCGACACCGGCGCGCTGATCCTCCCCCGCTCGACCCTGAAGCCGTTGCAGGCTCTCGCGTGCGTCTCGGCGGGCGCCGCGCTCGAAGGAGAGCGGCTGGGACTGGCGACGGCCAGTCACTCGGGGACCGACCGTCACGTCGCGGTGGTGCGCGACATCCTGGATGCCGCAGGACTCGGTGAAGACGCCCTCGGCTGCCCTCCCGCGTGGCCGGGCGATCGGGCGGCGCGCGACGAGATGGTGCGCGACCATGCCGAACCCTCGCGCATCCGCATGAACTGCTCGGGCAAGCACGCCGCGATGCTGCTCGCGTGCCGGGCCGCCGACTGGAGTCCCGAAGGCTACCTCGATCCGCAGCATCCGCTTCAGGCCCACATCCGCGACGTCGTGGAGCGGCTGATCGGAGAGAAGGTGTCGGCGACCGCGGTAGACGGCTGCGGCGCCCCGGTCTACGCGATGACCCTGTTCGGACTCGCCAAGGCGATCCACCGCATCGGCACGTCGTCGACGACCTCGCCGTTCGCCCTTCACCGCAGCGCCGGCGCCCTCGTCGAGGCCGTCCGGGCACACCCCTGGACCATCGACGGTCCGGGCCGCCCGGACACCATCGCGATCGAACAGCTCGGCGTGTTCGCCAAGACCGGAGCCGAAGGCGTGATGGTGATGGTCGCCCCCGACGGCACCACGGCGGCGCTCAAGATGCTCGACGGCTCGGGACGCGCCGCGGCGGCGGTCGCCGTTCGGCTGCTCGAGCGCGCCGGCGCCCTCGCACCGTCCGCGGTGGCCGAGGTCATGACGAAGCTTCCGCTGTCCGTCTCGGGCAGCGGTCAGGCGGTCGGCGCTATCCGCCCGGCCTTCTAGCGGCGCTCCGACCCGGAGCCGACAGCGCTCCAACGGCGGAGCGGAAAGGACACACGATGAGGATCAGCGTCCCCACCGAGGTGAAGAACAACGAATACCGCGTCGCGCTCACGCCCGCGGGCGTGCACGACCTCGTCGCGACCGGGCACGAGGTCTTCGTGCAACGCGGCGCGGGCGAGGGCTCGTCGATGCCCGACGCGGAGTACACCGCCGCCGGCGCGACGCTGCTCGACGACCCTGCCGAGGTATGGGCCCGCGCCGAGCTGCTGCTGAAGGTCAAGGAGCCGATCGCGAGCGAGTACGACTACTTCCGCGACGACCTCGTGCTGTTCACCTACCTGCACCTGGCCGCCGACCGGCCGCTCACCGAGCGGCTCGTCGCCGACGGGGTCACCGCGATCGCCTACGAGACGGTGCAGGGGACCACCGGCGGCCTGCCCCTGCTCGCCCCGATGAGCGAGGTGGCAGGGCGGCTCGCGCCGATGGTCGGCGCGGCGACCCTGATGCGCTCGGCGGGCGGTCTGGGCCTGCTGATGTCGGGGGTCCCGGGCACGCGCCCCGCGACGGTCACCGTGATCGGCGGCGGCGTGGCGGGAGCGAACGCCGCGGTCATCGCTGTGGGAATGGGCGCCGACGTGACGATCTTCGACACGAACGTGCAACGGCTTCGCTACCTCGACGACCATTTCCAGGGGCGCGTCAAGACCGCCGCGTCGAATCCGCTCGACCTCGACCGCGCCGTGACGGCCTCGGATCTCGTGATCGGCTCGGTGCTCATCCCCGGAGCGAAGGCGCCGAAGCTCGTGACGAACGACATGGTCGCACGCATGCGGCCCGGTTCGGTGCTGGTCGACATCGCCGTCGACCAGGGCGGATGCTTCGCCGACACGCACCCGACCACGCACGCCGACCCCACGTTCGCCGTGCACGGCAGCGTCTTCTACTGCGTCGCGAACATGCCCGGAGCCGTGCCCAACACGTCGACGTCGGCGCTCACCAACGCCACCCTCCCGTACATCCGCCAGGTGACGCGCCGTGGATGGACGGACGCGCTGCGCGCCGATGCCGGGCTCGCCGCCGGGCTCAACACCGTGGCCGGCGCCGTCGTCAACCCCGGTGTTGCCACCGCGCACGATCTGCCTCTCGCGTCGCTCGCCGACACGCTCGCCTGAGTCGGCGACGGCACGCGGCTCCGCGGAGGACCGGAGATGGATCGGGTCGACACCATCGTGGTGGGCGCCGGCGTCGCCGGCCTGACGGCCGCCCGCCTGCTCGTCGACGCGGGCCGCCGCGTGATCGTGCTCGAGGCACGCGATCGTGTGGGCGGGCGGGTTCACACCGACCGCAGCACCGGACCGGCCACCGATCTCGGCGCCTCATGGATCCACGGTGTCGACGACAGCCCCGTCGCCGCGGCAGCCGAGGCGTTCGGCATGCGCACCGTCGAGTTCACGGTCGGCGGCTATCAGCCCGACAGTCGCCCGATCGCCTACTACGCACCCGACGGCACGCGCCTGACGGATGCCGCCGCCCGCCGGTTCACGAACGACATCCATTCGGTCGACGAGACCCTGCTCGGCGTGATCGAGTCGTCGGCGCCGGATGCCTCGTACCGCGACGTGACCGAGCAGGCGCTTGCGGCCCAGGGCTGGGACGACGACCGCGCCCAGCGGGTGCGCGAATACTTCGAGCACCGCTGCGAGGAGCAGTACGGCGCGTGGATCGAAAATCTCGCCGCGCACGGACTCGATGACGACAGCATCGACGGTGACGAGGTGGTGTTCCCCGATGGCTACGACCGGCTGCCGACACGCCTCGCGGACGGCTTGGACATCCGCCTCGCGCAGGTCGTGTCGCGAGTGGACTGGTCGACCGATGAAGTGACGGTGACGACGCAGACCGGCGTGTTCGCCGCGGCGACCGTCGTCGTGTCGGTGCCGGTGGGCGTACTGCAGTCGGCCGGGTTCGCGATCGATCCTCCCCTGCCCGAGCCCGTCTCGGGTGCGCTGAGCCGGCTGAGGATGAATGCGTTCGAGAAGGTCTTCCTGCAGTTCCCGCAGCGGTTCTGGGATGAGGGGGTCTACGCGATCCGCCAACAGGGTCCCGAGGGCCGGTGGTGGCACTCCTGGTACGACCTCACCGCCCTGCACGGAACTCCGACGCTGCTCACCTTCGCCGCCGGTCCGGCCGCCGTCCAGACGCGCGGATGGGACGAGGCCCGCGTCGTGGCGTCGGTCATGGCGCAGCTGCGCCGCCTCTACGGCGAGAGCGCGCCGGCGCCGACGCGCGTGTGGACCACCGCGTGGCAGGACGACCCGTTCGCCCACGGTTCCTACGCGTACATGACGGTCGGATCGACCACCGCCGATCACGATGCCCTGGCGACGCCGATCGGCGGCGTACTCCACCTCGCGGGCGAGGCGACCTGGACCGACGATCCGGCCACCGTGCCCGCCGCGATGCTGTCCGGTCACCGCGCGGCGTCGAACATCCTCGGTCGCAGCATCCCGATCGAACGGCTCTGGGCGGATCGCTGAGGCGGGTCAGACCCCGCTGTCGACCGACCGCGCCGTCTCGCCGGGATCGTCGGGCACCAGCACCGGCGTCGCGCGGTTCAGCGACTCGCCACGGAAGAACGGACGGGATGCCGGGAATGCGAACCAGAGGAACATGAGCAGCACGCCGAACGCGAGCGCTCCGACGCCGATCACGAAGGTGCCGCCGATGCCGAAGAGGACGGTGTAGCCGTAGTCGACGTCGTACATGTCGATCGCCGACTGCACGAAGGCATAGGTGAGCATGAGCGCGCCCAGCAACGGAAGCAGCCCGCGGAAGACGAACGATCGTGCCGAGGCGAACAGCTCGCGCCGGTAGTACCAGACGCACGCGTAGCCGGTGATGGCGTAGTAGAAGGCGATCGCGAGCCCGAGCGAGAGGATCGAGTCCTGCAGGATGTTGTCGCTGATCAGCGTCATGCCGATGTAGTAGATGCTGGCGACGATGCCCATCACGATCGTCGAGAACGACGGGGTGCGGTAGGCCGGGTGCACCGTCAGGAACCGCCGGGGCAGCGCACGGTAGGCGGCCATCGCGAGCGTCCCGCGTGCGGTGGGCAGGATCGTCGTCTGCGTGGACGAGATCGCCGAGATGAGCACCGCGACCACCAGCACCCACCCGAAGGGACCGAGGAGTCCGTCCTTGACCGCGAGGAAGAAGTCGTCGGCGTTGGCCTCGTTTCCCAGCCCCGAGCCGCTGTCGCCGAGGCCGGCGTACATCATCGCCGCGATGGTGACCGTCACATAGGTGAACAGCAGCAGCACGCACGTCAACAGGGCCGCCAGGCCGGGGATGCGTTTGGGGTCCTTCGTCTCTTCATTGAGGGCGAGGCACGTGTCCCACCCCCAGTAGATGAACAGGGCGAGCAGCACCGCTTCGGTGAACGCGCTCCAGTCGGTGAAGGCGAGTGGGTTGAGCCACTCCCAATCGAACGGGGTCGGGTTCGGCGCCGAGCCGTCGAAGAACTGCCACAGCGCGGCGACGACGAAGATCGCGAGTGCGAGGTACTGGATGCCGAGCAGGACGTTCTGGATGCGCTCGCCGATTTCGACGCCCCGCCAGCTGACCCACGTCATCGTCGCGATGAACACGACCCCCGTCGCGGTCACGAGCGGCACATTCTCGGCGAGAGACCCGTCACCGAACAGCGACCAGAAATAGATCCCGGCGATCTGCGCGAGATTGGCCAGCACGACCATGCCCGCCACCGCGACGCCCCACCCGCCCAGCCACCCCACCCACGGTCCGAACGCCTTCGTGCCCCACGTGAAGGTCGTGCCGCAGTCGGGGATCTCGTTGTTGAGTTCGCGGTACGCGAAGGCGATGAACAGCATCGGGATGAACGCGAGCACGAAGGCGATCGGAGCCTGGCCACCCACGGCGAGCACGACGAAGCCCAGCGTCGCCACGAGGGAGTAGACGGGGGCCGTCGAGGCCAAGCCGATCACCGTCGAGCCCCAGAGCCCCAGCGTCCCTGCTGCGAGCCCTTTGCCCTCCGACCGATCCAGCTGAATCGGGGATGTCACCACACCCTGACGCTATGGGGGCGTGCTCATCCCGGTCAAGACGACTCCGTGACATCTTCCGAGCCGACGTCGGGCTGCGGCAGAACGACGCGCACCGCGTCGGCGCCGGCGTCGATCAGCCAGGCCCGCCCGCGGCCCGGGTGGCAGAACGGCGGCAGGGCCCGGGATGCCGTGAGCACGCGGTACTCCGCGGCGCAGGCCGCGTCGATCGCGAGGTGGTGATCGCCGCGCAGCGAGGCGAGCACCCGCCAGTGTCGCTGCCAGTCATCGGCGTCGCCGTGGACGAGCACCCGCCCGTCGGCGGTGACGGTGGGGTCGGCGACGTACTCGTCGAGTGAGACGACGCGCACCCCGCCCGTCCGCCACGCGGCCAGCGCCGCGCGCGAGGTCGGCCCGGGACGGCCGACCCATCCGGTGAGGGGGGCACTCGGATGCCACGGCGAGGGCGGGCCGGCGAGCGCGACTGGTCGGCGCGGCGCCGTCGCGACCTGGACCGCGATGCCGTCCAGGCGCGCGCGTCCGGGCGGGGCCCCTGCAAGGTAGTGCTCGGAGGATCCACCGGCGGCCACGTGGTCTGTTCGCGAGGGCAGCGGAAGCAGCAGGCGGCGCGGCAGCAGGTCGAGCACCCGCGCGACGGGTCCGGACGGGCGCCGCGCCGAGGCCACGACGAGCGACCCGGTGGCGCCGGCGGTGCGCGCCAGATGCTCGAGCCGCTCCCGCAGCTCCTGCGCGTACTCGGGCGGGAACCCCGCAAGAAGCGCGTCGAGGTCGTCGATCGCGACGACGGTGCCGCGGTCGACAGGAACGTCGGTCGCCCGGCACACCGCGTCCCACGCCTGCTCGAGATCGGCGGGAACCCGCACGAGACGATCGGCCTGGGCCGAGATCACGTCGATCACCGTCGTCAGCCCCGACCCCGCGCCGCCGACGACGGCCAAGCCGCGGTCGGCGAGCGTGAGGCCCGCCGTGACCTGACGCTGACGTTCGGGTTCATCAGCGAGTCCCAGAGCGATCTCGTCGTCGGCACGGACGAGGTCGGGCAGTTCGACCCTGCGCGGCAGCGGAGGAAGCCAGGTGCGAGGCGCGCGCTGCCCCGCAGCGCGTTCGATGACACGCGCGATGTCGTCGGCATCAGCCCGCGCGACGCGCACCCGCTCGGGGACGGCGTCGCCCGCACGGCGCACCAGGGCGACGCCCCGGCCGGCCACGCCGCCGGGGATGCGCGCGGCGGCATCGCTGCCGACCACGGTTCGGCTGTCGACGGGGTCGGCCACGCGCAGGCTGAGCCGAAGCGGCACGTTTGCCAGCAGACGCTCGCGGACGACTCCTGTCACGCGCTGCGTGCCCAGGACGAGGTGGATGCCGAGGGCACGACCCCGTGCGGCGAGGTCGGTGAACATCACGTCGAGCTCGGGATGATCGGCCAGCAGCGCCGCGAACTCGTCGACGACCACCACCAGTCGAGGAAGCTCGACTCGCGGATCGAGGATGTCGCGGGCTCCGGCGTCGGCGAGCGCGCCTTCACGTCGACGGATCTCGGCACGCAGGCTCTCCAGCGCCCGGCGCGCCCCGCCGCCGTCGAGGTCGGTGACCACGCCGACGACATGCGGAAGACCCGCCAACGGCTCGAAAGCGCTGCCGCCCTTGAAGTCGGCGAGCAGGAAAGTCACCTGCGTGGTGCTGTGCATCGCGCACAGGGCGACGATCCAGCTGATGAGCAGCTCGCTCTTTCCCGATCCCGTGATGCCCGCCACGATCGCGTGCGGGCCGTCGGCGACGAGGTCGACGAGTGCCGGGCCGTCGTCGCCGATTCCGAACGCGACCTCGAGTGCGTCGCGCCCTTGCGTGGCCCGTGATGTCGCCGGCAGCGACGACAGCGACAGCGAAGCGGGCGGGGCCGCGGTGACGCCGAGTGTGCGCTCGGCCCGCGCCGCCAGGTCGCGGGCGATCCAGACGGCCTGCTCCATCGCGATCGCCTCGGGAACGACCACCCGATCGATCCCGGCCTGCGACACGACCGCCGTGCCCGGAGCGTCGACCCGTACGACCACGGCGCACCGCGCGGGTCGGGCTCGCGATGAGTCCGCGCGCGCGATCACGAGGTCGGCGTCCGCCGTCGCCGCGAGCGCGAGCGTCGACCCCTCGGCGACCAGCCGATGCGGCAGCTCCGCAGCCCAGGCATCCCCACCGCGCAGCGGCCCGACCAGCCGCACAGAACCCGGCGCCGCGGTGAGGGCGAGTTGCAGGACCAGGGCCCGGTGGACCGCAGCGGCCGCCACCCCCTGCCCCACGACGACCACGCCGTCGCGCGGGTCGACGACCACGGGAGCGCCGTCGAGCACCGACGCGCGCGCGCGCAACGACGTGGACTCCTGGTCGCCGCGCCCGCCGGCGACGGTGATCGACGACGCGACCTCGCCGGCGCCGATCACGAGCCCTCCGACCTCGCGCTCGCGCCAGACCGCGTCGCTCGCCGTCACGGCGCCCGCGACGTCGGGATGCCGCAGCCACCGGGCGGCGCGCTCACGCGCGTGTCGCGCCTCGATCTCGGCGGCCACCCGACGGCGGGCTCCGGCCGCAGCAGAGTCTGCACGGCGACGGCCGGACCGTGTGGCCCGGCGGTGGTCGAGCACCGACGCGAGCGCGATGAGCGGTCCGAGCGCGGCGAGCCACAGCGTGAGCATCGACCCGGTGACCGCCCACAGCACCACCGCGCCGACCATCGGGACGGTCGAGGCGACGAGCGGCAGCGGCGGGCGCGCCGGCGGCTCCCACGCATCGGGCAGGACGAGCGGCTCTGCGGCGTCGAGTGCGGTGGTCACACCCCTATGACAGCCTGTGTCCGCCGGCATCCGCTCGATGAGAGCGGACCTGTGGATCGATGACGCGGAATCGACGCCTGTGGAGGGGCGGAGTGCCGGTCAGGACGCCGGTGCGCCCGGCGTCTCGCGCAGGGCGACATCGAGCACGATGATCGTGATGTTGTCGCGTCCGCCGTTCTCGAGTGCGGCCTCGAGCATTGCCGTCACAGCGGCAGCCGGATCGGGGTTCTCACCGAGGAAGTGGAGGATCCCGTAGTCGGTCAGCTCCTTGGTGAGTCCGTCGGAGCAGATGACGAATCGGTCGCCGTCGACGATGTCGATGCGCACGTAGTCAGGGGTCACCCCTTCGGTGGGACCGACCGCGCGGGTGATCACGTTGCCGTACGGGTGGTTCTCGGCCTCTTCCGGACTCAGGCGGCCCGCCGCGACGAGTTCCTGCACGACCGAGTGGTCGGTGGTCACCTGCACGACCGATCCGTCGCGGACGAGGTAGACACGGGAGTCGCCGATGTTGAGCGTCACCCAGTGCGGCTCGTCCCCGTCGACGTCGAGGAACACGCCGGTGACGGTCGTCCCGGTGCCCTCATCGGTGGTCTCCGGATGAAGGGAGATGTCGGTGACCGCGGCGGCCAGCGCATCCTCGATGGCGTCGGTGCTGACCTGACCGCTCTCGGCCACGGCACGCAGGCGGTCGACGGTGCTGGCGCTGGCGATCTCGCCCCCGAGGTGGCCGCCCATCCCGTCGGCGACGACGAACAGCGGGAAGGCCGTCATCACGGCGTCCTGGTTGACGTCGCGGCGGCGCCCGGTGTCGGTGGCCGCGGCCCACGAGAGTTCGAGCTGCCCACCCGGCACCGGGATGCTGCGGGTCTGGGTGGATACCTCGGGCACGCCCTGTCCTCCCGTCGGCCGGTTGCGTCACCACCCGGCCGTCTGGCGGGTCGGCGTGCTCACATCCTAGTGCCACCCTCGGGATCGCCCTCGGACGGCGCGGCGATCGGCACGCGCGAGGTCACCGGCTCGCCGGCGACCAGCGGTGCCACATCGGGGTCGCTGTCGTCTTCGAGCGGCGCTTCGAATTGGGCGTTGTAGAGCCGGAAGTACGCTCCGCGCGCGCGCAGCAGCTCGTCGTGCGTCCCCTGCTCGACGATCGATCCGTCCTCCATCACGAGGATGAGGTCGGCATCGCGGATGGTCGACAGCCGGTGTGCGATGACGAACGCGGTGCGGTCGGCGCGCAGCCTCGACATCGCCCGCTGGATGAGCAGTTCGGTGCGGGTGTCGACCGAGCTGGTCGCCTCGTCGAGGATCAGGATGCGGGGGTCGGCCAGGAACGCCCGGGCGATCGTCACGAGCTGGCGCTCGCCGACGCTCAGGTTCGTGGCATCGTCGTCGAGTTCGGTGTCGTAGCCGTCGGGCAGCGCATGGACGAAGCGGTCGACGTACGCCGCGGTCGCGGCATCCACGATCTCCTCCTCGGTCGCACCGGGGCGGCCGTACGCGATGTTCTCGCGGATCGTGCCCGCGAACAGCCACGTGTCCTGCAGCACCATGCCGGTGCGCGAACGCAGATCGTCACGGGTCATGCGGCGCGTGTCCACGCCGTCGAGGGTGATCCGGCCCCCGTCGACGTCGTAGAACCGCATGATCAGGTTCACGAGCGTCGTCTTGCCCGCGCCGGTCGGCCCGACGATCGCCACCGTGCTGCCCGGCCGTGCCGCGAGCGAGAGGCCCTCGATCAGCGGCCTGTCGTCGACGTATCGGAACGCCACGCTGTCGAACTCGAGGTCGCTTGCGTCCTCCGGCGCCGTCCGGGAGGGATCGTCGTCAGGGGTCTGCTCGGGCTCGTCGAGCAGTTCGAACACGCGCTCGGCGCTTGCGACGCCGGACTGGAGCAGATTCGCCATCGATCCGAGTTGGCTCAGCGGCTGCGTGAACTGCCGCGAGTACTGGATGAACGCCTGCACGTCGCCGATCGACAGCAGGCCGCCCGCGACCTGGATGCCGCCGACGACGGCGATCGCGACATAGACGAGGTTCCCCACGAACATCATGGCGGGCATGATGATGCCCGAGACGAACTGGGCGCCGAAGCTCGCGCGATACAGCTGCTCGTTCTCGGCGCGGAAGTCGCGCTCGGCCTCTTCCTGGTGTCCGAAGGTCTTGACGATCGCATGGCCCGAGAAGGTCTCCTCGACGCGGGCGTTGAGGATGCCGGTGGTCTTCCACTGCGCCACGAACAGCTTCTGCGAACGGCGGGCGACCACGATCGTGATGGCGATCGTGAGCGGGATCGTGACGAGCGCGATGACGGCGAGCAGGGGCGAGATGATGAACATCATCACCATGACGCCGACGACCGTCAGCAGCGAGACGATCACCTGTGACAGCGTCTGCTGCATCGTCTGGCCGATGTTGTCGACGTCGTTGGTGACGCGGCTGAGCAGCTCGCCGCGCTGCACCCTGTCGAAGTACGACAACGGCAGCCGGTGGATCTTCTCCTCGACGCGCATCCGGAGCCGGTGCATCGCGCGCTGCACGACACCGTTGAGGATGCGCGCCTGCAGCCAGCCGAAGATGCTCGCGCCGATGTAGATCGCCAGGACCGCGATCATGATCCCGCCGAGCGCATCGAAGTCGATTCCGGCGCCCGGGGTGAACTCCATCGCCGCGAGCATGTCGGCCTGCTCCTGCTGACCGTTCGCGATGAGGCCGTCGACGACCTCCTGCTGGGTCGCGCCGGCAGGCACCTGCATCGAGATGAATCCGGCGAACACGATGTTGGTGCCCTCGCCGAGCACTTTGGGCCCCATGACGCTCAGCGCGACCGACAGCACACCGAGCACCAGCACCACGATCAGCCGGGGCATATCGGTGCGCAGGGTGCCGAGCAGCCGCTTCGCGCTCGGTCCGAAGTTCTGCGCCTTGGCTGCGGGCGCCTGCATCCCACGCCCCATCGGCCCACCCATCGGGCGCCCGCCGCTCACGCCGCCTCCTCCGCCGCGAGCTGCGATTCGACGATCTCGCGGTAGGTCTCGTTCGACTCCACGAGCTCGTCGTGCGTCCCGATGCCGACCATGCGGCCGTGATCGAGCACGATGATCTGGTCGGCGTGCTGGATCGTCGACACGCGCTGGGCGACGATCAGCCGTGTCGCCGTGGGAAGCTCACGGTCGAGCGCGCGCCGCAACGCGGCATCGGTGCTGAGATCCAGCGCCGAGAACGAGTCGTCGAAGACGTACACGCTCGGCCGCTTGACGAGCGCCCGAGCGATCGCGAGGCGTTGGCGCTGACCGCCCGACACGTTCGTGCCCCCCTGCGCGATCGGTGCCTCCAGGCCCTCCTCGGAGGAGCGTACGAAGTCGGCCTGCGCGATGTCGAGCGCCTCCCACAGTTGGTCGTCCGTGGCATCCGCATCGCCGTAGCGCAGGTTCGAGCCGATCGTCCCCGAGAAGAGGAACGCGCGCTGCGGGACGAGACCGATCCGTCGCCACAGCTCGTCGGGGTCGTAGTCGCGTACGTCGAGACCGTCGACCCGCACCACCCCGGCGGTCACGTCGAACAGCCGTGGGACGAGGCCGATGAGGGTGGACTTGCCGGCACCGGTCGAGCCGATGATCGCGGTGGTGGTCCCCGGCTCCACGGCGAAGCTGATGTCCTGGAGCACCGGGTCCTCGGCTCCCGGGTAGGCGAAGTCCACGTGTTCGAACTCGACCCGCCCGAGCGGCGCCGGCGCCGACGCCGCCGCGGTCGGCGCCGTCACCGACGGCGCAGTGTGGAGCACCTCGCCGATGCGGTCGGCGCACACGGCCGCGCGCGGGATCATGACGAACATGAACGTCGCCATCATCACGCCCATCAGAATCTGCATCAGGTAGGTGAGGAAGGCGAACAGCGTGCCGATCTCGACACCGTCGTTCTGCACCTGGAAGGCACCGAACCAGATGACCGCGACGCTCGACAGGTTCAGCACGAGCATCACGGCCGGGAACATCAGCGCCATGAGGTTGCCCGCCCGCAGCGCGGTCTCCATCACCGAGTCGCTCGCGGTTTCGAACCGGGCCCGCTCCTGGTCTTCGCGGACGAAGGCGCGCACGACCCGGATGCCGGTGAGCTGCTCGCGCATGATCTGGTTGATCCGATCGATGCGCTTCTGCATCCTGGTGAAGGCGGGCACCATGCGCCACACGATCAGACCGACGATCACCAGGAGCACCGGGATCGAGACCGCCATCAGCCAGGAGAGACCGGCATCCTGGCGGATGGCCATGATGACGCCGCCGATCGCGAGGATCGGCGCCGAGACCATGAGCGTCGCCGACACCTGCACCAGCATCTGCACCTGCTGAACGTCGTTGGTGTTGCGGGTGATCAGCGAGGCCGGACCGAACTGGCCCACCTCGCGCTGCGAGAACGCGACGACACGCTCGAACAGATCGCCGCGCAGATCGCGGCCCATGCCCATCGCCAGGCGTGAACCGAAGTAGACGGCCACGATCGCACACACGATCTGCACGACGCTCACGAGGAGCATCACCCCGCCGGTGCTCCAGATGTATGGGATGTCTCCCTTGACGACGCCCTCGTCGATGATGTCGGCGTTGAGCGTCGGCAGCAGCAGCGAGGCGATCGACTGGGAGAGTTGGAAGACGACGACGGCGACGATCAGCGCCCACGCAGGACGCAGATAGCGCACGAGAAGCTTGCCGAGCACGGTCGTCGTTCCTCTCGATCGGTCAGGCGGCCGGGTCGCGCGGCAGCGGGAAGATCCGGTCGATCTCGGCGAGATCGTCGGACGTGGGCGCCCATGCCGTCGCCGCGGCGGCGTTCGATCGCACCTGCTCGGCCGACGTGGCACCCGCGATGACACTGGCGAGACCCTTCTGCGCAAGCAGCCAGCCGAACGTCGCCTCGAGCATGGTGATGCCGCGATCGTCGCAGAAGGCCGCGTACGCGTCGAGCGCGTCCCACGGCGCGTTCTGCCAGATCTCGGGCCGCTGCCGCATGATCCGGGTGTCGGACGGAGCGTGTTCGCGCGAGAACTTGCCGGTGAGCAGCCCATTGTGCAGGGGGAAGAACGGCAGGAAGCCGAGGTCGTACCGACGCACGGCGGGCAGCACCTCGCGTTCGGCTCCGCGCGCGAGCAGGCTGTAGTGGTTCTGCGCGGAGACGAACCGCACACCGCCGCGCTCCGCGGCGGTGAACTCGGCTTCGGCGATCTGCCAGCCCGGCAGGTTGGAGTGGCCGACGTAGCGGATCTTGCCCTCGCGCGTGAGGTCGGTGAGCACGTCCAAGGTCTCGGCGATGGGCGTGTCGGGATCGGGCGTGTGCAGCTGGTAGAGGTCGATCCAGTCGGTGCGCAGGCGTGTGAGGGATGCCTCCACCGCCCGACGCACATACGCCCGCGAACCCTTGGCGCCCGAGATCGGGTACCCCATGTCGCGGCCGGAGTGGCCGAACTTCGTCGCGAGCTGGACGCGGTCGCGGCGTCCCTCGAGGGCCTGTCCCATGAGGCTCTCCGACACGCCGGGTTCCGCGCCGTAGATGTCAGCGGTGTCGAGGAGCGTCACCCCCGCGTCGATCGCGGCGTCCAGAACGGCGCGCGTACCCTCCAGGCTCTCGGTCGGGGCGCCGGGGCGGCCGAAGTTGTTGCAGCCGAGGCCCACCGCCGAGACGAGCAGACCGGAGGCGCCGACTCGGCGCAGGGGCAGGTCAGAGGTCATGGTTCCACGTTATCCCGACGCCAGACGGCGGCCCCCGCGAGGGGACCGCCGTCTGGCGTGATCGGAGAGGTTACGGCTGCTTGGGCGGCTCCGGCGCCGACGGGGGCTCCGTCGACGGCGGCTCCGGTGCGGCCGGCGGCTCGGGTGCCGCGGGCCAGCCGGCAGCCGGCGGCTGCGTCACCGGCGGCTCCGGCGCGGCCGCGGGAGCGGCGGGCGGTGCCGGGGGCGGCGTGTAGCCGGCGGGCGGGGGCGGGGGCGTCTGGCCGGCCGGAGGCTGGTAGCCGGGCGCCGGGGCGCCGGCGGCGGCTGCATCCGGCTGAACCGGGATGCCCTGCCAGACGGTCGTGTCCTTGAGGAAGCTGTTGCGCCACGGCGAAGGCTTGACGGCGGCATTCCAGCTCTCCTTGCCGAAAGCGAGGATTCCGAGCCAGATCAACGTACCGACGCCGGGAATGAGCCACAGGAGCAGCCACGGCCAGTCCTTTCCGAGCTTCAGTCCAATGCGCCATCCCGCGAGAACCCATGCCGCAAGCCCGACGAGCGAGAACAACCAGCCGATGATCGGGATCTGGCCCAGGAGCGCGGCAGCGACGATCGCACCGAGCATCACCCACGGAGACAGGTCACCGAGCTTGGCGGCGATCAGCGAATTGTAGACAGGCACCCACGCGCGCCACTTGCCCTGTACCCCGGCCTTGTCGAAGACCTTCATCAAGAACCAAGCGCCGATGACGTATCCGGCGATTGCGAGAATGAAAAGGATTGGCAGCAGCACGAGCCAGATGGCCAGCCAAGCCCCGTAGCCGTCGTAGTACTCCATGCACGACCTCCATGAGTCGATGTAGGGAACGCGTCGGGACACGTCCACGGGGCATCCGCCCGCTCGACACATGCTAGCGAGGCGATCCGTCGCGTGTCAGCACCCGTGTCGGAGCGGCGGGAAAGGAAGCCACCGCGCCGCGGATACGCTGGCGGCACGTCCCCGGAGGTGACCCATGTCCAACCCCACTCCCCCGCCCCTGCCCGATCAGCCCGCCGACGAGGCCGCCCGCGCGGCGCAGCCGCCGTCGGCGGCGACCGCACCGGAGCCCACTCGCCCCGCCTACGACCCGGCGACGGACCCCGACGACACCGGCGTGCCGCAGTCGCTGACAGACGACGCGCAAGAGGTCGGTCGAGGGTTCATGCGCGCGCTGTTCGACCTGTCGTTCCGCACGTTCATCACGCGGCGCCTGGCGAGCGTCTTCTACCTCGTCGGCCTCATCGCGATCGGCATCGGCTTCCTGGTGTACTTCATCGGCGGCATCCTCAACGGCGTCTCGGCGCTCTGGTACAACCCCGGCGGCGGCATCGCGCTGATCGTCGCGACCGTGGTCCTCGTGCCGATCGCGACGCTGCTGCTGATCATCGCCCTCAGGTTCGTGATCGAGGGCGTGGTCGCCCTCATCGCGATCGCCGAGAACACCGAGCGCACCGCCGAGCACACCCGACGCTGAACGCCGTTCCACCCCGTCCCCCGTCCCCCTACCCCCCTTCCCCCTCGTCGAGCGGACGAGTA
>NZ_BAAAYU010000003.1:33552-137709 GCF_039536545.1 Microbacterium awajiense | reverse complement strand
GACACGGCGTGTCGCGTGCATTCCCGTCCGCTCGACGCCCGGGGGCGGCGACGGGTCAGACGACGAGGTCGAGCTCGCCGGGCGCGCCGGGGCGCAGGTCGACGCCCGCCGCGGCCGCCCAGCGCCGCAGGCCGGCCACCGACGCCGCACGCGGACGCTCCGCCGCCAGCCGGCGCACCAAGGCGCCCTTCGCGTGCTTGTTGAAGTGGTTGAGCGCGCGGCGGGCGCCGTCGCCGTCCTCGGTCACCACGCGGACGTACGCCGAGGGCACGGCATCCGGAACGGGACCGAGCGCGCGGTACGCCTCCGACCGCAGGTCGAGCACGAACGACGGGGATGCCTCGGCGAGGACCGCGGTCGTGGCATCCGCCCACAGTCGGCGCAGCGGCGGCAATCCGGGCACCGACGCGGATGCCCCCAGTCGATACGCGGGAACGGCGTCGAGCGCACCGACCGGCCCGAACGGCGCCGAGTGGATCAGGACGTGCGCACCCAGCCAGCGTCGCGCAGGGCGATCCAGGGATGCCGCGTCGAGGGCGTCATAGAGGACACCCGTGTACCGGTCGACCGCGGGCATCGTCGGGGCCTCGCGCAGCGCGGCGTTGCGGGCGACCTCGCCGAGCTGCGTCGGTCCGAGCCCGAGTACGCGCGCCGCCTCGTCGGGGTCACCCGAGAGCGCCACCAGCGCATCCACGACGCGCTCTCGAGTCGGAGTGAGCGACGGCAGGGCGAGCCCGCCGAGGTCGAGCCGTCGGCGATGACCGCCGTCGCGCTTGGTCTCCGACGGCGGCAGCAGGATCAGCATCCCGCTCCCTTCATGCGAGAAACCACACCCCGTCGTGACGAACCACCTGTCCGGTGGTTCGTCCCGAGGAATGTGGTTTCTCGGCGCTCGGCGGCGGTCAGGAAATCAGCGCCGCGTTGCCGGCGACGATGGTGAGCTCATCGCTCTCGACCGACAGGAAGCCGTCCTGGGCGTTGGCGATGATCCGCGAACCGTCCGTCTCGGTGATGCGCACCTGGCCCTCGGCGAGGATCGCCAGCACCGGCTCGTGGCCGGGCATGATGCCGATCTCGCCGACGACGGTCTTGGCGACCACCAGCGACGCCTCGCCCGACCACACCTCCGCGTCCGCGGAGACGAGATGTACCTGAAGCGGCATGTCAGCCGTTCTCCTTCTGGATACGCGCCCAGTTCGCTTCGACGTCGGAGATGCCGCCGACGTTGAAGAACGCCTGCTCGGCGACGTGATCGAAGTCACCCTTGACGATGGCGTCGAACGACTCGATGGTCTCCTTGATCGGAACGGTCGAGCCCTCGACACCCGTGAACTTCTTCGCCATGTAGGTGTTCTGCGAGAGGAACTGCTGAATGCGACGGGCGCGGGCCACGACGACCTTGTCCTCTTCGGAGAGCTCGTCGACACCGAGGATCGCGATGATCTCCTGCAGCTCCTTGTTCTTCTGCAGGATCTGCTTCACCGCGGTGGCCACGCGGTAGTGGTCCTCACCGATGTAGCGCGGGTCGAGGATGCGGCTGGTCGAGGCCAGCGGGTCGACAGCAGGGTACAGACCCTTCGAGGCGATCTCGCGCGAGAGCTCGGTGGTGGCATCGAGGTGCGCGAACGTGGTCGCCGGCGCCGGGTCGGTGTAGTCGTCGGCCGGCACGTAGATCGCCTGCAGCGAGGTGATCGAGTGACCGCGGGTCGAGGTGATGCGCTCCTGGAGGACACCCATCTCGTCGGCGAGGTTCGGCTGGTAGCCCACCGCGGACGGCATGCGGCCGAGCAGCGTCGACACCTCGGAACCGGCCTGGGTGAAGCGGAAGATGTTGTCGATGAACAGCAGCACGTCCTGCTTCTGCACGTCGCGGAAGTACTCCGCCATCGTCAGCGCCGACAGGGCGACGCGAAGACGCGTCCCGGGCGGCTCGTCCATCTGGCCGAAGACCAGTGCCGTCTTGTCGAAGACGCCGGCCTCCTCCATCTCCTGGATGAGGTCGTTGCCCTCACGGGTGCGCTCGCCCACGCCGGCGAACACCGACACACCACCGTGGTCCTGGGCGACACGCTGGATCATCTCCTGGATGAGGACCGTCTTGCCGACGCCGGCACCACCGAACAGACCGATCTTGCCACCCTGCACGTAGGGGGTCAGCAGGTCGATGACCTTGATGCCCGTCTCGAACATCTCGGTCTTCGACTCGAGCTGGTCGAAGCTGGGCGCCTTGCGGTGGATGCCCCAGCGCTCGGTGATCTCGATGGTCTCGCCCGGCTCGGCGTTGAGGACGTCGCCGATGACGTTGAAGACGCGGCCCTTGGTGACGTCGCCCACCGGAACGGTGATCGGACCGCCGGTGTTGCGCACCTCCTGACCGCGGACCATGCCGTCGGTCGGCTTGAGCGAGATGGCGCGGACGAGGTCGTCGCCCAGGTGCTGGGCGACCTCGAGGGTGATCTCGGTGCTCTCGCCGGCGACCGTGATGGTCGTCTTCAGCGCGTTGTAGATGTCCGGAATCGCATCGTGCGGGAACTCGATGTCGACGACGGGGCCGGTGACGCGAGCGACGCGGCCGACCGAGTCGGTCGCGGCCTGGGTCTCGACGGTGGCGGTGGCAGTCATGTTTGTCTCTCTCGTGGGGTTCTACTTGCCCGACGCCAGGGCGTCGGCGCCGCCGACGATCTCGGCGATCTGCTGCGTGATCTCGGCCTGACGCGCGTTGTTGCGCAGGCGGGTGTAATCGGTGATGAGCTTGTCGGCGTTGTCGCTCGCCGACTTCATCGCCTTCTGGGTCGCTGCGTGCTTCGCCGCCGACGACTGCAGGAGCGCGTTGAACACACGGCTCTGCACGTAGACCGGAAGGAGCGCGTCGAGCACCTCGGAGCTGTCGGGCTCGAAATCGTAGAGCGGGTAGACGTGCGAGTCGGCGGTGTTCTCCTCGGCCTCGACGACTTCCAGCGGCAACAGTCTCACCCTCTCGGGCGACTGGACCATCATGCTCACGAAGCGGTTGTACACGAGATGGATCTCATCCACCCCGTCGGACTCCCCGCCGCGTGCGAACGCGTCCAGCAGCTCGGCGGCGATCTGCTCAGCCGTGTGGAACGACGGCGCGTCGGTGTCGCCGATCCACTCCGCGGCGCTGTCGAGCCGACGGAACTGGAAGTAGCCCACCGCCTTGCGACCCACCAGGTAGAAGACGGGCTCCCGGCCCTGCTCGCGCAGCAGCTGGGCGAGCTCCATGCCTTCGCGCAGGATCTGCGAGTTGAAGGCGCCGGCGAGGCCGCGGTCCGAGGAGAAGATCACGACGGCGGACCGACGGATGGTCTCGGGCTCCTGCGTCAGCGGGTGGTCGATGTCGGAGTGGGTCGCCACGGCGGCCACGGCACGCGTGACCGCGCGCGCGAAGGGTCCCGCCGCGCGCACGCGCGCCATCGCCTTCTGGATGCGTGAAGCCGCGATGAGCTCCATCGCCTTCGTGATCTTCTTGGTGGTCTGCGCAGAGGAGATCTTCTGCTTGTAGACCCGGAGTTGTGCGCCCATGGTTGTTCCCCCGCGCGCCTAGCCCCGACGGCCCTTGACGATCTTCTCCTGGTTCACGTCGGCCTCGTCGGTCGCCGTGTACTCCTCGTGGCCGGGAGCATCCAGGTGCTGTCCCTTGCCGCCCGTGAACTCGAGCGTGAACGCGTCGACCTGCTTCTCGAGCTCGGCGACGGTGTCGTCGTCGAGCACGTTCGTCTCGCGCAGCGTGTCGAGCACGGTCGTGTTGCGACGCAGGTGGTCGAGGAACTCCGACTCGAAGCGCAGCACGTCCTCGACCTCGATCTTGTCGAGCTTGCCGTTGGTGCCCGCCCAGATCGAGACGACCTGCTCCTCGACGGGATACGGCGAGTACTGCGGCTGCTTGAGCAGCTCGGTCAAGCGGGCGCCGCGGTCGAGCTGGCGGCGGGATGCCGCATCCAGGTCGCTCGCGAACATCGCGAACGCCTCGAGCGAGCGGTACTGCGCCAGCTCGAGCTTGAGCGTTCCCGAGACCTTCTTGATCGACTTGACCTGCGCGTCACCACCGACGCGCGAGACCGAGATGCCGACGTCGACCGCGGGACGCTGGTTGGCGTTGAACAGGTCGGACTGCAGGAAGATCTGGCCGTCGGTGATCGAGATCACGTTGGTCGGGATGTAGGCCGACACGTCGTTGGCCTTGGTCTCGATGATCGGCAGGCCGGTCATCGATCCGGCACCGAGCTCGTCGCTCAGCTTCGCGCAGCGCTCGAGCAGACGCGAGTGCAGGTAGAAGACGTCACCGGGGTACGCCTCGCGGCCCGGCGGGCGGCGCAGCAGCAGCGACACGGCGCGATACGCCTCGGCCTGCTTCGACAGGTCGTCGAAGATGATCAGGACATGCTTGCTGTCGTACATCCAGTGCTGGCCGATGGCCGAACCGGTGTACGGGGCGAGGTACTTGAAGCCGGCGGGGTCGGATGCCGGAGCGGCGACGATCGTCGTGTACTCCATGGCGCCGGCGTCTTCGAGCGCACCCTTGACCGACGCGATGGTCGAGCCCTTCTGGCCGATGGCGACATAGATGCAGCGAACCTGCTTCTCGGGGTCGCCCGACTCCCAGTTGGACTTCTGGTTGATGATCGTGTCGATCGCGATGGCCGTCTTGCCGGTCTGGCGGTCGCCGATGATGAGCTGGCGCTGTCCGCGGCCGACGGGGATCATGGCGTCGATGGCCTTGATGCCGGTCTGCAGCGGCTCGTGCACGCTCTTGCGCTGCATGACGCCCGGCGCCTGCAGCTCGAGGGCGCGGCGGCCGGTGCTCTCGATGGCGCCGAGCCCGTCGATCGGGCTGCCGAGCGGGTCGACGACACGGCCGAGGTAGCCGTCGCCGACGGGAACCGACAGCACCTCGCCGGTGCGGGTCACCTGCTGCCCCGCCTCGACGCCGGCGAAGTCGCCGAGGACGACGACACCGATCTGGTGCTCGTCCAGGTTCAGCGCCAGCCCCTCGGTGCCGTCCTCGAACCGGACGAGTTCGTTGGCCATGACACCCGGCAGGCCTTCGACGTGGGCGATGCCGTCAGCGGCGTCGACGACGGTGCCGACCTCGGCGACCGCCGGCCCGGTGGGCTCGTACGCGGCGACGAAGTCTTTCAGCGCGTCACGGATGACATCGGGGCTGATGGAGAGTTCTGCCATTGTGTTCCTTCGTTCGTGGAGCCGCAGCCCCTAGTCCTCCGCGACCGCCGCAGGCGGCGCGGGAAAGCTGTTCAGCCGGCCAGTCGCTGCCGGAGGTCGTGGATCCGGGACGCGACGCTGGCGTCGATGACGTCGTCGGCGATCTGTACCCGCAGCCCGCCGACGACGGACGGGTCGACGACCAGATTCAGCGCGACGCGGGTGCCGTAGCGCGCAGACAGGCTCGTGATCAGACGCTCCTGCTGGGCCGTGCTCAGCGGGGTCGCGCTGACCACCGTCGCGACGATCTCGGAGCGCTGGTCTGCGACGATGCGGATCGCACGGTCGAGCAGATCGCGTACGCGTCGTTCGCGAGGCTGCTGGATGGTCGCCGAAGCGATGAGGACGGCGGCATCGCTGACCTGGCCGGTCAGCAGCGTCTCGACGAGTTCGCCCTTCGCCTGCGCACGACCCAGGCGACTTCCCAACGCGAGCTCCAGCTCGGGGTTCGCGGCGATCGTTCGCGAGAACTGGAAGAGCTCGCGCTCGAGGTCGGCGTCGGGACGCGCGATCGCCGCGGCGCGCACCGCGGCTTCTTCGAGGCCCTCGACGAGGTCGGACGCCGATGACCACCGACGGCCGACTGCGGCGGTCACGAGCTCGACCGTGACCGGACGGAAGACCGGGCCGAAGACGTCGGCGACCACTGTGAAGCGGATGTCGGCGTCCGCCGACGAATCGGCCAGTGCCGCCGCGAGCTGCGGCGATCCGTCGAGGGCGCGCGCCGCCCCGAACAGCTCCGTCGCGACGCCGAGGTCGACCCCGGTTGCCGCGTCGAGCGCTGCCGTGAGGGCGTTGCGGGCCTGCGTTGTGGCACTTCCCATCAGGAGGTCGCTTTCTCCTGGGCCTCGGACTGCTCGAGCTCAGCCAGGAAGCGGTCGACGACGGCCTGCGCCCGTGCATCGTCGGAGAGGGTCTCTCCGATCACCCCTCCGGCGAGGTCGATCGCCAGCGTTCCGACTTCGCTGCGCAGACTCACCATCGCGGTCTGACGCTCAGCTTCGATCTGCGCATGCGCCGACCCGGTGATGCGGGCCGCCTCGGCTGCGGCGGTCGACTTGGCCTCGGCGACGATCTTCTTGCCGTCCTCGCGGGCGGCGTCCCTGATCTCGCCGGCCTCGCGCCGCGCGTCGGCCAGCTGCGCCGTGTACTGGTCGAGGGCCTCTTCGGCCTTGCGCTGGGCCTCGTCCGCCTTGGCGATGTTGCCTTCGATGGCCGCAGAGCGCGCGTCGAGCAGCTCGTTCATCCTCGGGAGGACGACACGCCAGAACACGATCAGAATGATCGCGAAGCAGACCGCCGACCAGACGATGTCGTAGACGGGTGGCAAAAGCGGATTCGGTGCCGCCTCGGTCTCCTCTGCAGCGCGAACGACAAGATCGCTGAGCATCCTGTCTCCTTTGGTATCAGGGGCTTCAGAAGCCGAAGATGAAGGCGGTGGCGATGCCGATGAACGCCAGCGCTTCGGTGAACGCGATTCCGATCCACATCAGGACCTGCAGGCGGCCGGCGAGCTCGGGCTGCCGGGCGACGCCCTCGATCGTCTTGCCGACGACGATGCCGACGCCGATGGCCGGGCCGATGGCCGCGAGACCGTAGCCGACGGTAGCGATCGAGCCACTGACCTCGGCGAGAACCATAGTTTCGTCCACGGGTGATTTTCCTTTCGGTTGTTTGGGACGGCCGTCGGCCGACCTCTCAGTGCTCCTCGGCGACCGCGAGCTGGATGTACACCGCGGTCAAGAGAGCGAAGACATACGCCTGGAGGACGGCCACCAGGATCTCGAACAGAGTGAACACGAAACCGAACGCGAGGCTGCCCGCTGCGAGCAGGCTCCACCAGCCGCCGGCCGTGAAGAGGAAGAAGTGCGTGGCTGCGAAGAACAGCACCAGCAGCAAGTGCCCGACCATCATGTTCATGAGGAGTCGGAGGGTGAGCGTGACCGGACGGATGATGAACGTCGAGATCAGTTCGATCGGCGTCACGATGATGTAGATCGGCCACGGCACACCGGCGGGGAACAGCGAGTTCTTGAAGAAGTTCTTGGGGCTCTTGCGCAGTCCCGCGTAGATGAAGGTGACGTAGCTGACCAGGGCCAGCAGGAGCGGCACCGCGATGACCGCCGTACCGGGGATGTTCAGGAACGGGATGATCCCGGGCAGATTCATGAACAGGATCATGAAGAACAGCGTCGTCAGGATCGGCAGGAACCTATCACCGACCTTGCGGCCCAGGATGTCGTGGGCGATGTTGACGCGCACGAAGTCGAGCCCGAACTCCACGACGCTCTGGAACCGGCCCGGGACGATGGACATGCGTCGGGTGCCCAGCCAGAAGACGAGCACCAGCACGACCGTCGCGAGCATCTGGATCAGGTTGATCCGGGTGATCGCGAACCACGTCCCCTCGAACAGCACAGCGTCGGGGAAGAACTCCCAGATGGTCGGGGCGTGGAAGCCCTCGTCATCGGTGGGTGCGGCAGAGGCGATCAGGGTCGCAGCTTGAGTGGACAGCGCTGACTCCAGCTTCGGGGCATCGGCGATAGCCGTTGCGACGATGGTCGTTGAGCGTCATATCTTCTTCTCGCCGCAATCTCTTGCAGCGATCCGGCGGACGCACGCACAACCCTACCAAACTCAGTCGGCTGATCTCGCCTCGCCCGACTCGTCGGCATCGGGCAGGTCCACCTCGCCGACGTACGGCAGCCGCATCCGCACCATCACGATCACGTCGACCGCGAGCGAGACGAGCACCCCGGCCACGAGCGAGAGGAAGAAGACCACCGGATCCACCCAGGGCTGATCGCGGACCAGGAGCAGGACGGCGATGAACGCGATGAACTTCAGCACCCACGCGCCCAGGACGATGCCGAAGAAGATGGGGACGTAGAGCGGCCCGCCGTACCAGCGGTTGGCGACGAGGACGCTGAGTCCGGTCAGCGCGAGGAAGACGATCGCCAGGACGATCCCTGTCAGCGCACTCCACAGACCTGACGTCCCCGCGACCAGGTAGCCGACGAGGGCGCCGACCACAGCGAGGACGACGGCGATGCCCGCCGTCCAGCGCAGGGCGGCACGCATGACCGGCGTGCTCGAAATGGTGGTCGGTCTCATCAGGCATCCTCCAGGGTGCGTGGTCGATCACGTGTTCTGCGTGGCGACAGGGTCACCACGAGGCATGCGGTGGCGCCGACGATGCCGAAGACGACCCCGAACAGGTAGCCCCCCGGCCAGTCCTCCTGCGTGCCGATGTACATCAGCAGGACGGCGAGGCTGACCACCGCTGTCCACGCGTAGAAGATGAGCACCGCACCGCGGTCGGAGTGGCCCATGTCGAGCATCCGGTGGTGCAGGTGCTTGCGGTCGGGCGAGAACGGCGACTTGCCGGCGCGCATGCGCCGCACGACCGCCAGCCCGAAATCGAGCAGCGGCAGCAGCACGACGACGACGGGGAGCAGGATCGGGATGAACGCACCGAGCAGCTGGGACCGGCCGAACTCGTCGGGGTTGAGGATCGCCGGATCGAGCTGGCCGGTGATCGCGATCGCGGAGCACGCCATCAGCAGCCCGAGCATCAGCGCTCCCGAGTCCCCCATGAACAGCCGGGCGGGACTCCAATTCAGGGGCAGGAACCCGACGCACGCGCCGATCAGCACCGCCGCGATGAACGAGGCGAGCGTGAAGTACGTGCTCGACCCGGTGTCGCGCACCAGCAGGTAGGAGTACGCGAAGAACACCACGTTGGCGATGAGGCATACGCCCGCGACGAGACCGTCGAGGCCGTCGATGAAGTTCACCGCGTTCATGACGATCACGATCGAGAAGACCGTCAGTGTGAAACTCACCCAGCTCGAGAAGCCGGTCATGCCGCCGATCGGGAGCGTGTAGATCTGCAGTTCGCCGAACCACGCGATGAGGCCGGCCGCGAGGAACTGGGCGCCCAGCTTGATCGTCCAGTCGAGATCCCACAGGTCGTCCGCGACGCCGACGAGGACGATCAGCAGTGTCGCGCCGAGGATCGCGTAGATCTGCGCCGGCTCGGCCCACACGATCGAGAAGAACGGATGCTGCGCCGAGACCGCGAAGGCGGCGAGCACACCCAGGAACATCGCGACCCCGCCCAGCCGCGGAGTCGGCGTCGTGTGGACGTCGCGGTCGCGGATGCCCGGGTAGAGCCGGTACCGCAGGCTGAGCCGCCAGACCGCCCACGACAGGACGAAGGTGACCGTCGCCGTGAAGATGATCGTGAAGACGTATTGCTTCACGCGTTCCCGCCGGCGTCGTCGGGCTCGGGCTCCGGCGCAGACGCGGGCTCCGGCTCGGTCGACCCGGCTGAGGCGGACTCCGCGCGCTCGGGCTGCGCGCCGTCGCGCGTGTCCTCGGAGTCGACGGCCGTCTGCTCCGCAGCGTCGACGTCGATCGGCTCGAGAAGGTCGCCGATGACATCACGCAGTTCCTCGCGGCTGACGGCGCCCTCGCGCAAGACGCGCACGGCGCGCTCACCCGAGCCGACGAGACTGGTCGCGTCGATGATCGTCGAGGCGATTCCCGTCTTCGAAGGACCTGCATCGAGGTAGACGGCGACGCTGTCGCCGAGCATGGCCAGCGCATCGTGCGCCATGATCGCGGCCGCCTTGCCGGTGAGGTTCGCGCTCGACACGGCCAGCGGGCCGGTGTCCTCGAGCAGCTCGAGCGCCAGCGGGTGTGCCGGCATGCGCACGGCGACGGTGCCGCCGGTGTCGCCGAGATCCCACGTGAGAGACGGCTGCGCAGGGAGCACGATGGTCAGCCCACCCGGCCAGAACGCGCCGACGAGCTGTTCCACCTCGGCCGGCACCTCGGCGACGAGCGCCTTGAGCGTGGTGATCCCGGCGACGAGCACCGGCGGTGGCGACTGACGCCCGCGACCCTTCGCGTCGAGCAGCCGCTGCACAGCCGCCGGGCTGAAGGCGTCGGCGGCGATGCCGTAGACCGTGTCGGTGGGCATCACCACCAGCTCGCCGCTGCCGATGGCACGGCGCGCCGCACGCATGCCGGGGAGCAGCTGCGACTCGTCGCGGCAGTCGAAGACGGGGGACATATCGGGCACAGTCTAGTCGGCGGGCATCCCGCTCCCGCGGCTCACGGACGCACCGCGGTCGTCACGCGATCGCGGTGCGTGAGGTCGGGGTGGGTGGCGGCGGCCCGCCACCCGTCGGCCGCCAGCAGCGAACGGATGTCGGCGCCCTGCAGTTCACCATGCTCGATCGCGAGCACGCCCCCGGGGTGGGCCAGGCGCAGTCCGACGCGGCTGATCGTGCGCACGACGTCGAGCCCGTCGAGGCCGCCGTAGAGCGCCTCGGGCGGATCGAACAGCCGCACCTCGGGATCGCGGGGCACCGCGGCGTCCGGGACGTACGGCGGATTCGACACCACCACCGACACGGTCCCGTCGAGCTCGGCGAACGCATCGGCCAGGTCGATGAAGGCGAGACGCACGTTGTCGGCGCCGATCCGTGCCGCATTCTGCTTCGCCCAGATGAACGCGTCGACAGAGTTCTCGGCGGCGTGCACGCGGGCGTGGGGCACCTCGGTCGCCATCGCGAGCGCGATCGCGGCGCTGCCCGTCCCGAGATCGACCGCGATCGGCGCCGGCGACGCCGAGGCCACGAGGGCGTCGATCGCGATCTGGGCGAGGATCTCGGTCTCGGGTCGCGGCACGAACACACCGGGGCCGACCTCGAGCTCGAGATGACGGAACGGCGCGAGTCCCGTGATGTGCTGCAGGGGCTCGCGCGCGGCGCGCCGCTGGACGAGGGCGTCGAACTGCGCGGCATCACGCTCGGTGACCTCATCGCCTCGCGCGGCGGCCGCCTGCACCTGACCGCGACCGATGCCGAGCGCGTGGGCTGCGAGCAGTTCGGCGTCGACCACGGGGTCGAGGATGCCGGCGCGCGCGAGCCGCTCGCAGGCGCGCTGGAGCGCGTCGGAGAGCACGGGGGAAGCGTCGGGAGGGGCCATGAGCGGCATCAAGCCTATGCCGACAGGCACCGGCGCGCGTCATACGGAGCCCGAGGCCGTCCGGCTCGCCTAGGCTGGCACCCGATCGACTGCCCCTTGCGAAAGGCCCACCCCATGCCCGGGATCCACTCCGACATCACCTCCGCGTTCGGCGAGACGCCGCTGGTGAGACTGAACCGCGTCACCGAGGGGCTCGGCGGCACGGTGCTGGCCAAGCTCGAGTTCTACAACCCGGCCTCGAGCGTCAAGGACCGACTGGGCATCGCGATCGTCGACGCGGCCGAGGCCTCCGGAGAGCTGAAGCCCGGCGGCACCATCGTCGAGTCGACGAGCGGCAACACCGGCATCGCGCTCGCGATGGTCGGGGCGGCGCGCGGCTACCGCGTGATCCTGACGATGCCGGCATCCATGTCGAAGGAGCGCCGCATCCTGCTGAAGGCGTTCGGCGCCGAGCTCGTGCTCACCGACCCCACAAAGGGCATGTCCGAGGCCGTGAACGTCGCCAAGCAGATCGTGGCCGACACCCCGGGCGCGGTGTGGGCGCGGCAGTTCGAGAACGAGGCGAACCCCGCGATCCACCGACGCACGACGGCTGAGGAGATCCTGCGCGACACCGACGGCAAGGTCGACTACTTCGTCGCCGGCATCGGCACCGGCGGCACCATCACCGGCGTGGGCCAGGTGCTCAAGGAGCGTGTCCCCGCCGCGAAGGTCATCGCCGTCGAGCCCGCGGACTCACCGCTGCTCACCAAGGGGCACCCCGGTCCGCACAAGATCCAGGGCATCGGGCCCAACTTCGTCCCCGAGATCCTCGACCGCGACGTCATCGACGAGGTGATCGACGTCGAGTTCGACGACGCGATCCGCGTAGCGCGCGAGGTGGGCGAACGCGAGGGCGTGCTCGTGGGCATGTCCAGCGGCGCGGCGATCTGGGCCGCACTGCAGATCGCCGCACGGCCTGAGGCGTCCGGCGCCAACATCGTCGTGATCGTGCCCTCTGCGGGCGAGCGCTACCTGTCGACGGCGCTGTACGAAGACCTGCGCGAGGACTGACGGATGCCGGTCTGGGACCGCGTGCGCGAGGACCTGGCCTCGGCGAAGCTGCGCGACCCCGCCGCGCGCGGCGGCCTCGAGATCGCCTTGCTGTACAGCGGCGTGCACGCGGTGTGGGCGTATCGCGTGACCCATGCGATGTGGCGGCGCGGCTGGCGGTTCGCGCCGCGGGCGCTGTCGCAGCTGACGCGCTGGCTCACCGGCATCGAGATCCACCCCGGCGCGACCATCGGCCGCCGGTTCTTCATCGACCACGGCATGGGCGTGGTCATCGGCGAGACCGCCGAGGTCGGCGACGACGTGATGCTCTATCACGGCGTCACGCTCGGCGGCCGCCAGCGGGAGGGCGGCAAGCGGCATCCCACTCTCGGCGACCGCGTGGCGGTCGGAGCGGGCGCGAAGGTGTTGGGGCCGATCACGATCGGCGCCGACTCGGTGGTCGGCGCGAACGCCGTGGTCACGAGGGATGCACCGCCCGACAGCGTGCTGGTGGGCGTTCCCGCCAAAGCGCGTCCGCGTCAGGAGGGCGTCGACACCCGCGCGCTGCTGACCGCCCCCGAGTACATCATCTGACCCGCGCGCCCGCTCTCATGACGTGCGCTGCGCGCGTCAGGCGTCGGTGCCGAGGGCGGCCAGCTGCGCCTCCTCGTCGGCGGCGATCGCCGACTCGATGACGGGATCGAGGGCGCCGTCGAGGACCTGGTCGAGGTTGTACGCCTTGTAGCCGGTGCGGTGATCGGCGATGCGGTTCTCGGGGAAGTTGTACGTGCGGATGCGCTCCGATCGGTCCATCCCCCGGATCTGCGAACGACGGGCGTCGGATGCCGCGGCGTCCAGCTCCTCCTGCTGCTTCGCGAGCAGGCGAGCGCGCAGCACGCGCATGCCGGCTTCGCGGTTCTGCAGCTGGGACTTCTCGTTCTGCATCGACACGACGATCCCGGTCGGCACGTGCGTGATGCGCACCGCCGAGTCGGTCGTGTTCACCGATTGCCCCCCGGGTCCCGACGAGCGGAAGACGTCGATCTTGAGGTCGTTCGGGTCGATGTGGATCTCTTCGGGTTCGTCGACCTCGGGGAACACCAGCACGCCGGTCGTCGACGTGTGGATGCGTCCCTGCGACTCGGTGGCGGGAACCCGCTGCACGCGGTGGACGCCCCCTTCGTATTTCAGGTGCGCCCACACTCCCTGAGCGGGATCCGAGCCGGAGCCCTTGATCGCCACCTGGACGTCCTTGTAGCCGCCGAGGTCGGATTCGGTGCGCTCGAGCAGCTCGGTCTTCCACCCCTTGGAGGCCGCGTACTGGAGGTACATGCGCAGCAGGTCAGCGGCGAAGAGCGCAGACTCGGCGCCACCCTCCCCCTGCTTGATCTCCATGATCACATCGCGCGCATCGTCGGGATCGCGAGGGATGAGCAGCCGCCGCAGACGCTCCTGCGCCTCGGACAGTCCCTGCTCGAGAGCCGGGATCTCCTCGGCGAAGGCCTCGTCCTCGCGGGCGAGTTCGCGTGCGGCATCCAGGTCGTCGGTTGCGGCGAGCCAGGCCTCGTGCGCGGCGACGATCTTCGACAGCTCCGCGTAGCGGCGGTTGACCTTCTTCGCGCGCGCCGCATCGGCGTGGACGGCCGGGTCTGCCAGCTCGTCCTGCACGGCGCGGTGCTCGCGGATCAGCCCCTCGACGGACTCGAACACGCAGGCCTCCGGTCAGCGGATGCTGTTGTCGTGCGCGTGGCTGTGGCCGCCGGCGTGATTCTCGCGTGTGGGCGCGGGGATCGACTTCTGCATCTGCACGAGGAACTCGACGTTGGACTGCGTCTCTTTCAGCTTGCCGAGAACGACCTCGAGCGCCTGCTGGGGGTCGAGCCCCGCGAGGGCGCGACGCAGCTTCCAGGTGATCTTGACCTCGTCGTTCGACAGGAGCATCTCCTCGCGACGCGTGCTCGACGCGTTGACGTCGACGGCCGGGAAGATGCGCTTGTCGGCGAGCTGGCGGTTCAGGCGCAGCTCGCTGTTGCCCGTGCCCTTGAACTCCTCGAAGATGACCTCGTCCATCTTGGATCCGGTCTCGACCAGCGCGGTGGCGAGGATCGTGAGCGAGCCGCCGTTCTCGATGTTGCGCGCGGCGCCGAAGAAGCGCTTGGGCGGGTACAGCGCCGACGCGTCGACGCCACCGGTGAGCACACGACCCGAGGTCGGAGCGGAGATGTTGTACGCACGACCGAGCCGGGTAATCGAGTCGAGCAGCACGACCACGTCGCGGCCGAGTTCGACCAGGCGCTTCGCGCGCTCGATCGCCAGCTCGGCGACCGTGGTGTGGTCCTCAGCAGGGCGGTCGAAGGTGGAGGCGATGACCTCGCCCTTCACGGTGCGCTGCATGTCGGTGACCTCTTCGGGACGCTCGTCGACGAGCACGACCATGAGGTGCACCTCGGGGTTGTTCGTCGCGATCGCGTTCGCGATCTGCTGCAGCACGATCGTCTTGCCGGCCTTGGGCGGCGCGACGATGAGCCCGCGCTGACCCTTGCCGATGGGCGCGACGAGGTCGATGATGCGCTGTGTCAGCTTCTCGGGAGCGGTCTCGAGGCGCAGGCGCTCCTGCGGGTAGAGCGGCGTGAGCTTGCCGAACTCGACGCGCGTGGCGGCGTCGTCGACCGACAGGCCGTTGATCGCGTCGACCTTCACGAGCGCGTTGTACTTCTGACGGCTCGACTGCTCGCCCTCGCGTGGCTGCTTGATCGCGCCGACGACGGCATCGCCCTTGCGCAGGTTGTACTTCTTGACCTGACCCAGCGACACGTACACATCGCTCTGGCCGGGCAGATAGCCGGTGGTGCGCACGAAGGCGTAGTTGTCGAGCACGTCGAGGATGCCGGCGATCGGGATCAGGACGTCGTCCTCGCCGATCTCGGTCTCGAACTCGTCGCCGCCCTGCTGACCGCGGCGCTTGTTGCGCTGGCGACCGCGGCCGCCGCCCTGCTGGCCGTCGTCGTCGCCGTCGCTCTGGCCGCCATTCTGGTTCTGGCCGCCCTGATTGCTCTGGCCCTGGTTGCCGCCCTGACCCTGGCCGGCGTTGCCGCCACCGCGGTTGCGGCTGCGCGAGCGGCTGCGCGAGCGGCTGCGGCCCGAGCCCTCCTCGTTCTGCTCGGAGGACGGGTCGGACGCCGTCTGCTGAGGTGCGTCGTCACCCTTGGAGGCGTTCTCGTCTCCCTTGGAGGCGGCGCTCTGCTCACCCTTGGACGCGTTCTCGTCGCCCCGGGAGGCGTTCTCGTCGGTCCTCGCGGCGGGCGACCCAGCGTCCTGCGCGGCCGCGTCGTCGGCGGCCTTGGCCTTGGCCTTCGACGTGCGCGCACGCGGCTTCTTGGCCGGAGCGGCCTCGCCGCCCTGCTCGCCGTCGGGCGCATCGGGCTGAGCGGCAGCGGCCGGCGCATCGGAGCCGGAGGGGGCGGCATCGACGGAAGCATCCGTGCCCTCGGCATCCTTGGGTGCGCTCTTGGCGCGGCGCGGTGCACGCTTGCGGGGCGGAGCCTTCGCCGCGGCGGGCGCGTCGGCGGCGGCCGGCGCGTCACCGGCGGAGGCATCCGCCGTCGTGGGCTTGTCAGCGGCGCCCGAGGCGTTGTCGGTGGCCGGTGCCGCCTGCGTGGCCGACGCCTCCGGCGCTTCCGTGCGCTCGGCGGGCGCGTCGACAGTGTGGATCTCGGAGATGGACTCCACGAGTTCTCCCTTGTGAAACGAACGATTGATGCACGACCGCACAGCGTGCGCTGCACTGCATGCGCCCGGTCGAGGCGTCTATGACACGCTCGGCATCCGCGTGCCGGTCAGGAACCGACTGCGGCGGGGGGCTGTGCGGTGGTTTCGCAGATTGCGACGGAGGCCCAGATTCACGTGCTACGTGGAACCCTCCGCGTACTCCCTCACTGTACCACCCTTGACGTCCACGGCCAGCATGTGGGCCTCCCACGGACTCTCGGCGATGGATGCCATGACCTGCGCGGCTTCGACGCGCCGGCCGGGTCCGTCGGCGAGCACGAGCACGCTCGGACCGGCACCCGACACGACGGCCGCGAACCCGGCGCCGCGCAGCGCACGCACGAGTCGGTCGGTCTCGGGCATGGCCTGAGCCCGGTAGCCCTGGTGCAGCTTGTCCTCCGTCGCGGCACGCAGGAGCTCGGGGCTCTGGGTGAGCGCGGCGATCAGCAGCGCCGACCGTGACACGTTGAAGACCGCGTCCTCACGCGGAACCTGCAGCGGCTGCAGGCTGCGCGCCACGGAGGTCGACATCTGCGACTCGGGCACGAACACCACCGGCGAGACGCCGCGGTGCACGATGAGCTTCTTGTGCTGCGGGCCGCTCTCCTCCCCCCACGCGATGGTGAGACCGCCGAACAGCGCCGGGGCGACGTTGTCGGGGTGACCCTCCATCTCGGTGGCGAGCGCCAGCAGCCGGTCGTCTCCGAGCGCCACATCGCCCTCGAGCAGCCCCTTGGCGACGAGCAGACCGGCGACGACCGCCGCTGCCGACGAGCCGAGGCCGCGACCGTGGGGGATCACGTTGTGCGCCTCGAGCCGAAGTCCGGGCATGGGACGACCGGCGGCGGCGAATCCGCGGGCGACAGCGCGCACCACGAGGTTCGAAGCGTCGCGGGGGACGTCGCCCGTCCCTTCGCCGGTCACGTCGATCTCGAGCATTCCCGGCGCGAGCTCGGTCGCCACGAGCTCGTCGTACATGCTCAACGCGAGGCCGAGGGTGTCGAAGCCCGGTCCGAGGTTCGCGCTGGTCGCGGGTACGCGCACGGCGACGCTGCGCGCGGGCGGCGCGCCGGTCTCCGCGGCGTGGGTCATGCGTCGGTCCGCGGCGCGAGGTCCAGGGCGGACGCCACCTCCGATGTCGTCGCATCCACGACCGTGGGTGCGACGTCGCTGCCGTCGGCGTTGCGCAGTGCCCACTGCGGGTCCTTGAGACCGTGACCGGTCACGGTGAGCACGACACGCGCCCCCGCGGGCACGACGCCCGCCTCGCAGCGGTCGAGCAGACCCGCGACGCTGATCGCCGAAGCCGGCTCGACGAAGATGCCGACTTCGCCCGCAAGCAGCTTCTGCGCGGCGAGGATCCGCTCGTCGTCGATCGCGCCGAACCAGCCGTCGGTCGCGTCGCGCGCTTCGAGCGCGAGCTCCCACGACGCCGGATTGCCGATGCGGATCGCGCTCGCCACCGTCTCGGGATGTGTCACCACCTCACCGCGCACCAGGGGCGCGGACCCCTCGGCCTGGAATCCGAACATGCGCGGCACGCGCGAGCTGACACCCCGCGCGACCTCCTCGCGGTATCCGCGCGAGTACGCCGTGTAGTTGCCGGCGTTGCCGACGGGGATGAAGTGGAAGTCGGGCGCGTCGCCGAGCACGTCGACGACTTCGTACGCCGCGGTCTTCTGCCCCTCGATGCGGTCGGGATTGACCGAGTTCACGAGGTGCACCGGGTAGTGGTCGGCCAGTTCGCGCGCGATCTCGAGGCAGTCGTCGAAGTTGCCGCGGATCTGGATGAGCCGTCCGTTGTGGGCGACGGCCTGGCTCAGTTTGCCCATCGCGATCTTGCCCTCGGGGACGAGCACCGCCGCCGTGATGCCGGCGTGCGCCGCGTACGCGGCAGCCGACGCCGACGTGTTCCCCGTCGAGGCGCAGATGACCGCCTGCGCGCCGTGCTCGACGGCACGCGAGAGCGCGACGGTCATTCCGCGGTCCTTGAACGAGCCGGTCGGGTTCATGCCTTCGAATTTCACCCACACGTCCGTGCCCGTGCGCCGTGACAGCGCCGGCGCGGGCAGCAGCGGGGTGCCGCCCTCTCCCAGCGTGACGACGGTGGACGCGTCGGTGACGCCGAGCCGGTCGGCGAATTCGCGCAGCACGCCCTGCCAGAGATGTGCCATGTCAGTCTCCTTCCACGCGCAGCACCGAGACGACACGCGCCACCACGCCGCTGGCGGCGAGGCGGTCGACGGTGTCGCTGAGGTCCTGCTCGAGTGCCTTGTGGGTTCCGATCACCAAGCGCGCCGTCTCGACGTCCTCGCCCGCGACGGTCTGCTCGAGCGTCGCGATCGAGACCCGGCCGTCGGCGAGGATGCCGGCGATCGTGGCGAGCACGCCGGGCTCATCGGCGACGTCGAGCGTGATCTGGTAGCGGGTCGTGACGTGGCCGATCGGCACGACAGGCAGGTTCGCCCTCGTGGACTCCCCCACCCCGACGCCGCCGGCGATGTGGCGCCGCGCGGCCGAGACGACGTCGCCGAGGACGGCGGATGCCGTCTGCACCCCGCCGGCGCCCGCCCCGTAGAACATGAGGTCGCCGGCCGCTTCGGCTTCGACGAAGACGGCGTTGTTGGCGCCATGGACGCTGGCCAGCGGGTGGTCGCGGTGGACGAGCGCAGGATAGACCCGCACCGAGATCGACTCTGCGGCATCCGTCACATCGGCGAGCCGCTCGCACACGGCGAGGAGCTTGATGACGTAGCCGGCGTGGCGCGCCGAGTCCATCATCTGCTTGTCGATCCCGGTGATGCCCTCGCGGTGCACGGCGTCGAGCGGCACCGCCGTGTGGAAGGCGAGGCTCGCGAGGATCGCGGCCTTCTGCGCCGCGTCGTAGCCCTCGATGTCGGCGGTCGGATCGGCCTCCGCATAGCCGAGGGCCTGGGCGTCGGCGAGGACGTCCGCGAACTCCGAGCCCTCCTTGTCCATGCGATCGAGGATGTAGTTGGTCGTCCCGTTGACGATGCCCATGATGCGCTGCACACGGTCACCGGCGAGGGAGTCCCGCAGCGGTCGGATGATCGGGATCGCGCCCGCGGCCGCCGCCTCGTAGTACACCTGCGCGCCGACCTGATCGGCCGCGTCGAAGATCTCGGGACCATGGGTGGCCAGCAGCGCCTTGTTCGCTGTGACGACATCGGCACCGGAGTTGATCGCCTGCAGGAGGTGGGTGCGGGCGGGTTCGATCCCGCCCATCAACTCGATGACGATGTCGGAACCCACGATGAGGGGCTCGATGTCGGTGGTCAGCAGCTCGCGCGGAAGCTCGACGTCGCGCTTCGCGTCGACGTCTCGCACGGCGATGCCGGCCAGTTCCAATCGTGCTCCGGATCGGTCGGCCAGTTCGTCGCCGTGCTGCCGCAGCAGCGCGGCGACCTGCGAGCCGACGGCCCCGGCGCCCAGAAGCGCGACGCGGAGGCGGCGGTAGTCGGTCATATATCCCTTTCCTGGTCGACACCGGGGGCGATCCCGGCATCGCGGGCGAGCAGGTCGTCGACCGACTCCCCCCTGACGATCACCCGCGCGGTGCCGTCGCACACGGCGACGACGGGCGGGCGAGGCGCATAGTTGTAGTTGCTGGCGAGCGAGAAGCAGTAGGCGCCGGTGGCGGGCACCGCGAGCAGGTCTCCGATCGAGACGTCGCCGGGCAGGTACTCTGCGTCGACCACGATGTCGCCCGACTCGCAGTGCTTCCCCACGACGCGCACGAGCGCGGGTGCGACATCGCTGCTGCGCGAGGCCACGCGCGCGCTGTACTGGGCGCCGTACAGGGCGGTGCGGGCGTTGTCGCTCATGCCGCCGTCGATGCTGACGTAGAGCCGCGTGATCGTGTCGTCGACGCGCACCGGCTTGGTGGTGCCGACCTCGTAGAGGGTCACGCCCGCCTGGCCGACGATCACCCGTCCCGGCTCGAAGGCGAGGTCGGGCATCGGGAGCCCGCGCAGGTCGCACTCGCGGGCGACGGCATCGACGATGCCGTCGGCGAGCTCCTCGATCGGGATGGGCTCGTCGGCCGACGTGTAGGCGATCCCGAAGCCGCCGCCGAGGTTGAGCACGGCGAGATCGCCACCGTCGCGCAGCGATGCGTACAGCGCGACCAGCCGCGCGGCGGATTCGGCGAACCCGGCCGATGCGAAGATCTGCGAACCGATGTGGCAGTGCAGCCCGACGAGCTCGAGACGGGCATGCTCACGGACGCGGGATGCGGCGTCTGCGGCATCCTCGAGCGCGAAGCCGAACTTCTGGTCCTCGTGTGCGGTCGCCAGGAACGCATGGGTCTCGGCGTGGACGCCGCTGTTGACGCGCAGCAGCACGCGCTGATGCGCGTCGAGGCGCTCGACGATCGCTGCGAGCCGCTCGATCTCGATGCGGCTGTCGACGATGATGGAGCCGACCCCGGCGCGCACGGCGGCCTCGAGTTCGGCGACCGACTTGTTGTTGCCGTGGAACCCGATCCGCGACGGCTCGGCTCCCGCGGCGAGCGCGACGGCGAGCTCGCCTCCCGTGCACACGTCGACGGCGAGACCCTCGTCGGTCACCCAGCGCACGACTTCGGTCGACAGGAACGCCTTGCCGGCGTAGTACACGCGGGCCTGCACGCCGTGTCGCGCCGCCGCCGCCGTGAAGGCCTCGCGGGCGCGGCGGGCGTGGGCACGCACCTCGGATTCGTCGAGCACGTACAGCGGGGTGCCGAAGCGCTCCGCCAGGTCGGTGGCCGAGACCCCGCCCACCTCGAGCACGCCGTCGCGGTCGCGGAGCGCGCTGGCCGGCCACACACCCTCGTGCAGCGCGTTCGCGTCCGCGGGCTCGCGCAGCCACTCGGGGATCGGCGTGACGGAAGACGAGGCGGACACGGAGGGACCAATCGGAGGTTGCTGCGACAGGGGGCCGAGCGGGCTTTCGCGGGTTGCCGCGGCCGGTTCGCTCACGCGCCGGGCAGTCCTTGCAGTCTAGGGCACCGCCCTCGGGCGCCCGCGCACCCGGCGGAATGCGGCGTCATCCGCAGGTGCCGTTCTGCTGCAGCCCCGGGTCGGAGGCGATGCCGCCGTCCACGACGAAGTCGGCCTCCACCGTGTCGCCGACCACGCTGATGCCGGTGAGGGTGAGTCCGGCCGGCAGGTACGCCGCGATGCAGACCGACCAGTCGCGAGCGACCACGTCGGCGACGGGTCCGAGCTGATCGCGCACGGTGTCGGCGTCGACCTCGGCGCCGGCGAGCTGGAAGCTCGACGGCGTCAGCACGATGTCGCCCTCGGCCGCCGACGGCGTCAGCGCCACGCCGACCGGGATGGTCAGCCCGAACACCTCGAACTCGGTCGACATGGTCACATCGGGCGCGGCGAGACCGACCGAGTCGGCGGGGAAGCCCTCGACGGCGGCGAGCAGGTCGCGCAGCTGCTGCTCGTCCATGACGGCAGACGCCTGCGCACTGCCGATCTCGCCGTCCCCGCGGATCGGCACATCGCGCGCGACGACCGAGATGTCGCCGACGAACGTGTCGAACGGCACGTCGTCGGACTGCAGCCGCACCTCGCCGAGGGTGCCGACGACGAGCTGCGGGATGATCGCCCCGGGCACGTCGACGTCGATCTGCTGGTCGGCGGGCAGATCGAGCTGATCGACGACCTGGTCGCGGATCGTGTCGGTGACGATGTCGCGCGCGACGGCCTCGGCGGCGAACCACGCGACGATGCCGAGCACGACCACGACCCCGAACGCGACGAGCCACGGCCAGATCCGACGCCGCGGCGCCGGTGCGGGCATCCCCGACGAGGCGAGCACCCATTTGCCGTCCGCCGTCTGCCGGGGCTGGGTGTGCCCCAGGGGCAGGGTGGGCTGATCGTCGGCGTCGCTCACGATGGCTCCTACATCCGCTCCGGTGCGCTCACACCGAGCAGGTCGAGTCCGTTGCGCAGCACCTGTCCGGTCGCGTCGTTGAGCCACAGCCGCGTGCGGTGCACCGCTTCGACGGGCGCGTCGCCGAGCGGGATCACCCGGCAGCTGTCGTACCACTTGTGGTACAGGCCTGCGAGCTCCTCGAGGTAGCGGGCGACACGGTGGGGTTCGCGCACCTCCGCCGCGAAGGCGACGGTGCGGGGGAACTCCTGCAGGGCGCCCAGCAGCGCCGACTCGGTCTCGTGGTCGAGCAGCTCGGGGGCGAATTCCGAGCGGTCGACGCCGGATGCCTCGGCGTTGCGGGCCACGTTGTGGGTGCGTGCGTGCGCGTACTGCACGTAGAACACGGGGTTGTCGTTGGTGCGCTTGCGCAGCAGCTCGGGGTCGAGCGTGAGCGGCGAGTCGGCGGGATAGCGCCCCAAGGAGTACCGCAGCGCATCGGTCCCGAGCCACTCGCGCAGGTCGTCCATCTCGATGATGTTGCCCGCGCGCTTGGACAGGCGCGCGCCGTTGACCGACACGAGCTGGCCGATGAGCACCTCGACATCGGCGTCGGGGTCGTCGCCGGCGGCGCCCGCGAGGGCGCGCAGGCGATGGACGTAGCCGTGGTGGTCGGCGCCCAGCAGATAGATCTTGTGCGCGTAGCCGCGGTCGCCCTTGTTGAGGTAGTACGCGGCGTCGGCGGCGAAGTAGGTGTACACGCCGTTCGCGCGGCGGATCACGCGGTCCTTGTCGTCGCCGAAGTCGGTGGTGCGCACCCACACCGCACCCTCGTCGTCGAACACGTGGCCCTGGGCGCGCAGACGATCCACCGCCTCGTCGACGAGGCTCGGGCGATCATCGGAGCCGCGGTCGTGCAGCGTGCGCTCGCTGAACCACACATCGAAGTGCACGTTGAACTTCTCGAGCGACGCCTGGATCTCGCCGAGCTGGAAGTCGTAGGCGAGGTCGCGGGCACGCTCGAGTTGAGCGTCGGCGTCGAGATCGAACAGCCCCGGATCGGCGGCGACGACCCGGCGCGCGAGCTCGTCGATGTAGGCGCCGACGTAGCCGTCCTCCGGCGCATCCTCGCCCTTCGCCGCGGCGAGCACGGATCGGCCGAACCGCTCCATCTGGGCCCCGGCGTCGTTGATGTAGAACTCGCGGGCGACCGTGGCGCCGCTGGCCAGCAGCAGGCGGGCCATCGAGTCGCCGAGCGCCGCCCAGCGCGTGTGGCCGATGTGCAGCGGGCCGGTCGGGTTCGCGCTGACGAACTCGACGTTGATCGTGTTGCCGCGCTGCGAGTCGTTCGAGCCGAACGCCGCTCCCGCATCGACGATGACCTTCGCGAGCGCGCCGGCGGCCGCGGCCTCCAGCCGGATGTTGATGAACCCCGGACCGGCGACCTCGACGCTCGCGATCCCCTCGACCTGCTCGAGCCCTGCGGCGATCTCGGTCGCGAGCTCACGCGGGTTCGCTCCGACGGACTTGGCGAGCTTGAGCGCCGCGTTGGAGGCCCAGTCGCCGTGATCGCGGTTCTTGGGCCGCTCGAGCGGCAGATCCGTCGCGGTCAGACCGGCGGACGAACCGGCGCGTCGCGCCTCGGCGATCGGGGCGACGACGGCGAGCACGGCGGCGGACAGGGCATCGGGATCCATAGGCCCTCCATCCTACGGTCGCGAACACCCCACCCCACGGTCGAGTGGACGAGGATGCACGCTCGTGCGCGGCGTGTCGCGGGCATCTTCGTCCGCTCGGCCCTCACGCCAGCTGCACGAGAGCCGCCGGGTCGTCGGCGTCGACGACGGATGCCTCCGCCGCGGCATCCGCTGTCCCCGCGGCGATGACCTCGTCGGCGTCGTCGGGCAGTGTCCACGCGTCCACGCGCAGGTGCGACAGGGTGACGGGGCCGCCGTGGTAGCTGAGGAAGGCGCAGTCGGCGGCGTCGCGGCCCGTGGCGATGCGCACGAGCGAACGTCGGTCCGCGAGACGTGTGGCGTCGATGACGTACCACGCGCCGTCGTGGAAGGCCTCGGCGACGGCGTGGAAGTCCATCGGCTGCAGTCCCGGCGCGTAGCACGCGGCGTAGCGGGCGGGCATGTCCATCGCCCGCAGCAGCGCGATGACGACGTGCGCGTAGTCGCGGCACACCCCCTGGCCCGTCATGAGGGTCGTCACCGCACTGTCGGTGCCGTGGCTGAGGCCCGGCGTGTACGTCGTGCTGTCCGCGACGAACTCGGACACCGCCCCGATGAGGTCGAGGCCCGTCAGGCCGCGGAACTGACGCCGCGCCTGCTGGAACACCTCATCGGACTGGCAGTACCGGCTCGGGCGGAGGTAGGTGATCGCCTCGAGGTCGCTCGTGTGACCGGTGCCGGCTCGTCCCTCCACGACCGCCTCGTAGCGGATCTGCACCGTCCCCGCCTCCCCGGTGAGGCGGTGCAGCCGCGAGCCGGACTGGTCGACGATCTCCGTCGGCGTGTACACGCGATCGCCCTGGGTGAACGTCAGCGACTCACCGGCGAGCGGCACCTGCTGGGCCGTCGCGATCTGGAGGATGAGGTCGACGGAGGAGCTCAGATCGAGGTCCATCTCGGCGGTCACGACGCGTTGCACCGCTGTATCCTCGCACGCCGCGCGCGGGTTCGAGAACGTCCGCCTCGACATCGCCTGGGGATGGATCGACGGCACCCGTTCGGCGGTGGCGTAGCCTCGACGCATGCCCGACGCCCGACGCTCTGCCGCGCGCCGCGCGTGGGTGCCGCTCACCGCCGTCGCCGTCGCGATCGCCGCCGTCTGCGCGCTCGCCGCGTGGCGCCCGTGGAGCCAGCCGGCACCGGCGTCCGCGGGTGCGGAAGCCGCTGAGATCGCCCCGGCGCCGCTGGTGCTGCCCGACCACGCGCGCGTGCTGGTCTTCGGCGACTCCTGGACCTACGGTTCGGCCGCCGCACCGCCGACGCTCGGGTACGCGCACCTGCTGGCAGACCTGCTCGACGCCGAGGTGATCGTCGACGGTGTGCGCGGCAGCGGCTACCTCAAGCCGGGGATCGACGGTCCGTCGTTCGGCGACCGCATCCGCGCCCTCGATCCCTCGCTCGAGCCGGATCTGATCATCCTGCAGGGGTCGATCAATGACCGCCGTCTCTACCCGGCGGGGTATGTCGACGCGGTCTCGGCGGCGTGGGACGATCTCGCTGAGCGCTTCCCGCGTGCGACCGTCGTCGTGCTCGGGCCCGCACCGCAGGTGCTGCCCGTCGAGAGACCGACCGCGGCGATCGACGCCGATCTCGCCCGCCTCGCGGCGGCGCGATCGTGGTGGTACATCTCTCCGCTCCGCGACGACTGGATCACGCCCGACAACTACCTCGAGGTGATCGACACCGGTCCGGGCAACGACCATCCGTCGACCGCCGGCCACGCATATCTGGCCGGACGCCTGACCGAGGCACTCGCCGCACTCGCGGAGGGCACCGACGTCGCGGCGGACGCGCCGTCGATGCCCTGACCGCGACTACGCGTCGTCGCCGGTGCCCTCGGCATCGCGCCGGTGGCGGCGATTCTCGCCGACCGTCAGCGAGGCATCGCCCGACGCGGTGTGGTCGGGGCGGTCGGGCCCCTTGTGCTGGATGTGACCGGGCTCGTACGTGCGCTGCACGTCTTCGGCGGTGACCTGTTCGATCGCGCCGGTGGACGCCTCGACGTACCACTCGGTCAGCGCCGGGTCCTCGGTGTCGAGCCAGGCGCCCGCACCCTTCCCGTCTTCGACCTCGCTGGTCTGGAACACGAAGTCGTCGCCGTGGTCTGCGATCCCCTGACGAACACCCTGCCGAATGGCCGCGCGGGCGAACTTGCTGCGCAGCACGTACGGGTCGGTGCGCAGGTCCTTCGCCCACGCGAACATGATGCCGATCACCACGATCGCGAACGGCAGAGCCGAGACGACCATGATCGACTGCAGCCCCGACAGGGCATCCTGGCCGCCGGCCAGCAGCAGCGATGCCGCGACGAGCGCCAGCAGCGAGCCCCACAGGATCGTCACCCATGTCGACGGCTCGGGACGCCCGCCCTGCGACATCGACCCCATGACGATCGAGGCCGAGTCGGCCGACGTCACGAAGAAGATGACGATCGAGATCATCGCGACCACAGAGGTCACGACGCCGAAGGGCAGGTTGCCGAGCACCGCGAACAGGGATGCCTCCGGCGAACCCGTCTCGCTGATGCCCAGACCGTTCGCCTCCATCCACATCGACGTGCCGCCGAAGATGACGAACCAGAACAGGCACACGATCGACGGGACGATGATGACGACGGTCACGAACTCGCGGAGCGTGCGCCCACGCGAGATCTTCGCGATGAACATGCCGACGAAGGGCGTCCACGACACCCACCACGCCCAGTAGTAGGTCGTCCAGCCGGCCAGGAAGTCGGCCGATTCCTGCCCCTGGTTGGGGTTGCGGGCGAGCATCGTCGGAAGCTCGGCGAAGAAGTCGACCACCGCGGTCGGCAGGAAGTTCAGCAGGAAGATCGTCGGTCCCGCGATGAACACGAACAGCGCGAGAAGACCCGCCAAGACCATGTTGATGTTCGACAGCAGACGGATGCCGCGCTTGATGCCCGACACCGCCGACACGATGAACAGCGCGGTCAGCACCGCGATCGTCATGATGAGGAAGCCGTTGCCGACGGGGCCCATGCCGGTGACGAACTCGAACCCGCTGCCGATCTGCAGCACGCCGATGCCGAGCGAGACAGCCGTGCCGAACAGCGTCACGATGATGGCGAAGATGTCGATGACCGCACCGAGGGGGCCTTCGGTGCGCTTGCCGAAGATGGGCTCGAAGATCGCGGAGATCAACGGTACGCGGCCGCGCCGGTACGCGCTGTAGGCGATCGCACCGCCCACGAGCGCGTAGAACGCCCAGGCGATCGGGCCCCAGTGCAGGAGCGCCTGCGCCATCGCGGAGTCCATCGCGGCCGGGCTGCCGGGTGCGTCGTCGAAGCCTTGGGGCGGGTCGAGGAAGAACGCGAGAGGCTCGTAGGGCCCGTAGAACAGCAGCCCGATGCCGATGCCGGCAGAGAACAGCATCGCGATCCACGACGTGGTCGAGAACTCTGGCTTCTCATCGTCCGACCCCAGGCGCACGCCCCCGCTGCGGCCGTAGCCGACGATGAACATGAAGACGGTCACGACGATCGCGAGCGCCCCGAACAGCCATGCGAAGTTCGCGGTGACCCATCCCAGGGCTGCGCTGCCGGTCGCGCTGATGCCCTCCGGCGCGACGAAGGCCCAGATGATCACACCGAGTGCGACCACGGCGGCGAAGATGAACACGAACCAGTTCATCGGGAAGCTGCGGCCGGTCTGTTCGACGCCGATGCCCGGGATGAGGGCCGGGTGCACGAGTCCGGGTTCGTTCACCTCCCGCAGCACCCTGCGCACTCCCCCGCCCGGGGGCCGCCCCCCGGGCGCATCCGTCGCCTTGCTCTGTTCCGTATCTCTGTCACTCATGTCATCACCCGTCCTCGCACGGCGAGGCAGCACGCGTCGCGCACCCGCCTCCCGGCATCGGCCACCCACCCTAGCGAGTCCGGCGGCCGAACCTCGAACGGGCGCGGCGCCGCCGGGTGGTAATCTCGATCGGCACGCCTCCGTAGCTCAGGGGATAGAGCGTTGGTTTCCGGTACCAAAGGTCGCAGGTTCGATTCCTGTCGGGGGCACTGGATGAAAGGGATCGACCCAGAGGGTCGGTCCCTTCGTCGTGTCCGGAGTCAGCCGTCGCAGAGCGCGAGGTCTGTCTGGGCCAGCGGCTCGCCTTCCGGGATGACGTACGTGACCCAGAGGACGACGTCGACGTCGCCCTCGTTCCGGCCTTCGTGGATGTAGTCGGCGCCTTCGATGATGGCATCGCCTTCGCGGTACACCCGCACGCCTCCCGGATGGGTGGGCGCATAGTGCGTCAGCTCGCCCTGCTGCACGACGGCGATGAGCTGACCGTCGTGGCAGTGCTCGCCGGTGCCCGCACCCGGCGCGAGGGTGATCTCACGGAAGGTGACGCCCACCCCCTCCGATCCCGCCGCCACCGCGACGTCGACGTCCCCGTCGGTCTCGCCCGCTGCCAGATCGACCGCCTGGACGGGCGCGGAGGACGGCGCGGCCACGGTGGCGTCACCGACGGATGCGGGTGCCTGGGCGCACGCGGACAGCGGCAGGGTGAGGGCCCCGAGCATGAGCGCCGCGACGATGCTCCGTGTCCGGAAGTGGGCGGTCATCGGTGCTCCCTCGACGACCGGGGCGAGGACGGCCGTCCCCTTCATCGTGTCGGCGAACCCAACACGACACAAGCTCGGTCGGGCGCGCCGAGCCCGGCATCCGTTAGTGTTCAGCCGTGCTGGGACCTGCTGAGACGACCAACCTCTGGTGGCTCGTCGCGCTCGCCGCGACGCTTGCGATCAACATCACCGCGCTCATCGTCATCCCGCGGCGGCGCAAGCCGACGGCCGCGATGGCGTGGCTGCTGGCGATCCTGCTGGTGCCGTTCATCGGCATCCTGCTGTACCTGCTGATCGGCAGCATCCGCCTGCCCAAGGCGCGACGCGACGAGCAGGCCCGCATCGACGGGCTGATCCGCGACGCGGCCCACGCCTCGGGCGCCGCCGTCGATGACGGTGCGTACCCCCGGTGGTTCCAACGCGTCGTCGAGCAGAACGAGACCCTGACGAGCCTGCCCGCCGTCGGCGGGAACGCCACGACCCTGATCGACGACTACGAGGGCTCGATCGCCGCGATGGCCGCGGCGATCGGCACAGCGGAGCGCTTCGTGCACGTCGAATTCTTCATCGTGGCGTGGGACGACACCACCCGGGACTTCTTCTCGGCGATGGAGGCAGCGGTCGCACGCGGCGTCACGGTGCGCCTGCTCGCCGACTACGTGGCATCCCGCAGGGTCGCCCGCTCGAAGGAGACATTCGCCGAGCTCGACCGCATCGGCGTGAAGTGGGAGTGGATGCTGCCGGTGCAGCCGCTGAAGGGCAAGTACCAGCGCCCCGACCTGCGCAACCACCGCAAGCTCGTCGTCGTCGACGGCCGGATCGCCTTCGTCGGCTCGCAGAACCTCATCGACCGCAGCTACGACTCCCCCAAGAACATCAAGCGCGGCCTGCAGTGGCAGGAGCTCATGACGACGCTGGAGGGCCCTGCAGTCGCCGAGGTCGACACCGTCTTCCTGTCGGACTGGCTCATCGAGACCGGCGAGGACCTGAGCGCGGAGCACCTCCCCGCCGGCGAGATCGGGCCCCGCGGCGACCTCGTCTGCCAGGTCGTGCCGAGCGGCCCCGGCTACACCACCGAGAACAACCTGCGGCTGTTCCTCTCGCTCATCCACGGAGCGACCGAGAAGGTCATCCTGACGAGCCCGTACTTCGTGCCCGACGAGGCGATGGTCTACGCGATCACCACCGCGTGTCAGCGGGGCCTGGACGTGCAGCTGTTCGTCTCGGAGATCGGCGACCAGTGGCTGGTCTACCACGCGCAGCGCTCGTACTACGAGGCGCTCCTCGAGGCCGGCGTGCGCATCTTCCTGTACCCCGCGCCGTACGTGTTGCACGCCAAGCACTTCTCGATCGACGACGACATCGCCGTCATCGGGTCGAGCAACATGGACATCCGCTCGTTCAGCCTCAACATGGAGGTCTCGATGATGGTCCGCGGCGCGTCTTTCGTCGCGGCCATGCGCGAGGTCGAGCAGAAGTACCGGGATGCCGGGCGCGAGCTCACCCTCGACGAGTGGCGGCGCGAGCCGCGCAGCGCGACGTTCATGGACGGCGTCGCCCGCCTGACGTCGGCGCTCAACTGAGATCGGCGTCGGCGCTCGAGAACACCTCGACGCTGCGCTCGGGCACGGGTCGCTGGGCGAGCACGAGCGCGATCACACCCAGCGAGATCGGCACGCCGGTCGCGACCAGCGCGCCGAGACCCGCGAGCACGGGCGCCCACTCCTGCGCGCCCGCCGGGTCGGCGGCGACGAGCACCTGGGTGGCGATCGCGGGCAGGACGGTCGCCGCGAGCGCCCACAGCGGCGCCCGGTTCCACGGGGACGGCACGATGCCGGCCCGCGCGATGCCGGCCGCGGCGACCGCCGCGAGCGCGAGCTGACCGAGCAGGTCGACCCACGACGCGACGGTCACCCAGTCGAGCACCGGGGTGAGGTCTGCGGGGGTGGCCCACAGGATCGCGCTGACAAGCGACCACACCGCGAGGATCGCCAGGCTCGCGGTTCCTGTCCTGCCGGCACCGGCGACGCGTCCACCGTCGGGGATCCCCAGCGCGAAGACGAGATAGGCGGCGGATGCCGCGGCGACCGCGGCGATCCGCAGCCCGCCCGCGCCGCCGACGCCGGCGGAACCCGCTGCGAGCAGCACGCCGGAGGCGACCAGCAGACCGCCGCCGATCGCCCATGAGCGACGACGCGGCATCCGATCCTCCATCGCACCAGGCTATCCGCCCGGTGCCGGCACGGATCCGCCGTGATGCGGCATCCCGGGCCGCCGCGGGCTGGAACGTGCGGGTGGCGGCGCACACGAAGATCGCCCCCGGGAATCGGGCCCGAAGGCCACGCCCCGGGGGCGATCATCATGCGATCTGCGGTTTCCGTATCCGGTTCCCTCGCGGGTTCCTCGTTCCTGTTTTCTCTTCGCAGTCATCAAGATACTCGCCACCGAAACGGCGTCAAGAGTTCACCGCCAAGTCACCTCGACGTCAACATGAGGGTGAGGTGCGCGAGCTATTCGTGACCGACGAGCTTGAGCCCCACGACGCAGCCCACCAGGCCGAGGATGAGCAGCATCCGCACGAGCGAGAACGACTCCTCACCGGTCGCCATCGCCCAGGTCACGGTGAGTGCGGCGCCGATCCCCACCCACACCGCGTAGGCGGTGCCGGTCGGGATCTCGCGCATCGCCCACGCGAGACCGCCCATACTCGCCACGAGCGCCACGGCGAACACCACGCTCGGCCAGAGCTTCGTGAAGCCCTCGCTTCGACCCAACGCAGTCGCCCACACGGCTTCGAGGACTCCGGAGATGACAAGGATGACCCACGACATGCGACCCGCCTCCATGGCCAGTCTTGTCGCGTACCGGGTACTGATCCGTCGTCCGGGAGCCGGGGTGGGGCTCGTGTGCGATGCTATCGGGCCGACCTGTGCACTCCCGGTGCAGACCCTCACGGCGAGACGAAGAACAGCCAGTCGAGCATGCCGGGGTTGTGGGCGTGCACGAGCACCGCGAACACCACCGCGTCGAAGAGCAGGTGCACCGTGACGACGTACGCGAGCGAGCGCGTGCGCATGAAGATGAAGCCCTGCAGCAGCGCGAACGGGATCGTCAGGAGCGGCCCCCATGCGCGATAGCCCAGCTCCCACAGGAACGAGACGAACACGACCATCTGCAGCAGGTTGGACTGCCAGTCGGGGAAGTGGCGGCGCAGCAGCGCGAAGACGGTGCAGATGAAGAACAGCTCGTCCCAGATGCCGACGGCGCCGACCCCGACGAAAAGTCGCGCGATCAGGTCGGGCGTGTCGACCACCGGCCAGTTCAGGTACACGCCCGACGTCATGAAGTAGAACGGCAGGATCAGCCACCCGAGCACCAGCACGGCGACCAGCCACAGCCATTGGAACCGGGTCCAGCGGCCGCCGCCCCGCCAGGGGAACCGGATCGCGTGGTCACGATAGACCCACCGCGAGATCGCATACGGAACGGCGACGGCTCCCCCGAGCGCCACCGCGAACCGCACGATCGCGAGGTTGTCGAGCTCGGCCTCGAGCGGGATCGCGCTCACGATCAGCATGCCGACGGCGATCAGGGAGAGATCCCGCGTGAGGCTCGGCGGGCGATCGACGGATGCCGCATCCGCCGCGGCCGGCTCCGCGGAGGCACCTCGACGCTCGATGAGCACGGCGGTCACCAGCGCGGCGGCCAGCAGCAGCCAGCCGACCCACGGCACGCGCAGCACGAAGAAGCCGGGGGCGGCGAGGCAGGCCAGGAACGCCGGGACGAGGCCCCACGACCAGGCGGGTCGGACGGGCAGGGCGACGGCGGGTGCGGGCATGTCAGGCATCCAGGGGGTGGGCGATCTCGTCACGCGGCATCCGGGCGACGGCGATCACGACGAAGGCGAGCAGGAAGGGCACGAGCCCGGCGATGAGGAAGATGACGGGGATCGGCACGACCTCGGCGACGGGGCCTGCCAGCGCCATCGAGACCGGCATGAGGGCGAGCGAGACGAAGAAGTCGAGACTCGACACCCGGCCGAGCATGTGGCGGGGCACACGGCGCTGAAGGAGCGTGCCCCAGATCACATTGCCGTAGCTGAAGCCGAACCCGATGAGGAAGCACGACAGCACCATCAGCCAGTACACGTCCGTCACGCCAAGAACGATCATCGGCAGGGTGCTCAGGCCCCACACGAGGTTCATGACGGTCAGGTAGCGTCGCGGCAGCCGCATCGACGAGACCACGATCGAGCCGACGACTCCTCCGATGCCGATGGCGGCGAGCAGGAACGCGAACAGCCGCGGATCCTCTCCGATGCGCTCGCGGGTGACGAACGGGAGCAGCACCTCTTCCGGGCCCATCGTCACCAGCACCCAGATCGTCGCGTACAGCAGCGTCCACAGCAGCCACGGCGTGCGCAGGGTGAAGACGACGGCCTCCTTGAGGTCGTGGAAGACCCCCCGCGCCGAGGTCGGATCGGATGACGCGGACCCGTGGCGTCCCGTCTCGGCCGCCTCGTCGGCAGGCTCGGGCCGGACGAACATCAGCAGGACGAGCGCCAGGGCGTGGGCGCCGGCGATGACGAACGCCGCGTGGGCGGGGGCGATCACCGCCGCCACGACGACGCCCGCGACCGCGGGCCCCGCGGCCTGCTGCAGCGCCGGGCGGATCGCGCCTTCGAGACCGTTGGCCGCCAGCAGCTGCTCGGGCGGCAGCAGTCGCGGCAGGATCGCGCTGTAGGCCGGGAAGAAGAACCCCGCTCCGGCGCCGATGACGAACGCGGCGATCGCGAGGTGCGCGATCGTGACGGCGCCCATCGCTCCGGCCACGGCGACCGAGCCGGTGGCGAGCAGGTTCACGAGCTCGACCGCGCGCACGATGCCGCGGCGCGACAGCCGGTCGGCGGCGACCCCGCCGGGGATCGCGCACAGCAGCAGTCCGACCGCCATCGAGGCGGCCACGAGCGAGAGATCGACGGCGGTGCCCCCGGCGCCGATGACGGTGTAGACCATCACCACCGCCCACATGCCGGCACCGAAGATCGACAGCACGACCGCGCTGAACAGCATCCGGAAGTCGCGATGGCCGAGCGGGCGCACGAAGCGCCACGGATCTCGACGCGGCGGGACCGGAACCGGGATCGGCCCGGTGGCCCTCACCGGCGCGCTCCGCGCCGATAGGCGAGGTCGCGGATGCTGCGCCCCGCCCGGTCCCCCTTGCGCTCGAACGCCGTGAGCACCCGCCCGTCGAACCGTTCGGCCCACTCGCCGTCGAAGGCCCGCTCGAACTGCGGGGCCTCATCGAGCACTGCGCGCATCTGCAGCGCGTAGTCCTCCCAGTCGGTCGCGAGGCGCAGCATCCCCCCGTCGATCAGCGCCCCGGCGGCGATCGCGGCGAATTCGGGCACGACGAGGCGTCGCTTGGTGTGCTTCTTCTTGTGCCACGGGTCGGGGAAGAACACCCAGATCTCGCTGGCCGACGCCGCGGGCAGCAGGTGCTGGAGCACCTCGGGGGCGTTCGCCTCGACCAGACGCAGATTGGTGGCACCCGCACGGTCGGCGTCGAGCATCGTGCGCGCCAACCCCGCGCGGAAGACCTCGACGGCCAGGAAGTCGTCGCCGGGCCGCTGCGTCGCGGCGTGGACGACGGCGTGGCCCTGCCCCGAACCGATCTCGACGATCAGCGGCGCCTCCCGCTCCCAGACCTCGACCGGGTCGATCGTCGACCCCGGTCGGATGCTCGTGGCCGCCTCGCCCCGGGGCGCCGGAAGCAGGTAGCGCGGCGACAGCTCGCTCCACGCCCGCTCCTGGGCCTCCGACATCCGGCCGCTGCGCCGCACGAACGACACCGGGCGCGCGCGGAACGTGGGGGCGGGGTCGGACACCCCTCCAGGCTATTCGAGCGCGCCGGCGCCGCCGACCCTCCCCCGCACCGATCGCGGAGTCTGCCTCGGCGCGCCGCGGCTGCGGCGGTGGGGCGCGGGGTCAGCCGGTCACCCAGTCGATGAGCTCCTCGACGCGGCCGAGCAGCGCGGGCTCGAGATCGCGGTAGCTGTGCACCGAGGCCAGGATGCGCTGCCACGCCCGCGCGAGATCGGCCTGGTCCTCGGCGGGCCAGCCGAGCGCGCGGCACACGCCGGTCTTGTAGTCGACGCCGCGCGGAACCTCCGGCCAGCGCGCGATGCCGACGGCGCGCGGCGTGACGCACTGCCACACGTCGACGAAGGGATGCCCGACGATCTTGACGTGCTCTCCGTGGCGGCCGCGGGCGATCTCATCGGCGATGCGCGACTCCTTGGAGCCCGGCACCAGGTGATCCACCAGCACGCCGTAGCGGCGCTCGGCCGACGGCGGCTCGTCGTCGAGCGCTGCTGCGAGCAGATCGACGCCCTGGAGGTATTCGACGACGACGCCCTCGACGCGCAGGTCGTCGCCCCAGACCTTCTCGACCAGCTCGGCGTCGTGGCGACCCTCGACGAGGATGCGGCTCGCCCGGGCGACCCGGGCGCGCGCACCCGCGACGGCGAACGATCCCGACGCGGTGCGCGCGGGTCGACGGTCCCGCGCGGCCGCCGTCGGCGCGACGAGCACGACGTCTGCGCCGTCGATGAGGAATCCCGGCCCGAGCGGGAACAGACGCCTCGCCCCGCGGCGGTCTTCGAGTTCGACCAGGCCCGACTGCACACCGGTCACGGCGCCGCAGAACCCGTCGTCGGCCACCTCGACGACGAGGTCTGCGGATGCCTCGACGCGGGGCACCTCTCGGCGCTGCCGGTCGCGCCAGCCGGCAGCCAGAACGTCGGTTCCATAGCGGTCGTCCATCGCACCTCCGAAGACGGAAACTACCTGCGCCCGGACGTCGCGGACCTCCGGCACGCCGCCCGTGCCCCTACCCACGAATGCGCGCGACTGCATAGACTCTCGGCGGGGGCCGGGACGTGGCATCCCGGTGAAGGGGGTTCGATGCGCGCGCGATGGGCACTGTCGCTCACAGCGGCGCTCGCCCTGATGTTCGCGGCGACGACGTCCGCTTCTGCAACCGATCCGGTCGCCCTGGGGTCGCAGTACGTCCTCGACGATGCCGGTGCGCTGTCGGACTCGGAACGCACTGCGGCCGAGGAGCGACTGGAGCGGCTGAGCTCCGAAACAGACGTCGATCTGTGGGTCGTGTACGTCGACGAGTTCACCAACCCGTCCGACGCCGAGTCGTGGGCGGACCAGACCGCGATCGACAACGGCCTCGGGCCGAACCAGTACCTGCTCGCCGTCGCCGTCGACGCCCGCCAGTACTACCTCTCGGGTGACTCGGCGGGGCCGGTGAGCTTCGACCAGCTCGGGCAGATCGAACAGCAGCTCATCCAGCCCGAACTGTCCGCCGAGGACTGGTCGGGCGCCGCGATCGCGGCCGCCGACGGCCTGCAGGACGCCGCCGGCGGCGGGACCGGCGGATTCCCGATGTGGATCATCGTCGTGCTCGTCGTCGCCGCGATCGGCGTGGTGGCGTGGGTGATCATCCGCCGCAGACGCAGAGGTGTGGGCGGCAGTGCCGGCGGCGCCGACGCGGTGACCACCGCCGAGCTCGCCCGGCGTGCGGCATCCGCTCTGGTCGCCACCGACGACGCCCTCAAGACCAGCGAACAGGAGCTCGGCTTCGCGAAGGCCCAGTTCGGCGAGGCGGCGACCGCGCCGTTCCAGCAGGCGCTCGCCGCCGCGCGTGGCGCGCTCGACGAGGCCTTCACACTTCAGCAGCAGCTGGACGATTCCGAGCCCGATACCGAGCAGCAGGTCCGCGAGTGGAACACGCGCATCCTCGAACTGTGCGAGAACGCGAACCGCGAGCTCGACGAGAAGGCCGCCGACTTCGACGAACTGCGCAGGCTCGAGCAGAACGCGCCGGCCGCGCTCGAACGCATCCGCACCGAGAGCCGCACGGCAGCCGGGGCGCTGGATGCCGCATCCGCCACGCTCGCGACGCTCACCGGCCGCTACGCGCCCGAGGCGCTCGCGACCATCGCCGACAACCCCGAGCAGGCGCGCGACCGTCTCGCGTTCGCCGAAGAGCAGCTCGCCGCCGCACAGACCGCGATCGAAGGCGGCGACGGCGGCGAGGCCGCCATCAGCCTGCGTGCCGCCGAAGAGGCGGTCGGCCAGGCCGAGCTGCTCGAGCAGGCCATCGACAAGCTCGCCGCCGACCTCGCCGAAGCCGAGAAGACCGCCGCGACCCTCATCGCCGACATCGAGGGCGATATCGCGGCGGCGGGATCGCTGCCCGACCCCGACGGCCACGTCGCCGGGGCGATCGCGGCCGCGCGCACGCAGCTCGACGGCGCGCGCACCGACCTCGCCGGACCCGACACGCGCCCGCTCGCGGCGCTGGAACGGCTCGAAGGCGCCAACCGGCAGATCGACACGGTCATCCAGCAGGTGCGCGATGCCGCCGCACAGGCCGAGCGCGCACGGCAGATGCTCGGGCAGACGATCATGAAGGCGCAGGCGCAGGTCTCCGCCGCCGAGGACTACATCACGGCGCGCCGCGGAGCCGTCGGTGCCGAAGCGCGCACCCGGCTCGCGCAGGCCGGTGCCTCGCTCGTGCAGGCGCAGCAGCTGCAGGCCGGCGACCCGCAGACGGCCCTGCAGCACGCCCAGCGCGCCGATCAGCTGGCCGGCGAGGCGATCCGCTCCGCGCAGAGCGACGTCGGCTCGTTCGCGGGCGGCGGCGGCCTCCTGCCCACCGGACGCAGCAGCGGCGGTGGCGGAGGCGACCTCATGGGGGCCGTGCTCGGCGGCATCCTCATCAATTCCGCGGTCGGCGGCGGGCGCTCGTCGTCGTCGCGCAGGACCACGAGCCGGCCCTCGATGAGGACGTCGGGCGGGCTCAGCTCCAGCAGCTTCGGAGGCGGCGGCACCCGTCGGCGCCGCGGAGGAGGACGCTTCTGACCGCCGTCCTCGACCGACCCGTACGTCACCAACCATCCACAGGAAGGAAACCCCGATGGTAAAGCAGTCCATCTTCGGCCGGATCTCGACGCTCGTGAGGGCGAACATCAACGCGCTCCTGGACTCTGCGGAGGACCCGGAGAAGATGCTCGACCAGCTCGTGCGCGACTACACGAACAGCATCGCGGAGGCCGAGTCGGCGATCGCCGAGACCATCGGCAACCTGCGTCTGCTCGAGCGCGACCACGAGGAAGACGTCCAGGCCGCCACCGAGTGGGGCAACAAGGCCCTCGCGGCCAGCCGCAAGGCCGACGAGCTGCGCAGCGCCGGCAACACCGCCGACGCCGACAAGTTCGACAACCTCGCCAAGATCGCGCTCCAGCGCCAGATCAGCTCCGAGAACGAGGCGAAGGCCGCCGAGCCGACGATCGCATCGCAGTCCGAGGTCGTCGACAAGCTCAAAGACGGCCTCAACGGCATGAAGCAGAAGCTCGAGCAGCTCAAGACCAAGCGCAGCGAGCTGCTCGCGCGCGCCAAGACCGCCGAGGCGCGGAACAAGGTCCACGACGCCGTCAAGTCGATCGACGTGCTCGACCCGACCAGCGAGCTCGGTCGCTTCGAAGACAAGGTGCGTCGCCAGGAGGCCCTCGCCGCCGGCAAGCAGGAGCTCGCGGCATCCAGCCTCGACGCGCAGTTCAACCAGCTCGACGACGTCGGCGAGCTCACCGAGGTCGAGGCGCGGCTGGCCGCACTCAAGGGCGGCGGCAAGCCGGCCGCGGCTCCCGCGATCGACGCGCCCAGCGCCCCGTACACCCCGTAACCGACCCCCGCCGTCGTCGAGCGGACGAGGATGCACGCTTCACCCGGCGTGTCGCGTGCATCCTCGTCCGCTCGACCAGGTGTGAAGGATGATGGACGGATGACCCGCTTCGTCATCGTGCCGCAGTGGCAGGGCTCGCCGTCATCGCGGGCGATGCAGCTGATCGACGGCGCCCATGCGATCGCCGGCGATCTGCCCCGCGCTGCCTGCACCTGGGTGGACGTGCCGCTCGAAGCCGGCGAAGCCGTCGACACCGGCATCCATCGCTACAGCGCGTTGCAGCGCACACGGCTGGCCACCGACGAGGCCCTGGCCGGACACGCCGAGCCCGTGCTGCTGATCGGCGGCGACTGCGGCATCGCGGTCGCCGGCATAAGCCATGCCCGGTCGCGACACCCGGATCTCGCGGTCGTCTGGCTCGACGCCCACGGCGACCTGCACTCCCCCGAGTCGTCGGGTTCGGGGGCGTTCGGCGGAATGGCCCTGCGCGCCGTGCTCGACGGCGCCGCCGAGCCGCTCGGAATCGGCGGCGGCGGCGTCGCGGCCACCCGCGTCGTCCTCGCGGGTGCGCGCGATTGCGACGACGCCGAACTCGAGTACCGGGATGCCGCCGGCGTCCGCTGGCTGGATGCCGGCGCCCTCGCCCACCCCGAGGCGCTCGCCGACGCGGTGCGCGAGATCGGCGCCGCCGCGGTGTACGTGCACGTCGACCTCGACGTGCTCGATCCCGCCGAGATCACCGGTGTGACCGGGCCCGTGCCGTTCGGTGTGAGCGCCGCCGATCTGGTCGCGGCCCTCGCCCGGGTGCGCGACGCGGCACCATTGGTCGGCGCCAGCATCGCCGGTTTCGCCCCGTCCTCGCCGGCGTCGGCCATCGACGATCTCGGCACCATCCTGCGGATCGTCGGGGCCTTGGCGTGAGACCGCCGCCCGGCTGGCGCGAAGAGGCCGAGCGGCGCGTCGCCCGGGGCAGACGGTTCGACCGCCTCATCCCGCGGCTGCTGCTCGATTCGCCGGTGAGCCTGGTCGGCTATTGGTACGGCAGTGCGGTCGGATGGATCTGGGGCACGCTGTGGAGCACCGGGCCGATCGAGCGACGCGGAGAGCTGTGGGTGTTCCGGGGTATGCCCCGCTGGACCTTCCCGCGCGGCGGAGTGTGCGCGGGCGGATGCTTCCTCACCGGTGACGGCGTCATCGACGACCGCCTGCTCGCGCACGAGACCGTGCACCGGCACCAGTGGCGTCGGTACGGCTTCCTGATGCCGGTGCTGTACCTGCTGGCCGGCCGCGACCCGCTGCGCAACCGCTTCGAAATCGAGGCGGGGCTCGCCGACGGCAACTACGTGCCGCGTCGGTGAGTCAGGACGCCGGCGCCAGGCCGTAGTGCGCGGGAGTGTGCACGCGGTCGGCCGGAACGCCGCTGTCCACCAGGTGGTCGAGGATGTCGGCGGTGCCGAGGTAGCCGCCCATCAGGTGGATGCGCGTGTCATCGTCGTCAGCGCAGAGCATCTCATCCGCCCACGCCGTCACGGCGCGTGCGAGGGCTTGGCCGGGCGCGCAGCCCCGACCCGTGCCGGGCTCGCCCGATCGGGTCGAGCGGTCGAGCCACGTGACGACCATCCGAGCGGGGGCATCGATGCGGCCCACCCACGAGTCATCCGGGACCTCGACGAAGACACGGCCCGTCGAGCAGATCGGCAGCGTGGCCAGCAGCGCCTGCAGATCGGCGAGCGACGCCTCGTCGGCGGCGATCAGATGCTGCACGCGCGTGTGCCGCGAAGCGCGGCAGGCGGCGGGGCTGTGCTCGGTGGAGGTCATGACAGTTCCACTATACCCCTGGCAAGGGTTGCCTAACCTCACTCGGCGTATGCGATCGGCGTCACCGGATGAGCGATGCGCGCAACGCGACGAGCTCATCGGCCTCGAGGCCGTGGTCGCGCAGGTACGAGGCCGCCGACCCGTACCGATTCCGCACATCCGCCAGCAGGCTGCGCATCACGGGCGCGGGCGACCGGGTCGCGAGGTCTTCGAGGTGACGGGCGCCGGGATGCATCGATGCGAGGCGCTCGACCACCCGTCGGTTGCGCCACTCGGGCAGCAGGCTCTCGGTGCGGGCGTAGTCGGCGACGACGGCCTCTTCATCGACGCCCGCGGCGGCGAGCGCGATCGCGACGGTGACCCCTGTGCGGTCCTTGCCGACGGTGCAGTGGACGAGCACCGGCTGCGAGCCGGCGATCCCCCGCACGACGTCGACGACGCGCTCGGCCGAGCCGTCCACCAGCATCCGGTACATCTCGTCGAGGCTGACGTCCTGCTCGAAGAACGACGCCACCGAGCCGAGGAAGAGCGGCACCCGCTGGACCGCCGACGCGAGGGGACCGGGGGTCGGTGCGTGGGCGACCTCGTCGTCGGCGCGCAGATCGATGATCCGCTGCAGGCCGAGCCTCTCCAGCTGCGCCACTCCCGTGGCGTCGAGCTGGGCGAGACTGCCCGAGCGGTAGAGCACGCCGCCACGGGTGAACCCGCCCGCGGCGGGGAGCCCGCCGACATCGCGCAGGTTCACCGCTCCCGAAACGGTGGGGTCGGCAGCGGTCACCGCGCTGCGCCGGCGGAGTCGCGCGCCGGCACCGGGTAGCGCCCGGCGATCGCCACACGGTTGAACGCGTTGATCGACACGAGAATCCAGCTGAGGGCGACGTACTCGCTCTCGCTCAGGATGCCGCCGACGCGGTCGTACACGTCGTCCGGCACACCGCCCTCGTGGATGAACGTGTGGGCCTCTGCGAGCTCGAGCCCTGCCCGCTCGCGGTCGGAGAAGACCCCCGACTCGCGCCACACCGGCAGCTGCGCGATCACGTCGGCGTCCACGCCGGCCTCCACGGCCCGGTCGACGTGCACCCTGACGCAGTACGCGCACCCGTTCAGCTGCGAGACGTGCACCTGGACGAGCTCCTTGAGTCGCGCATCGATGCCCGCCTCGTCGGCGAGCTGGCCGACGGTCTTCGAGAAGCCGGCGAGCGCCTGGTAGGCCGGCGGCGCCGACTTGGACAGGTGGACGCGGCGCTCCTCGCTCATGGCGCCAGCCTACCCGCGCCCCCCGTCGCAGGAGTGCGTCATGATGGAGCGGTGAGCGAACCCACCGACGAGTTCTCGTTCCTTCCCGAGCAGGCCGCCGACCTCGGCGTGGCCGGCGCCCTCCCCCGCGGTGAGCGCGTGGACCTCACGCTCGGAGACGGCCGCAACCTGAGCGCCCTGCGCTATTCACCGGACGGCGCCGACGCGCCCCCGGCCGTGACCTTCCTGCACGGCGCCGGGCTCAACGCCCACACGTGGGACACCACGATCCTCGCGCTCGGGCTGCCCGCGCTCGCCGTCGATCTGCCCGGTCACGGCGACTCCTCGTGGCGTGACGACGCCGCCTACGTCGCGCGCGTGCTCGCTCCCGATGTGGCCGCGGCGATGGATGCCTGGACGACGGGCCCGCAGCTGCTGGTCGGCCAGTCCCTGGGCGGACTGACCGCGGCGGCCGTCGCGGCATCCCGCCCCGACCTGGTGGACCGGGTCGTCATCGTCGACATCACACCCGGGATCGACCCGAACGGCGGCGCCGCACAGCTTCGCCAGTTCTTCGCCGGACCGACCGACTGGGCGACGCGCGACGAGATGGTCGAGCGCGCACTCGCCTTCGGCCTCGGCGGATCGCGCCGGGCGGCGGAGCGCGGCGTGTTCCACAACTCGCGGCGACGCGCCGACGGACGCTTCGAATGGAAGCACCACTTCGCACACCTGGCCGCAGCCGCAGCCGCCGATCCCGACGTCGCCGAGGCCGCCGCGGCGCGCGGAGACGCGCTCTCGGCCGTGCTGGGAGAATCGGGCTGGCAGGATCTGGCCGAGGTCACGGCGCCCATCACGTTCATCCGCGGTGACCACGGGTACGTCACCGATGCGGATGCCGCGCTGTTCCACGAGCGCGTGCCCGGCGCCGTCATGGAGGTCATCGCCTCGGGCCACAACGTTCAGGAGGAGCGGCCGGGCGAGCTCGGTCGGCGCCTGCGCGAGCTCGCCGGGAAGCATTGACCCCGCGAAGTCGTTGCACGTCAAGAGTTCGGCGGTGCGGCGCGCGGTTCTCTAGGCTGGGGTATCGCACCGGCGCTCCTGCCGATCCACCCCCGGGATCCGGCATCCCGCACAGCACGCGGATGCCTCTCGAAAGGACTTCCATGTTTCGTCGCACAGCTTTGGCGGCGGCCGGCCTGCTGGCCGCCGGCGCGCTGGTTCTGACCGCCTGCACCGGCGAGTCGGAGCCCACGCCCACCACGACGGGCGTGCCGGACGCGGACGCGTCGGTCGCGATCCGTCTGGTGCTCGAGCCGGGCAACCTCGACATCCGGCAGACCGCCGGCGCGGCGCTGGACCAGATCCTGATGGACAACATCTACCAGGGGCTGGTCTCGCGGACCCCCGAGCAGGACATCGTCCCCTCCCTCGCCGAGGACTACACCGTCTCGCCCGACGGGCTGACCTACACGTTCACGCTGCGGGAGGGAGTCACCTTCCACGATGGTCAGGAGCTCACGCCCGACGATGTGGTGTGGTCGCTGCAGACCCGCAAGGACACCCCGGAGTGGCGGGATGCCGCCCGCCTGGCGAACGTGGAGTCGATCACCGCCGACGGCCAGGAGATCACGCTGACCCTCACCGAGCCCGACTCGTCGCTGCTGTGGAACCTGACCGGGCGTGCCGGGGTGATCCTCAAGGAGGACGACTCGGTCGACTACCAGACCGAAGCCAACGGCACCGGCCCGTTCGTGCTCGACAGCTGGCGGCAGGGCGATTCGATCACGTTCACCCGCAACGAGGAGTACTGGGGAGACGCGGCCGGGGTCGCCGAGGTCGTCTTCGCGTACATCCCCGACAACCAGGCCGCCCTCAACGCGGCATCCGCCGGTGAGGTGGATGTGGTGACCGGGTTCGACGCGAACCTGACCGAGCAGATCGAAGCGACCGGTGACTTCACCGTCGTGCTGGGACAGTCCACCGACAAGGGCACGCTCGCGTTCAACCAGAAAGAGGGCAGCCCGCTGGCCGACCAGCGGGTGCGGCAGGCGATCCGCCAGGCGATCGACCACGCCGCGATCATCGAAGCCCTCGCTTCCGGTGAGGAGATGTACGGGCCGATCCCGCAGCTCGACCCCGGCTATGAGGACCTCTCCGATGTGGCCCCGTACGACCCCGAAGCCGCCCGCACCCTGCTGCAGGAGGCCGGCGCCGAGGACCTCGAGCTGACGCTGACGATCCCGAACTTCTACGCGACCACGATCCCCACCATCCTGGTCTCCGACCTCAACGAGGTCGGCATCAGCCTGCAGGTCGAGTCCGTCGACTTCTCGACCTGGCTCAACGACGTCTACATCAACCAGGACTACGACCTCAGCTTCGTGCTCCACACCGAAGCCCGCGACTTCGAGAACTGGGCAAACCCCGACTACTACTTCACCTACGACAACCCCGAAGTGCAGGACCTCTACGCCCAGTCCCTCGCCGCCGTCGACGAAGCCGAAGCCGCCGCCCTGCTCGCCGAGGCCGCCCGCATCGTCTCCGAAGACGCCGCCGCCGACTGGCTGTACAACGGCGCGTCCGTCATCGCCGTCGGCAGCGGCATCGCCGACATGCCCTCGATCAACGTGAACGAGCGGCTCAACCTCGCCGAACTCGTCAAGAGCGACGGGTGATCCGATACACGCTGACACGACTGGCCCTGCTGCTGCTCGGCCTCTTCGTCGCCAGCGTGCTGATCTTCGTCACCCTTCGAGTCCTGCCCGGCGACGTCGCGCAGCTGATCGCGGGCGTCAACAGCACGCCCGCTCAGATCGAGGCGATCCGTGAGCGGTTGGGCCTGAATCAGCCCCTCACCGCGCAGTACGTCGACTGGATCGGAGGCGTGTTCCGAGGTGACCTCGGCACGTCGCTGCTGACCGGTTCGAGCGTGGTCGACCAGCTCGCCGAGAAGGCGCAGGTGACCCTGCCGCTGGGCATCCTGGCGCTCGTGATCGCCATCGCCTTCAGCGTTCCGCTCGGCGTGATCTCGGCGATCCGCCGCGGACGCGCCGACGGCACCGCGCTCAACGTCGGTGCGCAGGCACTCGCCGCCGTCCCCGTCGTGTGGGCCGGGATGATGCTCGTCGTCGTGTTCGCGGTGTGGCTCGGCTGGCTGCCGGCACAGGGCTTCCCCCGCGCCGGGTGGGAGGATCCGGCGGCTGCGCTGCGGGCCCTCATCCTGCCGGCCCTGACGATCGGCATCATCGAGGGCGCGATGCTGCTGCGGTTCGTGCGCAGCGCCACCCTGCAGGCGGCAGGACAGGATCACGTCCGCACGGCCGCTGCCAAGGGCCTCACCCGCAACGCGGCCCTCATCCGGCACGGACTCCCCGACGTGGGCCTGTCGGTGGTGACCGTGCTCGGTCTGCAGATCGCCGGCATCATCGTGGGCGCCGTCATCATCGAGGAGCTGTTCTCGCTGCCCGGCATCGGGCGGATGCTGGTGGAGGACGTCGGAGCCCGCGATCTGCCCAAGGTGCAGGGCGAGCTGCTCGTCCTCACGGGCTTCGTCCTCATCGTCGGCTTCGTCGTCGACCTCGCACATCGACTCATCGACCCTCGACAGCGGGAGGCCGCGTGAACGGGCGCTGGGGTTGGCTGCGGCGATTGTGGCGACTGTCGACAGGACGGTTCGGCCTCATCGTCGTCGCCGTCGTGCTGGCGACCGCGGCCGTCTCGCTGGTGTGGACGCCGTTCGACCCCCAGCAGGTCGACATCCCCAACCGCTGGCTGCCGCCGGGGTGGCCTCACCTCCTCGGCACCGACGGGTCGGGCCGCGACATCCTGAGTCTGCTGATGGCCGGGGCGCGCACGACCGTGCTCGTCGCCGTCGGCGCCGGCATCGTCGCCACGGTCATCGGCATCGCGCTCGCCGCGCTGGGCGCGCTGACCGCGCGCTGGGTGCGCGAGTCGGTGGCGGTGCTGGTCGACATCCTCATCGCCTTCCCCGTGCTCATCATCGCGATGATGATCTCGGCGGTCTGGGGCGGGTCGCTCGCCGTCGTGATCTGGTCGGTGGGCATCGGCTTCGGCGTCAACATCGCGCGCGTCACCCGTCCGGAACTGCGCCGTGTGCTGCACAGCGACTTCGTGCTCGCCGGCCGGGCGATCGGTCTCACTCCCACGCAGAACCTCGTGCGCCACCTGCTTCCCAACGTCGCCCCGGTCTTCATCGTGCAGCTGAGCTGGGGCATGGCCGTTGCGGTGCTGGCCGAGGCGGGACTCAGCTACCTCGGCGTCGGAGCACCCGTGACCGAGCCCAGCTGGGGTGTGCTGTTGGCCGAACTGCAGCAGTTCATCACGGTGCACCCGCTCTCGGTGCTGTGGCCGGGACTCGCGATCACCTTCACGGTGCTGGGCCTGAACCTGCTCGGCGACGGCCTGCGCGAAGCCACCGACCCGACCCTCAGCCGCCGTGACCGCGCGGCGCGCACGCACGTGCCCGAGGTGGTCGCATGACGCTCGAAGTGCGCGGCCTCACCATCGACATCGGCGATCGACGCGTCGTCGACGGCGTCTCTTTCGACGTGCCGGACGGCGCGAGGGTCGGACTCATCGGCGAATCGGGATCCGGCAAATCGCTCACGGCACTCGCCGTGCTCGGGCTGCTGCCCGACGGAGCGCTCGCGAGCGGCAGCATCCGGTGGGACGGGCGCGAGCTCATCGGCCTCCCGGATCGTGAGCTGGCGCGCCTGCGCGGCGACGACATCGGCATCGTCTTCCAAGAGCCGCGCACCGCGCTCAACCCGATCCGCACGGTGGGCCGCCAGATCTCGGAGTCGATCCGCATCCATCAAGACGTGTCGAAACGCGACGCCGCCGCCCGCGCCGTCGCAGAGGCCGCCCGCGTCGCGCTGCCCGACCCCGAACGCATCGTGTCGCGGTACCCGCACCAGCTCTCGGGCGGGCAGCGCCAGCGCGTCGCGATCGCGATGGCGCTCGCATGCCGACCGAAGCTGCTCATCGCGGACGAGCCGACGACCGCTCTGGATGTGACCATCCAGTCCGAGATCCTCGACCTGCTGCTGTCGCTGGTCGAGGACGACGGCATGTCGCTCGTCTTCATCACCCACGACCTCGCCGTGCTGTCGCAGATCGCGACGCACGGAATCGTCCTCGAGGACGGCCGTGTCGTCGAGGACGCGCCGGTCTCGCAGCTGCTGACGAAGCCGCGGTCGCCGGTGACGCAGGGACTGCTGCGCGACGCGACGGCGACCCTCTGGCGACCGGGAGGACAACCGTGAGCGGGATGCTGCTCAGCGCGCGCGGCCTGACGCGCCGCTTCCCCGGCCCGCGACCGGCGGCATTCGCCAAGCGGCCGGTGACCACCGCACTCGACGACGCCGACATCGACGTGCGCGAGGGATCCGCACTCGGCCTGATCGGCGAGTCGGGGTCGGGCAAGTCCACGCTGGTGAGACTTCTGCTCGCCCTCGACACCCCGACCTCGGGCACCGTCGAATTCGACGGGCGACCCGTGGATGCGACCGCCGGAGCGCGGTCGCTGCACTGGCTGCGCCGGCAGACAGGGATCGTCTTCCAGGATCCGTACGCGTCGCTCGACCCGCGCATGAGCGTCGGACGCATCGTCGCCGAACCGCTGTGGGCCCTGGGCATCGAGGGCGACCGCCGGGCGCGCGTGCGCGACGTGCTGACCGATGTCGGACTCGAGCCCGACATGGCGGACCGCTTCCCCCACGAGTTCTCGGGCGGGCAGCGCCAGCGGATCGCACTCGCGCGCGCCATCGTGCATCGCCCGCGCCTGCTGATCGGCGATGAGCCGCTGTCGGCCCTCGACGTCACGGTGCGCGCGCAGATCCTCGAACTGTTCGCACTGCTGCGCGAGCGCGACGGCATGACGCTGCTGATCGTGTCGCACGACATCGGCATCGTGCAGAACCTGTGCGACGAGGTCGTCGTCATGAAGGACGGCCGCATCGTCGAGGAGGGTCCGACCGAGAAGGTGCTGCTCGAGCCCCAGGTCTCGTACACGCGTCGTCTGCTCGCGTCGATCCCCGTCATCGACCCCGGACGGTCCTGAGAATCAGCATCCCGGGCGGGAATCACCGGCGCGACGCCGATTGCCGTCCGGCACGCCGATTCTCGAGGCTTGCGGCTGCGGCGTCGGAGACCGCCGCTAGCGTGAGAGGCATGCACGCGATCGTCCCCCCGTACCTGCTCGCACGGATCGCGGCTGCGCCCGAACCGGGCTGGGCCCATGCCGCCGAGGCCGCGCGCGCGACGCTCGCCGCGCCGCTCGCGTACCGGCCGCCCCGCACGCGGCTGCGCCTGTCGATCGAAGACGGCGACACCCTCGTCGCCGAGAGCGTGCCGGCGCCCGACCGCACGATCTCGGATGCCGGCGGCCGCGAGGCGCTGCCGGGCGTGCGCGTGCGGGGCGAGGACGACCCGCCGACCGGCGACGCCGCGGCGGACGAGGCCTTCGACGGGCTCGGCTCGACGTTCGACTTCTTTCAGGACGCGTATTCCCGAAACGGCATCGACGGGGCCGGCGGCCCGCTCCTGGCGACCGTGCACTACGGCGTCGAATACGACAACGCCTTCTGGAACGGCGAGCGCATGGTGTTCGGCGACGGCGACGGTGAGATCTTCGCCGGGTTCACGCGCTCGCTGACCGTGGTCGCCCACGAGCTCGCGCACGGCGTCATCGACGCGTCGGGCGGACTCACCTACCGCGGGCAGTCAGGCGCGCTGAACGAGTCGATCGCCGATGTGTTCGGTGCGCTCACCGAGCAGCACGCGCTCGGCCAGTCCGCATCGGCGGCATCGTGGCTCATCGGCGAGGGGATCTTCACTCCCGCGGTCGAGGGTCGCGCTCTGCGCTCGCTCGCCGCTCCCGGCACCGCCTACGACGACGATGTGCTCGGCCGCGACCCGCAGCCCGCCCACATGCGCGACTTCGTCGTCACGCGCGACGACAACGGCGGCGTGCACATCAACTCCGGTATCCCCAATCGAGCCTTCCACCTCGCCGCAGCAGCACTCGGCGGCTTCGCGTGGGAGCGTGCGGGGCTCATCTGGTACCGCACCCTCACGAGCGGATTGCTCACGCCTCTGGCCGACTTCACGACCTTCGCGGCCGCGACCCTGGCGACGGCCCGGGCGGAGTACGGTGAGGACTCGGAGGAGGCCGCCGCCGTCCGCGCAGGCTGGGTGGGCGTCGGCGTGTGGGACGACGATGGACGAACCGCGACCACGCGAGACTGAAGCCCCGCGCGACGCCGCCGGCGACGTCGAAGTCGGCGTTGCGCGCACGGGCGGCATCGCCGGCATCCGTCGTGAATGGAGGGCGAGTCCGCCGCCCGACCAGACCGCCGCGTGGATCGAGCTCATCACCCGGTGTCCGTGGGACGTGACGAGCCCGGGCGGGGCCGCGGGTGGGGCCGACCGGTTCGTCTGGAGCATCCGCGCCCGATGCGAGGGCGATGTGCGACGGGCGGAACTGGGCGACGCCGAGGTCACCGGCGCGTGGCGCGACCTGGTCGACGCCGTGCGTGCAGGAGACACGGGCGGGGTCAGCGACCGAACAGCGCCTTCTTCTTCTTGACCGGCTTGAGTGACTTCTGCAGATAGATCGTGCCGAGCCAGCGCCCGAACTTGAAGCCGACACGACCCATGCGGCCGACCTCGGTGAACCCCAGCTTCTCGTGCAGCGCGACGGATGCCTCGGCACCCTTGTCGCTGATGACGGCCACCAGCTCGCGGATGCCGGCCTGCTCGCACGCCTCGATGAGCGCCTCGAGCAGTGCTCGACCCAGTCCCTTGCCTGCGGCTGCCTGACCGAGGTAGATCGAGTTCTCGACGGTGTAGCGGTACGCCGACTTCCCGGTCCACGGCTGCACGTAGGCATATCCGAGCACCTGTCCGCTGGGCGACTCGGCGACCAGGAACGGCAGCGACAGCTTGCGCAGATACGCGACCTTCTCGCGCCACTGCGCCATCGTCCACTTCTTCTCGTCGAAGGTCACGACCGAGTTGGTCACGTAGTAGTTGTAGATCTCGCGGATGTCGGGGATGTCGCCGTCGCGCACCGGTCGGATCTCGTACGAGAACGGACGCTCGGGTTCGGATCCGCGACGCAGATGGCGCGGCAGCCGACGACGGGTCTTCTCGTACTCCTCCTCCAGCATGACGCCCAGCCTAAGCGCCACCTTGCGGTCCGTCGGCGGCCGGCGGGATGCGCCAGTCGACCGGCGGAGCGCCCTGGCGTTCGAGCAGGGTGTTCGCGGCCGAGAACGGGCGGGACCCGAAGAACCCGCGCGACGCCGACAAGGGCGACGGATGCGGCGACTCGACCGACGGCGTCTCGCCCAGCATCGGCCGCAGGCCTGCGGCATCCCGGCCCCACAGGATCGCGACGAGCGGACGGTCGCGCGCGACGAGAGTGCGGATCGCGTGCTCGGTGACCGCTTCCCACCCCCACCCGCGATGGGATGCCGGCGCTCCGGGCGAAACGGTCAGCACGCGGTTGAGGAGCATGACGCCCTGATCGGCCCAGGCCGAGAGGTCACCGTGCTCGGCCGGCGGCACGCCGAGGTCGGACTCGAGCTCACGGTAGATGTTGGCGAGGCTGCGGGGCAGCGGCCGCACGTGCGCGTCGACCGCGAAGGAGAGACCGATCGGGTGCCCCGGGGTCGGGTACGGGTCCTGCCCCACGATGAGCACGCGGACATCGGTGAGAGGACGCTGGAACGCGCGGAGCACGCGGTCGCCGGCGGGCAGATAGCGGCGGCCGGCGGCGACTTCGGCGCGCAGCCTCTCGCCGAGCGCGGCGATGTCGGGGGCGACCGGTGCGAGTGCCGCCGCCCACCCCGCATCGATCAGACCCGCCGCAGCGAGCTCGTCGAGACCCATCGCCATCGCTCAGGCGCTCCCGGGCAGCGCGGCGTCCTCCTCGGCGACCGTTCCGCGGAACGACCACGGGAAGTCGATCCATCGACCGGTGTCGCGCCACGAGTAGTCGGGCTGGATGATCGTCGTCGGCTTGGTGTAGATCGTCGCCGACCGCACCTCGTCCGCGTGGCCGGCGATGAGGCCGACCGCGAGGTCGAGCGTGCGACCGCTGTCGGCGACGTCGTCGACCAGCAGCACGCGGCATCCGGCCAGGGACGCGACATCGAGTGCGGGGGTCAGCACGACGGGTTCATCGAGCACCGTTCCGATGCCGGTGTAGAACTCGACGTTGATCGCGCCGCAGTGCTTCACCCCGAGGCCGTAGGCGATCGCTCCCGCCGGCAGCAGTCCGCCGCGTGCGATCGCGACCACCACGTCCGGGGCATAGCCGTCCGCGACGATCGCGCGGGACAGTGCGCGGCACGCCGCGCCGAAGAGGTCCCAGGTGAGCGTCTCGCGTTGTTGATCGTCGGTCACGGGCATCCCTCTCCGTTCTTCACCAGCCTACGGGGCGCCCCGTCCACAGGCCCGCCCGCCGGGCCGGATCCGGACCGGCCGCAATGGTAGCCTCGCCGACGTGTCTCCCGCCTCCGGTCGCCTCCGCGCCACCGCCCTCGGCATCACCGCGGGCCTCATCGGCTGGTTCATCCTCGTGGAGATCACCAGCGGCATCCTCCAGGGCTACTACGTGCCGCTGTTCAGCGACATCGTCGTCGAGCTCGGAATCCACGATTCGGATGTGAACTGGTTCGAGGCGGCTCAGCTGCTGCTGTCGTCACTGGTCGTGCCGGTGCTCGCCAAGCTCGGCGACATGTACGGCCACAAGCGCGTGCTGCTGATCGCGACCGTGATCACCGCCGGCGCGACGTGGTGGCTGGCCTTCGCCGGGTCGTTCTGGACGTTCCTGCTCGCGTGGGCTCTGCAGGGCTTCTACGTCGTGTGGCTGCCGCTCGAGATCGCGCTGATCTTCGAACGCGGCCGCACGCAGAACCGCGGCGTCTCGCTCACGCGGCGTGCGGCGGGCCTGCTGGTGGTCGGTCTCGAGGCCGGCGCGATCATCGGTGCACTCGCGGCAGGCCGCATCTTCGATGCGACCGGCGGTGACCTCACGGTGACGCTGATGATCCCTGCGGTCGTGGTGACCGCCGTCATCTTCGTCATCTGGTTCGGCGTGCCCGAATCCGAGCCGTTGCCCGGTCGCAAGCTCGACACGGGCGGTTTCGTCATCCTCGCGCTCGGACTGCTGCTGATCACGAGTTCGCTGACGCTCCTGCGCCTGAGCGGCCCCGGCCTGATCTGGGTCTGGGTGCTGCTGGCACTCGGCCTCGGCGCCCTCGTCTGGTTCGTCCGGTACGAGCTGCGTCAGCAGGACCCGGCCATCGACATCCGCGTGCTGCGCCGCCCCGAGATGTGGCCGGTGCAGGCGACCGCGTTCCTCATCGGCATCAGCCTGCTGGGCGCCCAGGGACCCCTGTCGACGTATGCCGGCACCGACAGCTCGCTCGGGTACGGACTCGGACTCGACGCGACCGGCCGCTCGAACATCATCGGCCTGTACCTCGTATCCCTCATCGTCGGCGCGATCCTGTTCGCCGTCACCTCGCGCAAGGCGAGCCCCCGCGTCATCCTGATCATCGCCGCGGCGATGGTCGGCGTCGGCTACCTGCTGTTCCTGCCGTTCCACACCGAGCTGTGGCAGGTGCTCGTCAATCTGTCGATCGCAGGCATCGGGTCGGGTGCGCTCGTCGGAGCGATGCCCGCCGCGGCGGCCGCGGCGGCTCCCCGCGGTCAGACGGGTGTGGCATCCGCGCTTACCAACACGACGAAGACGATCGGCGGCACCTTCGCATCGGCCGTGTTCGGCGTCGTGCTCGCGGTGGGTGCGGGCGCGGTCGCGAGCGAGACCGCCGCGTCGCTCGGCGGCTACCTCGCAGTGTGGGCGATCTGCGCCGCCGGCGGCATCCTGGCCGCGATCCTGCTGTTCTTCGTGCCGAAGGTCGCGTTCGCCGACACGATGGACGAGGAACTGGATGCCGCAGCCGGCGAGTCGCAGGTCATCTGAGGACGCGCGGTTCACGACCGCGTCGATGCGAGATCAGGCGGGCTGCTCGCCGATGCGGGGCCGCAACGGGCCCCGCGCCAGCAGGTGCTGCGCGGACTGCGCAACGGGGCGCATCGTGACCAGATCGAGGTTGACGTGCCCCGGTGCGTCGAGCGCGTACCCGATCACGTCGGCGACGTCGTCGGCGGTGAGGGGCTCGGCGACACCCTCGTAGACCGCGTCGGCCGCGCTCGCATCGCCGCCCAGGCGATTGAGCGCGAACTCTTCGGTGCGCACCATCCCCGGCGCCACCTCGACCACGCGGATCGGCTCGCCGTTCAACTCGAGGCGCAGCGCACGCGCGAGCATCGACTCCGCTGCCTTCGCGGCGTTGTAGCCGCCCCCGCCCGGGTAGGCCAGCTGGGCGGCGGTCGACGTGACGAACAGCGTGTCGGCGTGACCGTCTTCCAGGGCGGCGGCGCGCAGCAGCGGCAGCAGTGCGACCACGAGTCGCTGCGCCGACAGCACGTTGACGTCGTACATCCACCGCCAGTCGGCCAGCGCACCGTCCTCGACGCGGTCCGCTCCGCGGGCGCCTCCTGCGACGTGCACGAGCGCATGGACGGGGCCCGAGTCGGCGAGCCACTCGGTGAGCGCGGCGACGTCGGCGTCGCGCGTCAGGTCGGCCGCGTACGCGACGGCACCGGTATCGTGCTCGAGCGCCGCCAGGCGGTCGGCGCGGCGCGCGACGGCAACCACGTCCCAGCCCCGGCGACGCAGGATCTGGGCGGTCGCCGCGCCGATCCCCGAACTCGCACCCGTCACCACAGCCCGTCGTGTCACCATGCCCTCAACGCTACCCGCTGTGTTACGTAACATTTCCCGGCCGTTGTCCGTCGCGGAACGCCTGCCTATCGTCGCTGGTGGCCGTCCGGCATCCCGCCCCGGCCCGACCGACCACAGGAGCTTGCCATGTCCGCACCCGAGAACTGGCGTTTCGAGACCAAGCAGATCCACTCGGGCGCGCAGCCCGACCCGGTGACGAAGGCTCGCGCCACGCCGATCTACCAGACCACGTCCTACGTGTTCGACAACACCGATCACGCCGCGAATCTGTTCGCGCTCGCCGAGTTCGGAAACATCTACACCCGCATCATGAACCCGACGCAGGACGTCGTCGAGCAGCGCGTCGCGGCGCTCGAAGGCGGCACGGGTGCGCTGCTGGTCGCGTCGGGGCAGGCGGCCGAGACGTTCGCGATCCTCAACATCGCCGAGGCGGGCGACCACATCGTCTCGTCGAGCTCGATCTACGGCGGCACCTACAACCTGTTCAAGTACACGCTGGCCAAGCTCGGCATCGAGACGACGTTCGTCGAGAACCAGGACGACCCCGAGGAGTGGCGTGCCGCGGTGCGCCCGAACACGAAGCTCTTCTTCGCCGAGACGATCGGCAACCCGAAGATCAACGTGCTCGACATCCGCACCGTCGCCGACGTCGCCCACGAGGCGGGTGTGCCGCTGATCGTCGACAACACGATCGCCACCCCGTACCTCATCCGCCCGTTCGAGCACGGCGCCGACATCGTCATCCACTCGGCGACGAAGTTCCTCGGCGGCCACGGCACGGTCATCGGCGGTGTCATCGTCGACGGCGGCTCCTTCGCCTGGTCGCAGAACGTCGAGAAGTTCCCGGGCCTCACCGAGCCCGACCCGTCGTACCACGGCGCGTCGTACACCACCGCGGTCGGCGACGGTCTCGCGTACATCATCAAGGCCCGCGTGCAGCTGCTGCGCGACCTCGGCTCGGCCATCTCGCCGCAGAGCGCGTGGCTGCTGATCCAGGGCATCGAGACCCTGTCGCTGCGCATCGAACGCCACGTGCAGAACGCGCAGGAGATCGCCGAGTGGCTCGAGAACCAGGATGACGTCGCGTCGGTGAACTACTCGGGCCTGCCGACCTCGCCGTGGTACGCGGCCGCCAACACGTACGCCCCGAAGGGCGTCGGCGCCGTGCTCTCGTTCGAGCTCAAGGGCGGGGTCGAGGCGGGACGCGAGTTCGTCAACTCGCTGACCCTGTTCTCGCACCTCGCCAACATCGGCGACGTGCGCTCGCTGGTGATCCACCCGGCCTCGACCACCCACTCGCAGCTGACGCCGGAGCAGCAGCTGACCGCGGGCGTGACCCCGGGCCTGGTGCGTCTGTCCGTGGGCATCGAGAACGTCGATGACCTCAAGGCCGACCTCGAGCAGGCGCTCGCCGCCGCTCGTCGGGTCGGAGAGGCCGCCCACGCCTGACCTGTGCAAGGGAAGACGGATGCCCCGGGCCTCGGTCCGGGGCATCCGTGCGTCGGGGCCCAACCCCGATCGACGTTTCGTCAGGCGGTATCCCACCAGCGCAGCACCCGCAGCGCGCGCAGGGTGATCCAGCGGCTGGCGAAGCCCTCGGGGTGGCTGACGTCGATGAGCTGCGGACCCTCGTGGTGCAGCTCGCGCGCCCAGCGGCCGTCCGCCATCCGCTTGGACCGGAGCAGGTCGATCGCGGGACCGAGTCGGTCGTCGCGCCGATCGGCGATGCGGAAGTGCTCGAGGCCCCGCAGCGCGTCGTAGTACCACCGCACCGGATACGACGACATGGTGAACCGCGGGTCGGCGGCCCGGCCCGTCGACCGCCGGCGGAACAGCGCGCGGTCGAGCAGATAGTCCTCACCTGCCCGACGCGCCGCCGTGACCGCGTCGGATGCCTGACCGGCCCGCTCCCACGCGAGAAGCCCCTCGATCGCGCAGATCGTGGAGTGGAACGACGAGGTCCGTGCGCCGTACTCGGCCCAGCAGTTCCAGCCGCCGTCGTCGAGGCGTCCGTCCACCAGGGTCCGGGCGATGCGGTCGCCGCTCTCACCGAAGTGCGCGGTGATCGACAGCGCGACGCCGTTGATGCACGGCTCGACCTCGCCGTCGAAGTACGGCTCGCCGGCGTGCTCCCACCGCACGTGCTCGCGCACCCGCGCGATCGCCGCACGCGCCTGGCCGGACGCAGGGTCGAGTCCGAACTCGGCGAGCGCCTGCAGCGAGAAGTGGGTCGCCGTCCAGGCGTCGAAGAAGGGCCGCTCCTCGTCCGCCCATCCCGGCCGGTACGTGCCGCCGTCCCATCGGCCGTCGTCGGCCTGGGCGGCCAGCAGCTCGGCACCCCACCCCTCCGTCGCGACGCGGGCGCGCTCGACCGCGACGGCCGCAGGTGAGGCATCCGTGAGATCGCGCATCACCTGCCACCGGATCGCGGGGTCGGAGTCCAGCAACCACTCGATGACGTCCACGGCACCACGATAGCGCCGGCCGCCCCCACCGCCCCCTTCCTTCGAGCGGACGGGAATGCACGCGACACGCCGCGATCAGCGCGCATCCTCGTCCGCTCGAAGGAAGGGGGCGGCGTAACACGACGGCGGGGTGGGTGCGGCACCGGCAGAATGGACCGATGGACTGGCAGACCTCCGAGTCCAACCGAATTCTGACATCCCTTGACGCAGCCGACCTCGTGCGAGCCCGCCGCGGACACGTCAGGAATTCCGCGAAACTCGGCGCCGCACGCGATCAGCCTCTGGGCCGAGCTCGGGGTCGCCGAGCAGGGTGAGGACGAAGTCCCTGCCACCCTTCCGGTCCAGTCGGTTGATCGGCCGAAGGAAGAAGATGCGGCTGCTGCCAAGTTCGGGAGTCTGGACGAACTGCTTCATCTGCTCGACGTTCGTCGACCTGGCGCTCGTACACAGCGCCGCGGCCAGGGCTTCGCGCTCTTGGGGTCCTTCGGCAGCCAGATACATCGCTGCCAGGCGATCCCAGTGGGGTGCGGCACCACGGGTTTCGAAGCTCCTCGCGATCCACGCTCGTGTCTCGTCGTCGCCTCCGCGCTGGCTAAGGTGGAGAAACGCAACATCAAAAATGCGTTCATCGGCGTAGCCGCGGCCCGTCATCCGATCGTATGTTTCGGTCACCCCTGCGCGCGACAGGTCAGCTTTGAACGGAGCTAGCTTCCGCTTCCGCTCCAGCGAGCGCGCCTGCTGCTGTTCGCGACGTTCGTCGACCTCGGCTCTGTAGGCCGGGTCGTCACGATACCGAGCCGCGAGTTCCGCTTCGATCTCGCTCGCAGACCAGCCAGGCATGAAGCGAGCATACGACGTACGGCGCGGGCTCGCGTCGTAACGTTCCGCCCCCACAGAGCCGCGGCAGTTACTTTGGAATCTGGCGCACAAGCGTGAAAGGACGCCTTTAGATGGACTGGCAGACCTCCGAAGACACCGTGCCGTCGGCGCCGGTGACGGAGGCCGACGCGCGCCTGCTGCGCGCCCGCCCACCCGCGACGGGCGCGTGGCGCGACGGCGATCCCGCCGGCGAGCGCCAGTTCGCCGCGTTCGGCCCGTTCCGCACCGAGGGCGGCGCCGAGCTGCCCGGATACCGACTCGCCTACGAGACCTGGGGCGAGCTCAACGCGGCCCGCGACAACGCCGTGCTGGTGCTGCACGCCCTCACCGGCGATGCGCACGTGCGCGGTCCCGCCGGACCCGGACATGCGACCGCCGGGTGGTGGGACGACATCGTCGGCCCCGGCGCACCGATCGACACCGACCGCTGGTTCGTCGTCGCTCCGAACATGCTGGGCGGATGCCAGGGGTCGACCGGCCCGTCGAGTGTCGCGCCCGACGGGTACGAGTGGGCGTCGCGGTTCCCGTACCTGACGATCCGCGATCAGGTCGCCGCCCACGTGCGGCTCGCCGACGCGCTCGGCATCGACACCTGGGCGGGCGTGGTCGGCGGCTCGATGGGCGGCATGCACACCCTGGAGTGGGCGATCGGCCATCCTGACCGGGTCGCGCGTGCCGCGATCCTGAGTGCCCCACCGGTCAACACGGCCGACCAGATCGCCCTCAACTCGGTGCAGCTCGAAGCGATCCGCATCGACCCGCGCTTCGCCGGCGGCGAGTACTACGACGCCGACGATGGCGACGGCCCCCACCGCGGCCTCGCCCTCGCCCGCCGCATGGCGCTGCTGAACTACCGCTCCCCGACCGAGCTGAACCAGCGCTTCCAGCGCTCGTGGCAGTCCGGCATCAGCCCGCTCGGCCACGGCGGGCGGTTCGCCGTCGAGTCGTACCTCGACTTCCACGGCAACCGCTTCACCCGCCGGTTCGACGCCAACTCGTACCTGGTCCTGGTCGAGGCGATGAATTCACACGACGTCGGCCGCGGTCGCGGGGGCGTCGAGGACGCCCTCGCCCGCGTCACCGCGACCACCCTCGTGCTCGGCATCGACAGCGACCGTCTCTTCCCGATCGGGGGGCAGCACCGCATCGCCCGCGGCATCCGCTCGACCCTCGACGGCGACGAGGCCGTGGTGCTCACCAGCGATTACGGTCACGACGGCTTCCTCATCGAGACGCACGCCGTCGGCGCGCATCTGCGCCGCCTGCTCGACGCGTGACGCCGGCGCGGGTTCGCGCCCAGGCTCGCGCAGCTCACAGCGTGCGGGTGTAGATCCAGGGCAGCGCGCCGATCTCGAGCCGGTGCCGGGCCCCGGATGCCGCATGGGGGGCATCCGCGTCGTACTCGGCGTCGCCCTGCCACAGCAGGACGGGCCCCGCCGTGTCGCGCCGCGCGACGGTGTCGAAGCGCCGGATCCCGGCGACGCGGGCCTCGTCGCGCACGGCGGCGGGTCGGCCGATGCCGGCGAGGTGGTGCAGCGTGAGCCACGTCGGCGGGTACAGCGACAGTTCGCCGCGGCCGTGACGTGCCAGCGCCTCCGCAGGCGGGATCCACGCCGCTTCGGCGACCTCCTCCGGCGCCGGCACGAGGTCGCCGCCGGGGTCCGGGGCCACGAAGAACCACGTGCGGATGCGCAGTGCGATCCCGGGCGGAGGGTTCCACCGCGACAGCGTCACCATCTCGGCGGCGTCGAGCGCCAGCCCCGTCTCCTCCTGTGTCTCGCGGATGCCTGCACGCCGCGCGACGGCCTCCTCGTCGCCGGCGTCGACACCGTCGTGGTCGCCCGGCTCGAGCTTGCCGCCCGGGAACACCCACGCGCCGCCGAACGAACCGCGATCGGGGCGCCGCAGCAGCAGCGTCTCGGCGCCGTCCTGCGTCTCGCGGAGCACGACGACGGTCGCCGCGACCGGCACACCCTCGTCGTCACCGGGCTGCGGCTCGCGCGCGCCGTCGAGCGTGTCCGCGAGCGAACGGTCGTCAGGAGGCGTCATCGTCACGCGACGACTCCCCGTCGGCGATCGCGGCCTCGAGTCGCTCGAGCTTGCCGTCGAGCTCGCCCGTCCACCCGGGCCGGATGTCGGCCTTGAGCACGAGAGATACGCGCGAGCCGTACGCCCCGACGGCGTCGGTCGCGCTGCGCACCACCGCGAACACCTCGTCCCACTCCCCCTCGATCTCGGTGAACATCGAGGTCGTGCGGTGCGGCAGGCCGCTGTCGCGGACGATGCGCACGGCGGCGGCGACGGCATCGTGGACCGAGCCGTCCGCGCGGCCGGTGCCGGAGGGGGCGACGGAGAAAGCGACGAGCATGGTGACCTCCCGGGTCGGTGATTACAGCAGGGAACGGGCGACGGATGCCTGCGGCATCCGCGAGCGGACGACCAGGACGACCGTCCAGACGAACAGGGCCACGAGCAGGGCGTTGCGCAGCGTGAGAACCAGGACCATGCCCGCGTCGAGGACGAGAAGCGCGTCGTATCCCCACGGGAAGATGAGCTGGGTGATCGCGAGCGTGACGACCGTGAGCACCGCGAGCGGTCGCCACCGGCGGCCGTCGATCACGAGGCCGACGGCGACGGGGGCGATGAGCCACGCCCCGTACTGCGGCGAGCCGACCTTGTTGAACACGATGAAGCCGAGGACGAGGGCCGTCGCCAGCGGCGGGAACACCCGCACGAAGGCGGCTCCACGCCAGACCTGGACGGCTCCGAGGGCGGCGACGGCCGCGAGCGCGACCACCAGCAACGGCGTCATCGCCGCGATCACCGCGTCGACGTTCGGCCCGGTCGCCTGGAAGGTCACCATCTGCTGGTCGTAGTAGATCCAGGCATCCGCATCGCCGGTGATCGCCAGCCACAGGTAGACGGTGGTGACCGGAGCCTCGATCTGCAGCCCGCGTCCGGTCTGGTCGCCGACGAAGCTGAACAGGTTCGCCGAGCCGCCGAGGGCGACGACCGTCGCCACGATGACGGCCGAGATCCCCGCGGCCCCGCCCGCGACCGCCCACCGTCGGCGCACGGCGATGAACGCCGCCACGAGGATCGCCGCCGGCCACACCTTCAGCCATGCGGCGAGGGCGAGCAGAACCGACCCCAGCCAGGGGCGACCGACCAGCCACAGCGATCCGGCGAGCGCGAGGGGCACCGTGAGTGCGTCGAGCCGGAACATCCCCACACCGCCCAGCGCGAGCGCGGCGATCAGCCAGAACCATGCCGCGGTCACACGAGCCCGCGAGGTCGCCCGACCCACCAGCATCCCGAAGACGAGAGCGTCGGCGACGGTCACGATCAGTCCCCACGCGAAGACGTAGTCCATTGCGCCCGCCAGCACCTGGGCGAGAAGCATCGGCAGCAGCGCGAAGGCGGGATAGACCCACGCGTCGGTGATGCCCGGGATCGCGAAGCCCGTGGCCGCCTGCGCCGACCACCAGCTGTAGAGCTGGTCGACATCCCACGAGCCCTGTCTGCCGTTCAGGTACTCGACCCCGATGAGGAGCGCATGGACGCCGACGAACGCGACCCACAGCACCGCCCGCCTCGACACGACACCCATGCTACGGATGCCGCGAGGCGACGCCGTCGTCACCCCTGCGCGGCGAGCGCCTCGGCGACGGCGACGGGCAGCAGGCCGGCGACATCGAGCGCGGTGATCGGCCCGCCCCGCGGACCGAGGGAGTGCGCGGCGACAGACGCGGCCCGCGCGTGCAGCCACACCGCCGTGGCGGCGGCGGCCGCGAGCGGGAAGGTCCGATCGGCGCTGGCGGCGATCACCGCCCCGACGGCACCGCCGAGCACATCTCCCGTTCCGGCGGTGGCGAGCCACGGCGTGCCGGCGTCGACGATCGTGCTCCACCCGTCGGCGTCGACAACGACGGTCACGGCGCCCTTGAGCACGACGACACCGCCGAGGGCCCGCGCGGTCTCGGCGGCGGCAGCGACCCGATCCCCGCCAGGCTCGGGCAGACCCAGCACCTGCCGCAGCACGACGTGCTCACGGTCGTGCGGGGTGACGATCACCGAGGCCCGTGCGCCGGGCACCAGATCGAGGGCGCCCGCGTCGACGACGACGGGGACGTCGCCGGCGAGCACATCGCGCAGGGCCGATGCGTCGGCATCCGACCGATCGGCGGCCGACGTGCCCGAGCCGATCAGCCACGCCTGCACGCGGCCTGCAGCGACCACCGTCTCGGGGCGTGCGGCGAGCACGAGGTCGGTCGCACGCGCGGGACCGAGGTAGCGCACCATGCCGAGGCCGGTGCGCCAGGCGGCCTCGACACCGAGCACGGCGGCGCCCGGATAGCGGTCCGAGCCGGTGCGCACGCCGAGCACCCCGCGGGAATACTTGTGGTCGGCCGAGGTTGGAACGCGCAGGACGCCGGCGGCATCCGCCACGGTCCACACGCCTGCCATGGCGACACCCTATCCGCCACCCTGAGACGAGACCATGAGCCTGCTGTTCTCCCCGATCACCGTCCGCGACACCGAGGTGCGAAACCGACTGTGGGTGTCGCCCATGTGCCAGTACAGCGCGGTCGACGGCGTGCCCCAGGAGTGGCACCGCACCCACTTGCCGTCCTTCGCGGTCGGCGGCGCGGGGGTCGTGATGGCCGAGGCCACCGCGGTGAACCCCGAGGGGCGCATCTCGCCCGACGACGCGGGTCTGTGGAACCAGGCCCAGGTTGCGGCATGGCGGCCGATCGTCGCGGCGATCCGCGCACACGGAGCCGTCGCCGGCGTGCAGCTCGCCCATGCCGGACGCAAGGCTTCAACGTGGTCGCCGCTGACGGGGCGGCGCGGCTCGGTCCCCCTCGACGAGGGCGGGTGGCCGACCGTGTCGGCGTCACCGCTCGCGTACCGCGGTCTCGCTGCGCCGACGGCCCTCGATGCGACCGGGATCGACGCGCTGGTCGCCGACTTCGCGGCGGCCGCTGAGCGGGCTGTCGAGGCGGGCTTCGAGCTGCTCGAGATCCACGCGGCGCACGGCTACCTGCTGCACGGGTTCCTCTCGCCGCTGACGAACGAGCGCGACGACGCGTACGGTGGGTCGCTCGAGAACCGCGCACGGCTGCTGCTGAGGATCGTCGACACCGTGCGCGAGGCTGCGCCCGGCATCCCGCTGCTCGTGCGCTTCTCGGGAAGCGACTTCGCCGACGGCGGGTGGGATGCCGCGCAGACGGCCGTCGTCGCCGGATGGGCCGCCGACCGCGGTGCCGACCTGTTCGACGTCTCGGGCGGCGGCCTCGTCGCCCACCAGCAGATCGCCGTCGGTCCCGGCTACCAGGTGCCGCTCGCGGCCCAGGTGCGCCGTGAGGCCGACGTCCCCGTCGGCGCGGTCGGCCTCATCACCTCGGCGGTGCAGGCCGAGCAGATCCTCGTCGACGGAAGCGCCGACGTCGTCCTCGCCGGTCGCGAGTGGCTGCGCGATCCGCACTTCGGACTGCGCGCGGCCACCGAGCTCGGCGCCGACATCGACTACTGGCCGGCTCAGTATCTGCGAGCCCGGCCGGCGTGAGCCGATCGCGTCGCCGACGCACGCCGAGCGCCGTCACCGCAGGCCACGGCGCGTGGCATCCTGCACCTCGCCGATGAGCTCCTCGATGATGTCCTCGAGGAACAGCACGCCCGTGGTTTCGCCCGCCTGATCGCGCACCTGCGCGAGATGGCGGCCGGCCTGCCGCATCATCGCGAGGGCGTCTTCGAGGTCGGTCGTCTCGAGCATCTGAACCATCGCGTGCACCCGCTTGGTCGCGATCGGGCGCGTCACATCGGTCGCGGCATCCGGACCCTCGGCCGCGCGCAGCACGTCCTTGAGGTGCACGTAGCCCACCGGTTCGCCGCCGTCGACGATCACGTACCGCGAGAAGCCGCGCTTGGCGACCGCCCGCTCGATCTGGTGCGGGGTCGTGGTCAGCGGCAGGGTCACGAGCTCGGCGAGCGGCACAGCGACGTCCTTGGCCTTCTTGTCGGTGAACTCCACGACCGCGGCGACCGTGCCCGCCGAATCGTCGAGCACGCCTTCCCTGCGCGACTGCGAGACGATCGTGGCGACCTCCTCGAGCGTGAAGGTCGAGGTCGCCTCGTCCTTCGGCTCGACCCGGAACAACCGCACCACGTGGTTCGCGACCCAGTTGAGCGCGACGATCACCGGATAGAAGAGCTTCGACACCCACACCAGCGGCGGAGCGAGCATGAGCACGGCGCGATCGGGCACCGAGAATGCGAGGTTCTTGGGCACCATCTCGCCGAACACGACATGCAGGTACGACACGATCACGAGCGCGATGACGAAGGCGATCGTGTCGACGACGCCCTCGGCCAGACCCGTGAGACCGAGCGGCTCGGCGAGCAGGTGATGGATCGCCGGCTCGGACACGTTCAGGATCAGCAGCGAGCAGATCGTGATGCCGAGCTGGCTGGTCGCCAGCATGAGCGTCGCGTGCTCCATGGCGTACAGCGCGGTCTTCGCCGCGCGGGAGCCCCGCTCGGCGTGCGGTTCGATCTGCGAGCGCCGTGCCGAGATGACGGCGAACTCGGCGCCGACGAAGAACGCGTTGAGCACCAGCAGCACGAACAGCCAGGCCAGTCCCGCCCAATCGCTCATCGGTCCTCACCCCCCGTCGCCGCCTCGCCCTGTTCGGCAGGCATCGGATGCGGCTCGAAGCGAAGCCGGTCGACCCGGCGTCCGTCCATGCGCTGCACGGTGACGGTGCCCTCCTCGGTCTCGACCTCGTCGCCGACGGCCGGGATGCGCTCGAGCACGCTCATGACGTACCCCCCGACGGTGTCGTACACGTCGTCTTCGGGGATGCGGATGCCGGTGCGGTCGAGCAGCTCGTCGGGCCGCAGCTCGGCCGGGAACAGCACGGCGTCGCCGGTGCGCACGATGCCGGCGCGACGACGGTCGTGCTCGTCGAGCACCTCGCCGACGATCTCTTCGACGAGATCCTCGAGGGTGACGACGCCGGCGGTGCCGCCGTACTCGTCGACGACGACCGCCATCTGGTAGCCGCGCGAGCGCAGTTCGGCGACGAGGCTGTCGAGGTGCACGGCCTCGGGCACACGCAGCGGCTCGGTCGCGAGTGCGCCGGCCGGCACGTCTCGGCGGCGGCTGCGCGGCACGCTGACCGCCGCTTTGAGATGCACGATGCCGGTGATGTCGTCCAGCGAGTCGTCGTAGACCGGGAACCGGCTGTGGCCGGTGCGGCGGGCGAGCTGGATGACATCCTCCGCCGACTCGTCGTCGCCGAGGGCGTGGATGCTCGGCCGCGGCGTCATGACGTCGGCGGCCGTGAGCCGGGCGAAGGTCAGACTGCGATCGAGCAGCGTCGCCGTGTCCTCTTCGAGCACGCCGGCGCTCGCCGAGCGGCGCACGAGGCTCGACAGCTCCTCGGCGGTGCGGGCGCCCGACAGCTCTTCCTTCGGCTCGATGCCGATGGCGCGCAGCACGCCGTTGGCGCTGCCGTTGAGCACGGTGATCGCCGGGCGGAACACGGTGGTGAACGCGACCTGGAACGGCATGACGAGCTTCGCCGTCTGCCGCGGAACCGCCAGCGCGAAGTTCTTCGGCACGAGCTCGCCGAGGATCATCGACAGCACGGTCGCGAACGAGATGCCGACGAACACGGCGACCGGCGATGCGAGCGACTCCGGCCAGCCCCACCCGGCGAATACGGGCCGAAGCAGGTTCGAGATCGCCGGCTCCATGGTGTAACCGGTGAGCAGCGTGGTCAGCGTGATGCCCAGCTGCGCGCTCGACAGATGGGTCGAGGTGATCCGCAGCGCGCTGATGGTCAGTGCCAGCCGGGTCTCGCCGGCTTCGCGTCGCGCCTCGAGGTCGGCCCGGTCGAGGTTGACGAGAGCGAACTCGCTCGCGACGAACAGCCCGGTGCCGATGGTCAGCAGGAGCCCCACGCCCAACATGACGTAATCCATCACGCGTCACCCCCCGTTGCGGAGGCGGGTCGGTGGGGCGAGGGTCTGCAACTAGGAGGGTCGTCCATCGTCCGTCGATTCTACGACAGGCGCGACGTGTGGATGCCTGTCCCCCGGCATCCACCGCCGGTGCGGCATCCGCCGCGCTCGCCGGCATCCGGTGCGCCGAGCGGCGCCAGAAACCTGAGATGGCGCGCGATACCTGGAGCCCCCAACCAGGAAACTGCAGCCCGTCATCGGAAGATGAGCCCTGCGGGCGGTCGCGGCCGCCGCGAAGGCAGCCCCGCACCGGACAGGATGTCGTAGAGCAGCCTCGGGTCGCGGTGCGCCGGGGTGCGCCAGCGCGAGAATGCCCGAACCGCACGCTGGAGCTCGTCGCCGCGATCCTTCTCGGCGATGAGCGCCTCCTCGGGCGTTCGTCCCGCAAGGAGCGCGGGATCCAGGTATTTGCCGACACCGTCGAACTCCGCGACGTGGTCGAAGTCCTCGAAGTAGTAGTCGACGTCGGCCAGGCGGCCGCTCGGCAGAGTGAAACGCTTCTGGAGTACCGGAGGCGGGAAACCCAGGGCCTCGATCAGCACGCGCCCCTCGGACTCGCGCACGGAATCCGACAGGTCGGTCGAGAACTCGAGCGCGGCGCGTGCTCTGGCGCGGCCTCGCGATCGGGCATCCACCTCGAGCGTCGAAGCGAGTCGGTCGAGCGAAGTGAGCGGTCCGCCCGCGCGCCGGCGCCAGAGCACCTGATCGAGCGCGATCACTCCCGAGGTGAACCCGCTGATCCTCGCGAGGTCGAGCGCCGTCTGCGCCGGGGTCGTGATGCGATGCCCTCTCCACTCCGCGGTCTCGAGATCGCCGCTGGTCGACGTGCGGCGCCGGAACACCCCGGAGGATCGACCCCCGCTCGTCCGGGGCACGAGCACATCCACCGTCTGCGGCCACGCCGCGACCTGATCGATTCCCCACACCGCGGCCGCAGCGAAGCAGCACAAGGTCACAGCGCCCTGCGCGCGATCGACGGCCTCCACGATCCGGACGTCGTGCCGGTCGATCGGCGTGAGTGCGCGCCAATCGCGTGCGGCCACGTAGGAGCCAGGGACGACCCTGACGTGCGTGCGATCCCGCAACGCGCGGGCGAGCTTGCGGTCGTCGATCGGCAGACCCCCATGCTCGCGGCGTCGATGCAGGGCGATCACAGGCTCCGGTCGCGGGTGCATGGCCCCACGGTGCCCGCCGTCGCGCGGCATCCGCGCTCGAGAGCGGCATCCGTGGACAGATCACCCCCTGCGTCCGCGTGGGGAGGAGCCGACGACGGGCGCCAGAAAGCTGACATGGCGCCTCGAGCCCGAGATGGCTCCCGAAACCTGAGGCGCCCTTTCGGGAAACTGCAGCCGGTCCCGGTCCGGGGCACCCGGCCCCCGCGAGGGCTACCAGCTGACCGGCAGCGCCTTGCCCTCTTCGTATCCGGCCGCGGACTGCAGGCCCACGCGGGCCTGCTCGTGGAACTCGGCCACGGTCGCGGCGCCGGCGTACGTGAACGACGACCGCACGCCCGACGTGATCATGTCGACCAGGTCCTCGAGGCTCGGCCGCAGCGGGTCGAGGTAGATCTTCGACGATGAGATGCCCTCGGCGAACAGCTCCTTGCGGGCGAGTTCGTACGGGTCGAGGCGACCGAACCGATCATGCACGGCCTTGGTCGAAGCCATTCCCCACGACTCCTTGTAGGCACGGCCGTCGGCGTCGACCTGCAACTCGCCCGGCGCCTCGATCGTTCCGGCGAACCACGACCCGATCATGACGGACGACGCCCCCGCCGCGAGCGCGAGAGCGACATCGCGCGGATATCGCACTCCGCCATCGGCCCACACGTGCGCGCCCATGATGCGCGCGGCGTCAGCGGTTTCGAGCACGGCCGAGAACTGCGGCCGGCCGACGGCGGTCATCATCCGGGTCGTGCACATCGCACCCGGACCGACGCCCACCTTGAGGATCGTCGCGCCCGCCGAGACCAGGTCGTGCACGCCCTCGGCCGTGACGATGTTGCCGGCGGCGATCGGGATGCCGAGGTCGAGCTGCGCGACGGCCTGCAGTGCGCGCAGCATCCCCTCCTGATGCCCGTGCGCGGTGTCGACCACCAGCACGTCCACACCCGCGGCAGCGAGCGCTCGTGCCTTGGCTGCGACGTCGCCGTTGATGCCGACGGCGGCCGCGACGCTGAGCCGCCCCGCTGCGTCGACGGCGGGGCGGTACAGCGTAGAGCGCAGAGCGCTGCGCTGCGAGAGGGTGCCGATGACGTGGCCGTGCTCGAGCACGCAGACCGTCTCGGCACCGGATGCCACGATCACGTCGAACGCGTGGCGGGCCGACTCGATGTCGTCGGCGTCGACGGATGCCGCGCGTCCGCGCGTCAGGTCGCCCAGCCGCGCGTCGGGCAACGCGGTCGCCAGGCGGGATGCGGGCACGATGCCGCGCACGTCGTCCACGTGCACCCGCCCGTCGGTCGCGTCGGCGACGACGATGCCGTGGCCGTCGGTGGCGGGCAGCAGCCGAGCGGCGTCGGCCACCGTGGCGTCGGGCGGCAGCAGGAGCGGTGTGTCCCACGTGACCGGCTGCGCCTTGACCCAGCGGATCGCACTGTCGAGGTCCTGCAGCGGCATGTCCTGCGGCAGCACGCCGAGCCCTCCGCGGCGGGCGAGGGTCGCCGCCAGACGCGGGCCCGTGACCGAGTTCATGTTCGCGGAGACCAGCGGGATGGTCGCGTTCGTCCCGTCGCCGGGCGACAGATCGACGTCGAGTCGACTCGTCACCGCCGACCGGCGTGGCACGAGGAACACGTCCGAGTAGGTGAGGTCGACGTCGGGCCGCTCTCCGTAGAACTCCATGGGTTCCAGCGTAGGGCGCGAACGCCGCGGCAGACGATGCAGGATCGTACCGCCGCGGCATCCCGCCGGCCGGGAAACACCCGCGCGACTGCGTTACGATGGGAAGTCATGCGTGTGGGCGCGATCTGCCCCGCATTCTCAAGGATTCACCGATGAAAGCAGGCGATCGAGCGTGTCGAGCCAGGTGACCGGCGTCGGGGTGTCGAACGAAGGCGAGTTCGGCGCGAACGAGTGGCTCGTCGACGAGCTGTACCAGCAGTATCTCGTCGACAAGAACTCCGTCGACAAGGCCTGGTGGCCGATCCTCGAGGACTACCGGCCCGCCGCGACCGACGGGTCTGCCGCCGAGGGCTCGCCAGCCGACAGCGCCGCGCAGGTGCCGGCTGCACCCACGGTCCCGGCATCGGAGGCCGCCAAGCCCGCCGCCGCGAAGCCGGCCGCATCCGCGGCGCCCACCGCCTCCGCCGCGAACGGGACGTCGGACGCCCACCCGGTGACCGCGCCGGTCCCGGTCATCAACAACCACCCGGTCGCCGCCCGCACGACCGCACGCCCGGCCAAGCCGCAGCCGATCCCCGCGCAGGCGCCGAGCAACGCCCCCTCCTCGTCCGAGGAGAGCAACGAGGAAGACCGCGTCACCGTTCTGCGCGGGCTGCCCAAGACACTCGCCGCGAACATGGACGAATCGCTGACCGTCCCGACCGCGACGAGCGTGCGGACGATCCCGGCGAAGCTCATGATCGACAACCGGATCGTGATCAACAACCACATGTCGCGCACCCGCGGCGGCAAGGTGAGCTTCACGCACCTGATCGGCTGGGCGATCATCCAGTCCCTCAAGGACTTCCCCAGCCAGAACGTCTTCTACGCCGAGATCGACGGCAAGCCCTCCGTCGTCGCGCCCGCCCACATCAACCTGGGCATCGCGATCGACCTGCCCAAGCCCGACGGCACCCGCGCCCTGCTCGTGCCGAGCATCAAGCGCGCCGACACCCTCACCTTCGGCGAGTACCTCGCCACGTATGAGGACCTGGTCTCGCGAGCGCGCAACAACAAGCTCACCGCCGCTGATTTCCAGGGAACGACGATCTCGCTCACCAACCCGGGCGGCATCGGCACGGTGCACTCGGTGCCGCGTCTCATGAAGGGGCAGGGATGCATCGTGGGCGCGGGAGCCCTCGAGTACCCGGCCGAGTTCCAGGGCGCGAGCGAGAAGACGCTCAACGAGATGGCGATCGGCAAGACGATCACCCTCACGAGCACGTACGACCACCGCGTGATCCAGGGTGCCGGCTCGGGTGAGTTCCTCAAGAAGGTGCACGAGCTCCTCATCGGCCAGCGCGGTTTCTACGACGACATCTTCGCGGCGCTGCGCATCCCCTACGCTCCGATCCACTGGGCCAGCGACATCAACGTCGACCTCGCGGAGCGCATCGACAAGCAGGCACGCGTTCAGGAGCTCATCAACGCCTTCCGCGTGCGGGGCCACCTCATGGCCGACATCGACCCCCTCGAGTACGTCCAGCGCACGCACCCCGATCTCGAGATCGAAGAGCACGGCCTGACGTTCTGGGACCTCGACCGCGAATTCGTCACCGGCGGGTTCGGGGGCAAGCGCACGATGAAGCTGCGCGACATCCTCGGCGTGCTGCGCGATTCGTATTGCCGCACGATCGGCCTGGAGTACATGCACATCCAGGACCCCGAGACGCGGCGGTGGTTCCAGGAGATCGTCGAGGTCAAGTACCAGAAGCCCGGCCACGACGAGCAGCTGCGCATCCTGTCGAAGCTGAACCAGGCCGAGGCGTTCGAGACGTTCCTGCAGACGAAGTACGTCGGACAGAAGCGCTTCAGCCTCGAGGGGGGCGAGTCGCTCATCCCCCTGCTCGACGAGATCCTGCAGGGCGCCGCCGAGGCCGGCCTGGACGGCACGGCGATCGGCATGGCCCACCGCGGGCGTCTCAACGTGCTCACCAACATCGCCGGGAAGACCTACGGGCAGGTGTTCCGCGAGTTCGAGGGCTCGGTCGCCGTCGGCAGCAAGAGCGGGTCGGGTGATGTCAAGTACCACCTCGGCACCGAGGGCACCTTCGTGGCCGACGACGGCCAGGAGCTTCCCGTCTACCTCGCAGCCAACCCGTCGCACCTCGAGACCGTCGACGGCGTGCTCGAAGGCATCGTGCGCGCCAAGCAGGATCGCAAGCCCATCGGCACCTTCTCGTGGCTGCCGATCCTCGTGCACGGCGATGCGGCGTTCGCAGGCCAGGGTGTCGTGGTCGAGACCCTGCAGATGTCGCAGCTGCGCGGATACCGCACCGGCGGCACGATCCACGTCGTGGTCAACAACCAGGTCGGCTTCACCACGACCCCGCAGGACGGCCGCTCCTCGGTGTACGCCACCGACGTCGCCAAGACGATCCAGGCGCCGATCTTCCATGTGAACGGCGACGACCCCGAGGCCGTCACGCGCGTCGCGCAGATCGCCTTCGCATACCGCGAGCGGTTCCACCGCGACGTCGTCATCGATCTCGTCTGCTACCGCCGCCGCGGCCACAACGAGGGCGACGACCCGTCGATGACGCAGCCCCTCATGACGAACCTCATCGAGGCGAAGCGGTCGGTTCGCCGCCTGTACACCGAGGCCCTGGTCGGTCGCGGTGACATCACCGAAGAGGAATACGAGCAGGCCAAGCGCGACTTCCAGGACCGCCTCGAGATCGCATTCGCCGAGACGCACGCCGCCGAGACGGGCACCTCGGGCATCGTGACCGAGACCGGGGCCGTCGAGGCGCCCAGCGCCGGCGAGCCCGAGACCACCGGCGTGTCGACCGAGGTGGTGCACCTCATCGGCGACACCTTCGTGAACAAGCCCGATGGGTTCGCGGTGCACAGCAAGATCCAGCAGCTGCTCGACAAGCGCCTCGACATGAGCCGCAACGGCTCGATCGACTGGGGCTTCGCCGAGCTGCTCGCCTTCGGCTCGCTGCTGTTGGAGAAGACCAACGTGCGACTGGCCGGTCAGGACTCCCGCCGCGGCACGTTCGTCCAGCGGCACTCGGTGCTGCACGATCGCGCGAACGGTCAGGAGTGGCTGCCGCTGACGAACCTCGGTGAGGATCAGGGCCGATTCTGGGTGTACGACTCGCTGCTCAGCGAGTACGCGGCCCTCGCGTTCGAGTACGGCTACTCGGTGGAGCGCCCCGACGCGCTCGTACTCTGGGAGGCCCAGTTCGGCGACTTCGTCAACGGCGCCCAGAGCGTGGTCGATGAGTTCATCTCGTCGGCCGAGCAGAAGTGGGGTCAGCAGTCGAGTGTCGTGATGCTCCTCCCGCACGGCTACGAAGGCCAGGGTCCCGACCACTCGTCGGCACGCATCGAGCGCTTCCTGCAGATGTGCGCGCAGGACAACATGATCGTCGCGCGCCCCTCGACCCCCGCCTCGTACTTCCACCTGCTGCGCCGCCAGGCGTACATGCGCCCCCGTCGGCCGCTCATCGTCTTCACGCCGAAGGCCATGCTGCGCCTGCGCGGTGCGACGAGCCCGGTCGAGGCGTTCACCAACGGGCGGTTCGAACCGGTGATCGATGACGACCGCGACATCGACACGTCGAAGGTGAAGCGGATCCTGCTGCACTCGGGCAAGATCCACTGGGATCTGCGCACAGAGCTCGACAAGAACCCGAACCCCGAGATCGCCCTCGTGCGTCTCGAGCAGTTCTATCCTGCTCCCGTCGACCGGCTGAACGAGATCATCGACAGCTATCCCGAGGCCGAGCTGGTGTGGGTTCAGGACGAACCCGAGAACCAGGGCGCGTGGCCGTTCATCGCGCTCGAGGTCGTCAAGCACCTGCACGGCCGCACGATCCGCCGTGTCTCGCGGGCGGCCGCTGCCTCGACGGCGACGGGCTCGCCGAAGGTGCACGCGGCCGAGCAGGCCGACATCATGCGGCGGGCGCTCACGCTCTAGCGGTCTCGCACCGGGTCGATACCGGCGCGCGCGAACGCGTCGGCTGCGGCTGCGCGGGATGCCGCGGCATCGGCCCCGACCAGCCCGAGACGTGTGCGACGGTCGACGAGGTCGGCCACGCTGAGGGCACCCTCGACCTCGACGCCCCACTGCAGTTCCTGCGCGGTCACGCCGCGCGCCGCACCCGGGCCGCGGGGCAGGCTTGCCGCGTACGGCGCCTCGGCGCCGTACCGACGCACGAACCGCGGGGCCGCGTCGATCTCGGCGAGGCGCCCGCGAGGCCACCCTCCGACGAGGGGGATGCCGCGCGTGCGGCATCCCGGCACCGCTCGGTCGGTGAACCGCAGCCGCACCGCCGCGTCGACGCCGTGCTCGGCCATGCGTCGGTAGGTTGTGAGCTTGCCGCCGATCACCGCGATCGAGCCGTCGTCGGTCTCTCGGACGTCGTGCCGGCGCGACAGGTCGCTCGTCTGCTGCCGGTCCCCGGCGATGAGCGGCCGCAGGCCGGCGAACACCCCGATGACATCGTCGCGCGTGATCGGTTCGGCCAGGGCGCTGTTGACCACGCCCAGCAGCAGGTCGATCTCGTCGTCGTCCGGCTGCGGCTGGTCGACGACCGCGTCGGCGGGCACGTCGGTGAGCCCGACGTAGGTGCGACCGTGGGGCGCGGGCACCGTGAACACGAAGCGGCTCGACGAGCCGGGCACGGGAACGGTGAGCGAGACGTCCGACCCGCCGAGGCGGGCACTGTCGACCACGAGGTGGGTGCCGCGACTGGGGCGCAGCCGCACGTCCGGCTGCACCTCACCGGCCCACACTCCGGTCGCCGTCATCACCGCGCGTGCCCGCACCCGCATGGTCTCGCCGGTCAGCTCGTCGCGCAGCAGCGCACCGTCGCCGTGCAGTTCGAGGGCGCTCACGCGCGTGAGCACGCAGGCCCCGTGGCCGGCCGCCGTCCGCGCGATCGCGACGACCAGGCGTGCGTCGTCGAAGAGCTGTCCGTCCCACCCCCGCAGGGAGCCCCGCAGCGCGTCGGTCCGGACGGCGGGCGCGAGGCGGAGCGTCTCGGCGCGACCGAGCGGCCCGGGTGCGTGCAGCACGGCGTCGGGTGTCCCGACGAACCGGCGCATCCCATCGCCGAGTCCGTAGCCGAGGCCCACGTACACGCCGCGGGCGACGTGATCGGGCGCGAACAGCGGCAGCACCTGCGCCATCGGGCGCACCAGGTGCGGGGCGATGCGCGTCATGAGCAGATGACGCTCCGCGGCACTCTCATGCGCGATGCCGACCTGCCCCGACGCCAGGTAGCGCAGACCGCCGTGCACGAGCTTGGAACTCCACCTGCTCGTGCCGTGGGCGAGGTCGCGCCGTTCGACCAGCACGGTGCGCAGACCCCGGCTCGCCGCATCCAGGGCGATGCCGGCACCGGTCACGCCGCCGCCGACGACGAGCACGTCGACGTCTGGCGTGTCCCCCAGCAGCTGCAGCTCGCGGCGTCGTCGGCGAGCGTGGAGCGCCGACGCGTGCGGCGTGCGGCCGAGCACGCGCATCGTCACGGCTGCGCTCCCAGATAGCCGCGCAGCGCCGCAGCGAGCTCTGATCGCCATGCCCGTGGCGGCAGCCACTCTTCGACCAGCGGCGCCGACTGCACAGCGGACTGGACCATGAGCAGCACCATCGCCGCGAGCCGGTCAGGCCTTCCCGGTCGCACGATCCCCGACGCCTGGGCGGCGGCGATCCGCGAGGACAGATCGGCATGGATCGCACGCTGACTGCTTCCGAGCCGGTCGAGGATGTAGCGGGCGAACAGTTCGGGGTCGGTGTCGCGCAGCCGCTCGATGAGCGGCATCCGCCGGATGCTGTCGGCGGTGTCGACGAGCACGGTGACGAATGCGCCGAGGTCGACCGCCGTCGTCCGCGCGGGAAGGCCGGCGACCAGCTCGCGGGTCATGAGCGCGGCGAAGACGGCCTGCACGTCGGGCCAATACCGGTAGAGGGTCTGCCGCGCCACCCCCGCGCGTCGAGCGATGTCGGATGCGGTGGTGCGCCGGATGCCGTGGGTGAGCACCTCTGCCAGTGCCGCGTCGAGGATCGCGGTCTCGGTGTCGGCGACGATCTCAGACATGAGACAACCATACAGTCTGTGTCATACTGTCGCCATGGCCGCGCCATCGTCGACGCCCGCACTGCCCGCCGTCCCCGCACCGCGCCCGCGGTCGGACTGGGATGCCTGGGGCACCCGACCCGCGACGCTGCCCGCCGGGGCGAAGACCCTGCTCGCGACCCTCCTGCCCGGCAGGGCGCATCCGCTCTCGCGCGTGCCTGCGCCGCGGCTGAGCCCGTCGCAGCTGGACGACACCGATCTCGATGACCTCGCCGCCCTCGTCGGCGCCGAGCACGCCACGCGCGACGACGTGGTCCGCCGCCGTCACCTGGGCGGCAAGAGCACGCCCGATCTCATCCGCCGCCGCTCCCCCGACGTGCAGGCAGCCCCCGACGCGGTCGTCTCCCCGGCCTCGCACGACGAGGTGCGCGCGGTGGTCGACCACTGCGACCGCGCGGGCATCGCGGTCGTGCCCTTCGGCGGCGGCACCTCGGTCGTCGGCGGCGTCGACCCCGACCGCGGATCGCATGCCGCGGTGATCGCCCTCGACCTCTCGCGCACGGCCGCGCTGCTCGACCTCGATCGCACGTCGCTGCTGGCGACACTGGGGGCGGGAACCACGGGGCCGCAGGTCGAAGAGCTCCTCAGCGCGCACGGCCTCACGCTCGGCCACTTTCCGCAGAGCTTCGAGTTCGCCTCGATCGGCGGCTTCGCAGCGACGCGCTCCAGCGGCCAGGCGTCCCGCGGCTACGGTCGCTTCGATGAGCTCGTGCACGCGCTGAGGGTCGCGACCCCGCGCGGCGACCTGCGACTGGGCCGCGCGCAGGCGGGCGCGGCAGGCCCCGATCTGCGCGAGCTGTTCCTGGGGTCCGAGGGAGCGCTGGGCGTGCTGACCGAGATCACGGTACGGGTGCGCCCCGCTCCGACCGCGACCGCGTACGCCGCGTGGTCGTTCCCCGACTTCGCCGCGGGCGCCGAAGCGCTGCGCGAAGCGACTCAGCGCGGCATCAGGCCCACCGTGCTGCGCGTGAGCGACACGACCGAGACGCGCGTCAATGCGGCCATGGGCGGCCACCTGGGGCGCCTCGGCGGATGCCTCGCGATCATGACCGCCGAGGGCGCCGACGATGCGGATGCGGCCGCCACAGCCGGTGCGCTCGACGCCGTCTTCGCGGCGCACGGCGCGAAGACCCGCGGCGACGCACCGGCCCGCTCGTGGGAGCGCACGCGATTCGCCTCACCCGCGCTGCGCGACACCCTGCTGGACTCCGGAGTGCTGGTGGAGACCCTCGAGACGGCGACGACCTGGACGCACCTGGCCGCGCTCAAGGCGTCCGTCACCGCCGCCCTCACCGACGCGCTCACGGCGCACGGCACCAAGCCCGTCGTGATGTGTCACATCTCGCACGTGTACCCCGCCGGGGCCTCGCTCTACTTCACCGTCGCCTGTGCGATGACATCCGACCCCCTCGCGCAATGGTCGTCGGCGAAGGATGCCGCATCCCGGGCGATCGTGACGGGCGCCGGCACGATCACCCATCACCATGCGGTGGGCCGCGACCACCTGCCGTACCTCGAGGCCGAGATCGGCCCGCTCGGCACCGACGTGCTGCGTGCGGTGAAGGAGCGGCTCGATCCGCGGGGCATCATGAACCCGGGCGTCCTCGTGCCGGCAGACCGGCGGTGACGTGGACGTCGCGCTCGTCGTGAACCCCGCCGCACGGGGCGGCACCCATCGCGCAACGGCCGTGCGCGCAGCCGAACGGCTGCGCGCGCACGGGGTGCGCACCACCGTCATCAGCGGCGGCAGCGCCGCGGAGTCGGCGGATCTGCTGCGCCGAGCGTGCGCACTCGGCGCCGATGCCGTGGCGGTCGCCGGCGGCGACGGCACGGTGGCGCTCGCCCTGCAGGTCGTGGCGGGAACCGGCATCCCGCTCGGCATCGTGCCCTCAGGGACGGGCAACGACTTCGCGGCGGCCCTCGGCCTGCGCGAACTCGACGCCGACGCTGCCGCCGACATCATCGCGGCCCGACGCACCCGCACCGTCGATGTCGCGCGCGCACGGCGCCGTGACGGCACCGAGGTGTTCTTCGGGTCGGTGCTCGCAAGCGGGTTCGACTCGAAGGTGAACGACCGAGCCAACGGCATGCGGTGGCCGCGCGGTGGATCCCGGTACAACCTCGCCGTCCTCGTCGAGTTCCTGCGCCTGACGCCGATCCCCTACGTCATCGACCTCGAACTCGCCGACGGCCATCGCGAGCGCGTCTCCGCCGACCTCGCGATGGCGACCGTCGGCAACACGTCGAGCTATGGCGGGGGCATCCCGATCTGCCCCGCGGCCGACCCGTCCGACGGTCTGCTCGACGTCACCCTCGTGCACGCCGCGGGCCGCGCCAGGCTGCTGCGGATCCTGCCGCGCGCCTACCGCGGCACGCACACCGAAGCGGCCGAGGTCGACACCTATCGAGCCCGCTCGGTCCGACTCGACGCGCCGGAGATCACGGCGTACGCCGACGGCGACCCGATCGGGCTACTCCCGCTCGAGATCACGGTCGCGCCCGGCGCACTGAAGGTCTTCGCCCCGACCGTGTGAGTCAGTGCGTCGTGTGCGCTGCGCGCAACTCCGCCAGCACCCGTGCACGCAGCTCCTCGGGTGCCTCCTCCTTGCAGGCGCGCGCCACGACGTCGGTGAGCGTTCGAGCCACGAGAGCCTCGTCCTGGCAGCCTGGACAGTTCGCGAGGTGCTCCGCGATGTCGGAGTGCTTCGTCTTGCACACCTCGTTGCGCAGGTACTCCTCGAGATCTCGCCGCGCCTTCTCGCAACCGCAATCGGTCATGTCGTGCTCCTCGTCGCGGCTGTGCCGATGCCGCTCTCCTTCGCGTAATCGGCCAGCAGCTCACGAAGCATGCGCCTGCCGCGATGCAGGCGGCTCATGACCGTGCCGATGGGGGTCTTCATGATGTCGGCGATCTCCTGATAGGCGAAGCCCTCGACGTCGGCGAGGTACACCGCCATCCGGAAGTCCTCCGGGATCGACTGCAGGGCGTCCTTGACGACGGATGCCGGCATGTGGTCGATCGCCTCGGCCTCGGCCGACCGTGACGAGCGTGCCGTCGTCGACTCGGCACCGCCGAGCTGCCAGTCCTCGAGCTCGTCGATCGTGCCCTGATAGGGCTCGCGCTGCTTCTTGCGATAGGTGTTGATGTACGTGTTGGTCAGGATGCGGTAGAGCCACGCCTTCAGGTTCGTGCCCTGCGTGAACGAGGCCCACGATCCGAACGCCTTCACGAAGGTCTCCTGGACGAGATCGGCGGCGTCGGCGGGATTGCGGGTCATCCGCATCGCCGCGGCGTACAGCTGGTCCATGAACGGCAGCGCCTGCTCCTCGAACTGGGTGCGCGCGTCTGAGGCCTGCGAAGTGGAGTCGGACATCATGGGCCAGTCTACGGCGGCGCGCCCTGTCACCCGGGTGTCGGGTTCGACCGCGGTGCGGTCGTTCCGTTCCAGCGTCGCGATCATCGTCCTCCATTCGGGTGGCCGCGTGGCGATTCTGTGCGTCCGGGCGGCTCTGTAGGGTAGAACCCGATGACACGCGACGGGTATTCCCCTTCCTCCGCGACATCCGCCCGCGGACGCTGGAACGCGCCCACGGCGGGGGGCCCGGTGCGCGCCAGCGTCACGGTTCCGGGTTCGAAATCGCTCACCAACCGCGAACTCGTGCTCGCCGCGCTGGCCGATGGGCCCAGCCGCCTGATGTCGCCTCTGCACTCCGACGACTCGACCCGCATGGTCGACGCCCTGCGCGCCCTCGGCGTGGGCATCGAGTACGAGCCCGGCGACGGCCCGTTCGGCCACGACATCGTCGTCACCCCGGTGTGGCCGTTGCGCGGCGACACCGTGGTGGACTGCGGGCAGGCCGGCACGGTCATGCGCTTCATCGCCGGCGTGGCCGGCTTCGCGCAGGGCGACGTCACGATGACCGCGCACGAGAGCGCTCTGCACCGACCGATGGGCGAGATGATCAAGGCGCTCCGCGAGGTCGGCGTCGACATCGACGACGGTGGCCACTGGTCGTTGCCGTTCATCGTGCGAGGCCACGGTCAGGCGCGCGGCGGCGAGGTCGTCATCGATGCCGGTGCTTCCAGCCAGTTCGTCTCGGGCCTGCTGCTCGCCGCGCCGCGGCTCGACGTCGGACTGCGCCTCATCCACGAGGGTGCCCGGCTGCCGAGCCTGCCGCACATCGACATGACGGTCGAGGCGCTCGGCCACCGCGGAGTGCATGTCGAGCGTCCCACGCCGGGCGAATGGGTCGTGCCCGCGGGCCCGGTCCGCGGCAAGGACGTCGCGATCGAACCCGACCTGTCCAATGCCGCCCCGTTCCTCGCGGCGGCCATGATCGCCGGCGGCGCGGTCTCGGTGACCGGGTGGCCGCCGCACTCGACTCAGCCGGGGGCGATGCTCACCGACATCCTGTCGCTCATGGGCGGCCGCGCCACACGACGCGGCGGCGCCCTCACCGTCACCGGAGGCGCCGAGATCCACGGCGTCGACCTCGACCTGTCGGCCGCGGGTGAACTCACCCCGACGCTCGTCGCACTCGCCGCGTTCGCCAACACCCCGACGACGCTGTACGGAATCGGGCACATCCGCGGCCATGAGACCGACCGCATCGCCGCGCTCGTCGCCGAGCTGCGCGGTCTCGGCGGCGAAGCCGAAGAGCTGTCCGACGGCATCCGCATCGTCCCGCGGCCGCTCCACGGCGGAACCTGGCACACCTACCACGATCACCGCATGGCCACCGCGGGCGCGATCATCGGCCTCGCCGTTCCCGGTGTCGTCGTCGACGACATCGGCACGACGGCCAAGACGATGCCGAATTTCCCCGAGCTGTGGCAGCGGATGCTGGCGGGCGACGGCGACTCGGACGTCATCGAAGCTGAGGCCGTTCGCGCATTGTGAGCTGGCTCGACGACCTCGACGACGACGAACCCGAGTTCGACGAGACCGATGTGCGCGTCCGCCCGAATCCGAAGGCGAACCGCCCGCGCACCAAGCGCAGACCGGCGCACGCCGATGCCCGGATCGCGCGGGTGCTCGGTGTCGACCGCGGCAGGTACACGGTGCTGGTGGGCGAAGGCTCCGACGACGAGCACCAGGTGCTCGCCACGCGGGCGCGTGAGCTGCGCAAGAGCCCGATCGTCACCGGCGATCGGGTGCGCGTCGTCGGCGACACCTCGGGTGAATCCGGCACTCTCGGCCGCATCGTCGGCATCGAGGAGCGCACCTCGCTGCTGCGCCGCAGCGCCGACGACACCGACCAGGTCGAGCGGATCGTCGTGGCCAACGCCGACCAGATGCTCGTCGTCGTCGCCGCCGCCGATCCCGAGCCGCGGGCGCGGCTGGTCGACCGCTATCTGATCGCAGCGCTGGATGCCGGCATCCGCCCACTCCTGGTCGTGACGAAGACCGACCTCGCCGACCCGACCGATTTCCTGTCGCACTTCGAGGGCGTCGACCTCGACGTGTTCACGAGCGCTCGCGGCGAGATGCCGGTCGAACGCATCGGCGCGGCGCTCGTCGGGCACTCCACCGTCTTCGTCGGGCACTCCGGCGTCGGCAAGTCGACCCTCGTCAACGCCCTGGTGCCCGACGCCCACCGTGCGACCGGACACGTCAACGAGGTCACCGGCCGCGGGCGCCACACCTCGAGCTCGACCGTGTCGCTGCGCTATCGCGGTGCGGCGGGCACCGGCTGGGTGATCGACACACCCGGGGTGAGGTCGTTCGGGCTCGGCCACGTCGACCCCGCCAACATCCTGCGGGCGTTCACCGACCTCGACGCGATCGCGCAGGACTGCCCCCGCGGCTGCACCCACCTGCCCGATGCTCCGGACTGCGCGATCGCGGAGGCGGTCGCCGAGGGTCGGCTCGGGCCCAACGGTGCGGCGCGGCTCGACTCGCTGCAGCGCCTGCTGGCGACCTTCTCGGATCGCCCGTGACGTCCGCGCGCTCCTAAGCTGGAGGCATGAGCGCGCACCGCCTGCAACCCGGAGACACCGCCCCCGACTTCACCCTCACCGACCAGGACGGCGAGTCCGTCTCGCTCGCGTCTCTGCGCGGCTCGGGCGTGATCCTGTTCTTCTACCCGGCCGCGATGACCCCCGGGTGCACCACCGAGGCGTGCGACTTCCGCGACAGCCTGGCCCCACTGCAGGCCGCCGGATATGCCGTGCTCGGCATCTCGCGCGACGACGAGGCGAAGCTCCGACGGTTCCGCGAGCGCGACGGACTCACCTATGACCTGCTGAGCGACCCCGACCGGACCGTCCACGAGGCGTACGGCGCGTGGGGCGAGAAGACCAACTACGGCAAGGTCGTCGAGGGCGTCTTGCGGTCGACGTTCGTCATCGATGCCGACGGCCGCATCGAGCACGCGCTGTACAACGTCAAGGCCACCGGCCACGTCGCCCGCGTCCGAGGTCTTCTGGGCCTCGCTGCCTGAGGCCGCTCAGCCGGCGGATGGTGGCGCATCCGGGCCGCCACCCTCGCGGGACTCCCGGCGTCCGGCATCCCGCACCGCCACGACGAGCAGCACGAGCGTGATGAGCGCCGGCACGGCGATCACGAGCGCGGTCGCACCGTCGCCGTAGATCCCGGTGGCGGCGCCCAGCGCGACGGCGAGTATGAGCAGCTGGGTGACGATGCCCCCGGAACGGCCCCACGACTGCCCTCGCCACACGGCCACAGCGAACGCCACCACCAGCGCCGCGCCGGCGGCGGTGAGCACGATGAGCGCGACAGCGCTCACGATCGAGACGTTGTCGCCCGACACGAGCGCGATCGCCTCCCACACCGCGAGCCCGATGATCCCGATGCCCTCGAGTGCGAGCAGTACCGCTGCGAGCTTCGCCGCCATGTTTGTTCGTATCCCTCACGAGTGCGTGGACAAGAGCGTGCCGGTTGTGCGAATCCTCCACCTCGTGGAGCAGATCCACAGCAACTCGCACGGATAGGGCGTTCGGAACCCTTGATCCGCCGCCGCCCGCTGTGCGACGATGGATGAAGCCGTGTGCTCCCACAGTGCCGTGGGGCGAGCAAGGCTCGCACATCCCACAGGGTATCGGACCCGAATCCGGGCCCTCGATTCCCACTCTTCCCGTTGTTTAGGAGCACCACCATGGACTGGCGCGACAAGGCCGCCTGCCTGACCGTCGACCCCGAACTGTTCTTCCCCGTGGGGAACACCGGACCGGCTGTCGATCAGATCGAGAAGGCGAAGTCCGTGTGCGCCCGGTGCACCGTCACCGAGGTCTGCCTGCAGTACGCCCTCGAGACCGGTCAGGACTCGGGCGTGTGGGGCGGTCTCTCCGAGGACGAGCGCCGCGCGCTCAAGCGCCGCGCCGCCCGCGCCCGCCGCGCCTCCTGACCCGAGCCGCAGCAACGCGGCCGGCGGCCGCACTGCTCCGCCTCGCGTCAGGTCTGGCGTTCGATGTACCGCAGCGGGATGTCGATCGTGACCTCGGTGCCGCTGCCGACCAGCGTGTGCCAGTCGATCGTGCCGCCCAGCTCGCCCTGAATGAGCGTCCGCACGATCTGAGTGCCGAGCCCCCGCCCGACCTGACCCTCGGGAAGACCGGCCCCGGTGTCACGCACTTTGACTTCGAGCCGGTCGGCTGTGCGATCGGCGGCGATCTCGACGTCACCCTCCTGGCCCGCGAGCCCGTGCTCGACGGCGTTGGTGACCAGTTCGGTGAGCGCCAGCGCCAGCGGGGTCGCGTATTCGCTGGGCAGCGTGCCGAAGCGTCCGGTCGAGCGGGTGCTGGCCCGCGTGCTCGGCGAGGCGGCCACCTCGGCGACGAGTTTGAGGACGCGGTCGAAGACCTCATCGAAGTCGACGACCTGCGCGAGGCCCTCTGAGAGGGTGTCGTGGACGACGGCGATCGCCGCGACGCGGCGCATCGCCTGGGTGAGCGACTCGCGGGCGTCCTCGGAGTGCGACCGTCGGGCCTGGATGCGCAGCAACGACGCCACCGTCTGCAGGTTGTTCTTCACCCGGTGGTGGATCTCGCGAATGGTCGCGTCCTTGGTGATGAGCTCCTGCTCCTGATGCCGGATCTCGGTCACGTCGCGGCAGAGCACGACTGCACCGACGCGCGCGCCGTGCTCGCGCAGCGGGATCGTGCGCATCGACACCGTGACGCCCCGCGCTTCGAGGTCAGCGCGCCACGGCGCGCGGCCCGCGACGACGACCGGCAGCGACTCGTCGAACTGGCGCTTGTCGGGCAGGATGCGGGTGACGACCTCGAGCAGCGACTCTCCCTCGAGCTCGTCGTCGAAGCCGAGGCGGTTGAACGCCGAGAGGGCGTTGGGGCTCGCGAAGGTGACCATGCCGTCGACGTCGACCCGGATCAGGCCGTCCGACGCGCGCGGCGCCCCGCGACGCGGGGCGGTCGGCGCGGCCATGTCGGGGAAGTCCGCCGCGGCGATCATGCCGAACAGGTCGTCGGCGCACTCGTTGAAGGTGATCTGCTGGCGCGACGGCGTGCGCGTCTCGCCGAGATTCGTGTGACGGGTCAGCACGCCGATCGTCGTGCGCGGTTCGCCCGGACGGGCCCGCGCGATCGGGACCGCGCGTACGCGCGTCGGCGTCTCTTCGAACCAGTCAGGCGAGGCCGAGTCGATGATCTGCGCGGTGTGGAAGGCGTCCCTGACCTGGGTGCGCCACTGCGGACGCACGCGGTCTCCGACGATGTCGCGGTAGAACAGGGTCGCCGCACCGCTGGGCCTCGAATGCCCCACCGCGATGAAGGAGTCGTCGGCGGTGGGCACCCAGATCACGATGTCGGCGAAGGCCAGGTCGGCGAGCAGCTGTCCGTCACCGGCCAGCCGGTGCAGCCACTCGACGTCGGCTTCGCTGAACAGGCCCTGTGCGTAGACGAGATCGCTGAGGGTCGACACGACTCCAGCCTAGAGCGAGGCCGCCCTTCTTCACGCCGCGGATCGGCGACGGATGCGGCGCGCCGGACGCGCCGGCGCCGGCGCGGGCGCGACGGCCTCGCCGGCGAACCGGCGAAGCGCAAGGGAGAACGGCGATCTCGGAGCCACCTCGGCGATCGGTCGGGCCGCCAGCAGCGCGGCATCCGCCGACCGTGGATCGTGCGGCAGGAACCAGACGTCGGAGACGGCACCGAATCGATCGAGCGTCCGCCGCACCTGTCCTCGCGCGTCGATGCCGACTGCGCCCGGTCGCAGCCGGTTGGCGACGACCGCGATCGGTGTCGCGCCGACCGCGGTGCGCAGCTCGGGCTGGTGGCGCAGGTAGCGCGAAACGCCGATCGGATCGGCGCCGACCACGGCGACGACGAGGTCGGCGGAGGCCAGAGCGGCGAGGGTCGCCGCATTGCGCCGAGGTGCAGCGAGGTCGCTCATGATCTCTTCGTCGCGCTCGAGCCCGGCAGCGACGTCGACGACGGTGTAGTCGGCCCAGTGCCGGCACTCCGCCAGTGCAGCCGTCACGCGCTGCTCGCTCAGCTCGGGCCAGCGGCCGGGCCGGTTGAGGCCGGTGAGCACGTCCACGCCGCGGCCCAGCGGCTGCGAGATGCGGGTGAGCTCGCGTCCGTCGAGCCCGCCCAGCTCGGCCTGGCGGCACGCCGAGGCGAAGCCCGGCCCTTCGTCGGGCAGGCCGAGGGCGAGGGCCATCGAGGGCGCGTGCGTGTCGGCGTCGATGAGGCCGACGTGCCGATCACCGCGGGCGAGTTCGATCGCCAGCTCGACAGCGACAGTCGTGCGGCCGGGCGAGCCCGCCGCACCCCACACGACGATGGTGCGTCCCCGCGTGTCGTCGGGCGCGACCGACGCTGCGACCGGGGTCTTCGCCAGGGCGTCGGCGACCTGCCACGCCTCGAGTCCCGCAGGGACGACGGCGACGATGCCGAACGCGGCGGCGAGCCGCTCGGCCTCGTCGGTGTCGCACAGCGCGACGATGCGGGTTCCCGCGCGGTCGCAGAACGAGACGGTCGCAGCGGTGAGGGTGTCGCGCGACACCTGCAGCAGCACGGTGTCGGCTGCGGCCACCGCGCCGGCGGTCTCGGATCCGGGCAGGCGATCGGCCGCGGCATCCGCGAGTTCGATCGGCGGGATCGTCGCGACGACGTCGACGCCTTCGCGACGCAGCGCGTCGGCCAGCCGCCCGTCGTCGACGGCGAGCAGGACGGTCATCGCGATGCCCCGGCGACCGGGACCACCGACAGCGCCGCTCCCCCCGCGATCGCCTCGAGGGTGGCCGCGACGTCGGCACGCGGGATCACGAGCTCGACAGCGGCGGATGTGCTGCCGATGACCGCGTCGTCGCGATCGACCGACACGACGGTGGCGTCGGGGATGAGGATGCGGGGCACGTCGTAGACGCCCCGTTCGATGAGCGGCGCCACCCACACCTCGACGACGGTTCCGGCGTCGACGGATGCCGGCACCTCGACCTGGCTGCGCAGCACGATCGTCGTCGTGCGCGACGAGTCCGCGTCGGCGACCGCGCCCAGCGGGATCAGCTCACCCGCCCCGATCGTGCGCGTCGCGACCAGATCCTCGCCGAATGCCGCGTCGGTGAGGTAGGCGTCGCCGATCTGACCGAGGCCGACCTCGACCTCGCGCAGGTCGCCGGCGGTGATCGGCTGCCCGGGGACGATGGTCGCGGCGGCCGCGTACGCGGGTGCGGTCTGCCGCGCGGCCGAGACCACCAGCCAGACGCCGGCGACGGATGCCGCGATCAGCACGAGTCCGAGGATCAGACGGGCGTCGGCCCACGCGGACCGGGCACGCGGGCGGGACGATGCGGGGACGCTCATCCGACCATGCTCTCCCAGGTCGCGCGGCGGCCTCCGCGGTTATCCACAGCGCGTTTCGCACCCGACCCCGCACCGTCGGGTGCCGCCATAATGGGGCCATGCCCGATGCTCCGCAGTCGAAGCTGCTCGCGCCTGCCCAGGTCGCCGAGCTGCTCGGCGTCTCGGTCGACGACGTCGTCGCCCTGGTGATGCAGGGGCGCCTGCGCGGCATGCGGATCGGCTCGCCGGCACGGTGGCGGGTCGACGAGGCCAGCATCGCGACGTATCTCGACGATCAGGCCGAGGAGGCCCGACTCATGGCGCTGTGGCGGCAGTCGGGCGAGGCGAGCTTCCCCGAGCTGTGGGGCAGCGGCGCCGTCCGCCACCCCGACTGAGTCCTCGGCCGCGGCGCAGACCGTCACCCGAACACGCGCTCGTCGGCGACCCGTACCCACGCGATCGCGGCGAACGGCACGATCCGGTGCCCGGTGACGGCATCCACCCGGCGCGGCGCGCCCGCTTCGTGCTGTGCCAGATCGAGATGGTCGATGCCTGCGCGATCGATCGTCCCCGTCAGCACGCGGCCCCCGCTCAGGTGCACCTCGACGCCGGATCGGCGGCGTCCGAGGTCGCGGACGACGAACCCGAACGTGATCCGATCCGACAGGCTCGACCGCGCAGCGAGCGGCCTCGCGCTGCGCAGCAGGTCGGACTCGGGCATCCCGACCCACGCGACGGCCGGCAGCGGGACGAGTGCGCCCCCACGCGCTCCTGAGAGGGCCAGGGCGACCCAGTCGGCGCCGACACCGCTCATCGTGCCGCGCACGACGGCGCCGTCGCAGAGCTCGAGGGACGCCTCGGATGCGGCGCCCTCTGCGGCGAGCGCCATGAGTCGTTCGCGCAGGGTCACCCGAGACAGACGCAGGCGCTCGGCCTCGGTCTCGAGCGCGACGCGCTCGGCCTCCCACTCGGACGAGAGTTGGTCCTCGAGGTCGTCGAAGAAGCGATCCCAGCGCACCCGGCGAGGCTAGACGATTCATCACGAGTCGATCACGAGTTATCCACAGCCGGAGAAAGGATTCCTTCTGAGAGTTCGCTGTGTGTTCTACTGCTGGAACCCCCACCGAGATTGGTCCACGCATGGCAAAGACGCCCGCGGGCTCCGCCCGCGCCTACCCTGCTGACGCCGTCGAGCTGTCGGAGTATTTCGCCCCGCAGCGCACGTCGGCCGCAGTGCTGCCCGACCCCGAACCCTTCGTGCGCAACATCACGAGGGGCGTCCTCGAAGTCCTCGCCGGTGTGCGCGAGGTCGACCAGCTCGCGCGCTGGCTCATGGAGGACCCGTACCGCAAGCTCGTGACGCGCGCGAACCTCGCCGCACGGGCGCGCAGCGCGCGCGGCATCCCGGCCAAGCGTCCGGTGCACCAGATCGTGTCGGTGCGCCACTCCTCCCCCGCCGACGGGGTCGTCGAGGCGGTCGTCGTCGTGCGCGGGATCGCGCGCACGCGCGCCGTCGCGCTGCGTGTCGAAGGATTCGACGGCCGCTGGCGCACGACGTCGCTCGCACTGCTGTAGCGAACTCGGGCCGATGCCGCGCAGCGGCGTCGACGCGATTCGATGCACGGTGCGACCGAATCGCGCGAGAGCCCGACGGGCGGGTCGACCCCAGCGTCGTGGTCGGCCCGGTCGTCGTCTACTGCCGATACGACGACAGGAAGTTGCCCAGGCGCTCGATCGCCTCGGTGAGCACGCGGGACTCCGGCAGCGTCACGATGCGCAGATGGTCGGGCGTCGCCCAGTTGAAGCCGGTGCCCTGCACGAGCAGCACGTGCTCGGCGACGAGGAAGTCGTACACCAGTCGCGCATCATCGTGGATCTCGTGCACCTCGGGGTCGAGGCGCGGGAACGCGTACAGCGCCCCGGCGGGCTTGACGCACGTGACGCCGGGGATCGCCTCGAGCGCCTCCCACGCGGCGTCGCGCTGCTCGTGCAGCCTGCCGCTGGGGGCGATCAGCGCGTCGATCGACTGCACTCCCGACAGCGCCGCCTGCACCGCGTGCTGCGCGGGAACGTTGGGACACAGGCGGGTGGATGCCAGCAGGGTGATCCCCTCGAGGAAACCCGCCGCGTGCGACTTCGGGCCGGTGATCACGAGCCAGCCCGACCGGAAGCCCGCCACCCGATAGGTCTTCGACAGCCCGTTGAAGGTCAGGCACAGCAGATCGGGGGCGACCGAGGCCATCGGGATGTGCACGGCGTCGTCGAACACGATGCGGTCGTAGATCTCGTCTGCGAGCAACAGCAGTGAATGCTCGCGGGCGATCTCGGCGATCCCCTCGAGGATCTCGCGGGTGTACACCGCTCCTGTGGGGTTGTTCGGGTTGATGACCACGATCGCCTTGGTGCGCTCCGTCACCTTCGAGCGGATGTCGTCGAGGTCGGGCTGCCACCCGCTCTGCTCGTCGCACACGTAGTGCACGGGCGTTCCGCCGCCGAGGCTCGTCATCGCCGTCCACAGCGGATAGTCGGGCGCCGGGATGAGGACCTCATCACCGTCGTCCAGCAGCGACTGCATCGTCATCGTGATGAGCTCGGACACGCCGTTGCCGAGGTACACGTCGTCGGGTTCGAACGCCGGGAACGAGGCATCCTGCTCGTAGCGGTAGACCACCGCGCGCCGGGCCGACATGATGCCGCGGCTGTCGCTGTATCCGTGTGCGTGCGGCACCGCCTCGATCATGTCGCGCACGATCTGGAACGGCGCCTCGAAGCCGAACACCGCAGGGTTGCCGGTGTTGAGCTTGAGGATCGTGTGCCCCTCGGCCTCCAGCCGGTCGGCCTCGACCAGCGCCCGGCCTCGGATCTCGTAGAGGACGTCGCGCAGCTTGGCGGACTGGTCGAGGGGACGAAGCGGGCTCATCCCCACAGGATATCGACGGTGCGCCGGGGCCAATCGACCGTGCGTGGCCCCCGCGCCCGCGACACGGCGTACCGGCTCAGCGTCGCTTGTCTGCGGCGCGGCGCTGAGCGCGATTCATCGGTGCCTGCTGCTGCGGCGCCTCGGCGGGAGCATCCGTGCGCTGGCCGAACGCACCGCGCGGCGCCTCGGCTGCCGGCTGCTGCGTCTGCTGCTGCGCGGCCGCCGCCGTCGCGGCCTGCCGCAGGCGGTTCGTCGCCGCCTGCTGCACCTGTCCGCGTTCGTTGCGCACCTCGACCTCGCCGGCGTCGTTCGCGGCCGAGTACTGCAGCCGCTGACCGTCGGTCTGCGGTGCCGTCAGCCCCTTGGCCTCGACCTGCGTCACCTGGTCGGCGCCGTCTGCACTCTCGGCGCGACGCACCTCGACCTCGAGGTTGTAGAGGTAGCCGACCGACTCCTCCTTGATCTGCCCCATCATCGACTGGAACATCTGGTATCCCTCGCGCTGATACTCGATCAGCGGATCGCGCTGGGCCATCGCGCGCAGGCCGATGCCGTCCTTGAGGTAGTCCATCTCGTAGAGGTGGTCGCGCCAGCGGCGGTCGAGCACCTGCAGCACGACACGGCGCTCCAGTTCGCGCATCGCCGAGGTGCCCAGCGCCTCCTCGCGCTTGGCGTACGCGATCGACGCATCCGACTTGATCTCGCGCTTGAGACCTTCCGGGGTGACGCGGCCCTTGTTGCCCGCCTCCGCCACCACTTCGTCGATCGTCACGCCGACCGGGTACAGGGTCTTCAGCTCGGTCCACAGCGCGTCGAAATCCCAGCTCTCGGTGTGACCCGAGCCGGTGTGATCGTCGATGACGGCATCGACGGCGTCCTCGATGAAGTGCGTCACGCGGTCGGCGATGTCGTCGCCCTGCAGGATGTGGCGACGGTCCGAGTAGATCGCTTCGCGCTGGCGGTTGAGCACGTCGTCGTACTTGAGGACGTTCTTGCGGATCTCGGCGTTGCGCGACTCGACCTGGCTCTGCGCGGACTTGATCGCGCGCGACACCATGCCCGATTCGATCGCGACGTCATCGGGGAAGTTCGTGCGCGACAGGATCGCCTCGGCCGCACCCGACTGGAACAGGCGCATGAGGTCATCGGTCAGCGACAGGTAGAAGCGGCTCTCACCGGGGTCACCCTGACGACCCGAACGGCCGCGCAGCTGATTGTCGATCCGGCGCGACTCGTGGCGCTCGGTGCCGAGCACGTAGAGTCCGCCGGCCTCGATGACCTTGGTCGCCTCTTCGGCCACCCGGTCGCGCATCGTCTCGTAGACGGCGTCCCACTCGGCCTCGTACTCCTCCGGTGTCTCGACCGGGTCGAGGCCCTTCGCCTTCATCTCCTGCACGGCCAGGAACTCCGCGTTGCCGCCGAGCATGATGTCGGTGCCTCGACCGGCCATGTTCGTGGCGACGGTGACGGCGCCGTAGCGTCCCGCACGCGCCACGATCTCGGCCTCACGCGCGTGGTTCTTCGCGTTGAGGACCTCGTGCTTGATGCCCTTCTTGGCGAGCAGCCGCGACAGGTACTCGCTCGTCTCGACGCTCACGGTGCCCACGAGCACCGGCTGACCGATCTCGTGACGGCGGGCGATGTCTTCGACGACCTGCGCGAACTTCGCCTCTTTGTTCTTGTAGACGAGGTCGGGCTGGTCCTTGCGGATCATCGGCTTGTTGGTCGGGATGGTGACCACGCCGAGCTTGTAGGTCGACATGAACTCGGCGGCCTCGGTCTCGGCCGTACCGGTCATGCCGGCGAGCTTGTCGTAGAGGCGGAAGTAGTTCTGCAGCGTGACGGTGGCCAGCGTCTGGTTCTCGGCCTTGACCGGCACGGCCTCCTTCGCCTCGATCGCCTGGTGGATGCCTTCGTTGTAGCGGCGTCCGACCAGGATGCGGCCGGTGTGCTCGTCGACGATCATGACCTCGTCGTTCATCACGACGTAGTCGGTGTCGCGCTTGAACAGCGCGAGCGCCTTGATCGAGTTGTTGAGGAACGAGATGAGCGGTGTGTTGGCCGACTCGTAGAGGTTGTCGATGCCGAGGTAGTCCTCGACCTTCTCGATGCCGGGCTCGAGCACGCCGATGGTGCGCTTCTTCTCGTCGACCTCGTAGTCGACCCCGGGCTCGAGGGTGCGGGCGATCTTGGCGAACTCGACGAACCACCGGTTCGCCTCGCCCGAGGACGGTCCGGAGATGATCAGCGGTGTGCGTGCCTCGTCGATGAGGATCGAGTCGACCTCATCGACGATCGCGTAGAAGTGGCCCCGCTGGACGAGGTCCTCCTTGCGCCACGCCATGTTGTCGCGCAGGTAGTCGAAGCCGAACTCGTTGTTCGTGCCGTAGGTGATGTCGGCGTTGTACTGCTCGCGGCGCACCTCGGGCGTCTGGCCCGACACGATCGTGCCCGTGGTCATGCCCAGCGCGCGGTACACGCGGCCCATCAGCTCGGACTGGTACGACGCGAGGAAGTCGTTGACCGTGATGACGTGCACGCCCTTGCCCGCGATCGCGTTGAGGTACACCGCGAAGGTCGCCGTCAGCGTCTTGCCTTCACCGGTCTTCATCTCGGCGATGTTGCCGAGGTGGAGCGCCGCGCCGCCCATGATCTGGACGTCGTACGGCCGCTGGCCGAGCGTGCGCTTCGCTGCCTCGCGCACCGCGGCGAAGGCCTCGGGCATGAGCTGGTCGAGCGTCTCGCCGGCCTCATGGCGCGCGCGCAGCTCGGCGGTCTCGTTGCGCAGCTCTTCGTCGGTGAGCTGCTCGTAATCCTCTTCGAGGGCGCCGACCGCCTTCACGACCTGCTGGAGCCGCCGGAGCAGGCGGCCCTCACCGGCACGCAGAAGTTTCTCGAGAGGGTTGGCCACGGAGTGTCTCCATCTGTCGGGCTTCGCGGCGGTCGATCCGCCGATCCCGCGCACGCCGTCGGGCGCCCCACGGGCATACCTGCCTATGTTATCCACCCGTGACCTTGAGATGGGCTGGGTGTGAGTGATCCCATTCCCGGTATGCATATACTCGGCAATCAGATACTCGGTATACACCCGAAGGAGACTGCGATGTCGGTGCGGCAGAGCCTGTTGGCGATCCTCGACCAGGGCCCGTGCTACGGCTATCAGCTCCGAGCTGAGTTCGACCGCCGCACCGGCTCCACGTGGCCGCTCAACGTGGGCCAGATCTACAACACGCTCGATCGGCTCGAGCGCGACGGCCTCGTCGAGAAGGGCGACGTCGACGAGCACGGGCACGTGTACTGGCAGATCACGGATGCCGGATCCGCCGAGGTGGTTTCCTGGCTCACCTCCCCGGTCGAGCGGTCGGGGGGCACGCGTGACGAGCTCGCGATCAAGCTCGCGGTCGCCGCCACCCTCCCCGGCGTCGACGTCGCCGACGTGATCCAGACCCAGCGCGGCGCGTCGGCCGGCCGCCTCCATGCGCTCCGCCGGACCAGGCCGCGGGCCGGGAATCCCACGAGCCCCGCCGAGCTCGCCCGCGAACTCGTCGTCGACTCGATGATCTTCGCGGCCGAGGCCGAGGTGCGCTGGCTCGACCACGCCGAGCAGCGCCTCGCGCTGCATCCCGACCATGCGATGAGTCTGGAGCTGTCGAGCGAACGTCCGAAGCGCGGTCGACCTCCACAGCCCACAGCCGCCTCTCAGATGCGCACATAGGATCAAGGGTGTGGCCGGATTCTGGGGCAGACGCAAGCGTGAACAGGCGGAACTCGACGCGACCGACGCCGACCTGGCGTTGCGTGCGCAGCGCGCGCTCGTCGACGCCGATGAGCGCATTCGCCTGACGGGCGACGAGCTCGCCTTCGCCGAGGCCGAGCTGGGCCCGGGAGCGACCAAGGAGCTGCGCGAGGCCCACGATGCCGTGCGCACCCACCTGCGCGAGGCGTTCCACCTGCACCAGCTCAATCACGACCACATCCCCGACACCCCCGAAGAGCTGCGGACCCGCAACGCGCGCATCGTGCAGCTGTGCGAGTGGGCCGAGGAGCTGCTGGACGACCGCACCGAGGCGCTCGCCGAGCCGATCGCGCGGGCACGGCGCGCTCCCGAGATCATCGCGAAGGTGCGATCGGATGCCGCGCACCTGCGCACCCGCATCCCCCACGCCCGTGACACCGTGACCCGCCTGGCCGCCCGCTACGCCGCGCACGCGTTGTCGCAGGTCGAGGCGAACCCCGCGGAAGCCGAACAGCTGATCGGATTCGCCGAGCACAGCGCGGGCGTCGCCGAGCGGCGCCGTGAGGCGGGTCAGCGCGAGCAGGCCAACATGGCTCTCGAGGCGGCGACCGAGGCCGCTCGACGCGCCGAGACGCTCATCGACGCGGTCGAGACGTTCGAGGTCGAGGCGCTGCGCGCCGAGTCGACGCTCGCGGCGGTCGTCGAGGACTCGCGCGGCGACCTCATCGCGGCGCGCACGGCGCCTCAGGTGCCGGCGGTGACCGCTGCGGTGGCCGAACTCGAGGCCGCGCTGAAGGCGCTGCCGGCCGCCGGCGTCAACACCGATCCCTTCGCGCAGCTGTCGCAGCTGCGCGCGGCGAACGCCGGTCTGGATGCCGCGATCGCCGCGGCCCGCGAGAGGGCGGCGCGCCAGATCCCCGACCTGGCGCACGTGCGCCACGCGATCGACGACGCCGACCGCCAGCTCGCCGTCGCGCGCGATGTGATCGCCGGACACCGAGGCTGGATCGGGGCCGACGCCCGCACGCGGCTCGCCGAGGCGGAGCGCGTGCGGATCGACCTCGACCGCCACCTCGGCACGTCTGCCGCGGCCGCCACCCAGATCGACGAGGACCACCGCGAGCAGGCGCTGGACATGGCCCGCCGCGCGGCCTTCCTGGCGAGCGAGGGCCTGCAGCTGGCCCAGCGCGACATCGACGGCGCCCGTCCGCAGACCGCTCCCGGCGGCATGGGCATGCCCGGGATGGGGATGCCCGGCGGCCGCCGCGGCGGCGGATCCGACCTCATGGGCGGCATCCTGGGCGGCCTGGTGATCGGCAGCATCCTCGACGGCATCTTCGATTGACGCCGCCGAGGATCGCCCTCGCCGCTACGACGCCACGGCCTCCTCGACCGGCGGGGCCTGCGCGGTCAGCGAGATCACGCCGTAGTCCCATCCCTTGCGGCGGTACACGACGCTCGGGTGGTCGGTGCGCGCGTCGATGAACAGGAAGAAGTCGTGGCCGACCAGCTCCATGCGGTCGACCGCCTCTTCGACCGTCATCCACTCGGCATCGAACTCCTTCGTACGGATGACGACGGGGGTGTAGTCCTCGTCATCCTCGACGGCCACGACGGGCACGCCTCCGGTGGCGACGGCATGCAGCACATCGGCGGAGGCGGGCTGCACGTCGATGCCCTGGATGGCACCGGTGCCCTTCTCGAGCTTGGCTCCGCGCGGGTGCTTGCGGGCGTCGACCCGCTTGTCCTTCGCGCGCCGCAGCTGCCCGCAGAGCTTGTCGACGGCCAGATCGAGGGCGGCGAACTTGTCGCCGTCGGTGGCCTCGGCGCGAATGATCGGACCCTTGCCCGTGACGGTGAGCTCGACCGTGTCGTCTTCCATGCGGCCGTTGTGATACGCGCGGTGGGTGACTTTGACGTCGACCCGTTGCGCGCGCGGCGCGAGGTGCTCGATGCGGGTGGCCTTCTCTTCGACGACCGAGCGGAAGCGATCCGTGATCCCCACTCCTACGCCGACGATGCTGGTTTCCATCCCTGACCTCCTTGTTCCGGTCCTCCCGGCCAAGGGCGGACCTCAGTCGCCTTGTCCCCCCACGGTATCCCGCGACCGGGAGCCTGTCACCCATGAGTTTCCGATGCCTCCCCCCAGGGTCCTCCGAACGACGCACCGCCTCCCGCCCGCAGGGGTGTGGCCGCCACGACCGCCCCGCCGACGACATCGGCACCCGCCTCGCGAAGAGCGCGGACGGCCTCACCGAGGGTGGCCCCCGTGGTCGAGACGTCGTCGATGACGACCACCCGCCGGCCCGCCGCGCGGCGCGCGGCCATGCTCCCGACCACGTTCACTCGGCGCTCGTCCGCTGTGAGACCGCGCTGATCGGCGGGCTGACGCGCGAGGCGCAGCGGATGCCGCGGCACGAACCCGGCTCGCCGTGCGATCAGGTCGGCGACGCGATAGCCGCGTCGCCGCATCGACGCCCTCGATGTCGGCACGGGGACGATCCACGGTGGCACATCCGGATCGCCGGGAAGGCGTGCGAGCGCCGCCGCGAGCGCCGGCGCGAGGGCGCGCGCAAGGGCGGTGCGCCCCTCCTCCTTCAGGCCGCGCATCACGCGCGCGGCGACACCGTCGAACGGCAGCCCGGCATACACCGGCGCATCGACGTCGGTCTCGAGCGCACGCGGTCGTGGCGCCAGCGCCGCGCGGCACGTCTCGCACAGCGCGGTGTCGGGCGTCGAGCATCCGGCGCAGTCGACCGGCAGCACGAAGGCGAGGGCATCCTGGAATGCGCGCGGGACCGATTCGGCGTCGAACATCCCCTCAGCCTGGGCCCGACGCGACGCGCGACGGCCGCCGCGTCGCCACGCTGTGGACGGGCCGGGGAGAAGGACGTGCTGGGGAGGAACGGCCGCGGACTACTGCGGCGCCCCCTGCTGGGTCGCGAGCACGAGCACGCCGGTGGCGCTCTCGGTCCAGTTCGTCCCCCGCCGCACGAACATGGCGTCGTCGGCAGAGCGTACGCGGAGGTTCGACAGCGGGTTCGCCGCCGCGAGCGACACGGCGTCGGGAGGTCCGATGTACGAGGTGGCCGACCCACCCGTGGGCTGCTCGACCACGACGCGGTCGTCACCCGTCCGAGCCACCACGCCGATCGTGGTGTCGTCGAGCCATGTGAGCGACAGTGCCTCGCCGGCGAGCGAACCCAGCATCAGCGGATCGCCCTCGCCCAGACGCACCGGCACCTGACCGTCGCGCACCACCCCGGCGACCCACACCTCGTGCTCTCCGCCCACCGACACGGCGGCGGCGATGCGGGCGCCGTCGCGCGAGACCGAGAACGCCGTGATGCGGGCCGCGCCCGGCCAGGCATCGGCGATGGCGATCGCCTCACCGTCGTCACCGACCGCCTGCAGACTCGCCGGATCATCGACGATCGCGCTCCACACATAGCCGTGCGGGTCGATCGACGGCGAGGCGAGCCCGGCGCGCGCATCGGCCAGGATCCACGCCCCGGACGCCTCGACGCGCACGGCGGCACCGTCGGGCCGTCGCACGGCGGCGAGGTCGCGTTCGGGGGCGACCTGAACCGCGGTCGGCGATTGCGCGACCACAGCGTCGGACAGCCCGGGGATCTCGGTGAGCTCCTCGCCCGACAGGAATCCGAATCCGGCCTCGGTGAGCACGAGCGGCGGCCCGGACACCCGTGTCGACCGTGTGGGCGCGGCCGTCACGTCGATCGGCGCCGAGCCGACCGACATCTCGACACTCGCCACTCCGGCCGTCGCAAGGCTCGCATCGAGCTGCGCCTGCATTCGGCTGTGGGTCGTGGTGTCCAGGGCCAGCGCGTTGGTGCTGAGTCCGACCTGGGCGACTCCTCCCGACAGGGGCACGGATGCGGGTTCGAGCTGCACGCTCTCGGGGAATGCGCTGACCACCGACTCCGACAGCCACGGAGTGGGCACTCCGTCGACGACGGCGGCGGCGATGCGTACGACCGCGTACGCGGTCGGGTACCACCGCGTGTCGGGGACGAGGTAGGTCCACGTCGGGTCGAAGAACATGACCGAGTAGCGATGGAACACACGTGGGAACACGTCGCGTCCGAGCACGATGCCGTCCGGCGCAGCCGTGATGCGCCATTCGCCGTCGGCCTGCTGCGCGAGTTCGAAATCGAGGGTCGCCGTGCTCTGGTCGCTCGGCTCGTACGCGCCCTGGGCGTCGACGGAAGCCACGGTGACCAGACGCACCGACACCCGCCCCTCGTCGTTCGAACCGATCACGCGGTCGACCGACACGTCGACGGTCACGCCCGCGCTGGGCCGCCACTGCTCGCGGATGCTGGGGGCGAGGTATTCGCGCGCGCGCAGCCAGTTGTCGGTGACACCGGTTCCCGCGCGCAAGAAGCCGTCCACGATCTCCTCAGGCGTGGCCCCCGGCTGCGGGCGGGCCGGGACGAACGCGAAGGGCGCCTCGGACTCCTCCTCGGGCACCAGCCCGCGGTTGACCGGACCCGAGGTGGGAAGGCTCGCGCACGCCGCCAGCAGCAGTGCCAGGGTTGCGGCGATCGCCGCCGCCAGCATCCGTCGGGTCACGAACGATCACCGCCCTCGGGAAGAAGCACGTCGACGGGTCCGCTGAGACCGAGCGCGTCGACCGGCGCAACCGCGTCGTCGCCGGGATCGATCGGCACCGGCGACGGTGCACTCAGGCGAACCGCGGTGCGCGGAAGGGTGAGGACGAAGTTGGTCCCCTTGCCCGGTTGCGACCACACGGCGAGTTCGCCGCCGTGCAGACGGGCGTCGCCGAGGGCGATCGACAGCCCGAGCCCGGTGCCCCCGATGGTGCGGGTGCGCGAGGGATCGGCACGCCAGAAGCGGTCGAAGACCCGCTCGACGTGCTCGGGCCGCATCCCCATGCCGTAGTCGCGTACCCCGAGCGCGACCGCCTGCTGGTCGCTGTCGACCGTGACGACGATCGGCCTGCCCTCCCCGTGCTCGATCGCGTTGCCGAGCAGGTTGCGCACGATCCTGCGGACGCGCCGGGGGTCCATGTCGACCGGGGAATATCCCCCGGGCGCGACGAGTCTGACGTCGCTGCCGTGCTGCTCGGCGAGCTGCTGCATCGACCCGATCACATCTTCGGCGAGCGCCGCCAGGCTCGTCGGCTCGAGCTCGAGCTGCACCGACCCGGCGTCGTAGCGGCTGATCTCGAGCAGGTCGGTCAGCAGGGTCTCGAACCGCTGCACCTGCGCGTTGAGCAGCTCCGCGGCACGCGCGGTCGACGGGTCGAACTCGTCGCGCTGGTCGTTGATCATGTCGGCGGCCAGGCGGATGGTCGTCAGCGGCGTGCGCAGCTCGTGCGACACGTCGGACACGAACCGCTGCTGCACGAGCGAGAGATCGGCGAGCTCCTTGATCTGCGACTCGATGCTGTCCGCCATCGCGTTGAACGAGCGGCCCAACGTCGCGAACTCGTCCTCTCCCCGCACGGGCAGCCGCTCTCCGAGCTCACCGGCGGCCAGCTTGGCGCTGGTCTGCGCCGCCTCCGCGATCGGCACGGTCACCGACCGCAGCACGAACCACGAGATGCCGCCGAGCAGCACGATGAGTCCGAGGCCGACGATCCACAGGGTCGTCTGCACGAACCCGAGGGTCTGCGACGCACCCTCCAGGTCGTACCCGAGGTAGAGCTCGTAGCTGCCGATCCCCGGCGCGATCAGCTGCTGCCCCACGATGATGCCGGGCACCGTGCCGCCGTCGTCGGTCGGCAGCGGGACCGACTGCCAGTACTGCTGGTCGGGGTCCTCCTGCACCGCGGTGCGCAGCCCGTCGGTGAGGATCTGCTCGTCGAACGCGCCGACGGTGAACCCCTGCAGCCCCTGCGACGACGTCGTGAGCGCCGCCCACATCTCGCTCGCCGAGAGCTGCGCGAGTGTCGCCTGAACGCTGATCATGAGGTTCTCGACCTGCACACTGTCCGCGTCGGCGTTGTCAAGCGTCGCCTGCGCCGACGTGGTGGCCCGCAGCGCGTCGGTGAGCACCTGGTCCTTGCGCGACTCGAAGAGGTCGTTGCCGATCGCGAGAGCCATCCAGACGCACGCGATGATCACGGCGAGCGCCGTCAGCCCGAGCGTCACCAGGAGGGTGCGGAATCGCAGCGATCGCCGCCACAGTCCCGCGATCGTCTCGGGCCAGGCGCGCCAGTTCCGCCAGTCGCTCAGCGGAGTGCGGGTCGGCACCGCCGCGGTGTCGGCGGACACGAGGGTCGCCTCACGCCACCGCGCCGGCCCGGTAGCCGACGCCGCGCACCGTGGTCACGATCTTGGGGTTGTCGGGATCGAGCTCGACCTTGGCGCGCAGGCGCTGCACGTGCACGTTCACCAGGCGGGTGTCGGCCTTGTAGTGGTAACCCCACACCTGCTCGAGCAGCATCTCGCGCGAGAAGACCTGCTGCGGCTTCGAGGCGAGCGCGACGAGGAGCTCGAACTCGAGCGGTGTGAGCGGGATCGTCTCGTCGCCGCGGCGCACCTCGTGCGCAGCGACGTCGACGGTCAGATCGCCGATCCGCAGCAGTTCGCCGGCCGGCTGCGATGTCGGGCGCAGACGGGTGCGAATGCGCGCGACCAGTTCCTTGGGGTTGAACGGCTTGACGATGTAGTCGTCGGCACCCGACTCGAGGCCGCGGACGACGTCGGCCGTGTCGGTGCGCGCCGTGAGCATGATGATGGGGATGCCGGACTCCGCGCGGATCCGCGTGCAGATCTCGATGCCGTCCATACCCGGCAGCATGAGGTCGAGCAGCACGAGCTCGGGGCGCTCGCTGCGCCAGATGTCCACGGCCTTCGCGCCATCCGCGCAGAAGACGGGCTCGAAGCCCTCGGTGCGCAGCACGATTCCGATCATCTCGGCCAGTGCCGTGTCGTCGTCGACGACGAGGATGCGAGAGGTCATGGGTGCGAGATCATCCTTAGGCTCGGGCGCGCGACGGGTCTCGGACGCCGCGGTGCGCTGACCACAGAGTAGTCGACACCGCCTGTGACCGCGCCGAGCGACGCCTGCGCGATCGATGGCAGGCCGGTGTGACACCATAGACAGACTCGACGGGGCGACCGCAGGGGAAGGGGAACGTCGTGAGCGCGTATCCGGCGTGGACACCGGCATCCCGGCCCGGGATCATCCCCCTCCACCCCCTGACGTTCGGCACGATCCTGGGCCGCTCGTTCGCGGCGCTCCGCCAGAACCCCCGCGTGCTGCTGGGCTTCGCGCTGGTCGTGCAGACGGTCTCCTACCTCGTCGTGCTGCTCGCTGTCGGCGGTGTCGCGATCGCGGCCTTCTCGCGTCTGGACACGATCCCCCAGGGCACCGACGAGTTCGACGCCGTCCTCGCCGGGTCGACCGCGCTCACGATCATCACCGGTTTCGTGCTCGGGCTCGCCGCGGCCGCCCTCGGGGTCATCGTGCAGGGCATCGTCGTGCTCGAAGTCGCCCACGCGGCCGTGGCCGAGAAGCTCTCTCTGGGGGCGCTGTGGGCCAAGCTCAAGCCCGTCGTCTGGCGGCTGCTGGGCTATGTGTTCCTGCTCACGACCGCGGTGATCCTGCTCGTCGGGGTGATCACCCTCTCGATCGTCGGCATCTGGTTCGCCGCGCCGCCGCTCGCCGTGGGGCTGACGGTGCTGATCGTCGTCGGGGCGATCCCGCTGACACTGTGGCTCAGCACCAAGCTGCTGCTGGCGCCCGCGGCGATCATCCTCGAGCACGCGACGCTGCTGGGCGCGGTCGGCCGGGCCTGGACGCTCGTGCGCGGCCGGTTCTGGGCGGTGCTCGGGGTCATCGTGGTGATCAACCTCATCTTCGGCGTCGTCGCCCAGGTGGTGAGCATCCCCTTCAGCCTGTTCGGCGCCGGGCTGAGCACCATCATCGCGCCGACCGGCGACGCCGACGTGGGGTCGCTGATCGCCGTCGTGGGCGTCTCGCTGATCGCGCAGGCGGCCACCCTCGTGATCCAGGCGGTGCTGATCGTGGTGCAGTCCACCGCGAGCGCCCTGCTCTACATCGACTGCCGGATGCGTCGCGAAGGGCTCGATCTCGACCTGCTCTCCTACGTCGAGAAGCGGGATGCCGGTGCCGCGGCGCTGCCCGATCCCTACCGTGAGAACGTCGGTCGTGTCATGGTGCGGGCGCCGCTTGGGCCCCAGGGCGCGTACGGGCAGCCTCCGGCATACGGGCAGCCTCCGGCATACGGGCAGCCGCCGGCCTACGGGCAGCCCCCGGCATACGGGCAGCCTCCGGCATACGGGCAGCCTGCCGCATACGGGCAGCCGCCGGCCTACGGGCAGCCTCCGGCGTACGCGCCGCCGTCAGGCTACGCGCCGCCGCAGTCGCCCGCGCCGGTGTCCGACGACACCGAGTCGGCTGCCACCGGGCCCGATGCCACCCGGTGGACCGCACCCGGCGCGTCCGCGCCGGAGCGGCGAGAGTCGCCGTGGTCCTGATCGACCTTGTCGCAGCGGCCCCGCCGCTGACCCCGGACGGCGATGAAGCCCGCGGCTGGGCCGAGGATGAGCTCGCCGATCCGGTGTACGCGGCGGCCGAGCCCACTCCGCTCGACCGGATCGCGCAGGCGATCGGCGAGTTCTTCAGCAGGCTGTTCAACCCGGAGCTCCCCGCCTCCTTCGGCCCGTCGCTGGCCGTCATCGCCGCCGTGGTGGTCGGCATCCTGATCGTCGTCGCCTTCGTCGTGTGGGGCGTGCCGCGCGTCACGCGGCGCGCACCGGGCCGCGACGCAGCCCTGTTCGGCACCGACGACGTGCGCTCGGCCGCCGAACTGCGGCGGGATGCGGCATCCCACGCCGAACGGGGCGAATGGGCGGATGCGATCATCGTCCGGGTTCGCGCGATCGCGCGGGGACTCAGCGAGCGCGGAGTGGTCGACACTCCCCCGGGCGCGACCGTCCATGCGTTCTCGCGCGCCGCCGCACGGCCGTTCCCCGCGTCCGCCGGCGACCTCGACCGTGTCGCCGACGCGTTCGACGACGTGCGATACCTGCGCCGACCGGGCACGCCCGAGCTCTACGATCTGGTCGCCACGACCGACGACGCACTCACCGCCGCGCGGCCGCTCGTGACCGACGAGGTGCCGGCATGACGGCCACCGTGCAGTCGCCGACGCCCGCGCGCCGCCGCGCGGCCATCACGTGGACGCTCATCGGTCTGTTCGTCCTGATCATCGGTGCGATCGGGGCGGTGCTCAGCGGCATCGGCGCATGGAACGCGCGCGACGTGCTCGATCCTGAGTCAGCCTCGCCCGACGGCGCACGGGCGCTCGCGTCGATCCTTGCGGAGCAAGGGGTCGAGGTGGCGATCGAGACCCGTCGCGACCGCGCCGCCGAACTCCTCGCCGCTGGACCGGCCACCCTGGTGCTCCCCGACGCGCCGGCACTGTCGGACGACGCCCTCGAAGAGCTCGCGGCGGCCGCCACGGATGTCGTCCTCGTGGACCCGCGCTCGCGCAGCCTGCGCGTGCTGCTCGACGCCCGCACGTCGGGGTACGGCGCTTCCCTCCTCGCCCCGCAGTGCGCGCTGCCCGAGGCGGAGCGCTCGGGCCGTGTCGCCCCGGGCCTCCTGTTCACGGCCGACGGCACTGCGGACGTGCCCGCAACCGCGTGCTACCCGACCGGCGAGGGTGCCGGACTGCTCGTCCTCGACGACGGCGAGCGGCGCATCGCCGCAGTGGACGGGCGAGAGCTGTTCGTCAACGAGCGTCTGACCGAAGACGGCAACGCCGCCCTCGCCCTGAACCTCATGGGCCGGCACGCTCTCGTCGTCTGGTACGTGCCCGGACTCGACGACACCGACCTGCCCGCCGGGGACCCGACGCTCGGCGAGCTCACTCCGCCCTGGGTGAGCCCGGTCATCGTGCTGCTGCTGTTCGCCGGCGCCGCCGCCGCGATCTGGCGCGGCCGCCGCTTCGGCCCCCTCGTCACCGAGCGGCTCCCGGTCACGGTGCGCGCGGCCGAGACCACCGAGGGCCGCGCGCGACTCTACGCGCACTCCCGCGATGCGCTGCACGCCGCCGACCAGCTGCGCCTCGGCACGATCGACAGGCTGGCGCGGATGCTGGGGCTCGGGCCGGCCGCCGCCGCCGGCGACGTCGCCGACGCCGCAGCATCCCGCACCGGCCTCGATCGCGCGGCCGTGCGGTCGCTGCTCATCGACGAGCTCCCCGACACAGACACCCGCCTGGTGGCCGTGCACTCCCGGCTCACCCATCTCGAAGAGGCGGTCCGCGCGGCCGTCCGCCCGGAAAGGACTCCCCCGCGATGACCGAGAACCCCGTCGACGACGCGGCCCTGCGCGACGCGATGAACCGCGTCCGCCACGAGGTCGGCAAGGCCGTGGTCGGCCAGGACGGCACCGTCACCGGCCTGCTGATCGCGCTGCTCGCGCGCGGTCACGTGCTGCTCGAGGGCGTGCCCGGTGTCGCCAAGACGCTGCTGGTGCGATCGTTCAGCACCGCTCTGGGGCTCGACACGAAGCGCATCCAGTTCACGCCCGACCTCATGCCCGGCGACGTGTCGGGGTCGCTCGTGTACGACGCGCGCACCGGCGAGTTCGAGTTCCGCGAGGGCCCGGTGTTCACCAACATCGTGCTCGCCGACGAGATCAACCGCACCCCGCCCAAGACGCAGGCGGCCCTGCTCGAGGCGATGGAGGAGCGCCAGGTGTCGACCGACGGCGTCACGCGGCCGCTGCCCGACCCGTTCCTGGTCGCCGCGACCCAGAACCCCATCGAGCACGAGGGCACCTACACGCTGCCCGAGGCGCAGCTCGACCGGTTCCTGCTCAAGCTCATCGTCGAGGTGCCGCAGCGCGATGCCGAGCTGTCGGTGCTGCGCCGCCACGCGTCGGGGTTCGACCCGCGCGACCTCGCGGGGGCGGGGCTTGCTGCCGCGGCGACGCCGGACGAGATCCGCGCGGCGCAGCGGGCCGCGGCATCCGTCACCGTGTCGGACGACCTGCTCGGCTACGTCGTCGACCTCGCGCGCGCCACCCGTCAGAGCCCGAGCGTGCAGCTGGGGGTCAGCCCCCGCGCGGCGACCGCATTGCTGGCCGCGGCGAAGGCATGGGCGTGGCTCGGCGGGTACCCGGCCATCACGCCCGACCACGTGCAGACGATGCTCGTGCCCACGTGGCGGCACCGCATGCGGCTGCGCCCCGACGCCGAGCTCGAGGGTGTCTCGGTCGAGGCCGTGCTCGGATCGGTGCTGCAGCAGACCGCCGTGCCCAAGTGACCGGGCTGTTGCGCATCTGACATGTACGTCACCGGTCGCCTTCCCGTGCTCGTCGCCCTCGGCGCCGTGCCCGTGGTGCTGCTCTCGCTCGCGGGCGTGGACGCGTGGGCCGCGGCGGGCGGCTGGCTGCTGCTGTGCGTCGCGCTCGCCGCCGTCGACGTCGCTGCGGCACCCGATCCGCGCGCCGTCGACCTCAGCCGTTCGCTTCCCCGCCGTGTGCTGCTCGGCGAGTCGGTGGTGGCGTCGTTGCGGGTGCGCAACCGCGGAGGGCGCACCCTGCGTGGGCGCGTGCGCGACGCGTGGCAGCCGACGGCGGGCGCCCCGGAGGAACGGGCGAGGATGACCATTCCCCCCGGCGAGGCGCGCACGATCGAGGTGCCGCTTCGGCCGCGCCGGCGCGGCGAACTCGTGAGCGCCTTCGCGGTGCTGCGCTCCGACGGTCCGCTGCGCCTGGCCGGACGCCAGGCGCGCCTCGAGTCGCGCGGCGCGCTGCGCGTGCTGCCACCGTTCACCGCGCGTCGGCATCTGCCGTCGCGACTGGCCCGCCTGCGCGAACTCGACGGCAACACCAGCGTGCAGGTGCGTGGGCAGGGCACCGAGTTCGACAGCCTGCGGGAGTACGTGCGCGGCGACGACGTGCGCTCGATCGACTGGCGCGCAACCGCGCGATCGCACACCACGATGCTGCGCACGTGGCGGCCTGAGCGCGATCGGCATGTCGTGATCCTCATCGACACCGGGCGCACCGCGGCGGCGCGCGTCGGCGACGGCGTGCGGATGGATGCCGCGATGGAGGCGGCACTGCTGCTCGCCGCGCTCGCGACGCGCGCCGGCGACCACACTCATCTGCTGATGTTCGACCGTGCGGTGCGCGCCCGGGTCACCCGCGTCGACGGGCCGGCGCTCCTTCCCGCCCTGGTCGATGCGATGGCACCGGTCGAGCCGCAGCTGATCGACACCGACTGGGACGCCGCGTTCGCTCAGATCCGCGCGCTGACCTCCCGACCGTCGCTCGTGGTGCTGCTGACCGCGCAGGACGCACCCGACGCGGCGCGCGGATTCCTCGGATCGCTGCCCGCACTCACCGCCCGGGCGCAGGTGCTGGTCGGCACCGTCACCGACGACGAAGAGCCGGCACCCGAGCGTCCCGATGCCGCCGAGGTGTATCGGATCGCGGCAATGGAGCGCACCGCGCGCGACGCCGCCGTCGTCGCCGATGCCATTCGCCGCGCCGGGGGCGAGGCGATCGCGGACACGCCCGACGGCCTTCCGCCGCGCATCGCCGACCGGTACCTCGCGCTGAAGGCCGCCGGGCGGCTCTGAACCGTTCTTCGCTGTTCGCCGGATGTTCCGTCGTGGCTCCGGCGGAATCGGTTCGCATGCCGCTACTCTCGCGCCGAGGAAAGGAGTCCGCCCATGACGGATACCACCACCGAGCCGAAGATGGCGACCAGGCTGGTCGCAGAGGCTCTCGGAACCCTGCTGCTGGTCTTCGGAGGCGTCGGCACGGCACTGTTCGCATCGGGATTCCCGTACGGCGACGCGGCCAACCCGCTCGGAGTCGGCTTCGTCGGCGTCGCCTTGGCGTTCGGTCTGACCGTGGTCGTCGGCGCGTACGCGTGGGGACCCGTCTCGGGGGCGCACTTCAACCCGGCGATCACGCTCGGGCTCGCGGCCTCCGGCCGCTTCCCGTGGAAGGACACGATCGCTTACATCATCGCCCAGCTGGTCGGCGGCGTCGTGGGCACGACGCTCATCGTGCTCATCGGCGTCTTCGGACCGGGCACCTGGCTCGCCGACGCTCAGAACGGCGGCTTCGCCTCGAACGGATTCGGCGACCACTCGCCCGGGGGATTCGGGCTCGGCGCCGCGATCGTGATCGAGATCCTCCTCACGGCGGTCTTCGTGCTGATCATCCTCGGCGTCACCCACCCCACGCGCGGCAATGCACTGCTCGCACCGCTTGCGATCGGCCTGACGCTGACCCTCATCCACCTCATCTCGATCCCGATCGACAACACCTCGGTGAACCCGGCACGTTCGATCGCGTCGGCGATCTACGGCGGACCGGACGCACTCGCGCAGCTGTGGGTGTTCATCGTCTTCCCGATCGTGGGCGGCATCATCGCGGGCGTGGTGCACCGCGCACTGCTCGAGAAGACGCCGGCTCCCCCGGCGGACGAGACGGCTCGGGTCGAGCCG
>NZ_BAAAYU010000003.1:0-33512 GCF_039536545.1 Microbacterium awajiense | reverse complement strand
GGCGGGCCGTCACGTATGTGGCGTCAGCCCGGGTCAGCGCAGGTCGAACCGATCCAGCTCGGAGACCTTGCCCCACGCGGCCACGAAGTCGTGGACGAACTTCTCGGCGGCGTCATCCGAGGCGTAGACCTCGGCCAGTGCCCGCAGCTCTGAGTTGGAGCCGAACACGAGGTCGGCGCGCGTGCCGACTCCCACCTTCTCGCCGGTGCCGTCCTTCGTGCCGATGAAGGCGTGCTTGCCGGGATCGAGCGGCTTCCACGTGGTGCCGAGGTCGAGCAGATTGACGAAGAAGTCGTTCGTGAGCACGCCCGGGCGGTCGGTGAACACACCGTGGTCGGAGCCGTCGTGGTTGGCGCCGAGCACGCGAAGCCCGCCGACGAGCACCGTGAGTTCGGGAGCCGACAGGTTCAGCAGGTTCGCCTTGTCGAGCAGCAGGTACTCGGCGGGCAGCTCGGCCAACGGGCCGTAGTAGTTGCGGAATCCGTCGGCGACCGGCTCGAGGTAGCGGAACGAGTCGACGTCGGTCTGCTCCTGCGATGCGTCGGTGCGTCCGGGGTGGAACCCGACCTCGGCCTCGACGCCGGCATCCCTCGCCGCCTTCTCGACCGCCGCGTTCCCCGCGAGCACGATGAGATCGGCCAGCGACACCTTCTTGCCGTCGGTGCGGTCCGCGTCGAACGAGGCCTTCACGCCCTCGAGCACGTCGAGCACCTTCGCGAGCTGCGCGGGATTGTTGACCGCCCAATCCTTCTGGGGCTCGAGGCGGATGCGGGCGCCGTTGACGCCGCCGCGCTTGTCGCTGCCGCGGAACGACGAGGCGGCCGCCCACGCGGTGGACACCAGCTCCGAGACCGTCAGCCCGGAGTCGAGGATCTGCTGCTTGAGGGCGGCGGCGTCCGCCGCGTCGATGAGCTCGTGGTCGACCGCGGGTACGCGGTCCTGCCAGATGAGCTCCTCGGCGGGAACCTCGGGGCCGAGGTAGCGCTCGATCGGGCCCATGTCGCGGTGGGTCAGCTTGAACCACGCGCGCGCGAACGCGTCGGCGAATGCGTCGGGGTCCTCGGCGAAGCGGCGCGAGATCTTCTCGTAGTCCGGGTCGACCCGCAGGGCGAGATCGGTGGTGAGCATGCGCGGCTCGCGGCGACCTTCGCCGTGCGCGAGGGGAACCATGTCGGCTCCCGCGCCGTTCTTCGGGCGCCACTGGTGCGCGCCGGCGGGGCTCTGGAAGAGCTCCCATTCGTAGGCGAACAGGATGTGGAAGAACTCGTTGTCCCAGCGGGTCGGGTGGTAGGTCCACGTCACTTCGAGGCCCGAGGTGATGGTGTCATCGCCCTTGCCCGACGCGTACGAGTTCGACCAGCCGAGACCCTGCTCCTCGAGGCCCGCCGCCTCGGGGTTGTCACCGATGTGCGAGTCGGGCGCCGCGCCGTGGGTCTTGCCGAACGTGTGTCCGCCCGCGATCAGTGCGACCGTCTCCTCGTCGTTCATCGCCATGCGGCCGAAGGTCTCACGGATGTCGTGCGCCGCGAGCAGCGGGTCGGGATTCGCCTCGGGACCCTCGGGGTTCACGTAGATCAAGCCCATGTGGGTCGCCCCCAGCGGGCCCCTGAGCTTGCGGTCGCCGCCGTCCTGGAAGCGCTGGTCGCTGCCGAGCCACTCGGTCTCACCACCCCAGTACACGTCGTCGTCGGGCTCCCACACGTCGGCGCGGCCGCCGGCGAAGCCGAACGTGGTGAAGCCCATCTCCTCGAGGGCGACGTTGCCCGCGAGGATCATGAGGTCGGCCCATGAGATCGACTGACCGTACTTCTTCTTGACCGGCCACAGCAGGCGCCGCGCCTTGTCGAGGTTCACGTTGTCGGGCCAGGAGTTCAGCGGCGCGAAGCGCTGCATCCCGGCGCCGCCGCCGCCGCGGCCGTCGGTCACCCGGTAGGTGCCCGCCGCGTGCCAGGCCATGCGGATCATGAGCGGGCCGTAGTTGCCGAAGTCGGCCGGCCACCAGTCCTGCGAGGTGGTCATGACCTCGGCGATGTCGGCCTTGAGCGCGTCGAGATCCAGTGCCTCGAAGGCCGCCTTGTAGTCGAAGTCCTCGCCGAGCGGGTTGGCGACCGCGGGGTTCTTGGCCAGGATCTTCAGGTTCAGCTGGTTCGGCCACCACACGCGGTTCGCGGAGCCCGCGGTGGGGTGCGGCTGCGAGGTGTGGACGACGGGGCACCCACCTGCGGGGGTGGGCTCGTCCGTCACCGTGACGGACTGGTCGACCTCGGTCTCGCCGCCGATGCCGACGGCGGAGTCGTGTTCGCTCATGGTTCTTCCTTCCTGAAGGTGAGTGGGGTGGTCAGCGGGCGGATGCCGCGGTGCAGGCCGCGCACACGCCCCAGAAAGTCACTTCGGCCGTCGTGACGGCGAAGCCGCGGCTGTCGGAGGGCTCGAGACAGGGTGCGTCGCCGACGACGCAGTCGACGTCCTCGACGGCCCCGCACCCGGTGCAGATGAGGTGGTGATGATTGTCGTGCACCCGCAATTCGAACAGACCCGGTCGCCCCGCGGGCTCGATGCGGCGCACCAGCCCGACGTCGACGAAGTCGGCGAGCGCGTTGTAGACCGACTGCAGTGTGGTCGAGGCGACGGTCTCGGCCACACGTCGGTGCAGCGCCTCTGCGCTCGCGTGCGGAGCGGCCGCGAGGGCGTCCAGAACGGCACGGCGGGAATCGGTGACGCGCAGTCCGGCACCGCGCAGGGCGGAGACGGTGTCTGCGGAATCGGTCACCCGCTCAGCCTACCGTTGTTTTGAGTGATTCAAAAATAGGTTCAGCCCGCGACGAGCGTCGGGGTGCCGGACTCGTACTCCGTGAGGTCGCCGGTCTCGCCGAGCCTGGCGGCACGGCCGCCGACGACGAGCATGTAGACGAGGAAGGCTCCGAGCGCGAGCGCCCCGATGCCGATCTTGACCGCCCATGGCCACGGCTGAGCGGTCACGAAGCCTTCGATGAGACCCGACACGCCGAGCGCGATGATCAGGCCGATCGCGATGATGCCGAGCGAGCGCCCCGCGGCGGCGATCGCCTCGCCGCGAGAACGGCGGCCGGGCGCGACCCACGCCCAGAAGATCTGCAATCCCGCCGCCCCCGCCACGAAGATGCTCGTGAGCTCGAGCAGACCGTGCGGAAGGATGTACAGCACGAACACGTCGCCCCGGTCGAACGCCAGCATCACCGCAGCCGCGGTGCCGACGCCGACGGCGTTCTGCACCAGCACCATCAGCGGCCAGATCCCGGTGACGCCGAACAGCACGCACTGTGCCGCGATCCACGCGTTGTTGGTCCACACGGTGCCCGCGAAGACCGCTGCGGGGTTCTCGCTGTAGTACTCGGTGAAGTCGTTCTCGGCATACTGCTCCAACTGCGCCTGCGGACCGAGGCTCGCCACGAGGGCGGGGTCGCCCGACACCCACAGCGCCACGATCGCTCCCACCGCGAGGAAACCGAGAGCGATCGCGAGCGTCGTCCACCGCACCCGGTAGAGCGCGGCGGGCAGCTGCAGTGCGAAGAACCGCGGGATCTGACGCAGCACGTTCTCGGGCGCTCCCGTGAGACGAAGGCGCGCGCGAGCGAGCATGGTCGAGACGTGGTCGCCCTGGGGAGTGCGACCCGCCGAGGTCTTGACGTCGGCGAGGTCGGCCGAAGCGGCACGGTAGCGCGCCACCAGCTCGTCGACGTCCGGGCCCGAGAGGTGTCGCGATCGGCTGAGCTCCTCGAGTCGCGCCCACTCGCCGGATCGTGCGGCGGTGAGGGCGTCGAGATCCACTCCCCCAGCGTAATCCGCCGACGCCGCCGGCCGCGGCATCCGTGCGCACATGACGGATGCCGCGAGACCGGGTTTACTGGGAGGCATGTCCTCCGGTTCCGCCGTCGTCGAGATCCATCAGGACGAGATCCTCACCGGCGAGGCCGTCGCCCTCGATGTGCAGCCCCTCGGGTTCTTCCTGCGTGCGCTCGGCGCGTTCATCGATGTGCTCATCGGCATCGGCATCCTGCTGCTGTTCCTGTTCAGCGTGTCGTGGCTGCTCGGCGAGAACCTCCTCGAGGGCGTCGTGATGCCGATCGTGACGATCACGATGCTCGTGCTCGTCATGGTCGTGCTGCCCACCGCGGTCGAGACCGCCACGCGCGGGCGAAGTCTCGGCAAGCTCGCGGTCGGCGGGCGCATCGTGCGCACGGACGGTGGGGCGGCCGGATTCCGCCAGGCGTTCATCCGCGCCCTCGTCGGCGTGTTCGAGATCTGGTTCACCCTCGGCGCCGTCGCCGCCATCGTCGGGGCCTTCACACCTCGGTCGCAGCGTCTGGGCGATCTGCTGGCCGGCACCTACTCCGAACGCACCCGCACACCCCCGCTGCCCCCGCCCGCAGGCGGCGTGCCCCCGCATCTGACGGCCTGGGCCGCGGCGGCGGATGTGGCGCGACTGCCCGATCCACTGGCCCGACGCATCGCGCAGTTCATCCGCAGTGCCCCCAACATGGAGGCGGCCGCACGCACGCGGCTGTCGGCCTCGCTCGCCGCCGAGGCCGCCGAACACGTGTCGCCGGTGCCGCAGACCGACCCCGAGGGCTTCCTGCGCGCGGTCGCCGCCGTGCGCCGCGACCGCGAGCTGCGCGCGCTCACCCTCGAGTCGCAGCGCGTCGGCGCGCTCACCGCCGGTGCCGCGGATGCACGGGGCTTCCCGCAGCGCTGACGGCGTCGGCGGGATCCCGATACGCATCGGATCGAGGCCGCTGCGCGTCAACGCCGCTGCGCGGCATTGATCCGAACCCCGTCAGTACCGGTAGTGGTCCAGCTTGTAGGGGCCCTCGACCGGAACGCCGAGGTAGGAGGCCTGTTCGTCGGTCAGCTCGGTGAGCTCGACGCCGAGCACGGAGAGGTGAAGCCGCGCGACCTTCTCGTCCAGGGTCTTCGGCAGGATGTGCACGCCGACCGGGTACGCCTCGGCATGCGTGAACAGCTCGAGCTGTGCGAGCACCTGGTTCGAGAACGACGCGCTCATCACGAACGACGGATGCCCCGTGGCGTTTCCGAGGTTCATGAGCCGGCCTTCGCTCAGCACGAGCACGCTGCGGCCGTTCGGCAGGCGCCACTCGTGCACCTGCGGCTTGATCTCGATGCGCTCGACGCCGTCGACCGCGGCGAGTCCGGCCATGTCGATCTCGTCGTCGAAGTGGCCGACGTTCCCGACGATCGCGAGGTGCTTGAGCCCCAGCAGATGCTCGGCGGTGACGACGCGGGTGTTGCCGGTTCCGGTGATCAGGATGTCGACGTCGCCGAGCACCGACTCGAGACGCGCGACCTGGAAGCCGTCCATCGCCGCCTGCAGTGCGCAGATCGGGTCGATCTCGCCGACGATCACGCGCGCACCCTGACCGCGCAGCGCCTCTGCGGCGCCCTTGCCCACGTCGCCGTAGCCGGCGACGAAAGCGACCTTGCCGCCCATCAGCACGTCGGTCGCGCGGTTGATGCCGTCGGGCAGCGAGTGTCGGATGCCGTAGATGTTGTCGAACTTCGATTTCGTCACCGAGTCGTTGACGTTGATCGCGGGAAACAGCAGCCGTCCCGACGCGGCGAGCTCGTAGAGTCGGTGCACCCCGGTCGTGGTCTCCTCGGTGACCCCGATGATCCCCTCCGCCATGCGCGTGAAGCGCTGCGGGTCCTTCGCGATGCTCGCACGCAGCGTGTCGAGCACGATCCGGTGCTCCTCGGATGCCGCCGTGGACGCATCCGGAACCGCCTCGGCCGCTTCGTACTCGACGCCCTTGTGCACCAGCAGCGTCGCATCGCCGCCGTCGTCGAGGATCAGGTTCGGACCGTCATGGCCACTCGCCGACCAGTCGAAGATGCGGTCGGCCAGACGCCAGTACTCCTCGAGCGTCTCGCCTTTCCAGGCGAAGACCGGGACGCCGGCCGGCGCTTCGATCGTTCCCGTCGGGCCGACGACGACGGCCGCGGCGGCTTCATCCTGCGTGGAGAAGATGTTGCAGCTGGCCCAGCGCACCTCGGCACCGAGCGCGGTGAGCGTCTCGATGAGCACCGCCGTCTGCACCGTCATGTGCAGCGAACCCGCGATCCGCGCGCCGCGCAGCGGCTGAGCGGGCCCGAACTCGTCGCGCAGGGCCATGAGACCGGGCATCTCGTTCTCGGCGAGGCGGATCTGATGGCGACCGGCGGCGGCGAGGCCGAGGTCGGCGACCTCGTACTCGAGGGCGGCGGGTGCGGCGACAGGGGTTTCGAGCGGCATCCCGCCATTCTCCCACGCCCTGCACGCTCTGACGCGGGGCGGAAGAGCTCAGACGCGCAGCGTCTCGTGCCTCACCACGACCCATCCGCGGGGCACCGACAGGCGCTCGGTGTGGCTGGCGCACAGGTCGTGCGCGTGCGGATCACCGCCCGCGCCCAGGGGCCCGATCGCGGCCATCTGGTCGCCGTAATCGAAAGTGAGGGTGCTGACGGCCTCGCGGGCGCAGCCGACCTTGGAGCAGAGTCTCTCGCGCATCGGGCCCACGCTATCGGCTGGTGCGATCCTCGACGGGATGCCGCGCCTAGGATGGGCGCATGGCGTGGCGCAGATCCCGGACGGCGGCGACGATCCGTCGCCCAGACCGTCACGGCCGCCACGGTCGGCAGGGTCGCAGCCCGGTTGTGCGGCCACCGCTGCCGCCGCTGGACACGCGGATCGACCGGTTCGACCTCTCGGTGTCGACGGCCGCGGAATTCCTCCGGTCGGCCTGGCCCGAACTGCGCGACGTGCGGTTCGAGATCGCCGACATGCCGCCGGCGACAGACGACGACGGGATCCCCCGGTGGACGGTCCTCACCGAGGCCAAGCGGATCATCCTGTACCGCCTGCCGATCGAGCGGCTCGGACACCTGCACCGCGACGATGATCTGCATCGGCGGATGATGGTCGAAGGATGCGTGTTCCGCGCCGCTGCGGAGTACCTCGACAAGGACCCGTGGGACCTCGGGCCCGAACGATTCCGGTACTTCTGAGCCGCGCTCAAGGTCGTCTTCATACACGCGCTTGGCGCGCACCCAGGAACCGTTCCGGCGCGCAGTGCCGGTGGATCGAGACCCCCGCGAGCCTACGGGTAGACGTCGATCGACGGGGATGCCGCGTCGCCCGGCCACACCGGATAGCCGGCGAGCGCGGAGTCGCCCGTGAGCGAAACGGCGGCGAGGATCCCGGCTGTGCCGGGGTCGAGCAGGTAGACCTCGCGCGGCCGTATGCGCACCGTGGCGGTGCCCGCCGGCGGAACCGTGGTCACGACCTCGTCGGATCCGTCGGGAGCCGACACCACCACATCGACGGCATCCGCGCCCGGGTTCGCGAGCGTCAGCACCGGCACCGGCCCTGTCGGCGTCGCGAACAGGCTCGGAAGATCGACGGTCGGGCTCGGGATGTACCACGCGAAGTCGCTGAGCCGGCCGAATCCGGTGGTCTGCCACACGGCGGACACCACCGGCTGATCCGCCGAGACTTCGACGACGTAGCGGCCGATGTCGAGTCCCCCCAGATCGACCTCGGTCGGAACGCCCGCCGCGAGCGGAACGGTGGTCGGCTCGAGCACCGGCGCGACGTCGCCCACTTCGCGCACGGTCACGGTCGCTTCGCCGTCGGCGGACGGCGCGAGGACCCGCACGACGGTCGCGGCGTTGGATGCTCCCAACGCGCCGGGCTCCGCGGTCACGGCGACCCCCGCGATGATCTGCGAGGTGGCGGGCACGGCGATCGCACCGACCTGATCCACACCGCCGGGCACGAGCGTGCGGGTGATGCTCGTCTGCAGGGAGGCGCGCACCGGCGCGCCGGTCGCGGACACGCGCAGGACGGGGCTCTCTTCGCCGAGCTGCAGGCCGGCGAGCGGGATGACCCGCTGCGTGCCGGAGGGCACGACGATGTCCGCGCCCCCGGGCGGCGCCTGCTCACCCGTGGACCCGTAGGCGGTGATCTGGACGAAAGCGGGCACCGAGCCCGGGTTCGACAGCAGCACGAGATCGGCGGCGCCCGTCGTCGCGGATCCGCCGACGAGCCACGACTCGAGCAGGGGTGGGCGACACGCGGAGGCCGCGTAGCCGGCGATGTCGTCGGCCGCCGCGTACGCGGCACCCGCGGCGGCGACGTCGACGCGCGTGTCGTCCTGCGGCGGGGCGGTGATCGTCGACGGCCCCGGCTCGCCATCGAGGGCGGGGGCGTCGAGGGTTCGCTCCTCGGCAGGTGCGGCGTCGGCGGCGGTGCCGGCGGTGAGCGCCTGCCTCGCGACGACCGAAACGGCCGACGCGTCGTCGGCCTGCCGCCCGAGGGCGAGGATCGGTCCGTCGCACACGAGCACGGACGCCTCGGCCGCGGGAACCACCGACACCTCGGCGGGAGAACGGGCGAAGGTCGGCCACGGCAGCGAGACGGCCGTGGCCACCGCAACGACCGCCCCGACCGAGACGAGGGTGCCGGCGAGAAGTCGCGCGCTCGTCGTGGCCCAGCGGAAGGTTCTTCGATCGCTCATCGCCGCTCCTGCCAATGCGGGCCCACCACGCGCGGAGTACGTCGGGCGACGCGGCGAGATGCCGCCGTCGGGAACGCGAGCAGCAGCGCGATCGCCACGACCGCGAGCTGGCCGGCTGCGATCAGCCCTGCCGTGGTCCGGGCCGTCGTCGGTTCCGCAGCACGGTCGGCGACGTCGACGGTGACGCGCCACAGCGATCCCTTGGTCGTGTCGCCGACGGCGTCGAGGTCGGCGCGCTGGTTCAGCGACGTCGCCGCGGTGAGCTTGAGTGTGCGCGCCGCATCCGATTCCGGCGCGACAGCGGGCGCGAGCAGGACGAAACGGATCCCGTGCGATGCGAGCCTGCCCACGACGTCGTCGTCGGTCGAGGTCATGAGGTCGGCCGCGATCTCGGCCGCCTCCACGTCGGCAGCGCTGGGGATCGTGCGCGTCGTCACGATCGTCGCCTGACCGCCGAGTGTCTCACTGCCTCCCCAGACGACGCGTGCCGACACCCCGCCGCCGTTCTGCGGCGTGAGCACCATCGTGCCGACGTCGGGGTCGTCGCGGCCTTCAGCGGCCACGTAGGCGGGAAGCGTGCTCACTCCCCCCACTTCGATGAGGGCTGTTCCGCGCGCGAGCGCCGTCGCCGACGGCGCGGCCAGTGCTGCGACGGCCACCGCCACGAGGAAGGCGCCCGCGGCGCGGATCGCTTCGACGCGCGGGGCCAGTCCCGCGTCGAGGGCGACGAGGGCTCCCATCGTCGCGCCGAGCCAGGCGAGGCTGAGTCCGTTGCCCGGCCACAGCGCCACCGGGAGCGACTGCGCGAAGGCGACCGAGACGCCGACCGCTGCGAACGCCGTCGCGATCCCGACCGCGGTGACCAGCAGCAGCGCGGCCCCCACCGCCCACCGCTGCGTGAGCGGCGCCATGAGCGCCAGCAGCGCCAGCGGCGCCGCCAGCAGGGGGACCCACCACGTCGGCCCGTCGGGAAGGATCGTCGCCCAGCCCGCCAGGTCGGAGGTCGGGATGCCTGCTGCCAGCAGCGCGCGGCCGCCGACGTCCGCCGCGACCTGAGGACCGTTCCACGCAGGACCGGGATCGGCGAGCAGACCCCACCCGTCGCCGGTGCGCACCGCATGGACGGCGAGGGGTGTCGCGAGCGCGACCGACGGCACGGCCAGCCAGATGAGACGCGACAGGCCGAGCCCCGCACGGGCGACGACGGCGACGATGATCGCAACCGCCAGCAGGACGGCGGCCGCCGGGGCGAGGGAGGGCGCGCATGCGAGCACGGCGGCCAGCAGCAGAGAGGCGCCTCCCGCTGCGGACCATGATCGGTGGGCGACGCTGGCGGCGAAGAACAGCCAGGGCAGCAGCAGGTGCACCAGCACGGCCGCGGGGCGCCCCTGGGTGAGCGCGATGAGGAAGGTGGGTGCGAGGGCCCATACGATTCCGGCGGTGATGCGCAGCCCCGATCGCTCGGTGACCCGCACGGCGGCGAACCACCCGCCCAGCGCGGCGAGTGGGAGCGCGGCCAGCCACAGCACCACGATCGCGCGCGAGGGCTGCCAGGGTGAGAGGGTTCCGAGTATCGCGATGATCGCCGAGAACGGATCGGCGGGGCCGACCGTGTCGAGACCGACCGCGCGCTGACCGTACGCGGCGTCCGCCCACAGGCCGACGACGGCGGATCGCAGCGGCTCGAGGCCGCCGCCGCCCAGCGCCGACCACGCCAGCAGGGGGGTGAACACCGCAGCCGATGCGACGATCGCGGCGAGGACCAGCCACGCGCCGCCGCCGGCGAAGAACCGCAGCTCGCCACGGCGGTAGCCGCCGATGCCCTCATCCGGCTCGTCGTCGAGTCTCTCGCGCAACCGCGCCTGGCTCACCCGCAGCGGCGCCAGCCGCGACCAGGGCACGCTGCGATGCGCGGCGATCCGGCGGCGGGCGCGGAACACCGCCCCCACGCGCAGCCACGCGATGAATGCGGCACCCCACTCGGGCACGATGAGACCCGGTTCCTTGCGGACGAGGTGCACCACCGTGCGCCACACCGCGAGCGGCAGGACCGCCAGCCAGTGGAACACGACGGCGATCGGGTTCGCATACACGAGTCGGCGGTGCAGCTGCGCCGTGCGGACGGCGAACCCGATCCGCCGGCGGCGCGCGGCGTTCTGGGGCGCGGGAAGTCCGGCGACCCCGTCGCCCGACACGGCCACGAGCGCGCGCGGCACGAGGGCGATGCGTCCGCCGGCGAGCCGCGCCCGGACTCCGAGGTCCAACCCCTCATCGGCGCCGAGAAGCGCGCGATCGAGGCCGAGATCGCGCCACACCTGCGCGCGGACCAGCATGCCCCGCACGTCGGCGCCGAGCACATCCTCGACGACATCGTGCTGCCCTTGGTCGAAGTCCCCGTCGGCGAGACCGACCGCGCGTCCGTACCGGGTCATCGAGACCCCGAGCGAGACGATCTGGGTCCGGTCGTCCCAGCGGACGAGCTTGGGGGCGACGAACGCCACCGACGGAGACAGCTCGAGCGAGCCTGCCAGTCGCGCGAGCGCCTCGGGCTCGGGTGCCGTGTCCTGCGCGAGCAGCCACACCGCGTCGGCGTCGCGGATGCGCGCCGTCGCCATGCGGGCCGCATCGGCGTACCTCGTGGATGCCGGTGCCGTGATGACCGACTCCGCCTGGGATGTCGCGGCGACCTGGTAGACGTTGGCGTCGGCGCCGCACACCACGATCGTGAGGGCGTCGAGCCTCCTCGTCTGCTCGGTCAGCGCGGCCAACGTACGACGAAGATGGAACGCCGCAGGCGTGCGACCGTCGGGGCGCACGACGAGCAGGGCGTGGACTCTGGCGGGCATGACGCCGTCAGCCTAGGCGGGACGGAGCCGACTGACGCGATGCACGCGCCGCGCGCAGAGGATCGCGCGCCGCCCGGTCGCCGCGGTCAGCCGGCGCGCTTCTTCAGCTTCCGGCGCTCGCGTTCGCTGAGGCCGCCCCAGATCCCGAAGCGCTCGTCGTTCTGCAGTGCGTAGTCGAGGCACTCGCCCCGCACGTCGCACGAGCCGCAGATGCGCTTCGCGTCACGGGTCGAGCCGCCCTTCTCCGGGAAGAACGCCTCGGGGTCGGTCTGCGCGCACAGCGCGTCGGTCTGCCACGACAGCGCACTGTCTTCGTCGACCTCCTCCGCCTGGCGCACCCCCGGCACCCCGAGCCGGACCGGGTCGACGAACCAATTGTCGGGAACGCCGGAACGGTACTGTGAGCCCGCCATCTCGTCCTCCCCCTGTTTCCCCCACCACGCGGGTTCCGCGTGTGACTGCAATTACACCCGTGTAATTCGCCGCGGTCAAGTCGCGGATACTAAAGCCTCAACCCGGTCTTGAACCTTTACGACGCGCCGTCGGCGTGTCGCGATGTGATCACGACGGATGCGACGGAGCTCAGGCGCGGCCGGGGACGGCGACGTAGAGCGTCCCGGATCCGGTCACCGCCCACGAGACCTCATCGGGGGTCGCCAAGAGCGCTCGCCCGGGCACGAGAGACAGCGAGGCTCCCCCACCGCCGGTGAGCGTCACCTCGCCGGCGGTGCACACCGCCACGGCCACGCCGGCGGGTTCCACCTGCACGATGGCGTGTTCCGCGACATCCACCCGCAGGATCTCGAAGTCCGGGATGCCCGGCGTCAGACGCACGACGCCGGAGCCCGCGGCGACCGGGTCGAGCACGACCGGCGGCGTCGGACGCGGGTCGACGATGGCAAGCAACCCGGCGACATCGACGTGCTTGGGGGTCAATCCGCCACGCAGCACGTTGTCGCTGGTCGCCATCACCTCGACGCCGAGACCCTCCACGTACGCATGCAAGACCCCCGCCGGCAGGTACAGCGCCTCCCCCGCGGTCAGCGTGACGAGGTTCATCAGCAGGGCGACGAGCACCCCCGGGTCGGCGGGGTTGTCGCGGGCGAGGTCGCGCAGCAGTGCGATCTCGGCCGCGAATTCGCCGATCGGTTCCAGGGCCACGACGGACGCGACGACCGCGGCGACCTCGTCGGCGGCATCCGGAGCGAGCGCCCACGCCAGGGCGGGCGCGAGGTCGTCGCCGTGCAGGCGCGCCTCCAGCGGCGCGCCCTGCGCACCCAGCGCGGCGACCAGTCGGCGCGTCGCGGCGAGGTCGCGCAGACCAGCCAGAGCGCGGAAGCGCTCGCTGAGGGCGACGAGGACCTCGGGCTTGTGGTTGTCGTCCCGGTAGGTCCTCTCGGGGGCGTCCCGAGGGATGCCGGCGGCCTCCTCGTCGGCGAAGCCCGCTTCGGCCTGCGACTTCGACGGGTGCGCCTGGATCGACAGGGGGGATGCCGCGGCGAGCAGCTTCACCAGGAACGGCAGTCGCGCCGGGGCACCGGTGGCACCGGCGTCGGCGAGCCACGCATCGAGCGGCGTGCCCTCGAGAGTGCGGGCGGGACAGGCGGGATGGTCGCCGAACCAGACCTCGGCCTCGGGGCGATCAGCGGGGGGACGACCCTCGAGCCGGGCGAGAAGCGTGTGTGAACCCCACGCGTAGTCGCGGGGTTCGTTGACCAGGGGCAGGAGCATGCCCTCAGCCTAGAGGCGCTGCGCGGTAGCCTTTTCAGCGATGGCCGTGCACACGAGACACCAGGCTGCCGCACCGCCCGCGGCGCCGGTGAGGGAGAAGACCGGGCACCTCATGCTGCGCGGCTGGTGCATCTTCGTGCTGTTCACGGCCTTCGCCGGCACCGCGTGGGTCAACGCGTTCGGCGAATCGATCACCGCGGCGATCGTCATCGGCGCGGGCGTCGTCTCGCTGGCCCTGTGGGCCGTGGTCCGCCCGCCGGTCCAGTGGCGGCGCCTGCCGTGGTTCGTCGTCGCCTATTCGGTGTGGGCACTCGCCTCGCTGCTGTGGTCGGCGTGGCCGTTGGCCAGCGCCCTGACCCTCCTGCTGCTGTTCCTGACCATGCTGCAGTCGCTCTTCGTCGGCAGCGTCCTGACGTGGCACGAACTCGTGCGCGCCGTGGCGTCGGCGCTCAAGTGGGTGCTGATGCTGTCGCTGCTGTTCGAACTCTGGGTCGCCGTCTTCGTCGGCGTTCCGCTGCTGCCGGGCTTCGTCGCGCGCACCGAGCCCGTGGATCCGATCTTCTACTGGTCTCGCGACAACCTCTTCGACGGAGGCCGCATCCAGGGCATCATGGGCAACGCCAACCTGCTTGCGCCGGTGGCGCTGCTCGCGATCGTCGTCTTCGCGGTGCGCATCGCCGCACGCGCACCCCGCCGGGGTCTGCTGTGGGCGTGGATCGTGCTGGCGGCCTACCTCTTCTACCGCGCCGGATCGGCGACCGCGTATGTGGCGGCGGCGGGCACGGCGCTGGTGCTGGTGACCATCCTCCTCATGCGACGCACACGCCAGCCCGGCGAGCGCACCCGCTACTACATCGGCTACGCCGTCCTCGGCCTCGGGGGCGCCGCGGCCCTGTGGCTGTGGCGCGATCCGATCTTCACCGCGCTCGGCCGCAGCGCCGACCTCACCGGCCGCGAGCGCATCTGGGAGATCGTCGCGGCCAAGGCCTCGGAGCGTCCCGTCACGGGCTGGGGCTTCGCGACGCCGTGGCTGCCCACCGATCCGGCGTTCGACGGCTGGATCATCGACCACGATCAGACGGTCATGCAGGCGCACAGCGTATGGGTCGACGTCTACCTCCAGCTCGGCATCATCGGCCTCGTGCTGCTGGGCTTCGTCTACCTCGCCTACGCGTGGCGTGCGTGGTTCTTCGCCGTGGACCGACCCCGGTGGGATCTGCGTGCAGACCGCCCGTACTCGGCCCTCACGCTGCTGCCTTCGCTGTTCGGCACGATCGTGCTCGTGCAGGGTCTGGCCGAGTCCGGCCCCTTGCTGGCGTGGGGCTGGATGCTGCTGGTCATGTTCGGCGCGAAGATCAAACAGTCGCCCATCGTGGGGGTCGGCCCCGCTGAACACAGCGCGGCCATTGAGCGCGGTGAGCCGCTGAAGCAGGAGCCGTGACGCGCGCGGCGAGCTCGCCGTCGTGGCTCGGCGCGCTGCTGGCATCCGCATCGTTCGCCCGCGCGTACACGCTCACGGTGCTGGCCGCCGTGTTCGCCTCGTTCCTGATCGAACGGATGGTGGGGCGCGTCACCTACGCGACGATCATCACGGGGCTGTGCATCCTCGGACTCGGTGTGCTCGTGGCGCGCCGCCGCGAGATCTCGCTCGTGCGGCTGGTGCCCACCACGCTGGTCGTCTTCGTCGGATGGGCTCTGGTCAGCGTGTTCTGGAGCACCGATCCGCCGAGCTCGTTCTGGGGATGGGTGTCGCTGGCATCCATCGCGTTCCTGGCCGTGACAATCGGCCATGTGCGCGACACGCTTCAGACCGTGCGTGCACTCGGCGACGTGCTGCGCGTGCTGCTGACGCTCTCGCTGGTCGTGGAGATCCTGTCGGGGGTGATCCTCGACACGCCGTTCGGCTTCATCGGAGTCCGGGGCGACATCGCCGAGCTCGGTCCGATCCAGGGGATCTTCGGGACCCGCAACCTGCTCGGCTTCGTCGCGGTCATCGCACTCATCACGTTCCTCATCGAATACCGCACGCAGTCGGTGCGCGCGGGGGTGTCGATCTCCTCGGTGGTGCTCGGCGGCGTGCTGGCCGCCCTGAGCGACTCGCCGACCGTCGTGGTCCTCGCCGCCGCGGTCGGACTCGCCGTGGGCGCCCTCACGCTCGTGCGCCATACCCCTCCGGCGCGTCGCATCGCCCTGCAGTGGACGCTCGGGGCGCTCGTGGCCGTCGGTGTCGCGGTCGGCTACCTCGCGCGGCATCCGATCATCGCGTGGCTCGGCGCGGGCTCGGACTTCTCCATCCGGGTCGACCTGTGGAACCTCATGGTCGACTATCTGCGCGTCCGCCCGGTGCAGGGCTGGGGATGGTTCGGCCCGTGGAACACGCAGGAGTTCCCGTTCAACGTGCTCAACTATGTCCTCGACGCCGCGCACGCCACCGGCCTGAACGCGTACTTCGACGTGCTCCTCCAGCTCGGATGGGCCGGACTGCTCGCGTTCGTCGCGTTCGCCGGCATCGCGCTGGTGCGCTCATGGCTCACGGCGAGCGAACGCCGATCGGTCGTCTACGCCTGGACGCCGCTGATGCTCGTCGCGCTCCTGGTCGACTCGATGTTCGAGAGCTTCACGCTGGCCGGTCTCGGTTGGATGCTGCTCGTGCTCTGCGCGGTCCGCGCGGGGCAGTCCCGGTCGTGGCGCGAGCGGATCGGCGTCGAGGAGCCGATGAGCGGCCTCGACGAACCGCACGCGGATCGAAGATAGCTGTCAGGCGCCCGGGGTAGGATTCTCGGGCCATGCCCACCCCCGCCGCCACGTTCGATCCCGCCACCGCGTCGATCGCCGTCGTCACCTTCAACCGCTCGGCGCTGCTTGCTCGGCTACTCGAGAGCATCACGCTGATGGACCCCAAACCGGGTCACGTCGTGATCGTCGACAATGCGTCGTCCGACGACACGACCGAGGTCGTCGGGTCCTTCCGCGAACGGCTCGGCACCGAACTGGTCTATCGCCGTCTCGAGACGAACACCGGCGGCTCCGGCGGCTTCAGCGAGGGCGTGCGCATCGCGTACGAGCTGGGCTCCCAGTGGATCTGGCTCATGGACGACGACGTCGAGGTCATCTCGGACGGGCTCGCGAAGATGGGGCGCTGGGCGCCGCGGTTCAAGAGCATCCAGGGCCGTCGATACGACTACGACGGCAGCGAGTTCTACTGGCAGTACCGCATCGCCGAGCGCATGGGCATCCCGATCCCCTTCGCCCCGGCGTCCTTCGACGCGTCGGGCTTCAAGCCGATGAACTCCGGATGCTTCGAGGGCATGTTCATCCATCGCGACATCGTCGCCCAGATCGGCCTCCCCGACCCGCGGTTCTTCATCTACTGGGACGACCAGCTCTACGGCTGGCTCGCCTCGCGGCGGACGCCATCGGTGATCGTCGACGAATTCGTGCTGCGGCGCACGCGCGAGATCAAGCAGTGGGACATGGGCGTGCGTCACATGAACGCGTCGAGCAACGCCTACCGCTACTACATCATGCGCAACCGCGCGATCATCAAGCGGTACTACCGGTCGCTCGGCGTCTACAACCCCGTGCTGTTCGGCCTGGGCACCGCGCTCACGTTCGCGAAGGAGCTCATCCGGCTCGTGTTCGTCGAGCGCACCCTCCGTGGCACGAGCAATCTGTGGCGCGGGCTCAAGGACGGGCGCGCGATCGCGCGTGACCGCGACTGGGCGCCGATGCCGGCGCTGGTCGACACGCCGACTCCGTAGGGCTCACCCCACCGCGGCCGCGATCTCACGATCGAGGTACGGCGCGAGCGTGCGCGCGAAGGTCGCGGTGAGATGCAGGTGATCGCGCATGACGATCACGCCGCCGACCACGAGGTGGCACTCGACGTCGTCGCACATGAAGTCGGTGAAGTCCACGAGGTGCGCAGCGGGATCCAGACGGACGGCGTCGGCGAGCCCGTCTTCGAGCAGCACGTCCTCCCTCGGTGACGCGCAGCTGCCGGCGCGGACACGCTCCGGATCTGCGACGCAGCCCAGCGCACCCAGCGCGAAGATCGGATTGTCGCGGATCGCGATGATCGGAGTCGAGGGATCTCTGCGCAGCGCCCATGCATCCGCGTACCCTTCCGCCCGTACCCGATCCAGCTCGGGTCCCGGCGCAAGGACGGCATCCGGGTCGTAGAGGGGTCCGTCGCCGGGCAGGTAGCCCGCCCGGCTCGAGTTGACCACGATGATGCCGTCGAGCGGAGTGCCTGCGACGTACGCATCGACGTGGTCGTTCCAGGTGCGGCATCCCGCAGCGGTGTCGAGGTCGGGATGAGCCCGGTCGGCCGCCGTCCAGTGGCACCGGGGACGACCCGCGACGTCGATCCGCCACCCGCGCGCCTGCGCGATCTCCTCGTACACCTCGATCCACACGTTGTTGTGCGAGTCGCCGACCGCGAGCAGGTGACGCGTGTACCCGTCGGCGGGACCGAGAGCACATACTTCGAAGACTTCGCCCTCCTGCGACGCCCAGCACGCGTCGCGATTGGCGTCGTCACCCGCGAGGCTCTCATAGGCCGGGATCAGCGGCGCGTCCGGATCCAGCGCATCGGCGCACTCGGGTCGCTCGGGGTCCACGCTCGCAGCCCCGTAGCAGTCGTCGACCACGATCTGTCCGACACGCGCGGACGTCTCGGGGACGGCGACCTCGGGGGCGGCCTGCGCGGCCGGCGGGATCGCCAGCGAGACGCCGATCGCGATCGCGACGACGATCGCGATCGGTCCGACCGCCGCCACCGTCCGCGCGCCGGTGCGGCCACCGCCGCGCGCGATCGCGGCGAGGGGACGCTCGACGGCCCACCACGTGCCGAACGCGAGTGCGGTCGAGACGCCGAGCACGATGAGGGCGCCCGTCGGGTCCAGCACGCCGTCCATCGCGCCCGCGAGGGCGAGGAAGGCGATCAGGACCGGCCAGTGCCACAGGTAGAGCGAGTACGAGATCCGGCTGAGTTCGCGCAGCGGACGAGAGCGCAGCAGCATCCCCGGCCCCGCGGCCGCGCACTGGGTGCTCACCACGACGAGGGCTGCCCCCATCACCGGCAGGAGTGCCGCCGGACCGGGATAGGCGGCGGCGCCGTCGACCAGGACGCCGCTGAGCAGCACAGCGGCCAGTCCGACCCAGCCGAGCACGGCCCCGAGACGAGCGGGGATGACCGCCGCCCACACCAGCGCGGCACCCAGCAGCATGCCGCCGCCGAACTCCCAGAACCGCGCCATGGTGTCGAAGTAGGCGACCTGCGGGGCGCGGGCCTGGAGCCAGACCGCGTAGACGAAGGATGCCGCCGTGGCGGCGCCGACGATCCACCACAGCAGCGCGACCGGCCGCCGGCGGGAGCGCCACAGCCAGAACACCGCGGCCGCGACGAGCGGGACGAGCAGGAACAGCTGGCCCTGGATCGACAGCGACCAGAAGTGCTGCACCGGACTGGTGAGCGGACCGGGCGCGCCGTAGGCGAGCTGCGAAGCGATGAGCTGCCAGTTCTCGACGTACAGCGCGGCCGACGCCACCTCGGTGAGGTTCTGCGCGCGCGACCACGGGGGCAGGACGGTCAACGACAGCACGATGACGAACAGCAGGACGATCGCCGCCGGCGGGGCCAGTCGCGCGAACGTGCGCGCCCAGCGCGAGAGCACGCCGACCGGACGGCGATGGGCGAAGCCGCGCGCGAGGGACAGCGCGATCACCACTCCCGACACGAAGAGGAAGACGTCGACGCCGCCCGACACCCGCCCGTGGCCGAACAGGTGGTAGACGACGACGAGCGTGAGAGCGATCGCTCGCAGTCCGTCGATCTCGGCGATGCGACCGACCTCGACGGACGCCGGCCGACGGCGTGGTGACGAGTCGGCCGTGACGCGTGTGGGTGTGGTCATCTCACACCCCGCTGTCGGCATCGTAGCGGGCGAGCACCTCGTCGAGCGGCCCGTCCAGCACCAGCGCGCCCCTGTCGAGGTAGAGCCCGCGCGTGCAGAAGCGGCGCAGGTCGCGTTCGTTGTGACTGACGAAGAAGAGCGTGCGCCCCTCGGCGAGCAGTTCGTCGATGCGGCGATAGCACTTCTCTCGGAACGCCTTGTCGCCGACGGCGAGCACCTCGTCTACGAGCAGGATGGGCTCGGGCAGCTGTGACACGACCGAGAACGCGAGGCGCACCTTCATGCCGTTCGACAGGTGCTTGTAGGGCGTGTCCTGGAAGTCGTGGAGCTCGGCGAAGTCGATGATCCCGTCGTAGCGGCGCGCGACCTCGGCGCGTGTCATACCGTGCAGACCCGCCGTGAGCTTGACGTTCTCGCGCACCGTGAGGTCGCCCACGAAGCCGCCGGTGATCTCGATGAGGGGCGCGACGCCGCCGATCACATCGACACCGCCCTCGTCGGGCAGCAGCACGCCCGCGACGAGCTTGAGCAGCGTCGACTTGCCCTGACCGTTGCGCCCGACCACGCCGATCGACTCGCCGGCGCGCACGTCGAAGCTCACCTCGCGCAGCGCCCAGAACTCGTTCGGCTTGGACCGACGCGACGATCCGGCGAACAGGTCCTTGATGTTGCGGCGTCCGCGTCGGTTGCGCCGGAAGCGCACACCGAGGTCGTGCACGCGGATCGCGAGATCGGATGCCGCCATCACAGCTCCTTCAGCACCGGACGCTCGAGTCGGCGGAAGGTGATCACTCCCAGGCCGAGGAAGACGACGCTCATGACGGCACCGACCACGACGCTCAGGGTGTCCCACTGATCGGGGAAGAAGCCCATCCGGTAGAGCGTGAAGATGCCCGCGAGCGGGTTGAACGCGGCCGCTTCGGCGAACCCGCCGGGAAGGTCGGTGACCCCGTAGATGATCGGTGTGGCGTAGAACAGCGCCCGCAGGACCAGCCGCGTCGTGCGCTCCAGGTCGCCCCACAGCACGCACAGCGGCGCGACGATGAGGCCGATCCCCACCAGCAGCATCGTCTGCAGCAGCACCGCCACCGGGAACCACAGCAGTCCCCAGCCGATCTGCGCGGGCAGGGCGGAGTACTGCGAGACGATCACGAACAGCGCGAGGACCGGCAGTGAGAAGAGGAACTCGATCCCCTTGCTCAGCACGATCCGATTCACCCAGATGGAGCGCGGTATCGCCGTGGACCGCACCAGACGCGCATCCTTGTTGAACGCCCGTGTGAAGTCGGTCACGGCCGAGTTGAACCACACCCAGGGCAGCAGCGCCGTGATGAGGAAGACGATGTACGGCTCCTCGCCCACACCGCGACCGAAGATCTGGGTGAAGACGAACCAGTAGATCGCGCTCATCACGAGCGGGTCGAGCACCGACCACAGGTACCCGAGGGCGCTCGTGGCGTAGCGCACGCGCAGATCGCGCGCCGACAGCAGCCACAGCGAGTGCAGGTAGCGCCGGAGGGAGCCGGGCGCACCGACGGCGGCGGTGGTCACGATGCGAGTCTATGGGCGACGGTCACGCGAGCTGGTTCTGCCACATCGACAACGCGGAGCCGATGGCCATGTGCATGTCGAGGTACTGATAGGTGCCGAGGCGCCCGCCGAACAGCACCCGGTCCTCGCCCTTGGTCAGGTCGCGGTACGCCAGCAGGCCCGCCCGGTCCTGCGGCGTGTTCACCGGGTAGTACGGCTCGTCGTCGCGGTCGGCGAAGCGCGAGAACTCCCGCATCACGACCGTGCGGTCCGTCGGGTAGCGATCCTTGCGCTCGGGGTGGAAGTGACGGAATTCGTGGATGCGCGTGAACGGCACGTCGGCGTCGGCGTAGTTCATCACCGACGTGCCCTGGAAGTCGCCGGTCTCGAGCACCTCGCGCTCGAAGTCGAGCGTGCGCCAGGACAGCGCGCCTTCGGCGTAGTCGAAGTAGCGGTCGACCGGGCCGGTGTAGACGACGGGCAGCTGACCCACCACGGCTGCTTTGTGCAGAGGTTGGGTCCGGTCGAAGAAGTCGGTGTCGAGCTTCACCTCGATGAGGGGGTGGTCGGCCATCCGCTCCAGCCACGCGGTATAGCCGTCGACGGGGAGCCCCTCCCACGTGTCGTTGAAGTAGCGATTGTCGTAGGTGTAGCGCACCGGCAGCCGACTGATGACCTCGGCGGGCAGCTCCTTCGGGTCGGTCTGCCACTGCTTGGCCGTGTAGTCGCGGATGAACGCCTCGTAGAGCGGACGCCCGATGAGCGCGATGCCCTTCTCCTCGAGGTTGGCGGCGGTCTTCACGTCGAACTCCCCCGCCTGCTCGAGGACGAGTTCACGCGCCTGATCGGGCGAATAGGCGGCGGCGAAGAACTGATTGATCGTGCCGAGGTTGATAGGCAGCGGATAGACGACACCCCGATGGTTCGTGTACACGCGGTGCACGTAGTCGGTGAAGCCGGTGAAGCGGTTGACGTACTCCCACACCGCGGGGTTCGACGTGTGGAACAGGTGCGCGCCGTAGCGGTGCACTTCGATGCCCGTGGCAGGGTCGTCCTCGCTGTAGGCGTTCCCCCCGATGTGACTGCGCCGATCGATGACCGTGACGCGACGGCCGGATGCGGCCGCGCGCTCGGCGATGGTGAGGCCGAAGAATCCCGACCCGACGACGAGCAGGTCCACGCTCAGGCGACCTCGGAGTCCTTCGTCCGCGAAGCCGGCTCGGTCGAGCGGCGATGGGCCTCGATGGCGTCGACGCTGACGGGCAGCGACGGATGCCGCGCGGCGTCGACGTCAGCCGACCGGTGGGGGTCGAGCGTGCGATCGGGTGCGTACTGGATGAGCTTGATCCTCTCGAGGCTGTCCTCGAGCAGCGTCCGGTTCGTGCGGAGCATGTCCGAGATCACCAGCAGCGCCAGGCACAGGAGCGATCCGACCAGCATCGAACCACCGAACACGAGCGACTGGATGTGGTCACCGGCGACGCCCATCCAGTTCAGCACCAGGAAGCGACCGAACGGGATCGCCGCTCCAAGGAAGAAGAGCGCGGCGAGGGTGAGGAAGACCATGTGCGGCTTGAACATGATGTAGCTGCGCATGATCGCCTGACCGGATCGGCCCATGTGCTGGAAGATGTTCTTGAACAGCCGCGACTCACGGGTCTTCGCGTTCGTCGTGACGGGGACGCTCGCGATGCGGAGCCGCTTGTTCCCCGCCTGGATGATCGTCTCCATGCAGTAGCTGAACTGCGTCACGACATTGAGGCGGACGAGGCTTTCCCGAGAGTACGCGCGGAACCCGCTGGCGGCATCGGGCAGGTCCGTCTCGGCGGCGAAGTTGACCACCGAACTCCCCACGCCCTGCATGAGCTTCTTGAACGGCGAGAAGTGCGCGATCGTCTTGGTCTGCCGGTCGCCGATGACGATGTCCGCGTCACCGGCGAGGATGGGCTGCACGAGGTCGGCGATGCGGTCCTGCGGGTACTGATTGTCTCCGTCGGTGTTCACGACGATGTCGGCACCGTGCTGAAGCGCGTAGTCCACACCGTCCCGGAACGACCGCGCCAGACCCATGTTGCGGGTGTGGAAGACGAAGTGCTCGACGCCGTGTTCGCGAGCCACCTCCACGGTGCGATCGGTCGAGCCGTCGTCGATGATGAGGATGAAGACTTCGTCGACCCCGTCGATCTGCTGAGGGATGCTCTCCAAGACCGCCGGGAGGGTCTCCTCCTCGTTCAGACAGGGAACCTGAATGAACAGGCGCATGCGGATCCTTTCGGGCGGCGACGTGCGCGCCGGAGTACGGCCGGCTCACGGGACTCCCAGGATTCTAGCCCAGCGCTTGCTCGGAACCCGGTGAGAGCCGGGGACCGCCGACGAACTCGTCCACGATCGCCCGCGCGAATCCGCGCCAGCTGTTGCGTTGCGCGAAGTCCCCGATCCCGGGCTGAAGCGCGCGGCAGGCCTCTCGGGTGATGCCCCGGATGGCCTGTGCGAGCGCACCGGGATCGTCCGGCGGCACCAGGAATCCGGTGGTGTCGTCGACCACGTCCGGGATGCCCCCCACCCGCGTAGCGAGCACAGGCGTCAGGTAGTGGTACGCCGCCGACACGACGCCGCTGCCGGTCGCGGAACGGTACGGCAGGACGACGAGATCCGCGCGCGCGAAGTAGTCCGCTGCGGCGTGGTCGTCGACGTAGTGCAGCACCGCTTCGGCGCCGAGGGACTCGATGCGCGCGCGCAGGGCGTCCTGCCCCTCCCCCCAGGCCTCGCCGACCACCGAGAGGGCGACGTCATCATCATCGAGCAGGGCCATCGCGTCGAGGAGGGTGTCCAGCCCCTTGTACGGCCGGATGAAGCCGAAGAACAACAGGTCGAGTCGTGCCCGTGGCGCCCAGCGATGCGCGGGTTCGGGGAACCGGTCGTACACCGGGTGCGGTCGCTGCAGCACCGTGGCGCCGGGCACGAGGCGCTCCAGGTCGGCGCGCATCGCCGAACCGTGGACGACGTAGCCGTCGGCGGCGCGCAGCATCCCCCGCGTCAGCCGCGTGCGCAGGCCGCCCGCGTCGTGGTCGACGAGGTTGTGGCACAGGAAGACGACCCGGATGCCGCGCCGGCGCAGCCGTCGGGCCAGGTATGCGGACCACGGCTGCCAGAAGAGGGTCCACCAGTCGACCACGACGAGATCGGGCTGCGCCGCGATGATGCGGTCGACGGTGCGCCACCACGACCACGGCGAGGTGGCGCTGAGCACATACTGGGCGTGCGCGAGCCGGCCGCGGGTCGGATCCACGTCGGTGTCACCCGGGTACAGCAGGCGCGGGTACTGCTTCGAGAACGAGAAGACGCTCACATCCGCGACGTCCGCGAGGGCGGATGCCAGCGACTCGGTGTACTGCGAGATCCCACCTCGATAGGGGCTCACCGGACCGACGACGGCGATCCTGGGCCGGGCTCGGTCATCGCTCATCGCGCCTCCGCCGCTTCGAAAGTGTGCGCCCAGGCCCGCGACGACGTGAGGTCGGCAGCCCGATAGCGCTGCACGAGCCGCGGCCATTCGCGCCGCAGTCGGCGATGCAGCCTGGCGCTCTCGCGCAGCAGCCTCCGCGCGGCGACGCGGTCCCGCACGTAGAGGTGTCGGCGCCCCGATCCCGCCGCCGTCACGAGCGCGCTGTCGTACCTGCTCAGGCGCCACCACCGCGCGTGGCGTGCATCGAGCGCGACGTCGATGCCGTGCGCGAGACCCCGGGGACGATGGAACCACGCGGACAGCAGCGCGGACAGCGTGAACGCCTTCAGACGCCGGCCGGCAGGCATGTCCGACTCGTCGTCGGGCCATGGGGGTGCCGCCGGCGCGGCCGCGTCAGCGGGGGCGTCCGCCGTCTCGGGGAACTCTGCGGCGAGCGCGCGAGCCCTGCCCAGCGCGGTGCGCAGGTCGTCGTGCATGTGCTCGGGGCCGCCGAGCACCGCCTCGAGCGCGGTGTGCCGCAGGGCCACCGGGTAGTACTGCATGCTCAGGACGTGCTTGAGGTCGACACGTCTGCTGTGCACGAGCAGTGTGCCGCCGCGGGGGACGCTCGAGTGGAGCAGCGCGGTGACGATGCGGTTGCGCGCATGGAAGTAGGCCTGCCAGTCGACGTGGTCGTCCTTGCCCTCCCACGACATGTGCCAGAGCGCCACGCCGGGCAGCGTGACCGTGGGGATCCCCTGCGCCCGCGCCCGCAGAGCGTACTCCGCGTCGTCCCACTTGATGAAGGCGGGAAGCGGCAGTCCCGTCCGGGTGATCGCCTCGCGCGGGATGACGCACATCCACCAGCCGTTGTAGTCGGCCTCCATCGGGCGGTGCAGGAGAGGCTCCTCGCGCAGGTCGGTGCCGGCGAGGTCGAGCGGCATCCGCTCGGCGTGCTCGGCACGCCACATGAACGGCACTTCGTCGACGACCTCCGCCCACGCGTAGAGCTTGGTCCGGTGGAACAGATCGAGCATGTGCCCGCCGACGATCGTGGGCCGGCTGCAGTATGCGGCGAACACGATCGCGCGACGGACCGCTTCCGGCTCGACGTGGACGTCATCGTCCATCAGCAGCGCGAAAGGCTCGGAAGACCGATCGACCTCGTCCATCACCCGGGCATAGCCGCCCGAGCCGCCGAGGTTCGGCTGGCGCACCAGTCGGAGCCGACGGCCGAGCGCCGACGCCGCGGCGGCGAACCCCTCCTCCGCCTCGACGCGTCGGTCACCCTGGTCGACGACGATCACCCGCTCCACGACGTCATCGAGGCTTCGGTCTTCCGCGAGCGCGGAGAGGGTGGCCACGCAGTAGTCGGGCTTGTTGAACGTCGTGATGCCGACACTCGCGCGCGGCTCGACCCGCGGAGCGCTCGTCGCGACCCAGCGCGCGTCGCGCACGGCGACCGCCTCGCTCGATGCGGCGACGTCGAACCAGAGCCATCCACCGTCGGCGAAGCCGCTCAGCGGCGTATCGAACTCGATGCGCCCGGTCGTCGCTTCACGAAAGTCGACGCGGTGCGCACGCCCGTCGGGGTCGGATGCCATGAGTGCGACATCCGCGGTCCCGCCGATGTCGACGACGAGCGTCACCGACTCGAGTGCCGCCCAGCGGCGCCAGTACGCGGCGGGGAACGCGTTGAAGTACGACGCGAACGAGACGGTGCGACCCGGTTCGATCGTTACGCTACGGCGGCCATCCACGCGCAGGCCGGAGTCCGCACGCACATAGAGCGGCAGCACCTCGTGATCGAGCTCACCGGGCAGCACCACGTGCTGAAGGACATGGGACATGAGCGGGATGCCGAAGGGCAGGTCCTTCCAGGTGGAGGCAGATCTCGAGGGCGGTGCAGACGACCGGGCGCGAGTCGATTCTGCCATCCGCGTCGCCGCACCCCCACTCATCGGCCCGCCAGCGGCGGTCGGGTATCATCGCGGAGTGGTGCCCGTCCGGTGCGCGCCGCCGACAGACGAAGGAAACACGTGCCGATCGACACAGCGGAGCGCCGCCGATGACCTCTCACACTTCGATGGAGATCCCGAGCGCCCCTCCCGCCGGCCGCCTCGAGTGGTGGACGCTCGGTGCGATCACGGCCGCGTTCGTCGCGCTCGTCACGTTCTGGGGCATCCTGACCCCGATCTACGATGCGCCGGACGAGCCGCTCCACCTGAACAGCTCGATCCGCCTTGCCGAAGGCTGGGAGTGGCCGGACCCCGGCACCGCCGAGGTGCAGAACAAGGTGCTCGCCGCGCGCGGCCAGCAGAGCACGCCTGCCTCGGAGCGTTCGACCTTCGCGGAGCTGGCGCAATCGCAGCCGGGATATCACGGCGTCGACCAGATGACGCAGCACCCGCCCCTCTACTACGCGTACACCGGCACGGTGCTGCGCGCGATCGCCTTCGAAGACATCCGTGCCGACCAGGCGCTGCTGGCCGTGCGACTGGCCGGCCTGATCTTCGTCGTGCCGCTGCCGTTCTTCCTGTGGCAGAGCGTGCGAAGACTGACCGGGTCGCCCAAGGCGGCCATCGTCGGCGCTGCCACGGTGTTCGCGGTGCCCCAGCTCGCCCACATCATGGGTTCGGCCTCGAACGATTCGGCGACGATCGCCTTCTCGTGCGCGGTCATGTGGCTCGGCATCCGCATCATGACCGGTGATACGCGATGGCTCACCACCATCGGCCTCGGGCTCGCACTGGCCTTGGCGCTGTTCACCAAGGGCACCGCCGTGCCGCTGGTCGCCTTCGCGGGTCTCGTGCTGTTGCTGTGGCCGCGCGAACTGACCCTGTCGCACCGTCTGCTCCGCGCCGCCGCAGCGATGGCGGTCGCACTGCTGGGCGGCTGGTGGTGGCTGCGCAACCTGCTCGTGTTCGGCCGCCTGCAGCCGGCCGGACTCCGCTACCCCGACAACCCGTTCCCCGAGGGCCAGGGTCCGAGCGTCACTTGGTACATCGATCAGATGTGGGGTCGCGTGTCGTTGAGCTTCTGGGGCAACTTCGGCTGGCTCAACCATCCGATGCCCGTGATCCTCACCGACATCCTCACGGTGGTCGCACTCGCCGTGGTCGTCGGCTTCGCGTTCCGTCGCTCGGCCGTGCGCTGGCGCATGGTGCTGCTCGCGTCGATGCCGCTGCTGTTCCTCGTCGGGCTCGTCACACAGACCTGGCCGACGTACGTACGCACCCAGCTGCCGGCCGGCATGCAGGGGCGCTACTTCTTCGTCGTCCTCGTACCGCTGGTGGTGCTCAGCGCAGTCGCCTGGCTCAGGCTCGTGTCGCCGGATCGCCGTCGGGCGACGGGGGTCGGGCTGCTTGCGGTGTTCGCGGCGATCGGACTCGCCGGCATCGTCGTCGAGTTCCGCGCCGTCTACACCGGCATCGGAGACTGGCTCGTCCACACGCCGGCCGGCATCCCCGGCGCCATCGTGATCACGGTCGCGGCCGCCGCCCTCGCAGTGCTCGCGCTGGTGATGGCGATCCGCTTCGTGAGGACGGACCTGCCGCCGGTCCTGCATGACGCACCCGCAGCCCGGGATGATCGTGAACCCATCGCCGCGGGCTGAGGCCGATTCGACGCGGACCCGCGTCCTGATCATCACCGGCGATCGCATCGGGGCGCGCATGGCCGGTCCCGCGATCCGCGTGTGGAGCATGGCCGAGGAGATCTCGACCTCGTGCGATGTGCGCGTGGTGTCGTGGGCTGCGATCGAGCGGACCGCCGACGCCTTCGAGCTGCATCACGTCCGCGAGACCGACGACGCCGCCATGTCGGTGCACGAACGCTGGGCGGACGTGATCATCGTCCAGGGCGTCTCCTTCCGCATCTTCCCGAGCATCGCGCGAACCGACAAGATCGTCGTCGCCGACCTCTACGACCCGTTCCACCTCGAGCAGCTCGAGCAGAACAAGCACCTCGACGCGACCCGGTGGAACGAGGAGGTCACCAAGGCGGTGTCCCTGCTGAACGAGCAGCTGTCGCGCGCCGACTGCTTCCTCTGCGCATCCGAGCGACAGCAGACCCTCTGGCTCGGCGCGCTTTCGGCCGCGGGCCGCATCAACCCGCTGACCTACTCCGCCGACCCCTCCTTCGACTCGTTCGTGCGGATCGTTCCGTTCGGGCTGCCCTCGGGACCCGCCTCGCAGACCCGGCACGGACTCAAGGGCACGGTCGACGGCATCGGCCCCGACGACAAGGTGCTCATCTGGGGCGGCGGCATCTACGACTGGTTCGACCCCGTCACGCTGGTGAGAGCGGTCGGATCGGTCGCGACGCGGCATCCCGAAGTGAAGCTCTTCTTCATGAGCGCGCGCCACTTCAATCCGGATGTGCCCGAGATGCAGGTGCTCGCCGAGACCGTGCGCACCTCGGACGAGTTGGGTCTGACCGACCGGAACGTGTTCTTCAACGAGAACTGGGTCGACTACGACGATCGCATCAACTACCTCCTCGACGCGGATGCGGGCGTCAGCACGCATCCCGTGCACCTCGAGACCCGCTTCTCGTTCCGCACCCGACTGCTCGACTACCTGTGGGCGCGCCTGCCGATCATCACGACCGACGGAGACGGTTTCGCCGATCTCGTGCGCGAGCGGGGTCTCGGCCGGGTGGTTCCCCCCGCCGATCCCGACGCCCTCGCTGACGCCATCGTCGACGTGCTCTACGACGACGATCTGCGGGCATCGGCGATCACGGCGATCGACAGCGTGCGCGAAGAGTTCACGTGGGAGCGGGTCCTCGCGCCGCTGCGGGAGTTCTGCGAGGCGCCCGCCGTCGCGCCCGACCGTGCGGCCTCACCCAGCGAGCGCCGACAGCAGGCGGACTTCGACAGGATCCTCTCGATGCCGAAGGGCCGCCGCCGTGACGCGGCGCTGGTGATGTACTACCTCCGCACGGGAGGCGTCCGACGGGCGATCGACAAGGCCCGCGGCCGCCGGGAACGTCAGTCGGGCTGATCAGCCGCGACGGTCAGATCTCGCCCTCGTCGTCGAACTCGGACTCGATGAAGACCGAACCGGTGGCGCGCGCGTACGGCGTCGCGACGAACGAGCACGCCTGCGGCGTGTCGTGCAGGTGGCGCCCCGCCGAGTCGAGCAGCGACACATTGATGAAGTACTTCCCCGCGCCGAAGCGGGTGTCCCGCAGTCGGATGCGCACGCGGCGGCGACCCACCACCGGCGGCATCGTGATGCCCATCGACCGGCTGGAGGTGCCGTAGACGGGGCTCCCCAGCGTGTTGTCGACCTGGATCGCGACGTTGAGATCGTCCATGGGCCTCGTGATGTCGAGATCGATGGTGACGATCAGCCCGCTGCCGGGCTGCACGGTGCCGCCCGGGCCCGGATCCACGACCTCGAGCGAGGATCCCAGGATCACGGGATCGTGGAGGTCGCCCACGGCGACGCCGCGCCGGCGTGCCTCGCCCTCGAGCCGGCGCTCCTCGAGCAGGTCGCGGAACCGCGCCACCGCGGTGACCGCGTCGCCGTCGTAGACGACCTCGCCACGGTTGAGCAGCACCGCCCGGTCGCACAGCTCGGTGATCTGGCCGAGGCTGTGGCTCACGATGATGATCGTGCGGCCCTCCTCCTGGAAGGTGCGGATCTTGTCGAGGCACTTGCGCTGGAACGCCTCGTCGCCGACGGCCAGCACCTCGTCGACCAGGAGGATGTCGGGATCGGTGTGCACCGCGACGGCGAACGCGAGGCGCACGTACATGCCCGACGAGTAGAACTTGACCTGCGTGTCGATGAAGTCGCCGATGCCGGCGAACTCGACGATCTCGTCGAACTGCTCTTCGGTCTCGTCACGGCTCAGTCCCAGCACCGACGCGTTCAGGAAGACATTCTCGCGGCCCGTCAGGTCGGGGTGGAATCCCGCACCCAGCTCGAGCAGCGCCGCGATGCGTCCCCGTTGCCGCACCGTGCCCGAGGTCGGCTGGATGATGCCGCCGATGACTTTGAGCAGCGTGCTCTTGCCCGACCCGTTGTGACCGATCAGGCCGATCGTGCTGCCCGCGTGGATGTCGAGCGAGAGCTCGCGCAGCGCCCAGAACTCCTGGCGGTGCCGGCGACCGGCGCGACCGAGGGTGACGATGCGCTCCTTGATCGAAGAGTCCTTGCGGACGATGAAGCGCTTGGAGACATCGACGAGCTCGATCACCTCGGGCGGAGGGGCGGGGAGGGAGGCGAGGGTCATCGGATGTTCGTGTCGGGGTCTCGGGAGGTCATGTCACATCTCCTGGGCGAAGTCGCCCTGCAGGCGGAGGAAGGCGCGGTGCGCGGCGAACAGCAGAACGAGCCCGATCCCGAGCGCCACGAGCATCCGCAGCAGCAGATCGTCGGGTTGTACGGCATCGGCTCCGGCCACCCAGAAGGCCTTCTGGAAGCCGAGCACCGCGAGGGTCAGCGGGTTGTCGGTGTAGATCTCCAGCGCGATTCCGGGACCGAGGAGCTGGCTGACCATCTGCCAGGAGTACACCACCGGGCTGGCCCAGAACAGCACCATCGTCGCGACCTCGACGAGGTACTGGACGTCGCGCAGGTACACGTTCAGCGCCGATGTGAACAGCCCGACCGCCGTGCCGAAGACGAGCAGCAAGGCCACGGAGGGGAAGACGTAGAGGATCTCGACGTGCCACGGGAAGGCTCCCACGAGCAGGGTCGCGCCGAACAGGATGATCAACTGCATGCCGAAGTTGAAGATCGCCGAGCCGACGCTCGCGAGCGGGAACAGCTCGCGAGGTACGTAGACCTTCTTGACCAGGCCTGAGTTCGACAGGATGGATCCCGTCGCTCCGACCACGATCTCGGTGAACAGTCCGACAGCGACCAGGCCCGCGAAGATGTAGACCGCGAAGTCCGGAATGCCGCGGGCCGCCTGCAGGAACTGCCCGACCACCACGAAGTAGATGGCGAGCTGCATGAGCGGCCGGGCCAGCGACCAGAACAGGCCGAGCGCGGAGTCCTTGTACTTCGCCTTCAGGTCGCGCCGGACCAGGAGCCCGAGCATCTCCCGGTGCGCACCGAGATCGCGCAGCGACGCGACGAAACTGCCGAGCCCGAGACCGCTCGCCGGGCCGACCGTGCGCAACGGGGTCGCCGCGAGGCGTTCGAAGCGCCGGGCAGCGGCAGAACTGTTGGTCACCAAAGGATTCTAGCTATCCGCGGCCGTGGCCCGGTCGCGTCCACCCTGGATGCGACGCAGCTGTCGCCCCACGGCGTCGGCCGCCTTCACGACGCGTCGGTTGCGGTAGCCCTCCAGTTCCGCGAGCAGCTCGCGCAGGTGTTCCACCTCGCCCTCGAGCCGGTTCCGGTCGCCGAGCAGCTGCGCGTTCGTCGTCCGCAGTTCATGGACGATCGGCTCGTACTCCGCCTCGAGGCCGGTGAGAGCGCGCCCGATCGCCGCGAGACGCTCCTGCTCGTCGGCTCGGTACGGATCATCGGGAACCCGACCCGGAAAGCCGGAGGCGACGAGGGCGGCGAGCCGGTCGTCGCGCACGAGGGCGCCGGACGCAGACTGCTCGGCGAGTTCGCCGGCGGTCGGATGCTTCGCCACGTACGTCATTTCGAGCCGACCGCCCTGCCACCGTCGGAAGTCCTGCATGCCGTGGTGTCGTGGGCTCGGCGCGAGTTCGGGATTGGCGAGATACGCCTCCCCCGACACGCGCACCTTGTGCGAGTACTGGCGCCATGAGCGCCACGGCAGGTGCAGCACCTCGAGGTCGGAGGCGTGGCCGGCCTCGGCCCACCCCGGCGCGGTCGCGACGTGATTGCCTTGACTGACCTCGACCTCGGGGTGCGCGCGGTGCACGGCATCGGGGGTCGGGTGGAACGGGATGCCCGCGGCGTTGATCTCAGCGTCTGAGCGCTCGTCGCGGTACACGAGTCGATCCAGCCCGCTTCCGTCCCGCGCCGGGGCACCGGTCAGGTTCACGACCGGCACCGTCAGGCTCGAGACATCGTCCGAGACCGCGGCGAGGGCGTCGCGCACGGTCGACCCCGGCGTCCGCGTCACCCAGAACTCGTCGGCATCGGCGTTGACGACCCAGTCCGCGCCGAGTTCGGTCGCGGCGTACCGGGCCATGCGGGTCACGGTGACGTACTGCTGCTTGCGGTGCACGGGGTCGTGCCAGACGGTGGCGAATCCGTCGCGAGCGAACTCGTCGAGGATCTCGGGGGTGCCGTCGACCGATGCGTTGTCGGTGATGAGCACATGGTCGATGCCCTGTGCGCGATGATGCTGCAACATGGCACCGATGACGTCCGCTTCATCGCGGACCATCAGGGTCATGACGATCTTCACTGTGTGATGCTCTCGATACGTGGCCGCGATTCGGGTGCGCGGCGCGCTGCTCTGGTGAGCTGAAGCGACAGTCTATACGAGCCCACAGCGGGCTCAGGCTCTGCCACGACGCCCCCGCGGGAGCGCGCGACGGACGGTGCGACGCACGCGTGAGCCGGCCCAGCGCACCCTGCGCAGCGTGGTGCGCAGCATCCCCTCGTCGCGGTGGTTCAGACGCAGGTACATCGCGAGGAAGTCGCGCCACCCCCCGTCGCCGACGTAGCCCGCCCTCTTGAGGAACTGGATCTGGTCGAGCGTGAAGCCGGGGATCGTCACCGACATCTGGTCGAGGTTGAACTCGAACGCCGTATGGCTGATCGACAGGTGCTCGCCGGTCAGCGCGGTGCGCGTGTGGTAGCCGAGCTCGCCCGCTGCGTACGACGGAACGCGCTCGAGGATGTGGGCGAGCCCGCCGTCGCGGTACGCCTCGGCGCCGCCGAAGTCCGAGTACTTCCACTCGTGCTCGACGAGCAGACGCAGCGCCTCTGGACGTGCCGCGTACATCGAGCCGTACGGCGCGAGGGGCGAGATCTCATCGAGGGGGACGCGGATGCCGAGTTGTTCGGCGATCTTCTCGAAGCCGGCCAGGTTCGACCACCATCCGCGGCCCATCGTGGGGTAGCCGATGTGGACTGTGGGCGGATAGACCAGCCCCAGCCCCGGTTCCGCCTGGAACAGCGCCACCAGATTCGCGCTGTATCCGGGGCTGTTCAGCAGGTTGCTGAACTGCTGGTCCTTGAAGTACCGGCCCACGTTGAAGCCGTCCTGAGGCGTCTTCTTCGAGTGCAGTTTGACGATGAGGTCGTAGTCGTCGCCGAGCAGGACGTCGCGACAGCCGATGAGGAACGCACTCTGGTCGCGGCCGTCGTTCTCGACGATACGCACCTCCGAGCGCCGTTCGGCCGGCCGACGACGGGCGAGCACTTCGCGGATGGCGCTTGCCCGCTGCGGATCGGGCGTCGTGACGATGAGGTCGTATCCGCCGGGGAGCGTGTCGGCACGGTCGAGGATCTCGTCGGTCATGTCCACGTAGAAGATGTGGGCGATGACGGCGGTGCGCAGCGGACGGTCGGGGTCGTACGCGGTGTCGACATCGGGCAGC
>NZ_BAAAYU010000002.1:0-1153 GCF_039536545.1 Microbacterium awajiense | reverse complement strand
CGTACACCACGTACACCACCAACCGGCGACCCCCCACCGGAAACACCGCCGGAACCGCACCCACCGCCGTCGTGCTCATATGCGGGAACTCTCCTGTGCGATCTCGCCCGGTGATCGGCGACCCCGCAGCCTGTCGCGCATGCGACGGACGCGCTCGAGCACCCGCCACGCGATCGCGAACAGCGGCTCGAACGCCCGGCTCAGACCCGGACGGTTCATGCGCAGATACATGCGCAGGATGCTGACCGGTCCGCCATGGCCCGCCCATCCCGCGGCGTGGAGGAACTGGATCTGATCGACCGGATACCCGGGCGTGGTCGAGAACATCTGGTCGACCTTCTCCTCCAGGGCCGTGTGGCTGATCGACGCATGCTCGCGGTTGATCGTCGTGCGGGAGTGGTAGCCGAGTTCGCCGGCGGCGTTGGACACGAGCCGCTCGAGGATGCGATCGAAGCCGATCTGAGACCGGGGGAAGTGCCGACCGAAGTCCGACCAGGTCCAGGTGCGATCGGTCAGCAGCGCCAGCGCCTCGCGTCGCGCGACGAACACGCCGCCCAGCGGAGCCAGCGGCGAGATCGGGTCGAGCGGAACCCGGATGCCGAACTCCCGGCACAGGTCGTGCGCAGCCTCGACGGCACCGGCCCAGCCGCGCCCCATTGTGCCGAAGCCGATGTGCACGGTGGGGGGGAAGACCACGCCGAGTCCGGGTTCGCGCTGGAAGAGCGCGATGAGATTGCGCGCGTACCCGCGACTGCTGAGCAGATTCTCCAACTGATGCCGTCGGAAGTAGCGACGCGCGTTGAACTCGAGACGGCCGCGCTCGATCGTGTGCAGCTTGACGACGAGGTCGTAGCGCTCGTCCTGCAGGACGTCGGCGCACGTGATGAGGAACGCCGCCATGTCACGACCCTGCCGCGACTCGGTGACCCGCACAGTCGATCGCGCGGCCAGCTCAGGACCCCGCCGCCCGATCGCCGAGTCGACGTGGGCTCGGTGGTCGACTGACGTCACCGTGATGTAGAGATCCGAGGGCTCGGGCACCATCGCGCATCGGTCGAGGATCTCGTCGATCATCGAGAGATCCTCGATGTGGGCGATGACGGCGGTGCGCAGCGGACGGTCGGGGTCGTACGCGGTGTCGACATCGGGCAGC